>JAXMNT010000010.1:0-190884 GCA_034670305.1 Deltaproteobacteria bacterium
TCGAGACGATCTTCGGATGGCTCAAGAGCGTCGGGGGACTCAGGCGCACGCGGTATCGAGGCAGACGCAAGACACAGTTCGCCGCCTACCTGGCCGGCGCCGCATACAACCTCCTACGCGTCGCGCGCTGCGCCGCGTAGCACCGACCGATGCCCGGCGGCTTCGTCCGCTGGGCATCGCGCTCCGATTCGCGCCTCGCCGTCGCGAAACACACGGCGTCCACGACGCGGGCAAGGGCAAGGGCAACGGCAACGGCAAGGGAGCAGGTCGCTTTTCAGCGACCTGCTAGGAGTACGTGCACGAGCACGAGCACGTGAGCCCGGCTTCGCCGGGCTTTGAAGACACCCTCTACCCGCCCTGGACGCCGAAGATGAACGGGTAGGTGACGGTCACCTCTCCGCCGTCCGGGCGCGGGAAACGCCAGTTGCGGACCTGCCGCACGATGCAGCCTTCCACGCGGGCGTTGCTCATAGACGAACGCGCCACCCGAGCGCTGGTCACGGCGCCCTGGAGGTTGATGCGCCAGTTGATCTCGATGCGGCCGCGCAGGTTCGGTTGCCGCTGGACCTCGACTTCGTAGCAGTACCGAACGGCGGCCTGGTTGGCGCGGACCACGCGGTTGATCTGCTCGGCGCTGAGGTAGCCGTTGACCCGCGGTGCACCGCGCATGACCGAGATGGTGACTTCGCGGGCCTTGCGACCGCGGGCGCCGATGCCGCCCATGCCGCGCCCGACGCCGCCGCCCATGCCATTGCCGATGCCGGTGCCGACGTTGCCCGCACCGAAGAGCGAACCCGGACCGTCGCCGCCACCACCCATGCCGACGCCGAGCAGACCCGCGCCGCGTGAGCCACGGCCCGCCACGGTGACTGCGCCGCCGGTGCCGCCGAGAATGTCGCTGATCGACGGCACATCGAGCGCGGCCGCGATCGCGTTGCCTTCGCCGCCTCCGTCGAGGGCGCCAAGCAGACCCATCGCGCGCACCTTGGTCGCGATGCGGTCGGTCACCTCGCCGGCGACCTCGGTGTCTTCTTGGTTCGAGTCCTCGTGTCCGACCCGGCCTTCTTCGCCTTCGTGACGTTCGCCGCCGGTCTCCTCGCGACCGCGCAGGCCGGGGTCTTCGGTCTCGGTGCCTTGTTCGGGTTGGAACTGCTCGAAGAGATCCTCGGGCGGTGGCGTGACCATGAACTGCGCGACCAGATCCGCGTCGAGCTCGAAGGGATCCACGGTGCCGCGGCGTTCGAAGTCCTGCCACGCGATGAAACCGAGCGCGCCCACGAGCAACATCGCGAGCAGAATCGCGAAGAGCAGGCCCATGTCGATGTCGGCGAGCTGCCGGGGCGGCGGCGCCGCGCCTTTGACGTGCTGGAAGAAGACGGTGACGGGACCCGCGGTCACGACGCCGTAGTCGTCGGGTCCGAGATCCACCGGTCCGCTGAGCTGACTCAGCAAGCGCTTCTGACCACCGATCCACACGGCGCCCCCGAGCCCTCCGGTCTGCAGCGTGTAGCCGTTGCCTTTGGGGACCAGCACCACCGCATCCGGCATGTCGTCGGGGAGCGGGAAGGTCTGGCCCAGCACCACCGAGGCCGGTGTGAGCAGAAGGTCGTCCTGCTGGATCGCTTGGTTCCAGAGGTAGGCGACGCGAAGGGGACGTTCGGAGGCGGTGACTGCAGCCATGATTCTCAGACCGTGGAAATCCGGTTGGGTTCCGATGGGTTCGAGTTTCGAACCGACCGGGCCCCAGTTCGAGCGCGACGCGCCGAACTTCCTTGGATGCTACGCCATCTTCGGCGGCTTGGGGAACTCGGAGCCCGCGCCTGCACGCGCGGGCGCGGGCGCGGGCACGGGCACCCACACGAGGGCAAGGGCAGGGGCAAGGGCGCACGGGACACGTGAGGGCAAGGGCAAGGGCAAGGGCAAGGGCAGGGGGTAGGTCGCCTTTGGCTCCCTACGGGGCGACGAGGGTGCTGCCGTCGATGTCGACGGCCGTCTGGGCGAGGATGCGGCCGTTGACGGTGGCTCCAGTCCGGAGCGAGACCGCGGTCATGCTCAGGATGGTGCCCTCGCAATGCGAGGTGGTGCCCATCTCCACGCCCCCTGCGACCTGCCAGAAGATGTTGCTCGCCGAGGCGCCGCCCGCGAGGGTGACCCGCGCGCCGCTGCTCATCGTGAGGTCGCCCGAGATCTGGAAGATCCACACGTCGGTCGCGTTGCCCTCGAGCGTGATGTTGGTCGGAATCAAGAGGCCCGTTCCCCAGGCGTAGACGCCCGGTTCGAGGGTCATGCCGCCGATGGATCCGGCCCCGAGTTCGGTGACGTCTGGGGCGCGGCCGGCTGCGTTCGTGAACGCGAGCTCCATGTCCCCGATTGCCGTGGTCATGTTGGAGGGTGTCGGCGCCGCGTAGTCGGAGGCGTAGACGCGTCCGGTGACCTGCGGAGCGGTGGAGAACACGTTCGTAGCATCTGCGGTCAGGGAGAAACCCGTGATGAACGTCGCGGCGGCGGGGCTGATCCCGAGGTCACCGGTGATCGCCGAGGTCGGCACGGTGGAGATGCCGCTCTTGGCGAGGATCACGAAGTCCGCCGCGCTGCCGAGGTCCACCGGGTCGGTGACCGAGCCGGGTGCGTCGCGCCGTGGCGCGTCGACGCCCGGTGCGTCGGCGCCTGGCGCGTCAGCGCGGGCACCGTCCAACATGGCGGCATCGCCCCCGTCTGCGCTGGACGCGGCGTCCCCGCCGTCGGGCGTCTCCGTCGTGGAGTCACACGCGGTGACGAGGAATAGGACAAGGAAGCCGGAGGCGGCCCTGGAGAATAGAGCCTGAGATGAATGCATGATGGGAACCACTATGCAGCTCCCATACCGTTGGAGACTCTGGTCGAACCCGCGTCGTCCCTCAGCGCGGATCCGGGCCTTGGCCGCGAGAAGCCATCAAAGCCGCGTGTCGCCTCGAAGGAAGATTCGACGAGGCAGCCGGGGCGGAATGGTCGTTGCGGGGAGCCCTGACACGACCGTACCGCCCCAATCCTCCGGCGCCGGTCTCAGGACGGGCGGGGCGGAGCGCCAGACATGAATCCGGCGTTCTTCGCCAACGCACCGACCAAGGCCTGGCACTTCGGTTGCGCGCCCAGCAGGGCTTTGCCGTCGTCGAAGTTGGAGAGCACGAACAACATCGGACCGATGAACAGGTCGGCGGCCGAGATTGCGTCTCCCACCAGGTAGGTGCCCGACATGCCCTCCGCGAGGGCGGCGAGTGAATGGGCGATCGGAGGACGGGCGGCTTCGATGGCGGCCATGTCCGGCTCGCCCTTGGCGAAGATGTACTTGAACGCCCAGTCGAGCACGACCTGCTTGTAGATGTAGCTGCTGTGCACGCTGATCCATTGCTCGACGTGTGCGGCGGCGAGCGGGTCCTTCGGAAAGAGCGCGGGGCCACTGCCCGCCGCGTCGGCCCAGCGCACGATGGCCGAGGTCTCGAAGAGGTCGGGGTTCGCGAGCGCAGGCACCTTGCCGTAGGGGTGGCGGCCGAGGAACTCCGGCGTCTTGTGTTCGCCGGGCGCGATCGGCTTGAAGTCGTACTCGATGCCCTTGATGGCCAGCGCGGCGCGGGCGGTCCAGACGTAGCTGCTCTGAGGGAATCCGTAGAGGGTCGGCTTGGTCATCGTGGTGGTCCTTCGCAGGTCGTACGCCGAGTGGCGATGGCGCGGCAAACCGCCACGCACGGTCCTGGTACCAGAGAACGACGAGAGAAGGAACGAGCGGCGGCCCGCAAGCACTCGGTTTCGCTTGGCTCGCCCGTTCGGCGATCTGCCCTACTCTTCTTTGCGCATCTCTTCGTCTTCGGTGCTTCTGACGAGCTCCGGGATGAACGAGCGGTGCGGCAACTTCGGTCGGTCGAACTCGGCGCGCAGCCGGTTGAGGAAATAGAGCAGCTGCGGGGACTTCAGGCGGCCCGAGATGTCGAGGCCGCTGAAGCGGAACACCTTCACCTTGTTGCCGCCGCCCTCTTCGACTTCACCGGTCTCCGCGTCGACCTCTTCGATGTCTTCGGAGTCCGACTCGTTCGACGGGGCCGCTGCTTCGTCCCGCGCCCCTGGTTCCTGCGCACTCGAGTGCGGCACGTACCAGGCGAGCACACCGCTGCCGACCACACTCGCACAGACGAGCCATACGATTCTTTTCACGATCCACCTCCGCCGCCGCCACCCGCTGCGCGAGGCGCCGGAATCTCTTGCAGGTACTGTTCGGCGCGCTCCCGCGAAGGATGGCGCCTCGGCGCGACCCGCAAGAACTCCTGGAACTGCTCGCGCGACTGGGGTCGCTGGTCCAGGAACTCGGCCCGCAGCACGCCCAGGTTGAAGAGCGCGTCCGGATGTTCGGGGTGGTCGCGCAGGACACGTTCGTAGGCGCGGCGGGCAGCGCGGTGGTCTCCCTGGCCGCGCATCGCGATGCCGTTGGCGACGCGGGCATCGGCATCTCCGTCGTCGCTCTGCAGCACCGCCTGGTACTGCTCGCTGGCGCCCGAGTAGTCACCGGCGTTCAAGAGCACCGAACCCATGTTCATGCGGGCCGGTTTGTAGGTGGGGTGGATGGCGATGGCTCCTTCGAACGCTTCGAAGGCCGCCTGGGTGTCGCCGCGATCGAGCTCGAGCAGGCCGCGCTCGTTGAGCACCTGAGCGCGCAGTGCCGTGGCGTCGTCGTCGAGCAAGAGGAGCGCTTTGTCGAGCACGAGCCGCGCGACGTCGTGCTGCTCCCGCGCGCGGTACACCCGGCCGATCTCCAAGAGGGCGCGCACGTTCGACGGGTCTCGAACCAGCACCTCCCGGGCCTGCTCGAGCGCGCCGTCCCAGTTCTCGTTCTCTCGATAGACGACCGCCAACGCGATGCGGGCGTCGAGTGGCGCGGCTTCCCGCCGCACGAGCGACTGCAGCCGGTCCGCGGCTGCCCCGCGGTCGCCCTGGGTGTAGGCGACTTCGGCCGCGGCCAGAAGCGGCTCGGGTGCGTTGGGATCGATCTCGAGCGCGGCTGCAAAGGCAGCGCTCGCCGCGGCGAGGTTCTCTTCAGAACGCTCCAGCACCCCGAGGTTGTAGTGCGCTTCCCACAGCTGCGGGTCGAGTTCGATCGCGCGGCGAAGTCGGTTGCGGGCGCGCCGGTTGAAGCGCGGGCCACGTTTCATCAGGCGCACGGCGGCGACCATCTCCCGCACCGCCTCCGGGTTTGCGGGCGGCAGCTCGGTTCGGGTCGTGCCCTGGTTGCCACCGCCGCACGCCACGAGCGGCAGAAGCGAGAGCGAGACGCTCAAAGCGAGGATGCGGGAGAACGTCATTCCGCGGCCTCCGCTTCGGGCGCGGCCCCACGGCTCAAACCTTCGAGCGGCTCCGGCAGAGGCAGCGGGGCCGCTTCGACCACGGTGCCGCCATGTTCGCGAAGCGGCGGGTACTGAACGTCGTTGAGCCGCGTGAGCGCCTCGCGAAGTTGAGCGGTCCAGCGGTTGAAGATGCGCAGCTCGATCGCGCGCTGGTAGCCGCCTTCGAACGCCTCGAGGGCACGCTCTTCCATCGGCACGATGAACTGCGCGAGCTGGTCGAAGTAGACTTGCTCCTCTTCTTCGGTGAGCCCTTCGGGCACCTGGAAGCCGCGCATCGCTTCGGCGAAGAGCTCGTAGCTTCGACCGATCTGGAAGAGCGAAGCGCTGACCCACTCAGCCACGCCGAACTCGACCACGTCGGCGTAGATGAGCGCCGCGCGCTGCAGCAGCTCCGACTTGCGCTGCAAGCGCTGCCGAAGTCCCTCGCTGGGTCCGGCGATCTCGATGCCCGCGTACTCGGTCAGGACCGCATCGCCCTGGAGGTAACGCGCCTGCGCGCCATAGTAGAGGCCCGGACCGGTGAGCCTGCGGCGCTGACGGCGTGCGGTGCGCACCGCCTGTTCGAGGGCCGCCGCCGACGCGCGTTCGTCGCCACCCCGCGCAAGCACCTGGGCGAGCCGGGTCTGGGCCTCGACCTTGCGGTCCTGGTCGCGTGTCCGGCGAATGTACTCGCGGTAGGTGTCCGCCGCTTCGGACCAATCCTCGTTGCCTTCGTGGGCGCGCCCGATGAAGAAGTAGACGTCGTCCGCGTTCTCGTGGCGCGGGTACCGTTCGAGGTAGTAGCGGCCGACGACGATCGCTTCGTCGTTGTCGTTCGCGGTCATGCGGAGCAGCACCGCGTTGTAGGTGGCTTCGTGCGCCTTCTCCGCCTCGCGGAAGTGTCGGCCGTAGGACTCGTAGAAGCGCGCGGCGTCGCTGAACTGCGCGATCGACTCGTACATCTGCGCGCCCGCCCACGCACCGAGGGCGCCTTCGCTCGAGCCCGGGTATCGGTCGATCAGCAGCTCGTACGCTTCCGCGGCGCCGCCGAGATCACCGGCGCGCTGCCGTTCGAGGCCCGCGTTGTACACCGCCTGACGGGAACGTTCGTCCTCGGGGAACTCCTCGGCCGCTCGCAGGTACGCGGTCGCGGCTTCCGCGTGCTCGCCACGCTCGGCCAGCTGCTCACCGACCTTGAACATCGCTTGGAGGATCAAGGTGTCGAGGCGCCGTTGGCTCTCGTCGCTCGAGAACGCGGGCGCGTCTTTGAGCCGGCGGGCCCAGGTTTCGATGTTCCCGTAATCCTGCGCGCGGTTGAAGCTGTCGAGGATGAGCTCACCGGCCGGGTTGGCGTACTCGCTCTCCGGGAACCGCTCGAGCAGCTGCCCGAAGAGCCGCACCGCCGGGTCGTAGATCTGGCGGTCGTAGTAGAGCCGGCCTTGGCGGAACAGGATCTCTGGAAGGTCCGGGTCCTCTGGGAAGAGCTGCACGTAGAGCTCGATCGCTTCGCCGAACTTCCGGTCGTTGCTCGTCTCGCCCGAACACGGGTCTTCGGAAGGCGCGGCTTCCGCCGGCTCTCCGTCCTCGTCCTCGTCCTCGTCCTCGGCGTCGTCGTCGTCTGCGACCGGCGTGGGCGTGGGTGTGGGTGTGGGCGCAGGTGCTGGGCGGGTCCCGCCGGAGCAGCCCTCGACCTGTTCTTCGCGGACCCGCTCGAACGCGCCGATCGCGTTGTAGAGCGCGTCTCGGGTGAACTCGCCTTCCGGGTTGCGGCGCGCGGCCGCGAGGTAGGAGTCGCCAGCCTCCGGGTACCGCTGCAGCCGGTGGAAGAGGATCTCGCCTCGGTAGAACTGCACCTCGTAGCCGTGTTCCGTCTCGCCAAAGTGCTCGAGGTACATGCCGTAGAGTTCGGCGGCTTCTTCGAACTTGGGCTGCTGCCGTTCGCGCTGACCGATCTCGTGCACCCGCATCGCGTGGCGTCGGATCATGCGTTCGGCCCGGTCCACCTCGCGCTGAACCCGCTCGGGATCGCCCTGCTGGCGGGCCCAGTCGCTGTCCGTGCCGTAGGTCTCCGCCAACGTCCGCATCGCGGCGATGGTGCCTTCGCGGTCGTCGACCGCTGCGAAGCTGGAAGCGATCTGTCGCTGCCACTTCGGGGCTTCGCGCGCACCAGGGTCCATCTCGAGCAACAACTCGAACGCTTCAACCGCGCGCTCGTAGCGCGACTGGCCCATGTAGGTGTCGCTGAGGCGCACGAGCACCCGGCGGCCGTAGCGTTCGCCGCCGATCTCCTCGAGGAAGGCGAACACATCCCGCGCGGTGTTCGACTCGTCTTCGATGAACACCTGGATCAGGTAGTCGAGCGCTTCGTTCTGAAGCTCCCGAAGGCGGTTGCGCTGAGCCGCCGAGAGATCGCCACGCCCACGGCCGAGATCGAGCACCTGCCGGAACCGCAGCGCCGCGTCGTCGGTGCGGCCCATGCGCCAGAGGCACCACGCACTCTTGAAGAGCGAGATGTCGTAGAGCTCACTCTCTCGGTGCTGCAGGACGTGTTCGTACTGCTCGAGGGCGGCGGCGTACTGCACCGCGCCGAACTGCTCTTCGGCATGCGCGAAGTAGGCGTCCGGCACGAACCGGCTCCGCGGGAACTCGTCGAGGATGCGGCGGTACAGCCCCATCGCACCGACCGTGTCGCCCCGCTCCACGAGCGCGTACGCCTTCATGTAGAGGACGAGATCGTACCGATCGAACGCGCGGTGCTGGGTGAGGATCCGGTCGTAGAGTTCGAGCGGCCGGCGGTAGTTCGGAGTCGGCGTCGGACCGCGGTTGGCCTCAGGGACCTCCTGCCAGGCGGCGAAGGTCTGCAGGTACTCGACCCGCGCGGTCTCCCAGAGAAGCTCCGCCAACCGCAGGAGGGCGTCCGGCATCTCCGCGGCCCGCTCCGGTTCGACCCGCACGAACTCTTCGAGCAACCGCACCGCTTCGGCGCGTCGCTCTGCGACCCAGCGCTCGCGTTCTTCGAGGAGCTGTTGCAGCCGCTCGTTCTGGTAGTCCCGCGCCGCCACACCGACCGCGTCCGGACGCTCGCGCAGGTACAGCCGCTCTTCCAGGTTCTCGACCGGCTGTTCGTACTCTTCGTCCGCGAGCGCGTCGTCTTCGTCGGACGCGAGGTTGCGCTCGTCGGCCGGCTCCTGAAACCGCGACACCTGTTTGGTGGAAGCGGCGCGCCCGCGCTGTGCGTCGGCGACGGAGCCCATCAGCGCGACGGCGACAAGCGCCACCGCCCACGTGGCCGCGGTGCGCCCATGGCTCTGGACGACAGCCGGCATCACTCGTCGTCCCCGTCGTCCTCGACGTCCTCGAGCGCGACCGTCTCGTCGAACTCGTCGGACCAGTACTCGCCCTCGAACGGCCAGTACTCTTCGTCGTCTCGCAACAGACCCTGGATGCGCAGAGGGTCGATGAGCTCGGGCGGGAAACGTCCGGCGGCCAGGCTCTCGATCTGAATCTCGATGCGCCGCTTGCTGCCCATCACCGCATCGATGCGCCCGATGCGTGCGCGTCGGAGGGAACCGCCGAGCCGCTCGTGCAGTCGGCGCAGCGACCGGAGCGCCGCTTCGTTGGCGGACTCGACCAGACGCTCGCGCATCACCCGAACCCGCTCCGGCAGCGCGCGGGCGCGCTCCGCATCGCGGCGAAGCAATCGGCGGACGTCTTCGGTGGCGGGGTCTTCTCCGCCCACGTCGAGGGCGCGGGCGGTCGCGGCGATCGCGCGGGTGAGTTGCCCACCGAGTTCGTCGACCCGGCCGGTGAGCTCTTGCAAGCGCGACTCGAGCGCAGTGACTTCGGACCGATCCGCGTTCGGCGCGCGACGCAGGACATCGAGCTGACGCGCCATGCCGGCGAGCAGGTCGCGCCCGGCTTCGAGTTCGCGCCGCAGCTCGTCCGTCTCTTCTTCGTAGCGTTCTTGTTCCGCTGCGGCGCGTGGACGATCGGTGCCGCCGAGCCGCGTGGCCAGACCGCGCAGGTCGGACGCCAGGCGGCCGGAACGGGCGGACTCGGCGTCGAGGGTGCGCACGTTGGCGTGCAGTTCGAAGAACCGCGGGTCGACGCGAAGCAGCGCGAGCAGAAGTCCTTCGAGCGTGGAGAGGGACGCGCGGTCTTCTTCGGCCGCCTGGTCTTCGCTGACCCCTTCGCGTTCGCGGCGCTGCTGGACCCGTTCGCGGCGGCGGTCTTCGGCGAGCAGGTCCGCGTAGAGCGAGCGCTGGCGGGTCGGGCTGGCGAGGATGGTGGCGATTTGATCGACGAGCGGCCGGAAACGCTCGGCGTAGCGGACGAAGAGTTGGTTGGCTTCTTCGAACTCGCAACGTCCGAGGTGCACGTAGCCACGCAAGAGCATCGCTTCGTCGACGAACGGAGACGCGGGGAAGCGCGCCTCGAGCTGGTCGAGCAGATCGTAGGCGGTGTCCTGGTCGTCGCCTTCGTACATGGCGTACGCAGCTTCGAAGAGCGCCTCGGCGACCCGCTCGGAGTCGTTCGGCACCTGGAAGTAGTAGTAGAACGCGTCGTTCGAACGCAGCCCTTCGTGCGCCACGCGTCCGAGCGCCATCCAGGCGAGGTCCTTGACCTGGAAGTACCGGTCGTCGACATAGAACGTGAACCGGTCCTGGTCTTCGGTGGTGGCGATGGAACAGAAGCGCGCTTCGGCTTCGTCGTAGTGACGCAGCCGGGTGGCGACGACGCCGCGGAGGTACTGCGCGTTGGCGAAGAACCGGCTGCGCCGCGTCACCTCCGAGAGCACCGCTTCGGCCTCCGGATAGTTCGCCGCGTCGTAGGCGGCGCGCCCGCGCAGGTAGCGCAGTTCGTTCAGCGCGTCTTCAGGCAAACCCTCCCCGACGGTCTCGAGCACCGTGAGCCCAGCCGAGAGATCGCCGCTCTGGAGCGTGACATCCACGAACCGGCGGTAGGCGGGTCCGAAGTACGCGTGGTCCGAACCGCGCGCCAGGATGCGCTCGAGGTACCGGGCGGCGGAGCGAAGCGAACCGAGTTCGGCCAGCGCGCTTGCGATGAGAAGTTCCGCGCTGACGTACTCGTCGAGTTCCGAGAAGTCGCGGAACCGGGGGCTCTCCACCACTTCGTAGAGCACCAGCGCAGCCGCGTCGTAGCGGTGGTCGAAGTAGAGCGCTTCGCCGCGACGCACGAGCCCTTGAAGGCGGCGGTCGGACCCGGTCTCTTCGGCGAGAAGCCGCTGCGCGGCCAGCGCGTCCATGTAGGCCGCGAGGGTGATCGCGTTCGGATCGGCAGGATCGGAGACCGGCGCCTCTGCCGGCGTGACCTCGGCGGGCGGCTCCGACATGAGCGGAGCGTCTTGTTGTGCGAACGATGTCGCCCCGAACCCGAGGCAGAGTAGACACGCCAGCGCAGAACGGAGCATGCGGTGTGCCTGCGCCGTCCGCTTCGGTCTGTGGCGCTCGAGAGCGCGCTCGACCGCAAGCTTCACTCGGCAGCCGCCCCGGTGCGAAGTTCGCGCGTGGCGATGCGCAGGCGGGTGCGGACGTCGTACTCGCCTTCGCCGTCGTCTTCGAAGTCTTCGGCGATGTCGCTGTCGTCGTCGAGGACCAGCGTGATCTCGGTGAGCTTGGACTCGGTCACGAGGAACCGGTACCGGTCGGTCTGGGTGTAGCGGTAGCTCTCGTTGGCGCGCGCGCGCTGCTCGAGCTCCACCGTCAAGTCGTGCGGGCCCGGGGCGGCGAAGCCTTCGAACACTTCACGTCCGTCGCGGCCAGGATCGGTGTCGGTGCGAAACACCGGCGCGCCATCGATGCGGATCGTGAGCCGAGACAACACCTGATCGGACGCGCGGTTCTCCACCCGCACCACGACCTTGGTCTGAAAGAGCTGGGCACCGAGCACAGCGATGCGCGAACGCGCCTGCACCAACTCGTCCATCAGCGACGCGAAGTCCGCGCGAAGCGGTCCGAGGTCGGGCAGCTCGGGGCCGAGGTCCGGCTCGGTGGTGGGTTCCGGGCTCGGCTCGGGGGTCGCCTCGACGGGCGGCGGTGCGCCTTCTCCGGCTTCGCCCTGGAACGGGTTCTCGGGCGGCGCCTCCGGGTCGGTCGCTTCCGGGGCTTCGGGCTCGGGCGTGGGCGTCGGCTCCGCCGGCTGCTCGGTCGGCTGCGGGCGGGGACGGCGGCGTCGCCGGCGCTGCGCTTCGGCATCGGAGCCGATGAGCACGAACGAGAGCGAGATCACGACCAGCAGTGCCGTCTTGGGGAGGGCTGTTCTGGGAATTGCGCGCATGTTCGAACTCCTGGTCGTCCTCGTCATGGTCGGGCTCATTGCCTGAACGGCATGAAGATCGAGAACCCGAGCGTGGCGCTGATGTTGTTCACGATGTCGGACTCACCCAGGATCTCCTGCTGGAGCACCTGGTCGCGCACGTCGATGCGGATGGCGAACCACTCCCCGAAGTAGAGCTTCAACCCGAAGCCGCCGCTGAAGGTGAGTCCGCGAGCGGTCTGGTTGTCGGTCACGCCGCCACCGACGGCCAAGAAGAAGTCGAACCGGGAGATCGTGCCGCCGAACCAGCGCATCTTGCCGTAGGCCAGCGACCAGTTGAGGTGCCCCATGTAGAGGTACACCGGGTTCTCGATGCGGATGAGCGCGATGCCGCGGTCGTTCTCGATGATCCGGACGAGCTCCGACCGGGCGCGCGTCCACGCGAACCCGAGCTCCAGGCCGAGGGACTCGCTGAAGTGGAACGTGTACGAACCGCCCACCTGCGCCCACGAGCTGAGCAAGTCCGCGCTGTAGATGCCGCCGGTCACACTGAGTTCGTGTCGGAGCGCCTTGCGAAACAGACGTTCCTGGACACCCCGGTAGCGGCGTCGGGCGTTCAGCTCATCGCGAATCGCTTCATCGATGCACTGTGCGCCCGCCTGCTGCGGAGCGGCGGCGGAAAGGGTGGCGGCGAGCACCACGACGGACAGGACGCGCGAGAGCGACATCGGCGGGAGTGTCCCGCCCTGGGGACGAACGTGTCAACGATGGCGACGCCGCCCTTCCACTTTCCTTGCCCAGTCTCCGCAAGCCCAGTCTTCGCAAGCGACCAGGGCCTGACGGAATCTCGAGAAGCGACCCCGGCCCGTGATGGCTGGCAAAATAGCGTATGCTCCGGCGGTGTTGGTCTTGCTCGTGCGCCACAGCACTGCCGTCGATACGTACGCAGCCCCGAGCGACGCCCACCGCTGGCTCACCGCCGCGGGTCGGCGTCGCATGGAAGGCGTGGGTGCGGCGGTCTCCGAGAAGACGACCCTCACCCATCTGTTCATGAGTCCCTATGTGCGGGCCGTGCAGACCGCGGAGATCCTCGCGCGGGAGGTCGGGTACGACCAAGCGCTGCTGGTCCACCCCCACCTCGCGAGTGAGTTCGGCACCACCGCGCAGGCACTGGCGTGTCTCGATGGGCTGCCGGAATCCTCGGTTGTCGCGCTCGTCACCCACATGCCGAAGGTCCGGAGCATGGCGGTCTCCCTCAGTGGAGACGACGGCGTCGCTGAGTTCCGCACCGGTTCGGTCTGCGCCGTGGTGCCGGGCGCCGGCGTGCAGTGGCGCCACGACCCGAGCTGATCGGAGAGCCTTCGAAGACACTGGCACTCGAGGTTGCTGCCTGGGCGAAGACGCCCCGGATGGTCAGACGGCTTTCCAACAGAACGGGCACACGTCCTTCGGACCGTCGAACACCGCGTCGCAGTGTTTGCACTTCCGCCGGAAGCGGATGGTCGGATCCCGCTCGCCGCGCGGTTCGGGCAGATCGTGGAGCAGCACCTTCAACCCCTCGGCCGCCGTCGGGTCGGCGGGCACCAGATGCACCGCCGGGAACTCGCTGGTCGGCGCTTCGTCGAGCGGAGAGAACACGTCAGGCAAGGAACTTCGTTCCGGCGCGGGCGCAGGATCGGGGGCAGGATCGGGCGGGGGCGGGTTGGAACTCAATCCCCCGCCGCTGATCTCCAGGACCGGATCGTCCTCGTCGCGGTCGGCCTCGGCCCCCGCGTCGGCCTCGGCCCCTGGGTCGGCGCGGTCCGCGTCGGGGCTGTCCGCGTCGGCGCTGTCCGCATCGGCGTCGGCCGCTTCCACGTCTTCGTCTTCGTCTTCGTTCGCGCTGGGCTCTTCGGGTTCGGCCCGGCGAATGATCACGATTTCCGGCGCGTCGGCGTCGCGTCGGCTCTCAGGCCGTGCGCGCAGGCTGGGTGTGGGCCAATCCTCGGCGGTCACCGCCTGCACCTCGAGCACGATCACCGCGACGTTGTCGCGCGCCTTCGCCGCGTGCGCGATGTCGAGCAGCAGTTTGACCTGGGCGTCCGGTCGCAGGTCCTGGCGGAGCGCGTCCGCGATCTGCTCTTCTTCGAGCTGATCGGTCAACCCATCCGAACAGAGCAGGTACCGGTCACCAGGCGCGAGCGCGATGGACTGCATCGCCACGCGCACGGTCGGCTCCATGCCGAGCGCCCGGGTCACGACGCGCGTGGGGAGCTTTCGGGCCTTTTCGTCGTCGAGCTCCGGCGCGAGCTCCAGGACGTCGTTGGCCAGGGAGTGGTCTTGGGTCAGCAGCTCCACCAGGTCGCCCCGGAGCCGGTAACAGCGGGAATCCCCCACGTGTCCGAGGTGCAACACCGCCCGCTCGGTCTCCACGAAGGTCGCCACGACCGTCGTGCCCATGCCGCGGTACCGGTCCGATTCGCGGGCCAGCTGGACGATGTCGGCGTTGGCGCGGTGAACCGCGGCACTCAGACGCCGGGCGGCACTCGGCACTCCGAGCACGTCAAACGTCGGCGTTTTGGCGTCTTTCGTCTCTTCGAAGCGGTGCGCGATGCTTGCCAGCGCCATGCTGCTGGCCACGTTGCCCGCGTTTTCGCCGCCCGCGCCATCGGCGAGACAAAAGAGGTCGAGCTCACGACGCACGAGGATTGCGTCCTCGTTGTGCTCTCGTTGACCGATGTGCGTGTCGCCAGCGGCGACGATCCGAACGCGAGGTGCCACCCGCTGATCTTACGCGATCGGGGTGTGCCCTGTCTGCGACGACTTCAGATTGAAGCGAAATTGCCGCCCGTGCGTCTCAGTCACATGCCCGCAAATCCCCGTCACGACATGCGCTCGACCGTGCTTCGGGCGATGCTAGAGCCCACGGTGGCGAGGAACGTGCACAAGAGAGGCGGAGGATTCTCCGTGGTGCTGCTGGCACTTGTGTGCCTCAGCGGAGGCGCCACGGCGCCAGAGGTCGCCTCGGCACAGCTCGATCTGAGCCGGGCGCTGACCCGCGCCGAGCGCGCGCTTCTCGACGAAGGCGAACTCGTGACCCGGCCGGTCACCGAGCAGCGCGGACGCCTGCGGCTCATCGGTGGGACCAGCTACCAGGTCATCGATCGCGCGCCGGAGACCGTTTGGCGCGCTCTTCGCGGCGACTCGGCCGACTACCGCCACATGTTGCCTGCGGTGCACCGCGCCACCGAACGCCGCCGGTCGCCAGGCTTCCGAGTGATCCACTTCGACCACCGCGTCGGCATCGTGCGGGTCGGCTACGCGCTCCGCTTCCAGTTCGACGACTCGCAGCACGTCGTGATGTTCCAACTCGACGAGTCCGAATCGCACGACATCCGCGCCGCCTGGGGCTTCTTTCGAGTCCGCCGCTGGCACGACGGCCGCGCGCTGGTCTCGTTCGGTTCGTTGGTCGACATCGGCTCCGGCCTGATGAGCGGCGCGGTGATGCCGACCGTGCACGAGTGGGTGCTCAAGATCCCGCTCACCATGAAGTGGCACATGGACCAGCGCGGCGATCAATACGTCGACGAAGAAGACGACGAGTAACCGGCTGCCCGCGCTGCATGGAGTGCGTCAACGGCTCCCCCACGTGTTGTCGAGGTCGTCGCGCGTGTCGAACGCTCCGTCCGGACCCGCGCTCACGACGAAGATGTCGTTGCCTTCGCACTCGATGCGAAACGGGTTCTCCCAACTGTCGACGATGCGCGAGGTGCGGTCGATGACGTCGGCTCGGACCAGGTCCGGCACCGTGGGGCAGTCGTCCTTGTCCAACCGGTAGAGCTGGACCGCCGAACGAATCGTGGTCGCGTCGCACACCGTCGAATGCGCCTCTCCGCGTGTGTAGGAGGGCTGGAACCAGAGCGGGACGAATCCGACGAGCAGCGCAACCGCGATGAAAACCCCGAACCCGACGAGCAGGGGATCGACGTGGCCGTCGTCGTATCCAGGAGGAGGCGGCGCGGAGTAGTGCATCGAAGTCGCAACGCCACGCGTTCGGGGACCGCTTCCTGCCGCTCGGTCGTTTGCCAAGAAGGCGCAGAGCGGCAGGCGCTGGGACGATGTGGCGACGGAGCCAGAATCAGAACCAGAACCAGAATCAGAATCAGCGGCAGCGGCATCGGCAGCGGAAGCGGCAGCGGCAGCGGCAGCGGCAGCGGCAGCGGCATCGGAAGCGGAAGCGGAAGCGGAAGCGGCAGCGGAAGCAGAAGCAGGAGCGAAAGCAGAACGGCCGGCGCCCGCGTGGACGCCGGCCCCGCCCTCAACGGCTGAGCTTGTAGAGCATCGCGCACACGTGGTCGCACTGGTCAAGCAGCCCCGCGTCGAGGTCGATGTAGCCGAAGACTTCAGCGAGCTGCATCGCCGCCTTCAGCTCGCTGCACTCCCCATAGGCAATCGAGAACTTGTCATGGCAACGCAGCCCTCGCGCCTGCCGAGCCTCCGCGATGTTCAACACCACGCTCTGCGCCGCCCGCTGCATCTGCGAAGCGAGCGAAGCGTCGTGCTTCCGCACGGCCGGCAGGACCTGAGCGCGAAGCGAGCGCACCAGTTCAAAAGAAGTTCGTAGAACGATCATCGGAGACCCCAGTGTGAAGACGACCGAGCGACGTTGCCCGGCGGCCGCAGGCCGCCGTCGTCTGGCGGGTCAGGGGTCAAGGGCGAAGCCAGCCTTCCGAAGGCTGGGGGCCGCAGGCCACCCTTGAGGCCTGGCACGCCAGATGACACGCTTGATCACCCGCCGGGCACCACCCACCCCCCAAGGTCGTTCCCGAATCCGAAGGAGAGGGAGCCGAATCCGAAGGAGAGGCTACATGCGGAAGCGGAAGCGGATGCGGAAGCGGAAGCGGAAGCGGCAGCGGATGCGGAAACGGAAGCGGCAGCGGCAACGGAAGCGGTAGTGGTAGCGGTAAACCCCCAGCCTACTCCGCGATGCGGCGGCCGGTGGTGCGGAGGCGGCGGGCGAGGACTCGGACGATCTCGCGCATGGCGGCCGGTCGCCGCGCCATGAGTTCTTCGAGGTCGGCGCCGCGCAGACGGAGCAACGACGTGTCTTCGCGGCAGACCGCGTCGGCGCTGCGGGCTTGGTGGTCGAGGAGCGCCAGCTCTCCGAAGAACTCGCGCTCGCCCATCTCCGCGAGGGCGACCTCGCCGTCCATGATCGCCACTCGGCCGCGGATCACGAAGAACAGATCCTCGCCCGGGTCGCCCGCGAGGAAGACGACGTCGCCTTCGGTGTGCTCGACCTGCTCCACCTTCTCGGCCAGCTGCAGCACGTCGTCGCTGCTCAGCTCCCGGAAGAGCGGCACGCTCCGGAGAAACCGCATTCGTTCGTAGAGGGGGACCATCGTGGCGTCGCGCTGCGCGATCTCCGGGAAACGGCGTTCGAATCGAACCCCGTACGTGAGCTGAGCGCAGCGGCGGAGGTGAGCATCCCCGAGCGCGACGATGGCGTCCAGCGGGCTCTGCACCGCCTCTTCGTCAAGCACCCCGAGTCGGCGCGCGACCCCCACCCGTTCCCGCAACGTGAGCCGTTCGAAGAGTGGCACCACCGTGCGTGCGAGTTCGCGGTCGAGCCCGAGCTCGAGCAGCTCCGCCACCTGCGCATCGCGCGCTGTGGAACGCACCCGCCGGCCGACCTCGACCGCGCCGACCAGGTTCTTTCGACCGGTGAGCACGAGCAGCCCGAGCACGTCTCGCCGCGCCCGTTCGATCTCCAGATCGAGTTCGTGCGCGAGCAGCTCGAACTCCGGCTCGACCTCCCAGTCCGGCACCCCGTCGTCGTGCGCCAGCCCACCGAGCAGCGAGTAGAGCTGGTACGCGCGGCGGACGTCCGACCCGATCAGCGGCGCGACCGCACGCGCCTCGAGTGGATCGCGCTCGCCGCGCCGCACCGCCACCCCGAGCGCCTCGACCGCGTGACGGCGGATCGCGACCTCCGGGTGCTGGAGCAACCGCAGCACGATCGCTTCGGTGACGTCCTTCGACGCCGACGACGCGCGGTGCGCGAGATGGCTCAAACTCGCGCCCAAGGTCTCTTCGCCCGCGCGCGGCCCTTCGGTGACGGAGTCGATCGTCACGAGGTAGCGGGCCGCGGTCGGCGCCGTCCGCGGATCCTTGAGCAGGCGCACCACGTCCGGCAAGAGCGGCGCGAGCCCCAATCGAACCACCGTGCGCGCGACCGCGAGCTGCGGCTCCGGCTCGCCGCACTCGAGCCACCGACTGAGCTGCGACTGCACGCCCGGCGCGCGGGTGGCGCCCAGGTCGAGCGCGCTCAGCGCGACCTTCAAGCTGGACGGGTCCTTCAACAGAGGCAGCAGCGAAGCCCCCCGCACCTCGGCCTCGGTGGTGTGCTCGATCGTCGCGATGCGGGCGAGCACCGCTTCGGCGCCCTCCCCGTCTGCGATGCGTTCGAAGAGCGCGCTCGTCTCTTGTGTGCGGGTCGGGAGCGCGCGCAACGTGGCGACGATCGCACGCCGCACGTCCACATCGTCCTCGAGCGTCAGCCGCTCCCGCAGCGAGGCCTCGAGCACCGCAGGCGACAATCGACCGAGCGCCCGCACCACCGCGAGGCGCACCGCCGCCGCCGGATGTTCGAGCCCGCTCGAGAGCGCCGCCACGACCGCGTCGGCGCCGTGGCTTCCTTCCGAGGACCCGAGCATCTCGGCGGCGAGTGCGGCCCGCTCGACGTCTTCCGACTGCAGCTCCTCCGCGAGCGCACGGCACGCGTCGGCATCGAGGTTCGCGCCGGACGGCGACCTTCCTGGACCCAGCAAGATCCGCCGCTCGTCGACCGCGCGGTGGAGCGCGTCGTGGTAGACGGAGCGCGCCTTGGTGAAGACGAGCAACGCCGTGATCGAGGTGGTGCCGACGGCGAGCAGCGCGAGCCACCGGGTGTCCACGTGGTCGGGCACGAACGCCAGTCCGATCGCACAGACGCCGTAAGCGGCCGGCGCCAGCACACCACGGATGGCGGCCCGCGCCTGCGACCGGCGCACGTTGGGCAGCGGCGTCTGCATCTGCTCCGCCGCGGAGCTCGCGATCGACTGCTTGAGCACCCGGCCGACGCCCCGGAGGATCACCGCTGTGAGCAACGAAGGCATCGCCACCGCGAAGACGGCGGCGATGCCGACCGCGATCGGCGTGACCAGGAGCGAGCGCGTCGCGCCGAGCGTCGCGAGCAACCGGCCACTGACACCGGCCAGCAAGACGAGCCCCACCGCAGAGGTCACGCCGTAGAACGTGCCGAAGAATCCGCTGATCGCTTCGGCGTCCCCCAGTTCTTCGCGCGCGGTGGCCATCAGCGTGAAGTCCATGAACTGCTCGGTCAGCAGCGCCAGCATCGCGAGACCGGCGGCCAGGCGCATCAGCGGCTCCCGCGCGACGAAGCGAAAGCCCTCTTTCCACGCGGCGATGAGCCCCTGGCGGCGCCGCCCCCGCCGCGCGTGCGGATCGACGTCGAGCGCGACCACGCGTCGCAGCGTGACGAAGGTGCCCACCAACAACACCGGCGCGATGAGCAACAGTTCTTCCGCGCCAATCCACTTCGTGAGCACCGGAACCGTGAAGCCGCCGATGGTCCACGCGGTGCCCGCGCCGAGTCCCGCGATGGGCAAGAGCCGACGCGCGGTGCGTGCGTCGCAGGCCGCCGCCGCGGTCGACCACACCTGCACGATCATCACGCCGAGCGATGCATCGATGAGCACGTAGGTGAGGAATCGAACCGGCGCCGCGTGGGAGAGCAGACAGACGCGCAGCCCGAGCAGGATCGCGATCATCACGAGCAACGACGCGCTCGCCAGCCGCGCCGGTCCGAGGCGGGGCGACAAACTCACGCAGAGGGAACTCGCGGTCGCGAGCGTCACTGCGCTGACCGCGAACGCCCACGGGATCGCCGACCTCGGATAGGCCTCCAGAAAGAGTCCGCTCTGCGCCGCTTTGAGGAGCACGGTGGCCGCACTCATCATGAAGATCATCGCGATGAGGCGCGCCGCGCGGCCCTCGTGGCCGTCGGGAATCGAGAGCAGTCGTCGGAGGAGGTCTTTCAATCGCGTTCCGTAGGCCGCAGAGGGTACCGCCTCGCGCGTGCACGCGGGGGGCCCTGGACGGTCTCCCAGGTCAGACGCCGAAAGTGACCGATCGGTTCCATCGCGATACGCTCCGACCCATGATTCAGGGAAGACATTTGGTCCTGCTGGTGTGCGGGGGACTTCTGGCGTTCGGCTGTGGCGACGACGACGCAGGCGCCGTCGATGGAGGGCGGGCCGACGTCGGCAGCCCCGACGCAGAGCCCACGATGGACGGTGGCCAAGACGCCGGCACCGACGCCTTCGTGGAAGCCGACGCCGGCACCGACACCGGTCCGCGCATGGACGCGGGCCCGACCACCCGGCCCGACCCCGGACTCGTCGGGCGCGCCGCGGTACACATCGCCGCGTGCACGGGCGGAGATGCGCTGCGCACCTGGCTGAGGGACATCTACGGGGACGCCTACCCGACCGCCGGCGCGGACCCCGACGGGTTTTTGGATCGCAGCGTGCTCGAAGGGCTCGAGTGCGTCGACGCGCTCACCTCATGCGACGGGCTCTACGAGTGCATCGGACTCGAGGTCGAGTCGGGCGAGGGGTGCACCGAAGGATGCGCGGGAAGCGAGCTCACCCTCTGCGAGGGCGGCGAGACCGTGCGTCTCAACTGCCAGGTGTTCTTCGGCAGCGACTGCAACGCGGCCGGTGACGACTGCGCGGACTACGAAGCGCCGCCCGGATCGACGACCTGCGATCCCGAGACCTTCGAAGAACTCTGCACGGGGGACGCACCCACCTACTGCGCCGAGTCGGGCGGCTTCGTCATCACCGAAGACGCCTGCGCGGACTACGGGCTCGAATGCGCGGTGGATGGCGAAGCGCGTTGCCGGGGCACGACCCCGACCGATGCCTGCAGCTTCGAGGGCGGCGTGCTCTCCTTCGAAGGGACGAGCTGCACCGGCGACGTGCTGACCACCTGCCTCAACGGCGGAGAAGCGACCGTCGATTGCGCGGCTGCGTTTGCGCCCGGTGCCAGCTGCTTCACGATCGGCGCGACGAGCTACTGCGGCCTCGCGGACGAGTGCGATCCGACGTCGTCCGAGACCGAGCCGAGCTGCGACGGCGACACCGTCGTGTTCTGCAACGCGGGCCGGCTCGA
This sequence comes from Deltaproteobacteria bacterium, assembly GCA_034670305.1. Taxonomy (GTDB): domain Bacteria; phylum Myxococcota_A; class Polyangia; order Polyangiales; family Houyiibacteriaceae; genus JAXMNT01. The sequence continues at coordinate 20,841 of JAXMNT010000010.1, forward strand.
TCGCGTCGACTGCACTTCCCGCGGCTTCGCAGGATGCGACAGCGGCTCCACATTGGGCTGCCTCTTCCCGTTCTGAACACTTCCGTTCTGAACCTGCCCACGCAACCGGGCGTGGCCATGCTTGGCTGCGCGTCCCGGCGCGCGGCTGATATGTTCCGGCCATGACGAAGGCCTCCGTTCGAACGCTCTCGCTCGCGGCGATGTCCTCCCTCGTCGCCATCGCCGTGGCTTGCGGCGGAGACGACGACCCGCCGCCGCGCCCGCCGCCGCCGCCGGACATGGAGGCGGTGCTCGCGCGGCATCAGGTCGAGTGGGACGCCACCGAACGCGCCACCGCCATCACCGAAGGCCGCGCCGCGCTCGAACGGCGCGAGTGCAACCGCTGCCACACCATCGACGACGTCGAACCGGCCGGTCGCTCCGATCATTGCGTGAGCTGCCACGTGTGGATCAAGGGACTCGAACCGGGCCACCGCCACTACGACATGCTCTCTGAACGCTACGGCGAACACATCCTGAAGCGGTACCAGAAGAACATCGTGCACTACCGCGCGGTCCCGAACCTCACCGGCATCGCGCGCCGGCTCGACCCGGCGTTCATCGACCACTTCATCGCCGAGCCGTGGGACCTGCGGCCGATGTTGGACGAGACCATGGTGCGGACCCACCTGGACGACGCCGACCGCCGCGCCATCGTGCGCTACTTCGCCGCCGTCGCCGGGGTCGCCGATCCAGGCGCGTCGCCGCCGATGCCCACCGCCGAAGGCCCGCCACCGGGAGACGAAGACGTGGTCGCTGGACGCGAGATGTTCCTCGCGCGCTGCGCGACCTGCCACACGTTCGGCAACCTCGACACGGGCAAGACCGTCGCCGATCTGGAGCGCGCCGGGCTGCCCGCGCAGCTCGCGCCCAACCTTCGGTTCACCCGGCAACGCATGCACCGCGACGTCGTGGTCGCGTGGATCGAGGAGCCCACGTTGCTCGCTCCAGACACGCTGATGCCCGACATGCAGCTGACGCACGCCGAAGCGGAACAGGTCGCGGACTTCTTGCTGTTCGCGGATCCAGAGATCGGCAACGTGCCGAGCGCGGAGCTCGAAGTGCCGGCGGTTCTCGACCGACCGGTCGGCTGGGAAGAGGTCAAAGCCAAGGTGCTCGGACGCATCTGCGTGCACTGCCACATGAACGAACACGAACGCGATCTCGGACCGGGCAACGAAGGCGGCTACGGCTGGCCCGGCAGTCGACTCGCGATGCGCACCTACGAGACCCTGGTGCGCGGCGCGGTCGACGCCGAGACAGGCGAAGCGTACAGCGTGCTGCTGCCGCGCGAGGGCCACACGCTCCCGCCCATCTTGGAAGCGATGATGGCGCGCCGCACCGAGGAGCTTCGCGACCGGGTGCCGCCTTTCGCCGACCACGAGCGGCCCGACTTCCCAGCGCTCGACGCACACACCCTGCTCGGCATGCCGATGGGGCTGCCGCACATTCCGAACGACGAGGTCGCGCTCCTGCGGACCTGGATCGCGCAGGGGTGTCCTGGGCCGACGGAGGTGACCGGCATGCCCGGCATCGACGATGGGTTCCTCGTGCCGGACGGTCCGATCGCCCAGAACCAAGGATGCGAACAGCGCGCGCCTTCGGAGACCCGGCCCGCGTGGTCGACCCAGCCCCCCCCCGAATGGGCCCGGCCCGAGCCGGCACCCACGCAGATGGGCATGGAACGCGGCCCGAACATGCGTGAGACGACGATGGGTCCGGCCGGTTCCATGGCGGCTCCGACCCGCATGGAGTGAACCTCTCGCCGACCCGCAACTGATATGCTCACCCCGTGGTGCGCAGGCCCGACGAGAGCGAGAAGATCGCGTTGGCCGACACGGTCATCGGGGAACAATCGTCCGGCGCGGGCCTCATCTCCTCGCCGAGCATCGACGAAGAAGATCCCGCCACCCTGTGCGGCGCCCGCATCGATCACTTCAAGGTCGAACGGGTGCTCGGCCGCGGCGGCATGGGCACCGTGTACCTGGCGCACGATGTGTCGCTCGACCGGAAGGTCGCGCTCAAGATGTTGCGCGGCGCATTCGTCAAGCGCGGGTACGAACAGCGCATCATGCGCGAGGCCCGCGCTCAAGCGAAGCTGCAGCATCCGAACGTGGTGGGCATCCACTACATCGGTCGCGCGGGCACCGGGGTGGGCGACACCACGCCGCCTCCGCCCCAGATCGCGCGCGGAGAAGACGACACGCCCCTGCCCATGCCACTCGGCGACGTCGTGCGCGGCCCGCTCTACTTCGCGATGGAGCTCATGGAGGGCGAGCCGCTCGACGGCATCATCGAACGCGGCGACCGGATGGATCCGGAGTCCGCGCGGCTCGCGATGCAACAGGTCGCGCGCGGGCTGCGGGCCGCGGGACGCCAAGGGATCATTCACCGGGACATCAAACCCTCGAACCTGCTTCGAGGCCGCGAAGGGTCGATCAAGATCGGTGACTTCGGCCTCGCCAAACCCATCGAAGGCGACGTCTCGATCACCCAAGAGGGCGCGTTCGTCGGCAGCCCGCTCTACATGTCCCCCGAACAGGCGAGCGGCGATCCGGTCGACCACCGCGCCGACATGTACTCGCTCGGCGCGACCTTCTACCACCTCGTCGCCGGCCATCCGCCCTTCGAAGGCAAGACCCCGCTCAAGGTGCTCTCGGGCCACCTGAGCCGCCCAGCGCCGAAACTCTCCGAGGCCGCGCCGGACGTGCCCGCGGCGATGCGCCGGATCATTCACCGCTTGCTCGAGAAGGACGTCGACGACCGGTACGTGGACTACGACGCGCTGCTCGACGACCTCGAAGACGCCGCGCCCGGTCGCTCGCCCTACGCCGGGTTCTGGATCCGCGCCGCCGCGTCGACAATCGACACGGTGCTGGCGGCGGTGTTGATCGGCCTGTTGGGCTGGCCCGGCGTGCTGCTTCACTTGCTTCATGTGACCATTGGCCACGCACTGCGCGGACAGACCCTGGCGAAGCACCTGCTCAAGATCCGCGTCGAGCGAGCCGACGGCGGGCGGCTCGGCTGGCAGCGGGCGATCGCGCGCACGCTCGTGTCGTTGTGGATGCCGATCGTGCTGAGCGCGATGATCCTCGCGACCCAGGGGTTCAGCGGGCTGACGACGACGATCGAGCAACTCCGATTCGGAGAGATGGGCCGCCTGCAAGCGGTGCTGATGGCGATCCTCGTCAGCAACGGTGTGCTCAGCGTGATGTACGTCTCGGGGCTCGGGCTGGCCGCGTTCCACAAGCAGAAGCAGAGCCTGCACGATCTGCTCGTCGGCTCCGTCGTCCGCTACGCATGGACCGCCTGAGCGCGTCCCGGACTGGTAGGGCGCGCTCCATCGGTTCGCTCGCGTTCGCGTTCGCGCTGGTGAGTTGCGCCGGCTGGTACGCCGCGCTCCCATGGCGCAGCGGGGCGGGGTTCGGGACGGCGGCGCTGGGGTCGGTCGCGTTTGGCGTGCTGGTCGCCACCGGCCTGCAGCGCAGCTCGTTCGCGCTGGGCACCGGGCCGGCGCGTCGGGTGTGCCTCGCGGCAGCCGTCGTGTGCGGCGTGCTCTTCGCGAGCGCGCGTGGCGACCACGTGTTCGCGAGCCCGTCCGCACCGGTCGACCGCATCGAACCGCGCATTCACCCCGCGGTCTTGCGGGACGACCGGCCGCAGCGGTTCTACGTGACGTCGGACGCGGCCGAGGTCGCGCTCGCGCTCGGCGCGCATCGTTTCGAAGGCGAACCCCTCGGAGACGGGTTGCACCGCATCGACGTGGACCCGGTCGACGCACCGCGCGCCGTCTCGCCGATCCTGATCGTGGACGGCCGCGCGCAAGACGATCGCGTGGAGCGGGTACCCGCGACCCGGGCATGGAGCTGGCCGTGCGTGGCTCCGGATGGGCGGTACGCGGTGGTCAGCGAAGCCACCGACGAACGCCTCGACGCGGCTCCTGGTGTCTCGGCGTCGGTGCGGGCCACACGGGACCGGCCGGTCGGATGCCTGCTCGGCGCGACGTCGTGGACCGCGTACGCGGACGGCACCCTCGAGTCGGCGGGGGCGCGCCTGCAACTGCCGGGACGCGTTCGCGCCATCGTCTCGATGGAGTGGGGCGAGGAGCCGCGGTGGGCTGCGAGCGGCATCCACGCGTCCGGCGCCGAGGTCGTCTGGTTCGGGCACGGCGCCGAACTCTTGTCGGAGCACCCGATCTCCGCGCCGGCCGAGCACCTTCAGGCCACTGGTTCTGGCGTGGCATTCGCGACGCCGTGGCGGCGCGGACACCCGCCGGCACTCGTGCACCTCCGGACCGACGGACGCCTTCACCAGCTGCCGCTTGACCGGCCCGCGACCTCGATCGCAGCGCACGGCGACACGCTCTGGTTCACGACCACGAGCTTTGGCGCCACGGCGCGTCTCCGCGACAACCACCACGTCGCACCGCGGCTCGTCGCCGTGCGCTTGCCGGAGCTCGCGTTGGTCTCGCTCACCGAGATCGAGGACGGGACCATCCTCGGGGTGGTGGACGGCGCGCCGATGCTCGATGGCGAGGCGGCGCCTCTGGCGGGGGGTGCGTCGCCGACTTGGGTGGTGGGGCTGCCCGCCGAAGGCGATGCAGATGCAGAAGCAGAAGCCGATGGCGAAGCCGAAGCCGATGCCGATGCAGAAGCAGAAGCCGATGCCGATGCCGATGCCGATGCCGATGCCGATGCAGAAGCCGATGCCGATGCCGTAGCCGATGCCGAAGCAGAAGCAGAAACGGCGACAGGGACAGCAACAGCGGCAGCGGCCCGGGCGGTGCTGCTGTTTGGTTCCGTCCGCGACGCCGGCATGGAGCTGCGCGACGGAGCGCGCGTGGTGCGGGTCGATCCGCCGGGCGAAGCTGTGGATGATCGCGCGGCGGCGCGGCAACGGGGGCAACGTGCGTTCTTCGAGAACAGCCGGGCGGGCGTCGCGTGTGCGACCTGCCACACGACCCGAGGCGGACAGCCCGTCGCCGACTGGATGCGCTACGACATCGGCCAGCCGGTGATGCGCCCCACCCGATCGGTCGCGGGACTCGCCGGCACCGCGCCCTTCTTGAGGGACGGGAGCTACCCGAACCTCGGTGCATTGCTCGAGTTCCCAGAGACCGTCTTCGGGGGGTACGCACGGCGCTCTGACACCCGGGCCGAAGACCTCACGGCGTACCTGGAGTCCCTGGTGGTGGAAGCAGGTCCACGTCGCGCGCACGAACGCGAAGGGTGGTTGGTCTTCCAGCGCGCGGGCTGTCCAGACTGCCACGCGCCACCCGCCTTCACCGATCGACGCACCTACCGGGCCGCGCGGATCGACCCCACGTTGCCGCCCGCACTCCAGCTCGACACGCCCTCTCTGCGTGGGGTGGGCGCGGGGCGGCTCCGGCTCGATGGACGAGACGACCTCGACTCATTCTTGCGCGCGGCCGATCACGAAGGGCTGCGCGGGGGGCTGACTTCCGTCGAACGCGCCCACCTTCGCGCGTTCCTCGAAATGCTCTAGAGCGCCTGCACCGAACGCGCGAGACCGTCAGCGACCGGGCGGGTCCACCGCGCGCAAACCGCTCAGAGCACGCTCGGCGCGCGCGCGAAAGTACGCGCTCTGATCGCGGCCCACCCGGGCACGCAGCGCGTCGGGGAGCGGCGCGCGTTCCGCCACGGGCACCCCGACGAAGATCGGGTTCGAGTAGACCCAGTTCACTTCGTGAATCAGCACATCGGCGGTCGCGCGGACGTACTCCCGCGCGTGCTCCGGCATCATGCGGACCTCCGCCCGGTACGCCCCCGCCTCGTCCACGACGAACTCGATGTCCCCCTCGGCCGCCATCGCCACCTCCACGCCGCCGCCTTCTTCGGATCGGATCAGATGCAGCGTGACCGTCGGTCCTGGGTTCTGCGGAAACCCGTCCGGCAAGGTCGGCCGCACCACCCGCAACGTGCTGCCGAGCGGCGCGTCTTCGCCCATCTCGAACACCGCGCCACCTTCGTTCGCCGTGAAGTCGAAGCCCATCGGCGTGCCGAAGACCTCGTGGGTCACGTAGAAGCGCCCCGCGTCGAGCGCGTCCTCGACCGCGTCCGGCTCGACCACCCCGGAGGCCGGCACATCGACCAGCAGGTGGTTGGTGATCCAGATCATCATCCGCCGGTAGCTGTCGCCGCGTTCGCCGTCGCCGAGCGGCATCGAGAGTGCGTTCTCGTGCGCGTCGCAGCCGCCGCTCCCCGCCACCCGGGTGCCTTCGGCAAGCAACGTGTCCCACTTGTCGAGGGAGACCCCTTGGCGCGACAAGAACGCGAGCACCGCCAGGTCGGGCTCGAGCCGGAACGCTGGGCGGCCGAACTTGAGCAGTTCCCCAAGGTACCCACCGTCTTCGAGCCCAAGGTGTTCCGAGCGGATGCGCGGGTCGACGTCGGCGTGGAGGTTGTAGAGCTCGATGCCGTCGACGTCGATCTCGCGGAAGAAGTCGAGCGGGTGTTCTTCGGTGTGCGCGACCCAGATCAACGCGCCGGCTTCGCGGAACACTTCCGCCGCCGCCGCGTCGCGCCCGTCGTAGAGCGTGATCAATTCTTCCGGGGTCGACGGCGCGTCCGGATCGCCGGGATGACGCCGCAGCCCGAGTGGCATGATCGCGTTCTCGCTGCCAACGGTCACGAGCGTGCGGTGCCCGTCTTCGCAGGCGATTCGGTTCGCGAACACGCCGCCCGATTCGTCCGTCACCGGCGCGTCGCCAGGCTGGATCCACAGCGCCTCTTCCAGCGTCACCTCGTTCAGGTGCGGCGCATGGTCCGTCACCATCGCCGCGTCGATGCGAAGCGCACAGAGCGAGTCTCGGAAGTGGGCGAGGCAGGTCTCGTCCGCGAGCGCGCCGTCCACGAACCCCTCCCCGTCGCAGGCGTCGTGCGAAAGCGGCGAGTGCAGGTGGATGATCGTGCGCGCCAGCCGGCGGCCGCGGCGGTCCCCGAGCTCCGCCGTGTCGGGCAGGCGATGCGGCCAGGGCACCGTGGGCGCGTTCACGTCGATGCCGACGTCGGGCGCGTCCTCGGCGCTGGCGTCGAAACCGCCGTCGGACAGGCCGTCGTCGTCTCCTCCGCACGCGAGTAGAACCACCGCACACCCCATCCAGACCTGGCACCGACGCGTTCGCATGGCGGCAGCATAGCGGGTTGGCCGCCACATCGAGGGATGGGCGGGATTGTGCGCAAGGGCTGCAAGTCCTCGCGGGCGCGACGCCCGAAAGAACGCCCCGTGGCCCGCGCGTTATGCTCTGGTCTTGCCCACACCATCTGCCAGCGCCGCGAGTCCGGTCGCGACCCTTTCTGCGCTGCTGGAATCGCGGCGGCTCGTGCCGATCGTGGTCGTGGCCGGCGCGCTCGTGGCGACCGAGTTCTGGGCGACCCGCAACTGGGCCGCGGCTGGCGCGCTCGCGGCATTCGGAATGCTCTGCGCGTTCGGCATGCCTGTGGTCTGGCGGTGGGCATCCGCCGGAACCCTCTTGCAGGGGGCGGTCTACGTCGGCGCCTCGGTGCTGCTCGTGGCCCTGGTCGCCTGGGGCGCGCCCACCCTCTTCGGGTACACGTCTTACGTCGCACACCCCCCGGCGGCGGTGGCGATGGTGGCGCTCGTGGGCATCGCGGGCTGGATGCTCGGTCGAGACGTCGCCCTCAGCGGCGAAGTCGACGAGGCCGCGGCCCGCAACGCGTCGCTCTCGCGCGCGGCGACGGATGCGCGGCACCTCGCGCTCCGGCAGCACCTCGACCCGCACTTCCTCTTCAACACGCTCGGGGCGATCGCCGAGTGGTGCCACGAGGACCCTGAGGTCGCGGAGCGCGCGCTGCTGGATCTCTCGGCCATGTTGCGGACTCTCTTCGTCGGCATCCAGTCCGACGAGTGGCCACTGGCCCGTGAACTGGAGGTGCTCGAGGCCGTGCACCGGTTGCATGCTCTGCGCGACGACGAACGGTACCGGCTCACGGTGGAAGGGTCGGCGCCCGACGTCGTCGTGCCGCCGCTTCTGCTCTTGCCGCTCTTCGAGAACGCGCTGACCCACGGGACGGCAGACGCCCCCACGACGCTGCGGGTGAGCGCGCACGGTTCGGAGACGGTGGTGGAGATCTGGAACGCGGGTGCGCTCGGCGCCGCACGGACGGAGAGCTCCGGCATCGACACGACCCGCGAGCGGCTCGAACTCTATTTCGGTCCCACCTGCAGTCTCTTGGTTGCGGCCGAGTCGCGCGAGGGGATCGCAGGGGTCCTCGCCAAGGTTGCGTGGCCGTTCAACGCACCGGAGCCCACGTGATGCTTCGGGTGCTGATCGCAGACGACGAGAAGATGGCGCGCAAACGCCTTCGGCGGCTGCTCGAAGCGCTTGGCGTCGAGGTGGTCGCCGAATGCACGGGCGGTGAAGAAGCGCTCTCGCGGCTCGACCCAGACCAAGTCGACGCGGCGTTCCTCGACATCGACATGCCCAGCGTCAACGGACTCGAAGCGGGCACCGTCGCCGCGGCGCGCGGCGTGCCCGTCGTCTTCGTCACCGCACACACCGAACATGCGGTCGGCGCGTTCGCCGCGGGCGCGGTGCACTACTTGCTCAAGCCCGTCTCAGCGACCGATCTGGCCGCCGCTGTCGCGCGGCTCACAGGCGCCCGCGCCCACGATTCCAGCGGATCGCGTCCCAGCGAAGACGCCGCGCCCGCCGGCAAACTCATCTTGCAAGCGGGCGACGACACCGTGTTCGTCGACATCGATCGGATCTCGCACGCGCTCTACGACGGCCATCTGGTCACCGTGTTCGCTGGCGACGACTCGTGGCTCACCGAGATGTCGCTGCAGGACCTCGAGACCAAGATCGGCCGCCCCGACTTCATCCGCGTGCACCGCCGAGGCCTTCTCTGCCTGGCCCACGTGGATCGACTTCGCGCCCTGCCCTCCGGCGGCTGCATCGCACGGATGCGCGGGGGTGGCGAAGTGCCCGTGTCCCGCCAGGCGGCACGGGCGCTTCGCAAACGTCTGCGCTGAGCCTACGCAGTCGCCGCTGTGGGGCGGCCCAGCTTCGCTTCGGGTCCGGGTTTCGAGCTCCGCCGCGCCGGGCGCTGCACGATCAGCGAGACGAAGACGAACCCGAGCGCGACGAACGGATCGAACAGACCGGCGGCGAGGCCCACACCCAACAGGGCCGCGCCGATGCCGAAGCGCCACCCCGACGCATGCTTCGCACGGCGCACCGCAAGACCCGCCCGCACCGAAACGACGAGCACACCCAAGAACACCCCGAAGTACACGAAGAACGCAAACCCCACGAGCGGCGTGACCGCGCCGCCAGCGCTCGGGACCACGTCCACGCCTTCGCTGGGCTGCACGGTCAAGAAGTACGCGAGCGCGGCTTCTCCGAGCAGCGGCGCGGCCGGATGCGAGAACTCGCGCGGCAACATCAACCCGCCCCCGAGCTCGGGCCAGCTGGCCGCGATCATCTGCCCGGTGAGCACGTGCGCGTGGTCGAAGCGCCCGTTGCGACGGGCGGCGCCGAGCCCGAATGCGCTGGCCGAGGTGCCGAACCCATCGAGTACCGGACCGGCGTCGACTTCGTACGTCCACTCGCCTTCGGGTCCGCCCCGGCGGTACTCCCGAAACCCGGTCGCCCACGAACCCTCTTGCCAGAAGTCGGCTTCGTGGGCGTCGTACCAGCGCTTCGCCTCTTCGGGCCAAAGCTCCGGCGCGTAGAGCGCGATCCAGGAGTTGCCGATGCCCCGCCCGGGCTGCACCGGCGCGGGCATCGCGTCTCCATCCAGGTCGACTCGAAAACGAACCAGGCCCGTCGCGTCGTCGTAGGGCGAGACGAACGCACGCAGTGCCCGGTCGGCGAACGCGCGGTGGTCCGTCCCGAGCACCGCATCGGCGCGCCGGATGTATGCGATCGCCGCGAGCACATCGATCGGATACGTCTCGCCCGGATAGTCCTGCAGCACCCCGTGTGGTGAGGCGTCCAGATCGTGCGCCAGCGTCTCGACCTGATCGCGCAGAAACTCGAGATCGGTACCCTCGTGGGTCAGCGCTTCGTGGCTGGTCAGCCCCGCGATCAAGAGCGACCGAAAGAAGACGTTCTCGTCGTGGAGGTAGTCGTCGCCCCAGTGGGTGCGCACCCACGTGTGGTGTCCTTCGTCCATGAGCAGGTCCCGCGCGGCGCGGATGCTGTCGTCCGCATACGAGACGTCGTGTCCGAGCGCCGCGATCGACTCGGTCGCATTCAGGAAGAACACGCACGTGAAGAGCGGCCACTCGGTCTGCGGCACATCGTGCAGGGGCACACGGGTGGCCGCGCCCGACGCGATCCGAGCGCGGGCCCAGGGCGTGAGGCGGCGGCTCAAACTCTCGTGCAGCTCGAGCGTGCGCACGGAGATGCCCGGCGCCGCGATCGCGGGGTCGTGCAGGTCGCGAGCAACCAGGAGTCCGGGGGCGAGGAACACCTCCAGGGCGAGCGCGGTGGCGACCAAGCCGGCGAGCCACACCAGGACGATGTGGGCGCGACGAAACCGCCCAGCGGAGCGCGCGGACGTCTCAGGGACAGCGGAACGAGAGGTGGAACGCGGGGTGGGGTTGGGTGAATGGGTCATGAACCCAACTTGGCGGCACCCTCGGCCTCCGTCCGGCAGCACTTCACCGAACGGTCGCCACCGATCCTCGAACGGTCGGCACGCGTGACGAACGGCCGCTGCGCTTCAGTCGAAGACGCTCATGACCGCCAGCCCGTGGTTCCGCACCCGCAGGTTCCCGGTCTCCTCGAACGCGGCCTCGAACAACTCGACAGCGACCTGGGGTCGCCCGCGCCGGAGCGCAAACGTGGCCTCGACTTCGGCGCCGTTCACGCCCCCCGCTTCCACGTACGCTCGGGCGGCGGCTTCACGCCGCGCCATCGGTGCCGCCTCCGCGTGAAGCGCAAGCCAGCCCCAGTAGGCCTGGAGCTCCACCTCGCCCATGCCCTCGGTCAGCTCCATGCGATGGATCGCGTTCCACCGGGCCACGTACATGGCCCGCACCACGAAGGGCGAGGCCGTGACCTGCCCATCGGCGGACGCGCCATAGCGCTCCAGCATGCGGGGGAACGAACCGAGCCGCCCCTCTTGTTCCTCCTGATCGAGGTCCCCAGCAAGCGCCGGCGCGAGTTGCAGGATCGCCGCCGATCGCAGCGCGGCGAGACCTTCTTCGCCGAACTCGGCCCGCACTTCGGCGGTCGCCTCGACAAGCGCCCTGCCCCGTTGGTCGTAGACCTCCGCCAGTTCGCCCTCTCCCACTTCTTCGCGTCCCTGTTCGAGGAACAGTCCGACCAGTCGGTCCACCTTGGGACCCGTCGGGGCGCTTTCGGTGCGGGCCTGGTCCTGTGCGAGAACCGCCGCGGTCGCGGCGGGGTCGAGCACGAGCACAGGGAGTTCCCGCGGAAGCACGGGACGTGGCACCATCCAGGCGAGGCCCGCCCCCGCGGCGCCCAAAATCAGCAACAGCAGACGCGCACCGCTCGGTGTCACTCGCTTGACGGAACGACCGCTCATCGGTAAGCCTCCTGACCCCGGTGGCGGCATTCTTGCTGTGCCCCCGAGAGAAGTACCCGCCTTGAATCCCCCCCTCGCCCACCGCTCCGCGCGCTTTGTTTCCGCCGCCGCGCATCCTTGGAGGAACGCCTCGTGACCGGACGCCGCGTACATGAGAGATACGACTGCGACATCCCGCTCCACGTGCAGCGGGAGGGCGAAGAAGAGTTCACCGGCGAGGTCGTCAACATCAGCCTCGGGGGCATCTACTGCCTCACCGACGTCACGATTCCGTACGGCACAGAGGTGAAGCTACGCTTCCGCGTGCCCGCACTCAAGGAAGACGCCATTGTCGCGGCGACCGTGCGCTGGGCCAAACCGGATGGGGTGGGCTTCCAGTTCGGCAGCTTGCGCGCGATCGAGGTCTGGGCGCTGAACCAGTTCTTCAAGAACCTGACCCCGACCGCACCGCTCGAGTAGCTCACTTCGCGGCGGCCTTGTCCGCCTCGAGCCGGATCGCCCGTGCCACGGTGAGCGCGGTCATGTGCACGATGGTTTCCACGCGGGCGCCTTGCTGCAGCACGTTGACCGGGCGCCGCATGCCCAGCACGAGCGGTCCGATGACTTCGTTGCCGAGCGCGTTGAGCAGCTTGTAAGCGATGTTGCCCGAGTCGAGGTTCGGGAAGACGAGCACGTTCGCCGGACCGTCGAGTTCGCAGAACGGATAGGGCTTCCGCGCTTCCCGAAGCAGGGCCACGTCGGCCTGCATCTCGCCGTCGACCTGCAGATCGGGACGCGCCTTCTTGAGCAACCGGGTCGCCCGCGCGACTTTGTCGGAAGAGGGGTGCGGCGCGTCGCCGAAGTTGGAGAAGGAGAGCATCGCGACCCGCGGGGTGATCTTCAGGTTCTTCACCAAATCCGCGGTGAGGCTTCCGATCTCCGCCAGGGTCTCCGCGTCGGGATCGATGTTGATCGTGGTGTCGGCGAGGAACTTCACGCCGTCTTTGGCGATCACCATGTAGCAACCGGCGGCGCGGCGAACACCGGGCGCCACGCCGATGATCTGCAGCGCAGGCCGGATGGTGTTCGCGTACGGCGACGAGACCCCGCTGACGAGTCCGTCCACGTCCCCGACGTGGAGTTTCATCATCGCGTAGTAGGTGCGGCTCTTCTCGAGCTGACGGCGGGCGCGGACCTGCGTGACGCCGCTGCGTTCGCGCAGGTGCCAGAACGCGTCGGCGAGTTCTTCGAGGTCCGGCAGGTCTTCGCGATCGAGCAGCTCCACGCCGGTGAGATCCACCCCGAGCGCCGCGGCGCGCGCCCGCACGACCTCCGGCCGGCCGATCAACACCGGATGCGCGATGCCCTCGTTCTCGATGATGTCGGCAGCGCGCAGGATCGCGTCTTCTTCCCCTTCGGGAAAGATCACTCGCCGCGGGTCCGTGCGCGCCATGCCGGTCACGTGCCACATCACCCGGCGCGTCGGGTCGAGCCGCTGAACGAGCTCCCCGCGGTACTGGTCGATGTCGAGGCTGCGTTTGGCCACGCCGCTCTCCATGGCGGCCTGTGCGACCGCAGGCGCCACCCAGCTGAGCGATCGCGCGTCCATCGGTTTGGGGATCACGTAGTCCCCGCCGAACTTGATCGCGCGACCGCCGTAGGCCGCGAGCACGTCGTCGGTCACCCCTTCGCGCGCCAGCGACGCCAGCGCACGGGCGGCGGCGAGCTTCATCGCTTCGTTGATGTGCGTCGCGCCCACGTCGAGCGCGCCCCGGAAGATGTACGGGAAGCCGAGCACGTTGTTCACTTGGTTGGCGAAGTCGCTCCGGCCAGTTCCGACGATCGCGTCCGGGCGCGTCGCGCGCGCGAGTTTGTACGGGATCTCCGGATCCGGATTGGCGAGCGCGAAGATGACTGGCTTCGGTGCCATCTTCTTGATCATCTCGGCGGTCACGATGTTGCCCGCGCTCAAGCCGATCATCACGTCTGCGTCTTGGAACGCATCGGAGAGGGTGTGCCGCGGATCGGACACGGGCCGCGCGAAGGGGGCCATGTAGTCGGCGATGTGATCGCGGTCCGCGCGCACGACGCCGTCGATGTCGACGAGGGTGACGTTCTCGGGCTTGACGCCGAGACAGGTCCACAGCGTCAAACATCCGATCGCGGCCGCGCCGGCACCGACGCACGTGATGCGCACGTCTTCGAGTCGTTTGCCCTGGATCTCGAGCGCGTTCTGGAGCGCGGCGGCGCTGATGATCGCGGTGCCGTGCTGGTCGTCGTGCATGACGGGGATCTTCATGCGCGCTTCGAGTTCGCGTTCGACCCGGAAACAATGGGGCGCGCCGATGTCTTCGAGGTTGATGCCTCCGAAGGTCGGCTCGAGCGCCGCGACCACTTCGATGAAACGGTCCGGATCGCGGGCGTCCACCTCGATGTCGAACACGTCGATGTCCGCGTACTTCTTGAAGAGCACCGCCTTGCCCTCCATCACCGGCTTGGCGGCGAGCGGCCCGATGTCGCCGAGCCCGAGCACCGCGGTGCCGTCGGTGATGACCGCGACGAGGTTGCGTTTCGCGGTGTACTCATCGGCCAGCGAGGGGTCCCGGTGGATCTCGCGGCAGGGTTCCGCCACCCCAGGTGAGTACGCCAGCGAGAGATCCCGCTGGGTGTTCACGGGTTTGGTCGGGACGACCTCGATTTTTCCCGGGCGGCCTTCACGGTGGTAGGCGAGCGCGTCTTCTTTGCGAACCATGAAGGCACGGTACACCGGCGCAGGCCAGGTGTGACTGGGCACGTGCCTGGTACCGCCAGTCTGGCAAAGCGAGCCAGGCCCGTGGCGCAAGCAAATCAGTCGGTGAACACGTAGAGGGCGCCTTGGTTGTAGAACGCTGCCTGGACGCTGGCGGCCGGCGGGGCGCCCGGCCGCGCGAACGGGGTGAAGCTGCTGTACGCCGCACGCTCGAAGAACTCGAAGCAGGAGCCCGCGTCGTTGAGGTGCACGTGGGTCGACGTGAGGTCGGCCGTGTACGGACCGATGCTCGTGGCGGCCGCACCGCAGAGGTCGCGGGGGCTCCCGACCGCCCACCCGTCGGCGTTGTCGAGGTCCAGCCACTCGGCGAGGATGTCGCTCCGGCTCGGCGCCAGAGGCGCCCGCCACGCATCCCCGAAGTCCGTCACCTGTCCGTCGAGCACGGCCTCACGCGTCGTGAGCGAGATGCGCCCGGTGTAGGCCACGGCCACGCCGCTGATGACCAACCCTTCCTGCCCGGGCGTCCCACCCACGTGGGCCTCTGGGATCGAAATCGCGGCGATGAGCGGTGTGCCAGAGGCCTCCGGGAACAGGTCGTTGCGTGCGCCGCCGCCGGTCCAGCGCATCGCGGAGAGATCGAGCACATGGTAGGTCGCGTCGGTCAACGCGTACGCGACGGCCAGGGACTCGAGGTCGAACGCGGCGCGGATGGGCGTGTCCGGCGCGAAGGCACCGCCGGGGAGTGCCGTCGCGGTCCAGGCAGTGGCCCCAGAGGCGAACCGGTAGAAGCGACAAGGGCCGCCGCACGGTCCGGCGTCGACCCCCACGAAGGCATCGGTGCCGGCATCGGTGCCGGGTGCATCGGCCGCCGGCGCGTCGGTTCCAGCATCGGCCGGACCGGGGGCGTCTTCGTTGCCCGCATCCCGCGCCGGGGGCGCGTCTTCGTTCCCCGCGTCCACCCCGGGCGGCACGCAGAAGCCGTTGATGCAACGCTCGAGCCCGACGCAGTCCGCACCTCGAGAACACATCGCGAGCGTTTCGCCGCCCGCCGCACAGCCTGCCAGGGCCACCACGCCGAAGAGCACCAGCCCTGCCGAAATACCCTCTGCCGCGATGCCAACCCGTTCCATGCGTCCCCACATGACGGGCAGTCTACCACTGGTCAGTTGCCTTCTTCGGCCGCGTGTTTTCTGCGTTTGACGCCGGCCCGGGCCCGGCTGCCGAGCGAGAGCAAGGACTCGACGATCGCGATGACGATGTAGGTCGCGAGCAGCCACACGAGGGCGAACGACATGTGGTAGCGCCAGGCGACGAAGATCGTCGAGCCGATCGCGAAGAGCACGAAGAAGAGCGTGCGCCAGGACAGCTTGATGTCCTTGAACGACCGAAAGCGGATGGTGCTCACCATGAAGAACGAGAGCATGATCACCACCCCGAGGATGAGCGCGGAGGAGCCGAGCACATCGCGCGCCGCCGTCTGACGCGCCGCGGTGTTGGCGACGACCAGGGAGATCAGGATGCCGGCCGCCGCAGGAATCGGCAGCCCGAGAATGTACTTCCCAGGGGTCTTCGGAGCCCCGGTCTCGCCCATGGTCAACACGTTGAACCGGGCGAGCCGCACGGTGCCGCACGCGATGTAGGCGAAGCAGACGAGCATGCCGGCCGTGCCGTAGACGTCCAGCGACCAGCGGTACACCAGCACGGCGGGCGCCACCCCGAAGCTCACCACGTCGGCCAAGCTGTCGAGCTGTACCCCGATCGCGCTCTGCGTCTTGGTGAGCCGGGCGACCCGGCCGTCGATCGTGTCGAAGAACATCGCGAAGATGATGAGCAGCGACGCCCGGTAGAAATCGTCCCCGCTCGCGTCCGGCAGCGTGCAGGTGAGGATCGCGTAGTACCCACACAACACGCTCGAGAGCGTGAAGAGGTTCGGAAGGATGAACAGGCTCTTGCGGAGGTCGACCCTCACCGAGCCGCCGACTTCTTGTCCGACGACGGCGCCTTCACCCTTTGGGAGGGGCGAATCGCCACGCGCGACCGTGCCGCGGTGCCCCACACACGGCTCGGGTGCGCGCCCCCTCGATCCTCCGCGTGCCTCGGTCCCATGCGCCGATTGGTGTAGGCCCCGGAGGACCCTTCCGCAAGGTCAGCGTCCGGACTTGGGGCCCGACCGGCCTTTGCCACGTCGGCTCGGCCCGGACTTCGAGCCGCCCTTGCCTGGGCCGCCCGCGCCCCCCTTGCCCTGGCCGCCCTCGCTGCTCGAGCCACCGCTCGAACCGCCCGAACGCGACGCAGATCGCGACGTGCGTTTGCTGCCCGCTTTGCCGCCTCGGCCAGCACCCGCGCGGGCCCGCGCGCCTCGTTTGGTGTGGATCGAGAGCGAACCTTTGCCGCGTGCGGGCGGCACCAGCGCGCCTGGGTGGCTTCCGATCAGATCGTGCCGCCCGGCTTTCGCAAGGGCCTCGCGGGCGAGGTCGTGGTGGGCCGGGTCCCAGTACAGGAGCAACGCCTTCTGCAGCCGCTTCGAACGCAGGTCCTTGGCGGTGTACACGGGCTCCTGGCTGAAGGGGTCGAGGCCGGTGTGGTACATGCTCGTCGCCATCGACATCGGCGTCGGGATGAAGTCCTGGACCTGCCGGGGACGAATGCCCTTCTTCTTCAGGTAGAGGGCCAGCGCGACCATGCTCGCGAGGGTCGAACCCGGGTGGCCCGAGATGTAGTAGGGCACGAGGTGCTGGTCTTTGCCGGCGTCTTCCGAGGCGCACGCGAACATGTCTGCGAACCGCTCGTAGCTCTCGGCGCCCGGCTTCTTCATCTTGTCGAGCACGTCGTCGTCGACATGCTCCGGCGCCACCGAGAGCTGTCCACCGGTGTGGTGTTCGGCGAGCTCCTTGGTGAACTCGGGCGAGAGCTCCGCGAGGTCGTAGCGCACCCCGCTGGCGATGAAGACCTTCGAGACGCCCTTCTCGGCGCGCACCTTCTGGAGCAGATCGACGAGCGGCGCGTGGTCGGTGACGAGGTTCTCGCACACCCCCGGATGCACGCAGCTCAGGCGTCGACAGGCCTTTTCGATCTTCGGGTCCTTGCACGCCATTTGATACATGTTCGCGGTCGGCCCACCGACGTCGGTGATGACGCCGCGGAAGTCGCCCATGCGGCGCAATGCCCGCACCTCGCGAAGCACGCTCTCTGCGGAGCGCGAAGAGATCACGCGCCCTTCGTGTTCGGTGATGGAGCAGAACGTGCACCCGCCGAAGCAGCCCCGCATGGTCACGATCGAGTGTTTGACGGTCTCGAACGCCGGGATCGGATCCGCGTAGTCGGGGTGGGCTTCGCGCACGAACGGGAGGTCGTAGAGCTCGTCCATCTCGTCGGTCTCGAGCGCGAACGCCGGCGGGTTGAAGTACACCGCCTGGTCCCCGTGGGGCTGCACGAGCGGGCGGCCGTTCCCAGGGTTCGTTTCGTGCTGGAACGCGCGCGACATCAAGCTGAACGCTTGCTGCTTCGTGCGCACGTCTTCGTAGCTTGGGAGATGAACCGGTTTGCCGTCGGTCACGTAGCGGCTCTCGGGAAGCGATTCCCACGTGCCCTTCTTCATCACGAACGCCGTGCCGCGGATGTCGCGCAGGTCGGAGATGGACTCGCCCTTGTCGAGCCGCTTCGCGATCTCCCACACCGGGCGTTCGCCCATGCCGAAGACGAGCATGTCGGCTTTGGCGTCCATCAAGACGCTCCGCCGAACCTTGTCGCTCCAGTAGTCGTAGTGGGCGATGCGGCGAAGCGACGCTTCGATGCCACCGAGCACGATGGGCACCCCGGGCATCGCACCACGAACCAGGTTCGAGTACACGATGCTCGCGCGGTTCGGCCGAGCGCCGGTCCGGCCCCCCGGAGAGTACTGGTCGTCGGACCGCACCTTCTTCTGCGCGGTCAGCTTGTTGAGCATGCTGTCGAGGTTGCCGGCGGCGACCCCGACGAAGAGGCGCGGCTTGCCCATCACGAGCAGATCGTCCGGCCGGTCCCAGCGGGGCTGCGCGATGAACCCCACCCGGAACCCACGTGCTTCGAGGAACCGGGCGATCAACACCGGCCCGAACGCGGGGTGGTCGACGTAGGCGTCGCCGCTGATGATCAGGATGTCGATCTCGGCCCACCCGCGGGCGTCGAGGTCCGCGCGGCATGTGGGCAAGAACGCCTGCTGAGGCGCGGCGCCCTTGCGTCGGATCTGTACGGTCTGGGTTTGCATCACCGGGTTTGCTTCACTGAGGTCACAACATTTCGGGTCGGCGACCAAGCCGGTAAGGCACGAGCATGCGCTCGCTGGTGCAGGTCCCGCCGAAACACATCTCGCCGGTGCAATCGGGCAATCCGCGCGACTGGAAGGAGAGGTTCACGTCGACGCCGTCGGGGAGCTCGGGACCGATGAACGGGTTGCCGAGGTCTTTGTCGATCACTCCGTCGTCGGCGACCGCGTCCCCCATCTCTCCGTCGTCGCGCACGGTGAGGATGTCGAAGATGCGGGGCGAGTCCCCAAGCGTCAGCATCTGGATGCCGACTTCGTGCCGGCGGGGCGGATCGCTGCAACGGCTCAGCTCGACATGGATCTGGATCCGCGCGTCTCGGTCGTCGACCACGACCCGATCGGGGGTCAGCGTCGCGACCTCCACAATCGAGATCTCCCGCGGCAAACAGTTGGGCACCGTCTCCCCGGCGCAGTTGCGCTCGAAGTCGGTCTCCGGTCCGCACGAGAACGCCGCGGCCAAACACGCCGTCAGGCTCGCGACGAAGAAACGTCGCGGTTTCATCGGCGGCGACGGGGGTTTTCGTAGACGGTCACGATCGGCACACCGTCCAGGGTGAGCACATGGACCGGCTGTGTCGAGCCGAACGCCACCCACGCCTGGAAATCGACCTCCGCGAAGTGGTGTTCGTGGTGGACCATCACGAAGTCCGCGCTGGGCAGATCCATCGTCCCTCGGATGTTTCGGGGCAGGTGGCCGTCGCGCTGGAGCATCGTCCACGCACTCGGCAGCGTGTCGCACAGGTACACACTCCCGCCGTTCGGCATCTCCCGCTTGAAGAACTCGGTGAGGCTGCCGGTGGTGAAGCCCCAGAACTGACGGTTCATGCCGTGGTCCGCCGCCCCGGGCACCCCACCGGCCGCGGCGGTGTAGTGCGAGAGTCCAAACGGGTGCGAGTGGTGGGTCTCGATGGCGAGTGGCGCGAGAAGCACCACCGCCGCGAGGGCCCGCGCGGTATCGCCGGCTTTGGGAAGCCGCGCGCCGAGCGCATGCCGGAAACTGTGCGCGACCCGCACGAACCCAAACCCCGCGTAGAGCGCGAAGAAGGGATACGCGGTAAGCCAGTGTTTGGTGCCGCCGAAGATCGGACTCGAAGGAAGCGCGATGACCACGAGCGGGGCGAGCAGACACCCGAAGAGCAACACATCGGTGTGCGCGGCGTCGGCCTGCACGTCGCCCTTGGGCCAGATCCGCTTCGCGATTCCATCGGGCAAAAGTGCGCGGGCGCGGCGGCTGAGTCCGAGCCCGACCAGAACGAGGAAGGTGAGCGGCACCGTGAAGAGCGTCAGCACGAACGGGAACGCGATGGGGAACGGCGGCTCGAAGTAGGTTCGGCCGAAGTACACCATGTTGTAGTACTCGTGGCTCAGGTGGAACCGAATGTAGAACCCGATGCGCGGGAGGATGGTCTCGAGGTCCCAGAGCCACGGCCAGGTCGCGACGAAGATCAGCGGCCCGATCGTCGCCATCGAGAGCAACCACCAAGGCCGGGACGACAGCGATGCTGAGATGCGCTCGCCTTTCTTGCGACGGCTGCGCACCGAGACGGTGGTCCACACGAAGTGGATGAGAAAGATGGGGGGCAGGATCCAGCTGTTGTGTTTGGTGGCGAGCGCCAACCCGAACGCGATGCCCGCCATCACCGCCCAGCTGCGACTGCGCAGCGACCGCCAATACGCATAGACCGCGAACGTGATCGCGAGCGTGATCGGCACATCGAAGCAGTCGAGGTGCGCGTGGTAGAAGGCGCGCGGCAAAAGCGCATACGACGCGGCCGCGAACGCGCCGGCGGGGCGGCCGAAAACCCTCGCGCCGAAGATGTAGAGCAGCCACAACAGCAACCCCGCGCATGCCATGCCGGGAAACCGGAACGCGAGTGAATCGGTCGCGAAGAACCCCTGCGCTGGCGCGTCCCGAGCGGCGCCCGGGTCCTTCTTGGACTCGTGCAGCAGCCAGCTCAGCGCGAACATCGACTTCACGAGTCCGGGGTGCTCGCTGTTGAAGCTCCAGCCGTGGTCGATGGCTTCCGGAGTCAGCGCTTCGGTCCGGTCGTCGGCGTAGAGGCGCATCCACGCCCCGTAGTCCTGCGCCGCCCGCACGTAGAACCCCTCGTCCCGCGACATACCGATGTCGGCCGCGGTGGGGATCAGCAGCGCAACGTACGCCACACACAAGACCAGCCCGACGAGGTGGTCTCGAAAGCCGATCCTCGGCGTCATGGGATCGACTCCGACGAAGCGGCGGGGCCGCGGGTGCTCGCCGCCCAGCACAGGGTGCGCATGTCCGGCTGGTCCGCGCGCACCTCGATCGTCACGTCGCCCCGCGCGCGATCGCCGCGCGCCCGGGTCTCGGTCGAGACCTCGAGCCGCTTCCAGCCATCGCCGTCGCGGTGGACCATCGTGCCGATCGACTCGCCGTCGAGTTCGACCTCGACCTCGACCGTGCCACCCGTGAGGGGGCGTTCGTGCACGTAGTACAGGCCCGCGTGCAGCACGATGCGTTCGCCGAGGGGCACGTTGCGCAGGGTCGTCCGCACCGGCTCACCCGACGCGGGGTGCTGCCACACGCAGCGCCGCGGCTGGAGATCGAGATCCTCGAGCACGGTCTCGCCGACGAAGAGCCATGGCTGCGGCCCGCAATGAAACCGGTCCTTCGGCCAGAGCGCGCCCCGCCCGAGACCGCCGCCTTCCGCGCGCCGCGATTGCCACCGGCACGCGCGCTCGCCGATGCGCACCTCGGCCTGCGGCAACGCGTCGATCAGGTTCGCCACGATCGGGCTGGGCCCGATGTCGTGCAGCCGGACCGACACCTCGCCGAACTCATGCAGCGGGAGCGGCTCTGCGTCGCGTGGATTCAACCCCCGGTGCCAGTGCCCCCGGATCGACACCTCCCACACCCGTTCGAACGGCGCGAAGTCCGCGCGTCCGGCGGCCGCGATCGGGATCTCGTCCCCGAGGTGCAGCCGCAGGAGAGGGTCCGCCCAGTCCGGCGCGACCAGAATCAAATCCCCTGGCTGCTTCTCGGAGCGGATGTAGGCACTCGCGGCTTCCCAGTCCGAATCCGGCGGCACCCGAGAGCGGATCACGAAGTGCGCGGTCAGCTCGAACAGGACCACCATGGCGAGCAGCCACCACGGCCAGCGCGCACGCCAGGTCGTCCACGAGAAGGTCAGGCGCGGAGGATCCGATGCCACGCCGGACCGTACCCGAACCCCCGCCCCCACGCGACGCCCAGTTTCTACCGGTTCGGATTCTCGGATAGGGTGCACAACGATGCGATCGTTTGTGCTTTTCGAGGGCACCCATCGAGCGGACCCTCGCGGAGCATCACACCAGCGAGGTGCTCACGTTGAAGGATGCCGCCCGAGACCGAGCGGCATCCGAAACGCAGATTCTCGAAGCGATCCTGGGGTGAGCCCTGGTCCGCTGGGGACCGCTATTCCATGGCCTCGCAGACCCACTCGAGGTTGGTCTCGGTGAGGGCCGGTGTCCGGGTGCGGTCGACCGAGCCGGAGAGGATGGCGGTCATCTGGACGTAGGGCAGGTTCTGGGGTTGGCCGTTGGCGCCGAGGAAGGCGCCGAGGTTCACGGGCGGTGTCAGACCATCGTCCGGGACCACGAACCCGACCGGCATCGCGGCGGCCAGGCCAGCTTCGGTGGCTGCGGTGCGGAACTGGAACTCGATCGTCGTGTTCGGCGGGGTGTCTGCGACCCAGGTGAACGGTCCCCAGTTGGGTCGCGTCGGCGGGATCTCGCAGCTCTCGGTCGCGTCGTAGACACGCCAGTACGAACCCGTCACCGGGGGACAGGGGAACGAGCCGGTCACGACCGCGTCGGGATCCGTCTGGAGCTCGTCGCACGCGGTGCCGTTGAGCACGATGGTGTCCTCGTCGACGAGCGACCAACCGTCCGGTCCTTCGCACAACAGCGAACGTCCGTTGATCTGCACGTCGCCGAAGCAGGCCACGTCGGGGTCGATGGTGCCGCTGGTGTCCAGCTCGCAGGACATCGTGCCCGAGATGATGCCGCGGATCGCCGCACGAAGACCATCGCTGTCGGTCGCGACCCAGTAGGGCGCGCCCGAGGCGACGCCGATGCCCGCGTTGGCGACGTCCTGGAGGTGGCTCTCGCCGATGGCGTTGCCCACACTGATGACGAACGTTCGGATCCCAGCTCGGAAGCCGCGCGCCGTCTCTGCGACAACCGCCGCGCGCGCGTTCGAAGCGCAGCCGTTCGGTTCACCGTCGGTCGCAAGGATCACGATCGGCGGTCCGTCGGCCGGCGGCGACGCGATGATCGCGTCGTAGACCTCTCGAAGGGCTTCCGAAGTCGGCGTGCCGCCGCCCGGTCGCTGAGGTCGGTAGAAGCTGTTGATCGGGCCGAAGTTGTTCAGGTTCATCGCGGTCACACCGCGCGTCGCACTTCCTCCACAGCTGCGGCTGCTGAAGAAGCTCGAGGTGTAGGTCTGCAGCCCGAACCGTACCTGGGCCTCGAGCTCCCCGATGATGCCGCGATCCGCGCCCGTGCCCGTCACACCGATCATGGTGTCGCGGACCGCGTTCCAGCGGCTGCTCGAGCCGGGGAAGCTGTTGCCCATCGAACCGGACTGGTCGATGAGGGTCATGACGTTCGGAATGACCCGGTCCGCCATGACTTCGACCGTCGCACAGGCGGGCACGGTCGGCGGCACGACGATGCGCACTTCTTTGGTCCCCGCGACGACCGAGTCGTTGTAGAGGACCTGGATGTCGAAGTTGAAGACCTGCGTGGTCGCCATGCCCATGACCACGTCGTTGTGGAACGCGATCTCGAAGTTCGTGTCGGTGCCCGGCAAGCACCCGTTGTACCGGGCGCCGCTGCGGGACTGACAGCTGCCGCGCGGTCCCCAAGGACGGGCGATGATCGACGAGACGAAGTCGCACTCGTTGATTCCGGCCGTGGAGGGGTTGTCGATGCAGACCGCGGACACATCGACCCGCGAGTAGTCCGCAAGCTCGCGGACCGCGTCCACGATGGCGGTGCTCAGGCCCGAGCCGTTGCTCGGAATCGAGAAGATGAACGGCGCGCCGGCCGCGTTGACCGAACCAGTCGCGTAGGCGACCGCCTGCAGGTCCTGCATGACGGTGCTGTTGCGGCCCGACGACTCGATGGAGATGACCTTCATGCCGCGCGAGACGATCGCGTTGCGCATCTGGACGGCGGACGCGGCGATTCCGCTGACGGTGCCGCTGTAGTTGTAGGAGCCCCAGGTGCCATTGTGGGTCGGCGCGTCGGTAAAGAGCACGATGACCGGGATCGCGTCCGGGCGGAAACACGGGTAGCCGAAGCGGCCCGCAGGACAGCCGCTGCGCCGCGCCAAGTAGGAACCGAGTCCGTTGCCACTGGCCACCGCGTAGAGCGCCTGGCTCTGAGACTCCGGCCAGTCGTAGCCCCAGTGGGTGCTGAGCGAGTTCACCGCGGTCTGTGCGCGACCCGAGTTGTCCTCGAGATCCATCAGGTTGCGGTAGACCGTGTCGCCGTAGCGGCCGTCGCCATACGGGTTGACCGGGTAGTCGTCGTGGAAGCCGACGCCGAACCAGGCGTCCGGGATCTCACATCGGATCGCACCGATGACGCCGCCGGGACAGCCGGCGATCAACGTGCCCGAGGTCAGGCCGCTGCGCAGGTTGTTGATCTCCCCACCCATCGAGCCGGTGGTGTCCACCAGGAAGTACACGTCGACCGTACGGACCTGGACGTTGATGACGCAGGGGTCGATCTCGGTCGGGCCCCCGAACGGGAGCTCGTGGAAGAGCCCCGGTTCACCGGTGCCGGTCGGGCAGCCGAAGTAGTCGGGATCGCCGGGAACGGTGGGGCAGTCGTCCGCGATGTCCGGAACGCCATCGCGGTCGCGGTCAGGCGAGGTGGGCGTGCCGTGCGAGCTCGGCGGGATGGTGATGCCGCCGCGGCCCGGGTCGTATTCGACGTTGTCGGAGTTGTCGTCGGTCAGGTCGCCGTCGTCCGGCCGATCGCGCGCGGTGCTGCAATCGGGGTCGCAGGGGTTGCACTCGACCGGGCCTTCGATGAGCGACGCCATGCCCTCGAGGTGGAAGGTCTCGATGTGCTCGCAGCCGGACCAAGCACCGCCGCGGCAGTACTGGGTGCCCACACCACAGACGAGGGCCCCGTCCACGGCGGAGGGGGCCTCGTAACACTCGACCGGAAGGGAGCCGGGGTCGCAGACGCAGCCCTCGGCGGTACACCCGGCATCGCCGTCGATCGGGGTGGGATCGAAGTCCCAATCCCCTTCGGGCGCAGGGGCGCCCCCTTCGAGACAACTGGCCAGCAAAACCGGCACACAAAAGATGAGAAAGCGGCGCATGGATTCTCCCGCGGGAAGCCGGTGCAATGATCGCGCCTCCCGTGAAACCCTGGAATCATTGAACAAATCAGCCACCGATCTTCTTCATCCTTGCGCCCCCATGAAAAACTTGCGGAGCGATCTGAGTTGGCTGTGCCGCGCTAGGACGGGATGCAGCTGAGAGGTGCCGTCTCGGAGGTGGTTCCACAGACGGAACCAGCCGGGCAGTCGGCACTGGTCGTACACGACCCGGCGGTCACACAGATGGAGACGCCATCGCCCCAGGGGTCGACACAGGTGAACCCCGCGGCGCAGTCCGCACCACTGGCGCAGGGCCCCTGCGAGCGACAATCCGTGTTCTTGGACGGATCGGCGCCGCACACCGTGCCGGGCGCGCAGTCGTCGCTGGAATCGCAGTCGCCACCGCTGTTCGGACGGCACTCGTTGTCGCCATCGCCGTCGATGTCGATGCAGGAGAAGCCCGGACCACAGACCTCGAACGCATTGCACGGCTGGTAGAGCCGGCGGCAGTACGGTTCGTCGACGAACGTGTCCGTGTCGTCGCAGTAGAAACCCCACGGGCAATCCGGCCCGGCAGTGCACCCGATCCGCCGGTTGACGCAGCTTCCTGCGTCGCAGGAGTGGCCCCGCGGGCAGTCCCGGCTGTCGTTGCAGGTCGCGGCGCCCGAATCGCAGACGGGCACGAACGCGAACCGCGCGCACGAACTCGAGGGATGGCAGTCGTCGTCCGACTCGCACTCCGCGCCGGCGAGCTGACAGGTGTTGCGGTCGCAGCCGTCGGGGAGGCACGTGGTGCCCGCGCCACACGTCTCCGGTGCTGCCGGGCTGCACTCGGGGGTGTCGCAGAGGCAGAGGTCGTAGACCCCCTCGGAATCGAAGCAGGTCTCTGGGTCGAACCCGCCGTCGGTGCCGGAATCGGTCGCATCGATCATGGGTGCATCGACCGGGCCTACGTCGATCATGGGGGCGTCCACGCCAGCGGCATCGCCAGCGTCTTCATCGCCGCCGTCGACCGGATCCCCCCCGCCGTCCACACCGCCGTCCCGAGTCCCGGTGTCGCCGCCGGGCGGAGGCGCGCTGTCGTCGCCGCATCCCACCGAGATCACACCGCAGAGAATCCAAACACTCAGCCACCGCATCGAACTCTCCTCACCATGATGTCGCTGCCATCGTCCGAATCGTGTGCCCAGCCAATGACCAGGGTGCCATCGAGGCCGACTTCGACCGCCACAGGTCCACCGGTTTCACTGGTCGAATCCAGATCGATCTCATCGGTCACGTCGCCGGTCGAGGTCGACACGAACGCGAGCCGGATCTTCGGGTACCCCTCGCCCTCTCCGTCGAGCGCGCGGTACGCGACCGCGAACCCGCCGGCGAGCGCGGCGATGCCGGGATCGCGGCCTCGGCCGCTGCCGGTCAGGATGCCTTCGAGGCCGACCGCCGCACCGGTCTCGCCGTCCACCCGCCGGAAGTGCACCTCCGTGCGCACCCCGCCGCCGGCCACGTCCACATCGAACGCCACGCCAACGTCGCCGCCAAAGCCGGTGGCGCCGTCGACCGTACCGATCGCGTTGCCGCCGTTGTCGATGCGCTCGAGCGCACCCGCCACCCGGCCATCCGCGTCGAGCGGCTGGAAGAAGACGTGTTGTTCGTCGGCCATCGGGCGCACGAAGAGCGCGCCCACCCCCATCGGGAGCGGGACCAAACGCATCTCCTGAAGAGACGTCGCGGCGATCGTCGTGGCCGCCGCCGCGCCGGCACCCGACGCATTGAGCAACATCGTCTGTCCGGTTCGGGAACCCATGATGTCGTCTTCGACGAACGCCGCGACCACGCCGCTCGGACCCGCCGCGAGGTAGGGCGCGTCGTGAATGATTCCGTCACCCATCGTGATGCGTTGCGCGCCGCCGCTCGGTGCACCATCCGCGCCGAGCAGTCGCGTCACGACCTGGAAGCCCATCGTGCCGTCGTTGTCGAACCAAGCGCTGAGGTAACCACCGCTCACCGCCACGAGTGCCGGCGTCTGGGCGGTGGCGAAGTGATCGGTGATCGCGTGCTCGGTTCCGACGTCGCCGGTGCTCGGCACCGTGCGCGCGAAGACGTCCTCGAACCCATCCGGTGCGGCGGCGTACATCGCGACCACACCGCTCGCGGCCGGCGCCAGGGCCACCCGCTGGGGACGGATGCGCATGCCTTCGGTCAGCATGAAGACGTCTGCCGGCGTCGTGCCGCACTCGCCCATCGTCATCCCGCTGTCGCCGGCATCGACCATGGTGGGCGCATCGACCGGGGGCGCATCGGGTCCTCCCATGTCCGGTCCGGCGTCGCGGGGCCCACCGGTGTCGGCGGGCGGCGGCGCACTGTCGTCTCCACACGCCACGAGCATGAGCATCGCGACGCAACCCAAAGCCAAGCGAACCATCCGCGACAGGATACCCCGCGCACCCGAGGAAGGCATTGTTTCAGACGATCCGCGGCGCAGAGGAGCGGCGAAGAGCCGCCGAAGAGGTCAGCAGGCGCCGTGGAAGCGTTTGGCGCCGGCTGGGAAGATCTTGCCGGGGTTGAGGATGCCGCGCGGGTCGAACACGTCCTTGATGCGCTCTTGGAGCGCGATGAGCGCGGGCGACTGCTCGAGCGGGAGGTATGGCGCCTTCAAGATCCCGATGCCGTGTTCGCCGCTCAGGGTGCCGCCGAGCTCGATCGTGGCTTCGAAGAGCCCGCGGATCGCGGCGTACACGCGCGGCTTGTCGTCGTCGTGGTTCCACAGGAAGTTCACGTGGAGGTTGCCGTCGCCGGCGTGGCCGTACGTCGGCATCACGATGTCGTGCTGCTCGGAGAGCGCGCGGCACCGATCGAGCAGCGCGCCGATGCGGCTGCGCGGCACGACGATGTCTTCCGAGAGCTTGTGCGCGGCCGACTCCCGGAGCACCCGGCTCATCTCGCGGCGGGCGGCCCAGAGCTTCTCGCGTTCTTCGCTGCTGTGGGCCACGAGCACGTCGATCGCGCCCGAGTCGAGCATCGCTTCGCCGGTGCGGTCGCGCAGCACGTCGATGCGGTCTGCGTCTCCGTCGACTTCGACGAGCAACATCGCGTGGGCCCCGTCCGGCACCGCGATGCCGGCCCGCGGACGCATCAGCTCGAGCGCGATGTCGTCCACGAACTCGAGACACCGCGGGAGCCAGCCGCGCTTCAGCGTGTCCGTGATGACCTTGCCGAGATCGTCGCGGCTCCGCAGAAAGACGAGCAGCGTGGCGACCGCTTGAGGTTTGGGCACGAGCCGGAGCGTGGCCTCGGTGATGACTCCGAGCGTGCCCTCGGAACCGACGAGCAGCCCCGCCAGATCGTAGCCGGTCACACCTTTGGCGGTGGGTTTGCCGACTCGGTGCAGCGTCCCGTCGGCGGTGACCATGTGCAGGCCGAGTGTCCAGTTGCGCGTGGTGCCGTACCGAAACGCGCGCGGCCCGCCTGCGTTGCAGGCGAGGTTGCCGCCGATCGAGCAGTAGCCGAGCGAGTTCGGATCGGGCGCGTAGAAGAGCCCTTCCGCTTCCACCGCGGCGTGCAGATCGCCGAGCACCACACCCGGCTCCACCACCACCCGGAGGTCGTCGGGTTCGATGCCCTTGATCGCCGACAACCCTTCGAGGCTGAGCACGATGCCGCCCGGCACTGGCACCGCGCCGCCGACACGGCCGCTGCCTGCGCCCCGCGGCGTCACGCAGACTCGGTGTTCGTGGCACGCCGCAAGCGTCGCTTGCACCTCGGCGGTGGAGCGCGCCCGGACCACGGCTTCGGGCACCACCGGCGTCGCTTCGCTCTCGTCGATCGAGTACGTCTCGAGCACGTCGCGATCGCGCACCACCTCCGCGCCGGAGCGTGAGATGGCAAGCAGAGCATCGTCGATGGCCATCAAGGGACCGTAGCAGGCACAGCCTGCGGAGGGCCCTTGCCCTTGCCCCTGCCCTTGCCCGTGCCCTTGCCCTGCCCTTGCCCCTGCCGGTCGTCACAAACAGAAGCAGAAGCAGAAGCAGAAGCAGAAGCAGAAGCAGAAAACAGCAACGGTGTGAGCAACGGCAGACAGCCGCAGAGTCCGCAGCCGCAGCCGCAGAGTCCGCACAGCTTCCTGCGCAGTCGATCTCTGAATCATCCGCTCAACCCCAACCGGGCACGGGCAAGGGGAAGGGGTAGGTCGCTTTCGCTCCACCCCAACCGGGCACGGGCACGGGCGGGCACGGGCAAGGGCAAGGGCACGGGCAAGGGGTAGGTCGCTTTTGCTCCCTACAGCAACATCGACATCGGCGATTCGAGGAGCGCTTGCAGCTCCGCGAGCCAGCGCGCGCCGAGCGCGCCGTCGACGACGCGGTGGTCGCAGCTGAGCGTGAGCTTCATGCGTTTGCCGGCGACGACCTGGCCGTCTTCGACCACGACCGCGTCGCGGAGCGCACCAACCGCGAGCAGCGCGCCTTCGGGCGGGTTGATCACCGCGGCGAATTCTTCGATGCCGTACATGCCAAGGTTCGAGACGCTGAACGTGCCGTTCTGCATCTCTTCGAGCTTGAGCTTCTTGTCTCTCGCGCGGCCAGCCAGCTCGCGGACCTCGCGGCCGATGTCGAGCACACCCTTCTGGTCCGCGTCGCGCACGACCGGCGTCACGAGTCCATCCGGCACCGACACCGCCACCGAGATGTCCACCACCTGGTGGAAGTGGATCTCGGTCTCCATCCAGGACGCGTTCACTTCCGGGATGCGGCGCAGCGCAACCGCGCACGCTTTGAGGACGATGTCGTTGAAGCTGACCTTTTCGGGTTTCTCGTCGCGGCCGAGACCGCGCTTGAGCACGTCGTTCATCATCGCGCGCGCTGCCACGAGCGGCGCCGCGTCGACATCGACGGTCAGATAGAAGTGCGGGACGTTCTGCTTCGACTCGGTGAGCCGCCGCGCGATCGTCTTCCGCATCGGGCTCGCTTTGACGACCTTCGGCGGAAGCCGCTCTCCCGTGCGCCGCGCTCCGGCCGATGCGGTGGGCAACGACTCGAGGTCCCGTTTGACGATCCGTCCGTGCGGACCCGAGCCGGTCAGGCCGCCGAGCTCGAGACCCCGCTCACGCGCGAGTCGGCGAACGAGCGGCGAGGCGAGGATGCGCCCGCCGGGCGTGCCACCCGTGGTCGCCGCACTGGTTGCCGGGGCACTGGACGCACCGGCACTGGACGCAGAGGCACTGGACGCAGCGGCACTGGACGCCGGTTTCGGGTCGGCCTGCGGTTCACTCGGCGCGGCTTCCGGAGCCGACGCACCGCCGCCCTTCTGACGGGCCGCGACTTCTTCGAGGAGCGCGGTGATGTCCTCGCCCTTCTGTCCGATGATCGCCACCGGCTCGTCCGGCGCCAAGGTCGCGCCTTCATCGACGAGGATCTTCAGGAGCACGCCTCGGTCGAACGAGCGGAACTCCATGGTCGCTTTGTCGGTCTCGACCTCCGCCAGCAGATCGTCGATCTCGATCTCGTCGCCTTCCGACTTCACCCACTGTGCGAGCGTGCCCTCTTCCATGGTGGGGGAGAGCTTCGGCAGTCCAATGATCTTCGCCATGACTTTCCTACTTGTACGCCACGGCGCGCACCGCATCGACGACGCGGGCAACGGTGGGCAGGACGAGGTCTTCGAGGTTCGAGGCGTAGGGCATCGGCACATCGAGTGCGGCCACGCGCGCGATGGGTGCGTCGAGGTAGTCGAACGCGTCCCGCTGGACTCGGTCGACGATCTCCGCGCCGGGTCCGCCGTAGGGCCAGTGTTCGTGCACGACGACACAGCGGTTGGTCTTCTTGACGCTCTTGACGATCGACTCGATGTCGAGCGGCCGCAACGTCCGCGGGTCGACGATCTCGCACTCGATCCCGTGCTCCTTCGAGAGCACTTCGGCTGCTTCGAGCGCCGTGTGGTACGGCCGGCCCCAGCTGACGATGGTGCAGCCGTCGCCTTCGCGCGCGATGCGGGCTTTGCCGAACGGGATGACCTCGTCCTCTTCGACCTCGGGCACTTCGCCCTTGAGGTTGTAGAGCGTCTCGCCCTCGAGAAAGATCACGGGGTTGTCGTCGCGGATGGCGGCCTTGAGCAGACCCTTCGCGTCGCGCGGGGTGCTCGGCATCGCCACGTAGATGCCGGGGATGTTCACGTAGAACGGATCGACCGAGTGGCTGTGCTGCGAACCGACCTGCTTCGCCGCGCCGTTCGGGCCGCGGAAGACGATCGGGCACTTCACGGTGCCACCGCTCATCTGGTGGACCTTGGCCGCGTTGCTGATGATCTGGTCGAACGCGACGAAGCTGAAGTTCCAGGTCATGAACTCGATGATCGGCCGCAGGCCCACCATCGCCGATCCGATGCCGACACCGGCGAACCCAGCTTCGGCGATCGGGGTGTCGATGACGCGCCGCTCGCCGAAGCGCGCGAGCAACCCTTCGCTGACTTTGTAGGCGCCCTGGTAATGGCCGACTTCTTCGCCCATCAGGTACACGGACGCGTCCCGGTCCATCTCTTCGAGCATCGCTTCGCGAAGCGCCTCGCGGTATCGGACTTCACGCATCGGCTGCCTCCGTGGCTTCGGCGTCCGAGTCCACGTACACCCGGTGCATCGATGCTTCGGTCGCCAGCGGCGACTCTCCGGCGAACTTCACCGCCGCTTCGATCTGGTCGTCCACTTCGCCTTCGAGGTCGAGCAAGTCGTTCTCTTTCACGCCCGCTTCGACGAGCTTCGCGCGCACCACAGCGCACGGGTCCTTCTTCTTGCGCTCTTCGAGCTCTGCGCGGCTTCGGTACTTCGCCGGGTCGCTCATCGAGTGGCCACGGAAGCGGTAGGTCTCGATCTCGATGAAGGTCGGGCCTTCGCCGCGGCGCGCCCGCGCCACCGCTTGGCCGACCCGGTCGCGCACGTTGCCGACGTCGTAGCCCTCGAAGCGGTCGCCGCTCATGCCGTAGCCCTGCGCTTTGAGCGTCAGGTCGTCGAGCGGCGAGGTGCGCTCCATCGGCGTTCCCATCGCGTACTGGTTGTTCTCGCAGATGAAGACGATCGGCAACTTCCAGAGGCCCGCGAGCGAGAGCGCTTCGTGGAACCCGCCGATGTTGGTCGCGCCTTCGCCGAAGAAGCAGACCGTGACCCGGTCTTCGCCGTTGTACTTGGCTTTGAACGCCGCGCCGGCCGCGAGCGCGATGTGCCCACCCACGATGCCCCAGCCGCCGTAAAAGCCGTTCTTCACATCGAAGAAGTGCATCGAGCCACCCATGCCGCGCGAGCAGCCGGTGTCCTTGCCGAACAGCTCCGCCATGGCCGCGTTCGGGTCCATGCCAAGCGCCAGCGCGATGCCGTGGTCGCGGTAGGTCTGAAAGACGGTGTCGCCTTCCTCGAGGACCTCGGACACACCGACCGCGATGGCCTCCTGTCCGATGTACAGATGGAGAAAACCGCCGATCTTGCCCATCGCATAGGCGCGCGCCGATTCTTCTTCAAAACGCCGGATGACCCACATCTGTCGGTACAACCGGCGCAGCTCGTCTACTCCCGATGCCACGCGGGCACCCTACTACAGAAGCCCACCCCAAGATCCAGCCTTTGGTACGGACGGGCCGGCTGTACCGGTGACCGGGAGAGCGACCTGTGCCCGTCCCCCTTGCCCCTCCCGTGCCCGTGCCCGCGCCCCTGCCCGTGCCTTGCCCGAGCCCGTGCCTTGCCCGCGCCCGTGCCCGTGCCCGTGCCCGTGCCCTTCAAGCATCGGCTCCTGTGACGAACACGCACCACGGACAAGCAGCGCTGTCCGTGGGAAGCGCGAGCGCTCCTCGCGCAGCTACGAGCGGCTCTGGCCGATCAACCGCGCGACGTGCGCGCCGAAGTAGCCGGCGTAGCGGGACTGCAGCTCGGGCAGACGCCAGTCGTCTCCGCCCACCTTGCCCCGGCAGCCCGGCGCACCGCACGCGCAGACGAACGCGTCGTAGTCCGAGCAGTCCGTCATCGCGTAGTCGAAACAGATCTCTTCGCCGGCCTCGATGGCGCGCATCGCGACCAGCACCACCTGGCCGCGCACGCCCACGTTCGGCGCGCACGAGTGGTTCACCCAGTCGCCGGGCCCGTCGTAGTCCGAGTAGAGGAAGAGCCCCTCTTCGATCTGCAGCGCGAAGCGGCGGCGGCCGGCCGGCAGCGAGTCGAGTTCGCCTTGGTCGACGACGCGGCCGCCGAAGGCCACCACGACCGAGCCTTCGGCGATGTCCTCTTGCGCGAAGAGACCGCGCTCCCCGAACTCGTTGGTCAGCGTGTGCGTCGCCGGGCTCGGCTTCGATGAAACGGGCGGCGGCGCCTTTTTCCTTCGCTTGGTGGGAGCCTTGCGGCGTCGCAAAAGAGTGACTCCCTGGGGGGAGTCGCCTGCCTGCTCACGAGGAGCTGGGGGTTTCATGGAGGCGCCAGTATAAATCGCCTCCGCCGAAACTTCATCCAGTGGACTGTGCGTTTTCCACCAGCTTGAGTTCGGGGACCGGGAGGGTCCCCGACAGCACCTTCGGCAGGTCCTCGTCCACCGCGACCTCGAGGAGCGGCTGGGGCAGGTCGCGACCGAGCGCGACCGCCTGCTCGACCTGCGGCTGCCACGCGGCCCAGCAGGCCTCGGGCGTGGGACGACCGATGGTGCGGCGACACCCGGGCGCACCGCAGAGACAGCTCAATGGTTCGTCGAGGTTGCACTCGGCGTAGTCGCAGGTGACCTCGTCGCCCACCGCCAGGTCCCGCACGGCGATCATCGCGTCGTGCCCCACCCCACGCATCGCCGGCGCGCAGCTGTGGTTGACGTGTTTGCCCGCGTCCCAGCAGAGGATGAACTGCCCCCGCGCGTCCCGGTAACCGAGCCGGTCGAGCTGCGCCCACAGGAGCGGCGGCAAGGACTCGACCTCCAGCGGGTCGAGCACGAAGTCGAAGCGGTCGCGGACCCACAGCAGCGTGCCGCGCGGAATCGGCGCGGTTGCGCGCACGCCAACGCCGACCGCTGGGTCGAAGGTGGAGAGCTCGGTGTCCGGGTGGATCACGACTTCGCCTTCAGGGTGCTGTCCACGTTCTCGTCCAAGACGATGCGCCGGATGCGGGTCTTGGCGCTCAGCTCGTACAGATCGTCCCGCAGCTCCCGAAGCGGCAGCACGCTCCCCGAGGTCCGCGCGTGCTCGAGCAGGTTGAAGTCCAGGTCCGCGATGGCGACCGTCTGCTCGTGGGGCGGGGCTTCGGCGGCGATGGCTTTCGGCGGGAACCCGAAGTCGCTCGGAGTCAGCACCGCGCTCCGGGCGTAGTTCAAGAGGTAGGTCGGGTGCGAGAGGTTGCCGCACGATCCCGAGAGCGCGAGGTAGAGCACGTTCTCGATCGCGCGCGCGTGGGCGCTCAGCCGCACCCGCAGATACGCCGCTTCGTCGTCGGTGCTGAAGGGGACGAAGATTGTGTCGACCCCCGCTTCGGCCAGGAGCCGCGTCGGCTCCGGGAACTCGATGTCGAAACAGATCTGGACCGCGAAGGGTCCGAAGGGGCCGACGAACACCCGCAGCTCCTCGCCAGGCGTGAAGCCCCACAGGTCACGCTCGGTCGGCGTGAGGTGCAGCTTGTCCTGGGTGTAGACGTTGCCGCTCGGTGTCATCACGTGCGCGACGTTGTAGAGCGTGCCGCCTCGCACCACCGGATGCGAACCCGCGATCACGTAGAGCGCGTGTTTCTTCGCGAGCTCCGTGAAGATGCGCAGGTAGGTCTCGTGGAACTCGGCGAGCGCCAGCATCTCGTCCCGCGGCGAGTCGAGCGAGGTCAGGAGCGGGGCAGCGACGAACTCCGGGAACACCACGGCGTGGCATCCGTACTCGTTGGCGACGGTCGCGAAGTAGGAGGCCGTGTCTGCGAACGACTGGACGGTCTCTCCGTCGCGGATCCGCCACTGCACCGAACACACCCGCATGCGATCCCACGCGCGTTCGCGCCGAATCGACCGGGCGCGCCGTTTGCGCGCGTCGTACTTCGGGTTGTCCCACTGCAGCAGCGTCGCCCAACCGGCGCTGGCGGCGTCGTCCATGAGGTCGGACCGAATGGACACGACCCGGTACCCGTTGCGGAGGTGTGCGGAGAGCGCGGGGTCTTTGAGGTCGCCACCGACGACCCGCTCCACGTAGGTCTCCGCCTTCATGCGCTTGGCGTGTTTCGAGTACCCGGGCAGCCGACCGAACGCGACCATGCGGCGGAGGTTGTGCCGCTGCACGATCTTCTTCCGGCCGTCGTAGAGCTTCGACGCGATGCGTTTGCCACGCCAGTCCGGATGGACGGCGATGTCCGCGCCGTAGAGGGTGTCGCCGTTCGGGGTGTGGGTGGAGAAGGTGCCGGCACCGGTCAGCTCGTCGAAGCTGTACTGCTCGAGCGACGCGGACATCTCCACGATCACACTGGTCGCGTAACCCACGACCTTCCCATCCACCTCGGCGAGGATCTGCCCGTCGGGGAACGCAGCGAAGGCGAGCTTGAACTGGCGCCGGTCGTACTGGTCCGCGTCGGCGTACTCCGGCCACGCCGCGCGCTGGCACGCCACGATCGCGTCGATGTCCGACTTCTTCCAGCGACGAACTCGGACCTTCTTGGATGTGGCCATGGGGATTTGTAGCGCGCTCCATAAGTCGCGCCCATCTCGTGTGCGATCGAGAGGCGTGATGTAGAGCACAGCCGATGCCGATGCCGATGCCGATCTCTCCGCGCAGGGGATTGGTCGGTGACTGCCAACGGTCACGGCCCCCGTGAAGTCTGGACGGCATCGGCCTGGCCCTGCGCGCCGGCATGACTGCGGCCGGCGGCGTCCCACATCGCGGCGTCGGCTCGGTGTCGGCTTCAGCTTCGGGATCGGGGTCGGCGGGTATCGGTCGGCTTCGGAGTCGGCGTCATGGAATCGGGCAGTGCGTCCGGAGACGCACCGCCCGCGCGGCCTAGGACCGACTCAGCTTGAACAACATCGCGCAGACGTGGTCCGCGAGGTCGTACACGTCCTCCCCTGCCTCGACGTACCCCATGACCGCCGCGACCTGCAGGGCGGCCTTTACCTCGCGCGCCTCCCCGAGAGCACGCGAGAACCCGTCCGGGTTCCTCCCGCCCCGCGCACTCCGAGACTCCGCAATCAGTAGAGGAACAGCCTGCGCGGCCCGCCGCAGCTGCGACTTCAGCGACGCCTCGCGAATGCGAGGCAAGACCTCACGCACCAGGAGCGAGAGAAGTAGAAGCGACTTGTCGAATACCAGCATCGAGAACCTGCCTTGTGTGCGCCGAGCGTGAACTCGCCCGAGGGCGCGAAGCGCCCCAGTGGTCGGCGGGGTGGCGGGTCAAGGACGAGCAAGCGCCGCTTCAGCGGCGCGCCAGCGAAGCGGCGGGCATCCCGCCGGGCCTCTTTCCTGGGGGCACAGCCCCCAGACCCCGTCCCAGTGACGCGGCTCGATCGCTTCGCTCGACTTCGCCCCGTCGGTGGCCTCCTTGAGGCGCCGCCCCGCCGACCGCTACGCTGGACCATCCATCGGGCCAGCCAACCTCCACGAGAAGGAGAGGTTGAGCGAGCGGCCTCGGCTTCGGCTTCGGCTCCGGCTTCGGGTTCGGCTTCGGCTTCGGTGTCGGCTTCGGCTTCGGTGTCGGCTTCGGCGTCGGTGTCGGCCTCGGCTTCGGCTTCGGCTTCGGCATCGGTGTCGGCTCCGGCTTCGGCTTCGGCTTCGGCTTCGGCTTCGGCTTCGGCTTCGGCTTCGGCTTCGGCTTCGGCGTCGGCGTCGGCGTCGGCTTCGGCTTCGGCGTCGGTGTCGGCGTCGGGGTCGGCGTCGCTCAGCTTCGGCGTCGGCGTCGGCTTCGGCGTCGGCTTCGGCTTCGGCGTCGGCTTCGGCTTCGGCTTCGGCGTCGCGGCTTCGGCTTCGGTTCGGCCTGGGCTTCGTTAACGGAAAAAGCCCAGCCGCTGGGCTGGGCTTCTCCGCAGTCGTCGTCGCCGTGGCGGCGACTCAGACGTTCAGACTAAACACCGAGGGAGTTCGAGATGCCGTACTCGGCCTGAAGCTGAATCAGGTACTCCAAGAAGGACTCCTGCTGCATCAGGTCGCGGAGCTCGTCGTCCGTCGGGGTGCCGTCGCGAATCGCATCGCGGCGTTCGATGAGGTGCTTCAAGAGCTGGAAGCCGAGCTGCTCCTCTTCGAGGTTGTAGGCGAGGCGCGGGCGCACCTTCACGGCCACGTACGGCGTGTGGAGGCGGTCCGAGTTGTACACGACGTAGGTCGCGTCCTCGGGGGTGTCGCAGCCGTTGGCCACGTCCGGGTCGACCACGTTGTGGCCGGCGCGGAGCGCTTCGCCGAGACCACACGCCGGGTCGCCGTTCGGCTGCACGTCCGGGATGGTGTGACCCGTACCGTCTCCCTTGCGGAAGATGATGAGTCGCTGCTCGAAGCTCGAGTCGTAGAAGACCGGGAACTGGGCGAGCGCGAGAATGGTCGCCCAGGACCGGAGGACCACGTTGGAGGATCCGCCGAGGGCGGGCTCCGGGTAGACCTCTTCCTGCGGACCGAGACACGGCACTGCCGAGCTGCCCTGACGACACTCGCCGAGGGCGAGGCCGCGGTACCACGACATGTTGTTCACGACCGGCTCGCCGGCTTCCATGGTCACGCGCGGGGCGTACCAGGTCGGCTCGTCGATCGCGATGCCGCCGAAGAACTCCGTCATCGGGATGCCGAAGAGGTCGTAGTAGTTGATGAAGTAGCGCTCATCGAGCGTGAAGGAGAGGTTCCAGTCACGAATCGCGAGGGCGTAGAGAGCGTAGAACTTGTCCCAGAACACGCCGCTTCGTTCCGCGCGGAAGAAGCCCTGGTGTCCGTCCTGGTACTGGGTCCAGGTGCCGTAGCCCTGACCTGCACCGAGCGTGAAGTCGCTTCCGGGCATGTCCGCATCGCTGCCCATGTGCTCGTAGACCGTGCCGGCCTCGTTGAGGGCGTAGGAGCCTTCGTCCGGCAGGTTCGCGAGCTCGATGAGCCAGTTCATGCCGTCGACCGACGCCGCGAACTGGTCGTCGAAGCCGAGCGGACCACTGTTCGGGCCTGCGTTCGAGCCGAAGCCGGGCTCGAAGAAGAGGCGGAAGAACAGATGCTGGTACATCTTCGCGGTGTCGATGACGCTGCCGAAGGAGGCGGCCATCGACGGGCCACGGGCGAGGAACCGGCGGTGGTAGCTGGCTGCGTAGCGCTCGTACCAGTTGCGGCGGAAGTGATCGACCGCCTCCTGGAAGGACTCACCCGCGTCGAAGCGGCTGCACCACGAGATGTCGACCGCACGCTCGTCCGGGCCGAACATGTAGCTGACGGGGTAGAAGTCGCGGACGCCGTCGGGGTCGCCGTCGGGGCCGGTGATGTCGTTGTTGTACGCGACACCATCGAAGTAGTCCTTGAAGTCTTCGTCGTAGTTCGAGCAGATGCAGTTGCGGTCGGTGCCGCACGGCTCGGGGAGACGGGTGTAACGCGGGTGACGCACGCACCGCTGGGTGATCTCCTGGCCGGGCACGTTGACGCGGTTGGAGGGACAGTCCGTGTCCACGATGCAGCTCTCACCACCAGAGTAGTGCGACTGCCAGACGCGGGGCGTCTCGTGGGTGCGGTGGATCGGCGCGAAGATCGGGTCGATCGCGGGGTTGTCCCGCGGCTCGCCGACGTACGCCTCGACCTGGTCGAAGTAGTTCCACACGGTGGCCGCGATGTCGTAGCGACCAAGGCCGCTGACGTCGGAGAGGTCGCCGTTGTAGTCCATGATCGAGCCGGTCATGTAGTTGTGCATGCCGAGGCGCGCGCGCTCGTTGCGCACCCGGCGGAGCTCGGCGTAGTAGGCGTCGAGCTCTTCGGCACCGACGAAGTCGTCGCCGTTCTCGTCGAAGTCTTCCATGCGCGGGAGCTCGAGGCGGTCGCCTTCGCGGAGGGCCAGGTTGAAGTAGCCGTCGCCGTAGTTGTTCCGGTCGAAGCTGCCACCGAAGTTGTGGCGCAGACCGACGCTGTGGCCGATCTCGTGGTGCTGCACGGACTTCATCTGCATCTGCTGCAAACGAATGCTCGCTTCACCGAGGGGGCGGTCACGGAACGCTTCGGCCCAGTACTCCCAGTAGCGCGAGCGAAGGAAGCTGCGCGGGTCCGTGAGTTCGGCGAAGTCGTAACCAACCAGGCCAGCCTGGTGGTTGATCGACTGGTCGCGCATCCGGTTCTGAATGGCGGTGTTGCCGCGGAAGGGCGAGGTCTGGTCGAGCATCGCTTCGCTCATCGGGTCTTCGAGACCCGTGAACGCCGTGGTCTGCTGCGACGTGCTGCCGAGGCTGTTGACGAGGGACTCGCCACCGAGGGCGCCCATGAGCTGACGCTCGATGCTGGTGCCCTCGAGGTTGCGCATGCGGTCCGAGTAGATCTGGGCGCGGCCTTCCGTGCCGTGGAGCCGTTCGATCTTCGGAAGCGCGCGGTGGACGGTCTCCATGAACGCTTCGGCGCGGGCCGAACCCACCGCGAACTCGATCGCCGGGCGGCCGGGATCGTCGGTGCCGATGCCGATGCCACCCGAGGGGGCGATGCGGATCGGAAGCTCGGTGTTGCCGAGGTTCGAGTAGTACTCGCGCATCGAGTCGCCAGCGACCCAGCGGTCGGCTGCGCCCTCTTCACCAGCGGCGCATCCGGCGTCGCCGAGGCAGCGAAGCACCGGCAGCCACTCGTTGGCGACCATCGTGATGTTCTCGGCCACGACGCCGCCGAAGTTGGCGTCGGCCGTGATGAGCTCACCCGAGATGGGGTCGGAGCGAAGCTCCGAGACGCCACCGAAGAGGGTGCTGACTTCGTCGATGTAGTTGAAGAACTGGTAGCGGATGTCGCCCTGCTGTTCCCAGCGGACGGGGTCCCCGTTGGCATCGACGACTTCGTCGCAATGCTGGCCTTCTTCGGTGCGGTTCAAGTCGCAGGCGTTGCTCTTGAGAATGAACATGCACTCTTCGCCCTGGAACTCCCACTGGTAGGCACCCGGGATCGGGTACTCGTCGTAGCTCGTGGGCCGGGCGGGCTCTTCGAAGCCGCCGACGTTCACGACCTGACAGTCGTACGGTTCGACCACACCCATCGCGGCCCACTCGTCGGGGCTGATGAAGGGGTCGAACTCGGCGCGGCAGTTGCCACTCGGGAGGACGTCCGGCGAACCTGCGAAGCAGTGCGCCGTCGGGTTGTCCGTCTGGGGCGACATGGTCACGGCGGTGTAGTCCGGCACGGTGAGGCCGCGCGCCGCGCGCCAGCCGCGCATGAACACTTCGTTCCAGTTGCCCATCGTCTCGAACGCGGTCTTGACGAGGTGCTTCGGGAAGGCGTCGTTCAGGTGGTAGGCCACCGGGCGCAGCTCACGGCTCGCGAGCGGGATCGTGCAGCGACGGGCCGAGCGGTCACAGCTCGAGCCGACTTCGCCGCCAGTGCCGTAGATGCCCGAGCACTGCCAGTCCGCGATGCAGGTCTGCTCCGTGAGGGACTCACGGAAGAAGTTGTGCTTCGGGCGGTAGAAGGTGAGCAGGTCGGTCTCGCCGTAGTCGGAGGTCAGGCCGCCGGAGCAGCTGTTGACTTCCATGTTGCAGGAGCGACCGCGCTGCATGTCGTAGCAGCGCATGCCGCCATCGGCGCAGTCCGCGCCGGCCGGGCACTCACAGAGCGAACCGAATCCACACTCGTCCGAGGTGGTGCAGGAGCTGGCTTCGACCAGGTCGCCACAGTGGGCGTCCGAGCCGCAGAACAGGCCCTGCTCTTCGACCGGCTGTCCACCGCGCACGTAGGTGCGCTGGTAGGTGCGGAAGAGACCGAAGCGGTCGAACTCCGGGTGGTTCTGAACCGCCGCGGCGTAGGTGTGGTTCGGCGGCACGCGAA
This sequence comes from Deltaproteobacteria bacterium, assembly GCA_034670305.1. Lineage (GTDB taxonomy): Bacteria > Myxococcota_A > Polyangia > Polyangiales > Houyiibacteriaceae > JAXMNT01. The sequence continues at coordinate 61,733 of JAXMNT010000010.1, forward strand.
GGAACGCGGTCCGGACCGGCACAGCCAGGGTCTGACAGGGTCCGCCACCGATGAAGAGGCAGCTCTCGCCGGGCGAGAACATCGTCAGGGTCGTGAAGGACATGTAGTGAACGGCGTCGGCCATGTCGGCCGGCCACTCGTCGGCGAAGCGGTAGTCCGGGTCTTCCTGAACGCGGACGAACTGCGGTGCGAAGCTGTTCGGGAACTCGGATCCGAGGGCGCCGGGCTCCGCGATGAACGCGGCCGACTCGTGACGCCAGGAGCTGTTGAGGTCCTGGATGTAGTCGGTGATGAAAGCGAAGGACTGCGAGTGGTTCATGGACCAGTCGACGCGGATGAAGTCGCGCTCGTACCAGCGACGGTCCGTGGTGTTCTCCACGATGACGTTGGTGCGTTCACCGGTCAGCGCGCTGTACTCGTGGCGCACATCGACGTGCTCCTCGATGGCGAAGGCGGCGAGCGGCTGCCCGCGGAAGCCTTCGTCGCGGCCGTCGTCGTTGCCACCGTCGATCAGCTCGTAGCTGCGGTAGGCGTACAGGAAGTCCTCGTCGATGACCCACCGGATGCGTCCGATGGCGGCCGACTGGCCACTGTCGAGCGCAAGGTCCGTGAAGGCCGAGCCGCCGGGGAACATGTAGATGCTTGCGGCCGCACCGATGGAGACGGCATCGCCGTCTGCATCGACCACGGACTGGAGCGTCCACCACTCACCTTCGAAGATGCCCTTGTCGACGAGGTTCTCCTGAACCCGGTTGACGGGGTCAGCCTCGATGTTGCAGCCGACCGTCGCGACCATCGAGATGGCGAGCAGGAGGCTGGAGAAGAAACGTTGCATGTTCGGTCTCGGAGCGGGGGTGGAGGAAGCGTACGTAAGTGTGGTTTCGGTGTTCATCGTCATTTCCTCAGAATCGGAGGTAGCTACGAACACCGAACTGGTTCACCAGCTGGATGGTCTGGAAGAAGGAGGACTCTTGGTCGCGGAGGTAGTCGTCCAGGCGGTCGACTTCGTCGTCGGCGAAGGTCAGGTCGTCGGGCAGCGTGTACCCGATCTCCGTGATTCGGGCCTGCTGCTCGGCGCTGAGGTTGTCGATGTCGAGCGGGTCGCCACCGAAGTCGCCGCGGAATGCGCGGACGGCCTCGAGAAGGAACTGCGTCTCATCGGCGCGCCGCACCATCTCGAATCCGAGCGAGCGCTGGTTCGGGACATCCGGACCGGGCTCGACGCGCCATGCGATGAAGGTCTTGCCGTAGCGCTCGCTGAAGAACCGAACGTAGTCCGCGTCTTCGACGGGCGTGCCGGGCGTGTACTCGACGTCGTCGTCGCTCGGCTCGAAGCAGGTGCCGTTGCCTTCGATGCAGACGAAGAGCTGACTCTGGAACGTCGTGTCGAAGAAGACCGGGAAGTCCGAGAGCGCGTACACCGATGCAAGGAACTGCAGGGTGACGTTGGCGCCCGCGTCGACGACCGGAAGGTCACCGAAGGTCTCTTCCGGCGAGGGACGACAGTCCGGCGAGCCTTCGCCGTCCGAGCAGTCGCCTCGGTAGAAGTCCATGTAGACGAGCTCGGGGTCGGTGCAGCGGGGTGCGACACCGCCGTTGCAGACGACGCGCGGCGCGATGGTCTCGGGTTCGCCGAGGATCATGCCTTCGAAGAGCTGGCCCATCTCGACCGGGAAGAGGTCGTAGAAGTTGGTCCAGAAGGGGATGTCCCGCGTGTACTGCGAGGTGTAGCCACGCTGGGTGAGCATCTGCATCGTGAACCACTTCTCGTAGAAGGTTCCGATGAGCTCGATGCGCTGGATGCCCGTGAGACCGGCCTGGTACTCGGAGGACTCGTAGCGGGCCATGCCGAGCGGCAGGGCGAGCTGGGCACCGGGGCTGTCCGCGTCGTTGTTGTACTGACGGTAGCGGTCCCAGCCGCGGTCGTAGCGGTACGCACCGATGCCGGGCTGCGCCATGACCTTCGCGAAGAAGTTCAGGATGTCGGCGGTGGCCAGGAACTGGTCCTGGAAGCCGAACGGCCCCGTCGTGTTCCGGAACTCGGGATCCTCTTGGTAGTTGTAGAGGAGGTTCTGGAAGATCGACATCAGGATGTTGAACTGACGACCGATGAGGCGGTTGAAGAGGTAGCCGCCGAGGCTGAACGTCCGGCGGTAGCGGCGGAAGTTCGTGAAGAGGTACTGGCGGTCGTACTGTTCCGAGATGTTGGCGACGATCTCGCGGTAGCTGTCGCCCTCATCGAAGCGGTGACAGTCGGCGCGGGTGCCGACGCGATCGTCGGTGCAGAAGTTGTAGGCGACCGGCGCGTAGCGCGGGGTGGCCCCACCGGCGGCGAGCTGGGCGGCGTCGGCGTCGAAGTTGCTGCAGATGTTGCCGAAGGCGGCACCGTTCGGGTGGGCGCCACAGGTCTGGGTCAGACCGGCGTCGCGGTTCGCCTGAACGAGGTCCGCCGACATGCTGCCACTGGCCGAGAAGGGACACTCCGCGTCGGTGTTGCAGGTCTCACCACCCTGGTACCACTTGGCCCAGATGCGGGGGGTGTTCTCCGGGTTGATGTCGTCGATGCTGGTGAGCGCGGCGTTGTCGTAGACCTCGACGAGCTGACCGTAGGCGAAGGAGATGGCCGCGTCGTCGTAACGACCGGTGCCCTGGCTTCCGCCACCGACACGCTCGTACCACTGCGCGGTGTAGTCCATCGTGGACGTGTCCATGTAGCGGTCGATGCCGGCGAGTTCGCGGCGTTCCTTGGCCGCGTCGTACTCACGCTGGAAGTTCTGCTGCTCGTCCGGGTTGAGGCCGTTCGTGCCGTCCAGGTCGAAGTCGGCCGGGTCGGGGATCGGGATGGCCCGGTCGATCATGTAGTAGTTGTCGTCGTAGTTCGCGCGGTCCGTGCTCGCGGCGAAGCTGTGACGAAGGCCAAGGCAGTGACCGAGCTCGTGGAGCTGCGTCTGGTAGTAGAGCAGCTGGTTGAGGACGATCTCGAGACGGGCGCGGGGCCAGTCGCGGTGGCGCTGCACGAAGTCGAGCACGGAGTTGTCCGTGAACTCGTTCGGCATCATCACGTTGGCTTCGCCGATCTTCTGTTCCACTTCGTTCTGGTAACGAAGCAGGTCGAAGGCGCTGTTGCGGAACGGGGAGACCCGGTCGAGCATGCCTTCGTTGATGTCGCCCGGGCCGTAGCCTTCGGGCAGACGATCGATGCCGGCCATCATGAGCGTCTCGTGGTTTTCCATGAGACGACGCTCGATGTCGGTGCCCGCGAGGGTCGCGAGACGGTCGCTGAAGATGTTCGCGCGGCCTTCGGCGCCCTCGAGGCGCTCCGCTCGGCCGACGAACGCTTCCATGCGACGGTCGATCATGCTGCGGTCGATGAGGTCCGGGCGCGCGCTGGCGACCGAGAAGTCCTCGCGAGGCGGGAACGGGTTCTGGACGTTGCCGAGGTTCTCGAGGTAGCCGCGAACGTCTTCACCGATGAGGAACTCGCGGTCCGTGACCGTGTCGTTGATGAGGTCGTACGCCTGGAGCGCCGAGGTGCGGTAGCCATCGAGGGCCGGTCCGCCGATGTTGGCGTCGCCCGTGATGATCTCGCCCGTGACGGGGTCGCCACGCAGGGTGGCCACACCGAGGAAGCCGGTGCCGGGCTGGTCGACGTAGCTGAGGAACTTGTAGCGGGCGTCGCCACGCTCCTGGCAGTTGAGGACCTCGTCGTCGCCGGCCGCCGCGAGAGACGCGCGGTTGCAGGTGTTGATGCGAAGTTCGACGACACACTCGTCACCGAGCATCTCCGAACCGAACCAGCCCATGAAGTCGCCGTCGCTCAGGTCCGGCTTGTTGATGTCGGGCTGCGCGCCTTCCGGAACCTGCACGTGGCACTGGTACGGGTTGGCGACGCCAGCGGCGGCCGCGGCTTCAGGCGTGCTGAAGGGGTCGTATCCACCGTGGCAGGTCGGGTTGAGGACGTCGCCGGTGGCGCTGTCCCGAATGCAGAAGCAGTAGCCGTCCGGGTCGGCTTCCTGACAGGAGACGTCGGGGAAGCTCGGAAGCTCCTGGCCACGCAAGCTGCGGACCGTCCGCATGTAGACTTCGTTCCAGCGGCTGATGAGGTCGAAGCTCGGCTGCACGAGGTGCGCCGGAAGTTCGGGGGTCGTGAGCCAGACGCTCTTGCGGACGCGACGCTCGGCGTACGGGACCGGCGTGCCGTCCTCGGTGATCCAGTCCTGCCAGATGTTCTGACGGTTCGCGCCGTAGTTCATGAAGTCGGTGCGGCCCCAGCTCGGGTCCTCGGCCGACGTGGAGCGGTCGAAGGTGTTGCGCTCGAGGCGGAAGTAGCCGTGGCGGTCGAAGCGGGTGTCGTTCCAGTTGACGGCCTGGTACTGGCGGCGCGGCGAGATCTTGAGGAACGAGTTCCGGATGTAGGCGGCGGTGGTCACACACGCGGGTGCGTCGCCGTAGGGCGACACACACCAGTTGACCGGCCGGCCGCTGAACGGATCCGGCACGTTGCCCGGGGAGAGGAGCTCCTGGGTGACGAAGCTGAAGTGGTAGAGTTCGCCCTGCTCGTAGTCGCCCGCGTAGTCGCGCTCGTTCGGGTCGCAGGTCTCGGACTCGTCCTCGAGACCCTGGCACTGCATGAACTGGAACTGGGGGCGCCAGCTGTCGGGGAACTCCGAGGAACCCTGCACGAAGAGGTCGGCCGGCTCGCGGTTGTAGAAGCCGATCACTTCGTACAGGTTCGCGATCTGACCGTAGTAGCCGGGCAGGTTGTTCTTGGACCAGTCGACCCGCATGTACTGGCGCTCGTACCAGCGGCGGTCGGTGGTCTGCTCGACGACGACGTTCCGCTCTTCGCCCGTCTGCGCGTTGTAATCGCGGCGGATGTCGAAGTGGGAGTCGATGCCGAAGGCTGCGACCGGGTGGCCGAGCTGCTCGCCCGCCTCCGAGTCGCGGTTGATGCCCTCGATGATCTCGTAGTCGCGGAATGCGTAGAGCATGTCCGCGTCGATCACCCAGCGAATGCGGGGCATGACGCCGAGGTCGCTGCCGACGAAGTCGATGGCTGCGTCACCCGGGTAGGTGCCGATGCCAGCGGCCTCGTAGTCCACGTCGATGACGACGCGGGAGTAGTACCAGGAGCCCGTGAACAGACCCTTGTCGACGACGTTGACGCCGACGCGGTTGACCGCGGTGGGGTCGTCGCACGCGCTGGTGAGCAACAACGCGAGAAGGGTGATCGGGAGGAGCGAGCGCTTCATCAAAAAGGCCTCCGGGACACGGGTCCCAAAAATCAGGCGGAACAAATCGAAAGCAGGGCGCGTCAGAAGACGCACGATGAGAGGCGGGTGGATACCGCCCGGGGCCGTATATCGCAACCCGCGTGCCAGGTAGGGTGTGACCGATCGCAAGGCTGCGAGATGACGCCGTTTTTTCCGAACGGGCCCACATGTACGCGGCAGGTCGTTCGCGACAGTTTGTCTCGCGCAGCGAAGATCGCGTCGGATCACCCGCGGATCCCGGCGTCAGTTCTCTGACGATCGGTAAAAACGCGGGAAAGTCGGCCTGTGGGTGCTAGCGTCCCGCCGCATGCGCGAAGTCGAATTGGGTGGGCTGAAGGTCCGGTTGGTCGGTGGTGAGGACCGCGAGGGCGGCGGGGATGGACCGCTCGTCGTGCTCTTTCACGGATTCGGAGCGCCGGGGACCGACCTGGTCGCCCTGCATCGTGTGATGGATGTCACACGCAGAACCCGGTACGCGTTCCCCGAGGCCCCGAACGACCTCGGTCCTGCCTATGGACATGGCCGCGCATGGTGGCTGCTGGACGCGGCGAAGCTCCAGCAGGCCATGATGACCGGGGTGCCGCGTGACCTGCGCGACGAGGATCCCGAAGCGCTTGGGCCACTCCGGGATCAGGTGACGGAGATGCTGGATGGCCTGACGGCAGAGCTCGGTCCGAGTCACCTGGTGCTCGGTGGATTCTCCCAGGGCGCCATGCTCGCCACCGAGATGACCTTGAGCACGCCGCGGAAGATCGATGGTCTCGTCTTGTGGAGTGGCGCCTACCTCGCCGGTCCCCGCTGGACCGCGGCGATGCCGGGCCGAGTGGCGGACCTGCCCGTGTATCAGAGCCACGGCAACATGGACCCGCTCCTCTCCTTCGAAGGCGCCGGCGCACTGCGCGACGCCCTGTCGGCGGCGGGCGCAAAGATCACGTTCCAAGAGTTCCGCGGCGCCCACGAGATCCCGAGCCAGGTCATCGACGGAACCAGCGCGATGCTCGAGTCCATCTTCGACTGACCCCAATCTCAACGTGAAGGTGCCCAGGTGGGGAGGAGGCCGCAGGCCGGGAGGGGGAACGCTTCCCCCTCAGAAACAACGGACGCCGAATTAGGGCCGCCAGTCCCGCGAAGCGGGCCAGGCCACGCCCAGCGCCAGCGAGTCAGGCATTTCCACCCGTGCACCTGCGCAGCCCGCAGGGCGAGCAACTGGTGCACTCCCCAAGTGCGTCGCAGAGCGCCTCAAGGAGCGCGTGGACGCGCGCAGCCGCCAGATGCTCCAAGTGCTCTTCAACTGTACTCGGAGAGCATGGGCGGCGAGCACGTGCACGCAGCGACGGGCGCGAATTAGGGCCGCCAGTCCCGCGAAGCGGGCCAGGCCCGTAGTGGATCAACTAGAGCCCTCGGCGGAGCGACCAGAGCAGCGGTAGGTAGAGCAGGCTCAGCACGGTGGCGGCTGCGAACACTGGGACGATGCCGTGGTGGTCGCCCACCAGTCCTGCGACCGGACCCGTGGGCATCTTGCCGAAGACCTCGATGCTCGCCAGCACGGTGAAGTGGGTCGCGCCGACCCGCCGATCGACCTTGGACATCATGAACGCGAACATGACGGTGGTGAGTGCCCCACCGAAGAACGCTTCTGCACACGTGACCGCGATGATGGCGGCATCGCTCGGGTCGCCGGCGACCGCGAGCGCCCACTGCGCGCCGTGGGGCACCACGCGCAAACACGCGGTGAGCGCCAGCGCATGCAAAAGGCGGAGCCGCAGGGCGAGCAGCCCACCGACCACGCTGCCGAAGAGCGAGCAGCCCATACCCCAGGTGCCGAGCCAGAGCCCCAGCGTCTCCGGCGTGCGGCCTTGGTCGACGAGGTAGGGACCCCACACCGAGTCGGCCATCTTCTCGCCGATCTTGTAGGTTGCCACGACGACCGCGAGCGCCCACGTGTCCCGGCCGAAGACGGCTTTGCGCAGCAGCGTCCAGAACGGGGTCTCCGGTGCGTCGGGATCGGACTCGGCGGGAGGGCGCGCTTCTGGCTCTCGCTGGGTCCACGAGATGCCGAACGCCAGCAAGGTCAGCCCGGACATGCTGGCGAAGAGCCCCGGCCACCCGATCCACTTGCTCGCCCAGACGAGCAGCCCGCCCCCGAGCAACATGCCGATCTTGAAGCCGACGACCTGCGCGGTGTTGCCGAGCCCGAGGTGTCGGCGGTCCAGCAGATCCACCGCGAGACCGTCCACTGCGACATCCAGTGTGGCGGCGACGAGGTTGGCGGAGAACACGAGCCCGAGCAGCAGGCCGAGCGTGCGATCCGGCGATGCGAACGCGGCGCAGGCGCACACGGCAGCGAGCAGGAGCTGCATCGGCAGGATCCAAGATCGACGGCGTCCCCACCGAGGGCAGTGGTGGCGATCGACCACCGGCGCCCAGAGCACCTTGAACAGCCATGGCAGCGCGAGCAGATCGAGCAGCGCGATCTCGGTGAGGCTGACTCCGCTTGCGCGAAGGTAGGCGGGCAGCGCGGTGGCCTGAAATCCGAACGGCAGTCCCTGCACCACGTAGAGTGACGCGAGCCAGCCGAGGTGGGTCCATCGCAGCGGCCGCTCGGGTGGGTCTTCGATGTCCTCCCCGCTCCGGGTCACGACGAGGCTTCGACCGCGCGCACCGCGACTTCCGCGGCCTGCAGTGCGCCTTCCAAGTAGCCGGTGTACTCGGTCGCCTGCTCGGTTCCCGCGAAGTGGATCCGTGGCTCTGGTGCGCCGGCCAAGAGCCCCATCGCGCCGCTTCGACCCGCCGAGTTTGGCAGCAGTCCCACCGGGCACCCTCCGGTGAACGGTTCGGCGGCCCATGCTTGGGTGGTCATCTCGGTCGGGCGCGCGGCGTGCGGACCGAAGGCGCGCACGAGCGGGTCGAGCACCGCGCCCTCGGCAACCCGTGGCGCCATCGCGGCCAACCGCACCGCCGGCTCGCCCACCACAAACGCGACCAACGCGGGCTGCTGCAAGTCGTGGCTGCTCGCATCGAACGCGACGCTGACGATTCCGTCGGAGACGAGCTCGCCCGACAGACCGGCGTCGCGCCAGAACGCGCGCTCGTAGGTCAACAGAACTTTCGTGGTCGCACCCATTGCATAGTCGCGCAGCCGCTCCGCACGCGCGGACTGCAGCGGCGGGTCGAAGACGAGGGATTGCAGGGGGCGGGGTGGGAGCGCGACAACCACCTGATCGCAGGGGTACGCGACGTCATCGGTGCGCACGGTGATTCCGGAATCGCTGCGTTCGATCCGCCGCACCGCCGCCCCGAACCGAACGTCGAGGGCGTCTGCCAAACGATCGCTGAGCCCCTGGGCGCCACAAACGAACCGCGTCTGCTGCGCGCCACCCCGCGCTTCGGCGAGCGAGAGCAACCCTTCCCCCGCGTTCAGGTACGCGAGCCAGTAGAGCAGCCCCACGTCTTCGGGCTCGGCACCGAAGATGGTTCGGAACGCGGCGTCGAACACGCCGCGCACCGAGTCGGGCACCCGGCCGCTCAGCGAGGCGACACTCGCCGCATCCATCCTTCGCTCGAGCCGGTTCAGCTCCGTGCGCAGCCCTTCGAACGACACCTGCTGGCGCCAAAGATCCACCGCCGAGAGCAAGAGCTGCATGAACGCGAGGTCGGTGATCCGCAGCGAGGGGATCTCCCCGGCGTACTCGCTCCGCTGCGGATCTTTCCCGCCGCCCAGCAACAAGACTTTCCGACCATCGACGTGTTGTTCGAAGGTGTCGAGTCCGAGTTCACGGACCAGCGCGTGCATCCGCTTCTGGCGGGGTCCGATCCATTGGCCGCCGAGATCGAAGACGCCCCGGCCGATGGTTCGAGTGAGGGTCCTGCCGCCCACGCGGTCCCGCGCTTCGAGCACGACGACGTCGTGGCCCGCGCGCTGCAACGACCGGGCGGACGCCAGCCCCGACAGACCCGCACCCACCACCACCACCTTCACGACGTCGGCCTCCCGAAGGTCCGCCCACCCACGCACGCGTGGTGTGGGGACCGCTTGGCGTCCATGAACATGCCCGCTTCGTCCATGGGCGCACGATGCCAGAAACGCACGGCCGCCGCCTGAGGTCGATTGCTGGCGCCGACTGCGGGACGCTATTCTGGTGGCATGGCCGACTCTCCCGACCCTCCGCCGAGCCGGCCGACCCACCGGCCCTCCCTGCGGGAGCTGGAAGCCGCGCGAGCGCGCATCGACGGTCGGGCCCACCGCACGCCGGTGCTGACCTCCAGCACACTGGACCGCCTCTCCATGGCCACGCTCTTCTTCAAGTGCGAGAACTTCCAGCGAGGCGGCGCGTTCAAGTTCCGGGGCGCGTGCAACGCCGTGTTCGGTCTCAGCGACGAAGACGCCGCCCGCGGGGTCGCGACGCACTCGTCGGGGAACCACGGCCAAGCGCTCGCGCTCGCGGCACGCATGCGTGGGGTGAACGCGCACATCGTCATGCCGGAGAACGCGCCCGCGGCCAAACGCGCGGCGGTGCTCGAGTACGGCGGTCAGATCACCGAGTGCGCGCCAACACTGGAAGCGCGGGAGACGACGCTCGCCACGGTGGTCGCGCAAACCGGCGCCACGTTCGTGCATCCGTACGACGACACCCGCATCGTGGCCGGTCAGAGCACCGCCACCCGCGAGCTCCTCGAAGACGTGGCCGACCTCGACCGCATCGTCGCGCCGGTCGGAGGCGGTGGCTTGCTCTCCGGTGCGGTGCTGAGCGCGCACCATTTCGGGCGGGGCGTGCTCGTCAGTGGCGCCGAGCCCAAGCTGGCCGACGACGCGCGGCGAGGTCTGAAACGCGGCGAGCGGCTGACGCCGAAACCACCCAAGACGATCGCCGATGGCCTGCGCACCGCGCTCAGTCCGCTGACGTTCGGCATCCTGCGTGCTGCGGACACGGCGATCGACGTGGTCTCCGAAGCGCAGATCGTCGATGCGACCCGGCTCGTCTGGGAACGCATGAAGATCGTGATCGAGCCCTCTGCGGCCGTGGCGATCGCGGTGGCGCTCACGACCGCATTTGCGGGCGAACGGGTCGGGATTCTCGTGTCGGGCGGCAACCTCGACCTCGACATACTTCCGTGGCAGCGCCCCGCGTGATAGGCCGAAGACACCGATGGACTACGACTACGGCTCACCGCACCAGAGTTACGACGGCCGGCCGACGGAGCTGACGAACTTCGACAAGCTCGCCGTGAGCGTCTCTTGGTTCGGGGCGATCATCTTGATCGGGCTGCACTTCACGTTGGTGCCCACCTTTCGCACCATGTACACCGGGCTCGACGATCTCGTGCCCGGCCTGACCAGGTTCGTGATGAACAAGGGCTTCGGCGTGTCGCTCGCGATGTTGATGACGTTCCTCGCCTACTACGGCGCCCGGATGCGGAAGCTCTACGACAACAAGCTCGCGTCGAACCTGCTCTTGCTCGCGATGCTCACCTCGCTCATCGCAAACGGCGCGCTCATCTACGCGCTCTACTCACCGGCCGGCGCCAGCCTGAACTACCTCCGCGGCGGCTGACTCGCTCGGCGACTCGGCGGGCGCTGACTCGCTCGCCCCAAGGGCAAGGGCAGGGGCAAGGGCAGGGGCAAGGGAGCAGGCGCTTGCGCCCTGCTAGTTCCCGATGCGGGTGATGCGGATCGGGGCTTGGCGCATGCGGCGGCGGCGGCGGCGCATCGTGGGCGGGGCTTCGACTTCGAAGTTCTGGGCGAGCACGAAGAGGTCGTCGTTGCCCTGGAACTGGAAGGTCGTGCTCGGGTTGGCCGGACGCATGCGCATGTTGGCCGAGGTGTCGAGCTGCATGCGGAAGACGCGGGGCGCGTTGCTGGTCATCTGGACGATGTGCGCGATGCCCGCGGAGTTGGTGCGGGCGACTTCTTCACCATCGATCTTCACAGGGAGGCCTTCGTGTCCGTTCGTGTGGACCACGAACGCGACGGTGCGCTCGGCCGGCGGGCAGTCGAGTTTCATGTGCAGTCCGATGCGGGCGTCTTCGGTGAGCGCGCGGAACGAATGCAAACGCAGCATCTTCGGGGCGTCGGGCTGAAGGTGTCCGGTCGGACACTCGTAGGTGATCTCGACCCCCACGCCTTCGGGTCCGCGCAATGTCGTCTGAACCAACCCATCGTCGTCGGAGAGACCGACCTCGTTGCCGTTCGCGCGAACCATCACCCCACCGAGCGCGACGCCTTCGTCGGCTTCGGCCGCGAAGGTCACGGAGAAGCTGGGAAGTTCATCCGCCCGCTGCGAACCGCCACAGGCGAGCGCGGGGACAAGGAGGAAGACAGAGACGAGAGAACGGTTCATCCCGACAAGAATGCCGAAGATCGTCCAAGGCCGCCAGTCTCCCTCACCTCATCTTGGCGCGGAGCACGACGATCATCTGGGCGTAGGTCGCGTTGCCGGCGTTCTCTTCGGCGAGCCGCTGGTAGAACGCGAGCGCGTGCGGGTGGTTGTTGTTGACGACCAGCTCGGCAGCACGCGACTCGAGCGCGATCCGAACCCGGTCCCGCGCGAATGCTTCCAGCTGTTCGGGCGTGGTGTCTTCGGGCAGCCCTTCGGCGGTGGCGGCGCGGGCACGCTCGACGATCGCGGTCATCGCGGGCTCCACGGTGGTGCGCACCGCAGCCTCGCGTTCCTCCCGCTGTGCGCGAATCGCCTCGTTGGCGGCGCGCCTCTCCTGCGCCGCGATTTCGGCCTGCTGCTCCTGCATCTGCGCCCGCTGAATCACGGCGGCAGCGTACGCGGCTTCGTCTTCCTGGCTCTGCTTGTAGCTCACGATCGAGACGCCGACGATGGTCACGAGCACAGTCACGCCGAGCAGAATGAGGGTCCGCCGCGGGGGTAGCTCGAGCCCACTGCTCGGCGCGCTGCCGTCCGGGATGGGCGGCATCGCGAACTTCTTCGCTTCTTCGGCGGCTGCGCTCATGTCCATGCCGCGCGGAATGATGTCGGTGCTCGCGGGCGACCCCATCAAGGTCGGTCGCTGGTCCCCCATCGTCCCGCTGCCGACACCGATTCCAGGCGCGAGCGCGGGACCGGGCGGTGGCGGCGGCCTCGAAGGCGGCAACCCGAACGCTTCGGTGTCGAGGATCTGCGTGTGCATCTCGCCGTGGGGGGCCGCTGGTGCATCCGACCCGCCACCGCCGAACAGCGGTCCAACGGTCGGTGCGCCGAGTCTCGGCACATCCCCGGCCTTGCCACTGCCGCCGCCGAACACGGGGCGAGGCAGCGCGGCGCTCGGCGCCTCGAGCATCCGGGTGGATTCGCCGTCGAGTGGGTTGTCGAGCGGGTTGTCACCCGGCGCAAGCATCTGGGTCGCGTCGTCGTCGTCGAACGCGCCGATCTCTGGGACCGGCGGCGGCACGGCGGGCATCGCCTGGGACTGAGCGCCGGGCGCCGCCGCAGGTGCGCCACCGGGCATGGCGATCGACTGCGAACTCTCCACCATCAGCGCAGCGCGTCCGAACTCGATGCGGCACGTGCCCGCGAGCTGCCGCCAGGACTGCACGCGTTCGCCATCGACCGTCATGTTCCCGGAGGTCGGGGGCGAGACCCACAAGCTGGTCCCGTCCCAGTACAGCTCGAAGTGCACCGGCAGCACGCCGTCGGCCTGGATGATCCAGCCGGCCGGAGGCGAGGATCCAACCGTGACGCGGGCCTCGGGGACTGCGCTGGAGAGATCCCACGTGCCGGCGGTGGAGTCGCCCTGCGCGAGCTGCACGCGAGCCCATTGCGAAGGTGTGGGGACCGGACCCATGGCGGTCAGTACCTTAGCAGAACGTGGAACAAGTCACGGATTTCTTTGCAGACGATCACAGGGCGAACGCTAGTGGGAAGCCATGGGAGACGGCTCTCCGCCTTCGTCGATGGGGTTCTGCGCGGCGGCGTAGACCGCGGGCGGCAGTTCGTGGCCGAGGGCGCGGATCATCTCCAGGCAACCTGGGATGCGACCGGTCGGGACGAACTCGGAGATGACTTTGCCCTCAGGATCGCGCCCGTGGTAGCGGCGGATGAAGACGTTGCCGAGCTGGTAGCCGTGCTCGAGGTGGTACCCGAGCACTTCGGTGATGTGGGTGACACATCGAGAGCCGTCGAGGAGTCGGGTGGTCTGCACGATGAAGTTGATCGCAGAGGCGATCTGGGCGCGCATCGCGACGAGCGGGATCTCGACATCGCTCATCATCGCCATGGTCTCGAGGCGGTTGAGCGTGTCGATCGGGTAGGTCGCATGAACGGTGCTCAGACAGCCACCGTGACCAGACGTCATCGCCTGGATCAACTCGAGCGCTTCGCCGGAACGAATCTCACCGACGACGATGCGGTCTGGCCGCATTCGGAGGGTCGCCTTGAAGAGGTCGCGAATCGTCACCTGTCCGCGTCCGCGTGGGTCGGGCGGCTGTGCTTCCATCTGCACGATGTGCGGCATCTGCAGCTGCAGCTCGCGCGCATCTTCGATGATGACCACCCGCTCGTCGTCCCCCGCAAACGACGACAGACAGTTGAGGAGCGAGGTCTTGCCCGAGCCGGTGCCGCCCGCGACGATGATGTTTTGTTTGCAGGCCACCAGTGCCTGCATGACCTGGGCTGCGTCTTGCGTGAAGCTGCCAAAACTCAGCAGCTTCTCGATGGTCAGGGTGTCCTTGAAGAAACGACGAATCGCGACGCTCGGCCCATCGGGCGATGCGGGCGGGATGACCGCTTCGACGCGGGAGCCATCCGGCAGGCGGGCTTCGAGAATTGGGTTCTCTTCGTTCAGTTGTCGGCCGACGAACTGCGAGAGGTTGCGCAGTGCGCTCATCAGCGCCTCGCGGGATGGAAACTTCGCGTCGGTCTTGTAGAGCCGTCCGCTCTTCTCGATGAAGATCTCGTCGGGCCCGTTGATCATGATCTCCGAGACACCCGCATCGTCCATGAACGGCCGGATGGGATCGAAGAACTTCAAGATCGTCTGTTCGAAGACTTCGCGCGGAATGGTCATGAGCCTTGGCCTTGTGGCAGATCGCTGCCCGGGGGTGGGGGGTGGTGCGCCTCTGGGGTCCGCTGGAAGTTCTCGAGGTGTTCGATGCGTTCGATGCGCTCGATGCGATCGGTCTGAGGGCTCACCGGAAAGGGTGCGATCGTCGGGGTCAACGCGGCGCGGACTTCTTCCGCGTGCGACCCCTCGGGGGCGAGCTCGAGGTACCGCTCGAGAAGCGGGCGGCTCGCCGCCACGTTCTGCAGTGTGTCCCGGTGCAACATGCCGAGGGTGTAGTAGGGCACCGGCATCTCCGGCACCGCCGCGATGACCTTCTCGAGCTCTTCGCGCGCTTCCGGAATGTTGCCGAGCCCGATCTGGATCGTGGCGACCAGATAACGAAGCGCCCAGTCGTTCGGGTGGTCGGAGAGGTAGGGCTGGGCGTAGTGCAGGGCGGAGGCCAGACGCGCGGAAGCGATGCAGACCCGCAGCAACATCGGCATCGCCTCGGCCACCGGGTAGCCGCGTTCGATCGCGGCGGTGATGTACTGCTCAGCGCGCACATGGTCGCCCCGCTGCGCCAGACCCACCGCGTGGTTGTAGAGGTCCGTGCCTTCCACATCGTCGAGCGGGTCCGGCATGGGTTGTCGGCCTCCGCCGTTGAGGGGCGGGCCACAAGCGGCGGCAAGTCCGAGCGCCAGGGCGAGGGGAATGAGCACGCGCATCAGCGGGCACTATGCCGTGCGCGGCCAGCTGGATCCAGCGCTGCGGTGTGGGTGGGCTCGGCAGGATGGGAGGCCGGCGGAGGCTTCGACTCTTCCAGCCTCAGGCCCGTTGTTCTGCGTTCGGGGCTTGCTCTTCGCGGAGCAAGGGCTGCGCAAATTTCTCCGGGTACTTGCCCTTTTTGTCCGCGTAAAACGCACGGATCACATCCATGTCCGCGGAGATGTCGCCGGTCGGCCGAAGCGCCGGGCCGAAACCGCCTCGTTTCCGCGCGTAGTCGAGGTAGCCGAGGATGATCGGGACGTCCGCGCCCTCCGCGATGCGGTAGAAGCCCGACTTCCAGTATTCGACGCGACCCCGGGTTCCTTCCGCGGGCACCATGAGGATGAGGCCTTCGCTCGCTTCGAAGAGATCGCACATCTGCTGGACAGTGTTCCGGCGTTCGGAGCGTACGATCGGCACCCCGCCCCAGGCCTTCATCAGCCAGCCGAACGGGGGTTTGAAGATGGACTGTTTGCCCATCCACTTGATCTCGATCCCGTAGACGTACGCCAGCGCGAGCATGAGGGGCAGATCCCAGTTGGTCGTGTGGGGCGCGGCGATCATCACCGCCTTGGGTTCTGGGGAGAGCTCCCCTTCCTCTTTCCAGCCCATGGTGGTGAGAAGGAGTCGTCCGATGACCTTGCGCATGGGGCAATCCTAGTACGAAACCAACGGGGGTCGCCGGTCATCGTTCCGTCACACCTGGCACCTGCGAGAAGAGCCCCGAGGTCTGGACCTCGAGGCTCGATTCTTTCCCGCGCTTGAGGCGCCCTACTCTGCGGTCCGGGTGTCCGCCTCACGCTCGTGCTGCGCCTGCGCGATGCGACGCGAGCGAACCAGGTAGTCGACGAAGGGATGCGGCTCCTCTTCGCCTTCCTGCAGATGTTCCGTGAGCTGCAGCAGCGCCGTGGTCTCGATCACCACCCGTTCCCAGTCGGCGACCTCACGGGCATGGTGCAAACGAAGCCGGCGGGCGGCGTAATCTGCGTTGATCTGGTCGCGGAGGGTCGCCGCCGCGGCGGTCATCTCGGGCACCCGAGAGGCGTCCTCGCCACCGGCCGCCGCGTAACACGCGCGGGCCTGATCGTAGAGCGTCACGGCGGACACTCCGTCGCGCAGGTTGTAGCGGTAGCGGTCTCCGCGGCTGTGGGCGCTGTACTCGAGGTCGCGCGCCTCGCTCCCGGGCGGACAGGTCGCGTCTCCGAGGTCTCCGAAGAGGATGGGTGCGTCTTCGACCGGCGGTTCGGGCAACGACGACATGGTGTCCTGCGTCAGCAGGTAGCCACAGATGCCGATGCCGAGCACACCGGCGATCGCGATGACGGGGCTGACGCCGCCCTCTTTGCCGCCCTTCTTGTCGCCACGTTTGTTCGTGACGCGGACCCGCAGCGAACCAATGGCGAACTCGGCCCCCCACGGGACCATGCCGCTGTTGAACGCTTTGCCCTTGTACTTGGTCGGGGTGAGCGCGCCCTGTGAGGTCGAGACCCAGCACCCTTCTTTGCCGCGCGGTGCGATCAGAAGGTGTTCGAGTTCCAGCTCGGCCGCAGCCGGGATCGAGACGCCTGCGGTACCGGACTTGCCGACCGTGATCTGAGCGCCTTCGATTGGAAAACGTTCTTGCGTGCCGTCCTCTTTGACGACTTCGACGAAAGCATCCATCGGGGTTCCTTAACTGCCACCACCGAGAAGGTGGAGTGGGGTGGTGCGTGCGTCCTTCATGCGTGCGTCCTTCACAGGCCGGTGCTCAACCACTTGACCACGAAGGGTCCGAGCAGGAGAAGAAGGATGCAAACGAACATCATCATGAGGGGGCCCATCATCATCAGGCCCGCTTTGGCTGCCGATTCCTCGGCGCGGACACTGCGGCGCATGCGCAACATCCGGGCCTGAATCATGAGCACTTCCGCGAGTGGGGTGCCCTTCGCTTCCGCCTGAACGACGGTGCCGACGAAGTCTTTGACCGCTTCGATCGGGACCCGCTCGGCGAGTCCTTCGAGCGCTTTGCGGCGCGTGTGGCCGAGCTCGAGTTCCTGAAGGATGCGGGTCAGCTCTTCGACCAACACCGCATCGCGCGAGCTCGACTTCTCGACGATCTGGCGGAGCGCGCCCGGAAAGTCGAGGCCGGCACCCATACACAGAGACGCGAGGTCGATGGCGGTCGGGAGCGAGCGGCTCACGGAGAGCTGCCGTTCCGTCGCGACGCCGGTGATCTGCATCCACGGAAGGTAGGCCCCGAGCAGGAACGCGAAGATCGGGATGAGCGTGGGGAAGCCGCCCAGATACATCATCGCGACGCCGGTTCCGGCCATCATGACCGCGGAGACGACCGAGAGTCCGAGCACGTCGTTCGCGCTCAGTCCGAGGTAGTCGCCCGCGTACGTGATCTGCGCCTGAACGGCCTGGCGCGTCTTCGGGATCGGCAGTCCGGACATCCACCCCGACACGAGCCGCATGCCGGGCTCGACCGTCTTGAAGAGGCCGCCCTCTTCGAGCGCCTTCATGCGCTTGAAGCCCTTGCCACCGAGCTCGGGCCGCTCCGCGGGTGGGTTGCGGCCGAGGATGAACGCCAGGACGAAGAGCCCCACGCCGATGCAGACAAGCGCTGCGTAGCCGAATACCTGTGCAGGAGGCATTAGATGTCCACCGCGAGGATCTTGCGGGACCAGATGATCCCGAGCAGCCAGAGCGTGAGCGCTGCGGCCAGAATCATGTACCCGACGAAGTTGGTGGTGAGCGGCTCGAGCCAGGTGCGGTCGATCCACGTGAGCAGAAGGGTCATGCCGAATGGAAGCACCGCGAGCACCACCGTCTGGCCCTTGCCTTCTGCGGTCTTGGTCCGGACCACACCTTCGAGTCGCGCCATCTCACGAAGCGACGAGGCGGACGTCTCCAGGATCTTCGGCAGGTCGCCACCGGTCTGGCGGGCGATGACCAGCGTCGCGAGCGCGCCGCTCACCACCTGGCTGCCAATGCGCTCCGACGCGTTGAGGACCGCTTGGTCGAGCGGGGTGCCGAGTTGGTTCTCTTTCACCAAGAGGTCGAGCTCTTCGCTCATCGGCGGCTGCACGAGGTTGACGGTGGAGTTGATCGCTTCACCAATCGCCGGGGTCGCCTTGAGCGCGTTGGCGAGCATCAGCAGCCACCCATCGAGCTGAATCTCGAGCTTCTCGATGCGCTGCTTCTTCTTGCTCGAGAGGCTGGCAAAGGGCGCGATGCCGACCAGCGCCGCCGCCACGACCGCCAGGACTTCGCCGGTCGCGGCGAAGACCAGAAGCAAGATCGAGATGATGATCGCCTGGTTGCGAGCGATCTCCGCACCGGTCTGTTTCAAGAGAAGAAACTTCACGTACGCGTCGAGCTTGGAGACGTAGATGGCCCACTGGGTCTTGAGCGGACTGTTGGGCAGCGAGATCGCCAGGTAGATCGCGAGGAAGGATCCGACCGCCATCAAGCCGATCGCCACCCACCCGCTGACTGGACTTGCGAAGAACTCGTTCATCAGAGGTACTCCCCGTCGCCATCAACCAATCCGTAGGTGATGAACTCATCGAGGAACGAGGGCAGGTAGCCGCTCGCTCGGTACTCACCGGTCACGGTCCCGTCTTCTTGGGTGCCGGTCCGGTGGTAGGCGAAGATGTCGTTGAGGATCCAGTCGCCCTTTTCGTCGAGCCCACTGACCTCGGTGATGTAGCTGACCCGGCGGGAGCCGTCGCTGAATCGGCTCTGCTGGACGATGAGGTGCACCGAGCCCGCGATCTGCTCTCGGATCGCGCGACCGGGTAGGTCGATGCCGCTCATGAGACAGAGCGTCTCGAGACGGGCGACCGCTTCGAGCGGAGAGTTCGCGTGGGTCGTGGTCATCGAACCTTCGTGACCCGTGTTCATGGCCTGGAGCATGTCGAGCGCTTCGCCGCCACGACACTCACCGACCACGATCCGGTCCGGACGCATACGAAGTGCGTTCTTCACGAGATCGCGAATCGAGAACTCGCCCTTGCCTTCCATGTTGGCAGGCCGGGTCTCGAGGGAGACGACGTGCGGCTGATCCAACCGCAGTTCCGCCGCATCTTCGATCGTGACCACGCGCTCGCGCATGGGAATGGCGGCGGAGAGGACGTTGAGCAGAGTGGTCTTGCCCGAGCCGGTGCCGCCGGAGATGACGACGTTCTTCCGTACCTGCACAGACCGCACGAGGAACGTGGCCATCCGCTGCGTCAAGCTGCCGAAACGCACCAGGTCCGCGATCCGGAGTGGGTTCTTCTGGAACTTACGAATCGTGATGCACGCGCCGTTGATGGCGAGCGGCTTGATGATCGCGTTCACACGCGAGCCGTCTTTGAGGCGCGCGTCCACGAGCGGGGTGGACTCGTCGATGCGACGGCCGAGCGGCGTGACGATGCGTTCGATGACCGCGCGCGCGGACTCGTCGTCCGTGAACCGCAAGTCGGTCGCCCAGAGCTTGCCGCCCTTCTCGATGTAGATCTTCGAGGGATGGACGACCATGATCTCTGAGCAGTCTTCGTCGGCGAGCAGCCGCTCGAGCGGGCCGAGCCCCAGCGCTTCGTCTGCCATCTCCCGCATGAACGCGTTCTTGTCGGCGTTCGGCGGGATGTCGTGCACGAGCTGCTGCAGGATGCGGCCAAGCGCGGCAAGCACCTTCGGCCGCATGGACGCGTCGTCCATGTTCGACCGATCGAGGCTCACCAGATCGAGATGGTCCAACAGCATCCGGTGCACCCGGCGTCGCAGCTCCGCTGCAATGTCGGCGGTGCCGCCCGCGATCTGGAGCACGTCCTCGCCGGCATCGTTCTTCACCGTCCGTTCGGTCGGATCCTTGTGCGGCTTGGCGGGTTTGGGCGGAGGTGCAGCGGCGGCGGGCGCGGCTTGCGGCGCTGCGGCCCTCGAAGGCGGTGGGTCACCAATGCGGCGCAGCCGGACCAGGTACGGTCCGATCTGGAGCGGAATGTTCGGCGGGGTGTCGACCTTGGATCGTTTGACACGCTGAGTACCCATCAGGGTCCCGTTCGCGCTTTGATCGGTGAGCTTGAACCCGCGCTCTGAGGGCTCGACGATCAAGTGCCGCCGGCTGACCTCGGGAGAGGGCAGCACGACGTGGCAACTTGGATCCCGGCCGATGACGACAGGACCATGCGCCTGGATCGGCAGCTCCTCGACGCTTCCGTCGGGCATTTCGATCGACAGCAGGACTCCCGTCGTCATCTCTCAGTCTTCGGCGGGCGTGGTTCGCGGAGCGACGCCTTGCACACGGGGCTGTTCCATCAGTTCGACTTCATCCACGCCGCCGCGGTACTCCTCGTACAGACGAATGGCTTCTTGGATGCGGTTGCGCTGCTGGAGCGGAATCGCGTTCACGACGCTCGGAACGATGAACATGAGCGCTTCGCTCTCTTCGAACCGGCGCGAGTGGCTGCCGAAGAGGGCACCGAGCACGGGGATCTGGCTGAGGCCGGGAAGGCCCGAGCGGTTGCGGCCCTCGGAGCGGGAGATGAGCCCACCGAGCACGATGGTCTGACCGAGCTCGAGGTTCACGATGGTGTTCAGGGTCGAGGTGGTTCTGCCAGGAATGCCGGTGCCGCGGTCGTCCGCGAGGTCCGACACGTTCGCCTGGATGCGAAGTTCGATGCGGCCGGTCTCCGGATCGTACCGAGGCTGGCACTGGATCTCGGTGCCGAACTCGATCTTCTGAACCTGGCCGGAGAGCGCGCCCTGCACCGCAACGTTGATCTCGCCGCCAGCGCTGAACTGCGCATCGGTGCCGTTGGCGGTGATGAGCGCGGCCTGTCGGTAGAGGCGGGCCCAACCGTTGCTCTGTGCGATGTCGATGCGGGGGAGCGCCGACTGGAGCGCCAGCGTCACTTGGCTCTCGACTGACTCGCCGGTCGCCCACTGCGTCTGGATCTGCGCGGTGCTCTGGTTGGAGCCGATCGAGCCGGGGAAGTTGATGCCGATCGCGTGGCTGTAGGTGTCGGAGAGAAGGACGAAGTACAGGTCGAGACGGATGTTCTCGCGCGCTTGCACGCCGCCCTGCTCTTCTTCGACTTCGCCGCCGGGCACCGTGATTCGGTACTGGACCTGGGAGCCGTCGCGCATGATGAGGAGAAGAGACGTGTCGCCGGGCCGCTGGCCGACGATGACGAATCGGCTCTGGTCGTCGGTGAGACGCACCTGGACGATGCCGCGCGCGCCTTCGGAGTAGGAGCGGACGCCGTCGGCAGAGATGGTCTCTTGCTCACCCACTTCGACGGTCAGCTCGCGCGGTCCCTGCTGCTGGGCAGAGGCCATGCTGGCCGACGCGAGCACACACGCCGTGGCGAGCCGGAACAACGTCGTGCTGCCGGTGACACCACTGGCTCGCTTCGCGAGACTGCGCGCTGTCGGTTTTCTCGATTGCATCACTCGATCCTCATGATGGTTTCCATTGTCTGTCGCCGACGCTGAATCTTCTGCCGGAACTCGGCTTCGATGAGGTCGGTGTCGGTCGTCTCGGGCACACCCTCGACGATGGCCACATCGTCGGGGTTTCGAAGCACGAGCTGCAGCAGCCCGCGGTCCCGCGCGTGGGTGAGCATGGTGGCCTGTTCGAGCGTCACCGCAAGGCTGACGTCTCGGCCGCGTCGGCTGGAGCTGGCCTGGTTCTCGTCGGCCTGGGTCTGGTCGGGACCACCGGTGTCGGTGCCGACCGCGAGCACGAGCACGTTCTGAAGCAGAGGCACGGTGACGCGGGTCTCGTCGACGGATCCCGGCCGCGTGGCCGTGAGCAGCACATCCACGCGGTCGCCCGCACGGAGCAATCCACCGAACGCACTGGTGACACCGGTGCGAACGGTCATGGCACGCATGCCCTCGCGCAACAGGGTCGCCAGGTCGCGGCGCTCGCTGCCCGAGGTCGCCAGGTCGGACCACAACAAGGATTGGTTGGCACGAAGGGCGGCGTTCACGCGCACCCCGAGCACCCGACGCAAGTCGGAGACCCGCACGTGGCGATCCTCGACGTACGCTTCAGGGAGCGGTCGGGCAGAGACGTTGGTGTCGGTCAGGGGTTCCCCGATCGCCATGTCCGAGTTGACCATGAGGACTTCGATGGGTTCTCCACCAGCGGCCTCGGTTTCGAATCGACGCATGTACAGGCCGAAGAGAGCGACTCCGACGAGTGCGACGACTACAGCTGCAAGCAGCGCGGTCTTGTTCATTCTACCTCACCCAGCGTCTTCCAAAACCCCGTGTGGGGCCCGACGCGAAGGTACCTCAGACCGGGGGTGCGCGGAAGCGCGATCCGATCGTGAACGCGGTTTACGGTTCTTGGTCCGAGCTGAGGATGCTGGCGCTTGTGACGCCTTCCGACTCGGTGAAAAGTAGGGTGATCACACGGTCGCCCTGGGAGACGGCGAATGTCTCTGCGCCATCGACGGTCACCCGCTCGCCAGCTCGGCCAGCCAGTTCTTGCCAGCCAGCCTCCGGGAGGCGGGCGCGGTACCAAGTGTTCAGTTCTTCGGGCGAATGATCCTCGGTCGCGTAGAGGGTCATGCCGTAGGGCTGGCCCGCCACTCGAGAGGACAGGAGCCGCCGCGAATCCGGAGGACGCGGGATGCCATCGACATCGGAGCCAACCGCATCGCCTTCGGCGGGAAACATCTCGTAGATGTTGATCGGGCTGTCCGTGTACATCGAGATGATCTGCGAGACCTCTTGGTCGCCGTCCCGGTGTCGTTCGACGTAGGCGTAGCGGAGCGCGCCCACCTCGGAGAGATCGCCGCTGTCCAAGAACGCCGCCACGCGCTCGGCGATCGACGCCGCGTCGCCGTTGTCGTGGTTCTCGCCGGGGTCGAGACAGGCGACGAAGGCCGTCGGTCCGAAGTCGTGACGAATCACCGAGTCCGAATCGGCCGGGTCACCGGCGCCGAGCGTTCCGACCGCCTGCATCTCGGCGATCTGCTCGTGCATGCGGTCGAGCTCCATGCACTTGGCTTCGAAATGGTCGAGCACCGCGTCGACCGGCTGGCGCACCGAGCCACTCATCAGGTGCACGACGGCGCCGTTGAACTCGACGTCGCGCACCACACCCTGGGTCGATCCCGGGTAGCGCATCAGTTCCGCGCCGAGCCCGAGCATGACCTCGTGCACATCCGCTTCGGCCTGACGGACCGCGAGGTAGGCGAATCCGGCCCACACCGCGAGCAGGAAGACGAGCACGCGGAGCAGCGCTGGAAGTTTGCGGAGCGAGCGGCGGGCAAAGCCTTCGCGCGGCTTCGTCGGTGTCTTGGTCGTGGCCATCAGAAGATGTCTCCGATGATGCCGTCCCAGACGTCGCCGAGGATCGAGCCGATGGTTTGACGTTCCGGGTTGCAGACCATCGTGTAGCCCGATGAGACATCCACCGTGCCTCCCCCCAGATACGCTGGTCGATCGTACGACGCGTTGCCGAATCGGGTGACCTGGCCTCCGAAGAGCCCATCGAGCAGGCTGCCGAGCACGCCACTGAGCGCGCCACCGACGATGCCTTCACCACCGATGTCGGAGACGGCACCGCGCAGGTCGCCCATCGCCGTGCCGTCGTCGGTCGGGAATCCTTCGGCGGTGGCGGAACAACTCGGACATCCGGACTCGTCGCCGGCGCCGCAATCGCTGAATGCCGCGGCCCAACCGGCTTGCCGGGACTCCGCCATGGAGATCGTCTTCGCGATGGCGCTGTCGTGCACCATGTAGAAGAGCGCGAACACCAAGATGTACACCGGCAGCATCACGACTGCTTCGGTGTAGGCGGCGCCCTTCTCATCGGCGTGCAGGGTCTTGCGCTGGGTCTGACGTACGATCTTCATGGTCGTTCCCTAGTGCGAGAAGAGGTTTCCGAGGAGGGCACCAAACCCGCCTCCGCTGCCACAGGATCCGCCTCCGCCACCACCGGCGCATGCGTCTTCGATGGAACCCTCGTCCGCGTCGCCGAAGCTCACGCGACGCAGCCGTGCCATCCAGGACATGTCCCACATCCACTCGGTGCGGCCATGGTCGAGGCCACCTTCCCAAGTCTCGGTCTGGTTCCAGAAGTACTCCGCCTGGGCCACGCTGAAGCGAGACACCTGGCGTGCGAACGACATGAACTCTCCGACCGTACCGCCGCCGCCATCGGCCTCGGATCGATCGGTCGCGGCGATCGCCACCCCGTTGTGACCCTGCCGCGACGCGTTCTGGCCCACGACGATGCCGCGCAGCTGGAAGTCGTCGTCGCCGAGGTAGAGGTCGCCTTCGGTCGAGTCCGGGCAGTCGGTCGAGATGAACGCGCTGTTGCGGTAGCGGCACACCTGCTTGGGACAGCCCCACGCGCTCGAGCCACCGCAGCTGCCATCGCCCGGCGAGTCACCGAGTTCGAGGGAGACCTCTTCGGTGGTGGTCTTGGTGCAGCTCGAGATCTCGTAGACGATCTGAACCATCTCCGTGAAACTCTCGACGTCGCTCGGACGTCCCGAAGTCTGCATGCGCCGGAGCGCGTTGGCTTCGGTGGGGAGCGCGTCGCACTGACCCGCGCAGAGGAGGGGATCGGCGGTGCCACGACAGGGGTTGGTCGGCGCTTCGTATCGGCATGCCGCGCGCCAGGGCGACGACTGCGGACCCCAGAGGGACGGCCTTCCGAAGCCGGGCCCGTAACACTGGCGGATGTCGTCCCGCCGCTCGGGGCGGCCTTCCACCAGACCCTGGTTCATGTCGTTGCGCTGAATGTCCATGAACCGGACCTGACAAGTGCCGCTGCTCGTATCCTTGTAATAAGCGCGGTAGCGGTTCTCGAGCACGTACTGGATGTTCTCCAGGTTGCGGTCTCGGTCCTTGCGGCAGGTGTTGGCGGCCTGGTTGGCGTTCGCGATGCACTGGCTGTATTCCGAGCCGGTGAGCTGCGGCGAGAATCCGAACGAACCCACACCACCGCGGGACGAATCCGGTCCCGAACCCTTGTCGCCACATGCGCCGCGGGGCACGGCGTCGGCTGCGTCTTCACAGCTGCCGGGATCGCACTCGAGAATGCTCACCACCCGCAGCGAAGCGGTGTAGTCCTCGCACACGCTCTCCCGAGCGCTCTGGCATGCGGGTGAGTCTCGGCTCGACCGACATGGATCGCACCCCGAGTAGGGTTCGACGTCTCCGGTGTCCGGATCGATGCAGCTGTGCGCGCACGCTTGTTGGACCGCGCTCTCGGGGAAGCCCACCGTGGTCTCGGTGCCGAAGGAAGGTGGCTCACTCGAGTCCCCGTCGCTGGCGCCGCAGTAGTAGGCCTTGAGGGGTGTGAGGATCGCGCCGATCGAACCGCTCACGGCACTGCCGATCGCACCGCCGACCACTGGGATCGCTTCGAACGGCGCCGCCACGACGTCCTTCACCATCTTGCCACCGCGGTCGCAGGTCTCGCGTAAACGATCGTCGTCGACGGGTAAACGCCCCCACACCGGCCACACGAATCCGAACTCCGAGGGTGGCGAATACGCAGAGGCCCGCGACATGTCGACCGCGCGCACTTGAGAGAGCGCTGGCCAGACGAGCGCGATCACGTCCTGTGCTTTGGACGCCACCTTGGTGATCTTCTGCACCGCGGTCTCGACGCGGTTGATGATGTTGTTCAGGCGGATGTTGATGTTGGCGAGCGTCGGCAACACGGCGCAGCCGATGCCTGGGAAGAAGCACAAGCCCGTGGCGATCGCGGTGCCGATCGCCACCAGCACCTGCGCGACCCGGAGCGCGAGAAGCACGGCCACGGCAACAGCCATGATGATGTTGAGCAGCACGATGAGGTTCATGCCGCGGGCATTCATCGACGCGCCGGCGAATGACGTCGCGTCGGCGGCGTCCTGCATCGCTTCGCGGTGAATCACCGCCTCGGTGATGCCCACGATGTAGTAGAGGAGCGCCACCAAGAACACGGCCATGAACAGGCCCATGATCATGATCGCGCCGCCCTTGTCCTCGTGGAGCGAGCGCGACTCGTCGTCGAGCGCATCCACGTCCACAACGGCGGGTACGTGTCGGGTTCGTCGGATCATTCGCACAGCTCGCTTCGATGGCAGGCCGAACCTCGGCCGACGTGGCATTCCAGGTCGCGGTTGATGCAGGTGTTGCCGCAGGGCTTGCCGATGTTGCAGACCGGGCTGCAGGAAGTGACGCAGTCGCGGCTGCTGCTCGAGCCTCCGCCGGAGCTCGCGGTGTCGGCTTCGCCACCCTGTTCGCTCGCGTACTGGTAACCGGCGCCCTGGTAGATGAGGGTGCTCTCGGCACGCAGGATCTGGAAACACGCGCCGGACAAGCTCGCCACCGCCGTGAAGAGGCCCGCGCCCTCGCCGAAGATCGGCATCATCGCGCCCGAGAGCTCGTGGTAGCCGTCCTCGCTCTGCGAGCTGAGGTTGATCGGCGAATCGCACATGAGCTGCGCCGCGAACGGCACCGCGCAGTTGAAGAGGTACGTCACGCGGGTCGTGATCGGGACCGGCGTCACGGGCGGCGGTGAGGCAGGAAAGTTCTGCGCGCCACTCGTCTGGACCCCAGTCGCACCGGGTCCGGTCGGGAACGTCACCGCGACCGCGGTGAAGTTGTAGATGAGCCCGCTCAAGAATCGATAGTGGGCGTCGCCGATCGCGCCGCGCACACTCTCGGCGCCGCCCCGACCGAGGTGGGAGGGCTGAGGCGCGATGCCGAGCAACGGCTTGTACGCCGCCCAGCGGATCGTGTTGAGGCGCGGATCCCCGTTGAAGGAGACCGCGCCGAAGATGTCGAACCCACCGAGCGTGGAGGGCGTGCCGCCGTCTCCCGAGTCGCTCCAGTTGATCTGGTGTTTGGGGGTCTCGCTGCCGCGGTAGCGCGCGGGATCGTCCGGAAGCACGACCACCGCCGAGCGCGCAGCGGCGTCGGCGGAGTGTTGAACGATGACGTCGGCCCCGTAGAGGAGACCGATCTGGGTCATGCCCAACCACAGCGTGAAGAGCGGCATGAACACCACCAGGAACTCGACGTAAACCGCGGCGCGGGTGTCGTCTCGAAGGCGCCGTCTCTTCATGGCGTCAGCTCCAAAGTTCGGGGTGGTGGGAAAGTACGGATACGGAAGCGCCGATGAAGAACGCGCCCCCCATACGAACGGTGCTCATCAACGAAGGAGGAACACGGCGGCGCCACGATTTGGGCATGAGGGGGTTGAGGGCCAGGAACACAGAATTGGAGAGGGTGCGGAAGAGTTTGCCTTCGTAGGCGAGTCGTCCAAACGCATAAAGCGCAGCCACGACGAAACCTGCGAGCTCGAACTCGAGCCCATTGGTCAGTCCCGCGACCGCGCCCATTGCGGCGACCAGTTTCAGGTCGCCTCCTCCGATCGCACGCAACTTCCAAAGAAGCCACGGGACGAAGGCACAGGCAGCCATCCCTCCAACGGAGGATGCCAGCCCCCAGAAACCCTCTGCCAGCCCCCAAACGAGGGGGCCGATGAACAGAGGTGGGTACGTCAACCAGTTGGGGATTTCCCCCTTGCGCCAATCAGTGACTGCGGCAACGAACGCGAGTCCGACCGCAGCACACTGACCAGCGAGGGTGACGTCCAGAGAGGGCACGTCGGTTACGCCAACGTGCTGCGGTCAGCTACCGCGCAAGCCCTCGATGTCGGTCGTCGACGTCGTCACGTTCTCACGTACCGCGTCGCCGAAGCTGCGCCACACCGTGATGGCGAGCACCGCGATGAGGACGAGAATGATGATGTACTCGACCGTCGAAAGTCCTTCTTCGTTGGAAGCGAGCTTGGTCTGGAGGTTTCTTACGATCTTCATTGTGGTGTCACCCTTGGTTTGGTCCGGTTTGGGGGTCCCGGCTCAGCCGGGTACCGCTCCACATCATGGGATGGGGAGCAGAATCACGAGTTCTACGTAGTCGTAGAGGTTCAGGAGAGGGGTTCCGAGCGTCACGACCGCGGCCGCGCCGCCAATCGTCACCATGCTGGCGAGCGTGAGGTACTCGACGAAGATGGCGCCGGTGGTGTCGTCGCGAAGGCTCTCGGCTTTCCGAGTGCGCGTGCGCTTCAACCAGCCGCCCGTAGCGGCATCTTGCAAAAGTCGTCCAGCCATGCGGCGGGCACCATTCTCCCGACCTTGGTGTACTCCGGTTCCAGCGAGGCTGTCAACGGGTACCGATATGGTGGAAGCGAAGGTCATTGGGAACGGGGACCTCTAGTGCAACCGCAGTGCCATCTCTGCAAACCTTAGAGATCTCCCATTAACCCCACGATCTTTGGATCGGCGAGCAGCGATCGGGACGGAGTGTCGCGATCCGTAGGAGACTTAAAACCCATTATGGGGTCAGCGGTCCCCAGCTGTACAAAGCTTGCACACTGTTTCTTTTCTCGAAGGAATGGGCCCGATCGGATCGGAAAACGCCGCAATCGTGCCGTGGCCTCCAAGGACACACCGATCGGGGCGAAGAAATGCGATCTAGCGGTCGAGGTTTGCTCGAGCCCAAAGCCGGACGCCCGTGGCGAAGCCGTATCCGAACTGCGGTGGGGTGCGATATGTTGCAGCATGCGTTTTGTCCTGATCGGGTGTGGGTGCCTTCTGGCGTGCAGTGGCGGGGAGTCGAGGGAGCGCAGCGCGGTGGCGTTGGCGGTTGGCATCAACGACGTGTGCGTGATCAGTGGCGAAACCTCTGCAGCCGAGGACGCGGGCCAGGACGCGGGCCAGGACGCGGGCCAGGACGCAGGCCAGGACGCGGGCAGCCTGGAAGACGCCGGCGTGCTCGAGGATGCGGGGCTGCTGGAAGACGCTGGATCCCCCGAAGACGCTGGGGTGGACGCCGGTTTGGTCGACCTGGACGCTGGGTCGTCGGGCGATGCCGGTCCCGCGCCGGTCGCCGTCAGTGGCCAGGTCTCCTGCTGGGGCAACGGTCAGTCGCCCCTCCGGCCCACTGACGGGATGCGCAGCGCCTCTCAGATCACGCTCGGTGCTGCGCGCTGCTTCATCGACGATGGCGAGCTGCTCTGCCTCGGCCAGAACGACGATGGGGAGCTCGGCGACGGGACCACCGAAGATCGGGAGCGGGCGGTGGGCCTGCCTACGCTTCGCCGCGCCGAGTTCGTGCAGACCAGCCGCTTCGGGGCCCAACACTTCACGTGCGCCATCGTGGAGGGAGAAGTGTGGTGTTGGGGCGCCGGCGACCGCGGTCAGCTCGGCGACCGCACGACCGACACCCGCTCGACTCCGGCTCGGGTCCGCGGGATCTCCGCCGCGACGGCGCTGACGCTCGGGGCCGAACACGCATGCGTACTCGAAGGCGGACAGCCGTTCTGCTGGGGCGCGGGCACGCTCGGCCAGCTCGGCAACGACATGTTGTTCGACCAGGACGCGCCGGTGGGCGTCGAACTCACGGACGTCCTCTCGATCGCGGCCGGCGGCTACCACACCTGCGCGGTGACCTCCGATGGCATCGTCCACTGCTGGGGCGACTCGAGCCAAGGCCAGCTCGGCGTGGCCATTCCTGGGGACGATGGGTTCCCGACGCCCATCGCCATCTTCGGTGTCGCCGACGCGGTGTCGGTCGCGGCGGGTGCGGCCCACACCTGCGCCCTCTCCGCCGGCACGATGTTCTGCTGGGGTGCCAACGACGCGGCCCAAACCGGCGAGAGTGGCGTCACCGTCCGCCGCACCCCCGTGAGCCCTGAGATCGCCAACGTGGTCCAGATGGGCCTCGGCGCCCGTTTCACCTGCGCCCTCACCAGCGAAGGCGCCGTTCTCTGCTTCGGCGCCAACGACCTCGCCCAACTCGGCTCCCCCGGCGCCGACCGCGTCCGCCCCCAGACCGTCCGCTTCTAAGTCGTCAGACCAGCGTCGGCTCCGGCGTCGGCATCGGCTCCGGCGTCGGCTCCGGCTTCGGCTTCGGCGTCGGCTTCGGCATCGCCATCGGCTTCGGCGTCGGCATCGGCATCGGCATCGGCCTCGGCATCGGCTTCGGCGTCGGCTTCGGCATCGCCATCGGCGTCGGCATCGGCATCGGCGTCGGCGTCGGCATCGGCTTCGGCTCCGGCGTCGGCATCGGCATCGGCTTCGGCATCGGCTTCGGCATCGGCTTCGGCATCGGCCTCGGCTTCGGCTTCTGCTTCTGCTTCGGCGTCGCCTTCGGCTTCAGTATCGGCTTCGGCTTCGGCGTCGGCCTCTAACGCTGGCGCCGTCGCAGCCCGACCATCGCCACGAAGACCCACGCCGCCCCCGCGCCCGCGCCCCCACCGACGCTGCACCCGCCGCCCCCAGCCGCCTCGGGCTCCGGCGGCGGCACGCAGAGCAGTTCGCCCTCGTGGTCGTCGCAGACGGTGCCGACGTCGCATCCGCCGGCCGCCCCACAACTCCGGGTGCAGGTGCCGCCCGAGTCACGGACCACGCACCGGCCGCTCAAACACTCGGCGTCGACGCCGCATGCTTCGCCGAGCACGGCGCCCGCCGGCACGCAGCGTTCCCCGTCGCACTCGAAGCCGTCGGCGCAGTCACCGGCCGAGGGGCAGCGGGTGGTGCAGACCGTGCCGCCTTCGGTCGCGGTGCACTCGCGCTCGCCGGCGCAGTCCATCGCGTCGACGCAGCGCGCGCCATCCGAACCGAGGTCGCCGCGCTCACACAATCCGCTGCGGCAGTGAAATCCATCCGCGCAGTCGGGCGGGCACGCCGTCGTGCAGTACCCCTCCGCATGGCAGTTGCCGGACACACACTGTTCCGCCGCGTCGCACGCATCGCCGAGGCCCCGAGCTTCCCCGAGGATCGCCGGATCGACGCAGCCGCCGCACGCACCGTCCGGCGCCGCGCATGCCCGATCGATCGGACATTGACCGGCGCCGCCTTCGCAACGGTGCACGCATCGGCGGTTGCCGTCGCCGGGATCGACGCAGGCCAGACTTGCGCAGTCGGTGTCGGCCGCGCAGGTCTCGCCGTCGGGGGCGGCGCCACGCACGCCGGCCACGCAGGTCCCCTCGCAGCCACTGGTCGGCGCGCAGTACGCGCCGGGCGTCGCGATCGAATCGCCACCGAACGGATGATCGATCGAAGCGCAGGTATCGACCGGCTGCCGCGGATCGCACGCATGGGTGCAGACCCGTCCGGCCGGCGTGTCTCCGCAGACAACCGGATCGTCGAGCAACCCGCGCAAGCCGAACCCGAACCGTTCCGGCAGTTGCGCGAAGGCGCAATCGTCGTCGGTTTCACACGCCCCGCCGAGCGGCTGACAGGTCTCGTCGATCGTGCCGTCGCAGTCGTCGTCGACCGAGTTGCAGGCCTCGTCCGACACGCCAGGGCAGTCGCCCGCTTCCAGCAACGCTTCATCCACGATGCCACTGAGCCGATCGATCCGGTTGTGGCCGTCTCGGGAGCTCGGACAACTCTCGGCCTGACCGAAACTCGCGACCCCCACGATGCGGCGCGGCGAGCCCTCGAGGATCATCGGGCCACCCGAGTCGCCGGAGCAGATGTTCATCGACGAGTAGAGCACGTTGGCGTCGATCGAGTTGAGCGTGCCCGTCGTGAGGTACTTCGTGCCGGAGCCGCCTTCGGGTGTCTGTCCGTAGCCGATGAACGTGAAGGTCTCGCCCACGAGCGCGCTCGGGTCCTCGCGCATCATTTCCATGGGCGCGACGTCGGGGAGGTTGCCGTCCGCGTCGGGACGGATCGTGACCACGCCGACGTCCTGACCAATGAGCCCAGTGAGCAGACCGTCGTCTCGGTAGGTGCCCGGCGTCGTGTCCACGCGTCGAATGCGGTAGTCGACGGTGTTCCGTACGTCTCGTCCGACGCCGATGGAGAGCAGCCCGAGCGCGTGGGGCCGCCCGAGACCCGCGCCCTGCACACAGTGTTTGGCGGTGAGCACGACCGTCGGCGAGACGAAGGTGCCGGTGCACAGACCCACCCCGCCGACCAGCTTCACGAGCACCACGCTGTGTTCGTCCGGAGCCAGGGTGCCGTCGACGATCTCCGCCCGCGAGGCGCCGATGTCCTCGTCGGGTCCGACCACACAACCGACCCCAAGGAGCACAACCAGCCACGGAACATGTTTCACGCGGGCACCTTTCCATGGCGCCGACCTCGAACCGCTGAGCAAACACACGACGCGGCGCCCCGTCGCAGCGCCGCCCTCGGTGCGCGGGGTAGGCTCACGCCCATGAACGTCGAAGGACTGCTCACGCTCGGTCGATTGGCCACCGTTGCCCTCCACCCCACCGAAGACTGGTTGTGCGCGGCCGTCTCCCGACGGTCGACCTCCGGCGCGCGATGGGTTCACGACCTCTGGCGCATCCCGCTCGATGGGTCCGATGCGCAGCAGCTCACGTTCGGCGAGTGGAACGACCGGGCGCCGCACTTCTCCAGCCAGGGTCTGCTCGGGTTTCTGTCCAACCGACCGGTGGGCAAGTCGCCCACGCCGGGCGAAGACGAGCGCAGTCAGATCTGGGGCTTCGATCCCGGTGGACGCGAAGCGCGCCGACTCAGCGACGTGGCGCTGGGGGTGAACGACTTCCGGTTCGCTGGCGCGCGCTTGCTCGTGTGGACCCGGCACTGGCCGGATGTGCCCGACACCGAACAACGGGCGCACGCGGCCAAGCGCGCCAAAGACGGACCGAGCGTGCTGCATTACCGGCGGACCCCGGTGCGGCACTGGGACCACTGGCTCGGTCCGGACCGGGCGCAGCTGCTGTGCATTCATCCCGAGGGCGCGCAGTTCGACCTCACCGAAGGCACCACCCACGAACACGAACGCGACGTGAGCTGGGACGTGAGCACCGACGGACGCTTCGTCGCCATGAACGCGGAAGAGAAGGCGGAGGACCAAGTCGCGCGCAGCTGGCTGCGCCGCATCGCGATCCAGGCCGATGGATCGCCCGAACGGATCGAAGACCTGGGCCGCGCAGGCAACGTCTCGCACTACGGCGCGAAACTCTCTCCTTCCGGCGCCAGCCTCGCAACCCAGCGGCACACCCGGTCCGGCCCGGATGGCGACGGGCGTCTTCCGCGGGTGGATCTCGTCGTGTTCGGTCCCGACGGCTCCGCGCGTTCGCTCGCGACCGAGCTCGACCGGTGGCTCTCGCCGGAGTGCTGGCTCGACGAACGCCGACTGCTCTGCACCTTCGACGACCGAGGCCGCACACGACTTGCCGAGGTCGACACCGAAGCGGACCAAGTCACGCCGTGGACCGAACGCGGCGTCGTGCACGGGGTCGTGTGCCGGCCGATTGCGACGGGCGCGAAGACGCCGGCGCGGGTCGCCATGATCCACAGCACACTCACCTCCGCGCCGCGTGCGGCGGCCGTCGACGCCAAGGGCGCACAGCCGCTCGCGGATCCCACGGGGTTTGCAGAGCACGCCGAGGCGCTCTCGAGCTTGGTCGTCGAGGACATGTCGGTCGAAGCCGCCGACGGCCAAACGGTGCACGGACTCCTGCTGAAACCGAACACACCTGGACCGCACCCGTGTCTGCTCTGGATCCACGGCGGCCCGATCCACCAGTGGGCCGACGGTTGGCATTGGCGCTGGAACCCGGCCGCGTTCGTCGAACAGGGGTACGCCATCGCGCTTCCGAACCCGCGCGGGTCGACCGGTGAAGGCTATGAGTTCACCGCCGGCATCTGGGGCAACGAGTGGGGCGCCGCTTGCTACGACGATCTCATGCGCTTCACGGACGCGCTCGAACAGCGCGACGACATCGACGCGACCAAGGTGGCTGCGATGGGCGGCTCGTTCGGCGGCTACATGGCGAACTGGATCGGCGGACACACCGGCCGCTTCCGCGCGCTCATCACCCACGCGAGCCTCTTCGACCTGCGCGCGTTCCACGGGCGCACCGACGCGAGCGCCTACTTCGGACTGCACCTCGCCTCCACGCCGTGGACCGGCGAGATGGACCGCTACTCACCGCACCGCGCGGTGCCGGATTGGAAGACGCCGACGTTGATCCTGCACGGTGAGAAGGACTACCGGGTGCCCCTCGGCGAAGCGCTCGCGCTCTTCGAAGGCCTGCAAGCACACGGCGTCGAAAGCGAGCTCGTCGTGTTCCCAGACGAGAACCACTGGATCCTCCAGCCCAACAACGCGCAGGCCTGGCACGAGGCCATCCTCACGTTCCTCCAGAAGCACGTTCTTTCGTAGCGTCTCGGGGCGGGCTCGCAGCGCGGGACTACCAGCGCAGGAGCGGGGCGAGCGCTGCGAAGCCGAGGCCGAGTCCCGCGCCCACGGCGGTGCCGACGATGGCCCCCGTGTCTCCGTGTCCTTGTCGCGCGGCATGGGCACCAGCCATGCCCGCCATCAGCACCAGCCCGTAGAAGATCCCGGTGACCCAACCCGCGCCCCCGCGCAGCCGGTTGTACAGAATCATGGAGACCGCAGTGAACGCAGTCATCAGCGTTCCGTAGAGCATGGGTCGAACCGACCGGCCCATCGGAGTCTCTGCGAATGCCGTGGCCACCAGCGCACCGGCGACGAGTCCCGGCCCGAGTCCCGCGAGTGTGCTCCCCGCTTTCAACGACCAGTCGTGGCGCTCGCTCAGCCGCCGAAGCGCAAGGCCCAAGGCCAGCGGGAGGAGGGCGGGCAGGATCCACGCGCCGTGTTCGTCGGGGTCCGTCGTCTCGACGGCCGCCGCGATGCCTCCCCCCACGAGGATCCCCAGGTGTGCGCCCCCGACCGCCCACCCGCTGTACCGTCGCCGCCCCTGAAACCGGGGCTCGTCGACCTCCTCTTCAGGCGTCGCCGCAACCGCATCCGCCTCGACCTTCCGCTGAATGGCGCCCGCCTCGTCCTGAGGATCGATGTCCGGCGGAGGCGCCGCCGCCGCATGAACGGTCGACCCCGACGCCAACGCCAAGACCAGAACCAACCCCGCCCGAACGATGCACTCCATGCCGACCCAACGGCGAACCGCTCTGGGGGCTTACACCCGGAGGATGGCAGAGAGGATGCGCTTCGCCGGTACGTGCCCGTGCCCGTTGGGATCTGAATCCGAACGAGCCGTCGTCAGCCGCGAACCGCCCCGCACACCTCGGCCCCATCGACCCACACACTCCCATCCACCGGCAGCAACACCATCTGCTGCACCGTGATCTCCATCTTCACCTCCGGATCCCCGAGGATGGAGAACGCCTGAGGCGGCGTCAGGTGCGTGTTCGCGAGCAGCCGCGCGCGGTCGAATCGCTGGCACGCCGTGGCGCCGAGGATCCCGCGCGCGCCGCCATCGGTCAGGCTGCGGTAGTCGTTCGTGACCACCAAGGGACCAGCATCAACCGTGCGCAGCGCGTGGCGCGATGGGGTGCGCTCGACCACCACGCGATCGCCTGGGCGCGCGCCGACCACGAGCAGCAGACAATCGGACGCGATGGGCGTCTCCGCCAGGCGCAGCACCGCCTCGTCGAAGTCTGACGCGGTCTCCAGCACTTCGCGGATCAAGAACGTGACTGGCGTCTGCACCGCGGGTGGGTCCTCGCTCAAGACCGCGTTGAGCGTGACCGAGAACTTGCCGGGCGCGACGCCGCTGAACGCACCGATGAACCCAGGCCAGCCCACCGTCCGGGCTACGACGCGTCCGCTCCGCCGCAACTCGAAGACGGCCGTGTGCTTCTGCAAGACCTTGTGCGGTGCATGCCAGTCGAGGTTGCGCGCATGCAGCGGACCAGACGCCGTGTCGACCCCGAACGCGGTGCAGCCGAGCAAACCGGAGAACGCGAACTTAAGCGCGTCGTAGTAGAGGTTCGCGAGCGCGGCGTGTGCATGGGGCCGCCCGGCGATCGCGGCCACGGCGTCGAGCTCGGCGCGCTGCTCGACCGTGAGGCATTGCGCTTCGTAGCCCGCGAGCAGAGGCGTGTACTCGTCCACCCCACCCAGGTCCTCGAGGTAGACGTCGCAGAGCTTACGAATCGCGGACGCGTGAGGGGCGAGCCCGCGCCACCGGGTGGCGGGCGGGTCGTCGAGGTCGATGGCGAAGACGGGCGTGGACATGACGGGGCCGGCCAGAGTGGGTCCGACTCGGTGCTTGGCAAGGCCGTCCGAGTCGATAGAGGACTGTCGCGGTTGCTGTCGCTGTCGCTGTCGCTGTCGCTGTCGCTGTCTCTGTCGCTGTCGCTGTCGCTGTCGTTGTCTCTGTCTCTGTCTCTGTCTCTGTCTCTGTCTCTGTCTCTGTCCCTGTGTCGCTGTTGCTGTTGCTGTCCCTGTCTCTGTCTGTGTCGCTGTTGCTGTTGCTGTTGCTGCCTCTGCTCCGGAAGGGCACGGGCACGGGACGGGCGAACCGAATCCTCTCCTTCGGTTCGCTACGGCAGCAGGTTGAGGCGGCCTTGGCGGTAGCCGCTGGGATCGAGATGCACTCTCTGGAAGCCGGTGGCGCGGAGCGCGCATTCGATCTCGGCGAAGAGGTCGCGGGCGCGGGGGAGTTCGTCTTGGCCGACTTCGAGGCTGGCCTCTTCTCCGAACCAGCGGACGCGGACCACGCGGAAGTCGAGCGCGCGCATTGCGCGTTCGGCGGCAGCGACTTGGGCGAGGCGCGCAGCGGTGATCTCGGTGCCGTAGGGAAAGCGGCTCGAGAGGCAGGCGAGCGCCGGTTTGTCCCAGACCGGCAGACCGAGTGCGTGGGCCGCCGCGCGGATGTCCGCTTTGGTGAAGCGGTGGTCGTCGAGCGGGGAGCGCACGCCGAGTTCCTTGGCGGCTTTGCGTCCCGGACGGTGGTCGCCCCGATCGTCGAGGTTGAACCCGTCGACGACCACCGCGAAGCCATGCTCCGTCGCGAAGCGGCGGGCCGCACCGTAGACCTCGGTCTTGCAGAAGTAGCAGCGGTTCTTCGGGTTGGTCGTGTAGCGCGCGTCGTCGAGCTCGTGGGTGTCGACCAGCGCATGCGGCGCGCCGAGCGACGCGGCGATCTCGGCCGCGTGCGCGCGCTCCTGGGGATCCAGGCTCGCAGACACCGCAGTGAATGCGTGCGCCCTCCCCGGCCCGAGGGCACGCACCGCCTCGGCGAGCAGATACGACGAGTCGACCCCACCACTGAAACACACGAGCACGGACGGCTGCGACGACAACCAAGTCCGCAGCCCAGAAGCGGAACCGGAACCGGAACCGGAAGCGGAACCGGAGGCGGAAGCGGAAGCGGAGGCGGACGCGGAAGCGGTACCGGAAGCGACAGCGGAAGCGGTACCGGAAGCGACAGCGGAAGCGGAACCGGAAGCGGCTTCGGCGTCGGAATCGGCTTCGGCGTCGGAATCGGCTTCGGCGTCGGCGTCGGCTTCGGCTTCGGAATCGGCTTCGGCTTCGGCTTCGGCTGCGGCTTCGGCTTCGGCGTCGGCGTCGGCGTCGGCTTCGGGATCGGCCCCGCCGCCACGAACCCCACGCACTCGCTCAACCGGCGTCACGCCGTCCCCGTTCGGAACGCAGCGACCGCCGCTTCGAACACTTCTCCGAGCGGCACGCCGTGCGTCTCGGCGGCCGCGCGGCACGAATCGAACTCCGGTGCGACCAGCTCGGGCAACCCATCGCCGGAGGCCACCTTCACCTCGAGCGCGCCGAAGCGGGTCTCGACCGTCACCACGCGGCGCGGCCGCTCGACCCGCTCGACCCCGCGTACCCGCACGCCGAGCGAGCCGGTCTCGGTCAGCAGGATCTCGGTCAGCACGTCGCGGGTCGCCGCATCACACAGGGCGCTCAGCATGGTGCCGAGCCGACCCTTCTTCATCGTGATCGGCGTCATCCACGCGTCGCGCGCGCCGGCCGCCATCAACCGGGCGAGCGCATAGGCGAGCCGTTCCGGAGGGCAGTCGTCGATGTTGCATTCGATCACCAGGAGCGAGCGGCGCGTCTGCGATCTCTCCGCCACGCCCCGCACCACCCGCAATACGTTGGGCCGGTCGGGCAGCTCCCGGGTGCCTGCGCCCCAGCCCACCGCGACCGGCTTCATCGCAGGCCAGCGTACGAAGCGGGTCGCTTGGGTCGCGACGATGGTCGCGCCGGTCGGCGTGACGAGCTCCGCGTCGACGCCGCCATCGAAGGTGGCCACGCCGCGCAGGCACTCGAGCGTCGCGGGGGCCGGCAGCGGCAAGACGCCGTGTTGAGAGTGGGTGGTCCCGCGGCCGAGCGGAAGCGGCGACGCGACGATCTCGCCACCGAAGAACTCGAGGCACGCCGCCACCGCGACGATGTCGACGATCGAGTCGAGCGCGCCGACCTCGTGAAAGTGCACGTCGTCGACCGCGCATCCGTGGACCGCCGCTTCGGCCTCCGCGAGGCGCGCGAACATCGCGACCGAACGCGCGCGCACGGCCGGCGGGAGCGCCTGGAGCAGTTGCCGGATGTCGCGCCACGTGCGCTGCGGCGCGTCCTCGAGCGGCTCGACCAGGAACTGCTTCGCCGCGATCCCAGATCGGAACACCGTTCGAACACTTCGTTCGTGGCGCTCCAGTGGCAGCGCCGAGAGCGCCTCGGTGATCGCGGCCTCCGGTGCGCCCGCGTCCACGAGCGCCGCGACGCACATGTCGCCGGCGATGCCGCTGCCCGACGCGTCCAGAAAGAGCAGGTCGGGTGTCACTCGGACCTCGACGACACGATGCGGGCGGCGAGGCATGCCGCGCCGAAGCCGTTGTCGATGTTCACCACAGCGACCCCTGGCGCGCAGCCGCTCAGCATGCCGAGCAGCGCCGCGAGCCCACCGAAGCTCGCGCCGTAGCCCACGCTCGTCGGCACCGCGACGATGGGCCGGCTGGTGAGGCCCGCCACCACGCTCGCGAGCGCGCCCTCCATGCCCGCGATCACCAGAAGCACATCGGCGCGTTCCAGCAGCGGCCGATGGGCGGCGATGCGGTGCAGTCCCGCGACGCCCACGTCGTCGAGCCGTTCGACGCCGTACCCGAAGGCGCGCGCGGTGACCTCGGCCTCCTGCGCGACGAACCGGTCGCTGGTGCCCGCACACACGATGACGAAGGTGTGCGGGCGGCTCGGCCGCGCGTCCCAGACGACCGTGCGGGCGAGCGGATCGTGGTGTGCGTCGGGCAGCGCCGCCACGACCTCCGCGGCCGCGTCGGGGTCGACCCGGGTCGCGAGCGCGACCCCGTCGGAGGCATGCAGGTCCTTCATGATCTCGACGATCTGCGCGGCGGTCTTGCCCGCCCCGTAGACGACCTCCGGCAACCCGGTGCGCAGACTGCGGTGGTGGTCGACCTTCGTGTGCACGAGATCGCGAAACGGCAGCTCCGCGAGCTCGGCCATCGCCTCGTCCACCGCCAGCTCGCCGCCCCGGACGCGTTCGAGCAGCGCACGCACGTGTTCCGGACTCATCGCGCGCACGGTATCAGCGCGATGGGTACGCACCAATCCGAACCGGAACTCCAACGGCTTCGGCTTCGGCGTCGGGGTCGGGGTCGGGGTCGGATTCGGCTTCGGCTTCGGCCTCGGCTTCGGCTTCGGCGTCGGTTTCGGCTTCGGCGTCGGCTTCGGCTTCGGCGTCGGCTTCGGCGTCGGTTTCGGTTTCGGCCTCGGCGTCGGCGTCGGCTTCGGCGTCGGCTTCGGCTTCCGCTTCGGCTTCGGCTTCGGCTTCGGCTTCGGCTTCCACTTCGGCGTCGGCGACCGCTTCCGCGACCGCTTCCGCTTCCGCTTCCGCTTCGGCTTCCGCTTCCGCTAACGCGAACGCGACCGCCGCATATGAGTCAGCTCTCTGCGTCCTCGCCCGTGCCCTCGTCCTCGTCTTCGGTGAAGAGCTTCTCCACGAGCGCGAAACAGGCGCGAAGCGCCATCGCTTCGCCTCCACGCGGGCGACCCGGGCGGGTGTCGTTGTTCCAGGCCATCAGATCGAGGTGACCCCAGGTGACGTCGTTCGAGACGAAGCGGGAGAGAAAGAGCGCTGCGGTGATCGCGCCGCCGAAGCGGGTGCTCGAGGTGTTGCTGACGTCGGCGACCTTCGACTCCAAGTAGCGCTGGTACGGCGCGTGGAGTGGCATCTGCCAGACCGGATCGTGTTCGCGTCGTCCGAGCTTCTGCAGCGCCACCGCGAGCTGGTCGTCGTTGGTGAAGAGCGCCGGCATCTCGGTGCCGAGCGCGACGCGAGCGGCGCCGGTCAACGTGGCGAAGTCGAGCAACAACTTCGGCGCATCCATCGACGCTTCGTGGAGGGCGTCGCAAAGCACGAGCCGACCTTCGGCGTCGGTGTTGCCGACCTCGACGGTCAGGCCCTTGCGGGTCTGCAGCACATCGAGCGGCCGGAAGGCGTTGCCGGAGATCGAGTTCTCCACGGCGGGCACGATCATGCGCAGCCGCACCGGGAGCTTCGCGTCCATGATCGCGTGCGCGAGCGCGAGCACGTGGGCGCCGCC
Organism: Deltaproteobacteria bacterium; assembly: GCA_034670305.1. GTDB lineage: Bacteria > Myxococcota_A > Polyangia > Polyangiales > Houyiibacteriaceae > JAXMNT01. The sequence continues at coordinate 102,087 of JAXMNT010000010.1, forward strand.
GCCCATGTCCTTCTTCATGATGAGCATGCCGCCAGCCGGCTTGATGTCGAGACCGCCGCTGTCGAAGGTCACGCCCTTGCCGACGAGTGTGACCTTCGGGTGACTGGCGTCGCCCCACGTCAGGTCGATCACCCGCGGCTCTTTGACGCTCGCGCGGCCCACCGCGTGCACGGCAGGCCAGCCCTTCTTCAAGAGGGCGTCGCCGCGAATGGTCGTGACCTTCGCGCCGTGCAGGCCCGCGAGCGCGTTGGCGCACGCTTCCATTTCGGCCGGTCCCATGTCCTCGGCTGGGGTGTTGACGAGGTCGCGCACGAGGTACGTCGCTTCGGCGATGCGCCGCACCGAATCTTTGCGCGCGAGCTCCGGCCACACGAGTTTGCGGGTGGCTTTGGCCGGCGACGCCTTGTAGCGATCGAACCGGTACGCGGCGAGCGCCCAGCCGAGCGCTGCGGCTTCCGCGTGGCGTTCGTCGGGCAAGCCGTCGAGTTCGTAGCGGCCCTTCGGCACGCTCCCGAAGAGCCGCGCGTAGACGAAGGGGTCGGCGTCGCTCGGGCGTACGAAGAGCCCGCCCCACACGGTGCCGTCGCGCTTCGGCAACATGGTCGCGCGCCCGACGCTGCTCGACCCGGCCGACGACTTCACCCAGTTGCGCACCGCGGCCGGCGCATCCTTGACCCACTTCTTGAGGTCCGATTTGGCGACCGCATGGATCTTCACGGTGGTCTTGGTCGGGCGCGCGGCGAAAGCCGACGCGACGCGGTCGAACGGGAGGATGTCGGTCACGGAAGAGCTCCTGGAGATGACGCGTGTCGAGGGAGACGCATGGGGGAGGCGAGAGGCTGCCGGAGGTTGCCACGGTCTGTTGTGAGACGTCCATGCGCGCGACGTCGGTCGCGGGTCGCGGTCGCGGTCGCGGTCGCGGTCGCGGTCGCGGTCGCTGTCGCCGTCGCTGTCGCTGTCGCGGTCGCTGTCGCGGTCGCTGTCGCTGTCTCTGTCGCTGTCTCTGTCGCTGTCTCTGTCTCTGTCGCGGTCTCTGTCGCTGTCGCTGTCGCTGTCTCTGTCTCTGTCTCTGTCTCTGTCTCTGTCTCTGTCTCTGTCTCTGTCTCTGTCTCTGTCTCTGTCTCTGTCTCTGTCGCTGTCGCTGTCGCTGTCTCTGTCTCTGTCTCTGTCGCTGTCTCTGTCTCTGTCTCTGTCTCTGTCTCTGTCTCTGCTTCGGGCGGAACCCGATGCCGAAGAAGCCGAAGCCGAAGCCGAAGCCGAAACCGATCCCGAACCCGAACCCGAAGCCGAACCCGAAGCCGAACCCGAAGCCGAACCCGAAGCCGAACCCGAAGCCGACCCCGACCCCGACCCCGACGCCGAAGCCGAAGCCGAAGCCGACCCCGACCCCGAAGCCGACCCCGAAGCCGACCCCGAAGCCGAACCCGAAGCCGAACCCGAAGCCGACCCCGATGCCGAAGCCGATCCCGACCCCGATCCCGAAGCCGAATCCGCCGACTTCCGGTCCGGGTTTTGGGGCTCAGGCGTCGCGCAGCGCGCGGAGGTGGGGTTCGTCCAGGACTTCGAAGCGCTGGGCGATCGCCTCGATCGCTTCGCCGCGCTGTTCGATGTTCTTCTCGAGGATCGGGCCGAGCCAGCCGGAGGCGAGCGGAAGGTAGGTGGTCCCAAGGGGGTTGAGGCCCATGAGGCGTGCGCAGGTGGCGTCCACGGCGGGCAGGTTGCGGCCCATCACGAGGCAGCCGAGTTCCTTCGGGTTGCCCATGATCGGTCCGTCGCCGTCCATACCCACGACTCCGTCCACGATTGCGAAGTCCGGTTGAATGGTGGCGTTCAGATCCACGATCGACTGCGGGATGCCGGCGCGGTGGAGCGGGTTCTTCGGCCAGCCGTAGACGAGCCCCGGCACGGTGCCGAAGAAGTTCTTCATCGAGCAGGTGATGCCCGCCCAGTGGTGGGTCTTCATCTTCGGGAGGGAGACCACGAAGTCCGCCTCGAGGACCGTCTTCGGCAACCAGAGGTGTTCGAAGTGCGAGACGCCGCCGCCGTTCGGCACCTGCACGATCTCGTCGTGGTTCAGATCGACGAAGTCGAGTTCGCCGGCCTCCAGCGTGTCGATCATCCCGGACTCGGCGAGCACGAGCCAGCTGTCGCGGCGGTGGCCCTGTCCTTCGGCGAGGAACGGGTCGGCGCCTAGGCCGCGCAGCGCCTGGGCCACCGCGAGCACCACCGAGGGATGCGTGTTGATGTGTCCGTGGCCGAGCGCGGTCTCCACGAGGTTCGGTTTCAAGAGCACCCGCTTGCCGGAGAGCTCCGTCTCGGTGACCCCGAGCACCGCGAAGCCTTCGAGGATCTGCGCCTCGAGCGGGAGCGGTTCGTACGCCGGCGCACGCGCGATGTAGACCGAGGCTGCGAGCCCGTTCTCCCGGCCGTCGAGCAGCTCGCCGATGGTCGCGGCGGCGGCTCCGGTCGCGAGCACGCCGAGCCCGCGCAGGAGCGTGCGCCTCGAGATCTTCGCTTCGGACGAAGCAGGCTTGCGCTCTTTGTCAGTCGCCATCGACCACGCCCTCGTCTCGTGCGCTCGCGTCCGGAACGCCACCCGCGCCGGCCGCGTCCGGGTCCGCCATGACTGCGCCGACGGGCACGACCGGCTCGGCCGGGATGCGCTGGCCCGCCGGGCCCCACAGCATCGGCTCGGTGTCGCTCAGCGCGAGCAAGAGGAGCGCGTCGTGCATCGGGTCGGGCGGCCGCCGGCGGGGATGTTCCACGCTGTTCAAGATCCAGTCGTCGCCTTCGGGCATCGCCTCGCCCCAGGCTCGAAGCGCCATGAGCGACCACGCGAGCGAGATGGGCGCGCGGATGGATCGCACCGCGCCCCGCAGGTAGTCGATGGACCGATCGACCTCGTCGGTGCGCTCTTCGCCGACGAGCGCCAGAAGCGCCACGCCAGTCGTCGCCGGAAACGGGCGCAAGAGGTTCCGGAGCACCCGCGTGTTGCCGTAGTTCCAGCCGCCTTCGGGCAAACATCGATCCCGCAGCAGGCGCGCCCCCTCGGCGACCCGCGTGTGGTCGGCGTGACCGGCCGCACGCAATCCGATCATCGCGTAGCCCGTGGGCTCCACCCACGAGTGTGTCTCCGCGACCCACGACCATCCCTTGATGCTCGGGTCGTGGCCCAGCTGCGGGTCGCGCGCGTAGACCGTGCCGGCCGTGGTGAGCAGGTGCTGACTCGCTTGGACCGCGAAGTCGTTCTCCGAGCCGCGCACCCGCGCCGCAGCCGCGAGGGCGAGGGAGGTCGGCCAGAGCGGTTCGGGAAGTTGCATGGTTGCAGGCACCCCACCCCGTTCGTCCTGGATGCTGGCGATCCAGTCGAGCGCGTCGCGCACCAAGGCGGGTGAATCGCTCCGGGCGTGGAGCGCCAGCGCGGCGAGTGCGGTGGCTTCGGACGCGCCGCCGGTGGTGCGGTACCCGTACGACCAGCGAACGCCCCCGCCCACCGCGGTCCCTCGCCGCAATCGTTCCAGCAGAGTGTCCGCCGCGCCCACGACCCATCAGAGCACATCCGCACCGCGGCGCACGAGTTCTTCCGTCGGGCCCGCTGCCCGGAGTACGCTCACGCCCGATGGCTCTGGGCACACCGCATTCACTGCGATTCGAGAAGCCAGTGCGCGTCGCGCGGACGGCATTGCAACGGACGCCCCATCGAACACCGTGGAGTCGGACCCAGGGACCACGCTGGATGGTGGGCACCGCGGTGCTCCTGTGTCTGGCGACGTTCGCGCGCCCAGCGGCGGCCCAAGAGGATGCGCGCACGCTCTTCTTGCGAGGCGCCGAGGCGTACCAAGCCGGCGACTACCCGACGGCAGTCGAGGCGTTCGAGGCATCGTACGCGCAAGCCCCCGTGCCGGTGGTGCTCTTCAACCTCGCGCAGACCCTCGTGGCGCTCCACCGCCGCGCGGAAGCCATCGACGCGTTCCACCGCTACCTCTCCACCGAAGAGTCGATCGACGCCGAACGCCAAGCCGCAGTCGAACAGGCGATGCGGGAACTCGAGCGCGAACTCACCCCGGTGCGGATCGAGATCAATGTGCGCGGCGCAGAGGTTCGAGTGGACGGCCGCGTGCTTGGGGAGAGTCCGTTTCGAGAGACGGTCTACGTGGATGCGGGGCGGCGGCGATTCACCGCCACCGCGGATGGACATGTGGAAGCTTCGCGGAGTTTGATGCTGCGCGCCGGCACCCAGAGCACGCTCTCGCTTCGGCTCGAACCGATCCCGGTCGAAGGCACGCTGCGGCTGCGCGCCAACGTGCATCCGGCGATGGTCTTCCTCGACGACACCGAGCTCGGCCGCGCGCCGCTCGATCGCACCGTGCGCGTCGGTGCGCACACGGTGCGGGTCGAAGCGAACGGCTACGACGACTTCGAAGAAGCCATCCGCATCGAAGAAGACCAGCGGATCGATCTGCGGGCGGTGCTCGAGGAGCGCAGCCGCGTGGTCGACCAGTGGTGGCTCTGGGCCGGGCTCGGAGGCGCAGTGCTCCTCGGGGTGATCCTCGCGATCGGACTGACCGTGCCGGCGAGTGTCGACCCGCTCGAAGGATCGCTGCCAACCGTCAACGCGCTCTCGGTGGGCCGATGAGCCGAGTGTTCGCAGCGCTTCGGTCGGTGTTCTGCCTGGCCGCACTGATACTCACGACGAGCTGCGGCGAGGAGCTGACCCAGTTCTTCGTCTGCTACGAGATCGCGCCCGATTTGGTCGCGGATTCCACGGTCGTCCACGCCTGCGTCCGCGACGCGGACGGCAACACGATCTTCGGCTGCGGCGACAGCGAACTCTCGCTCGGGCGCACCGGCGAGACCGCCACCCAGTCGATCGTCGGCAACGGCGAGGTGGACATCACGCTCTCCGCCGACGTCACCCGCGCTGGCCCCGGCGGCACCACCCGCGTGGTGCCCGTCGAGCAGCGCGTGGTGGCCACCCTCGAACCCGGCCGGATCATCGATCTGCGCTTGCGACTCGAAGCGGTCTGTCTCGAGCGCGCGTGCGACGCCGGCGAGACCTGCGTCGGGGGCGAGTGTCGGGCGGCGGAAGTCACCGCCCGCTGCTTGACCGCACACGGGGAGCCGCCGCCGGACCGGTGCGACGACCCGAGGCTGGAAGGCGGCTGCTCGGCGAGGTAGGAGGAGGCGGAGCGCGGACGCGGCCCGTGCCCGTGCCCGTGGTTGTTCGGACGCCGAAGCCGAAACCGAAGCCGAAACCCGACGCCGAAGCCGAAGCCGAAGCCGACGCCGAAGCCGAAGCCGACGCCGAAGCCGACGCCGACGCCGAATCCGACGCCGAATCCGAGCCCGATGCCGCGGCCGCTTCCGCTTCCGCTGCCGCTTCCGCCGCCGCTTCCGCTTCCGCTTCCGCTGCCGCTTCCGCCGCCGCTTCCGCTTCCGCTTCCGCTGCCACGGCCGCTTCCGCTGCCGCTTCCGCTTCGGCTGCCGTCGCCGCTGCCGCTTCCGCTACCGCTTCCGCTTCCTGGACCGCTTCAGGGTTCGGTGGCGGTCCAGCTTTGGTCGGCTTCCAGTCGGTAGGCGCCGCGGTGAGGATGGGGGGGCGTGCCCCACTCGGCGGGGCTGAGCATGGACCAGTAGAGGCCGTCGGGGCCGTCGTAGAGGTGGTAGACGTGGCCGGGGCGGCGGGGGAACGAACACTGCGCGCGGTGCAGCTGCGCGTCTTGTTCCGCTTGGGCGACGATCGTCTGGGCTTCGTCCTGCAGTTTTCGGATCTGGTCTGCGAGCATGCGCAGCTTCGCGCCCGCCACGGTTCCGATCATGTGGTCGGCGCGTTCGATCTCCGCCGCTGCGTCCACCAGGCGGATCGGCGGGGCGAGCCGATGCAGGCCGTAGGTCGTCATCTTCGACGACGGCGCGGCAGGGGCCTTGCGGGTGGGATCGTCTTCGTCCGTCATCCCCATGGGCCTAGCGCGAAAACCGCTGCCGCGCGAAGGGCTACGGGTAGCCGAGGTCGATCTGCATGCCGAGCATCGTCGAGGTCATGCGCACCGTCATCATCGAGGTCATGCGTGTCATCGACGGCGGGTCGCGGCGGATGACCATGATCGGACCACGCACGCGCATCGTCGTTCGACGAACGCGCATCGTGGGTTCGGGCTCGGTGATTTCCGGTTCGGCGTTCGAGACCTCTGGCGCAGCCTCGGTCGTCTCCGGCACCGAGAGCGGTGGCAGCTCGACCACGATCGCCTCTCGGAAGATGCCGTCGTACCGCCAGAGTTCCCGCTCGCCATGGAGCGCACGCACGTGGCGCACTTCGTCGCTCGGCGCGACCGTCAGCTGGGCACTGCCGGCGGACGTCGGTTCGAGCGCGACCCCGTCGACTTGAACCACCACGCCGGCTGGGATCGACTCGAACCTCACCACGACCTCGGCCGGCGGCACCTCGGTTGGCGTCTCGATCTGCGGGGGGAGGCTGACCATCGGAGGCGGCGTCAGCGGTGGCGGCTCGTCTTTCGACAGCGCGGCCGCCGTGATGCCGAACGCCACACACAACAACGCCACCCCAGCGCCCACGATCTTCCAGATCGGAAGCGGCTTGCTCGCCGCCGGCAGGTTCTGTGGCGGCGGCGGTGTGATGTCGGGTGGCGGCGGCGGGGGCCCCTTGTCGAGCAAACTCTTCGAACTCACGCCACTGTGGGAAGGCGTGAGTTCGTTGGTGACGAGGCTGAGATCTTCGTCACCGAGTTCACTGGTTCCGACCTCTGGCTCGTAGAACGCCTCGTCCTCACCGACGGGCACCGCGGAGTTCAACAGCCGCTTCACGAGCCGGTTCTCGGTGTCCGCCGACTCGGACGCGAGCCACGCACGGATCGCCACCGCGAGGCTCTCGCAGCTGTCGAAGCGGTCGGTCGGGCTCCGGGCCAGACACCGCATGATGATGCGCTCCAGCACATCCGGCACGGGCCGCACACTCGACGGCTCCGGCGTGGCCTCGCTGAACATCGCGGTCATGGTCTGAAGCGGATCGTCCCGCGCGAAGAGCCGCTTGCCCGTGACCATCTCCCAGAGGACGACGCCGAGCGCGAAGAGATCCGCCCGGTGGTCCACGTCTTTGCCGCGCGCCTGCTCGGGCGCCATGTACGGCAGCTTGCCTTTGATGATGCCGCTCTCGGTGCGCTGGGTCTGGTACGCGCTCTTCGCGATGCCGAAGTCGAGCACCCGCACTTGACCTTCGCGGGTCAGGAAGAGGTTGTGGGGGGAGATGTCCCGATGGACGAGGTCGAGCGACTGCCCCGCCCGGTCGCGCTTGCGGTGGGCGTAGTCGAGCCCCGACGCCGCCTGCGCGATCACGGCGGCCGCGTGGTGGGGCGGTGCGGCTTCCTCGCGCCCCTGGAAACGCTGCATCACCGTCCAGAGATCGCGTCCCTTCAAGAACTCCATGACCAGGCACGGCCGGTCCTCGAGCTTTGTCACATCGTGGATGTGCACGATGTTCGGATGCGAGAGCATGGCGGCGACGCGTGCCTCCCGCATGAACATGTCCACAAAGCGCTCGTCCTCGGCCAGGTGAGGAAGGATCGCCTTGATGACGACCGGACGCGTGACGCCCCCGTCCATCCGCTGCGCAGCGAGGAACACCTCGGCCATCCCACCGGTGCCAAGTTTGCGGACCAGTTGGTACTGGCCCAGCGACTTCGCTTTGGGCGCGCCCACGGATCCATCCTCGCGTGCGGCGGGGCGACGGTCAATGGCGACGGGTGGAACCCGCGCCGGTCACGCGCCTTCGAGCACGTTCTGCAGGCGCGCGAGGTCCGCCGGTGGCAGGGCCGCCTGAATGCGCGCGCAGTCCTGACGGTTCTCCATCGCGTGGGTCGGGATCAGGCACTGCTGCGCCTCGTCGGGCAGCCGGCGGCACGCGTCGAGAAAGAGGCCTTCGGGCGGCATCTCGCGCGTCCGGTCCGGATAACGGACCCGCACCACCTCGACCATGGCGGCGATGCTCTGGTAGGCGGCGTCGCAGTAAGACGCCCCGACTTCGGACCCATCGGCGGCTGCCATCGCAGCTTCCATCAGTTCCACGGTCCCCTCGAGGTCGCGCGGATCGACCCGGCTCGCCTCCGCCTCGGGAAGGTCGGCCGTCGCTTCGGGCCGAGCGGGTTCCGCAGGTTCCGTGGGTTCGACGCGTTCGGTGGGTTCGCCGCGGGGGACCGTCCGGGGCGCTTCTTCCTGGATCCGCGCTTGGTCCGCGGCGGTCTCGCGGGACACCCGCGATTCCAACCCCTCGTCGCCACAGCCGGCAAAAGCCAGCGCGCCGAGCACTACCCACCCCGAGATTCGAGCCATGGGCCACCCTAGCACCAGCGGCCGCGCAGGCCCCTGTCTGCTGCAACCCCTCGTTGGGCACCGCCCCGCGCTTCTCGCTCTACTGCGTGGAGACCTTTCAGTTGGTGCACGATGGGGGGCGTGGTCCCCAACGAACCGCCCGCCCGCAGCGATCTCGACGGCATGGCGGGGACCAATGTCCCCGGCACCTGGGGTCCCGGGGGCGACAATTCCCAGATCGTCCCTGGCGCGCTTCTTGAAGAAGCATCTGCCACGATGCGTTCACTCTCCCGCTCATTCGCTTTCGTCGCCGCCTTCCTCGCCCTCGCCGGATGCGCGGCCGAGACCCTCGGGTCCAGCCGCGACCGCGACCCGGACCGCCCGGACGGCGACGAGTGCGTGGTGGACCGCGACTGCGTCACCGGCCTCGTGTGCGACCGGGGCCTCTGCCTCCCGCCGATCGACGAGCCGACCGAGCGCATGGACTGCGACACCGAAGCGGACTGTCCCACCGACTACACCTGCGAAGACCGCGGCGCGGTGCGCATCTGCATCCCGCCGCCCGTCGACGGCCCCAGCTGCGGCCACTGCCCCTTCCCGAACGAGTGCCGCGACGGGGTCTGCATTCCGCCGAGCGACGACGGCGACGTCTGCGAGTTCGACCCGGAGTGCGGCGAAGGCATGCTCTGCATCGCCGGCCGCTGCACCACCGACCCGCGCATTCCCCTCGACTGCGTGGACGCCGTCGACTGTCCGGAAGGCCTGATCTGCAGCGACATGGGCGAGTGCATCTGCACCGCGACCGCGGACTGCCCCGTCGGCACGCTGTGCCGGATGGGCATGTGTTTGCCGGACGACGGCGGCTGCGTGGGCGACGACGAGTGCCCGATGGGCATGCTCTGCGAAGGCGGCGAATGCCGCGACGGATCGACCTGCGACGTCGTGCACCCGGATCTCTCGACCCCAGCCACCTGGGAAGTGGCCTCCATCTACAACTTCCGCGAAGCCCTTCCGAGCTGGCTCAGCGACTTCCTCGACGCGGTCGCCGGTCCCTTCCGCTTCCTCGCTGGCGACAGCGACGACCCGGATCTCGGCCTGCCCGGATTCATCGAAGACGCCATCGGCTCCGCCATCCGCCGCTGGGCCGAAGACAACCTGCCTCCGTACGCGCTGTCGGCCATGGGTGGCATCGCGGACCTCAACGACATCCTCTCCACGTGGATCGTGGACGAACGCATGGAGCTGACCCCGAACGGGATCCGCGACGGCTACCAGGGCACCCACGAGTGGGTCCAGGTGAGCTTCGAGTACCGGGACATGCGTGTCATCGGCCGCCCGGAAGACATCGTCGGATGGACCTTCGAGCCGGAAGACTTCCAGGCCCAGGCCGTGTGCGGCGTCTTCAACATCGATCGTCACCCGGTCGAAGTCGGCATCGGTGCCATCATCGCGTGGGCGGTCGACGCCATCGTCTACGAGGCGTCCGATCACCGCTACCGCGACACCGAAGCGATGCTCAACAGCCTCCGCACCGGCCTGTGCTCCGAAGCCCGCCGGATCGCCGACGGCATCTACGACGGCGCCGGCCCGCTCGCCGAGTCCTGGTGCAACAGCGAGCTCGACGACCTCGCGACCCGCATGATCATGGCGCTCGACGAAGCCTTGCTTCGGCTGAACCTGATGCGCCTCAAGGGCCACAGCCCGATCGTCTCGGGCACGAACATGGAGCCCGGCGTCTGGGAAGGTTCGCTCGTGGGCGGCGACTTCTCCGGCAGCTGGAGCGCCGACCGCTAGGCCCCCAGGTGGGGAGGAGGCCGCAGGCCGGAGGGGGAACCCTTCCCCCTCAGAGAGTACAGGTCGAGCGAAGCGAGCCAGGCCATCTCACAACGCCAGCGAGTCAGGCGACTCCACCCGTGCACCTGCGCAGGCCGTAGGCCGAGCAACTGGTGCACTCCCCAAGTGCGTCATAGAGGCGGCGGGAGTGCCTTCACCGCGCGCAGCCGCCAGTTGTTCCAATCGCTTCTTCAGTGCGTCCAATGCTCGGGCGGCGAGCACGTGAAGGTGCTCTGGACGCCGAATTAGGGCCGCCAGTCTCGCGAAGCGAGCCAGGCCTCGAACAGCGCCAGCGAGTCAGGCATCTCCACCCGTGCACCTGCGCAGGCCGTAGGCCGAGCAACTGGTGCACTCCCCAAGTGCGTCACAGAGCGCCTCAAGGAGCGCGTGGACGCGCGCAGCCGCCAGATGCTCCAAGTGCTCTTCAACTCTACTCGGAGAGCATGGGCGGCGAGCACGTGCACGCAGCGACGGGCGCGAATTAGGGCCGCCAGTCGAGCGAAGCGAGCCAGGCCCGTAGCGGTCAGTGAGTAACGTGAACCGGTGGCGATTGCGTAGTAGGCTCCGGGTCGATGCAGCAGTCCCGAATTGGCTACGCCATCCTCCTGATTCTCGCGAGCACGGTGGCCATCCCCGCGTACGCGCAACCAGAGGCCACCCCACCTCCGCCGAACGAGGACGACGGCGAAGACCACACGATGCGGACCGAGGGACTGAACGACGAGGCGGGGCGCAGCGCGTTCCGCGTCGGCCAAACGCTCTTTCAGGAAGGCCGCTTCGTCGAAGCCGGCCGCGAGTTCGAACGGGCATTCGAACTCTCCCAGCGCGCCTCGTTGCTGTACAACGCCTACCTCGCCTACCGCGATGGCGGGCAGCTCGGCGACGCTGCGCGTTGCCTCGAGGGGTACCTGGACGCCAACCCGGAGGTCGCCGATGCCGAGCGCCTGGGGCACCGGCTCGCCGCGATGCGCAATACGCTGGCAGAGCAGGAACGCGCCGCCGCTGCCACCGAGGAGGAACGAGCGCGCCTCGCCGCGGAACGAGAAGCCGAGCAGGCCGCCGCGGCCGCGGAGCAGGAGCGCCTGCGGCTCGAAGCGGAAGAACAGCGACGGCGGGCCGAGTCGGCCGAGACCGCATTGAACCCGATCGGGTACGCGGTCGGAGGCGCGGGGCTGGCGCTGCTCGGCGGTGCGCTGGCGATGGGTCTTGTCGCCAACAGCCGCGTGGGATCGCTCGAAGACAACTGCCCCGACGATCGGTGCATCCCCTCCTTCGACCTCGCTGGCGAACGGGACAAAACCGACCGCGCCATCGTGGTCACGGACGTCTTGCTCTTCACGGGCATCGCCACGCTCGCGGTGGGCGTGGTTCTGCTCTTCGTCGGCCGCGGCTCAGGCGACGACGAAGCACCCGCCGCGACGGCCGGGGCCATGTGCACCGGCGAAGGATGCGCCTTCAGCGTCCAGGGGAACTTCTGATGCGACTCTCTTTGCTTCTGCTTCTCGGACTCACCGGTTGTTTTGCGATCACCGACACCGGCGCGTTCGTGCCCGACGAGGACTGCGACCTGCAGCTGCGCGTGCGCAACTTCTCGCCCCACTTGCGCGACAACTTCATCGCGCGTCTGGTCCAGGATCAACCGGACGGCGTCCTGGGCGGTCCGCAGCAGCACACCTACATCCGGATGGAACCGAACTCCGTCTTGGACATCGACTTCCGCCTGCCGAACTCGGTGCCCGCCCTGCGGCGCGCGGATCAGACGCGGCCGCGGATCGAGTTCATCGCCGACGCCAACGGCAACGGCATGCAAGATCCTCCGCCCACGGACCACAGTTGGATCCTTCAGGACGCCTGCTCGACCGGTCCGGAGCTCTTCCCCCACAACTTCGACTTCCAAGGCGTCACGCCCCCGGCGGACCTGATCACCCAGGGCGCGGACTTGGTGGTTCGGGTCTGCGGCCTGTTCGACAATGCGGTGGAGGTCCACCTCGAGACCACCGTGCCGAGTGTCGACGGAGAGCCGGAGCAGGTTCGCGCGACGGGCCTGGTCCGCGTGGCCAGCTTCCGCGATCGCGGCCGGGACATCGTGTTGCCGGGCGCCGTCGACAGCGGCTTCCAGCAGACCGTCAAAGTGTTCTTCGACAATGGCGACGGAGCCGGGGGTGGCCCAGACGCCGTGTTCCAGCCCTCGTCCGACGAAGGCTTCGAGTACGTGCATCGGCCGGACTCCATCGTGTTCTGCGCCGACCGACCCCTCGAGATCCGCGAGTGCACCGTCATGCGGCCGCCCATGGATCCGGTCGCGCCGTGCATGCAGGAAGACGGCACGATGCTCGTGGTCGCCAACCGCATCTTCGGACGCAACGAGGTCTCCGAGATCCCGTCGTGGATCGACCTGAGCCCGCCGGCCGAAGACTGACGGGTGAGTTCAGAGGCGGTCGGTGTGCGGCCGGACCTCGACCTCAGTCACCCCGCCGAGCTTCGAGAGCGCGGGCTCCAAGAGCCGGCGGTCCCCCACCGCGACGATCGCGAGGTCGCGCGGTTGGATGCGCTTCGCGACCGCTTCGCTCGCGGTGCGCCGGTTCACTGCGCGCACGTCGGACCGGAACCGATCGATCGGTTCGGGGGCCGTGCGACCGACTCGGAGCGCACGCTCGAGGCGCATGTCGAGCCGCTTGGCCGCGGTGTCTTCATCGAAACAGCGGCCTCGAATGAGCCACTGCTTCGCACGGCCGACCTCGCGGGCACGCAGACCCTCTGCAGCCCACTCGTCGAGCAACCGCAACTGAAGTTCGGCGCAGTCCGCGAGCCGTTCGGTCGCGGGGTGCGACCACATCTCCCAGGCGTCGCGCACCAGGCCGACCGAGAGTGAACTGTAGGTGGAGTAGCTGTACCCGTGCACCGTGCGCACCTGATGCGAGAGCCGCGACGTGAAGAGTCCTCCGAACGCCGCGTCGGCCACCACGAGCGGCATCCGGTGCGGGTCCGAAAACCAGGTCCCGAGCGTGGCGATGCCGAGCTGGGTCTGGGCGCGGTCCGGCTTGTCGATGATCCGGACGCGGCGACCGCGCGCCATCTTCGGAGTCGGGACCTTCGGTGCGCCCTTCGAGCGGTCCTTGGGCAGATCACTGAAGTGGCGCGCGAGCACCGCCGCCACCTCTTCGGCGTCCACCGCACCGGCCGCGCCGTAGAGCACGCGGTCGCGGCGGAGCAATGTCCGATGCTGCGCAATCAGCCGGGTGCGATCGATGCGGCCCAGGCTCGCGTGGGTGCCGCCCACCGGACGGCCGAGCGGATGGTCCCCGAACAAGTGGTTGCGCAGGTGCCGATGGGCGAGTGCTCCGTCGTCGTCGCGCATGGCATGCAGCGCGGCCCGGATGCGCCGCTTGGCGCGGGCGAGATCGTCGTTGCGGAACGCCGGTTCGCGCACGAGCCTGGCGAGCAGCGCCACCAGCGGTTCGAAGTTGCGGGCGAGCACCGTCGCCGAGATCCGAATCGAGCGCTGTCCGAGCGTGATGGAGAGACGCGCGCCGAGGCGATCGAGTTGTTCGTCGACCGAGGACGGCTGCGCGCCGCGCCACCCTCGCCGCAGCAGCCGCGCCATGAGGCGGGTGGTTCCGAGCGCGTCTTCGGGATCCGTGCCCGCGCCGCCCCGCAGACACACGACGAAGTCGATGAGCGGGAGGCCAGGCGCGGGTTCGACGAACACGGGCGCGCCTTCGAAGAAGAAACGTTCTCCGGTCGGCGACGCGTTCGATCGCTTGGCCTTCTTCCGGACCTTGGCAGCCGTCGCGGTCATCCCGGGGTCACCCGGACGACCGTCCGACGGCGCGGCACGAGCACGGACTTCGCCACGTGCTGGACCTCCGCCGGCGTCACCGAACGGTACGCTTCGGCACGTTCGAGGGCACCGGTTGGATCGCGAGAAACGAGCGAGTGGAAGCCGACCTGCTCCGCGCGGCCGCCGACGGTCTCGAGCGAGGTCAGCAGCGACAGCTCGATCCGCGCACACGCCCGCTCCACTTCTTCATCGGTGCAGGGCCGGTCGACCACATGGGCGACGTGGGCGTCGATGGCTTTCAAGAGCGCGGCCGGGCTCGACTTGGCCGAGCCGATCGCACCGATCTCGAACAGACACGCTTCGGCGAATGGGGGCAGGTCCGCCCACGCGCTCGTGGCCAGCTCGGTCTCGAGCACCATCGAGCGGTACGCGCGGGAGCCTCGGCCCCCGAACAGAATCTCGCTGAGTACCCGCAGCACCACCCATTCGCGGCTCCGGTAGCCCGGACCTCGGTACCCGACGAAGACCCGCGGCGCGGACGCCGCCAAGGTCAGTTCGACCGAACGTTCGGTTCGCTGGCCGGCCGGTGCGGTCGGCGTGCGGCGGCGCACCCGAGTGCGCCGGAGGTCTTGGTAGTTCTTGCGAATCGCGCGCAGCAGCGACAGCTCGTCGAACGCCCCCGCCACCACCACCGTCGCGTTCGAGGGCGCATACCAGCGCGTGTGAAACGCGCGGCAGTCGGCCACCGAGAGGTGCTCGATGTCGCGTTGCCAGCCGAGCGTTGGGTGGCCGTAGGCGTGTTTGCGGAACGCGTGTTTCCACAGCTGCTCGCCCGCCACTCCGTCAACGTCGTCGTCGACCCGATCCCGCCGTTCGCTGAGCACCACCTGCCGTTCGGCATCCACATCGTCCGGCTCCAGCGAGAGCCCGCGCATGCGATCGGCTTCGAGCTGCATCACGACGTCGAGACACCCCTCGGGCACGTCGTCCTGGTAGTAGGTCCAGTCGGTCCACGTCGCCGCGTTGTTGTCGCCGCCCACGTCCTCGAGCAGCTCGTCGAGCACGCCGGCCTCGAACTTCGGCGTACCGAGAAACATCAGGTGCTCGAGAAAATGCGCGAGCCCGGTCTTGCCCGGCTGCTCGTTTGCAGAGCCGACCTGAAACCAGGTCTGGTAGCTGACCACTGGCGCGCTCGGATCCTGGAGCAGCCGGATGGTGAGGCCGTTGTCGAGCCGGTAGCTCCGCAGCTGGTGCGCCAGGTACGGCTGTTCCCCGAGCAAGCGCACCTTCGCCGCTTGGGCGAGCTTGTCCGCCGCCCCGGTCTTGCCCGCCTTGGTCTTGCCCGCCTTGGTCGTGCGCGCTTGGGTCGTGCGCGTCTTGGTCGTGCGCGTCTTGGTCGCCTTGGTCGTGCGGGCACTCATTGCGTGGGACGGGCTCCGCAGTTCGAGCACTTCATGTCGTGCGCCAGAAACGCTTGGTTGCAGTACACGCAGATCTGGTGCCCCGGCCGGGTCTCTTTCTTCACCGAGAGCAGCGTGGGCGAGCCGCCCATCACGCCCGAGGCCTGCGCCACCTGCGCGTGCGCGAACCGGTCTGGTGTCCACGCGGCGATCTTGCGCAGCTCGGCAACCACTGCCCCGAGATCTTGGTCGTCGGAGACGCTGTCGAGCGGCATCGTGCTGCCGACCCGGAACCCGGCGATGACGCCTCCGCTGAGACCACAGCCGCATTGTTCGATCGCAATGGCCGACGTCATGGGACCGACGAACGCATGCGTGGCGGTCGGCGCCGCCCGCACCAGGTCGAGCGCCGCTTCGCGCGCCGCCGCCGCACCCGCGATCTGCGCGTGCCGCCCGATCAGCTCCCGAACGTACGCTTCGTCGTCCGCGCCCTCGAAGCGCAAGAAGAAGATGAGGTCGCGCGACTTCGGTGCCGGCGCCACGGCACTCGGCGCGTGGGGCGCTTGTGTAGAGGAGCCGCGCGCAGCCCGCACCACGAAGAACACGATCGCCCCCACCGCTGCGAGCAGGACGAGGACCCCGCAGATGATGGCCATCTCCATGGCGCCCATTCCGATTCCAGAATTCATCGAACGCGCATCCTACGCGAAGCACCGCCACACACCAGCCGGGCATCGCGCCTGGCGGCGCTGGCAAGGGAACGGTGGCTCGCTTCGCTCGCCTCCGTTTTCTGACACACCCATGTGGATCATGGGAGGGTGGCACCTTCGATGACGCTCCTGAGCCTACCCACCGCCGCCGCGCGCATCCGCGAGACGCGCCGGGCGGCTTCGACGCGGCGTGCGCCGAGCCCGTACTTCTTCGTATGCGGCGCGGGCATCTCGGTCCCATCGGTGCCCCTCGCGTGGGCGATCGAGAAGGAATGTCGCGAGCGGGCCGAGTCGCTCGGACTGACCACCGCGGACGGTCCGGACGATCCGGCGGGCGGGTACTCGTTCTGGCTCGAGCAAGCGTACCCAGACCCCGACCAGCGGCGGCTCTACTTCCGCGAGAAGATCGAAGGCCGCCCTCTGACCGACGCGAACCTTCGGCTCGCGCACCTGCTCTCCGACGGCGCGCTCACCCGCTTCTTGGTCACCACCAACTTCGACGACTTCGTCAGCCGCAGCCTCCACTTGTTCGGGCAGCCGCACGTGGTGTGCGACCACCCCGCGACCACCGCGCGCATCGATCTGGACTCGACCGACGTGCAGATCGCGCACGTGCACGGCACGTACTGGTTCTACGATCTCGTGAACACCGACGTGGAGATCTCGGACCGCGCCAAGGGCGTGCGCGCGGGGACCGGCATGAGCGAGCTGCTCGGTGACCTCCTGCGTGGACGCGCGCCGCTCGTGCTCGGCTACTCCGGCTGGGAGGGCGACGTGTTGATGAACGCACTGAAGCAACGGCTCAAGGCCGGGCTGCGGCATCAGCTCTACTGGTTCTGTTACAACCGCGACGCGCTCGTCTCGCTCCCGACCTGGCTGACCGGCCACCCCAACGCGTGTTTCGTGGTGCCGGAAGACGGCGAGACCCTGAGCGCCGACCGGGTGCTCGACGAGCTGCTCCGGGTCTTCAAGGTCGACGCCCCGCCGCTCACCCGCGACCCGCTCGGCTTCTTCGCGGATCGTCTCCGAGAGAGTGCGCCGCGCCGCGCGCCGGACGCACCACCGGATCTGTACTTCTTCGAAGACTTGGTGCGCCGGGTCGAAGATGCGGCCCGCCGCTCGACCGACGGCCACGCGGTGATCGCCGCGATCGAGTCGGTCCGCGATGCCGTCCGCCGCGGCCACTACGCGAGCGCTGCGCAACGGGCCTCCCGCATCTCGCTCGCGGGACTGAAGAAGGCGCTCCGGCGCAACCTCGCCGACGCGCTCTGGCCCGCGGTCAGCCGCGGAGGCCGGAGCGCCGCGGAGGACCTGCGGATCGCCGATGCGTTCCTCCGGATCGTGGACGCGGGCCCTTCCGGGATCGTCTCGTCCGGTCGCTACGCGGCCGTGCTGATCGGCCGGGTCGGCGCACTGCACCGACAAGGCCACCACCGCCGGACCCGCGCCGCCGTCGCCGACGCGCTGACCCGCCTCGGCTCGATGCTCTCGCGCATGCCCCGCGCCCACCACCGGCTGCTCCGCCTCGAAGCCCGCAGCCTCGCCGCGGAACGCCGCTTCAAAGCCGCGCTCGTGAAGTACGAGTCGCTCCCCGGCGACTTCGATTCCGCCACCGACGCGCGACTGCGGGTCGCGGTGTGCGGAGGCGAGCGCGAACGCGCCGCCGTGCTCGCCGAGCTCGACCGGCTGCCGGAGGCCGAGGTCATCCTCGACGTGCTCACCCGGCGATTGAAGAAGTGGCGCGCCCGAACGGCGCAACGGGAGCTGGTGCTCGTGCTGAGCCTGCGCGCCGACCTCGCGAGCGCACTCGGCCACGAAGACGCCGCCGACGAACACCGCCTCGCCGCCGCCGAAGTCGCCGGGGAACTCGCCGCGCACCCAACCGGGGTCCCGAGCCGCACCGTGAGTGGCTTCCCCGCCCCCAGCGAGTAGAACACTGCGGATCGCTCGCACACGCCTCGCGGATGCGATCTACCCTCGCGCGATGCCGACCTCGATGATCGACGATGCCGCACTCCAAGACGACGCGCTCCGCCTGCTGACCGACCTGCTTCGCATCCCGAGCGTGAACCCGCCAGGGGACGAGCGGGCGGCGGCGGACTATGTGGCGCGGGAGCTGACCCAGGCGGGCATCGAACCCACGGTGCTCGAGTCCAGCGCGGGGCGGGTGAATGTGGTGGGGCGGGTGAAGGGCAGTGGGCAGAACGCGCCGCTGCTTCTGACCGGGCACCTCGATGTGGTGCCGGTGGAGCCGGAGCATTGGACGCATCCGCCGTTCGATGGAGTCACGGCCGACGGGTGTCTCTACGGGCGCGGCGCGGTGGACATGAAGAACCACGTCGCAGCCAGCCTCGCGATCATCAAGCGGCTCAAACAAGACGCGGTGGCGCTCGATCGGGATGTGATCTTCGCGGCGGTCGCCGACGAAGAACAAGGGTGCCGCGCCGGGTCGCTCTGGCTCTGCGAACATCATCGCGACTTGGTGTCGGCCGAGTACGCGCTCGGGGAAGGCGGCGGCTTCAGCCTGCACGTGGGCGGCCGCTGCTTCTACCCGGTGCAGGTCGCCGAGAAGGGCGTCTGTTGGCTCAAGGCCAGCGTCGATGGACCGCCCGGCCATGGCTCGATGCCGCGGGAAGACTCGGCGGCGCTGCAACTCTGTCAGCGGATCGCCAACCTCACCCCGACCGCCCTGCCCGCCCACCGCACACCCATCGTCGAAGCGTTCCTCCAAGAGCTCGTGGATGCCATCGCGCCCAACATGCCCGGCCTGCGCGGAATGGCGCAGCAGCTCGTGGCGCGTCCGGCCGCGCTTCGTTCGCTCATCGCGAAGGTGCCCGACCCCACGGTGCGCATGGGTCTGCTCGCGATGCTCTCGAACACCGCGAGCCCCACGATGCTGCGTTCCGGCGACAGCGTGAACGTCATCCCGGGCACCGCGAGCGTCGAGATCGATGGCCGGCTCTTGCCGGGGCACACCGAAGCGAGTTTCCTCGCCGAGCTGCGCGGGGTGCTCGGCGACGACGTGACGTTCGAAGTCACCCACTCGATGCCCGCGGTCGAAGCGAACCCGTGGAAGGGCCCGCTCTACCACTTGATCGAAGAGGTCATGAGCACCCGCGCGCCGGGCTGCCCGGTGGTCCCCTACATGCTCCCCGGGTTCACCGACGCCAAAGCGTTCGCGGGCATCGGCGCCACCTGGGTCGGCTTTGCACCGATCAAGCTTCCCAAAGAGCTCCGGTTCGCCGACCTCTTTCATGCGCACGACGAACGCATCCCAGTGGACGGCTTCCGCTGGGGCGTGAGTGTGCTGAGCGAGATCGTGACCAGCTGGGCCACGCCCGGCTAGAACGTCTTCGGTTCCGTCTTCGGGGTGTCGATGCGGGACGACTCTTCGAGGGTCATGCCGGTGGTCTCGGGCAGGAACGCGTAGATGAGGCCGATGGCGACGAAGTTGAACACGGCGAGCGACGCGACGACCGGGCCGAACGCTTCGGTCTTGCTGACGAGGTAGCCGACCACGAACGGGCTGATCACGTAGCCGAGCCGTCCAATGAGGTTGTTGGCCCAGGCGTACGCGACGCCGCGCAGCTTCGTGGGGAAGAGCTCGGTCGAGTAGGCGTTGAGCACTGGCATGTACGCACTCGCGGCAAAGATGCCGGCCATGAGCGCGATGGTGAGCGCCCAGAAGCCGTGAAGCAGGTAGCAGCAGCACACCCCGATGGCGCCGATGGTGAAGATGAGCGCCGCACCGCGCCGCCGGCCAACGATGTCGATGAGTCGACCAGCGTAGAAGACGAAGGGCATCGAACCGACGGCCGCGATGCTGATCGCCAAACCCACTTCGCCATCGGTGAACCCGCGTTCGCCCATCGCGAACTCTTTCCAGAACGCGACCGCGTTCTGCGCGGGGATGTACGCCACGAACCAGATGAGCGCGAGCAAGAGCAGCCGCTTGGCGTAGGGCGTCGACCAAATCTCCATCAAGCCCATCGGCGGCTCGGCCTTGGCCTTCTCGAACGCGTCCGTCTCCTTGAGCGAACGCCGGGCGAACGCCAGGATCAGGAGCGGCACGATGCCGACGAGGTACACGCTGCGCCAGCCGTACTCCGTGTTGAGCAGCAGCGGCACGACGCCCGCGCAGAAGATGGCGCCGAGGCTCGAGCAACCTTGAATGACGCCCATCACCATGCCGCGTCTCGCGGCAGGAAACTCTTCGGCCGCGATGACCATGCTGATCGCCCACTCACCGATCAAGAAGATGCGCGCGACGAGCTGCAGCACCGCGAACACCCACACGTTCGGCGCCAGGCCCGACGCGAACGTGCATAAGGTGTAGCCCGCGATCGTGATCGTCAGGACGCGTTTGCGTCCCCACACATCGGCTTTGCGGACGATCCAAAACGCCAGGATCGTGCCGAAGTTGATGAACCCGATGAGGTACCCCGACGCCGAAGGCGGCAGGTCGAGATCGGCGCGCAGGTTCGGGAGTATCTGCGTCAGCGCGAGGAAGTCGTACCCTTCGAAGAAGGTCGCGACGCTCAAGAACAGAAACAGCCGCTTCTGGTACTGGGTCAGTTTGCCGCCGGGGGCCGCGGGCGCGCCACCACCGGCCATGGGTGCACCACCGGCCACCGGATCAGAAGGTTCCCAGGTAGCAGCCGCAGAAACCCCTGAACTCGGCGGGAAGGTTCATGCGTCGAGCGCGGCCTTGATGTCGGCTTCTTCGACGACTCGACTGTTGGCGATCAACTCCTTCACGAAGTCGTCGTAGGTGAGGCCTTCGTCGTCGCAGTACTGCTTCACCGCGGTCGGCAACATGTAGCCGGCGCCGGTGCGCACGAACGATCCGGTGTCGATCTCGCGCTCGACCGCGATGCGGACTTCGCCCTTCGGGATCTTCTCGCCGGTGACGATGCAGCTGGCCCGACCGGTCGGCGCGCGGTCTGCGTAGGGGAACGCGCCGGGCTTCTTCTTCTCTTTCTTGGCGCCCTCTTCGATCAGCTTGTCGATCTCGGCGCGGTCCGGGATGTCCCCGTCGAACGCTTCGATCGCCTTCTTCACCTTGGACGGGAACTTCTTCGCGGCGGCTTTGAGCTTGTGCCAGCGGTACGAGATGCTGCCGCTCGACGAGAAGGTGTTCACGAACGCTTCGCCGAACCGAAGTTCGCCCTTGGCGATCTTCTCGCCGGTGCTCCGGCACTTGGCGCGCCCCGACGGCGAAACCTCGATGATGTCGATCAACTCCTCGGCCATTGCACTTCTCCTCCAGCGGCGCCCATCGGTTGGGGCGGCGAACCGGCGTACCGTACGAGAGAGTTCCACCGATCGACAAGAACGATGGTCTTCCCGGTTTGGGGGACGTTTGGCAGACGCCCCATGGCCCGTGCTATGAGCCCTGCATGCGAACCCGAAGCTTCTGTCTTGTACTTGGCCTTCTCGCGGCGTGCGGCGGGGACGACGACGGCGGGGTCGACGCCGCGACGAACGACGCAGGCGCGGTCGATGGTGGTCAGGACGCCGGCGGCGGCGAGGACGCCGGCGCAGGCGAAGACGCCGGCGGGGACGAAGACGCGGGCGAAGGCGAAGACGCTGGCGGGGACGATGCGGGCCTGGACGCGGGTGCGATGGACGCAGGCACGGACGCGGCGATGCTCGCCGACGGAGAGTGCCGCTCCGAAGCCGATTGCACGGGCTTCATGTCCTGTTTCCGTCCCGGCGACCCCTTCTGCGGGATCTGCATGGACCCGCCGACCTGCGCCGACTCGGACGAGTGCTCCGACGGACAGGTCTGCGACGCCCCGAGCCGGTCCGCCTGTCTGTGCGGCGGAGGCGGTATGATCTGCCAGGCCCACTGTTCCGAGCGCACCTGCGACGAAGGCCTCACCTGCGACGCCGACGGCCTCTGCAAAGCGACGGCCTGCACGAACGACGACGAGTGTCCCAGCGGCTTCGCGTGCGACGCGGAGACCTGCGCACGCCGCACCTGCACCACCGACGCCCAATGCGCCGGCGCCTACTGCGTCCGCGGCAGCTGCTTCTCCGAACCCGGCTTCTGCTCCGTCCCGCCCGCTTGACCTGAGGTCGACGGCAACGGCTTCGGCTTCGGCTTCGGCTTCGGCTTCGGCGTCGGATTCGGCTTCGGCTTCGGATTCGGCTTCGGGATCGGATTCGGCTTCGGCGTCGGCTTCGGCTTCGGATTCGGATTCGGGGTCGGCTTCGGGGTCGGCTTCGGGGTCGGCTTCGGGATCGGATTCGGCTTCGGGGTCGGATGCGGGATCGGCGTCGGATCGGGCACGGGCACGGGCACGGGTCTCGTTCGCCGGGGCTCACTCCCGGGCCTCACTCCCGGGCTCACTCCCGGGCGTTGATCGACCAGTCGTACGGCCGGTACCGAAGGCGGGTGCGTTCGTTCGACACCGTCGACGCGCCCGCTTCGTCGAGCTGGGCGGCGACGAACGCCCGCACTCCGCCGACCCGTTCGAAGTCGCCCTCGAACCACTCGAAGAGCTGACTCACCGTAGCGCGGCGGCCGGCGATCTCGGTCGTGCGCCGCACGTGTTCGCGCGCGCCGGCGGCCAGCTGCGCCTCGAGGTTCTCTGCCGTGAACGGAAGCGGCTGCAGTGGCGGACACGAAGTGCTCGCACAGTTCACCGCGAAATGAATCCGCGGCTCCGCGAACCGCTCCCCGCGAATCGTCTCGTTCTCGAGCGCGTTCAAGGTCACCGTCTGACCAGCGACCTGGTGGGTCCGCTCGTCGAAGAAGCCTTCTTCCGACAAGACGTTCTCCACTGGCCACAACTCGAGCACGGATGCGATGGTCAGCGCGTTGTAGGCGTTGATGTAGAACGCGAGCGCTTCGTCCCGGCTCAGGCCTTCGACCGAGGCGGTGGCGATGGCTTCGGTGAACGCGTTCAACTTCGCGCGGTCTTCGGTCGCCGCATGAAGAGCCGCGTAGCGGAAACCCCCGTCTTCGGTCCGGTATGTCGCGAGGATCGAGCCCCACCCTGCCAGGTCCAGGGCAGAAGGCGGCGCTGGGTCCGCCACCTCGACTGCAGCGCGTTCGACCGGCGCTTCGGCCGGTGCTTCGGCTTCGGTCGGTGATGCCTCCATCGTGGAAGCACCCGACGAACGTTCGGTGGGGGTTGGCGACTCGGAACCGCATCCGAGCCCGAGAGCCGCGACCAGTAAGCAGAAGGAATGACGCATGGACCCCGTACGCCAACACGGGCTCGATGTTTTGGTCAATCGTTCCCTGCGCACAGAAAGGCCCGCGGCCGGCGCTGTCTTCGCGAACCGCAGCGCCGAGTGAGAACGTTTCGGGGGCTGGGGCGTCTGCACCCGTAAGATGTCGGTGGTGGGGACGAGCGTGCACGACGAAGAGCAGGAAGACCGGCGGCGGTGGTTGTGGCTGCTGGCTGCTGTTGCGGTGTCGGTCGTGCTGCACGTGGTGCTCTACGGCTCGTTCGTGCCCAGCCGTTCCGAAGGTTGGGCGGAGGAACAGGCCGCGCAGACGCTGTTCGTCGACACGCCGCCGGCCACCGTGGGCCCAGGCGCGGACTCCCGGCGCACCGAACCAGAAGGCGAAGGGGCCGAGACCACGGCCACCGACCTGCCACGGCAGGGTTCCGCCCGTGCGCTGCGCCCCACTCCGAACACCGTGTCTCCGAACACCGTGTCTCCCAACACCGTGTCTGCAGAAGACCCCGACTCGCCGCTGATCCCAGTCCAGACCGAAGAGACGGAGTCCGGGGATCCCGACGGCGAGGCAGAGTCGAACGAAGCGTTCCTCGCCGCGCTCGCCGCCCGGTCGCAGGTGGCACGCGGTCCGGGCTCGGCCGGTGGCTGCGGCGACCCGTTGCTCGGGACGTGGCGGGCCCGGCGCTACGACACCGATCACGAACGCCATGTGACGTTCACGCTGCGCATCGAAGAACGCCGACCCGCGGGCGGACACGATGCGCTCACTGGAACCATCACCCTGCGGGCTTGGAACGGTGGGCGGGACCAACGAAGTCCACCCCGCTGCCGACCGGGCGTGTCCGACCACACCGTGCGCCAACCGGCGACCGGACAAATCGCCGGCGACCAAGTGCGCTTCGAAGGGCGCTCGCACGTGCGTACGATCAACTGCATCGACGCGGGCCAGTGGGTCTACAACCTCGACCGGTTCACCGGCACGCTCGAAGGCAACACGCTGAGCGTGGTGAACAACGACGGCGGCAACGAACGCAACGCGCCCTACCGCTTCCGCCGCACCGCCTGCAACTGAGCACAGCTCGCCTCGCGAGCGTGGCCACGACAAGACTGCGTCCAGGCTGCCGAGTCTTGCTGCCCGGTGATTGACTCCGAGACGCCGCTCGGCCCTTCAGCGTTTGGGCGCGACCATGCGGGCGCGCTGCACATGGGTCAGCGCGACGGCGAGCGCGTCGGTCTCGTCGTTGGGGACGTCGGTGGTCATCTGAAGGATCGCGCCGACGAGCCGGGCAACCTGCTCTTTGGTCGCGCTGCCTTTGCCGGCCACGGTGCGTTTCACGAGCGCCGGCGCGTAGGCGTGCACCGGCAAACCCGCTTGCGCCGCGACCAAGAGCGCGACGCCCCGCGCGTGCCCGAGCACCAACGCAGAGCGTGCGTTCTTGTGGTGGAACAGGTCCTCCACCGCCACCGCCTGCGGCCGGTGCGCGGCGATGGCTGCGGTCAGCCCTTCGGCGATCGCGGCAAGGCGCTTCTCAAGCGGCTCTTTGGCGCCGGTCTTGACCACGCCCGATGCGATGCGCCGGGCGCGCGGACCATGCGTCTCCACCACGCCCCATCCGGTCACGCGGGTGCCAGGGTCGATGCCGAGGACGCGCAGACTCGGTGCCGGCGCCCTCGCCACCCGAGGTTTGCCCGCGGCCCGCGGAGCCCCCGAACGCAGCTCGTCCATCGAACGCAACGTGCTCTTCGTCGAGGGATCCTTCTTCTTCGTGCTCACTCGTCTTCGAGCGCGGCCAGCGCTTCGGCCGAGAGCTCGAAGTCCGTGAACACGTTCTGGACGTCGTCGTGATCTTCGAGCGCTTCGTAGAGCCCCATCAACTTCGCCGCGTCGTCACCCGAGACTTCTTTGACGTTGTTCGGGATGTACTCGAGCTTCGCTTCTTTGGGCTCCATGCCACCCGCCGCCAAACCGGTGGAGACCGAGTCGAGATCCTCCCGCACGGTCACGACCAACCAGACGTCGTCTTCGTCTTGCAGGTCTTCTGCGCCGACCCCAGCGGCGAGCTCGAACACGGTCTCGAAGTCGCCCACCTTCTTGTCGAGCCGGATCATGCCCTTCTGCTCGAAGGCCCACATCGCAGCGCCGCTCGAGCTGAGCTCGCCGTTGCCCTTCTCGAAGATCTTTCGAACTTCGGCCGCGGTGCGGTTTCGGTTGTCGGTCATCACCTCGAGCAAGAACAACGTGCCGCTCGGCCCCACGCCCTCGTAGATGAACTCCTCGTACATCACCCCTTCGAGCTCGCCGGTGCCCTTCTTGATGGCCCGGGTGATGTTGTCGTTCGGCATGTTCTCGGCGCGCGCGGCTTCGATCGCGTGCCGCAGTCGGGCATTGCCGGCTGGGTCACCGCCGCCCATGCGCGCGGAGATGGTGATCTCCTTGATCAGCTTCGTAAAAATCTTCCCGCGTTTGGCGTCGGCTGCGCCCTTCTTGCGTTTGATCGTCGACCACTTGCTGTGCCCACTCATGGGGGCGCTGATAGCACTGGCACGGCCGACGCGAAAGACAGGTTGTGGCGCCGGGTCGTGGTGCGTGTGCGCCGGCGCCCACGGGAGATCTTCCGAACCTCTGCGCCACGCGGTCGGTCGGAACGGGACCCGCGATGAAATGGGTCTATGCTGGTGGCTGTGTCCGGCCCTCTCCAAGACATGCAGCTGCGCACCTCGCGCGGTCCGACGCTCCTCTTCGGACTGCTCGCCCTCGGTGGCATCGCCACCGGCGCGTGGTCTTTGCTGAGCGACCGGGTGGATCCCACCGCGGTGGTGGTCGCGGTGCGGGGTTGCTCGGAGGCATGCCAGAGTTCGCTCGTCTCCCGGATGCGCATTCACCTCGAAGACCTGGGTCTCGAGGTCCGCCCGGGCCCCGACGAAGATGTGCCCGAGTCGCTCGCCGAAGCCACCGATCTGGCGGAGCTCGCATCGGCCACCAGCGATCTGGGCGCGGCGCACGCGGTGTGGATCCTCGTCACGCCCGTCGACCAACGCGAGGCCTCGATCGGTGGCGCGACGGTTTCGAAAGGCGTCCGGATCTTCGCCCAAAGCATGACCCGTGGCGAAGCCGCTCGAACCCCCCATGAGCTCGTCTTCGCGATCGACGCCGACGAAGAAGACCGCGCCCGGCTCGAGGCGGGCATTCGCGGGGTCGACGCCCTCTCCCACGACGTCGGCGCGGAGATCCTACAGAGCGACCGCATCGCGGCGTACCTCGAGAGCAGCCCGAGCGAGCTCGATCGGTTGAGCGCGGTCAGTGACGCGCTTCGTGGCGCCGAAGCCCGGCAGCGCGAGATGGACCGCTTCGAAGCCGCGTGCACCTCGAGCGGCGACGACATGAGGCAAGACGACGAAGCCCTCGGCGCGGTCCGATGCCTCACCCAAGGGTGCGACCAGGAGTACCTGATCGGCGTGATGCCGAATGGGGAAGAAGCCATCCTGCGGGTCGAGACCGCGGCGCCGGTGTTCCCGATTCTGCGCTCGAGCAACGTCGGCACCGCCGAGGTCGCCGACCGTTTGGTCCGCGCCTCGGGCGAAGGGGTGCGCAGCACCATCGTCTCGGTGGAGAACCTCTACAGCTACGCCACCCTCGCGGCCGACGGGCGCTCGATCGCGTTCGTCGAGGTCGCGAACGGGTTGGTCTCGCTCGTGTGGGTGGAGCTCGACGGAATCCGCCGCGCGGTGCTCTTCGAGGTGGATTGGCCCGAGCGCATGTCGTCCCCGGAGCTCAGTCCGGACGGGCGCCACGTGGCGTTCAGCTACCGGCCCTTCCGCCGCGGCGAACCACAGCTCTTCGTGGTGCGTACCCCACCGGAACCCACTTCCGAAGCCGCAGAGGCCGACAGCGAGGAGGACGCGGACAGTGCTGCTGGCAACAACGCAGAGCCGGAAGCGCCGCCCACGCCCCTCCCCTTCGAGCCGGTGCCCTTCGGTGTCTCGGCGACCTGGGTCGAGGTGGCCAAAGAAGGCGCGCCCGATGAACTCGAGACCCTGCTCGCAGTCGTGGTCCCAGGCGAGCGCGAGGAGCTGCAACTGGACGACGGCCCCGCTGCCGAAACCCAGGCGGTCGACGAGAGCGACATCGAAGAAGAGCTGGTGGGCGTGAACCCAGAGCGGGCCGGACTGAACTTGCCACCGCTCACCCACGTCGCCCTCGCCCGGATCACCGGCGACGAATTCGAGATCGTCGGTCGCATCGGCGGGGTGGAGCGGCCCGTGCGGAGCGTGGTCGGTTCACACACAGGCAAACTCGTCGTCATGTCGTACAGCCGCGTCCACGGCTGCGGCATCGGCATCTACGACCGCAATGGAGCCGACGGAACCGCGCTCACCTTCGTGCAGCCGGATCACTGTCCCGCCAACCCCCAACTGACGAGCCAGGGAACCGTGGTCGGCGAGGTCGCGGTCGAGCGCGAGGGGGTGCTGCCGGACCACCAAGGGGAGCTCGTCGCGGTCGATCCCGCGACCGGTTTCGTACGGGTGCTGACGCAGAACGGGATCCGAGATCGGTATGTACGGCCGGCCCAAACCCGCGGTGGCACCGAACGGCTCTTCTTCGAACGGTTGCCGCGCCGCCGCTACGCGCGTCACCCGGCGGCCGGGGTCTGCTTCGTCGACCTGCCCGAACTCGACATGACCCGCCCGCCAGAACCCGCGGAACCGCCGCCAGCCGAAGACACCGGCACCGCACCCGAGTAGATCGACTCCAACGTCGGCGTCGGCATCGGCTTCGGCATCGGCTTCGGCGTCGGCTCGGCGTCGGCTTCGACTTCTGCGTCGGCTTCGACTTCGGCATCGGCGTCGGCGTCGGCATCGGCTTCGGCATCGGCTTCGGCATCGGCGTCGGCTTCGGCATCGGCGTCGGCTTCGGCGTCGGCTTTGGCTTCGGCTTCGGCGCGGCCGTCACGCCGCGCTTCGAACGTCGACCCGGACCTCCCCATCGTCCCCGAACAGCCGCTCCCGCCATACCGCGAGCAGCGCGGCTTTGCCTTTGTCGCGGGGATGAAAGTCGCGCCGGAAGTACCGGAGGTAGTCCGGCAGGAGTCGGCGCGTCAGTCCGGGCCGAAACCACAGAAACCCAAACACCCGCGCCCAGCCCGAGACCCGAAGGTGTTCGCCGCGGTCCCGCGCCAAGACCGCGTAGAAGTACGCGACGAAGAGCCCAAAGAGCACGGTGGTGACCAGCATGATCCAGCGGCGTTCGAACGCGTTCCCACCCGCTGCCATGTACACATCGAACGCCACGTCTTCGTGTTCGAGTTCTTCGAACGCGTGCCACATCCACAGGCGCGTCGTGCCGTCGTGAAGGCACGCACCTCGGTGCCGCGCGTCTTCGAGCAACTGGGACGCGAGGATGGAAGTGAAGTGTTCGAGCGCGCAGGTCACCGCGAGCTGCTGCTGATCGTTGAACAAGACCGGCGCCAACTTCTTCAGGATGAAGCGCACGTCGCGGTCGACGCGCGGCATGCTCGGAAAGCTGCGCGCGACCGCCCGGTTGAACGCGCGGTGCCCCACCCCATGCGCCGCCTCTTGGCCGACGAACGCGTCCAGTCGTTCGCGCAGCACGTCGTCGTCGATCAGACTTCGGTGGGCGCGCACCGCACGCACGAAGAAGTTCTCGCCTTCGGGGAACGCCGCGCTGAGCGCATTCCAGAACGTGGTCACGTGCACGTCGTCGCCGTACCAAGCCGTCGGCAGGTCCGAGAGGTCGTCGAGCAGGATTCGCCGAACCGTGGGCATCGTCATGTCTCCAGCCTGCCGCACCGGCCTCTTGGCCGGCAGGGCCACCGGTGCCATCTTCATGGCAATTCGGGCCACCGGGCCACCCGGTCGTCTTGATCCCCGCACACTCGCCACCGATGCAGAACATCCCCGCCGCCCACGCCCTTCACCTCGCCGACGTGGCGGAGGTGCTTGGCGTGTCGCGCGAGCGCCTCTTCGAGGCCTGGGATCTGAGCGAAGACGAGCTCGAAGATCCCGACCGCACCCTCGACCTACGCACCCTGCGCCGGCTCGTCGCGACCACCCGCCGGCTCTCGGGTGAAGAAGCGCTCGGGTTGCTGCTCGGCTCGCGCATGCAGATCGCCAACCACGGCAACCTCGGCTTCGCGGTCATGACTGCGCCGACCCTGCGCGCGTGCATCGAGACCGCGATCCGATTCGCGCCGACCCGCACCCGCGCGCTCGAACTCTCCCTGCACCTGGAAGACGCGATGTGCGCGGTGGTCATCGAAGAGCGCGCCGACTTCGGCGACGCACGCGACGTCGTGCTCGTCGCGCTGGTCGTCGGCATCTGGCACATCGCCCAGGCGCTGGCCGGTACCGCGGTCGTCGGCGACGTCGAGTTCGGCTTTCCGGCGCCGAGTTACGCGGCGCGTTTCTCATCGCTCGCCCCGGGCCGGCTGCGCTTCGAGCAACCGCAGACCCGGCTGGTGTTCGACGCGGGCGTGCTCGATCTTCCGGTGCGGACCGCCGACCCCGCCGCCCACCGGCGGGCGCGCGAACAGTGCGAACGGGAGCTCGCGCAGTACGCGCCCGCGGACGTGCCCAAGTTGCGCGCGCTTCTCGGCGAGTCGCCGCCCCCGACGTTGCTCGAGGCCGCCAAGCGGCTCGGCGTCTCCGCGCGCACGCTCAAGCGGCGGCTGCGGGATGAACAGACGACGTTCGGAGAGGTGCGGGCCTCGGTGTTGACGGAGCGCGCGGTGCTCCTGCTCCGGCAGGGCCGCACCCTCGACGAGATCGCGGAGCAGCTCGGCTACGCGGACGGCACCAGCTTCGGCCGGGCGTTCCGACGGTGGACGGGTGAGAGTCCAGGCCGGCAACGGACATGACTGCGACGCCCACAGCCAGCACTGCGGTTCTCGAGGCCAGCACTGCGGTTCCCGAAGACAGCACCGCTTCCCGGAAGAGTTCGCCATGAGCGCGCGCGCCTGGATCCGCGCCGCGCGCCCCCTCGCGCAGGCGAACCTCGCCGGACCGCTCCTGTTCGGCCAAGCGCTCGCCTACCAAGCGACCGGCCAGTTCTCCTTCGGGGTGCTCGCCGCGGTCGCGTTCTGGGGCGTGCTCGATCAACTCTTCATCGTCTTCGCGAACGACTACGCCGATCGCGACCACGACCAGGCCGACGCACGCACGCCGTTCAGCGGCGGCTCCGGAGTCCTGGTCGATGGTGCGCTGAAGCCGCGACAGCTCCTGCACGGCGCGATCGGCGCGGCGGTGTGTCTGTTGTTGCTCTCGCTCGCGTTCGCGATCCGCTCGTGGTGGATCCTCCCGCTCGGCGTCGCCGCGGTCGCCCTGCTCTATGCGTACAGCTTCGGTCCCCGGCTGAGCTATCGGGGCGGCGGAGAGTTTCTCCAGGGCCTCGGCGTCGGCGTCGTGCTGCCGCTCGTCGGGTTCGCCGCCCAAGCCGGACAGCTCCACAGCTACCCCTTCGTCACCCTGCTCTCGACCTTCGCGCTCGCCTTCGCGGGCAACATCGCCACCGCGCTCCCGGACCGCGACGTCGACCGACGCGCCAAGAAGAAGACGTGGCCGGTGAAGATGGGCGTCGCGCGCGCCGCCTGGGCCTGCGCCGGCATCACCCTCACCGGCATCTACCTCGCGCTCGCCACGAGCGGCCTGCTCCACAGCCACGGCGGCTGGCTCGCCCTCAGCGGCCTCCCCCTCACCGCCCTCCCCTTCCTGAACTTCGCCCGCCGCCGCCACGCGATCGCCTTCGTCGTCCTCCAAGGCATGAGCGCCCAACTCCTCCTCCTCACCTGGTCCCTCGCCGCCATCGCCTGAAGCACGACGTCGGCATCCGGTGTCGGCCATGAAGTGAAACGCCTCGAAAGATGCAGAGGCTGGTCGGAGGACGCAGCGTCGCGATGATGTCGCGGGGTTGAGAAACTAGAACTTGAGTAGGTGGGTGAGGGTACCGAGGTGGGTTTGCGCATGTCGCTCGATCTGCTCTGCGAGTTCGTCCTTCGTCGGCGACTCGTTCTCTGCGACAAATTCGTGAAGCGCGGCGCGCAGTTCCCAGACGACACACAAGAGCGCGTGCC
Organism: Deltaproteobacteria bacterium; assembly: GCA_034670305.1. GTDB lineage: Bacteria > Myxococcota_A > Polyangia > Polyangiales > Houyiibacteriaceae > JAXMNT01. Next base: position 133,417 of record JAXMNT010000010.1, read on the forward strand.
AGAGTAACTCAGCAGACACCGACAGTTCAGCGCCCTCAAGAGTGTGGGGGACCCGGCGAAGAAGCAGAACCTGTCGGCTGAGGTTTGCAAACCCATTTTCCAGATCCAACGCACCGCACCGCCGATGGAGTTCGTCGAGAGCACCTTCCACAGGAAGGTGGGTGGCCAGTGCTTCGAGTGAGGCCAGGAGAAACTCCCGTTCGTTCAGCGCAGAAACAGCACCAACGTTCATGCTCTCATGACCACCCAGCGACCGGATGGTCGCCGTCAGCACCGCCAAGTGGTCGAGGCGCGAGATGACGCAAACGATTGAATGTGTGGACTGCATCAGAACCCCAGCGGTGAGTTGAAGAATGCTTGGATGGCGTCGGCGGTTGGAACCACAGTCAGGTCGCTTGAGTTGAGTATGTCGATCTGGGCCTGCGTAGTCGCAAGGAACTCAGGTTGCCGTCCACCGGGACCGCCCATTTGTGCCATTGAATCCGCCACTTCCTTCGTAACCCGCACTCTTACCACGACCCCGTTGGAGCCCGTACCATACCCAGACGCAGCCCGGAGGAAATCGTCGGTCAGGTAGACTCCAGCAACCGGAGTGTGGCTACCTTGGTTTGCCCTGGAACGAGGCTGAAAGGCGTCCTACGAAGGCCTGGGACCCGTGGTACAGCGTCACCATCCGCGTGTTCCGGAATGCCCGTGCGATTCGGCGGGCGGTACTCCCTGCTACCTTGACCATCGCCGCGCCCGGGAGGACCGCGAGCACTTCCCACCCAAGTGAACTCGCTCGGTCGCTCCTGGACGCTTCGCTATCCGTGAGCGTCTCCCAGTTCTGCGCCCGACCGCGGTTCACGGGGCACGAACACGACGACGAGTGGGGCGTCATCAACATGCGGGGGCGGCTCTACGACCCCGCAATGCGCCGCATGCTCTCGCCTGACCCCGTCGTCGTCGATCCCTACGCGAGCCAGGCCTACAACCGCTACGCCTATGTCCTCAACGACCCGATCAACCTGACCGACCCCACCGGGTTCACGCCGGAGGGCGGCTCCTGCCACGACTGCAGCTTCAGCAAGAGGCGGACAGGGGCGGGAGACCGATCCCGCCATGGCGGGCGTGCAAGCGGACATCGCCGCGGGCCGACTGCCGAGCCAAATGGAGCTCGCCCACGACGGCGCCGGGAGGCTCGGCCGAGCCATGGAGGGCATCAACATGGGCCCCACCGGACCCGGCGGCTTGTCGAGATGGACCATGTCCCCCGGCTCATCTCTAGGTGCGATGGCTGTGTTCGGCGATACCCGCGGTCGCGTGGAGAACTGGGAGACGCTCACCGATAGCGAGGCCACTGGGGGTGACCGTGCCGCGGCGGCGAGTTGGGAACTGTTGGCAGTGCTGCCAGGGGCGGTAGTGGCGGGCGCTGGTGCGCGGGCGCTACGAGGGATTGGGTCGCTCGCCCACGTGCAGTGGGATCCAGAGGAACACTACGAGGGCCGGATGCGGTTGCAGTCGTTCGCGAGCAGTACGCAGGGCGGGTACCTGGTCTGGCTCTACAGCCGGGAGCTCTCGGGCATCCCGAACGAGGTGGTGGTGATGGGCATCGGACCCGACAATGTGGTCCGGCAGGTGCGGCGGCTCGAGTTCCCGCACGCGTTCGACACATTCAAGATGCTTCCCACCGTCGACGGCTCCGTGTTCTTTGCCGACGATGACGGCACCCACCGCTACCCGCCCAGCGGCCCGGTCGAACACCTCTCTCCCATCCAGGCCGCCTGGCTCCACCCCGGCCCCGCCAGCCGCCCGTAGCAACGGGCGACTTCGGCTTCGACGTCGGCGTCGGCATCGGCATCGGCATCGGCATCGGCATCGGCGTCGGCTCCGGCTGCGGTGTCGGCATCGGCATCGGCTTCGGCATCGGCTTCGGCGTCGGCGTCGGCATCGGCGTCGGCTTCGGCGTCGGCTTCCGCTTCGGCGTCGGCTTCGGCTTCCGCTTCGGCGCCTGCACTCACAAGGGCAAGGGCGACCGCGCCGAACTCTTCGGAACGATCCTTCCGGTTCTGTCGTACAACCGAACGCCATGCGGTTCTACTTCGACTACATCTCGCCTTACGCCTACCTCGCCTGGACCCAGATGCGCGGACTCTCGGCGCGCACCGGGGTCGCCGTCGAACCCGTTCCCATCCTGTTCGCGGCGCTTCTCAACCACTGGGGCCACAAAGGGCCGGCCGAGATCCCGCCGAAACGGCTCTACGTCTTCAAAGACGTCGTGCGCCGCGCTCACGCCTACGGCGTGCCGCTCCAGCCGCCGCCCAGCCATCCCTTCAACCCGCTGCTCGCCCTTCGTGTCACCGAAGCCGCGCCGGCGGACCGCACGGCAGAAGTCGTCGACACGCTCTTCGCGCACACCTGGGGCGACGCGCAGCCACGCGGCGTGGATGGGCCCGACACCATGCGCGCGATCCTCGCGCCGCTCGGACTGGAAGCGCTGGTGGACGACGCCGGGACCACGCCCATCAAGGACGCGATCCGAGCGCACACCGAAGCGGCGCTCGCGGCGGGTGTCTTTGGCGTTCCGTCCATGGTGGTGGATGACGAGGTCTTCTGGGGCACCGACAGCCTGGAACATCTGGAAGCGCATCTGAACGGCGACGACCCCGTCGACGAGGCGCTCCTCGCGCGGTGGCGCGATCTGCCCGTGGGCCAAGCGCGGCGATGAAGGCGCGCTGCCAGACGCGCGACGGACACACGCTGCGGAACGCTGGGTACGCGCTGCGGCAGACTGGACACCCGCAGCGGCAGGCTGGGTACGCGGGCGCCTCGTGTCCCGGCTGACCCTGCTCGTGCTCGTCGCGCTCGGGCTCGACGCCGCGCTCGCGCTCGCCGACCTCGGGAGCACCCTCGAGGAGTACTCGGTGCTCCAGCAGCTGCAGCGCGCGTCGCTCGAACAAACGCTCGATCTCGGCGCGCGCATGGAATCGATCGCGGAGCGGATCGTGTTCCTGCGTCGCCTGCGGCTTGGGGCGCTGATCCTCACCGCGGTGGTGTTTCTCACCTGGTGGCAAAAGATCCACACGCTCGCGAGGTCCCAGATGGAGATGCGCAAAGGCATGGGTACGTTGCTGGAGTGGTTCGTGCCCATCGCGAACTTGTTTCTGCCGTACCGGCGCGCGCGGGTGCTCAACGATCACTGGACGACGTTCGTGTGGTGGGCGTCTTGGCTCTGCGCCGCGCTCTTCGAGCAGCTGGCGTGGCGCGCCGAAACCGGCGTCGACTACGCGGCGATGCTCGACGCCGATCGGCTGCACGCCGCGTCCGCTGGCGCCGCGTTTGTCGCCGCGGTGGGATGCGCCGCGGTGGTGAAACGTTCCACGACCCGGTTCACGACCGGACGGGCGCCGCGTCGATGAAGGCTGTCCGCATCACCTTCGTCACGCTCGCGGCGCTGGCGCTCATCTGGGGGGGCTTGGCGCTCATCGCTTGGCTCAGCGGCGCGCTCGACGACCGCATCGCCTCGCTCGAACCAGAAGACGATCCTGCGGGCGCGACCGAGGATCCCGCCGTCGGCGCGGAGCCTGGCGACCCCGAGCCGGCGATCGATCCGGACCCGACGCCGGGCGATCCTCCGGCGGAAGGCCAGCCGCCCGAACCCGGCCCCGAAAACACCGAACCCGGACTTACAGAACCTGGTGGGCCCGTGTTGCCTGCGCCCGCCGAACCGGCACCGCCGCCGGCCGTCACGCGCCGGTTCCGGGTGTGTGAGACCCCGACCGACATCGCGCACTCGATCGATCCGTTGGTCACCTTCGGGCAGCTCAGGCCCGGCGGCTTGCCGGAAGCCGTCGTCGCGTGCGCGGACCGTTTTGTCGTCGTGACCTTCCAGCGCCGCGGCGACGAAGTGCACGCCGCGGTGATCGCCGAAGCGAGCCAGACCTCGACCCGCAACATCCCCAAACACACCGGCCGAGCCGCCATCGGCGACGTGACCGGCGACGGCCGCGCCGACATCGTCTTGCCGTTCTTCTTCCGCGCGAGCGGGGGCGGCTCCCGCGGTGGGCGTCTCGCGCTTTGGTCCGGCCGAGAAGACGGAACGTTCGGACCGCTCCGCGCGTTGCCGCAGCACACCTACCTCGCGGCCACGTTGTTCGAAGCCGACGGCCGACCGGGGCTCGAGATCTTCGCGCTCGATCGCGGTCGCCCGTGGGCCGACGAGGGCGGTGCGGTGCGCGTGCTCCGCGGCGGGCGGTCGCCCTCGCAGATCGCCCAGGCCAGCGCGTCGAAGTGGCCGGGGCCACCGGCGCTGCTCGACCTGGATCTCGACGGGCAACTCGACGCCGCGATCCCTGGCGAAGACGCGCTGCACTTGCACCAGAACGTCGCCAGCCGACGTTCGACCCGCACCGAACGAGCCGGTCATTGCCGCCAGGCCTACGCCGCCGACCTTGACGAAGACGGCCATCCGGACCTCGTCGTCTCCACCCACCATGGGCTCGAGTACGTGCTCGCCCGGGTGGGACTGAGCTTCGATGGGCTGGCGTTCGAGAGCCTCGTGCGGACCGACGACATCCTGAACGTTGCGGGCCACCTCGACCAAGACGGAGACGGGACCCGCGAGCTGATGGTGGTACGGGACCAGCGAGAAGGACGGGGCGGTCGCTGGTCCAAGGGCATCACGTTTCTCGATCGGGCGGGCAGCGGCTCGGATGCCACCTGGACCGTGCGCAACGGCTACTGGTTCTTCGGCCACGACGTCGACGAATCGGTGCACCTCGAAGACGAGGTCCTGATGGCGGCCGTCCGGCGCGGCGCGTTCGTGGATCTCACGGTCGTGATCCACCCGCGCTGGGGCGACGACCCTGATCCGTCCAACACCCTCTTCGACTCGGATGCACAGCCCGAAGGACTGATCACGCTCACCGTGCCGCCGGAAGCCACCCGGACGTCGGTGCGCTAGCAGGTCGCTGAAAAGCGACCTGCTCCCTTGCCGTTGCCCTTGCCCGTGCCCTTGCCCGCGTCGTGGACGCCGTGTGTTTCGCGACGGCGAGGCCGCGAATCGGAGCCCGATGCCCAGCGGACGAAGCCGCCGGGCATCGGTCGGTGCTACGCGGCGCAGCTCCGCAGCCGCGCGACGCGTAGGAGGTCGTCGCGATGCTCGTCGCGCTGATCAAGCGATCTGACCGCTGATCCGCGGGCAAGGGCAGGGGCAAGGGCAGGGGCAAGGGGCAGGGGCAAGGGGCAGGCTGCGGGCGTTCTTCAGCAGCCTGCTAGCCTCACTCCGGTCCGGTAAGCCCCGTCACTCAGAGCGGGAGCGGGTGTTCGAGCAGGCGCTCGAGCCCGGCGAGATCGCGGATGTCTTCGGCGCGCTCGGGCAGTGCCCACAACTCGGCGGTGGGTGCGACCTCGTCGCGGAACACGCGGGCCATCTCGAACGCTGCGTCGTTCCCGTCCGCGACTTCTTCCCGAAGCGCGGCGAGCAACGCGCCGTCCGCGCCCGGAGGCGTGGCGCCGGAGCCATGGGTCACCGGCGCGCCGTCGAACGCCACGAACGCGCGGTTCATCAAGATGGTGTGCGCGGGCACGAGCCGGTCGGCGAGCTGCGCGCCGAGGTGGGTCGCGTCTTCCAGGCTGGCCTGGGACGGAGCGGCGACCAGCACGTACGCGGTGGAAGGATCCGCGAGCGTGCGGCGCACCCGATCGGCGCGCGCTTCGAATCCATCGCGGAGGTGCGAGAGCACGCGCAGAAACTCCACCAGCTCTTGCACGATGTCGTCGCCGGCGAGCCGCCCGAGCAGGCGCGTCGCGGCGGCGCCCCCGAGACTCGCGAGACGCGCGAAGCTCAATCCGCCCGTGTCGCGCTCCCGATCGAGCAACCAGCGCAGCACGGACTCGTCCAGGAACGCGGAGAGCCGCGCGGGTGCGTCGAGGATGTCGAGCGCGCTCCGGGTCGGCGGCGTGTCGAGCACGATGAGGTCGTAGTCTTCGTCGAGCGCGTCGTGCAGCCGTTCTGCGGCGACGTACGCGTGCGAGCGCGCGAGGGTCCGGGAGAACGCTTGGTAGACGCGGTTGTCGAAGATGGCGTCGCGGGACTCGGCGTCGGTCAGGCGGGTGATGAGGGCGTCGAAGCTGGCTTTCGTATCCAGCATGGCCGCGTCGAGGTGTTCGGTGACCGAGCTCGCGGCGTCGCGGCTGCGATCGAGGGTGAGTCCCAGCGCATCCGCCAAGCGCTTGGCCGGGTCGATGGTGAGCACGAGCGTGCGCCGCCCCGCCCCTGCCGCGCGCAGTGCGAGCGCGGCCGCGGTCGTCGTCTTGCCGACGCCACCGGGACCGACGCACACCACGAGTCGGCGGTCGAGCAGGTCCGAGAACGGGTCCGGCGTCGGATCAGGCATCGGCGAACATCCGGGCCGAGAGCTCGGCACCCGTCGCGCGGAGCAACGCGTGGTCGGCGCCTGCGTGAAACGCCGGGTTCTCGTCCAGCACCACCATGGGGCGATCGATCCGCGCCAACACCTGGGCGACCGCAGCTTCGGCTTGGGTCCGTCGCAGCGCGGCGCGTTCGCCAACCGCCACCTCGACGGGGAAGTCTTCTCGCAGCGCGTCGTAGTCGACGGCCGGCGCGGGCGCAGGCATGCGGTTGAGCACGATCGATCCGAGACGAACCCGCGGGCCGGCCGAGAGCGCGGCATCGAGCTCGAGCAGCTCCTGGGCGGGGAGCGGCGCCGGCAACCCCACCAGGTGCAGCACGGTCGACGGATCACGCAGCAGGCTCGTGGTGCGTTCGAGCAACTCCGCGAGTGGACCGGTCTTCGCCAGCCCCTCGAACACCTGCGGCAAAGACAGGAACATCATCGCGTGCCCGGTCGCGTCGAGGTCGACCAGAATCGGATCGAAGCGGCCCGATGCACGCAGACGATCGAGTTTGTCGAGGGTCACCACTTCGGTCACCGCGGGGGCCGCGTGCAGAAGCGCCGCGAGGGTGGTCTGCCGCACGATGCGTCGCGCGAGCGCGCGGATCCGCACCTGGGTCGCGACGTAGTCTTCGATCGCGTCGGTGGCGACCATGTTCATGGCGAACACCCCGTGACCGATGTCGCGTGGGGTGAAGTCGATGGGCTTCTTCGGCCGGAAGAGCGACTCCATCGTCGCCCGATGACCGAGTTCCACGACCAGCGGCGTCTGGCCTGCGTCGGCGGCCGCGAGCGCCAACGAGGCCACCACAGTGGACTTGCCGACCCCGCCTTTGCCCGTGAAGAGCCGCAGCGTCACCACGCACCCCGGCTGCACTGGGCGACCTGTCTGCACTGGGCGACCTGTCTGCACTGGGCGACCCGTGTGCACTGGGCGACCTGTCTGTACCCGTCGACTCGGCTGCGCGCGCCGACCTGGCCTTCGTCCGGCCGGACGGCGGATGGGCCAAGGTGCACTGCGTCGCGAACAAACACCGCGGGCCTGTAGCAGCCTATCCACCCGAGCACGAGGGACCGCCCACCGCGGCGCGCATGGCGCCCCTACCGAAGCGTGCTACTTCCCGCCCGCCATGGAGCCCACCCCCAAAGACAAGCTGCGAAACATCGCGATCATTGCCCACGTCGACCACGGAAAGACGACGTTGGTGGACGCGATGCTCCGCCAAACCGGCGCTTTCCGCGCGGGGGAAGAGGTGCAGGACCGCGTTCTGGACTCGAACGATCTCGAGCGCGAGCGCGGCATCACGATCCTGGCGAAGCACGCGTCCGTGCGATGGCAGGACTACAAGATCAACATCATCGACACGCCCGGACACGCCGATTTCGGCGGGGAAGTCGAACGAACCTTGCGCATGGCCGACGGAGCGCTCTTGCTCGTCGACGCCGCCGAAGGCCCGCTCCCGCAGACCCGCTTCGTGCTCGGCAAGTGCATCGAGCTCGGCATGCCGGTGGTGGTCGTCGTGAACAAGATCGACCGCAAGGACGCGCGTCCGAACGAAGCGCTCGACGAGGTGTTCGACCTCTTCTGCGATCTCGGTGCCTCCGACGAACAAGCGGATTTCGCGACGGTCTTCGCGATCGGCAAAGACGGCATCGCACAGCACAAACACGACGTGCCCGGCACGGATCTCGTGCCGCTCTTCGAAGCGATCGTCGACCGAGTGCCCGCCCCGAAGGAGGATCCGGACGCGCCGCTCCAGTTCCTGGTGCACAACACCATTCACGACGACTACGTCGGCAAACTCGCCATCGGCCGCCTCTGGGCCGGCCGCATCGTCGCGCGCCAGAAGGTGACGATGATCGGCGAAGAGAAGTCGAGCGACCACGAGATCGGCACGCTCTGGGGCTTCGAGCAGATGGACCGCGTGCGGATCGAGTCGGCCTCCGCTGGCGACATCGTGGCCGTCAGTGGTCTGCCGGACGTCACGATCGGCGACACGCTGGCCGACCCCGCGACGGCGGTCCCGCTTCCCCGCATCAAGGTCGAAGAACCGACCATCCAGGTTCAGTTCCGCGTCAACACGTCGCCGCTCGCTGGGCTCTCCGGCAAGTACGTGACCTCGCGTCACGTGCGCGAGCGTCTCTTCAAAGAAGCCGAGCGCAACATCGCGCTTCGCGTCGAAGAGACGGACGATCCGGAAGCGTTCCGGGTGCTCGGCCGCGGTGAGTTGATGCTCTCCATCCTCGCCGAGACGATGCGGCGCGAGGGCTACGAGCTCGCGATGGCCATGCCCGAAGTGGTCGTCAAAGAAGTCGACGGCAAGAAGTTCGAGCCGTACGAGCGGGTGACCGTCGACGTCGACGAGGCCCACGTGGGCGCCGTCACCCAGGCGCTCGGCGAGCGCAAAGGCCAGATGGAAGCGATGAACAACCTCGGCTTCGGCCGGGCGCGCATCGAGTACCGGCTTCCGGCGCGTGGGCTGATTGGCTTCCGCTCCATCTTCCTCACGATGACGCGCGGCAGCGGCCTGTTGAACTCGATGTTCGACGGCTGGGAGCCGTACCTCGGACCGATGCTTCGCCGCACCAACGGCGCGCTCGTGTGCGATCGCAAGGGCACGACCACCCCGTACGCGCTCTTTCACCTGCAGCCGCGCGGCGTGCTCTTCGTGACCAACGGCACCGCGGTCTACGAGGGCATGATCATCGGCGGCCACAACCGACCGAACGACCTCGACGTCAACGCGACGCGCGAGAAGAAGCTCAACAACATCCGCGCGGCTGGCAAAGACGAGAACGTCATTCTCACCCCGCCGGTCGATCACACCATCGAGTCTGCGCTCGAGTGGATCGACCAGGACGAACTGGTGGAGATCACCCCGGAAGCGATCCGCATCCGGAAGAAGGTGCTCGACATCAGCCGCCGTCCCCGCCGCGACGGCAAAAAGAAGAAGTAGGCTTTCTTGCTTTCGTTGCGGGCCTGGCTCGCTTCGCGAGACTGGCGGCCCTAAGTCGCGCCCGTAGCGGGCGTGCTCGTTTCGCTGGACTGGCGGCCTGCGTGCTCGCTTCGCTCGACGGGCGTGGCTCGCTTCGCTCGGCTGGCGCCTTACCTACTTCGCGAGGTTCATGTTCACGTAGGCGCTCTCGTCCGTGACCTCGCGGACCAGGTGCGGCTGCAGCCAGGCGGGGATCGCGGGCACCGCGTTCGCGTTCGTGAGTTCGACTTCCGCGAGCACCAGATCTCGGTCGAGGAACTCGTCGATCTCCCAGGACCGTTCGCCGACCCGCACGGTGTACCGGCGCTTGTGAACCCGCGCGCCCGCGGTCGCAGGCCAGAGCTGCTCGAAGAGCGCTTCGTCGATGTCTTCTTCCACTTCGATGCGCTGGATGCCGCGGCCGGCTTTTAGGGTGCGGCGATAGCGCGCGTCGGCGCCTTGGCCGATCTTCCGCAACCGCTCTCGGATCTCTCCGCCCGGTACGTACCCTTGAACCAGCTCCTTCACGGGGTGGGTGCGCACTTCGTCGGGCACGCTGCGCAGCAGGTACTTGCGTTCCACTTCGACTTGGCGGGTCTGGTCGAGCCGGCGGGCGAGCGCTTCGATCTGGTCGGTGAGGTTGGCGAGCGCGAGCGGGGTTCCGAACCGCTCGAGGTAGGTCGCGAACACCGCGCCCGCGTGCTGCGCCGACCGAAGCTGAATCGCGTCGAGCCCATCGTGCAGACCGTGGCGAAGCCGGTACTCGTCGACGGCGCGCCCAAGGTTCGCCATGTCGTTCAGTGAACCGAGCAGGTCCTGCAGTTCCTTGAGCCGAGCGACGATCGGCGCGGCGCCGGGTGCGTGTGCACAAATCGGCTCGAGCACGTACCGCAGCCGCTTGCCCTCGATGCGGGCATCGTGGATGGCCTCCGCATCCGAGGGCGCGTCGATGCGCTCGAGTGCGCACAACAGTTCGGCGAGCTGCCGACGCGCGGTGCCCGCGACCACCGTGCCGTAGGTGTCTTCGTCGTCGAGGTGGGCGAAGAGCGGCACCGCCATCCAAGAGAGGCCCGTCCGCAGAGCAGGTTCGAGCGCACGGAACTGGCGCACCGCTTTGTCCGCTTTGGGTTGGGTGCCCTCCGCAAGCGACGCAACGAACGCATCGACCCCCGCTTGCTCCGCCTCCGAGAACGTCTGCCCAGCGATCCAGGCGCGTTGAACGTCCGCGTCCCGGGCACCACCGGTGCGGCGCTGAACTTTCTGGAGCGCACCCATCACCGAAACGTCGAGCACGTCTTGCAGGTGGCGGGCATGCAAGCGTCCCAGGGTCCGCAACCGCCGCACCGCGACCCGGAGATCGTGGAGCGCTTCTTCTTCACCGCGCTTGCGGTACCGGCGCGCGGCGCGGCGGCCCGCTTCGAGTATGGTGAGGGACGCCCGACGGGTGCCTTCGTCGGGGCTACGGTGGAGCAGGTCGTCCGGTAGATCCATGCCGCAAGTGTGCGTCATGCGGGCCGCACGACAACTCCGTCGTCTTCGTTGTCACGAAGGCCGAGACTGCTATGGTCGCCGCCGCATGAAGTACGCCGTTCCTCATGATCTCGACCTCCCGACCGCACGCAAGGCGGCCGAGAAGGCGTTCGCTTCCTACGCCATTCGTTTCGCCCAGTATCAGCCCAAGGCGAACTGGCCGACCGACACGCACTGCGATGTCTCGTTCACGGTCAAAGGTCTGAAGCTCGAGGGCACGATCGACCTCGAGCCGAAGGCGATCGACCTGGACCTCGACGTGCCGTTTCTGTTTCGGCCGTTCAAGTCCCGCGCGCTCGCGAAGATCGAAGAAGAGATCGAGAAGTGGATCCAGAAGGCCAAAGACGGCCGCCTCGACGATCCGCTCGACGCCGTGGCCGAGCCCGACGACGAGTCGGAGTAGTCGGCGCAAGCGCCGAACAGCGACTTGGCAGCCGGCTGGTGGTCGACCAGCTTTGAGCTACCAGGGACCCCGCCCCCGCTGCACCCAAGGGGGCAAGGGCAGGGGCAAGGGCAAGGGCAAGGGGCAGCAGGTCTACGACCTGCTGCAGGCCACCATCGGAAGACCGTTCTTCGGGCGCAGGGTGATCACCGGCTCCGGTTCCACCGGGTGGCCTGGAATCAAATCGAGACGCCACTTCCGCACGATGGTCGCGAGCACGAGCTGCATCTCCATCATGGCGAAGTGGTTGCCGATGCAGAGGCGCGGTCCACCGCCGAACGGAAAGTAGGCGAAGCGGTGACGGCCTTCGGAGCGGGCCTTGGAGAAGCGTCCCGGATCGAATCCTTCAGGGTCCTCCCAGTGGTCCGGGTGCCGATGCACGATCCACGGGCTGGTGAAGATCAGGCTGCGCGCCGGCATGAAGTAGCCGCCGAGCGTGGTGTCCTCGAGCGGTGATCGCGTCGTCATCCAGGCCGGCGGGTACAGCCGCATGGCTTCCTGCATGACCTGCTTGGTGAACTCGAGCTTCGGCACATCGGCCACCGTCGCGCGGCGGTCGCCGAGCACCGAATGCACTTCGGCCGCCAGCTCACGCGCCACCGACGGGCTCTTGCTCAGAAGGTAGAGCGCCCAGCTCAGTGCGTTCGCGGTGGTCTCGTGGCCAGCGAGGAACATCGTCATGACTTCGTCGCGCAGCTGCATGTCGTCCATGCGTTCGCCGGTGTCGAGGTCTTCGGCTTCCATGAACATGGCCAGAAGATCGTCCTTGGGCGGTTTGCCTTCGGACCGGTCGCGGCGGCGTTCCGCGATCATGTTGAGCACGATCCGGTCGAGCGTCGCCATGGCGCGCTGGAACTGCAGATTGCGTGGGGTGGGCATGGGCGGACCGATGTCGACCAAGCGGTTCACCCGCATGTTGACGTCCTCGACGATCACCGAGACCGCCTTGCCCACCGCCTCCGCATCCTTGGTCACATCGGTGCTGAGCAGTGTCTCTCCGACGATGCGCAGGGTGACCTTCATCATCTCTTGGTGTGCGTCGATCGGCATGCCGTCGCGCCACGAACCGACCATGTCTTCGGCTGCGTCGACCATGCGTTCTGCGAAACTCGCGAGCCGACGTTTGGCAAACGCTGGCTGTGCGATGCGCCGTTGTCGCAGCCAGAACTCTCCCTCGCTCGTCAGCAGCCCACGCCCGAGCACCAAGCGAAGTTTGTGTACGCCGCGGGTGGCCTTGCCGAACTCGCGGTTGCGCTTGTGGAAGACCTCTTCGACCAGCGCCGGGTCGGCGACGATGTGCGCGTTGATCGACCCGAAGCGCAGTCGAACCACGTCTCCATGCTCCTGGCGCATCGCGAGGATCGCCCGCAACCGATCGGTGCCGCTCGAGAACTGCTTCAAGTGTCCGAGGAACGGAAGCGCGCCCGGTGGGGTCGGGGCCAGCCGCGCGCCCGGCGGCGGGCGGAGCGACCCACGCATCGCGTGATCGAGCGACTCGATGCCCCGATGGCCAGAGGGCACCTTCGACATCCGCGCCCGCTCGAGGGCCATCTCACGGGCTCGGGAGTCGCCGGCGAAGGGAGCAAGGAGGGAAGGAGCGCGCTGCATGGGATGGCCTCAGAGGGGAGCGAAGGGGGTTGACGTGGGTCCAAATGAGAATCAGAATCGGATTCTGGTTCTGAATCATGGATCTCAAACCCACCGCTGGCAAGACCCGAGTACAAAAGAGCTCGGTGCGCAGTCCAGGACAGAAGAATAGGGACGCCACAGAGCGCTCTAGGTCCACCAAGGGGTCGGCCAAGGACGGCTCGCTCGACTCGGTGTCGACGCCGAAGCAGGCCCGCAGCGAAGAGACGCTGACCAAGATCTTGGATGCCGCAGAGACACTCATCCTCGAGCGAGGTCTCGCCGGGGTGAGCGTGCAGGACATCGTGCGCGCCGCGGGGTCGTCGGTGGGCGGGTTCTACGGGCGGTTTCGCGACAAGGGCGAGCTGCTCTTGGCGCTGCACGAGCGACGCCAGCGCGACGTGCAGGAACGCATCAGCGACTTGTTGGACTCGGAGTTGCTCGCGAAGGCGAGCGCGCGGGAGGTCGTGCGCGCGTGCGTGAAGATGTTGGTGGCGGAGACAGCGTCGCGGCACCGCATGCAGGCCGCGTTTCTTCAGGCGGTGGTCGATCAGCCGGAACGGTGGCTCACTGGGATCCAGTACCGGCAGCGCTTGGTTGCGATGGTCACCGAGATCCTGCTCGCGCGCCGGGATCAAATCGGCCACCCGGAACCGGAGCGCGCGGTGCCCTTCGCGGTCCAGGCGGCGCTCTCGCTCATGGACCAGCGCGCGCTCTTCGGCGACGTGGACGACACCTGGCACACCGTGCGAGACGCCCTCGCCCCCGAACTCGAACGGCTGGTCTGCGCGTACTTGGGTTTGAGCTGAGCGCACGGTTCGGCTGAATCGGACCCGTCGCCGAATCCGCTTCCGAAGCCGACGGCGAAGCCGACGCCGAAGCCGACGCCGAAGCCGACGCCGACGCCGACGCCGACGCCGAAGCCGACGCCGACGCCGACGCCGACGCCGCTTCCGAAGCCGACGCCGAAGCCGACGCCGACGCCGCTTCCGAAGCCGACGCCGAAGCCGACGCCGACGCCGAAGCCGACGCCGAAACCGACGCCGACGCCGAAGCCGAAGCCGACGCCGAAGCCGACGCCGACGCCGCTTCCGAAGCCGACACCGCTTCCGCTTCCGACGCGTCCGGTTCCGGTTCCGCTTCCGGCTTCCGCTTCCGGTTCCGGTTCCGGTTCCGGTTCCGCTTTCGGTTCCGGTTCCGCTTCCGGTTCCGGTTCCGGTTCCGCTTCCGACGCCGCTTCCGCTTCCGCTTCCGTTGCTGAAATGGCCGGCCGTGGCGTGCGGCGGGGTTTTGCTGCAACGTGAGGGGTGCTCTCGACGCTTGCCCACCCGACCCTGCTCGCACCGATGGAGGGGATCTCCCATCCGGCGTTCCGTGCACGCGTCGCGGCGCTCGGGGGCGTGGGTCTGGTGTGCACCGAGTTCGTACGCGTCTCGCGCGCGCCGTTGAGCCACGAGGCGCTCCGCCGGGAAGTCGTTCGTGCGCCAGGCGTGCCGTTGAGTGTCCAGGTCATGGGCAACGACGCCGACAAGATGGCCGACGCAGCCGGGTGCATCTCCATCGCCGGTGCGGACGTCGTCGACATCAACCTCGGGTGCCCGATGCCGCGGGTGGTCCGCAAGGGCGTGGGCGCGGCGATGTTGAAGGACCCGGTGCTCCTCTACGAGGTGGTCTCCGCGATGCGGGCTCAGGTCGGTGGCGCGTTGAGCGCCAAGATCCGGGCTGGCTTCGACGACGCCGACCGTGTCGTCGAGATCGCACGCGTGGTCGAGAAGGCGGGCGTCGACTTCATCGCGGTTCACCCACGCCGCCGCAAAGACTTCTACCTCGGGGTCGCGGACTGGCGCATCGTCCGCACCCTGGTCGACGCGCTCGATGTGCCCGTCGTCGGCAACGGCGACGTCTGGTACGCGGCGGACATCCTGCGGATGCAAGAAGAGACCGGCTGCGCGGCGGTGATGGTCGGCCGACCGGCGATCCGCAACCCATGGATCTTCGCCCAGGCCGCAGCGCTCGCCGAGGGCCGAGCCCCGGTGGAGGTCTCGGGACGCGACGTGGTCGGGTGGCTGGAAGCGCTCGCGGGAGATTTCCGAGGCGCGCGCAAAAGCAACGGTCGGCGCGGCAAGAACAAACGCAAAGGCAACCTCGCCGGCAAGCTCAAGGAGATGCTGAGCTTCCTCGCGCGCGCGGTGCCGGATGGAGGCGTATTCAAGACGGCCGTGCTGCGCGCGCCCGATGCGGAGGCCGTGCTCGAGGTGTGCGAGGCCATGCTCGGACCCCTCGCACCGGTGGAGCTCGATCTCGACGCCCACGGCCGGCACGCGCTCGAGCACAGCGGCTCGGTCGAAATCGACGACCGTCCGATCGCCGAAGCGAGCTGAACGGGTCGGGCTACGACGTCTGTTCGGCTGAACGCGGCGGCGGGCTGAGGGCGACGAGCGTGCCGCAGCCGCCGTTGGCTTCGAGCCGGGCCGCCGAACTCATGCGCACTACCAGCCCCTGGGCGCGCAGTCGTTCGTACGCCGCTTCGTAGCGTGCCCGCGAGACCGGCTTCTGGCTGGAGGTGCGGACCGGGTTGTACGCGAACAGGTGCACCGCCACCCCGAGCGGCACCGCCCGCGCCGCGAACGCGTCGAGCTCGGAATCCTCCGCGCTCACGCCTTGCATCATCAGGTACGCGAGCGCGACCTTCTTGCGGCGTTTGCGCGTCAAGGTCGGCAGTACCGACTCGAGCAACCCGAAGAGGGGCTCGAGCGCCGGCCCGTGCGGCACGAGTTGTTTTCGCACCGCTTCGGTGCCGGCGTGCACGCTGAGGGTGATGCCGTTGTGCGGCACCGTCTCGAGCCAAGTGCGCAACCTGGGCAGCGGCCCGCCCGACGTCGTGAGGCTTGCCTTCAGGTTCTGTTTGCACGCCCACTCCACGAACCGAGTGGTCACCGCGTGGTTGTGCAGGGGCTCCCCGATGCCCGAGAGGGTGAGCCGCTGCAGCGGGTGGCGCGCGTGCACCAATCGAACGGTGTCCGTCATCTCCCCGAGCGTGAGCTGGCGGCCGAGGCCCTTGGCGCCCGAGGCACAGAAGGGACATCCCACCGCGCAGCCGACTTGAGTCGACACACAGAGCGTGTCCCCTCGGTAGAGCACCGCTTCGACGCGGGATCCGTCGTTGAGTCGGATGCCGAACCGCCGGTTCTGTTCACCGACCTCCTCGGACTCGATGCGCGCTTCGAGCGGCCGGTCGCGGGGCAAGTCCACAACGCGTACCTATCACGGAATGGGGGTCCGGTTCTCACGTGTTGGCGCACGACCTCATGCGTGTCCGATCCCTCGTGCTGGCGTCCGCCTTCGCCGTGTCCCTGCTCTTCGCGCGAATGCTGTGGACCCAGACGT
Source organism: Deltaproteobacteria bacterium (assembly GCA_034670305.1). Classification (GTDB taxonomy): domain Bacteria; phylum Myxococcota_A; class Polyangia; order Polyangiales; family Houyiibacteriaceae; genus JAXMNT01. The sequence goes on from JAXMNT010000010.1 coordinate 149,772, forward strand.
TCCTGTTCGCGTTTCTGCTCTGGAACCTCTTTCTCGCCTGGATGCCAGTGCTCATCGCGTGGCCCGAGCGCCGCGAGATCGCGACTGCCAAACGGCTCCCTCGAAGCTTCTGGGCGCGTGCGATCGCGTGGCTCTTGTTCTTCCCGAACGCTCCCTATCTGGTGACGGACTTCGCCCATCTCGGCAGCCACCGCGTGCCGCGCCAGGTGGACGTCGCGCTCCTGGCGTCGTTTGCGTGGGCGGGGCTGCTCGCTGGCTGTTTGTCCCTGCACTGGATCCATGGCCGCATCCGCGCCCACCACGGTCTGTGGCCCGGCCGGCTGTTCGTGTTGGCGGCGTGCGGACTGGCCGGCTTCGGGATCGCACTCGGCCGACAGCTCCGTTTCAACAGCTGGGACATCGTGACCGATCCCTTGCCGCTGCTCCGGGCGATCGCCGGGCTCTTTCTGCAACCCCGGCTCCACTTCGAGTCCTGGTCGGTGGCGGTGCTCTTCGGCGCCCTGCTCTGGGTGGTCTACCTGGGCGTCGCGCAGCCCAGATCGCTCGTGCGTTCGTCCTAGAGCGCTCTGGAGCGTCGGTATGGATCGGGTGGCAAGACGGGCCCGGAAGAAGTGCTAAGGTCGCCGCCCTGCCGGCCGGCCGTTCGTGGAGCCGTCCGACACACGGAGGACCTATGAGCGAGTTCAAGCCGCGCTTCGCAAACCTGGTGGAGATCTTCGAACACGCCACCGGCGCGTTCGCGGAGCGGCCCCTCTTCGGCGTGAAGAAGAACGGCGCGTGGAACTGGATGACCTACGGGACGTTCCGGACCCAGACCGACGCGATCCGAGGCGCACTCGCGGGCATGGACATCGGACCGGGCGACGTCGTTGCCGTCATCTCGAACAACCGCCCCGAGTGGGCGATCGCCGCGTACGCCACCTACGGGCGCGCTGCGTCCTACGTACCGATGTACGAGAACATGCTCCCGAAAGACTGGGAGTTCATTCTCTCGGACTGCAAAGCCAAGGTGCTCTTCGTCGCGAACGCCGAAGTCGCCACGAAGCTGGCCACCGTCCGTGCCCAGCTGCCCGACCTGAAGACCGTGGTGGTGATGGATGGAGATCCACCGGGGGACGAGATCCGCTTCGCCGACCTGCTCGCCACCGAACCGGTGCCGCTCGAGACGCCCGACACGAAAGCGATCGCGGGGTTCATCTACACCTCGGGCACGACCGGCAAACCCAAGGGTGTGCTGCTCACCCACGCGAACCTCGCGAGCAACGTGTCGGCGATTCACGAGTTCTTCCCGATGACGCCCGAAGACCGCTCGCTGAGCTTCCTGCCGTGGGCCCACAGCTTCGGGCAGACGTGCGAACTCCACGGGCTCTTCTCGATGGGCGCCTCGATGGGCATCGCCGAAGCGGTCGACAAGATCGTCGCGAACCTCTCCGAAGTGCAGCCCACCCTGCTCTTCAGCGTGCCGCGCATCTTCAACCGCATCTACGACGGCCTGCACAAACGCATGGCCGAAGAAGGCGGCTACAAACTCGCGATGTTCAACGCGGCCGTGAAGAATGCGGACTACCGCAAGGACCTCGCCGACAGCCGCAAGCGGAGCGGCTGGGCGGATTTCAAACACGGCATCTTCGACAAGCTCGTGTTCTCCAAAGTGCGCGACCGTTTCGGCGGCCGGCTCAAGTACGCGTTCAGCGGCGGCGCCGCGCTCAGCAAGGACGTCGCCCAGTTCATCGACAACCTCGGCATCATGGTTTACGAGGGCTACGGCCTGACCGAGACCTCGCCCATCGCCACCGCCAACAGTCCGAGCGGGCGCAAGATCGGGTCGATCGGCAAACCGATCCCGGGCGTGCGGATCGAAATCGATCGCGAAGTCACCGGCGACCCGAAGCACGGCGAGATCATCGTGTTCGGTCACAACGTCATGCAGGGCTACCACGGGCTCGACGAAGAGAACGCGAAGGTGTTCGTCGAACGCGATGGAGAACGTGGCTTCCGCACCGGCGACATGGGCTACGTGGACGGAGACGGATTCGTCTACATCAGCGGCCGCATCAAGGAGCAGTACAAGCTGCTCAACGGCAAGTACGTCGTGCCGACGCCGCTCGAGGAGAAGATCAAACTCTCCCGGTTCATCAGCAACGTCATGGTCTACGGCATGAACCAGAACTTCAACGTCGCGGTCGTCATCCCGGACATGGAGTCCCTCGGCGCATGGGCGGCCGAGAAGGGACTCCCGACCGACCTGAAGAGCCTCGCGGACAACGCAGACGTGAAGCAGCTCCTGCAGGCCGAGATCGACGAGCTCTCCGCAGAGTTCAAGCAGTACGAGAAGGTCCGGAAGTTCGCCATCGGCGACGAAGACTTCACGCCCGAGAACGGCATGCTGACACCGACCCTGAAGCTCAAACGCCGCATCGTGCTCCAGCACTACCAGCCGGTCATCGACGCCCTCTACGCGTAGTCGAGCTCCGCTCTACAGAACGAGTAGGCCGAGGGCTTCGCAGTCGCGGCGGAGCACCGCGCTTGGCGGGACCTCGCCTAGACCGAGCCGCCTGGACAGCTCGCGCGCCGCCGCTTTGACCTCTAGCCGGGTCGGCACATCGGTCGCGTGCTCGCGCACTTCGCACTTGGCGCGGGCCAGCCGCCAGGCCGCAGCTGCGAGGCCGCCGGCTTGGTCGAGCAGGTCCGAATAGCCGCGCTCGGACTGGGTCATCTCCAGGAGCCACTCTACCGGTCGCATGTCTCACCTCCGATCCGGAGAAGCCCGCCCGCCGCCCCGGTCTCACTAAGACGCGGCAAGCGCGCTCGAAAGTCAAAAAAGTGGCGCACTTCTCTGTTGCTCGCCACGACCCTGACTCGCTTCGCATGCCACGATGTCACCGCGCGGGGATGCGGTGGCCGCGGTCGATCTGCGCGACCCCGCGTGCGTTGCCGATGGGGCTCGTGACGGAGAGTTCGATGCGCCAACTCGACTGGTTCTGCATGGAGGCCGGAAGCTGAAACCCGACGGTGATCGGCACCGACCCGTGGGCCGGGACCCGGACGACGCGTCGATCGATCGGCCCGCCCGGCCGGTGGTGCACGCCGCGGACCTGCGCCGGGATGCGCATGCCGTTGTCCAGGACGAGCACCTGATGGACGAACACGTCCACGGCTTCGTCTCCGTCGTTGTGAATGGTGTAGAACGCCGACGCCGGTCCGCCTTGGTGGGTCACCGTCGAGGGCAGGCCTTCGACCCGCAAGAGGATGGGGCCGGGCACCACGTCGGCCAACGCTTGGCCGCCCCAAAAACCCGCGAACAGGGTCGCGGCGCCAAGGCACAGCGCGGCCTGCTGGAAGAACGTTCGTCGTCGCATGAAGGTTGGAACCCTGGGTGCGGTCGCGGCTTGGGTCACAGTCCGACGCAGACGTATTTGAGCTCGGTCCACTCGTCGAGGCCGTGCTTCGAACCCTCGCGCCCGAGCCCGCTCTCCTTGATGCCGCCGAAGGGCGCGACCGTCGTGCTCATCGCGCCGGTGTTCACGCCGACCATGCCGTACTCGAGCGCTTCGCTCACCCGAGTCACCCGGCCGATGTCGCGGCTGAAGAAGTAGGAGGCGAGACCCATCGGCGTGTCGTTCGCGATTCGGATCGCTTCCTCTTCGGTGTCGAACTTGGTGAGCCCAGCGACCGGGCCGAAGGTCTCTTCGTTGGCCATCTGCATGTCCATCGTCACGCCTTCGAGCAGCGTCGGTTGAAAGAACGTGCCGCCCCGTTCGTGCCGTGCTGCGCCGACCCGCACCGTCGCGCCGCACCCGCGCGCGTCTTCGATGTGGGCTTCGACTTTCTTCAGTCCGCCCTCGTCGATCAGCGGACCTACGTCCGTGCCTTCTTCGATGCCGGCGCCGACCCGGAGGCCTGCGACGCGCGCCGCCATCGCATCGGCGAACTTCGCGTACACACCGGCCTGCACGAGGATGCGGTTCGCGGCCACGCACACCTGACCGGCGTTGCGGAACTTGGCGACCATCACCCCATCGACCGCCGCGTCGACGTCCGCGTCGTCGAACACGATGAGCGGCGCGTTGCCGCCGAGCTCGAGGCTGACCTTCTTGATGGTCGACGCGCACTGAGCGAGGAGGATCTTGCCGACCGCGGTCGAGCCCGTGAAGCTGAGTTTTCGAACCCGCGGATCGCTCGTGAGCACCCCGCCGATCGTGGCGGCGTCTTCGCGCGCCCCCGGCACCACGTTGAACACGCCCGCCGGCACGCCCGCTTCGTGGGCGAGCTGCGCGAACGCGAGCGCAGAGAGGGGCGTGGCCTCCGCGGGTTTGAGCACGAAGGTGCATCCCGCCGCCAGCGCCGGTGCGAGTTTGCGGGCCGGCATCGCGCTCGGGAAGTTCCACGGGGTGATGCCGGCGGCCGTGCCCACCGCTTGGCGGATCACGTGCAGCCGCCGGTCGCGCCACGGAGACGGGATGGTCTCGCCGTACTGGCGCGGCGCTTCGGAGGCGAACCAGTCGAGGAACGACGCCGCGTACCGGATCTCTCCCCGGGCTTCCCCCAGCGGCTTGCCCTGCTCCCGGGTCAGGAGCGCCGCGAGGTCGTCCTCGTGGCGGTGAAGCAACTGTTCCAGCCGACGCATGATCTTGGCGCGCTCGATCGCCGGTGTGCTTCGCCATGCGGGCAGCGCGGCTTCGGCAGCGTCGATCGCTTGGCGTGTGAGCGCTTCGGTCGACCGGGCGACCTGCGCCACGACATCACCGGTGGAGGGATCGAACACCGGAAAGGTCTCGTCGGCCGAAACCCAGGACCCGTCGATGAACGCGTTCGTGTTCAGGAGCTTCATGGCGCGGAGGATACCGCTCACTGGGCGAGCGCGCCGGGCAACGCCTCGAGGAGCCGTTCGTACTCCGGGACCATGTTGTACGGCCCGGCGCTCAAACGGATCAGCCGCTTCGGCGGCTTCGGCCATGGAATGACCGGCACTTCGACGCGGGCCACCTCGTAGAGGCGCCGTTGCAGTGGATCCGCGTAGAGCGCGTTCGTGGGCGGCGCACCGTCGCCGTCCGGCAGGGGCAGCGAAGCGAGCAACCCGATCATGTCGTCGGGCGCCGGCACGGAGACACCGAGCGCGTCGGCGAGCAACCGTCGTTGTTCGAGCAGCATCGTGCGCTGCTTCTCACGGCGCGCACCGAACGCGCCGATCGACTCCAAGAATTCGATCGCAGCCGGCACGCACAAGAGCGGCGTCGGATCGCTGGTGCCGGTCCAGTCGAAGGTCTCGAGGTACCGCGAACGCGCGCGCGGCGAGTGGTAGCCGTGGCTGACGCAGGTGGGCACGACGTCGCCCTGCAGATCGCGGCGCACGTGAAGCAGGCCGGACGCTTTGGGCGCACACATCCACTTGTGGAAGTTGCCCGTGTAGTAGCCGGCGCCGAGCGCCTCGAGGTCGAGATCCAGCATGCCCGGACCATGCGCACCGTCGATGAGGGTCTCGACGCCGCGTTCCCTGAGCGCGGCGACGATCTTCTCGATCGGGAGGACGAGGCCGGTCGGACTCGTGACGTGATCGAGCACCACCAAACGCGTTCGATCGGTCACCGCCGCGAGCACCGCTTCGACGACCTGCGCCTTGTCGCTGATCGGAAATGGGACGTCGGCCACCACCCGCTTCGCGCCGGCACGCTCGCAGACGTACTCGACGCAATGGTTCACCGCGCCGTAGCCGTGCGACGTGATGACGACCTCGTCGCCGGTATCGAGGCGCAACGAACGCAGCACGGCATTGCAGCCGTCGGTCGCGTTGCGCACGAAGACGAGGTCTTCGGGATCACAGTGCACGAACGATGCAACTCGGGTCCGGACCGCGGCGAGTTGGGGCTCGAGCTCGTGAAGGAAGAACCGGACTGGCTCCGCTTCCATCTGCCCACGAAGGCGGGTCTGCGTCTCGAGCACGACTCGGGGACACGCACCAAACGAACCGTGGTTGAGGAACGAGACGTCCCCGTCCAGGGTCCATCGGGTGCGGATGGGTGCCCGCCGGTCGGTCGTGGTGGCCATGGAATGGAGAACCACATGCCGTCCCACCTGGCAACCGACACGCGTGTCCGTCGGGACTTCGAGGCGTCGATGGCTCGGCCCATCGGTGGCGACTCGATCCGCCAGTGGGGTCCACGATCCCCCATGCGCAGCGCCTCCGGCGGAACCGAGTGCAGCCGATCTCCACGGGAAATGGTGTGAGAACCCCACCTGCCAGGGACTTTCCCGCTGGCACGAGGCGTGCTTTAGTGGCCGGATATGTTCACGCCCGCACGCAAGGTGCTCTTCTCCTCACTCCTCGTCGGCCTGGCCTTTGGCTGTGGCGACGGCGGAGACCCGCCCATCGAAGGCGACCTCGACTTTGGTCTCGAGGACCTCGGAACCCTGATGGACGGTGTGCCCGACAACAGCTCGTTGCCCGAAGAGGGCAAAGCCGACGAGGTGCTTCCCGCGCAGTTCGACCTGGTGGCCACCCAGAGCGGGGTCAAGAGCCAGGGCTCACGCGGCGTCTGCTCGATCTTCGGAACGGTGGCGCTCGCAGAGCACCTCTACATCACCGAGGGCACCATCATGAACCCGGACTTCTCGGAGCAGTTCCTCCAGTGGTCGTCCAAGTTCGAAGAGAACGCCTTCCCGCGCAGCGGCGGCAGCAACGCCAACAGCAACATCCGCGCGTTCAGCCGTCACGGCGGCGTGGTGGAGAGCGCCTGGCCGTACGAGACGAGCCCGTGGAACAGCTCGAACGACGAAGCCTGCACCGGCGAAGACGACCAGCCGACCCGCTGCTACACCAACGGTGAGCCGCCGGCCGAGGCCCTGATGGCGCAGCGCTTCCGCATCCCGAGCGGCCGATGGATCAACTCGCGCGCCCGCAGCATCAAGGGCCACATGTTCGAGACGAACACGGCCGTGCAAATCGGCGGCGACTTCTACTACCAGTCGTGGGGCCACGGCGGCTCGCTCATCCCGACCTACCGTCCGTACCGCGCCCAGGGCTACGTCCTCGCGCCGAACGCCGCCGACGTGGAGTCGAGCAACACCCACAGCGCCGGTCACTCCTACCTCGCGGTGGGCTGGGACGACGACCTCGAAGTGCAGGCCGTCAACGCCGAGGGCGAGCTCGCCGTCGACGAGATGGGTGAGCCGATCATGCAGAAGGGCTTCTTCCTCATCAAGAACAGCTGGGGCACCGGCTGGGCCACCGAGAACCCGTTCGGCGCCGGCTACGGCTGGATCGCCTACGAGTACGTCGAGCGTTACCTCAGCGCGTACGCCAGCGGCGTGCCCGAGGTCATGGTCAACGAACGTTGCGGCGACGGCGTCGACAACAACTTCGACGGCCTGACCGACTGCGCCGACCCGATGTGCTCCGAGGACCGCTCCTGCGTCGACCCCTCGGGCACCTACGAGAACAACACGCCCTCGCCCATCCCCGACAACGACTCGGCCGGTGTGTCGAGCGTCATCGAAGTCGCCGAAGGCGGCACCCTCAGCGGCGTCAGCGTCACCGTCGACATCACCCACACCTACCGCGGCGACCTCACGGTCCGCCTCGAAAAGGGTGGCGTCACCAGCACGCTCATCGAGCGCGACGGCGGCGGTGAAGACAACCTTCAGCGCACCTTCGACGTGGGCGACTTCGACGGCCAGGACGCCGCCGGCACCTGGACCCTCACGGTCGTCGACAACGCCAACGCCGACACCGGCACCCTCAACAGCTGGTCGCTCAGCCTCACCCGCTGCGCCGGTGGCGACTGCGAGTCCATGCCGACGATGCTCACGGGCACCAACGACACCCTCGTGGTCATTCCCGACAACGACTCGACCGGCATCACGAGCGACATCGATGTGACCGGCGCGGGCACCATCGCGACGCTTCGCGTCACGGTGAACCTCACCCACAGCTTCATCGGCGACCTCACCATCGGCGTGAGCAAGGACGGCGGCACGGAAGCGACGCTGCTCTCCGAAGAGCTCGTCGAAGACACGATGCTGGTCCGCACCTTCACCGTCGAGGACTTCAACGGCGACGCTGCCGCGGGCACCTACAGCCTGCACATCGTTGACGGAGCAGCCCGCGACGAAGGCACGCTGAACAGCTGGAGCGTCGAGATCACGACGAACTGAGCCGAAGCGCCGCGCACCCCACGCGGCACTTCGAACCTGCACGACGCCGCGTTCCCCTTCGGGAATGCGGCGTCGACGCGTTCGGGGCTCGGCTTCGGCGTCGGCTTCGGCTTCGGCTTCGGTGTCGGCTTCGGCGTCGGTGTCGGCTTCGGCGTCGGCTTCGGCGTCGGCATCGGCTTCGGCGTCGGCGTCGGCTTCGGTGTCGGCGTCGGCTTCGGCGTCGGCTTCGGTGTCGGCTTCGGTGTCGGCTTCGGCTTCGGCTTCGGCTTCGGTGTCGGCGTCGGCTTCCGCTTCCGCGTCGGCTTCCGCTTCCGCTTCCGCTTCCGCTTCCGCTTCCGCTTCCGCTTCCGCTTCCGCTTCCGCTTCTGCGTCGGATCGCGCCCATGTGGCACGGCGGGTGTCGCACCGAGCGCACGCTTGTGTCACTGGGGGCAACGGGCCGGCGCGTGGCGGGTCTCGTTTTCGTTGCCGAAGCCACGGTGCGCAGCCGGCATGCTCCTTGCGTTCTGGGAGCGCGATGTTGGTGCGGCTTCGGTGGGTGTGGGTGGGTGCGGTGCTGGCTTCGGGCATCGCAGCGCTGATCGGCGCCGGCACGGTCGCGGCACAGCCGCCGGACAACGGTGAGACCGCAGGTGCGGATGACGTACCTGCGATTCCGGACGCGGCCGTCGAGGTCGAGGTCGAGGTCGACACGGGGCTCGTACTCACCGCGCCACGTGAGGTCGTGCCCACCGCCCCGACCACCGACGTCACCGTGCCTGGCGGGTACCAGGACGACGACGCGATCTGGGCGCTCTACCACCGCGCCGCGCTGGCCCTCGCGAGCGACGACGAAGACATCGCGATCGAGCTCTTGCTCCGCATCCGGCAGCACCCCACCCACGCGGCCGCGGACCAAGCGACGCTCATGCTCGAGCGGCTCGGCATCCGCGACGAACAACCCACGCGCAGCGGGGAACGTCGGTCGGCTCTGGCGCGCGCGGAGCTCGTCGGGTTCCAGGCGCTCGCCGGCGCGGGCACCGCCAACATGGTGTGCGGTCTGGCCGAGTGCGATGGCGCGCGCGTCTGGACCCTCGCCAACTTGGCTGGACTCGGCGCAGGCCTCGGACTCTCGGTGGGTCTGAGCCGGGACGGCATCACGCCGGGCCAGGCGTCGCTCTACAACGCCGCGCACCGGTGGGGCATTCTCAACGGGTTCCTCCTCTTCAGCGCGACGGGCGCGAGCTACCGCCAGGACGAGTTCGGAGACCACCGCTACGAAGCCCGACCCATGATCGCGAGCTTCCTGGTCGGCCAGGCCCTCGGCATGGGAAGCGCGGCGCTGCTGGACCGGTTCGTCGGCCCCCGATCCGGCGACGTGGGCATGGTGGACTCGATGATGCTCTTGTCTTCGACGCTGGTGGCGCTGGCCGGGCCGGCGCTCGCGGATCACATCGACGATCGCGGCATTCGCGCGTGGCTCGGCACGATGCTGCTGGCCAACGCCGCGAGCATGTCGCTCGGGGCGTGGCTCGCGACGGAGACCAAGCCGAGCCGCGCCCGCACCCTGCTCTTGGATGTCGGGCTCGGGGTCGGCATCGGGGTGGTCGCGGGTGTGCAGGCGCTCATCCAGGGCGAGGACATCAACGGCCGCGCGATGCTCGGCTTCGGCGCACTCGGCGGCCTCGGCGGCTTCATCTTCACCTGGTGGCTCACCCGCAACTTCGACCGCCGCGGCGAACCCGACCGCATGCCCGCCGTGCAGCTCGACGTCTCCCCCACCCTCGGCGGAGCGACCGCCAACTTCCGCCTCGCGCTGTAACCCGGCGGTAGCAGCCATCACGGTCGCGGAGGCCGTCGCGGAAGCGGTCGCGGAAGCGGATGCGGATGCGGATGCGGATGCGGAAGCGGAAGCCGAAGCGGAAGCGGCGGAGCAGTCGGTCCCCGCCGCTGGTTGACCCGTCCGGGTGGCGCGGGTAGCACGCGCGCATGAGCGATGTGCGTGTACGGTTTGCCCCCTCCCCCACCGGGTCCCTTCACATCGGCGGGGTGCGCACCGCGATGTACGCGTGGCTGTGGGCCAAAAAACACGGCGGCACGTTCATTCTCCGCATCGAGGACACCGACGCCGAGCGCAACACCGAAGAGAGCGTCCAGGTGGTGCTCGAGTCCATGAAGTGGCTCGGGCTCGACTGGGACGAAGGCCCTGGCGTCGAGGGTCCGCACGCGCCGTACTTCCAGAGCAAACGCATCGAGACCTACCGGACGTGGGCGAACACGCTCATCGAGAGCGGCCACGCCTACCGCTGCTACGCCACGCGTGAAGAGATCGGCGCTGCGCGCGCCGCTTACGAAGAAGCCAAGGGCAAGAAGGGCTTCCGGTTTCAGAGCCCGTGGCGCGACCGGACCGACGGCGACCCCGATGCATCCCACGTGGTGCGGTTCAAAGCGCCACGCGATGGCAAGACCGGCTGGACGGATCTGGTGTACGGCGACGTCGCGTACCCGAACCGCGAGCAGCAAGACTTCGTGCTCATCCGCGAGAACGGACTGCCGCTCTACAACTTCGGTTGCTTCGTCGACGACCTGACGATGAAGGTCACGCTGGTCACCCGTGGCGACGATCACTTGGTGAACACCCCGCAGCAGATCCTGCTCTACCGCGCGGCCGGCCAAGAGCCGCCCCAGTTCGCGCACCTCCCGATGGTGCTCGGCCCCGACGGCAAGAAGTACAGCAAACGCCACGGCGCGGTCGGGGTGATGGACTTCGCCGACGAAGGCTACGTGCCGGACGGCCTCTTGAACTACCTCGCGCGCGTCGGCTGGAGCCACGGAGACCAAGAGCTCTTCACCCGCGACGAACTCATCGCCGCGTTCGACTGGGCGCACGTCGGCAAGACCTCCGCGCGCGTCGACTTCAAGAAGATGGCGCACGTGCAGGGCCACCACCTGCGGCTCAAGAGCGACGCCGAACTCGCGGAGCTCGTCGTGCCATTCTTGAAGAAGCGCGGCGTGGAAGTCGCGGCCGACGACGCGCTGCTGCGCTCCGCCATCGCACCGGTGAAGCTGCGCGCCGCCACCCTCGCCGAGCTCGCGGAAGGCCTCGACTACTTCTTCCGTGCGGACGCCGACCTCGAGATCGAAGAGAAGGGCGCGAAGAAGTTCCTCACCCCGGAGTTCGCGCCGAACCTCACGAAGCTCGCAGACATCGTCGAAGCCGCGGACCCGTTCGACGAAGCCACCCTCGAAGCGGCGGTGGTCGCGTGGACCGAAGCGGCCGAGCTCAAGATGAAGAACGTCGCGCAGCCGGCCCGCATGGCGCTGACCGGACGCACGCGCAGCCCGGGCCTTTACGAGACCATCGTCTTGCTCGGGCAGGCGCGATCGCTGCGTCGCCTGCGCGCGGGTGCGGAGACCGCTGCAGCCAACGCCGGTTCGTGACAGCAGGGTCCAGTTCGGCCACGGCGGCCTCGAGCCAGGTCGTGTCTGCGGGCTTCGCTGTGCGGGCTCCCGGAGTCGCATCGCTTTCTCCGCGCGCAGCCGCCCACACCACGTCGAGGATCTGAGTGACGTCTCGGCTCGCCGAGCTGCATCCGCGGCGCTTCTTTCTCGAGACCTGGCGCGCGCTCGACGAGCGCGCTCGGCGGCTTCGGGCCGAGCGTGCCGAAGCCGGGCTCGGCTACGACTACCGGCCGCTGATCGTCTTCTGCACCGGCGCGCTGCTGCTCACCGCGATGGAGTACTGCGGCATGCAGGAGCACTTCGACGCGCTCGTGCTCTGGATGGTCGAGCTCGAGATCGCCGGGTCGGTCGACGGCATCTTCTTCACCGAGCTGCGCCACTCCGAGTGGTACCTGCTCATCGCGCACGCTTGGTGGGCGCTGTGGCGGGTGCTCGGGTTTCTGCTCTTGCCGATGCTCATCATCAAGTTGAGCAAAGGCAAAGTGCGTGACCAGTATTGCTCGACCAAGGGCTTTCGCGACCACCTGTGGATCTACCTGCTCGCGTTCGCCGTCGTCTTCGCGTGCGTGATCGGTGTCTCGTTCACCGAGGGGTTCTCCACCCACTACCCGTTCTACGAAGAGTCGCACCGCAGCTGGTTCGACCTGCTCACGTGGGAAGTGCTCTACATCCTCCAGTTCCTCGGGCTCGAGTACTTCTTCCGCGGCTGGTGGCTGCGCTCCTGCGAGTCCGCGCTCGGCAGCCACGCCATCTTCGCGATGATCGCGCCTTACGTGATGATCCACTTCGGCAAGGAGTGGGCGGAGACCTGCGGCGCGATCTTCGCCGGCGTCTTCCTCGGGACCCTCGCGATGCGGACCCGCAGCATCTGGGGTGGCTTCCTCGTGCACTGCCTGGTCGCGGTCAGCATGGACATCGCTGCGCTGCTTCAGACGACCGGCCTGCCGACGACTTTCTGGCCGGAGTAAGTGCAGGTTTGGGACACCTGCGACGGTTTGGCGCCCTCGCTGACAAGGAATTACAAGTCCCAACAATTGTTGGGGAGCGGCCTTCCGAGATGTGGATCACGGTGCGATCGCGGGTCGTCGTGGGTTCACGAGGCTTCGCAGCCGACCGCTCGGGCACAGCTCAGCCGGTCGCGCAGGAACGGAAGTCTACGTGGATACGCTGATCATCACCCTCTACCTCATCGCCCTGACGGTTCTCGGCATCTATGGCGCGCACCGCGGTGCGCTCCTGATGCTGTACTTGAAGCATCGCCAGAACGTGCCGAAGCCGAAGGGCAAGTTCGCTGACGAAGATCTGCCGATCATCACGATCCAGCTTCCCGTCTTCAACGAGCTGTACGTAGTCGAGCGTCTGGTCGATGGGATCGCACTCATCGACTACCCGAAGGAGAAGCTGCACATCCAGCTGCTCGACGACTCCACCGACGAGACGGTGAAGATCGCCCGCGCCAAGGTGGATGATCTCTGCGAGCAGGGCTTCGACGCCGAGTACATCCACCGGGTGGACCGCACCGGCTACAAGGCCGGCGCGCTCGAGCACGGGCTCAAGACCGCCAAGGGCGAGCTCGTCATGGTGTTCGATGCGGACTTCGTGCCGAGCAAGTCGATCATTCGCAAGCTCATCCACTTCTTCACCGACGAGAAGGTCGGCATGGTGCAGGCGCGCTGGGGTCACCTCAACCGCGACTACTCGGTGCTCACCCAGTGTCAGTCGATGATGCTCGACGGCCACTTCATCATCGAGCACATCGCCCGCAACCGCTCGGGCCGCTTCTTCAACTTCAACGGCACCGCGGGCATCTGGCGCAAGTCGACCATCGAAGACGCGGGCGGCTGGCAGCACGACACGGTCACCGAAGACATGGACCTGTCCTTCCGCGCGCAGCTCAAGGGCTGGGAGTTCATCTACGTTCAGGACGCGATCGCGCCGGCCGAGCTCCCGTGCGAGATGAACAGCTTCAAGACGCAGCAGTTCCGCTGGGCCAAGGGTTCGGCGCAGACCACCAAGAAGCTCCTCGGCACCGTTCTGCGGGCGGACATCCCGTTCAAGGTGAAGGTCGAAGTCGTCTTCCACCTGACGAACAACTTCGCGTACCTCTTCCTGGTGCTCCTCGCAGCGCTTCAGCTGCCGAACATGCTCTTGCGCCGGCACATGGACAACCCCGAGTTGCTCCTGCTCGACGTGCCGCTCTTCGCCTCGACCTGCGGCTCGATCTGCATCTTCTACCTGGTCACGCACCGCGCGCTCTACGACAACATCTGGGACGCGATCAAACGCCTTCCGCTGATGATGGCGCTCGGCATCGGCCTGAGCATCAACAACGCACGGGCGGTCATCGAAGGGCTCTTCGGCAAGGACCTCGAGTTCGTCCGCACGCCCAAGCACGGCATCACGCTCGACAGCGACCAGTGGAAGAAGAAGAAGTACAAGGCGACCTTCCCGGTCCACTCGCTCGTCGAAGTCGGCTTCGGTCTCTACTTCGTCGCGACCATCGTACTCGCGGTGATCACTGGAAGCTGGATCAGCATCCCCTTCCTGGTGCTCTTCATGATCGGCTTCCTCTACGTCGGATCTCTGAGCCTCTACCAGGCCCGCTGACCCCGACCGCAGAACGCTGAGAAAAGGGCCAAGCGACGAGCGTCGCTTGGCCTTTTCTCACTGCCCCCACCCACGGATCCCCCACCGCACCGGGTACCATCCCTTATGACTCGGATCTTCGGCCTCTTCGGACTGGTGGCGACCGCGCTGCTCCTCGTCTCGCTCATCGTGCCACCGCAGGTCCACGCGACGTGCTCCTGCATGATGTTCCGCCGGCCGCCGCCTTCGACGGTCGCCCAGTCCCAAGGCATCGCGTCGGACCCCGCGTACAACCCGACCTCGGCGGTGTTTCTGGTGCGCGATGGGACCAAGACCATCCTGACGATGGAGACCGCCTACCAAGGGCCGAGCAAAGAGGTCACCCTGCTCATCCCGGTGCCTCAGGTCGTCGCGCGCGATCAGGTGCGGACCATTGCTGGCTCGGTGTTCCGCAACTTGGACCGACGCACTGCGCCCACCGTGAAACACGTGTGGCCGGCGTGTCGGCGCGTCCGCAGGCCACGCCCGATGGCGCGTGCCGCGAGCGCAGATGGCTTCGGAGGGGGCGGCGGCGGGAGCCGGATCGAGGCGATCGAGCAGGAGTACTCGATCGACGTCGTCGACGAGTGGGAGGTGCAGGAGTACGACATCACCCTGCTCGGGGCCGAGCAGTCGACGGGTCTGCTCCGGTACCTGACCGAACAAGCGAACCTCGAACTTCCACCGAGCGCCGACGCGGTGCTGCGCTCCTACATCGAGAGCGACTTCCGATTCGTGCTCGCGAAGGTGGACCCGGCGCGGGCGCACCGCCTCGGTGACCGGATGATGCTCTCGCCGATCCAGATCGAATACGACTCCGACCAGCTCCAGGTCCCGGTCCGGCTCGGCACCCTGAACAGTCCCGGCGAACAGGAGCTGCTCCTCTACGTACTCGCCAAGGACGGGCGCTACGAACTCGCCAACCGGCCGAACGTCACCGCGCCGAGTGAACTTCAGCTCGAGGAGAGTGCTGCCGGCAACGTCGCGGAACTCTACAACTCGCTCATGAACGAGACCTTCCGGCGCACCCCAGGCGCGGCGGTCACGGAGTACGCGCACAACCTCGGGAGCAAGGTCGGGCGGTTTCACGTGCAGTCGTTCGGGATCCCAAGCGACCGAGAAGCGCGCCGCGTGGAGGAAGCCGGGGGACGCCGCGGCCGGTGGACGCTCACCCGCATCCGACACCGCTACGGCAAAGACCTCGACTCCGATCTGATCCTCAGGCCCGCGTCCTCGCCGCTCCGCATGACGCGTCGCTGGTCGCACCCGGAGCTCCGGGTGTGGGCGCCACGCGGCGAGAGCGGCTTCCACGTGCAGTTCGCGGTGGTGCACGGCGGCAGCTGCCCGAGCACCCAGCGCCAGCAGCGGCTGGCACAGCAGTTCGCGACCGCGGAGTCCATGTGGGAAGGCGAGCGCGACTTCTGGCCCGGCGACGTTCTGCTCGACGACGTGACCTCGCTCGGCATCACGGCCCAGAGTTCGGCGCCCGCCGGCTGGCCGCCGCCCGCGGTCGCGCCGCGCGAGGTGGAGATCGAGAAACCCGACGACGAAGTCGCGGTGCCCACCGGCCCGATCTCGATGAGTGAGATGCAAGCTGGATCCGGAACGGGGCTCAGCGCGGAAGAAGTCCGCGCGCTCCAAAACCAAGGCGCGCCCGCGGCGGCCCCGGCGGCCGACAGCGGCGGATGTGGCGGGTGTGCGACCATCGAAGGAGCGCCCGCCGCCCCAGCGCTCGGCTTGCTCTTCCTCACCTGGGTCGCCACGCGCCGCAAACGAAGCTGAGCCAAACCTCGCGGAAACAGGAAGCGGAAGCGGAAGGACCCGGAAGCGGCAGGCGGCAGCGGCAACGGCAGCGGAAGCGGAAGCGGCAGCGGCAGCGGCAGCGGCAGCGGCAGCGGCAGCGGCAGCGGCAGCGGCAGCGGTAGCGGCAGCGGCAGCGGCTTCGGCTTCGGGCTCGGCGTCGGCTTCGGCGTCGGATTCGGCGTCGGCGTCGGCTTCGGCTTCGGCTTCGGCGTCGGATTCGGCGTCGGCGTCGGCTTCGGCTTCGGCTTCGGCGTCGGATTCGGCGTCGGCTTCGGCGTCGGCTTCGGATTCGGATTCGGCGTCGGATTCGGCGTCGGCGTCGGATTCGGCTTCGGCGTCGGCTTCGGATTCGGCGTCGGCGTCGGCTCCGGCGTCGGCGTCGCAGTCGAGATGGCGACGAGCGCTACAGGTCCGGCCGCCCGCCCTTCCACCCGAGCGCCCACCCCATCGTGTACCGCGCGTTCACTTCGGAACGCAGGTTCCACGCCTTCGCCCCGCCGTACCGGAACGCGTCCACCCCGAACGGTCCCCAGTAGCCGTGATCGAGAAGCGCCCGCCCCACCACCTCGACCTCGCGCTTCAGCTCGTCGACTGGAAGTGCGTCGTTTCGGGTCGCGGCCCGCGACTCGACCCACTTGCCGCCTTCCACCCGCTGAACAACCGGCCCGCCCACCTCGACGCGACCTTCCGCGTGCACAAATCCTGGTGTGCCGACCTCGAGATCGATGTCGACGAACGGCTCGAGTTGGTAGCCGCCGTGGTCCCGCACCGACGCGTCCAGCCACGCGAGGTCCGCATCGGACAGACCCCCTGCTCCGACCCGCAACCGTCGTTGACCCCGTCCGACGAAGCTCATCGGTCGCTTCGCGATCCAGGACCCATCGGCCAAAGCCGACGGGTGCGGCGGGGCGTGGACGAAACGCGCGCCCTCGAGCAGCGACTCGAAACACGCGCGGTGGTTCACCCGGCGCAGCGTGGTTTCGTCTGGCGCCGGCGCGGCCACGAGTCCCGCCTCTCGGACCTGTCTGAGCGCAACCGTCGTGGGACACCAAAGCCGTGCAGGCTGACCTTCGTAGCGCCGGTCTGGCGCCATCCGTTCGTCCCCGGCCGGAACGAGCATCGGCGCGACCTTGCCCGCCGCCTTGCGTGCGGCGACGACACCGCGAAGCGGCGCCGCGCGCCCTGCCAGTTCGAACTCGGCCAGCAAGTTCAAGTACCAGATCCGCATCGACTCAGAGGTCCGGCTGCCACGCGTCGAGCGCGCGAATGAACGCCGCGCTCAGCCCGGCCGCGGACCGGCGCTTTTCGTGGAGTGGGCGACCGCGCATCACCATGGGCGACAGGGGCTCGGGAAGTTCCGCGACCCAGCGGTCGAACTCGAGCGGGCCGCCGAAGTGGTGGAACCATGTCACCGCGAAGCGGACGTGCGCGACCTCTTCGACACCGACTTGGTCTTGCACCTCGGCCCCGACCTCGTCCCCGACGGCACGGAACCGCTCCGCGAACCGAGCGGCGTGTTCGAGGTTGCCGCCCTCGAATCCGATGCCGAGGCACGCGACGAACTGAAGCGGCGTCTCGCAGGAAGGCACGCGCTCCCAGAACCAGTCGCGCACCGGAAAGTCACCGAAGGCGTATCCGAGCGTCTGCATGTGTCGCTCGTACATCGCCATGTGCCGGAGCTCGTCCTGCATCACCGCGAGCAGTCCCGCGCGAAAGTCTGCCGGGGTGTCCGGAAACGCGAGGATGGCCCAGGCCATCAGCTCGGCGGCTTGCAGTTCGTGGTGCAGGAAACGGTGGAGGATGCGGGCGCGCGCTTCGGGCGAACGCAGCGAGCGCGGCATGCGCGGCGCTCGGTCGACGATCTCGAGTTCCGGCGGGCGACCGGGGCGTTCGATGCGCGTTGCGGCGCGGTCGCGCTGCCAGGTCGTGGGCGGCGGCGGTGGGCAGAGCTTCGTCGCGAGCACGTCGGTGCCGATGTAGGCCTCCGCCCATGCTTCGACGGTCTCTTGGCTGGTCGCGCGGTTCACCAGGACGGTGTGCCATGGACGGAGGGGGATATCGAATCGGGAGGGAGGTGGGGACCCTTGACGTTCTGCCGATCCCGAAACCGAAGCCGACACCGAAGCCGATGCCGATGCCGATGCCGAAGCCGAAGCCGAAGCCGAAGCCGAGGTCGAAGCCGAAGCCGAAGCCGACACCGACGCCGAAGCCGAAGCCGAAGCCGATCCCGAAGCCGAAGCCGAAGCCGAAGCCGAAGCCGACACAGAAGCCGACACCGAAGCCGAAACCGAAGCCGACACCGAAGCCGACACCGAAGCCGCTTCCGCTTCCGAAGCCGCTTCCGCTTCCGAAGCCGCTTCCGCTTCCGAAGCCGCTTCCGCTTCCGAAGCCGCTTCCGAAACCGAGCGCGCTTCCGCTTCCGTTCAGCTCAGGGCGGAGAGCCGGTCGAGGAAGGATTGGCCCTTCTTCGGATCGCACATGTAGACGTAGGCGGCCCAGCCGCGGAGGACGTCCAGGCTCTCGCCCCGGCCGGGACGACCGTTCTCGCGGTTGTGGATGGCGGCGCGCAGCTCGCGGACGAGCTTGCGCGGCACGCGCGCGGTCGGTGCGCCGTCGGGGCTCGACTTCTCGAGCGCGTTGACGACGAGGCCGGTCACCTTCTGTCGGCGGCCGCTGCGCATGACGCGGGTCTTGTACGGGTGGACCCGGAAACCTTCGTCGGTGCAGATGCGCGCGACCGCTTTGCTCAGGCGTCCAACGGGCGCCTTGTCTTTGTCCGACGAGAACGTGAGGTCGTCCGCGTAGCGGGTGTAGGTCAGGCCGAGGGTGCGGGCGAGGCCGGCCAGCCGCGCATCGAGCCGCAGACACAGGGCGTTGGTGATCGAGGGGCTCGTCGGCGCGCCCTGCGGCAGGGACCGGTCGCCCGTCGCGACGAAGTGTTTGCGACCGCGCAGCATCATCTCTTCACGCGGCGACTCGGTGCACAGGAGCGCGAGCAAGAGCGCGGTCTGTTCGCCGTAGCCAGCTTTGCGGAAGAGTCCCTTCACCCGGCCGGTGGTGATCGTCGGGTAGAAGTCGCTGAGATCGAACTTGATGATCGTCTTGCCGCCGGCGTGCGCCTCGGCGTTCGTCTTGGTGCTGCGTCCGCGGACGAACCCGTGGGCCGCACCGTGAACCGGCAGCCGCTCGCTGATGTTCAATGCGATCCACTTCTGGGCGCCCATCAGGATCGGCTTTGGTGCGCTGATGAGGCGCTGCCCGCCGGTACGCTTCGGAATGTGCCAACGGCGGTAGTGGGTGCCGGTGTCGACTTCGCGGTGAAAACACAACCAGCGCAGCTGGCTGATCGTCAGTCCCAGCGCTTCGCCGAGGGCGTGCTGGTCTTTGATCGGCGGGAGGTCGTTCTGCTCGCGGCGCGCCTCGATCTCGGCGATGTCGTACTTGTCGACGTCGGCGGTGTCGTGGTGCCAGAACCCGACCCCGACATGCACGAGGTGGTTCTTCTTGTACTCGGCCCAACCGTGGGCCTTGAGCAGCTTGCGCACGCGTCGCTCTTCTTCGCGGCGCGCCTTGTAGCGTTTGCGTTCGGTCTTGCTCAGGCGCGATGTGTCGACGCCTTCGTCCAAGAGGTCGCGTCGGCGGAGCTCGGCGAGGACCCAGGGCTGGACGCCGCCGGCCTCCTTGATGTCGGCCCACCGTGCGACCGGCGCCTCCGCCGGATCGGTCTTCGTCTCGTCGCTCATTGGGACAACCCGCTCGCCAAATCCAGCACTGAATGAAGGGGACTCGAGCCGAAGCGCGAAGACTCAGTGCGCCATCGCACCGGTGCTTCGACCTCATCTCGGCGGCACCCGCGCGAACGATGCAAGAGGGCATCGGTGCGGGCACTCGAGAACGAAGAAGAAAAGATGAGAGGGGAGGTGGAGCGCCACCTTCTTACCTGGGACACGGTAGGCTCACCGGTTGGCCCGGGGGAGGGGGTATCCCCGCCCCCCCTAAACCGCGGTTGCGTGGTTGGCCCAGCTAGGGGGGGCGGGGATACCCCCTCCCCCGAGGCCAACCAAGAACAGCCTACCTTGTGGAGCATTGAGGAATGTTTTGCCTGGACGGCGCGACGCCGCCCTCGTGACGAGCACGGGCTGACACTCCACTCTCCCCTCTCGAAGTTTCTCCTCGGACCGGCAGCGCCGGTCTGGTTGTGATCGCTTCCGAAGAAGCGAAGACGTTCGCTGCGGACGCTATCGGTCCTGCAGGTTTGGATCAAGAACGAACTCACGCGTCACCCCGCGTGGCGTCCAGAAATCCTTTTTGAGCACACCGATCGAGTCGGCGGAAGTACTCCTCACGCGCCTCGTCCGCGGACGAGAAGAAGAGTTTCTGCACCCGTTCGACCGTCGCACCCGGTCCACCGCGCAGGATCACCATCCGGTCGTCGAGGGACACTCGGAGCGTCGACGACCCGGTGCGTTCGCGTCGCACGAGTGTGCGGGTCTCGGCGCGGATGAGCTTGCGGCCTTCTTCGGTCTCGCGGGCGCGCTCGAGTTCGGTCTTCTGACGTGCGTAGAGCAGCCGCAGTGCGATCATCGGCGCGCTCGGTCCTTCGCGCAGGCCAGATCGTCGAAACTGAGGACTCGTGCACGAGGCGTCCACAGTCCGGCCTTCGCGGTCGAGCGTGAACGCGGTCTCGTAGCTGCGGTGGGCTGTGGCGTCTTCGACGCGGCCTTCGATGCGGGTGCCGTCGCTCCCGAGGTCGTGCACCTTCGTGAGCTGCACCGCACCTTCGGTGTCGAGCAACCGGTGCGCCTCCGCTTCACGGGCGTCGCGGAACCGGAGCTTCGTCTCGTCGAGCGGGGTGACGAAGAGCGGCCGCGCGCGCACGGTGCCGGTCGCCGCGTCGAAGAGGATCTGTCCGCGCTGCATCAACACGAGGGTGCTGGCCCGCACCGCGCCGACATCGGCGCCGACGTTCTTTGCGAGCGCGTCGAAGCCGATGGGGGACGTCGCGGCCGCGAGCACCTTGGCGTCGAGGGCGGCATCGCGCGAGTGCGCCACCAGCAGGTCAAAGGTCGTGATGCCGGCCCAGCCGCGGTCGGTCCAGCCGCTGAGTGCCAAGGTCAGGGTCATGCCGTCGAGATCGACGATGTAGTAGGTCGGCAGCCCGGCGCCGGACAAACGCACCCGGACCGACTTCGCGTACGGCAGAAGCGGTGCGAGCACCCCGAGGCGGCGGCGTCCCCAGGTGCGCACCACGTTCGGCCGCGCGCCTTCGAACGTACCGGCGTTGCCCTCGAGCACTCGGTCCCAGGGTTCGAGCACGAGCCGCGGCGCGTCGCCGGGGACGAGCTCGAAGCGGAGCGACCTCGGCGGCTTCTTCGACCGGTGCATGCGCAGGGTCAGCAGCACGTTGTAGATGTCGATGGGCGCGAGCGGGCAATCGTCCGCGGGCAAGGTCGCCGCGGCCTGCACCTGAGAGAGCGCACGGGACCAGCGGTTGGGCACGTGGCGGTCGGCCGGTTCGGCCTGGCCCGGCTCGAGCACCAACACCGTCTCGCGGTACGCGCGGATGTCGTCGAGTGCGCGCACCGCCGCGGCGTCGAGGCCGATGTGTGTGGTGCCCGCCGAGACGGTCGCGTCGGAGTAGCAGTCGGGTCCCACGTGCAGGTGCGCGTAGCTGGACTCGTCGGCGCTGAACACTTCCAGCCGAAGTCCGTCCTCGCCGATGGTCAGGAGCGGGTCGAGCGGGCCCTCGGCGCGCGTCTCGGGGGGCGCGAACTCGGCTTCCAGGAACCGCTTCTGGGCTTCCCAGAGTTCCTTGGTGGCTTTGCGGCCCTGCTTGAGCAGGAACGCGAGGTAGTCCGATCGGTCCGACGCTTTGCGCCGCATGTCGGAGGCCCTGACTTCCGCCATGGTGGCCAGCACCGCGCGCAGCACGTCGGGCCGTTTGAACGTTCCGCGGAACTTCGCCTCCGAACGTTCGGCATCGGTCGGGAGCGTGAGCGTGAGTCGCTCGCCCTCTCGCACCGGCTTGGGTGCCGACGCGAGTCGTGTGCGGACGGCCGCGAAATCGTCTTGGGTGTCGCTCACGAGCCAGTCTCCGTGGATTCTTCGAATCGGGCGTCACGCTCGAGGCGTCTTTGCACGCGCCGCAGCGACTTGAAGGCCGCCTTGCGGATCGTCTCACTCTCCTTGGCGTCCTCGGTCAGAAGTGCTTCGAGGGCGGCCTGTGCCGCTTCCCCGCCGCCGCGGCCGAGCGCGGAGAGCGCCACGAGCCGCGTGGCTTCGTCCCCGGTCTTCGACTTCGCGATGAGTGTGTCTTCCCCTCGCGCGAGCAGCGGCGGCAAAGCTGCGCGCCGCACCTTCGGCTGCTCGAAGGTCGCGCTCAGATCCAGCGCCGCAGCGAGGATCAACGCGACCGTCGGGTCCGGCGCGTGAAGCGACGTGAGCACCGAGGCGACTTGGTCCGGGAAGCGGCGGACGATGGCACGGGCCGCGAGCGCGCGGTCGGGGGGCGCCGCAGTGTCGAGCCAGCCCGCGAGTTCGCGCGCGTCGAGCCGCTCGAGCAGCACGCGACGCGCCACTTCGGTCACCCGCGTCTCGTTCAGATCGAGCGCTTTGCGCGCCGTGTCGGTCACGTCGGAGCCCAGCCGCTCGGCGGCCCAGAGCGCAGCGGTCAATGCGGCTCGGGCTTCGGTACGCACATGCGACGTCTCGCCGGCATCGGCGAGTGCCTTCGCGGCCGCCTGCGCGACATCCGGGGCAAGGGAGCCGTCGCCCTTCTCACCGGCCATCCAAGCCGCGTCCTCCCGCGGTCCATGCTTCTCCCCGCGGAGCAGGGTGCGGAGCGCGTCGACGGGCGCGAGTCCGCGGCGCAGCAGCCCGGCGCGGAGTCGTTGCCGGATGTGCGGGCTGTCGATGTCGGCGAGGCGCGAGAGCAAGGTCGCCGCGTCGCCTTCGCGCGCCAAGTACGCCGCCGCCTCGGAGTTGAGATCGTGGAACGGACTCTGGAGCGCGTGGAGCGCGACGCGCGTCGCATCCTCGGGGAAGATCTTGGTGAGGGACTCACGCGCGATCTTGCGGACCTGCCAGTCCGGCGAGAGCATCGCGTCCGCGAGCGCTTGCTCGGATGCTTTGTTCGCGAGCTGGCCCAGCAGACGGGCTGCCTGCACGCGCGCCGTCGAGTCGTCGTGCGGGTCGCCGAGGACGCGCTCGAGCAAGGTGCGCGCGGCCTCGTCCGCGATGTAGCCGAGGCCGATCATCGCGCGGGACCGCAAGAGCGAGGTCCCTTGAAGCGCGGTGCGGTCGATGTACTCGCGGATGGGTGCGGCGACTTCGGAGGTCAGGTCGCCGTTCTTGAGAAGGCGCGCGAGCGCTTCGGTGCCGTCGCCGATCAACATGCGGTCTTCGGGATCCGCGTCGTCCGGCGGGTGCGCGAGCAACTGCAGTTCATCGAGGGCCCGGACGTCGCCCAGGGCACCGAGGGCAAGCACCGCTTTCGGACGCTCCGTCGGAAGCCCAGCCTTGAGCACGAGCAAGAGCGACTGGAGCACGCTGTCGGCCACCTGCCGGGTGCGGCTCGGGTCGGCCGATTCGGCAAGCGCCACCGCGGCGGGCAACACCAGCTCCCGGCGCCCGATGCGGAGCGCGGCGGCGAGCGCATCGCGCGCCGCGGGACGGTCGAGCTTCTCGGCCCGAAAGGCGAGCGCGCGGATGGCGCCGACGCGCACCTCTTCGTCTCGGTCCTCGGTGAGCGCGCTCAGGGTCGCGTCCGCGCTCGCATCCTCGAAGTGCTGGAGCGGGGCGATGACTTCTTTTCGAACCTTGGCGACGACCGAACGGCGCGCGGCGTCGAGCAACGGGTGCAGCCACGCTTCGTTGAAACGCAGGCGCAGCGTGCCGTTCGGAAGCTTCTCGGAGGCGCCGGTCGCGATGGCCCGCGCGGCGGTCATGGCCTGCGACCAGAGGTCGCCGTTCTCCTCGGTGAGGAGCGTGAGCAGGAGCGGGCGTGCCTCGAGGCTGCGCACGTCACCGATGGACTTGAGCAAGCCCGGCTTGTTGGCGGTGCCGTCTGGGTCGTCGGTGAACCGGGCGACCAGCGCCTGCGCGATCTCGTCGCGAAGCGGCGCGTCGCCGTCCGGTTGTTTGCGCGCGAGCGCAACCAGTGCGTTCTGCGCGGCCGTCACGACCTGCGCGCGCTCGTTGCGAAGCAACCCAGCCAGCACACCCACCGTGCGGGGGTCGCCACGGAACGCGAGCGTCGTCGCCGCCTTGAGCTGGAGGTCGACGTGTTCGCTCTCCATCGCGCGACCGAGCGCTTCGGAGATGCGCGCGTCGTCCGCACCACCACCCGTGCTCGCCACCAGCCGGTCGACGACCTGCAGCCGCACATCGGAGAAGCGGCTGCCGAGCGCCAGGAGCCACGGCTCGAGCGAACCGCTCTCGTAGAGCGACGGAAGCCGCGCCAGCGCGTGGGCGCGCACTTCGGCGTGGGACGCTTCGAGCGCTTCCACCACCAGCGCCTTGGCGGCGGCATCCGGTGCGTTGGCGTCGGTGGCCAGGGCCACCAACTCGTCGACCGCACCCCGGCCGACGTCGGGCGCGTCGGACTGGAACATCAGTCGGTACGGAGTCGGGTCGCCACCTGGACCGCCGGGATGGAGCGCCTTGAGCGCCGTCGACGCGGCTTTGCGCACCAAGTGGTGCGGATCGGAGAGTCCACGCCGCAGCACCGGCACCGTCGCGTCGCGACCGACGACCGGTGCGAGCGCTTCCACCCGTCCGAGCGCGTCCCGGCGGATGCGGTGCGTCTCGTCCGCGGCACCCGCGGCGGGCGCCTGGCGCACGAGCCCGGCGTACACGCCAAAGACCAGTGGTGCGACTTCTTGGTCGGTCGCGGCGGTGCCGGCGGCGCGCACGAGCGAGTGCATCCAGCTCTTCTTCCGAGGCGCGCGCGTCTCCGCACTCCAGGTGGTGTGCGGGATTCGAATCTGTCCGAGGGCGCGCGGGCCTTGGAGCCGCGCCGCTTCCCTCCAGAACGTCTCGGCCTGCGGTCGCAGCGCGAGCAGCTGGGTCGCCGCGTATCGGAGCGGCGGGTCGTCGCTCGCGAGCGCCTCCACGACCACCCGCAGCAGCGCTTCTTGTTGCGCCTCTTCCGGCCAGTTCTTCATGTCGGCCGCGCGCTGCGGTCGGCGGGGCCCGATGAGCTCCCGGGTGCGTTCGTGGGTTCCGTCCTGGCCGCGCTCCTCGAGGAGGCGGGCCGCCGCAAACCGGATCTCCGGATGGCTGGAGCTCATCGCGCTGGAGAGCAGATCGGCGGCGAGCGCCTTCTTGGCCAAAGCCTGGTCTCTCGCGACCACGACCCCGAAGACGAGCTCTTGGATCTCCCGATCCTGATCGTCGAGCGCCATGAGCAGACCGCGGGCGCCCTCTGGGCCGAGCGCCGCGAACCCCATGATGGCGCCGAGTCGGATCGGCCGGTGATCGTGCTGGAGGGTGCCGATGAGCACCGGCAGTCCCCGCGGGTCGCCGAGTCGGGCCAGGCCTTCCGCGAGCCAACTGCGCACCGCGATCGATTCATGCGAGAGCCAGTCGACCAGGTGTCCTTCGCCGCCGGGGAGGACCGCGGTCGCCATGCCGCGGGCGGCCTGCTCCGCCACGAGCGGGTCGGTGTCTTGCAGCAGCGTGATGAAGAACGGGATGAGGCCGGTCACGCCAGTGTTCGCGAGCGCCTGCGCGAGGCGCTGGCGATGCGGTGCCACCGGGCGGCGCGGATCTTCGAGCGGCAGGGTCAGGAGGCGCCGGGCCGGTTCGACGCAGCGCCGGTCGCGGCGGGCCGCGCAGAGTTCGATCGCGCGGACGCGCAGCTCGTAGAACACACTTCCGAACGCGGTCGTGAACGCGACCTCGTCGCCCGGCTTGAGCCGGTCGAAACATCGGATCGCGGCCAGGTGCACCGCGCTGCGTTCGTCTTCGATGAGCTGCAGCACCGTCGGGCGCAGTTCGAGGAACGCGGAGGGGGGAAGTTTGCTGCAGGCGAGCGCGAGCACCTTCTCGGAGCTCGAGCGAAGCGCCGCCGCGTGCAGATCCACCCGGGTCACTTCGAGCGCGAGCAGCCCTTCGTACGCTTTGCGGGCGACGTCGAACGACGAGTCGGAGGCGAGCTCTACGAGCAAATCCTCGACCCAGGCCTCCGCAGGCTGCTCCTCGGTCGCGGCCTTTCGCAACCTCAAGAGCTCGTCGACGATCTTGCCGCGCAGATCCGGGTGGCGGGCGCGACTGGCGCGGCTGAGCGCGGGCTCGGGAGACGCGGAGTGCCACGCCCACAGCGTCCGGAAGGCTTCGTCGCGGGTCTTCGCGTCTTCGTCGTCGAGCGCGTGCCCGAGCCAGTTGTCCGCGCGTGCGCCGAGTTCTGAGTCCCCGGCGTACTCGCCTTCGCCGCCAAACGCGACGAGGAGCTGGAGGCCGCGGCGTCGGACCGCGGGATGCGGACACCGCAGAGCGATCTCCGAGAGATCCAGCCGTGCGCTGCCGTCTTTGCCGGCGAGCCCTTCGAGGGCATCGAACGCCGCGGTGCGGGCACCGTCGTCGTCGTCCGCGAGCAACCACTCGAGCCGTCCTCGGAGCGCGGCCAAGCCCACGCCCTGGCGGATCGCTTGCAGGGCGACGCCGATGGCGATGCGACGAACCGATGCCTGCGGGTTGCGGGAGAGCTGCAGGATCGCGCCGGTCGCGCGTTCGTCTCGCAGGGTCGCGAGCGCCGAGGCACCCGCGATGGCGGAGCCGACATTGCGGCACGCGAGCATCGCGAAGAGCGGCTCTTTGGCCTTCTCGAGCGGGATCGTCTCCTGAGGGAACGCGCCCTCCGCCTGTGCGGCGGCGAGCTGTTTCATCAGGACTTCGTTGCTCGAGAGCGCCGAGACGAGCGGGGCGCGGCAGCCGATGGCGACCGAGACCGCGGCCTGACGCACGTCCGAGCTCTCGTCGTCGAGCGCGGCTTCGACGATCTCCGCCCCGGTGGTGAGCGCGAGCCGGGCACGGGCCAGTTTGTAGAGCGCCTCGCGTTTGACGTCCGCCTCGCCGCGCGCGAACGCGGTGCGGGCGGGTTCGATCGACTCCGGTCCATCGAGTGAGACGAGCGCGTCGAGCGCGGCGAGCCGCACCTTGGAGTCGCCGTCTTTGAGCCGCTGCGCGATGAGGCCGGGCACGAGCGGCGAGGCTTTGCGCAGCATCGGAAGCCGCGCGAGCGCGACGATGCGCATGTCGGGCGCAGGGGACGCGAGCGCGGCCTGCGCCACGGCCAGCGGCCGGTCGCGTTCGATCGAGGTGAGGGCGTCGAGGGCGGCCTTGCGGACCCCGGCGTTCTTGTCGCCGAGCGCGGTGCGCAGTGCGGGACGGCTCGCGCGCCGGGCCGAGCGGCCGATGAGCACTGCGGCGTGGCCACGCATGGCGGGCGCCCCGTCGCTCGTGAGCGAACGATCGAGCAACCGCCGCGCGTCGTCTTCCGGGAGGCCGCCGATGGTGTCGAGCGCCGCCTTGCGGGCTTTCTCGGCCGAAGCTTTCGCAGCCTTCGCGAGTTCGGCGAGGCGCGACTTGACCTGACGGGCCTGGCCCACGGTCGCGTCGGGTTCGAGGGCGATCGCGTCCACGCGGCGCGTGCGACCCACCACGACGAGCCCGCCGGTCTGACTCGCTGCGTTGGGCGCCGCGGCCACCCAGGCCATGGCGCTGGGATCGCCACCGAGTTCGTGCGTCTTCGGACGTTTGCGCGAGTCGAGGTCCCACACCCGCAGCGCCGCATCGCGGGCCACGGTGTAGAGGCGTCGCGGCAGCGCACGGCCCACATCGTCTAGGAGCGCGGGGCCGCGCACGATGCCGACGATCGCGCGCTCGTGGTCGATGCCCTTCGAGCGGTGTTCGAACTCGGGTGCCCCTTCGAGGTACCCGACGTGGAGGGAGCCGTCCAAACAGCCGGCGACCACCCGGCCATCGTCGGTGGTCAAGACCGCGCCGACCCCTTCGGGCGTCGGCATCCGGCGGGGCGTGGCGCCCAGGTCAGCGGCTGGTACGACCACCACTTCGCTGGCGTCGCCACCGACCACGATGCGTTCCCCGCGCGCGTCGAATGCCACACACAGAAGCGGTCGCGCCCCGAGCGAGAGTTCGCCGGCGGGCGACAGGGTGCCGCCTTCGAGGGTCCAGACCTTGAGGGCTCCGTCGTCGCCCACACTCGCGACCTGGTTCCCGAAGGTCGCGATGCCGCGCACCGCGCCACCGTGTGCGGCGACCGCCGCTCCGAACGTCTGCGCGCCGATCTGGGCGACGTGCAGCTCTCCTCGTTCGTTGCCGATGAGTGCGACGTCGTCGGTGGCGCATGCGAGGGCAGTCGTCGGATGCGGCATCGCCAGCGCGCCGGCGGCTTTGAGCTCCGGCACGACGAGAATGTGTACGCTCGAGAGCGCGCGCGCCGCGTCGTCCGCGTCGACTTCCCGTCGCCCGCCGATGAGTACGTGGCCGCCGGCCGGAGTCGATGCGACCGCCTCGAGGCGTTCGATGTGGGGTCCAAACGTGGTCACGCGCGTGCCTCCGCGTCGGTGGGTTCGAGCGAGAGCTGCGATGCGAGCGAGGGGTGCGCCCGGCGAATCCGTGCGAGCGCCGCCACACAGGCGTGCCACTCACCCTTGGCTTCCGAGTGGGCGAACGAGGTCAGCGGGGCAGCGGCGAGGGCTGCGAACTCGGCGTTCTCCATGGCGAGGTCGCGCACCACTTCGATCAGCCGGCGCTTGGCCACACTGGCGGGGATCGGGCGCTGCTTGAGGGCGTCGTCGCCGCGGCGTTCCATGCGTCCCGGCGGCAGCCCGAAGAGAATGCGTCGCACGAAAAGCTCCAGCGCGGCGCGATCTTCGAACTCCTCGTTGCGACGGCTCCAGAGCAGACGCACCGCGAAGATGCGCACGTCCCGCTCCGAACTCTCCATCAGCCACACCAGCCGCGCGGTGCTTCCGATCGCGGCGTAGTGGGTGAGGATCACATCGAGCGCCGCTTCGCGGGTCGACTTGTGGCGGCTCTCCGCGAGCTCGAACATCAACGCTCCGTCGAGCCATTCGATCGGCACCGCGTCGACCGGCCGCCAGGCGTCTTCGCGACCCGACGCGAGCGAGCCGGCGTCGCGGGCTTCCCCGATGGCGCGCAGTACGCTCGTACCGAACCGGCGGGCTTCGGGTTTCGGCGCGCCGGAAAGTCGGTACGCGAGCTTCGGCTCGTTCCAGACAACGATCTCTTGTTTGGCCACGGCGACGGCGAACCGTCGAAGCTCGGGCAACGCGTCGCGGAAGACCGGAGTCACCCGCGCGGCCGTGTACGATTCACGCGCCAGACGCGGCGCCACGCCGAGCTGGCGCGCGGACTCGGTCTTCGGCCCGAGCACCGGGTGGTGCAGGGTCAGGTAGTTCGCGGCGAACTG
Organism: Deltaproteobacteria bacterium; assembly: GCA_034670305.1. Lineage (GTDB taxonomy): Bacteria > Myxococcota_A > Polyangia > Polyangiales > Houyiibacteriaceae > JAXMNT01. The sequence goes on from JAXMNT010000010.1 coordinate 179,248, forward strand.
GCGAACCGCATCCGGCTCGGTCGGGGCGAGCAGCGACCAGATCTTCTCTTCTCCGGCCGCTTCGTTGCCGCCTGCGAAGTCCGCCGGCGCAAAATGCTGCAGCAGGTAGCGCTGTGCGAACTGCGCGATCTGGGCATCCGACTGACGCGACATCGAGAGCAGCCAGGCGAATCCCACGCGGTGTGGTTCGACGAACTTGGTCAGCACCGTGAACGCCATGTTGCGGGTGCTGGCCCGGTTCACGAGGCCCTTGAGCCAGTCGACGTCGAGCGCGGCGCCCTTGAGTTTGCCCGCGGTCAGCCACCGCTGCACTTCGGACGCGAAACGCCGGTCGTGCACGCCCTGCATCACCCACGCCGCGCCGATCTCCTCGATCGGGCGCTTGCCCAGCTCACCTCGCAAGACGTTGTTGATCTGCCACTGGTTGAAGCCATCGCTCTCGACGAGTGCGATCAGGTGGCTGGTCGGTGGCTCGGTCTTCGTCTCCTGGTACCACTTGGCGAGGAAGTTCTCTTGCCCGCCGCGACGCAGCTGGATGTACTGCGCTTCGGTCAACGCGGTCGGCGCGAACGCCTCTTTGAGCTTGGTCTGCGCCAGGTTCTTGAGCGACCCGATCTTCAGCATGCGCAACAGCCGCTCGAGACCGAGCTGCGTCGCGGAACGTTTCTCGAGCCGCTCGACCGCGAACTTGGTGGCGGGCGGCAGGGGCGCCTGCGCGACTTCCAGCAGCGCGTCGTCGTCGAGGTCGGGCGCATGCGCTTGCGCGTACTCCACCGCGTAGAGACACGCGTCCAGGAGCGTGGACCGAAGAAGTGAGAGCACCAGATCGTGCAGGCCCGCGGCCTTGAGTTTCGACTGGTGGAAGTCGGGGTTCGCCTTGAGGGTCTCGACCACGAACTGATGCAGGCGCGCTTGAGGGCGGCTTCCGAGCCGCACCAGCCAGGCCACATCGGGTGAACGGAGCTCGTCGGGGAAGTCCTGCTGCAGGCTCCGAATCGCGAAGTCGAGGACCTCGTCTTGCTGGCCGTCTTCGAGCAAACGCAGGAGCGGCTCGGGGGTGACCTTCCACGCTTCGTCGAACGCGCGGCGCGAGAGATCCTGGGGCGGCTTGGTGATCCAGGAGCTGGTGACGTACTTGAGGTCTTCGTGGGCCCACATCTGCGGGAGCACCCACGTGCCCCAGAGGTTGTTGCCCCGGTAGTGGCGCATCACCTGGACCGCGTAGTTCGGGTAGGCCTCCGGCACCGAAGCGCCGAGGTGCCGCAAGAACCGCCACGCCCGACGACGCAAGTACGCGTAGGTCGCGCCACCGACTTCGTTGTTCTGCTTGGTCTGATAGATCTGATCGAAGCGCCACGCGAAGAGCCCGAACAGCTCTGCATCGAACCGGGCCTCGGCGCGTTTGTAGAGCTTCTTCAGCCCGCGCCAGATCCCCCACGAGATGCGGACGTCGCGCACGATCTGCAGCAGCTGCGCCCGCGCGTACGCGTCGCCGGCTTCCGCGCGGTCGTCGAGGTCGAGCACGAAGGGCCCGAGCCGCAGACGCGGCGGTGGGTGGTCGATGTCCTCGAGCTGCCGCCAAGCGTTCTGCCGAATCGCTTTCTTCTGCTCGTCCGTCTTGCCGTAGAGCGACCATTTGCCGAGCGCGGTCCGGACCTTCTGCAGGTTCCAGGCATCGGACGGTGGTCTCGGTACAGGCTTCTGCGGATCGTGATCCTCGGGCACGCCGTTGGGCGGGTCCGGTTGTTCGGCGTACGCGCAGACGAGCTCGGCCAGTCGTGGGTCAGAGGACTCGAGCGCCCGCTCCAGGTCCTCGAAGTAGTGCAGGCGGTCCCCCATGGACCGCGGACGCTACCGGATCGAAGCAACCTCGATCAACGAACATCCGCAACGAAGAAGAAACTCTCGACCGCAAGGGAGGATTGCCCCGCGCGAGCGTATAGGGCCGCCAGTCTCGCGAAGCGAGCCAGGCCCGTAGTGCCAACTAAAAAGCAGCGTGGAGAATGACGTGGGCGACGCTGAAGTAGACGAGCAGACCGAGCACGTCGACGACGCTGGCGATGAACGGGGTGGAGCTGACCGCGGGGTCCAGGCCGACCCGGCGGATCAACATCGGCAAAAGCGACCCCACGACCGTGCTCATGACCACGATCGCCACGATCGAGAGGCTGACCGCACCAGCGAGCCGCATCGCCTCGGCGTCGCCGCCGTTGAAGTAGGCGCGCGCGAAGCCCATCGCACCGAGCGTCGTGCCAAGGGCGAGTCCGATCACGACCTCGCGGGAGAGCACGCGCGCCCAGTCCCGCGGTTTGGCTTCCCCGACCGCCATCGCGCGAATGATGAGCGTCGAAGACTGGGATCCGGCGTTGCCACCGGAAGAGATGATCAGCGGAATGAAGATGGCGAGCTCCACCGTCGCGAGCAGCGCCGCCTGGTTGTGCTCCATCACCGTCGCGGTGAGCAGCTGCCCGAGGAAGAGCACCATGAGCCACACGCCGCGTTTCCAGATGAACTCGACGAGGCCTGTCGAGAAGTACGCGTCCTCGAGCGGCACGACGCCGCCCATCATCTGCGCGTCTTCGGTGGCCTCTTCGATGACGACGTCGACCATGTCGTCGATCGTCACGACGCCGACCAGCACTTCGTGTTCGTCGACCACCGGTACGACGGTCAGGTCGTACCGCGCGATCACCCGCGCCACTTCTTCCTGGTCGTCCTGCGCCTCCACCCGCACAACCTTCTCGGTCATGATGTCCGCCAGCGTCTGGCCCGGATCGCTGAGGATCAGATCCCGCAAGGAGACGACGCCCTGCAACTTGGCACCGAACGCGATGACGTAGATCGCGTACACGGTCTCGGCATCGCCGGTGCGCGAGAGTTCACGAACTTCGTCGATCGCTTCCCAGACCTTCGTGTCCGGGGCGAGGCCGACGTAGTCGGTCGTCATCAGGCCGCCGGCGGTCTCCGGGTCGTAGCCGAGCAGCTCCAGGGTCTCTTCGACGACCTCGGGATGGAGCGTCTCGAAGTAGGCCTTGGCCTCGTGTTTGTCGAGTTCCTCGAAGAAGTCGGCCCGGTCGTCCGGGTCCATCTCGGTGAGCAGCTCGGCCGCGGTTTCTCGCTGGAATCCGTCGAGCACTTCGAGCTGGCGCTCGGTCGAGAGCCGTTCGACGACGTCGGCGGCGAGACCGCTCGGGAGCGCCTCGAGCAGCTCGACGACGTCGGCTTCGGGCAAGTCCTCGAGAAGCTCCGCCACGTCCTCCGCGTGGAAATCCTCGAACGCCTCCGCGAGCGCTTCGGGATCGGCGATGAGGGCCTTCAGATCGGGGCCGAGAAGTGTCGCGAGCCTCATGCGCGGAGTCTCCCACCCGGCCCGCCTCGGGGCACGCGTTCTCGCTGAAGAAGCCGAAGCCGAAGCCGAAGCCGCTCAGCGCCTCGCTAGACGTCTCCTCCGGCGGCGTCCTCCGGCACGAAGGGTTCGTCGTCTACGTCGCCCGGGATGATCGACTTGCCTTTGACCTTCTTCCGAAAGCGCATGTTGAGCAGCTCGATCATCAAACCGAAGCCCATGGCGAAGTAGATGTACGCCTTGTCGAGATGCTGCCCGAGCGACTCGGCCACCAGCAGCACGCCGATCAACATCAAGAACGAGAGCGCGAGGATTTTCATGCTCGGGTGGCGGTTGACGAAGTCGCCGACCGGTTTGGCGAACGCGAGCATCACCAGAACCGCCAAGACGATCGCGATGACCATCACCTCGATGTGGTCCACCATGCCGACCGCGGTGATCACCGAGTCCAGCGAGAAGATGATGTCGAGCACCATGATCTGCGCGACGACGCCCGGCAGACTCTTGGCCCAGCCGCTGACCTCTTCTTCGCCCGCGCCTTCGACCTTCTCGTAGACCTCGTGCGCGCTCTTGGCGATCAAGAACAAGCCACCGCCGAGCAAAATGAGCGAACGGCCGGACAAGTCGTGCCCGAGCACCGTGAACAATGGCCGCGTGAGGTGCATGACCCAGGAGATCGCGAACAGCAGCCCGATGCGGCTGAGCATCGCGGCGCCGAGGCCGAGCCGGTACGCGGTCTGCTGCTGATGTTTGGGAAGCTTCGCGGTCAGGATCGCGATGAAGACGATGTTGTCGATCCCGAGAATGATCTCGAGCGCGGCGAGACTCGCCAGTGCAACCCACGTGTCCGCATGAGAGAAGATTTCGAGCACGCGGCATACTACCCAAACTGTTCGCGCCCGCGGACAGTTGGTTGACGCGGACGTCTCGGGATCAGCCGGCGGGGCAGTTCAGCTGGATGTCGAGGGAGTCGACACGCGGAGTGCGGCTGTCGTCGTCGCTCGTCAGCGTGATCTCGACCTCGAGGAAACGTTGCCGCGGCACCGGGCCGGGGGGCGCGTTCAGATCCACCGGTTCTTCCGTGAAAGGTCCGATCCACGTCGCTTCGCTCAGACCGGCGCGGGTGCCCGCGGCGCGGACCCGGACCTCGACGGCGGTGCCGCGCGGGGTCGTGGCGTCCCAGGTGAGCGACTCCCATTCGGTGGGCCCAGACGCACAGCCTTCCACGGTCGTGCGGAAGAAACCGTTGGGCACCGTGAAGGTGCGCAGCGCGAAGCCGGTGAAGTCCGAGTAGGTGTAGGGCATGTCGCCGACCGGGTACTCCCGCGACGCACCCGTCTCCGTGTTCACGCGGGTCGTGGTGCCGCTCTCTTGGTTGACGAGCCAGATGTTGCGGTCCGAGTCGAGACCCACCCCGACCGTGCCGAGTCCCGGCAGGGGATCGGCTTCGGTGCCGAAGACGCGAATGTCGCCCCCGTCGTCAGCGCGGAAACGGGTGACCCGCGCGATCGGGTCGCCGGCGGTCAGGGTCCCGAGCGGCGTGATGTTGATGTAGGTGTGCGAGGCGCCGACGTAGATGTTGCCGAGATCGTCCGCGGCGATGCCGCGGGTCGCGCCGGAGTCGGGGAGCACGACCTCGGTCCAGGTGTCCGTCGGCGGATCGTACCGAAACGCCGAGGTGCACTGCAGGCCCGCGACCCAGACCCGGTTGCGGGTGTCGATCGCGATGCCGTAGCTGCCGCTGCAGCTGGTGCTCTCGCTGAACGCCATCGTCTCGTGGGTGACCGAACCGCTGGCGGCGTTGATGCCGAGCACCCGGCCGGTGAACGACTCGGTGAACCAGACCGTGCCGTCGCCACCGATCGCAGCGCCGTACGGACGGAAGTTGCGGCGGAAGAGGTTCACAGTGCGTCGGCGCGCGCCGTCGGCTGGCTCGAGCTGAACCACCCGAAACTCCTGGTAGAGGCCCACCCACACGAACCCATCGGCGTCGATGGCGACCGCGCGCGGGATGCTGTCGGGCCCGCCGACGTTGACCGTCCAGAGGATGCACTCGTCGGCCTGACCGAGGTACTCGCCGGTCACGTCCGCTTCGATCACTCCGTCGCCGTCGACGTCGCGGCTGGTCTCGATGCGACCGTTGCCGTTGCGGTCGATGCAGTCGGAGACGTCGCCCGCGATCTTGGTGATCGTGCCTTGCTGGCGGAACGCGCGGTTGGCGACGTACACATTGCCGCGCAGATCGACCGCAGTGCGCGAAGGACAGTTGCCCCCGCCGCTCTCCGGATCGCACTCCTCGCGCGCCGGGGGCGCGTCGTTCGAAGCGTCGTTGATCACGCTGTCGTACTCGGCGGTCTGGGCTCCCGTGCGCAGGTCGAGTTTGGTGAGCGTGCCGTAGCGGGTGTTGGCGATCCACGCGAAGGTGGTCTCCGAGCGGGTCTCCCCGAGCCGAAGCGATCCGTCGCCACCCACGATCACACCGCTGACCTCCGCGTCCACATCGTCCCAGCCGCCGCCCACTTCGCGGGGCAAGTTGATCACCGAGCAGCCGGCGCGGCAGTCGCCGCACTCGCTGAGCATGCCTTCGTCCGCGCGGCCATCGCAGTCTTGGTCGATCCCGTCGCACACTTCGTCCGCGCCAGGAAAGATGCGCGCGTCCGAGTCGTCGCAGTCGCCGGCGCAGCCCGTCAGCCCATCCCGGTCCATGTCGCGCTCGACCATGATGTTCACGCAGCCGTCGGTGGCGGGATCGCAACGGTCCTCGGTGCACTCGTCTCCGTCGTCGCAGGCGGGTGGACCGGGCGACCAGCAACCGAACTCGAGGGTGCAGATCTCTTCGCCGGTGCAGAAGAAGCCGTCGTCGCAGTCCCGTCCGCAGATGGCGGCATCGACCTCGGCGGGGGCGTCCACCGACGCGTCGCGCGGACCACCCGCGTCCGGAACGCCAGCGTCCACCGGCCTTGCCGGGTCCACCCGGATGGGCGTGCGCGCGCCGCACGCCATCAGAGACACCGAACCAACACACACCATCACACGGACCCACGAAGACATGAGGCCAACCTGTCACAGCCAAGGCGCCCCGTCATCTTGCCGGGGTCCTGGTCGGGCTCGGTCGGGTCGGCTTCGGCTTCGGCTTCGGCGTCGGCTTCGGCGTCGGCTTCGGCTTCGGCTTCGGCTTCGGGGTCGGCTTCGGCGTCGGGTTCGGCTTCGGGGTCGGCTTCGGGGTCGGCTTCGGCTTCGGGGTCGGCTTCGGCTTCGGCTTCGGCTTCGGGGTGTCGGCTTCGGCTTCGGGGTCGGCTTCGGCTTCGGCTTCGGGGTCGGATCACCTTGAGGGCAAGGGCAGGGGCAAGGGCAGGGGCAAGGGATCGGGCGAGGCCGTGTCGGTTTTTTGGGGCATGGGATCCCCGCGGGTATGTTGTGCACCTACATCGGAGCACATCTCCGACACGAGGGACTTCATGACCATTCGACGCAAGATTCTTCGCCGAGCCAAGCGCGCCCGCTGCCACGCCGTGGGCGTCGAGGGGTTCCGGCACCTCGGCGACAAGGTGCTCGACATCTCCCCGTTCGGCCTCTTGGTCGCAGCCGACGACGAGGTGTTCGTCGGAGAAGACGTGATCGTGACCTTCCAACTCGACGGCAAGTGGTTCGACGCGGACGGCAAGGTCTCGCGGGTCATCGAGGGCTACCGGGAGGGCGATCCGGGCTACGCGTTCGGGATCGAGTTCACCTGCATCTCGCTGACCGACCGAATCGACATCGGCGAGCGGCTCGTCGGCGTGCCCCCGCCCGTTCCCCAGCGACTCGTCCGCGCCTGATCCTCAGCGGGTGGCACCCTGCGGTGCTGCTAGGCTGATTCCATGCTCGAGGTGACCGAAGCGCTTGTCGCGCTGATGCGTGGCGGCGGACAGGGCGCGCTCGCGACCGTCGTGCGCACCAGCGGGTCGACCCCTCAGCGGCCCGGCGCGCGTTTGCTCCTCCAAGGCGATGCCCTCGTCGGCACGGTGGGTGGCGGCGCCATCGAAGCGCGCATCGTCGACGCGCTCCGCGCCTGTCTCCGCCATGGCAAACCGGAGCTGCTCTCGATCGATCTCGGGCGGGAACTCGGCATGTGTTGTGGCGGAAGGATGGAGGTCTTCGTGGAGCGGGTCGAACGGCAACCCAGGTTGATCCTCTTCGGGGCCGGCCACGTGGCCAAACCCACCGCCGCCCTCGCCCGCTCGATCGGGTTCCGGGTCGTGGTGGTCGACGATCGCGAAGACCTCAACACCGAGGATCGGTTTCCCGAGTGCGAACGTCTGCTCGCCGATCCGGAGCAAGCGGCCGAGCGCATCGACACCGACGCCTCGGACTCGCTCTTGATCGTCACCCACGATCACCACCGAGACGAACTGGCGCTGGATGCGTTCGCGCGGCGTCCCCACGCCTACATCGGCATGATCGGGAGCCGGCGAAAAGTCTTCCGGGTGCTCCAGCGCATCCATCAGCGCGTCGGTCTGCCGCCGCTGGAACGTGTCTACGCGCCGGTCGGGCTCGAGCTCGGCGCGGTGACCCCGGAAGAGATCGCGGTGAGCATCGCGGCGGAGCTCGTCGCCCTTCGCCACGGACAGCCTGGGTCGCACATGCGTGCGGTCGACGACCCGCGTCTGCGGCGGGTGCTCGATGGCTCACTGACGCCTGAGTCTGCCGCCCTGCTCCCCGAATGAGAGAGCTCAGGATTCGGGAACCGGCGGCGGGCCGGTCGGGATCCGCAGGTCGCTGAAACTCTGGCGCAGCTTCTCGCGTCGCTCGGCCGGCGGCAACGACTCGACTTCGATCTCGAGCACCAAATCCGCGTACTCGGACTCCTTCATGTCGAGGCAGCGCGCGAGGTCCCGGATGAACTGATCTTCGCGCATGTCGACCTCTCCGTCGGCGTCGACCATCTTCACGACGAGTTCCAGCAGTCGGCGCTTCTTCATGGGCGGGTCGTCGAGGAAGTCCGCGACCGTCTTCTCGAGATCGAACTCGAAGAGCCGAAACTCACGAATGCGCGCATCGACTTCGGCCGGGAGGGCGTCGGGCTTGGTCAGGAGCAGATCCGCGAGCACCGCACGCGCGGTGTCGTCCTCGGCGCCCATCATCGTGCCGTCGCAGTGAATGGCCGCAATCAAGAGGTCTGTGATGACCAGGATCCGATCTCGAATTTTCATCTGATGTCTTCTGCCCCGATTCGGCCGCGCCGCAACTCGTTCTACCGATTCCGGCGCAACTCCTCCCCGCGCTCGACTCCCAAACCCTTTGCAATGGGAAAAGACCTCGGTCCACCCTCACGCCCATGTCGCTCCGACTGCTCACGTGGAACGTCAAGTTCCTCCCCAAGTACGCGAAGATGGTGCTCAAACCGTTCGGGCCGACCGCGTGGTGGGAGACCGGAGGACGCGCGAGCGACGAGGTCCGGGCCGAGCGCTGTCTGAAGGCCATGCTCGCGGGCGACTGGGACGTGATCGCGCTGCAGGAACTCTTCGAAGAAGGCATCCGGGCGAAGTACCGCGCAGCGTTCGAAGCAGCCGGCTACACGACGACCCCTGCGCTCGGCAACGATGTGCTCCACGAGGACAGCGGACTCTTCGTCGCGTCTCGGATCCCGATGCACTGGTTCCGGTTCGTGGAGTACGCCGCCAAGTGGGGGCAGGACGCGCTGAGCGACAAAGGCATCGGGGTGTTCTGCCTCGACACCTCGACGATCTGGGGACCCGAGCGGCACAGCCTCTACCTCTTCCCGACCCACCTCCAGTCCGACGACCGGCACTACGCGGTCCGGCTGCTGCAGCTCGACCAGCTGCGCAGCGTCATCCACGCAACGCTCGCCCGCGTGCCAGACCTCGACGCGGTCTCCGCGATCGCGTGTGGCGACTTCAACGTCCGGGCCGAACAGCCGGTCCTGGGCGTGCCCGGTGCCGCGGTGGCGACCTCCGAGTACGCGGCCCTGCAAGAGCTCTTGGGTCGACCCCGGGACGTCTTCCGAGAAGCGCATCCAGCCGCGCCTGGGTTCACGTGGGACGGGAAGATCAACGCGATGACCCGCGACAACGACAACGACCAGAAGCGGCTCGACTACATCTTCGCGTTCGACTTCGTGCCGCAACCGCTCCGCGAAGCGCAGACCGCCGCCCTCGGGCGGCTCGACTGCTCGGCCGTCGCGATGGAACCCTTCCTCGGAAGCGAGCGGCACCTGTCGGACCACTTCGGGGTGTCCGCCAGCTTCGCCCCCCGTCCCTGAGCACGCGTGCCCGTGCCCGTCCGTGGCGGTGCCCGTCCGTGGCGGTGCCCGTCCGAGGCGGTGCCCCTCCCAGGCGGTGCGTCTCCGTGACCGATGGTTGCGAAGGTCGCGACGGGTGGCGTCCGTTACGCCACGAGCCACGCGGCCGCTGCGGCGATCGGGACGAACAGGTTGTCGTCGAGGCCGCGCCGCGAGAGCAGCTCGGCCAGCACCGAAGCGATCGCGACCCACGCCGCCCGCTCGGCGATCGGGAGGCCCGCGGACCACGCCACGATCCCCGCCACGAGCGCCGCGACCACCGCCATCGTCGCGCTGCCCGCCAACGACCGTCCCCACAGTTCGCCCCGGCCGAAGCGGCGACCAACCAACGACGCGAGCGGATCGCCGAACCCGATCACGGCCACACCCACGAGCCGCGCCTCGATCGGCGCCCAGTGCGCGAGCACGAAGAGCGCGCTGACGAACCACGTGCCCGAAGTGATCGACGTTCGTTCGTGGGGCCGGACGACGGGCCCGAGGGTTCGCAGGACAGCCCGCTGAGTCGGCGCGTGGTGCCGCCGGACGAGCTCGACCAACCACACGAACGCGAACGCACAGCTCGCGGTCCAATGGATGAACCGCTCGTCTGCGAGCACGAGCACCGCCAGCACCAACGCCGCGTTGAAGGCGTGAAACCCGGCGCGTCGCACATGCGATGGTCTCGAGGGGGCGTTCACAGGTGGCTCTGGCTCTGGGCGTGGGCTCGATCCGGATCGCAGCGGAGCCGCGACGCGTCCAGGTGGTATGCTGCGCGTGGATGTCTCTCTACCCGGAGATCCAACCTTACGACAGCGGCATGCTGGCCGTCGGTGGGTTGCATCGAATTCATTACGAGCAGTGCGGCAACCCCGGCGGCAAGCCGGCGCTCTTCGTCCATGGCGGACCGGGAGGCGGCACCGATCCTTCGCAGCGTCGCTTCTGGGATCCGGAAGCGTACCGCGTGGTGCTCTTCGACCAGCGGGGCTGCGGACGCAGCACCCCGTACGCGAGCCTCGAGGAGAACACCACCTGGGATCTCGTCCGCGACATGGAGAAGCTGCGCGCACACCTCGGGGTGGAGCGCTGGCAGGTGTTCGGTGGTTCGTGGGGCAGCACGCTCGCGCTCGCGTACGCGCAGACCCACCCAGACCGAGTGACGGAGCTCGTCTTGCGCGGCATCTTCCTCGTGCGTGAAGAAGAGGTTCGCTGGTACTACCAAGGCGGTTGCGGTCGCATCTTCCCGGACGCCTGGGAGAAGTTCCTCGCGCCGATTCCCGAAGCCGAGCGCGGCGATCTGGTCGCCGCCTACCACGCGCGGCTGACCTCCGACGACGACGCGGTGCGCGGCGAAGCGGCGCGGGCGTGGAGCGGCTGGGAGGGCCGCACGAGTCGACTCATCGTCGACCCGAAGCTGATCGCGAAGACGGAGTCGCCGCGGTTCGCCGAAGCGTTCGCGCGCATCGAATGCCACTACTTCACGAACCACGGGTTCATGGATCACGACGGCCAGTTGCTCGACGACATGCCGAAGATCGCACACGTGCCGGGCGTCATCGTACAAGGTCGCTACGACGTCGTCTGTCCCCCGAAGAGCGCGTGGGAGCTCCACAAGAAATGGCCCCAGTCGAAGCTGCACATCGTCGCGGACGCTGGCCACAGTGCGCTCGAGCCCGGCATCACCAAGGCCTTGGTCGCCGCCACCAACAAGTTCCGGCCCTAGCAGGCTGCGAGAACGCCCGCAGGGCGTTCTCGCAGCCTGCCCCTTGCCCCTGCCCTTGCCTTTGCCCTTGCCCGCGGATCAGCGGTCAGATCGCGTGATCAGCGCGACGAGCATCGCGACGACCTGCTCAAGGTGGGCGAGAGCCCGTTCGATATCGGGCCTCGACAACCTCCTACGCGTCGCGCGGCTGCGGAGCTGCGCCGCGTAGCACCGACCGATGCCCGGCGGCTTCGTCCGCTGGGCATCGCGCTCCGATTCGCGCCTCGCCGTCGCGAAACACACGGCGTCCAC
>JAXMNT010000011.1:0-160849 GCA_034670305.1 Deltaproteobacteria bacterium
GTCCGCTGGGCATCGCGCTCCGATTCGCGCCTCGCCGTCGCGAAACACACGGCGTCCACGACGCGGGCAAGGGCACGGGCAAGGGCAACGGCAAGGGAGCAGGTCGCTTTTCAGCGACCTGCTAGTGTTGGGTGAGTCGTGCGCAGTGCCCTGTGTCTGTGTGGTGCGCCTTGTGTCCTGGGCTGGTCCAAACCGCGTGCACCCACGGGCAAGGGCATGGGCAAGGGCAACGGCAAGGGGCCTTTAGATCAGCAGGCAGCCCACGCTGGCGATCCGCGCGATGTTGTTGCTCTCGATGCACTCGACGTTGTCGTCGGCCGCGTCCACCCAGAGGTAGACGTCGCGCTCGCCATCGCTCGGTGCCGGATCCCAATCGCACGAGACCGGTTCGCATGTGCCGGGCGGCAACGTGCGCACCGTGAGCGCGCTGCAGATCTCGGTACCCGCTTCTCTCGGGTCGCCGTCGTAGAACGTCGCCACCATGCCGCTGTCGACCGGCTCCGCGCCGCGGTTGCACACGACGGCGTTGAGCGGAATCACCGGCATCGCCGCGGTGCAGGAGCGTTCGAACGAACCGCGGCCGATCGTGAGGTCCGGCCCGGCCAGTGGCACGAGGTTGCCCTGCACGTTCTTCCGGAAGTCGTTGAGGCCCGGCTCGCTCCAGTTGCGCACCACTTCGCTGGTGCGGGGAATGGTGCCGTCTTCGTTCACGCCGGTCACCGCGTACGCGTGCTGGTTCCAGATGCGGCGGCTGCTCACCCAGCGGTCGCTCGAGTCCGAGTACACCCGGATGCCCACGATGCTCGAGGAGAAGCGCGCGCGACACACGTTGCCATCCGCGCCTTCGAGCGGCGGGACACACTGGTAGCTGGTCGCGTCGCCGCACTGCGCGTCTTCGGTGCAGCGGCAGAGGCCCGCCACGCACGGCGTGCCGCCCGCGCAGTCGGTCGCGTCGGTGCACGCGAGCCCAGCGTGGATCGGATCGAGCGCCGGGCAGGACCCGTGCGCCGAGTTGGAACCGACGACGAGCTCCGCGTTGAAGTCCCCGTCCGGATCCGCGATCACCGGCGCTTCGATCCAGGTGCCGCTTGAACGCGGCGCCGACCAGACGACCGAGCCGGTCGCGCCATCGAACACGCGGACGAAACACTCGTCTGCGTAGACGAGCTCGGAGCGCCCGTCGCCCTCGAAGTCGAACACGCTCGAGCCGTTGATGCCGCTCGAGAAGTCGCGCACCACCTGGGTCCAGAGGATGCCGTCGGTGCGGCCGGATTCACAGGTGCCGGTCCCGCCGCCCTCCACGCAGTCCAGATCGAACATCGTGAGGCTGCCGGGGCCACCGGTGGCGAGCTCCACCCGTCCGTCGCCATCGAAGTCGGCGACGGTCGGGTTGCCGCCGTGGGAACCACCCGGGAGTGCGATCGGTCCGAACACCGTCTCGCCCCCGAGTGTCTGCACGCGCGCGGTGCCGCTGCTGATGACACCGATCTCGGGGCCGCCTGGGAAGTCTCCCGCGGCCGCTGTGAAGTCGCCGAAGTCCGCCACCGCGACGTAGCCATCGGGCTGGGTCGCGGTCCAAGCGCGCCGCACCCACGCGGTCTCCACCAAGTCCCAGTCGTACACCCCCTCGCCCGTGGCGAGCTCCGCGTCGCCGTCGTGGTCGAGGTCGGCGATCACCGGCGGCTGGCTGTAGCCCGCGACCGGATGCAGTCCGAGCGCTTCGTCGAGCAACACTCCGTCCGGGCCGTAGGTCACGCCGCCCATCAAGATCTCGGGGCGCCCGTCGTTGTCGAGGTCGGCGATCGAGAGGCTGGGGATCGCGGACGACCCACCGATGAGATCGCGCGCGCCATCGGGGCGGGTGGAGAACCACCGCCGCACGAACGCGCTCCCGTCCCATTCGAACGCCACGAGGCCACCGGAGGCACTCTTCGCCACGATCTCTGGCCGGCCGTCCCCGTCGAGGTCCCCGACCACCGGCGTCGTCGCGCCGCCCACCGCGTCCATCGGATCGCCGAGCACGCCCTGGTCTGCGCAGGTGCGCCCGTCGATGATGCGCATCGTGCCGCCATCGCCGTAGACGAACGCTGCGGTCGAGATGAAGACGATGGATGGCCGAATCGGCGCGTCGGCCGCGCGCCCGATCCCGAAGTCGACCACGAGCGGCGTCGACTCGACCTGCACGGAGGCGGGCACCGGGTCGCCGTCGGCTGGGCCTTCCCAGCGGCATTGCACGGTCGGGTTGAATCGACCTGGTTGGACTTCGCGGCGGCACTCGTCGTTCGCGTCTCCGCGGGGTGGGGTGCCGTAGGGGGTGCAGCGGTCTTCGTGGCAGTAGCTGTCGTCGAGGCAGTCTCCGTCTTCGGTGCAGGGACCGAGGTCGGCGACGCATGCGTCGGCCAGACAGCGTTCGCCGGTCTCACAACACGCGCTCCCGCACATCAGGTCGCAGGTGCCGGCGTCGTCCGTGGAGATGGGCGCATCGGTGCCGCCGCTGTCGGGGCCTCCGGTCGCAGGCACGCACATTCCGTCCACGCATCGGTCGGTCCCGCTGCAATCGGCGCTGGTGGTGCAGGTGTCGCCCGGGCTCGAGCCGCCACAGGCGAAGCAGAAGAAACCGAGGAGCGCCCAGCGCAGAAGAGAAGCGTGCATAAGGCAGGATACCCCGAGGGCCCGCGGCTGTACCGCGGGCCCTAGCAGGTCGCTGAAGAGCGACCTGCTCCCTTGCCGTTGCCCTTGCCCGTGCCCTTGCCCTTGTCGCGCCGAATCCGAAGCCGAAGCCGAAGCCGAAGCCGAAGCCGAAGCCGACCCCCGAATCCGAAGCCGAAGCCGAATCCGAAGCCGAAGCCGAATCCGACCCCGAATCCGAGTCCGAGTCCGAATCCGACCCCGAATCCGAATCCGAAGCCGAAGCCGAAGCCGACCCCCGAATCCGAATCCGAAGCCGAATCCGAATCCGCAGGAGAGGATGCGCGGTGCCCGTGCCCGTGCCCGTGCCCGTGCCCGTGCCCCGTGCCCCGTGGCCTAATGTGGCTCCGCCCTGTGCTCAGGCGGGGGCGCCGTGGAGGGCGTCGAGGACGAGGGCGCGGGCGACCTCGCGCTGGGTGCCTTCACGAAGTTGTTTCACTTGCACTGTGCCCTCGGCGATCTCTCGTTCGCCGAGCACGAGCGCGAATCGGGCGCCGCTCTTGTCGGCGCGCCGCATCTGGCTTTTCATCGACGTGCCGCGGAGATCCGCGTCGACGCGCAAGCCGCTCTCCCGAACCTCCCGGGCGAGCTGTACCGCTTCGGCGCGCTGCTCGGGTTTTTGCGCGACCACGAACACATCGACGCGGGGCGCAGCTTCGAGTTTCGCGCCGGCGAGCAGCACCCGCTCGAGCCCCATGCCGAACCCGATCGCCGGCGTCGGGTTGCCGCCGAGTCCGCCGATCATCTCGTCGTAGCGACCGCCGCCACACAGCGTCGACTGCGCTCCGAGATCGCCCCCGCGTCCCCGGATCTCGAAGAGCGTGCGGGTGTAGTAGTCGAGCCCGCGCACGAGCCCCGGCTCCACCCGGTAGGGGGTGCCGAGTGCGTCGAGCGTCGACTTGAGTCCTTCGAAGTGCGCGCGGTCTTCGTCGTCGAGTGAGTCGAGCACCGAAGGCGCGTCCTTCACGACTTCTTGATCTTGAGGCGCCTTCGAATCGAGCACCCGCAGCGGGTTGCGCTCGAGCCGGCGCTGGCTGTCTTCGCTGAGCTTGTCGGCGAGCGGTCGCAAGAACGTCACGAGCGCCTCGCGGTAACGTTCGCGCGCCGCGGCGGTGCCGATGCTGTTGATGAGCACCTCGATGTCCTCGACGCCGATCTTCTCGAGAAAGCGCACGACCAGATCGATGAGCTCCGCGTCCACGTACGGACCCGGGTCGCCGTAGACCTCACAGCCGGCCTGATAGAACTCGCGGTAGCGTCCCTTCGCCGGCCGCTCGCGGCGGTACATGCGACCGAGGTAGTACCACTTGGTCACCGACTCCTGCCCGCCGATGCCGTGCTGCAGGAACGCGCGCACGCAGGACGCGGTGCCTTCCGGCCGCATCGTGAGCGACTTGTCGCCCTTGTCGGTGAACGTGTACATCTCCTTCTCGACGATGTCGGTCACCTCGCCGATGGACTTCACGAACAGTTCGGTCGGCTCGAGGATCGGCGTGCGCACCTCGCCGAATCCATAGCTCTCCGCGACCTCTCGGAACGTCGCTTCCAGCCGATGCCAGCGCGCCGTCTCCTCCGGAAAGAAGTCGTTCATGCCCTTGACCGATCGAAGCTTCGCCATGCGGGGGGTGCTAGCAGGTTGGGAGGCCAATGCCGAGGCCAATGCCGAAGCGGCATTGGCTTAGGGGCCTGGCGGCCCAACACCCACCCACGCGGGACCGAACCGCGTCGGTTTCGCTGTCGCTATCGGCGTCGCTGTCGGTGTCGGCTTCGGCTTCGGCTTCGGCTTCGGCTTCGGCTTCGGATTCGGATTCGGCTTCGGCTTCGGATTCGGATTCGGCTTCGGCTTCGGCTTCGGCTTCGGCTTCGGCTTCGGCTTCGGCTTCGGCTCAGTCGGGCACGGGCACGGGCACGGGCACGGGCCTCACGAGCTGCACGGGCACGGGCGTCACGAGCTGCACGGGCCTCACTCTTCGAGCTGCGCTCGGAAGTGCGGCGAGTGTTCGGCGAGCGTCTCGACGTACGGCCGGATGCGTTCTCGCGACTCGGCCGGCAGTTGCCCGAAGTCCTCGATGAGATCCGCCGGCACGTGCCGGAACGACACGCTGATCCGGCGCACGTCGAAGCCTTCGAGCTGCGTCGTCAACGTCGGCTTCTGCCCATGCCGCACCCGGCGGATGCGGTGGTAGAGCCGGTCCTTGAACTCGGGGCCGCTCAGCACGCTGATCGATCGGTGCCGCGTCCACACGCCGAGCGCCACCTCGTCCTCGCGCGCCACGTCGACGAACTCGAGCAGCCCGGCTTGACCGATGGAGATCATCACCACCGGTCCCGGTTCGCCATCGCGGTGTTTGCGCAGGCGCGCGTAGTCCACCGGCGGGCCGGACTCGTGGATCTCCTTGCCGTAGTAGTTCACGAGGCAGCTGTTCGGCGGGTCGGGAAACGCCGGGTCGTGCGTATGGAGCACCGGGCGCAGCCGCTCGAGCAGCGACTGCATGACCGCCGGCAACGGCTCCGCGCGCATACATCGGTGTTCGCGGTGGTCGGGTTCGGCGTAGTAGCCAAGGCACGCGAACTGCCACGCGCCGAGCCAGTACACCGGCCGCGTCAGCCGCCGGCGCCCCACACCGTCGCGCGCGTGGTCGGTCTCGGCGTGTCGGTGTTCCCAGAGCGGATGAATCGAAGCGAAGTACGCTGCGAGCACGTCCGCTTCCTCGAGCGAGATGAACCGCGGCAGGTAGTTGAAGCCCGGGCGTTCGATGGGGCTGCGGCCATCGTGTTCGGTCTCGTCGCTCATGGGGGCGGTGTGCCGGTTCTGCGAAGAAACGCAACGACCGCATCGGCGGCGTCGGCGCGAAGTCGGTCTTCGGTGTGGGCTGTGCGTGCGCGCGGTACGAATCGGTGGTTGCCGTCGGGCAGCCAGACGACCTCGACGTGCGACGGCAACGCGTAGCCCCGCACGTCCGCTTCGCTGCCGTGGCTGTCGCGGCTGCCCTGTACGAGCAGCGTCGGTGTCGGAACGTGAAGGAAGGTCTCGAGCCCCGCACGTTGTGCTGGCGCTCCCGGCGGGTGAAACGGAAACCCGCACGCGACGAACGCGACGACGTCGCTTCGTCCGGCACAGAACCGCGCGGCCAAGCGTGCGCCCCGCGAGAACCCGCCCACCGCACGGGCGCCATCGGCCACGGATGCCGCCAACGCGTCGAGCACGTCGTCGTCGTCGTCAGCGAGGTCGACGCGTTTCAGCGCTGCGCCCAAGCGCGCGTCGAGTTCCGCGAACGGCGGGTCGTCCGGAGCGCAGGCGAACGCGAGCATGCGGGATGATACGGGACGCCGCGCCGGAACCTCGGTACAAAGACCCCATGATTCGGAACGCGATGTGCCTCGTCCCGGACCGGCCGAGATCCTGCGTCCGCTCGCAGAAGCAGGCGGCGTGAGCGATCCCTTCGTGGTGCTCGGCGATGCGCGCACGATCTGGGTCGCCTACTCGACCCCGGCGCCCACTGTGATGCGGGTCGACGCGACGACGGGCGCCCCGATCGAAACCGCTTCGTTCCCAGCCTCGTTCGGCAGGATCGTGGCTGCCGACGGATCGCCCAGCCGTCTGGTCTTCGCGACAACCGGCGGGGTGTTCTCGGTCGTGCCGTCCCGCCTCTCTCCACCCGATACTTTCTTCTCGCCCACCGGCGTGGACATCATCCGCGACCTGGCGATGCGCGGCGACGAGGTCGTGGTCGGCGTGACCGCCGGCGGGCGCGCGCAGGTGCGCACCTACGGCCTCGAGGGAGACGTCGGGGCCGAACGCAACATCGACGCGGCGCCCCCTGCCGACGATCCTTTGGTCGCGGTGCGTGGCGACCACATCTTGGTCTCGGCACGGCTGCCGGGCGAAGCGTTGATCTTGGACGGCGACCTGCGCGAGGTCTTCGATCCCGGCCCGCTCTTCAACAACCCACGCATCGCGCCCACCCGCACCGGCTTCTTCGCAGTCTCCACCGACACGACGGTGAGCGACGCCGTGCTCACGTTCCTCGACGAGTGCCCGTAGGCAGTTCGCGCGGATCGTTCAGGGCGCCAAGTGGTCGTTTCCGATGCGGAGCGGGAGCGCCATGCCGTTGAAGTAGCGTTCGACGGCGCAGAGCCAGACGAGTTCGGTCATCTCGCGCTCCGAGAACGAGGCGCGGACCCGTTCGAGGACTTCGTCGGAGACGTGCAACGACGCGCAGACCGCGCGGCCGTATGCGAGCGCGGCTTTGGTGCGTTCGTCGAACTGGTCGGACGTCTCGAACTGGGCGAGGTCGCTGAACCGTTCCTTGCCGATGCGGCTGCGGATGGCTTCGGCGAGCACGAGGTCCGCACAGAAGGTGCAGCCGTTTTCGGTGGCCATCGAGACCTGAACGAGGAACCGGATCTCTTTCGGCAACTTCAGGAACCGGTCCATCACCGTCGCAAGGACCAGGGTGCCTACGGCAAGCGCTGGCGCACGGGCGTAGACGACGCGGAACGCGGTGGGCGTGGCACCGAACCGGCGTTTGGTCGCCCAATACAAGAAGCGCAGGAAGAGCCCGCGCGGCCGATCGATCGGCTCGAGCGGAAGGACCCCGTGTTCGCTGGTGGTGCGTGGGGGGTCGGCCGCGGTGGACGCGTTGGAGGGGAGGGTGGTGGTGTTCGTGGTCATGCCGGTACCACGGATGAGGAGCCGGAAAGGTTACAAGCGAACAGCCCTCGTTGCCTTTGCCTCTGCCCTTGCCGTTGCCCTTGCCCGATTGGTCCGACCCCGAAGCCGAAGCCGATGCCGAAGCCGAAGCCGATGCCGATGCCGAATCCGAATCCGAAGCCGAAGCCGAAGCCGAAGCCGACTCCGACCCCGAAGCCGACTCCGATGCCGAAGCCGACCCCGAAGCCGACCCTGAAGCCGAAGCCGACTCCGATGCCGACTCCGATGCCGACCCAGGGTCAGTTGCAGGTGGTCTCGTTGAAGATGCGCGGGACTGCGCCGGCGTCGACGCGGGAGTCGAGCCAGGTGCGGCGGAGGACCCAGCCGCCAGACGCGCCGGGGGGGCGGACGATGCCTTCGGCGTGCCAGCGGTGGATGCGGCGGGCGCGCGACATCACGCGCGCCAGCGCGGTTCGGATCGCGGCGGCGCGGGGTGCGCAGGATGGAGTCGCGAGCTGCGCTTCGACGGCGCGCACCCGCGCTTCGAGTGCCGCCATGTCTCGGTAGAACGCTGGCAGGCCTTGTTTGACGGTGCAGACGATGCGCTTGCGGAGGTTCTGGACGTTGCGTGCCATCTGGGTGGCGCTCGTGATGAACTCGAGCGTCGGGTCGTTGCCGCGGGAGGTGGTGTTGTGCTGGATGATGCGGCTCCGGATCCCGCCGAGCACCGTGACGGAGAGCGACTGGATCGCGCTGATGCCCGTCGCTGCGGAACCGTCTTCGAACGCGCTCAGGACACCGCCCGCGGTCTCGACGTTGCGCACCACGTTGAGCACGCTGTTGGCCAGGCCGCCGCTGTCGTTGGTGATGCGGACCGAGATCGAACGGCCGCTGGACTCGACGCAGTAGTTCAGTTCCGGAAACTCTGGGAGCTGCAGCTGTGTCACCCGCCGCAGCCGCTCACCCGTCGTTGCGAGCGCGTTCGCTTGGGTCTGGATCGCAGGCAGCGCTTCGGCCGCCCGGCACACCGTGTTCGAAGCGGCGGGCGGAGGCGGCGGCCGGCGCGCGGCGGCGGCCTCGTGCGGGCACGCCTGGTTGTTGTGCACGCACGCATAGACGCAGTTCGGACACGCCGCGAAGTCGCTCGGCCGGCTGCACTCCTTGTTCGGGTCGTTCGGGTTCTCCCGGATCGATCCCGACGAGCCGCACACACACGCGCCCGCGTACGCCTCGTGCGCGTGCTGCACCTGGGCGCAGTTCGTCTGCACGCACGCCACCACCCGCCGGCTCCACGAATACCCAGGCCGGCAACTCCGTTGCGCCTCGACGTCCGCACTCGCCCCCAACACCAGAACCGAAAGCCCGAACGCCACCGACCCCAAACCCCGCACCCCGAATCGAACCATGCGCGCAATTGTACCGACGCGGCGTGGCCGACGAAAGCGAGCCCGCAGTGGTCAGCGTTTTGGGGGCGATCCGATCAGGTACGTGACGAACCCGGGACCCTTCATCGGCAACCGGCCGCTCTCCCACGTGCCGTCCAATCCCTCGGTGAGCGCGTCGAGTTCCTTCGGCGCGTGCACACGCGCCATGCGCGGAGGCTACTTGCTGCGCATGAGGTGCGTCATGCCTTCGCCGAGCCCGTCGAGGGTCAGCGGGAACATGTCGAAGACGCCGCGGATCTGTTCGATGGTGTTGCCGTGCCAGAACCGCTGCGGCTCCGGGTTGAGCCACGCCGAGCGGCGGAAGTGTTTCGCGAGCCGCATCAGCCACACGATGCCTTCGGCCCGTTCGGTGCCGCGCATGTGGATCGAGCCGCCCGGACTCAAGAGCTCGTAGGGCGCCATCAGCGCGTCGCCCATCAAGATGAGTTTGTAGTGCGGCCCGCAGTCGTGCAGCAGGTCCTGGATCCGGACCGGTTCGGTGAAGTTCTCGGTCTCGTAGACGTGGCCGTAGATGCAGTTGTGGAAGTAGTAGGTGCGCAGCTCTTTGAAGTGCGTCGACTTCTTCGCCGCCGAGAACATGCGCGAACAAAGGTGCGCGAACGGGTCCATCGACCCGCCCACGTCCATCATCAGAATGACGCGCGTGTTCGGGCGCCGCGGCGGCCGCACCACGACTTCCAGTTCGCCCGCGTTCTTCGCGGTCTGGGTGATGGTCTCTTCGAGGTCGAGTTCTTCTTCGCCGCCGATGCGGGTGAACGTGCGCAGCTTCCGGAGCGCGAGCTGCATCTGCCGCACGTCGAGCGTCAGGTCTTGGCGGTAGCCTTTGTAGAGGCGCGCGTCGGCGGTCTTGATCGCGCTGCGTCCACCGCCTGGGCCGCCCACCCGAAAGCCCGGGCGTGCCGCTTTGCCGCTGTGGCCGAAGGGCGAGGTGCCGGCGGTGCCGATCCACTTGTTGCCGCCGTCGTGCCGCTCGTCCTGTTCTTTCAGACGTTCTTCGAACATGCGCTGCAGCTCGTCCGGGTCGAGGTGCTCGAGCAGCGCGCGCTCTTCGTCGGTGAGTTCGTCGATGCGTTCTCTGGCTTCGCGCAGCCAATCGAGCAGCTCGTCTTTGAGCTTCTTCGACTCGACTTCGACCCCGCGGAAGACTTTCAGAAACGCCTGGTCGAAGTCGTCGAGGTCGCCTTCGCGGTGGACGAGGAGCGCGCGCGCCACGTGGTAGAAACCATCGAGCGAGCTGTCGTGCAGCCCATGTTTCAGCGCCGCCGCGAGCGCGACCGCTTCGGTCGCACCCACCTGCACGCCTCGGTCGCGCAGCGCGTAGAGAAACGGGACGAACACGTCGGGTTCAGCTCCGCCACTGCCGGCCACCGGCCAGCTGGTCCGCGAACGCGACGAGGTCCTGTTCCTTCTTGAGCAGCGCGCCGAGGAAGGGCAGGTCGCGGTCGAGTTTCACGTCGCCGATGCCCGCCCGCCGCAGCACCGTGATCCAATCGACCAGCTCGCTCGTGCTCGGTCGTTTGCGGAGCCGCTTCATCGCGCGCAGCTCGTAGAAAGTCTCAATCGCCTGCTGCGCCAAGGACTCTGCGAGGTCCGGGTGGTGCACTTTCACGATGCGCTCCATCAGTTCCTGCTCGGGGAAGTCGATGAAGTGGAAGACGCAGCGCCGCAGGAACGCGTCGGGCAGCTCCTTCTCCGCGTTGCTCGTGATGAGCACGATGGGCCGCTGGGTCGCGACGATCTCTTCTTGGGTCTCGTCGATGAAGAAGCGCATCCGGTCGAGCTCGTTGAGCAGGTCGTTCGGAAACTCGACGTCCGCTTTGTCGATCTCGTCGATCAAGAGCACGACGCGTTCCCGGGCCGCGAACGACTTCCCCATCGGTCCGAGCTTGATGTACTCGCTGATGTCCGCGACGTCCTTGTCCTGGAAGCGCGAGTCGTAGAGCCGCTGCACCGTGTCGTAGACGTAGAGGCCGTCCTGCGCGCGCGTGGTGCTCTTGACGTTCCATCGGATGAGCCGAAGCCCGAGCGCTTCGGTCACCGCTTCGGCGAGCAACGTCTTGCCGGTGCCCGGTTCGCCGCGGACCAGCAGCGGTCGTTCGAGCGCGAGCGCGCAGTTCACGGCGGCTTCGAGGCCTTCGCTCGTGAGGTAGGAGTCGGTTCCGGTGAATCGTCGGAAGTCGGTCATCGGGTCTTCTTTTTCTTCTTGGTCTTGGAACCGGCCTTCAGCGCGGTCTTCGGTTTCGTCTTCGGGCGCACCCGCTCGTAGCCACGACCCAGCTTCCAGCCCAGGCTTGCGCCCGCTGCTGCACCAACGCCGAGTAGGATGAGGTAGAGAGTCATGGCACGTGGTTTCTTTAGGGCTGCGGGGAGCGTCACCCAGTGCTCGAGTGCGCCCCAACACGGCGCAGCGTCGAACGGATAATGAATGACCATTCACTCTACCATGCAGGATCGGGCACGCGCCACGCGACGGTCGCCGGGCCGGCATCGGCATCGGCTTCGGAGTCGGCTTCGGCTTCGGCTTCGGGGTCGGCTTCGGGGATCGGCGTCGGCTCCCCCGAGCCCTCGCGAGATGGGCGGCCAGCGCCCTTCCAACCCGGTCCTCGTGCTCGCGCTCTTGTGCTCTACGGCCTGCGGAAGTTGCGGCCCAGATGCGCGGGTCGAAGGGCCGGCCCCGTACATTCGATGTGCGCTGCAAGAGCCCGAACCCCGTGAGCTCACCGCGGACGGAGTCACTGCGGTGCTCGCCGATCGCACGCTGACCCTCTCCGGCGCGGCCCGGTTCTTGGTCTTCAACGCCGCCGAGAACCTCGACGCCCTGGCCGAGTTGCCGGCCGGTCCCGCGATCGTGCTGGGCGGGTTCGCCCGGACCGAAGAGGGCGCCGAGCGGTTCGCGGAGGCCATGGGCAGCCGGTTCGCGCTGCTGCTCCCGGGCGGGCTCGACGACCCCGACTTCATCGACGACGCGATCTCCGCCAACGCGATCGATCTGCGCGGCGTGCACCGCGTGGTGCTTCCGGGTGGCGAGCTCGTGGTCGTGCCCGGTGCGTTCGACGGCCGGTTGGCCATCGGCGACGACGCGTGCGGCTTCGGTGCGGCCGACCTGACGCTGCTGCAGGAGTCGCTTGAGGGAGAGATCGACCGGCGGTGGTGGCTCTCCTGGGAAGCCCCGCTCGGCACCGGCGCCGTGGCACCCGACCTCGGCTTCGAGGGCGCGCACGTCGGCGCCCAGGCGTTGCTCGACCTCGGCGGGACGCTCGGCATCGCGGGCGGCGTGTTCGGCTACCCAGAGACCCAAGCCGGGCTCGGCTCCGCCGATCTCGGCACCCGCGCGGTGCCGGCCGACGAGTTCGCCCCGGACCTCAGCTTCGTCGCGCCGACGCTTGGACGCGTTGTCGAACGGGCGGACGAGAGCCGCACCGATGGGAGCGCGGCGTGGGTGGAGTTCGGGGCGGAGGGCATGCGCTGGTCGGCGGTGGTGGCGGAGTAGGACGCCGACGCCGACGCCGAAGCCGAGGCTGATGCCGACGCCGACTCCGACGCCGAAGCCGACGCCGAAGCCGAAGCCGAAGCCGACGCCGAAGCCGACGCCGAAGCCGAAGCCGACGCCGAAGCCGACGCCGAAGCCGACCCTGGCCTCATCCTCTCCTTCGGATTCGGATTCGGATTCTTGAGGGCAAGGGCAGGGGCAAGGGCAGGGGCAAGGGGGGAGGCGGGCGCTGGCTTTGGTCGCTGTCGGCTGCTAGCAGTCTCGGCCGATGGCGTTCAACCTCGACATTCCCGAGATCGAATCGACTCCGCAGAAGCGGTACGAGTTTGATGTGACGGCGGCTTGGATCGCCGAGAGCTTGGCGGACACCGAGCTCTCCGCACCCAACGAGACCGCGCCCGACGTGGTGCTCGGGCACGTCGTCGTCAGCGCGACGAAGACCGGGCCGGACCTGCTCCTGCAAGCCAGCGTGTCGGTGAAGCTTCAGGCGGACTGTGTGCGCTGCACCGATCCGGTCGAGTTCACCTTCGACAAAGACTTCACCCGGCTGCTCTCTCCGGCGAGCTCGGTCAGCCACAAGTCGGATGCGGAAGAGGTCGAACTCTCGGCCGCGGATCTCGACGTCGATCATTTCGAGGGCGACGTGGTCGACTTCGCGCCCTTCCTCCGGGAACACCTCCTGCTCGAGAGCCCGTCGCGGCCGGTGTGTGTGAACGGCTGTTCCGATCCCGTCGTCGTCGCCATCCTCGATCGCGGCGAAGCACCGCCTGCGCCTGCCCCCGCCTCTCCCTTCGCCGGCCTCGCCGGGCTGAAGGTCGAACCGAAGAAGGACAAGTAGATGTTCGATCTCACAGGGCGCGTCGCGCTCGTCACCGGTGGCAGCCGCGGCATCGGCCGCGCGGTCTGCATCGGCCTCGCGCAAGCGGGCGCCACAGTCGTCGTGAACTACCGCTCCGGCGAAGAAGCCGCGCGTGAGACGGTCGCGACGATCGAAGCCGCGGGCGGCAAGGCGGAAATCCTCCAGTTCGACGTCGCCGACGAAGAAGCTGCGGCTGCGGCGATCAAGGATGTCGCCAAGCGCCTAGGATCGTTGGACATTCTGGTGAACAACGCCGGAATTGCGATGGATCAGCTGCTTCTGCGGGTGAAAGCCTCCGAGATCGAGACGACCTTCCAGGTCAACGTCGCCGGCAGCATTTTCTGCGCGAAAGCAGCCATTCGCCCGATGATGAAGGCCCGCCACGGCCGCATCATCAACCTCTCGAGCGTGGTGGGCGAAGCGGGCAACCCGGGCCAAGCGGTGTACTCCGCGTCCAAAGCTGCCGTCCTCGGGTTGACGAAGACCCTGGCTCGCGAGTACGCCTCGCGCGGCATCACGGTCAACGCCGTGGCGCCCGGATACATCGACACCGACATGACTGCAGGGCTCCCCGAACAGGCCAAGCTGGCCATCACCGAGCAGACCCCCCTCGGGCGCGTAGGACGCCCCGAAGAGGTCGCCGCTGCCGTCGTGTTCCTCGCCAGTGACGAGGCCGGTTACGTCACCGGACAGGTGCTTCGTGTGAACGGCGGAATGTACGTCTGACTTTCGCGCCCCGTTGGGACGGAGCGGACCGAGCGGCCCTCAGGGGCCCGATCGTGGAGGAAAACTATGGAAATCGCGGACAAGGTCAAAGAGATCATCTCGCAGCAGTTGGATGTCGACACGTCCAAGATCGAAGACAACGCATCGTTCATCGACGATCTCGGAGCGGACTCGCTTGCGATCGTAGAGCTCGTGCTCGCGTTCGAAGAGCAGTTCGAGATCGACATCCCCGACGAGGACACGGAGAAAATCCGGACCGTCGGCGATGCGGTGGGCTACATCAAGCAGCACTCGGCCTGACGGCCACCGCCATTCCCTCGGGAATGGCGTAACGCATGCGTGCTCGGCGCGTCGATGTCGTGGGCCCACTCGGGTTCAGACACGGCGCGTTGCGTGCTCGTGCGCCAATGACGCTCGGCGGAGACGTCGGGCCGAACCACGGGACACACGTCCCAAAGATGGAGTGTAGGTCGGATGCGCAGAGTCGTCGTCACGGGCGTAGGGGCTGTGAGTCCTTGCGGAAAGGACACCGAGTCCACGTGGTCTTCCGTCGTCGAGGGCCGGAGCGGCATCGCGCGCATCGCGCGTTTTGATCCCTCGGACCTCGCCTCGCAGATCGCGGGTGAGTGCAACGACTACGACCCCGAGTTCTTCATCGAGAAGAAGCGGCTGCGGGAGATGGCGCGCTTCATCCACCACGGCATCGGCGCGAGCCAGATGGCGTTCGACGCCTCCGGATTCGAAGCGACCGACGAAGAGATGGAACGGGTCGGCACCTTCATCGGCGTGGGCTTCTGCGGCATCGAAGTCGTGGAAGAGCAGCACAGCCGCCTGGTCGACAAGGGCGCGCGGCGCGTCAGCCCGTACTTCATTCCTTCGGCCATCTCGAACCTCGCCAGCGGCCAGGTCTCGATGCGCTTCGGCATGAAGGGCCCGAGCTTCACCATCGCCAGCGCGTGCTCGAGCGGCGCGCACTGCATCGGCGAAGCGTACCGGTGGATCCAGCGCGGCGGCATCGACGCGGCGCTCGCCGGCGGCACCGAAGCGAGCGTGACGCCCCTCGGTGTGGCGGGCTTCGCCTCCATGCGCGCGCTCTCCAAACGCAACGACGCGCCGGAACAGGCGAGCCGACCCTTCGACAAGGGACGCGACGGCTTCGTCATCTCCGAAGGCGCCGGCGTGATGATGCTCGAAGAGCGCGATCGCGCGATCAAACGCGGCGCCCCGATCCTCGCAGAGATCCTCGGCTACGGCGCGAGCGCCGACGCGTACCACCTCACCCAGCCGGCACCGAACGGCGAGGGCGCGCAGCGGGCCATGCGGTCCGCGCTCGAAGACGCGAAACTCGAACTGACCGACGTCGACTACATCAACGCGCACGGCACCTCGACGCCGACCGGCGACGCGCAGGAGCTCATCGCGATCAAGTCCGTCTTCGGCGACCACGCCACGAACGGACTCTTGGTCTCGAGCACCAAGAGCGTGCACGGCCACTTGCTCGGTGCCGCCGGCGGACTCGAGTGCGTGATCGCCGCGCTCGGCCTGCGCGACAGCGTGGTGCCGCCGACCATGAACCTCGACGACCCGGACGACGCGGCCGAAGGCCTCGACCTCGTCCCGCACGAAGCCCGCCGCAAGGCGCAGAAGGTCGCGCTCAGCAACTCGTTCGGGTTCGGCGGCACCAACGTCACCGTCGCGTTCGGTTCGGCCGCGTTCTCGGAGACCCGGTGAGCCGCACCATTCACGCGGCCAGCGACCACGCCGGCCTCGAGTTGAAGAACCACCTGGTCGAGGTGCTGCGCGCCGCCGGCCACGAAGTCGAAGACCACGGCACCCACGACGGCGCCTCGGTGGACTACCCGGACTTCGCGCACGTCATCGCGGACGTGGTTGCGAAAGACGAAGGCACGGAAGACGGCGCGATCGGGCTGCTCGTCTGCGGCACCGGCCTCGGCATGTCGATCGCCGCCAACCGCCACGCCGGCGTGCGCGCCGCGCTCTGCCACGACGTCTTCAGCGCGCGCATGACCCGCGCCCACAACGACGCGAACATCCTCTGCATGGGCGCCCGGGTCGTCGGCATCGGCGTCGCGGAAGAAGTCGCCACCGCGTTCTTCGGCGGCGCGTTCGAAGGCGGCCGCCACGCCCGACGCGTCGGCAAGATCGAACCGAAGTAGTCCTTCGTGATCATTCCGCAGGACCAGCTCTTCCGCGACGAACGCGAGCGCTACCAGCTCCGCTGGAACTGCGAAGACTGCGCCCACTTCGCCCCCAACGGCCTCGCCGACCCCGGCACGCCGACGACCGAGGGCGCGACCGAAGGCGGGGAGGGTGCTGCTGCGGCCGTAGGCGACACCGAGAAGAAGCCGCCCGTCTGCGTGCACGGCTTCCCGATCCAGCGCCACCGCCGCGCCCGCTACGACGATCCCGAAGCCGAGCTGTTGTTCTGCAAAGAACACGTCCTGGACTAGCAGGAGCCGAAAGGCGAGTGCTCCCGTGCCCGTGCCCTTGCCCTTGCCCGTGCCCTTGCGTTCGGGGGCCGCAGGTGACCACTCACCCCACAACGGAGTGCGACGGAACTCCCCCACACTCCCCCTCAACTCCCCCCAACTCTCCCGAAATTGAACGGGACCGGCCGAGTCACGCACCGCCCGCAGAAGTGACCACGCCGACGGCGACCGGCCGGACTGTGACGCGATGGCCTGCTGCCAAAGCCCGTCTGTGCGCCCTACTGAAACGAGAGCACGGCTGCCTCGGTTCACGCGGCGGGCTGCTTGGTGGTTGTTCTCATGGGGTCCAGGAACACAGAGGTGTTACTGGACCGCGTCCAGCAACGTTTGCGCGTGCGCGACCGGAGGGAAGCCGAGCCAGTGCGCGTCGATGTTCGGCTCCGCGAACGATGCCCGCAGCGCCTCTCGTTCCCGGCGCGCCGCCGCGTCCTGCGCCGCCCGCTCCGAGGCGCTCAGCTTCGAATCGAAGAACGTCTTGCACGCGTGCGCGAGTGCGGCGTGGTCGAGTTCGTCTTCCGCGATCTCTGCGAACACCCGGCGCGCCGGCGCCCACTGCGCGTGCGCGGACTGGTAGAGCGCGACCGCGGCCGCGTACGTCTCTCCGACGCACCCTTCGAGCGCGTTCTCCATCGCACACGCGGCGAGTGACCGAATCGGCAAAGGCTCCAGCGCATCGCTCGGCGCGTCGACCTCGAACCCTCCGACCTCGAACTGAAGCGCGGTCGCCAGTTCTACGCCAAGCCGCGCATGCCGCCGCTCGTCGTCGGCTGCCTTGGCCGCGGCACGCACCAGCTCGTCCGGCGCCCCGTGCGCGCGCAACTCTCGGCCGAGCCGATCGAACGCGCGGACCGACTCCGCCTCCTGGTGCACCATGCGCGCGAGCAACCCACGCAACGTGCCGCCGCTCGGGCAGTCGACGAACCCCTCTGGCCGGCGGCCGAGCGGATGGCAGCCGTCCACTCGGTTCTGAGCGGTCTCGGCGCGCGCGGTCTCTTCGATCGCGCCGTCGGGCCGCACCAAGAGCCGGACTTGGTAGTGGTGCGCCATCATCGATGCGCAGTCGCCTTCCTCTTCGTGGAGGTGGGTGATCACTTCCCACCCGCCGGGCACCTCGCTCACGAACCCGGTCCGGATCGAGAGCGGGTTGTCCTCAGGGTTCGCCAGCACGTAGCGCGCATCGATCCAGACCGCGGCCATCGCCTTCTGCGGGCTGTCGATGGGACCGAGCGCAGCCGGGCTGTCGAAGACGGACTCCGCGCCCGCCTCATCGATCACCACCAGTGCGTTGCCCGTGCGGTGTTCGTGGCGGCGCAGGATCTCCGCGACCGTCGCCGGACACGTCTCGAACTCCGCGGGTGGGTCGCCGTAATCCTCCACCGCGCGCTGGCAGTTGAACCCCGACTTCTCGAGCGCGATCTGCGGACCGCGATCCTCTCCCCACGAGTCGAGCCGCGTGAGCGGACCGAGGAACGCGAAGTAGTGAACGCTCTCTAGAAACGCACCCTCTTCGAGCTGCACGGACGCGAGCCCGCTCACGTCCACCGGGGCGACGACCGTCTCCACCGGCTGGACCGAAGTGGCCGAACCACACGCGACGACCGCCCCCAGCGCCGAAGCTGCGAGCCCCTCACGCCAAGGCCGAACCAACCGCCCAAAAGGATGTGCCATGGAGCGGGATGGTAGCGGAGGACACGGGCTCAACAAGACCGCCCGAAGAACCCGGTGCCCTTGCCCGAAGAACCCTTGCCCTTGCCCTTGCCCTTGCCCTTGCCCTTCGAAAATTCCGAAGCCGAAGCCGAAGCCGAAGCCGAAGCCGAATCCGAAGCCGAAGCCGAAGCCGAATCCGAATCCGAATCCGACCCCGAATCCGAAGCCGAAGCCGAATCCGAATCCGCTCCCGCTACCGCTACCGCTACTGCTACCGCGACCGCTTCCGCTCCCGCTTCCGCGACCGCGACCGCTACCGCTTCCGCGACCGCTTCCGCTCCTGCTTCCGCTCCCGCTACCGCGGCCGCTCCCGCGACCGCTCCCGCGCTCCCCATCCCGAATCCGTAGAAGAGGATGTGCGGTTCCCGTGCCCGTGTCCGTGCCCGTGCCCGTGCGCGTGGTTCGAGTGCGACCCGCGCTAAACCTCCGCCCGCCGCACGGACCAGATGAACGCGTCGTACCAGAAGTGCATGAGCGAGACGACCATCGTCACCGCCCAGAAGGCGTGCCAGCTCGGGTCCATCAGTTCTACGGACAGGCCGTACGCGCCAATGGCGACGAAGAAGGCCGCCGCCGCCCACCGTCGGCCGCCGGGTCGGGCATCGAGGCGCAGCCGCGTCGTCCAGCGGCCGCCTTCCACCGCCCACACGAGGGCGAGGTACTGCACCGCGTGGAAGAAGTTCATGATGAAGAACGCTTCGCCCCACGAGTTGAAGCCCCACGTGTAGATCGAACACGCGCCGGTCACGACGAGCAGCACCACCTTCTGCATCGGCACGCGGTGGCCGGCGCGACGCGCCCGCAACGACGCCACGACGTACACGATCAAGAACAGCGAGCCCAAGACCAAGAGCGTCGTCGTCAGCACCCCAGCGTTGGCTTCGAACGCGCCCGGCGTGCGCGCGAAGATGAGCGCGAGCGGATCGTCCAGGTCGCCGAAGTCCTCGAACACCGCCACGTGATCCATGAGCGATGCGCCGGCCAGAATCGGGCCCGCGTAGAGCAGTTGGTTCAACCAGAAGTCGAGCCGCCGCAGCGTGGTCGGCTCGGTGCCCGCATTGCGTTCGTAGATGCGCGCGAAGCCGAACGTCTGCGCGCCGCTGTGCCAGACGTCCCAGAACGTGGCGACCGCGAGGGAGAGCACCACCAACCACGTCGAGAGGAGCAGCGCCACGAAGAGCACCGGCGGCACCACGAAGAACGCGATGCGGTGCCGGCGGCGGATCGCCGCGTTGCCGTGCGAGCGAAAGAACACCGCGACCAGGTGCGCGTGGATGAGTGCGCCGATGAAGAGCGCGGCGGGCGTGGTCGGGTCGCCCGGCGCCAACGGCGACCACACCATCGACTGCGCCAGCGGCCACTGCGAGACCGCGATGCCCAACACCAAGCCCACCAGCGGCGGCAGCAAGAAGAACGCCCAGTCGTAGCCGCGCGACACGATGTACCCGCCGGTGCGCATGGGGCGTTTCGGAACGCTCGGCTCCGCGCGCTCCTTCCCCACCGCGTGTTCGTCCACCACGTGTCCGCCCACCGCGTGCGCGTGCGCGTCCACCGCGTGTTCGTCCAGCGCGTGTTCGTCCACGTGTTCAGCCAGCCACGTGCTGGTCACCCAGGTCCAGCCAGGCGGTCGGGATCAAGCGCCGCGCGAGGGTGTGCGCGAACCACGTCGCGCCGAACAGTTCACACGTCTCTTCCACCCAGTCGAGCAAGCCGTAGACCAGGTTGTCGTCCCCGTGCGACTCCGTCCAGTATCCGAGCGGCAACTCCATCAAGAGCGCGCCGCCCACGTAGAGCACCGCCGCGCCGATGAACCGTTGCCGCGTCCACGCGTCGACCTGCCGCAGCAGCGGCCACATCGACGCGCCGAACACCATCACCACGATCGACGCCGGCACCACCCAGCTGAAGTAGAGCACCCCCTCGGTCTGCAGCAGCCCGCCGAGGTGTTCGTGGATCTCGATCGCCTCGTCGAGCGACATGAACGCGAACACCCCAGACAGCACCCACCACCGAGTCGGCGGTCCGCTCTGCAAACGTTCGGACGCATGCGCCGTCAGCGCCAGCAACGCCGCGCACCCGAGCAGGAGCGAACTCGCGTACCAAGTCGGCACGTTCTTCTCGTAGCTCAGCGAGAACAGCTCCACCGGCTTGGCCGGCGCGTCGGCCAGAAAACACAGCAGCTCCGCGACCAGCCCCGTCGTCGAGACCAGCGCGGTGGCGACCAGCAGCACGGTGCCCGCACGGCCGAGCCCTGGCGGCGCACCCTCGATGTCCGGGTCCACGTCGCCGCTCAACGCAACCTGCCGTGCCGGTCGCGAACCTGCGGAACCGATGGCTTCGTCATCGCGAGGCTCCCCGATTCCGCCGTCGACTCAGTGACCGATGCGGATGTCGATGCCGCCGCCGTGGCCGCCGCGCACCCGGTGTTTGCCGCGCATGCGGTGCTTGCGGTGCTTGTGTTTGCCACGCACTCGGACCCGCGGGCCCTCGAGCACGATCATCGGCGTCTCCACCGTCACCCGGTGGTCCACCCGCGTGCGCGCAGGAGCTTCCACCCGGACGTTGATGGCGGGCGCCAGATCGATGTGCACCTCCGACTGGTGCGTGTGGCCGCCGACTTCCACCGTCACCTCGACCGGCCCCGGCGTCACTTCGACCCGGCGGAGCCGTCCTTGAAACCGGGCTTCGCCCGCGTGCCAGCGGAGCGGCACCCGGCGCACGCCGCCCGCTGTCGGGACCGCCGCGATCACGGTCACGTCGTCTTCGAGGTCTTCGTCCGCGGGCGGGTACGCGTAGACCTGACCGCCTTCGTGCACGACCACCTCGAGCACGTGGCCGCCGACCGCGACCGTCTGACCGCCGTGGCTCGGAGAACGGTCCACCCGGGCTTCACCGCTCACCTGCGGTGCGAGCTCCATCGACACCGGCTCGGGCGGCGTGTCCCCACACCCGAACGCGAGCAGCGCGCTTGCGGAGAGCGAGAGGATCCACCCCTTGGAAGCGAAGCCCCGACCGGAGTCCCGGCGGGCTGAGTTCTGGCTGTTCGAATGCGTCATACGTACTCCTGTCATGGCCACTCGCAGATCGTGTCGCCGTGTTCGCAGCCCTGTCCCTCGGCGCAGTCGAGATCCGACTCGCACCGAAAGAAGCACATGTCGTGTTCACACGCCATGAAGGAAGGACAGTCGAGATCGTCGTCGCATGCCAGCGTGCACATGCCCCCGCCGCAGTTGCTCTCTTCCGTGCAACAGAACCCATCCGCGCAGTCCCCGTCGTCGAGGCAATCCGCCCCCACGTCGCCACCACAGAAAAGTGGGTTGTGCCGACACCCCTGAGCGGGCCCGGAATCACATCCAAAACTCCCCACCCCCAGCAAAGCCGCAAAGCAGCCCGCCAGGACCATCGTTCGGCCTCCCCCATCTTGGGGGCAGCGCGCACCTCGGGAACCAGAGTTTTCGCTCATACCCTTCTCCATGCGCGCACCAGAGCTTTCCTTCACCCCAGACCGCCACTTCTTTCTCAACCCGTCCAGGTTGGCCCAGAGCCCACGGCGACGATGCAGACCCTTGCCCTTGCCCTTGATCAGGTCCCACACCCGTCACCCCCGCCCCAGAACGACCAAGGGAGGGTGGGGTTCGGGGGGGCGTAGGAATCGGGCATCATTCGAGTGGGTGTCTTCTGTGAAGGCGCGACGACGTGGGTACTCCAAAAGCAGGTTGGTGAATGAGCGAGATCAAGTGGTCGAAGGCGCAGCGGAAGAAGCTGCATGGGTTTCGGACGCCGCATAAGGCGGATTCGATCGATGCGGTGATGGATGTGAAGAGCGCGTGGACCTTGCTGAAGGACCGGGCCAAGGGGACCAAGCTGTCGAAGGGGCCGAAGCCTTTGACGACGGCGTTTGAGCTGCGCAAGAAGGGGAAGGCGCCGGACTCACTCGATGCGGTGACGGAGGTGGGGCTGCTGGAGCTGGCGTCGGTGGCCAAGGATCCGCTGACCAAGTGGGAGCAGTGGGCGGAGGCGCGCGCGACGGTGGGGCTCTGGGTGGGCGTCCAGGGGTTCGCGTTTGCGTTCGATGTGATCCTTCAGAACCGGCCCTATCAGATGATGAAGATGCCGGGCCGCGAGTTCGAGATGACGGCGATCAAGAGCCGCGATGCGTGCGCGTTCACGAGCTGGCCGGTCTACGAGCCGCTCTACTGGGCCCTGCGCTGCCACGTGGCGCACATGAGCGATGAGGCGTTCGCAGACGCGTGCGCGTCGGTGAAGAAGCGGCTGAGCAAGGCGGCGCCGAAGAAGGGCGAGGCGTTCTGGCATCGCGCGGCGCTGGTGTACGTGCTCTCGCGCGACGAGTCGCTCGTGGCGGCGCAGATCGACAAGATGAAGGCGAACGTGGAGTCGGCTGGCTACAACGCGGGCGAGCTGCTCGCGGTGGCGACGACCGACCTCGATCAGGCGGCGTGGTTGGCGGAGCGTTCGAGCTTCGTTCGGTACGCGCTGGACTTCGTCGAGACGCATGGCGCGGCGGCGAAGCCCGTCTTCGAGAAGCAGTACGAGCGGCGGGCGCAGCACTCGTCGAAGCAGTACCTGAAGGGGCTGAGTGCGGGGTTGAAGATGGTGGGGTGATTCGGGCACGCGCGGGATCGAAGATCCGGAGGGCAGGGGCAGGGGCAAGGGCAAGGGCAAGGGTGCTCCGGATTCCACGTTGCTCGTGGCGTGAGCTGTCCGGCATGCTCGGGCTTGGCGGTTTGGTCCGGAGGAGTGGCGATGGGTGTGCAGTGGGATGGTTCTGCGGCGTTCGAGAAGTTCTCGGGGGCATTTGATTCCGTGGTGGTGGCTGCGGGACAACAGGCGGTGTTGTTCGACCAGGGCATGGTGATGGCCTCCCTCTCGCCGGGAACCCACACGCCGGCGAATCTGCCGGCGCTCGGTCAGGTGGGGGTGGGGGCGGAGTTGGTGATGATGACGGCTCTGCCCTGGTCGGCGAAGTTCGGCAGCAAAGGGGTGCACGTCAAGGGATCCGGCCGACTGCGACACTTCGGAGAAATCCGCTTCACCATCGTTCAGCCGGAGCGGTTCGCGATGGAGGTGCTCGGCGGGCTCGATCCGGTGCGGGTGGCGGGCGATGCGGTTGGGAAGCTGCTGGATGCATGCGCACTCGAGTGGATCAACGGCGGGTACATGACGGTCGCCGACCTGGCGCCCTCCATCGACAAGTTCCGGCAGACGCTGGGACCGCACATTCGGCAGGCGGTGGAGCCGCTGGGGATGGGCTCGGTCGAGCTCGTGGACTTCGTCCCGAACGTTGGGTGAGACGTCGATCAGCGGACGATGCCGCGTCGGACATTGTCTCTCGCGCGGGAGGTTCTGGGCCCGCGCAGGAGCGAAGCGACGAGCAGGTCCGGAGCCGCTTTCGAGGGTTCGGAAAGCCGAAGGCGTCCGAGCCCGCAGAAACCCCGCGAGAGACCAGCAATATCTGAAGGGGCGGACGGCGGCGATGAAGAGGGTCTGGGTGGCTCGAGGCGTCTGAGGGACTCGAGGCGTCCGGCCAAGGAACGCGGTGAACGCGCGGTTCGGATGTGCCGTATCATCCGGGCGTGCGTTTCTCCTTTCCCGTGGTCCGAGTGCTGTTCTCGATCGGGTTGTGTGGGCTCGTTGGCTGTGAAGACGACCCGCCACCTCCACCCCGACCGATCCAAGTGTTGCCGCCGACGTTCCCGGATCGGCCTCCGGTGGTGGCACCCCGAGCGGTGTCGTCGCCCAATGCGTTCGATCTGGTGATGACCAGCGCGGGCGCCACCCTGGTGTATGGGGCGGCGTACGGCGACGGCGCGGGGATCCGGATGTTGCCGCTCACAACCCAAGGCGACGCGGCGGCGGGAGAGCGCATCGTGCTGCAGGGCGGTGCGGCGGCGGGCGACACAGTGGAGCTCGCGGCGGCAAGCGGTGGCGGCCGGATCGGAGTGGGTTGGCTCGAGCGTACGCCGCGTGGCTCGCGGGTGCGGGTGACGTACGGCGAAGATTCGGGCGAGGCGTTTGCGCCGCCGCGCACGCTCGGCAACTCGGACGCGCCGGCGCGCGGTCCTCGAGGGCAGGTCGCGCTGGCGGCGTCGAACGGTGGCCGGGTGCAGGTGCTCTGGCGCGGCGCGCGGACGGCGTGTGAGAGCGGAAGCAGCGCGCAGTGTGTGCCGGTGTCGGTGGACCGGGTGGCGCCGGTGGCGAGCGAGCGCAGTGGCGTGGCGCTCGTGTTGCCTTCGCCGTGTGCGCGCACGGTCACCGGGTTCGCGATCGCGGCGGACGGGACCTGGTACTACGGGGTCTGCGACAACTCGGTGACGACGGCGTACGCGATCCAGTTCGAGCCGCAGTACGCGCACGCGGAGCGGCTGCTCGAAGGATGTGATCCGATCGGGATCTCGTCGTTCGCGGAGGGGGTGGCCCTGACGGGCAGTTGCGAGGGCACGGTGCGCGGGACGCGCCTCGAGTCCGGCGGGCGGGCGCTCTCGCACTTCGATTCTCCGCCGCTCATCGGATGCGTGGAGGGCGGGCCGGTGATCGAGATCGGCACGGTGGTGTCGCCGCTCGGTGCGCCGCGCGATGGGCTGGCGGCGCTTCTGCCTTCGCAGTTCGCACCTCCGGGATCGCGGGCGGTGTGGACAGGCGACGCGGTGCTGGTGGCGCAGTCCCAAGGTGGCGAAGTGGTGCTGCGACGGTACGATTGTCAGGGCGGCGTCTTCCGGCGCAACGACCACGAGTAGGGGGCGATGTGAAAACGAACGTGCGGGTTGTGGGGGTGGCGCTGCTCTTGGGTGCGTTCGGCTGCGGGGACGACGACGCGGGTGGCGTGGATGCGGGCGGCGATGCGTTCGCGGAAGACGCCTTCGTGCCGGACGCGGGGCCGTCGTGCACGGAGCTCTTGTGGGACCCGACCGATTCGGAGATCACGATGTGGCCCGACCCGTCGATGCTGGTGACGTCGACCGAGACCGACACCGGGTTCGCGCTCACGTTCGACGAGGTGCGCTTCGCGGATTCGCTGACGCGCTTCGGTGGGTATGCGCCGGTGTTCACGGAGGACCTGCCGGAGCTCGATGGCTTCGGCAACAACGCGAGCGCGTTCATCCAGTTCGGCCGGCACTTCGATGTGGAGATGTTGCCCACGGCGGAGGAGACGGGCTCCGGCACGGCGGGGCTCGGTACGGTGGTGCTCGGGGACACGCCGCGCATTCAGCCCGTGCTGGTCGACACGACCGACGACGGGCGCACGTTGTTGCTCACACCGATGCAGCCGCTCGCGGAGCGCAGTTGGGCCGCGTCGTTCGTGACGCGCACGCTGACCGATGCCGCGCGCGGATGTCTCGAGCCGAGCGCTGCGATGCAGGCGGTGTTCGATGCGCCGAGTGTCCGAGAGATGGAAGCGATCGATGCGTTGGTGGCGCTCGGTGCCATCGAGAGCGCGGCGGACCTGATCGCGCTCAGCGTGTACCCGGTGCAGAGCCTCACGGCGGACACGCGCGAGATCGCGGCGGACATCGCGGCGCGCGACTACGTGCCGAACCTCGAGGTCACGTGCACGGACGAAGAGGTGTTCCGGTCGTGTGAGCTCGCGTTCGAAGCGATCGACTACCGACAAGAAGACAAGGTCATTCGCCGACGCGAAGGCGAGCCGCTCGTGACGACGCGGCGGTACACGCTGCCGGTGAGTGCGTGGTTGCCGCTCGAAGGCGAGGGACCGTTCCCGGTGATGATCTGGGGCTCGGGTCTCGGCAGCGGGCGCGACCAAGGGCGCAGGCTCGCAGCGTTTGCGGCGCCGGAAGGCATCGCGACAATTGCGGTCGACCCGGTGAGCCATGGCGAACACCCGGACGTGGCCGAAGGCGAGAGCACCGAGACGCTGAACACGGTGATTCGGTTCTTCACGATCGGGAGTGATCTGCGGGTGCGGGCGATCCGGCCGCTGCAGCTGCGCGATCACTGGCGGCAG
The DNA here is from genome assembly GCA_034670305.1 of Deltaproteobacteria bacterium. Lineage (GTDB taxonomy): Bacteria > Myxococcota_A > Polyangia > Polyangiales > Houyiibacteriaceae > JAXMNT01. The sequence continues at coordinate 26,061 of JAXMNT010000011.1, forward strand.
GCGAGCTACGACAAGCTGCAGCTCGTGCGGCTGGTCCAGGGCGGGTTGGATCTGGATGGCGACGACGCGGTGGATCTCGACGCGAACCGGATGTCGTACCTCGGGGTGTCGCTCGGCGGCATCATGGGCGTGGAGCTCTTGGCGGCGACCGACGCGGTGCGCACGGGCGTGCTCGTGGTGCCGGGTGGCCGGGTGGGATCGATCATCAGCGACAGTTCGTTGTTCGGGACGTTGATCACATTGCTCCGACCGCGCGGCACGACCGAAGGGGACGTGGATCGCTTCTTCCCGATCCTGCAGACGGTGATCGAACGCGGGGACGCGGCGACGTATGGGCCGCAAGTGTTGCAGGACCGGATGGTCGACGACTCGCGCGCGCCGAACGTACTCGCGGGCGTGGTGCTCGACGACGACACGGTGCCGAACCCGGCGAACTACGCACTGATGCGCGCGATGCGGCTGCCGCTCGTCGGGCCAGTGTTGCGGCCGGAGCCTGGGATCATGGGCGTGCCGGCGCCGCTGCTGGGGAACATCGACGACGGCGCGACGACGGCTGGGTTTCTGCAGTTCGACGTGGTGCGCGACGGCGAGATGATCGAAGCAGCGACCCACAACAACATCGGCGACAGCGAAGTCGGCATCGAAGCGTGGTTCCACTTCTTGCGGACCGCGGACGCGGGCGACGCAGAGATCGCGGACCCGTACGTGGCGGTGGGGCTGGAGCACGGGCTGCCCGCAGAGGAGTAGCGGCGGCCGTGGAGATGCGCCCACCCGTGCCGGTGGCAGTGGAAGATGGCCGTGGCGCGGGAGATGCGCGACCCGTGCCCGTGCCCGTGCCCGTGCCCGTGCCCGTGGTTCAGTCGTTGGGTCGGCGACTCAGGTGGTCTGTGGTTCTGCGACGGAACTCCCCCTCCCTCCTCTGAACTCCTCCGGAACTCTCCCGAAATTGAACGGGCGCTGGCGAGCGACGCGATGGACGGCAGGGGTGACCACGCGTGCGGCTGCCGGGTTTTCGGGGTCGGCGGCAGAATGCAGAGGCAGAGGCAGCGGCAGCGGCAGCGGCAGAGTCAGAGTCAGAGGCAGAGGCAGAGGCAGAGGCAGAGGCAGAGGCAGAGGCAGAGTCAGAGTCAGAGGCAGCTACCGCTACAGCCCATGCTCTCCTTCGGAGTCGCACGGTCTCAGCCTCTTCCTTCGGAACTCGGCTCCTTCATCCTTCGGATTCGGAGTGGCTTGGGTGGGCTTGCTGGCTCGGCGGGATTTCGATGGTGGCGGAGTGCTCACCCGCGTCAAGGGTGCCTTCGGCCCCAGCCTTCGGAAGGCTGGCTGCGCCCTTGACCCGGGCTCCGCTCTCCACCGGGGGCGCTTCGCGCCGCCGAGCAATGTCGCTCTTCGGGGCATTGGAGGCTCTCATGATTGTTCTCGAATCTTCTTTGGTTCTCGTCGAGTCGTTGGTGGGTGTGCTGGCGGATGTTTCTCGCCGGGACCGTTCGTTGGGGGATCAGATGCGGCGGGCAGCTCAGTCCGTCGTGCTGAACTGCGCGGAAGCGAAGCACGCCCGGGGGAAGCGGAGCGTCGATCGGTTCGAGTCGACACGGTGCAGCCTCGCGAAGCGAGCCAGCCGTGTCACCGGGACGGCGTTTGGGGGCTGTGCCCCCAAGAAGCATCGCGTACGGGGAAGCGAGCGAGCTGAAGGCGGCGCTTCGATTGGTTCGGGTGTTTGGGTACGCGGAGGTCAGCGAGGAGTTGGTGCAGCGCTGCGATGAGGTCTGCGCGATGCTGTATCGGCTCGGTCGTTGAGAGCGAGGGCCGGCGGCGCGCCTGACGCCGTCGCCGGCTCGGCTTCGGCTTCGGCGTCGGCTTCGGCGTCGGCGTCGGCTTCGGCGTCGGCGTCGGCTTCGGCTTCGGCTGCGTCGGCTTCGGCGTCGGCTTCGGCTTCGGCTTTGGCTTCGGCTTCGGCCTCGACGTCGGCCTCGGCGTCGGCCGAGGGCGAGGGCGAGGCTTCCGGCGTCGCCACCGGCGACGCCATCGCGGCCGGCGCAGCCGGGCGCGCTTGACGTCTGTGACGGCAGGCGGCAGGGATCGATCACCATGTTGCTCGACTCTCTGCCGAAGTCCGTGTCCATCTACGAAGTGTCGCCGCGCGACGGTCTCCAGAACGAGGCGGGGCAGGTGGCGACGCATGCGAAGGTGCGGCTCATCGAGGCGCTCGCGGATGCGGGGCTCAAGCGCATCGAGGCGACGAGTTTCGTCTCGCCCAAGTGGGTGCCGCAGATGGCGGACGGCGACCAGGTTTGCCAGATGCTCGACCGCACCGAAGGGGTGACGTACTCGGCGCTCGTGCCGAACGCGCGCGGGCTCGAGCGGGCCATCGAGGCGGGCGTGGACGAGGTCGCGGTGTTCTTGAGCGCGAGCGAGACGCACAACCGCAAGAACGTGAACAAGACGATCGCGGAGACGCTGAAGGCGTTCGAGCCGGTGGTCGCGCCGGCGTCGAAGACGATGCCGGTGCGTGGGTACGTGTCGACGATGTGGGGCTGTCCGTACGAGGGCGACGTGGACCCGAAGCGCGGGCTCGAGATCGCGCAGACGTTGCTCGCGGCGGGCTGCTACCAGGTGAGCCTGGGCGACACGATCGGCGTGGGCACGCCGCTGCAGACGCGACGCATCCTGGAGCTGTTCTTGAAAGAGATCCCGGCGGAGAAGATCGCACTGCACCTGCACGACACGCGGGGCACGGCGCTGGCGAACGTGCTGGTCGGACTCGACATGGGCATCACGACCTACGACGCGTCGGTGGCCGGACTCGGCGGCTGTCCGTACGCGCCGGGCGCGGCGGGCAACCTGGCGACGGAGGACCTCGTGTACACGCTCGACGGCATGGGCATCGAGACGGGGGTGGACTTGGCGAAGCTGTGGCAGGCGGGGCAGGTGGCGGAGGCGGTGTGCGGGCGGGAGTTGCCGGGCAAGGTGCACCGGGCGGGCGTGCGAAGTTTGGCGGGGTAGGGCATCGGGGTAGGGCATCGCGTGCCCGATCCTGAAGCCGAAGCTGAAGCCGAATCCGAAGCCGAAGCCGAAGCCGACGCCGAAGCCGAAGCCGACGCCGAAGCCGACGCCGAATCCGAAGCCGGATCCGAATCCGAATCCGAAGCCGACGCCGAAGCCGACGCCACCGCAGCTGTCGCACCTCTTCTCGTGGAGGTTGGCTGGCCCGATGGATGGTCCAGCGTAGCGGTCGGCGGGGCGGCGCCTCAAGGAGGCCTTCGGCCCGGCGCCTTCGCGCCGCTTCGCTGGCGCGCTTCGCGCTGGCTCGTCCTTGACCCGCCACCCCGCCGACCACTGGGGGCGCTGCGCGCCCTCGGGCGAGTTCACGCTCGGCGTACACAACGGTAGGTTCTCGATGCTGGTATTCGACAAGTCGCTTCTTCTTCTCTCGCTTCTGGTGAGCGAGGTTCTGCCTCGCATTCGCGAGGCTTCACTGAAGTCGCAGCTGCGGCGCGCTGCGCAGGCAGTTCCCTTGCTCATTGCGGAGTCTCGGAGTGCGCGGGGGGCGAGGAACCCTGACGGGTTCTCGCGCGCACTTGGCGAAGCCCGTGAAGTGAAGGCGGCTTTGCAGGTCGCGGGGGTGATGGGGTACGTGCAAGCTGGCGAGGACATGTACGACTTGGCGGACCACGTCTGCGCGATGCTGTTCAAGCTGAGTCGAGGGTAGCCTGGGGCGGGGCGGCACTTGTGGCCGCTCCGCTTGGACCTTTCGCACGGGCACGGGGCACACGGCCTCATCCTCTCCTTCGGATCGGATTCGGCCGACTCCTCGGATCGCTTGCGGCGTCTTGGGTGGGGAGACTTTTTGGGCGGTCGGGGTAATGTTTAGGCGCGATGGTCGGAGGGGATCCGGGTGAGGCGACGGCGTGGGGGTGGCTTCGCGGGTTTGCTTGGTTTCTGATCGCTTGGCCGGCGCTCTCGTTGCTCGCGCTGAGGGAGCTGGTGGGGCACGAGTGGGAGCTCATCCTGCTCGCGATGCTCGGGCCGGCCGGGGTTGGGGTGCTGCTGCTCGGGCTGGTGGCGGGGCTCGACCGGTTCGTGGGCACTGCGGGGCGTCCGCAGGCGCGGCCGAGCCTGTTGCGGGATGTGTCCAACACGGCGCTGACGGTCGCGGTGCTGCTCGGGATCGACCTCGCGCTCGTGCTCGCGTTCGAGGAGGAGAACCTCTTCGCACGTGACGACTTCGACGCGGGGCCGATGACGGCGTGGGTGCTGGCGGGGGCGTTCGGCACGGCGCTCGTGCTTCGGGTGCTGCACCGGGTGGCGTTCGGCAAGGACCGGCGCGGCGTCGATCTCGGGGAAGGGTGGGGCCATGCGCCCACGCTGACGCGGCTCTTCGGTTACCTGACGCTCATCCCGATGCTCCTCGTGTACACGGTGATGATCGACTACGCGCTGCGCGGCACGCCGGGGTTCGGCATCGGCGGATGGGTGGGGCTGACGGCACTGTTGTGGCTCGGGCTGCGGTCGGCGATGGCGGGGCCGCCGCGCCGGTGGGCGGGCGACCCGTGGCGGGCGTACCTGCGGGGCGAGTCCATCGCGTTTCCGTGGTGGGTGATCGCGAGCGCGCTGGCGCTTGGCTTCGGCGCGCTCTTCGTGATGTCGCCATGGCTCGACGACGACATGACGACGTTCGGCCGGGTCCTCGCGGGCGTGCTCTTGATGCCACTCGGCGGCTTCGTCTACGCAGCGTGGCTCTTGGCGATGCGCCGCATCGTGCCGTCGTGGATGCGCACGGTTCGACTCGCGTGGCGCGCGCGCATCGACCCATCGGTGATCGTCGCGTGGTCGCTCGACGGCGAGGGCGACCACACGGAGGTCGTGCTGCACGCCCGCGACGGCGCACAGGGCCGCCTCCCGAGCCACGCCGGCTGGACCGCGTGGCTTCGCGAACACGTCGGCGGCCCCCAGCCGTAGTGGCCGTAGACTAAGCCCGGCGGCAGAACAAGATCTGGCTGTCGCTGACTTCGTCGAGTTCGTTGCCTTCGAAGTCGCCGTGGCGCTCTTCGATGGCGAGACCGTTGTAGGCCAGCAGCGCTTCGAGCTCGGCCGGGAAGTAGTGGCGCTGGGTGAGCGGGGTGATCTCGAAGTGGAGGGGGTCGTCGACGCCGACGAAGGCCATGTCGATGGTCTGGATCTGGGTGACCGGGTCGTACTCGAAACGCTCGCGGTAGAAGACTTTGCGGCGGGCGTCGCCGGTGCCGCGCACGACTTGGCCCACGCGGTAGACGCGGTCCGGATCGCGGGCGAGTTCGCGCGCGTCGGGCAAGCGGATGTCGAAGACGAAGAGGCCGCCGGGCGCGAGGTGCGCCTTGACGGTGGCGATGGCGCGTTCGAAGTCGCTGCGGGTGTAGAGGTGGTTGAAGACGTTGAAGGGCGCGACGACGAGCGGGAACTTTCGGCGCGCGCGGAACGAACGCAAGTCGCCTTGGTGCAGCGAGAGCCGCGCCCGAATCCGTTTCGGCTTCTTCGCCAGCCGCGCGCGCGCCCGCTCGAGCATCGCCGGCATCGCATCCACGCCGACCACGTCGACGTGCTCCGCCATCGCGAGCGACACCCGTCCGGTCCCACACCCGAGCTCGAGCACCGAGCCGCCCTCGCCGAGCGCCGCGGCCAGCCCCGCGTAGAACCGAACATCCTCCCGCCGCCGCCGATACGCCTGGTCGTAATACCCAGCGTCCTCGTAATGCGCCTCCGCCCCGCTCAACGCATCCGCCCAGAGCGGACAGGCTCGGCTTCGGGAACGGCATCGGCTTCGGCATCGGCATCAGCTTCGGCATCGGCATCGGCTTCGGCATCGGCATCGGCATCGGCTTCGGCTTCGGCTTCGGAGTCGGCTTCGGCTTCGGCTTCGGAGTCGGCTTCGGCTTCGGCTTCGGAGTCGGCTTCGGAGGCTTCCGCCCCGCCCTCGAACACCGGCTGCCCGCCGGGCAGCACCGGCGGCTCCGACAGGATCTCGCCGAACTCGAAGTCGATCACTTTCCACTTTTGGCCGTCGGGCGCGACCACGAACTCCATGCGCCGTTCGTACGGCCGCCCGAGGAACGTGCCGCTCGCGATCCCGGACAGCGCGGTGGTGCCGTCGTCGAGGAACTCGATGGTGTCGATCAGCAGCGCAAGCCGTTCGGCCGCCATGTGATCCCAGACCTGCTGCTTCAGCTCGCGTTCATGCGTGCTCAGGGCCGCGTCGGTGCGTCGTCGCGCTTCCACCCGCGCGGCGGCGTCTCCCATCGAGAGTTCAGCCGCGGTGTCGTGTTCGCGTTTTCGCCACGCGTCGAGGAACGACTCGGCCACCCGCTCGGGGGTGCTGTCGTCCACTTCGACGACGGGGTCCACCACCGGGACCTCCTCGTCGACGTCGCCTCCACTCAGACCGATCGCGATGCCGGCCGCACCGACGCAGAACATGCCGCTCGTCGCGGCGAGCACCATCGGGGTGGAGAGCTTCTTCATGCCGAGCGGGCGGTCTAGGTCAGCCGCTCAGCCGCGGCCGTCGAGGAGGTGTTTCGCGAGCTCCGCGAACCCTTCCCCGTGCGAGGCCTCGGTGACGTACTTCGGCGGGGTGGGCAGCGCGTCGGTCTTCACGTTCGCGACGCCCACGCTGTGCGGGAACGCTTCGAACGCGGCCGCGTCGTTGCCGCTGTCGCCGATGAAGATCCACTGGTCCGGATCGAAGCCCCAGCCGGCGGCCTGGAACGCGGCTTCGGCGCCGCTCGCTTTGTTCGCGGCGCTCGCGGTCGCGTGGCAGTGCACGGTGCTCACGCTGGCGAGGAGTCCGTCGTTCTTGATGAGGTTCACGAGCGCGTCGATCTTCGACTTCGAGAGCGAGGCGTACTCGCCGATGTCGAAGGCGCGGTCACAGCGGCGGTGGCGCGAGTCGGCGCTCGGCTTCACGTCCGGCAGTTCGCGGGTCACGCGGGCACAGAGCCAGTCGAGCCGATCGCTGTGGGCTTCGCGGGCGTCCTCGTCGTCGAAGTAGCCTTCTTCGACTTTGCCTTCGTGCACGCGGACCCAGCCGGCGCCGTTCTCACCGATGGCGAGTCCGACCGGGAGCAGGCGGGCGACGACGTCGACCCAGCCGAGCGGTCGACCGGTGACGAGCACGAGATCGAGGCCGGCCGTGGCGAGGTCCTCCATCGCGCTCAGGGACGCCGCCTGGAGTCGCCCGTCGCGCGTGACGGTGTCGTCCATGTCGAACACCACACCGCGCACCGACGCGCGGATCTTCTTTGGAATTTTGATCATCAATCGACCCGGAAGAGAAGCGATTTGAGGTACCGACCTTCGGGGAAGGCGGCTGGCGTGGGATGGTCGCCCGGCTGACCGCCGGACCAGATCAGGGTGAGGTGACGTCCGGCGCGCCTGGCGCCTTCGTTCACGGCTCGGAGAAAATGTGCCGGCCCGAGCGCGGCAGAACAAGAACAACTCATCAGCAGCCCACCGCGTTCGACGAGCGGAGCCGCCAGACGGTTGAGCTGCACGTACGCTTTGCGGCCGCGATCCATGTGGCGTTTGCTCGGGATCAGTTTCGGCGGGTCGACGACGACCAGATCAAAGGTCTCTCCGGCCTTGGCGAGCTCCGGCAGCTTGCGGCGGATGTCGGCCTTCTGGAACTGGACCTTGCCGAGCAGGTCGTGGTGCTGAGCGATGGCGGCGCCGGCCGCGACCGCAGGGGCCGAGCTGTCGATGCAGACGACTTCGTCCGCCCCGCCTCGGGCGGCGGCCAAGCCGATCGAACCGACGTAGCTGTACGCGTCGAGCACCCGGCCGCGCGCGACGGCTTCGACCTGGTCGCGCGTGATGCGCTGGTCGAGGTAGTAGCCGGTCTTCTGTCCGAGGGCCGAGGGGATCCGGAGCGAGAAGCCGCGGTCCATGAACTCGAGCGCGTCGACTTCGCTCCCGCGCGCCACGCGGGCGCCTTCCTGGATGCCTTCGGCTTTGATCTCGGTCGCCGGGCAGAGGATGGTCTTCACGCCGGTCGCGCGGGTGATGTGGCCGAAGATGGCTTCGGCCCGTTTCAGGGCGCCAATCGTCCGGAACTGCACGACCGCGACCTTGTGGAAGATGTCCACGATGAGGCCGGGGGTGTCGTCGCCCTCCGAGTTCAGCAGCCGGTAGGCCTGGTTGCGGTCGGAGGGAAGTCCGAGGCGGGCGCGAAGGGCGAGGGCGGCGTCGATGCGGCGGCCGATCAGCGCGTCGTCGATCTTCTCCGCGGCGTCGCGCGACCAGATGCGCAATGGAATCGCGCTCTTGGGCGACCACAGACCGGTGCCCAGAAACCGCCCGTCGGGGTCGGTCACGCGCACTTCATCACCCGGACCTGGAGCTCCCTCCACGTTCGCGATGTTCTGGCTGAAAACCCAGGGGTGCCCCGCCCAGACAGGCTGGACGTGGCCCTTGCGAAGCCTAACGGTACTCACGGTTTCAGTTGGTCGATTCAGCCGTTGCGCTCAACAACCTCAGCATCGGTGACTTCGTCCTGAGCGCTCGCGGCGGTGCGTGCCGTCACTTGCTTCTCTTTGGGCGTAGGGGTCACATCGATCTCGTCGTCGGTGTTGAGTCCGCGCTTGAGGTTCCGAATCGCCTTGCCGAGGCCTTCACCGATCTGCGGAAGCCGGCTTGCGCCGAACACCAGCAGGACGATGACGAGGAGGATGAGTAGCTCCCCCATTCCGAGATTGGGCATGATGACTCCGAGGTAGCTCGAATGAGCCGAAGGTCCAACCGAGGACCACCAGACATCGAAACCCTACGCCCCGCAGGCAGGGTCCGCAATGAGGCGAATGCGTCGTGTATGCTGATCGTGTGCACGCCCAGGTGCTCACCCGCCGACTTCAATCCGTGCGCGATCCCTCCGTGCGGGCGACCTACGTCCGCAACGCCGTCTCGGCGCTTCGGCCGGACGCGGTCGTGGCGCTCGTGGCGGCGCTCGATGCCCAGCGCAGCCCGGAGCATCTGGATGTGCTGCTGCTGGTCTCGGTGGCTCTGGCGGAGCCCTCCTTGGCCGAGCTGCGGGAGCGTTCGGCGGTCGAGGCGCACCAGCTCGGATTGGCCGATGTGGCGGAGCTTCTGGCCTCCCACGAGGCGGACACGCCGGAGATCGGGGAGCTGCGGGTGCCAGACTTCGGGGTCGGGCGATCGCTCACCCTGGGGGAACGCAAGTCGCTGGCGCGCAAGCGAGAGCGGGGGGTGCTGCAGCGGGTGCTGCGGGATCCGAGCCCGGACGTCATCCGGATCTTGCTGGGCAACCCGTCGCTGACCGAGCCAGACGTGGTGCAGCTGGCGGCGTTGCGGCCCATCGACCCGGCGTCGCTCCGAGAGATCTTCCGCCACCCCAAATGGACGATCCGGTATCCGGTGCGGCGGGCCCTCGTGCAAAACCCGTATCTGGAGCTCGCGCTGGCGTTGGCGCTGGCGCCGCATCTGAACGTCGCCGATGCCCGTCGATTGGCCGCTTCTCCGGATCTGAGGATCCCGCTGCGTCGGGCGCTCGGCCGGGTGGGCGGACTCCGCCTGCACTGATTCTCGTCCTTCGGGACCGCGATCCTTGACGCAGTGCGCCAAGGGGGGTTATGGAAATCGTTCGTTTGGAGGTCCCGCGAGTGGAGGCAACCGTAGAAGATCCGGCAAAAGAACCGCGCCTTATCAAGCGCTACGCCAACCGGAAGCTCTACGATACGCAGGACAGCCGGTACGTCACGCTTCAGCAGATCGCCGAGATGGTGGGTCGCGGCGAGGACGTGAAGATCATCGACAACAAGTCGAAGGAAGATCTGACCAACGTCACCCTCGCGCAGATCCTCGCGCAAATCGTCCACGAAGAAGAGAAGCAGGGCGAGGGGTCGGCGCGGCGGAGCAGCTTGCGGTCGTTGATCGAAGAGGGGCAGAAGCGCCTCGTGGACTCGCTTCCGGGGCCGCTCTCGAAGCTCCTTCGCGAGGACGAGGGCAAAGCCGCTGCGAAAGCGGCCGCCAAGCCCGCCAAGACCGAAGAAAGCGATGAGCCGAAGGGCGACAAGCCGAAGGGCAAAGGCCCGCTGGACGACCTGATGCACCTGGCCGACGACCGGGTGAAGTCGATCGTCGGAGAGGTTCGACGGCTCCAGGGCCGCATCGACGAGCTCGAGCAGCGGCTCGCATCGATGCTCGGCCGGAAATCGAAGGCCAAGGGCGAAGAAGAGTAGAGCCTCGGTCGGCTTGCCCCGCCGGTGGCAGATCGGTACGGTCCAGCCGACATGGCGGACCATTCCAACGAAGGCGGCATCCTCCCGGACGTTCACGACGAGGCGGCCGACACCCCGATGTGGGTGCCGATGCTCGGCTTGGCGCTGCTGACCCTGGCCACGATCTTCCTGATCGTGCGCGCGGCGGTCGCTGACGACGCAGTCGACGAAACCGTCGAAGCCGCGCTGGCCGACTGAGTCTTTTGCCACTGGCGGCCACCCAGCCCATCGATGGGTGCATTGGGTACACTGCGCCGCGATGACGTTTGATCTGGATCGGGTGGGCGGTTGGCGCGGGCTCGAAGGCATCGTGTCCGAGGTGCTCGGGTGCGGGGAACTCGCGATGCGGCTCTTCGCGGACGGCGCGGCGGACCGCCTCGAGAAGAAGGGCGACCGCAGCCCGGTGACCGAAGCGGACCGCGCGGTGGAAGCGCGTCTGCGCGCGTACCTAGAAGCGGCGACTCCGGACGCCGGGTTCCTCGGCGAAGAATCCGGGACGGACGACCATGCGGCGGCTTCGAAACGCAGTGCGCTCCGGTGGATCGTCGACCCCATCGACGGCACCCGCGCGTTCGTGCGCGGCTTGCCGACCTGGTCGATCCTCGTCGGCCTCGAGTACGAGTCCGTGCCGGTGCTCGGCGTGGCGCTCCTCCCGGTCACCGAAGAACTCTTCATTGGCGTCGCCGGCGGTGGCGCGACCATGAACGGCCGCCCGCTTCGGGTGTCCAACGTCGCGGCGATCGAAGACGCCGCCATCGGCCACGGGTCGCTTTCCCAGTTCACCGAATCCGGCCGCACCGACGCACTCGCCCGCCTCGCCGCCGGCACCTACACCCAGCGCGGCTTCTGCGACTTCGCCAACTACCGCGAGCTCCTCCTCGGCCGCCTCGACGCCGTCGTCGACCCCGGCGTGCAGCCCTACGACTGCGCCCCCGCAGCCGTCCTCGTGCGCGAAGCGGGTGGCCAAACCTCCGACCTCACCGGCCAAGACACCATCTACGGCGACGGCTTCCTCGCCACCAACGCACACCTCCACTCCGCCGTCCTCGCCCTGGTCTGAGCGGGTGGGCGCGCACGCGGCAGGAGCGAGGTCGGGATCGGGTTCGGCATCGGCATCGGCTTCGGCTTCGGGCTCGGCATCGGCATCGGCATCGGGATCGGCTTCGGGATCGGCTTCGGGATCGGCTTCGGCATCGGCTTCGGCATCGGGTTCGGCTTCGGGATCGGCTTCGGCATCGGGTTCGGCTTCGGCTTCGGCTTCGCCCCGAACAGTCGGGCACGGGCACGGGCACGGGCACGGGCACGGACATGTACGCTGGCAGAGTCTCGTCGGGTCGCCGCACAGCCGCGACACTCTGGCGTGGCTCTGGCTGGCCGCGCTGTTCGCCCTCGCCTGTGGCGGTGACGACGCGGCCAACGCCTCTCCCGACCCCCGCTTCGAACCGGTCTCCGCGCCGGCCGACGACCCGGCCGCCGTCGTCGTGCGGGACTTGCCGCCGAGCGAGCTGCGCGCGCACGTGCTCGAACAGACGCGCACCCAGACGATCACGCCGACCTGGTTCGGCGAAGATCCGTGGCAGGCGTTCGCGGTGGTCGTCGGCGATCAGGACGTGGGCGAGGTTGTCGCGCGGGGCCGCACGTACGTGCGCAACGGCGGCGGGCTCGAGCTCGATGTGCGCATGGGCGCGGGCGACCGCGGCGCGTTCATGGGCGGGGTGCTCGCGACCGGGGTGGAGCGCGCGATGGTACAGGTGCGGGTGATGGATCCGGACACGCTCGGTGCGCGGTTCTCGATCCGGGTGCACGCGCTCGAAGGCGACGTGCGTCCGCGCGATGCGACGCCTGGGTACCTGCGGCGTGCGGTGCCGCGCGGGACCTACCGCGCGTGGGTGGATGTGCCGCCGCGCGGCGGGCGGTACCTGGTGGAGGTGACGACGCTGGATCGCGGTGGCGAACAGGTGGCGCAGGCGTGGGCGAGTCCGATCGCGGTGGAGCGGCCGTGGCTGCAGTGACGGGGGCGTCAGACGCAGACGCGGGTGCAGACGCAGGTGCAGCAGCAGGTGCAGACGCAGGTGCAGACGCAGCAGCAGCAGGTGCAGACGCAGCAGCAGCGACAGCGACAGCGACAGAGTCAGCGACAGAGTCAGCGACAGAGTCAGCGACAGAGTCAGCGACAGAGTCAGCGACAGAGTCAGCGACAGAGTCAGCGACAGAGTCAGCGACAGCCGCCGATGCCGATGCCGATACCGATGCCGATGCCGATGCCGATGCCGAAGCCGATTCCGATGCCGATGCCGAAGCCGAGGCCGATGCCGACGCCGACGCCGGTGCCGTTGCCGTTGCCGACGCCGATGCTGACGCCGATGCCGGTGCCGACTCCGAGCTGCCGCTAGCGGTTCGGGTGCGGTGGACGGTGGGGTTCGTGTGGGTGGCTGCGGCGTTGGCGTTCTTGGTGGTGGGGCTTTGGACGCATGCGGAGGCGCGGGAGGCGTGGGCGGGGGAGCGGGGGCTGCTCGGGACCGAGGACTACGACGCGGAGGCGAGCGACCGGGCGTATCTGCGGAGCCGGCGGGCGCACGAACGGGTGGGGTGGGCGGCGCCGCTTTTGGTGATCGGGGTGGTGATCGTGTTGGGGCTCGGCGGCGCGTCTGAGACGCCGCTTCGTGCGCCCGGCCGTGGGCGACTCGTGGGGGCGACGTTGGTCGACCTGGGGTGCGCCGTCGCGCTCACGTCGCTCGGGTGGCTCGACACCGGGGAGAGTGCGCTGGTGTTTGCCATCGCGCGCGCCGGTCCGGTGGCGGGCGTCGCGGTGCTCGCGGCGGGCTACGGACAGGGCGCGTCGCTCGGCCTGCGGACGATGGGGCTGCGGTGCGCGGCGTCGCCGGTGCAAGCGGTGGTGGCGGCGGTGTGTTGGCCGCTCTCCGTGGTCGTGGTGGCTGCGCCGGTGTGGGCGGTGGCGGCGGCGCCTGCGTTGGCGTTGGTGCGGGCGCGGGTCGGGCGGTCTCTCCCGAGCTGAACCGACGCCGAAGCCGATGCCGAAGCCGATGCCGATGCTGATGCCGAAGCCGAAGCCGAAGCCGATGCCGATGCCGATGCCGATGCCGACGCCGAAGCCGAAGCCGAAGCCGATGCCGAAGCCGATGCCGATGCCGATGCCGATGCCGATGCCGAAGCCGACGCCGATGATGCCGACGCCGACGCCGATGCCGATGCCGAAGCCGACGCCGACGCCGACGCCGATGCCGAGGCCGACGCCGATGCCGAGGCCGATGCCGACGCCGATGATGCCGACGCCGACGCCGATGCCGAGGCCGGAGCCGAGGCCGACGCCGATGCCGAGGCCGGAGCCGAGGCCGACGCCGCCTCGGGTAGGGAGGTTGGGTTCCTTTTGCGACGGAACTTCCACCCACTCCTCACTCTTCTGAACTCTCCCGAAACGAACCGGGAGCCGGCGAGAACCGGCAACCACGCAGGAGCGCCCCGCCCGCGAGAACGCTCAGGGGGGCGTGCGCAGTCGCGCTGCCCAACTCGCCAGCGTGTCGCGCTGGGCGCAGTAGTCGCGGTCGCTGCCGCTGTTGCTGTCGCTGCCGCTGACGCTGACGCTGTCGCTGCTTCTGACTCTGCTTCTGACTCTGCTTCTGACTCTGCTTCTGACTCTGCTTCTGACTCTGCTTCTGACTCTGCTTCTGACTCTGCCTCTGACTCTGCGAAACGAACCAAGGGCAAGGGCAGGGGCAAGGGCAGGGGCAAGGGGCCTCTTGGAGTCGCTTGGCTCCTCCTAGAGGATCGGCACGGTGCCGGTGAGGGCTTGGGACAAGAAGCGGCGGGTGTCGGTGCGGCCGCCTTCGGTGCGGGTGGCGACGAAGTGTCCGTCGTCTCCGCTCTGCGGGTCGTAGGAGCGCAGGCCGAAGGTGTAGAAGAGGTCGCCTTGGGTGATGTTGCCGGTGAGGCCGGCGTCCGCTTGGCCGAGGCGCAGTTCGATCACCCGCGGCGCGACGTGCGGCAGTCCGGCCGCGGCGGCGAACGCGCGCTGGTTGGCTTCGGTCGTGTAGGTGTCGCCGGTGCCGAACGTCATCATCACGTGCCGGAGCGTCACGTCTTCGGGCACTTCGCGTGCGAGCAGCCGCGCGTAGTTCACCGGATCGGCGACGTCGAAGTACATCTGGAAGAGCGCGAGCATCGGGTGGAAGTCACCGGCCGGCAGGTTGCCGTCTCCGTCGGCGTCGAGCAGCGCGAAGGGCACGAGCGCCTTGATGTTGGTCGGCGAAGTCTTGTTCAGAAGCGACAGGGTGAGGTCCCCCGAGTTGCCGCTGAAGACAACCGCGGAGAGCCCACTCTCGAACGGGACCATCAGGTCCGCGTGGGTGGCGCCTTGCGAGTGCGCGTAGAGCGCGATGCGGCTCGGGTCGAACTGGATCGGCGCCGCGGTGGGCGAGTCGCCTGCGGCCAGGGCGAGCTCTTCGGCGAGCCGCACGAGCGCGAAGAGATCGCCGCTGCCCTGAAGCACGTTGTCGCGCGCGGCAGCCGGGTTGAGCACGTTGAAGAAGAGCTCGTCCGGTGGACCGTCTGAGTGCCGCCGGCTTCCGTGCTGCGGCATGTCGATGGCCAGGGTCGCGGCGCCAAGCGGGCTGCCGTCCACGTCCATGGTCGCTGCGTCGAGCGCGAGACCCGAACGCGCGGCGGTGGTGAACGCGCCGCCGGTGCCATGCGCGGCGATGACGAGCGGCCAGCCGGTCGTGGGTGCGTCGCCCTCCGGCAACGTGAGCGCGAAACACACGTCTTCGGTGCGCTGGATCGTCGGCACGCCGCCCGCCCATTCGATCGCGCCACCGTCCTCGGGCGTCGCGTAGGGGGCTTCGCCTGCTTGGAAGATCGGCAGGCTCACCCGGCCGTGGATCTCGACCACGCCGGGGGTCGCCGCGTCGGGGCACGCGTGCTGGGGCGTGCCGTCGTCGCACGGGGAGGTGACCCCGGCAGCGCACACCGTCATGTCGCTGAGGGTCGGCAGCGGGGCGTCGCGCACGGCCTGGCGCATGCCGGCCATGGGCCGGAGCGGTTCGGTGGTGAAGACCGCGGCGTTCAAGAGATCGTCGGCGCCGAGCATCTCGTCTTCGGCCAGGTACGAACGGAGGGGTGCGTAGGTGGCCCACGCGGCGGCGAGCACCGGGTCGCTCGGTTCGGTGTCGGCCATGACCGCGTCGAAGTCTTCGTCGCGCGCGAAGCTCGCCGCGTACTCGGGGTTCGGGATCATGTCGCGGGTCAACATCACCGCGTAGGTGGTGCCGGGGCGGAGCGGCGCGCCGTGCACGGTGCGGACCGCGAACCAGTCCTCACAGATGTACTTGGTGATCTGACCGAAGGTCGTCAGCCACCCGTAGAGCACGGACTCGCCGCGGTTGGGCGAGTCCGGATCGACATCGACGAAACGGATCGCGCCGGGCGCCGAGTCCCAGTCGTACGCGCCGCTGAATCGGAAGTACGCGACCGGGTTCGTGCTGAACCCTCCCATGTCGTTCTCCGCCGCGCGCAGGTAACGGTCGATGAGATCCACGTCGAGCGCGACGTCGGGCGCCGCATGGTTGCGCAGGTCCACGTGTCCGTCGCGGGTGCGGATGTCGTTCGGGAAGGGCAGCCGGTAGAAGTCGTTGTCGGTGCCGTCGAAGCGGGGGACCTCGAAGTAGCTCCGCGCCGGTCCGTCGTCTTCGGTGCACGCGATGCCAGGCCAGAAGGGCGCGCTCGGCGGCGGCTCGGAACCGACCTCGCCGGTGACCGATTGGCAGAGGCCGCCGTTCATGAGTGGGTTGTGCACGCACGAGAGTCCGGCGAGGCAGTCGGCGATGGTGCCGCACTCGTCCATCAGGTCGCCTTCCCCCGACGCGCCGCAGCGCGCGTAGAAGCCTTCGAGCCGACAGACGAGACCGGCCACGCAGTCCGCGGCGGAGTCGCAGCTCGCGCCGTCGGCGCCGGGGCCTTCCGGGGCGCAGAGGCGGTCGGCCGCGCAGTAGAGCCCGTCCTGACAGTCGCCGGTCAGCTGACACATGCCGCCTTCGGCGGTCGTGCCCGCGGGCTGGCAGGTGCCTGTGCAGACGAGCTCGCCGCGGCACTGGCTCGAGACTTCGCAGCCTTCGCCCACGCCGCGAAAGTTCTCACTCGGTGGATCGCCGCGATCGAAGAAGTTGCATCCCGCACTCACACACAGAGCCGTCACCAACAAGCAAATCCGCACGCGAGACCTCCCAAGTATGGGTGGAGGGTAGCAGGCGGAAGCGGGTCTTGTCGGCCCGCCGGGAACTCACCCCACGTTCACTCCACGACAGGGTGGTCGGGCCCCTCGCCGAACCAGCACGCGACCTCGGCCGCGTTCATGTAGCGGTCGTAGAGCGCGACCCGGTCGTAGCGGCCTTCGTATTGCCGGCTCGCATCGAGTTGGGCTTCGTCGCCGAGCACGAAGCGCAGCTCGCGCAGCTCCCAGTTGAGATCGCCTGGTTCGCAGGGGTAGTCGAGGGCGACCGGCACGCCGTCCATGTACAGCTCCGGCACCCGCCCGTTGCGGAACGCGAGCACCACCTGCACCGCGTCGCCCGTCGTGCGGAAGCGGGGGCCGAGCAACTCGACGCTCGGGCCGAGGAAACCTCCGTCCGGCAGTGGCTCGTCGAGGATGCAGTTGGTGCCGTTGTCTTCGGTCGTGGAGGTCGAGAGCCGGGCGACCAGCTGCTCGTCGCGCAGCCCGAAGGTGAAGGCGCGCCGGCCTTGGTTTGCGCTGAGGGTGACCATGCGCTCGGGGCCGATCTCTTCTTCAACCACCAGGTCCCGCGGCAGCACCCACGCTTCGACCGTGAATGCGCCGTTGTCCACGAGCTGGCCCCCGAGCGTGTCGCCTTGCTCGATCGTGCTGGCCGCGTAGCCAGTGACGACCTGCGCGGCGCCCCCCGAAATGGTGAAGCCCATGGCGGAAAGATCGATGTCGGGTGCAAGGGGGGACGAGTCCGCCACCGTCGCGGGGTCTGGATCGTCAAAGCGGTAGAGCAGGATGGGCGGGCGGCGCATGCCGAGGCAGCTCACCGGTCCAGCATCCGGGCCCCCGTCCTCGCCGCTGCCGGCATCTTCGGTTCCGGTGTCTTCGGTGCCGGTGTCGGGGCTCGAGGCGTCTTCGCCTGCGTCTTCGCCGCCGTCGGTGCCCGCATCCTCGCGGTCGACGCAGGCGCCGTTCACGCACGCCATGCCGTCCTCACATTCGGACGCGGTCGTACATGGGGCTGCGTCGTCGGAGCCGCACCCGGCACAAGCCGCGAGTACGCAGATCGAGAGCAAGCCAAGCCGCACGGGCCAAGCCTACCAGACGGGGATCCTTTGCGCCTGATCGGGGACCAGCGGGCCGACCAGCCCGCGAGGCTCACTCGGGGCCGGGGGCGCCGGCTTCGATCCACTCTCGGAAGAGGTCGAGCCGGTTCTGAGGCAGCGGGGTGGGGCGGCCGATGTTCTGGGGCATCGCGTAGCCGAAGGTGAGTTCGCCGTCTTCGACGTTGGGACAGATCGACGGGGGGTAGCTTCCATCCGCCCGCGGCTCGATGCCCGGGACCCAGGCCGGGTCCGGTTCGAAGAGCAGCCGACCGTCTTCGGCGTGGGCGTGGGTGAGCTTGATCCAGAGCCAGCTGCGCTCCGGGTCCCCGGGCTCGACGCGGTCGAGCAGATCGTACTCGCAGGCGGGCACGTCCACGAGCAGCTCGGTCAACGGCACGCCATCGGCCAGCGCCCGTTCGAAGTTCATCATCGCGTTTGCCCGGGCGCCGCCGTGGCAGCTGCTGGAGGACGCGCCACAGGTCAGCTGGACGGTCTCTTCGATGTTCGCGTACGTGGGCTCGAAATGCTCGGGTTCCCCGCCGCATGCACTGAGGCCCAAGGTGAGAAAGACGCAGAAAATCGCTCGCATGGCCGAACATAACCGATCGCGGCGGATTCTCAGTGAGCGGATGATCAGAGTCGGACAACCCGGCAGGATGATTGGGCTTTCCTCAGACTCTGCTATGTTGCGGGCCGTTCTCGGATTTGACCGGAAATAAGCAAAGCCTTCGGGGTGTTGCGCCGGTCGTACCTGCCCATGCGACTTTTCCAACGCAAAACCACCACGGACGAGACCCGACGCGCCGAGTTCGAGCGCGAGGCTCTGCCGTACCTCGACAACCTGTATGCCACCGGCATGCGCCTGACCCGGTCGCCGAGCGACGCCGAAGACTTGGTCCAGGACACGTTGCTGAAGGCCTTCCGGTTCTACGACCGCTTCGAAGCGGGCACGAACATGAAGGCGTGGCTGCTCAAGATCCTCACGAACACCTTCATCAACCGCTACCGCCGCAAGGTGCGCGAGCGGAAGGTGTTCGACGGGGTGCACGCCAAGCCGGTGGGCGAAGGCGTGATGAGCCGCTCGGCGATGCGGGGGCTCTCGCGCCCCATCGAGGTCGCCGAACAGCGCATTCTCGCCGCGGAGATCCAGAAGGCGATCGACGCGCTCCCCGAGGACTACCGGATCATGATCCTCCTCGCGGACGTTCAGGAGCTTGCGTACAAGGAGATCGCCGAGGTCCTCGGCTGTCCCATCGGGACCGTGATGTCCCGCCTGCACCGGGCCCGGAAGGTCCTGCAGCGCAGCCTGCTCAAGCAAGCACTCGAGCTCGGCATCGTCGAAGACGAGGCGCCGACCGCGCCTCCCGTTTCGCTGGCGGACTACCGCAAGAAGGTGGCGGAATGATCAACTGCGAGCTGTTCGAACGCCACGTTGGCGCGTTTGTGGACGGAGAGCTCGATCCCCACACCCAGATGGAGTTCGATGGCCATTTGGAGGGGTGCCCCGAGTGCCAGGAACGCATGGCGTTCGAGGGCGTGTACCGCGAGCAAGTGCGGGAGGCGGGCGATGCCATCGCACCGAGCAGCCTGCACGAGCGAGTTCGGTTGAGCCTGCAAAACGAGCAGCCGCCGGCGCGCGCGGCGCTCGCGCTGCCGCTGGTGCTGCCGTTTGCGAGCGCTGCCGCCGTGGCGCTGGTCGTTGGCGGGGTCTACGCGAATCAGCCGGTGGATGAGGAGGCTGCGTTCGAAGACGTGGTGCGGCTCCACAACATCCAGCTCCCGGCCGACATCACGGTGAACGAAGAGACCGGCATGGGCGGAGAGTTCGCGCCGCCGGTGCAGCAGGTCAGCCACTGGTTCCGCGACAAAGGCGTCGCGTTTCCGGTCCGTCCGGCCGAGTTCGCCCAGCGCGATGTGCGTCTGGTCGGTGCGCGGTTGTCGAACGTGCGCGAGCGCCGAGCGGCAGCCCTCTACTACGAACTCCAGGATGGGCAGCGGCTCACGGTCGTCGTGACCGACGCCAACGTCCAGGACGACGACACCGAGGAGCTCCAGGTCGGCGACCACAGCGTGCTCTTCCGCGACGTCCACGGCCATTCGGTGCCGCTGCGACGCGAGGGCAACCTGAGCTACGCGTTCACGGGCGATGTCGACCGCGAGACGCTGCTGAGGCTGGCGGCGACCGCGCGCGTCCGTCCCTGACGGCCGGGTCGGCGCAGACGGGTCCCTTGGCGTGCATCGAACCGGATGCACTTCCTCCGAGTTTCGGCCTGCACGGCTGGCGAACGAACCGGAATCGCGGCGCTTTTCGGTCGGGATTCGTTGACTCGTGCCACGCGGCTTGGGTACGCTCGCGCCTCGCGGGACCCCCTTCCGCGTTCAAGGAGCACTCATGGCGCATCGGATCCTCGTCTTCGAGAGCGATACAGACTTCGCATCGGAGCTACGGAGCGGATTCACCAGTTTCGACGTCGAGCTGGACATCGTGGAGGACGGAGCGACGGGCCTGCAAAAAGCCGCCGCCGAGCCGCCCGACCTCATCCTGCTCTCGATCGAACTGCCGAGCATGAATGGCTTCTTGGTCTGCAAGAAGATCAAGAAGAACGCCGCGCTCAAGAGCGTCCCGCTCGTCATCCTCTCGAGCGACCCGAACGCGGACGAGATCTTCGAGCAGCACAAGAAGCTCCGGACGCGCGCGGAAGATTACGTGCGCAAGCCGGTCGAGTTCGAGTTGCTTCTCGCGCGCATCCGCGACCACGTGCCGGTCGCCGAGGGCGGCGGGTCGGATGAAGGCACCCAGGTCCACGCGGCCGCTGTCGACGACGAGATCGACGCATTCGCCGACGACGCGTTCGATGCGCTCATGGTCGACGACGTCGAAGAACTCCAGATCGACGAGGTCGCGTTCGACGAAGACGATGCCACGGCCATCGTCAGCGCGGCAGACCTGGAAGCGGCCGCGCTTCCCCAAGAGACCCAGCCGTCGGAGCGGCCTCCGCCCCCGCCCCCGCCGCCCTCCGAGCCGGCCCCGGTGGTGGAAGACGTCTCCCCCGAACCGGTGATGGCCGCGGCCGACACGGGCGCTTCGTCGGAAGAGTTGCAGGCCGCCCAGCAGGCGCTCGAAGCGGCCCAGTCCGAAGTTGCGGAGCTGTCTCGGCAGGTTGCAGACCTCAAGGCCCAGGCGGACCGGGTCGAGCCGCTCGAAGAGCGCGTGCAAGCATTCGAGTCGAAGGTCGGCTCGCTCGAGTCCGAACTGGCCACCGCCAAGAGCAGCGGCGGCGGCGGCATCTCGAGCCGTGAGTTCCTCGACCTCCGAGAGAAGCTCAACAGCAAAGACAAAGAGATCCTCGACCTGCGCGATCAGGTCACGGCGCGCGACAAGCAGCTCTTGGAGCTCCGCGATGGATCGCTGATCATCGAGCGGCAGAAGGCCGACGTCGAAGACAAGGCACTGAAGCTCGAACGCGACCTCGGCGTGGCGCAAGAGAAGGTGGCCGGGCTGACGTCCGACAAGGAGTCGGGCGCCAAGCGCGAAGAAGACCTCAAGGCGCGCCTCGGTCGCGCCGAGGAGCGTGGCAAGGAACTCGAAGGCGAGATCGCCGGCGTACGCGCCGCGACGAAGGCCCGCGAGGAAGAGCTGGAAGCGGAAGCTGCCGCGAAGATTCAAGCCGCCGAAGAAGCGGCCGCTGCGAAGGCTGCCGCCGCCGAAGAGAAGCTCGCCGAAGACACGGCCATGCTGCGCGCGGAAGCCGCTGCCGCGGTTGAGAAGGCGCAAGAAGATCAGGCCGAAGCGCTCGCGGCGCTCACGCTCGAGAAAGACACGGAGCTGGAGCAGGCAGCTGCTGCGGCCGCTGCGGCCCTCGCGGCGCTGACCACCGAGAAGGACGAAGCGGTGGCTTCGCTGCGGGCGGAGAGCGCGGCTGCGCTCGAGCAGAAGGTCGCCGAACTCGAAGCGTCCAAGTCGGAAGCCCTCGAAGCACAGAAGAACGAACTCGAGACCGCCGCCGCGACCGCCTTGGCGGCGCGCGAGACGGAACTGGAAGAACTGGCCGCGACTCAGAAGGCGGAACTCGAGGCGGCTCAGAGCCGGGAACTCGCGTTGCTCGGACGCAAGCTGGCCGACACCGAGGGCAAGTTCGACACCGCATCGACCGAGTTGAAGACCGCCCAAGAGAAGATCGAGGAGCTCACGTTGCGCCTCGGTCAGCTCGAAGCGGCGAAGTCGGATCTCGAGGCGCGGGTGGCGAGGACCGATGCCAAGATCGCGAGCGACGATGCGTTGCTCGAGCGGGTTCGCAAGGCGATGACCATTGGACTTGGGCTTCTGGAAGATCAGAAGAACAACCAAGGCCAAGGCGCGGACGCGGAGTAACGAGCCATGTCGACGTCGACCACGGTCCGCCGCTGGTTCGACGCGATGTGGCGACAGCTGGATCCAGAAGCGGCCACCCGGCAGGCGGTGGACCGGCTGTTCGAAGCGGGCACTCGGGTGCACCTGTTCGCGCTCGGCAAGGCCGCCCGAGGCATGGTGCGCGGGGCGCTCGACGCGCACGTCGCGGTGGTTGGGGGCGTCGTGTACGCGCCTGCGGGGCCCGACTTCCCGCCGGGCGGACTGGGGCTCCGGTGGTTCGTCGGAGAACACCCGTGGCCGGCCGCCGACGCCTCTGCGCAGGGGCGGGTCGCGTTGGACGTGGCCGGCGCGCTCGATGCGCACGACCACGCGTTGGTGCTCGTCTCCGGCGGAGGTTCGTCGCTCTTCGAAGTGTTGGCGCCGGGGGTCGACCGGGAGCGCTACCGCGCCTGGTTGCAGACCGCGATGCATCGAGGCGCCGACATCCAGTCGCTCAATCGGGCGCGCGGTGGGCTGTCTCTCGTCAAGGCGGGACGACTGGCGGCGGCGATCCACCCGGCGTCGATCACCACCCTGATCATCGACGACGTACCGGGCGGCGCGTCGCACGAAGTCGCCTCCGGACCGACCATGGTGGGTCCCGGCGAGCCGGAAGACGTGGCTGCGACGTTTGAAGGTTTCCCGGATCTGCTCCGCCTGTGGCAACCGCCGGCGGCGCTTGGCCAGGTCGTGATGCGGAGCGAGGTGCTGCTCGACAACGACTTCGCGGTCGCGTCGGTCGTCGCGGCCGCCCACGCGGAAGGCGTGCGCCTCTTGGTGGTGCCGTCCCTCTTCGGCGAAGCCCGGGATGTGGGGGCGCGCTTGGTGCGGGAAGCGCGCGCGGCGTGTCTGGCGACGGGGGCCGATGGGGTGGTCTGCGGCGGAGAGACGACGGTCACGGTGCGGGGCGACGGCCGGGGCGGGCGGAACCACGAGCTGGTGCTGGGCGGCGCTGGGTCGCTCTTGCCCGGAGAGTTTCTCGCCAGCGTGGGGACGGACGGGGTGGACGGCGCGAGTGCGGCAGCGGGCGCGTGGGCGCTCGGTCCGCTGGGAGATGGCGTCGCGGCTCGGGATGCGCTGGAACGGAACGACAGTGGGACGTACTTCGCGGAGCGTGGGGCGCAGTGGGTGACGGGGGCGAGCGGGACGAACGTGGCGGACGTGACGGTGTATCTGCGGGGGTAGTGGGCGCCGACTGAGGAAGAAGCCGAAGCCGATGCCGAAGCCGAAGCCGATGCCGATGCCGATGCCGAAATCCGAAGCCGAATCCGAAGCCGAATCCGAAGCCGAAGCCGAATCCGAAGCCGAATCCGAATCCGAAGCCGAAGCCGAAGCCGAATCCGAATCCGAAGCCGAAGCCGAAGCCGAAGCCGAAGCCGAATCCGAAGCCGAAGCCGAAGCCGACGCCGAAGCCGAAGCCGAAGCCGAAGCCGACGCCGATGCCGAATCCGATGCCGCCTCCGCTACCGCTTCCGCTACCGCTACCGCTTCCGCTACCGCGTCCGCTTCCGATTCTTACGAGAGCAGGAGCCAGGTTAGGGCGGCGGCGGTGGCGAGGGCGAGGATTGCGGCGGCGATGTAGATCGCGGTGGGCGGAGGGGGAGCGGGGGTGGGGTGGTCGGCGCGGGCGGAGGCGGGGTCGGTGGTGGCGTCGAGGGTGGTTCTGGTTTCGACTGCGGTGGGGGGGTCGGGGGCGACTTCGGTCTGCACGTCGGGGAGGCGGGTTCGGGTTTCGTCGGTGGGCCCGGCGGAGCGGGGCTGTTCTTGGCGCTCGGGGCGGTCGCCGAGTTGCATGGTGCCGCCGGGGGTCGCGGGTTTCGTCTCGTCGAAGACCAAGTCGTTCTCGGGGGTGGGGCGTGCGTGGGCCCGCACGAGTTTGGCGAGGATGCGGCGGGCGGTGGGCGGGGGCGTGACCGCGCCGAGTGCTTGACGCAGTTCGCGGGTGGAGGTGAAGCGCACGTCGGGATCCAGCTCGAGCAGGCAGTCGACGACGTGCGCGAGTTCCACCGGGACCGAGGGCGCGAGGTCGAGCAGGGCAGGGCGGCTGCCCTTCGCGATGTTCTCGAGCGTCTCGATGTCGTTGCGGCCATCGAAGGGGCGGCGACCGGCCAACGCTTCGAACAACGTCACGCCGAGCGAGAAGAGGTCGATGCCTGGGTGGACCCGGCCTTCGCGCGCGTACTCCGGTGCCATGTACGGCACCTTGCCTTTGACGCTGCCGGTGCGCGTCTTGTCCGACGCGATGCGCCGGGCCACGCCGAAATCGGCGACCTTCACCTCGCCCGCGTTGCTCAGCAGGATGTTCGAGGGAGAGATGTCCCGATGCACGATGCCTTCGTCGTGGGCACGCTCGAGGCCGGACGCGATCGAGACCGCGATGTACGCCACGAGCCCGGTCGTCAGCTCTTCGCCTGTCCGCTTGAGGCCGCGGAGCAAGAGCCGCAGGTCGGTGCCTTCGACGAGCTCGAGGACCAGGTAGTAATTGCCCTCGTGTTCCCCGAAGTCGAGCACCTGGGCGATGTTGCCGTGGCGCAGCCGCGCCGCGAGTTGGGCTTCCTGTAGAAACAGTGCGGTGAGTTCCGCGTCGCTCGCGAGGCTCGGCAACATGCGTTTGAGACACACCCGCTGTTCGAAGCGCGCGGGGCCCACCTTCTTCGCCAGGTAGGTCTCCGCCATGCCACCGGCGCCGAGACTGCCGAGGAGCTCGTAGGGTCCGATCTTCGAGGCGCCGATCTTCGAACCGGTCATCCGAGCGCGCGGTCGAGGTCGCGCCACAGATCCTCGACGTCTTCGATGCCGATGCTCAGGCGCAAGAGACCGTCGGTGATGCCGGCGGCCAACCGCTGCGTACCGGGCATGGAGGCGTGGGTCGTCGACGCGGGGTGGGTCACGAGGCTGCGCACATCGCCGAGGCTGACGGCGCGGGTGAACACGTCGAGTTTGTCGTACGCGCGGGCGCCGGCCGCGGCGCCGCCCTCGAGCTCGAGCGCGATGAGCGAACCGAAACCGCGCAACATCTGCCGCCGCGCGAGCGCGTGGTCGGGGTGGGAGCCGAGGCCCGGGTAGTGCACGTCTTCGACGCGGGGGTCGTCGTCGAGTCGCCGCGCGATCTCGAGCGCGGTGGAGCTCGAGCGCGCCATGCGAAGCCCCAGTGTCTTGACGCCGCGCGCGAGCAGCCAAGCGACGTCCGGTGCCAGCATGCCGCCGGTGGCCCGCACGCCGCGTTTGCGGATCAGCTCGATGCG
This sequence comes from Deltaproteobacteria bacterium, assembly GCA_034670305.1. Taxonomy (GTDB): domain Bacteria; phylum Myxococcota_A; class Polyangia; order Polyangiales; family Houyiibacteriaceae; genus JAXMNT01. The sequence continues at coordinate 51,299 of JAXMNT010000011.1, forward strand.
TTCGTGGTCGCCGCACACGACGCCGCCGATGGCGTCCCCGTGTCCGCCGAGCGCTTTGGTCGCGCTGTGCACGACCAGGTCCGCACCGAGCGAGAGCGAACGCTGGTGGTAGGGCGTGGCGAACGTCGCGTCGACGACGAGCAGCGCGTCTTTCGCGCGGCACCGTTCCGAGAGCGCGCCGATGTCGGTGAGGGTGAGCACCGGGTTCGCGGGCGTCTCCGCCCAGACGAGCGCGGTGTTCTCGCGCCAGGCGGCGTCGATGGCATCGAGGTCGCGTTGATCGACGAAGTCGACCTCGACCCCGAACGCCATGAAGTGGTCGCGCAGAAGCTTTGCGGTCTCGGCGTACACGGCGATCGGCGCGATCACGTGTGCGCCGGATCGAAGGAACGTAGCCAGCACGCCGTGGATGGCGGCCATGCCGGAAGCGAGCGCGGCGCAGGCCGGCGCGCCTTCGAGTGCGGCGACCTTGCGCTCGAACGCCTGCACGCTCGGGTTGCCCCAGCGGCCGTAGATCGGACCTTCCAGCGCGCCTTGGAAACGGGCGGCGGCGTCTCCGGCGTCGGCGAACCCGAACGCGCTCGAGCGCACGAGCGGCAGGTCGAGCGGTCCGTCCGATGCTTCGCCCGCGTGCACCGCCAGGGTGTCGAACTGCTTCTTCATGCCGTCCGTGCCTGCAGCTGGACTGCGTTGGCATCAAAGTTCGGACCACGCGTTTCCGGATGCAGGATCCCGGCGAGGACCTCGGCGCCCGCGCCCACACTCACCGGTGTGCAGCGGGAGAAGAGCTTGTCCGCATCGGTGGCCCAGACCTCGCAGTTCGGCAGGCGCGGGAGCACTTCCGCGCGCGCGTCGGCCACGGTGTGCTCGAGGTCGTACCCACACGGCATGTGTACGACGACGTCCGGCTTCGCCGCGAGGATCTCTGCCCACTCCACCCGCCGCGAGTGTTCGCCCGGTTGGGCGAGCACGTCTTCACCGCCGGCGAGTTCGATCAGTTCCGGAACCCAGTGGCCGCCGAGGTAGGGCGGGTCGCTCCACTCGAGCGCGACCACGCGCGGCCGGGTCCGAGGTTCGGCGTGCGTCATCGCGCGGATCCGCTCGAGTCGCTTGTGCATGCCCGAGCGCGCCGGGGCCGACGCGACTCCGAGCGCGGCTGCGACCCGTTCGAGGTCTTCTTCGAGCCCCGCCAGGGTGCTGCCGCTCAGTCGAACGAGGGACGAGCCAAAGGGCAGAGGACACGCATCCGCCGACACCGCGCACACGTCGCAGATGTCCTGCGCCAACACCACGTCTGGCCGCAACGACTCCAGCAAGCTCAGGTCGGTGACGTAGAGCGCGCGGCCTTCGGTCAGCGCCCGCTGAACGGCGTCCTCGACTTCGCGCGGGCTCGCTCCGCCTGCCTTGCCCGCGGAGGGGATCCGGGTCCGCGTGACCACCGGGAGGTCGGCCGCGGCCACGTGGTCGCATTCGTGCGAGATGCCGACCAGCTGATCGGCGGCGCCAAGAGACGCGACGAGATCGGTGGCCGAAGGAACGAGACTGACTACACGCATGTCGAAGTGGTTGCCGAAGTAGTTAACGAAGTGGTCAGAAAGTGAGACCAGGCCAGGTGGGAAGCGGTGCATCCGCTGGAGGCGAGAATCTCACGGCTTGGGGCCAGGCGCAGAACGTCCCGGCGAGAATCCCGGCGGGGCGGTGGTTGCCGGAGTCTTTCACGCCGCCGAAGGGCAGCCGTCCGCTCGCGCCCGCGCTCGACTGGTTCCAGTGCAACACCCCGACACGAAGTCGGTCGGCGGCGTGCTCGAACGAGGCTTCCGACGCGGTGAACACCGCGGCGGCCAGTCCGTACTCGGTGTCGTTCGCCAGCGCGATCCCTTGGTCGAGATCCTTCACGACGTAGACGGCGACGTCGGGACCGAAGAGCTCGTCGTGGCTGTAGCCCGGCACCCGCGCATCCGCGCTCGGGGCCCGGTGCACGTTGGGGCGGACGTACCATCCGACTCGATCGAGCTCTGGCACGCCGCCTTTGGCGCGGGCCTCGTAGCCGGCCGCGACCGCGCGGGCGCGGGCTTCGACGAGCCGGGTGCGCGCGCCTTCGTCGATCATCGGACCCATGAACACGTCTTCGTCGAGCGGGTGCCCGACCTTTGCGGCATCGGCGGCGGCGGCGAGGCGAGCGAGCAACGGCTCCGCGACGGCCTCGGTCACGAACACGCGGCTCGTCGCGGTGCACCGCTGGCCTGCGCTCGCGAACGCAGCGAATGCGATCTGCCGCGCAGCGCGTTCGACGTCCGCGTCGTCGAGCACGATCGAGGAGTTCTTGCCGCCGAGCTCGAGGGCGACCAGGCGGCCCGGTCGGTGCGCGTTCGCGGCGATGATCGCGCGGCCCACCGGCGCCGAGCCGGTGAAGAGGATGCCGTCGACGTCGTCGTGGGCGACGAGGGCTTTGGACGACGCCACGTTGCCTTGCACGATGTTCACGACGCCGGGCGGGAAGCCAGCTTCTTCGAAGCAGCGCGCCATCCACACGGCGGGGCTCGGCGTCTTCTCGCTCGGCTTGAAGACCACCGTGTTGCCGTGAAGCAGCGCCGGCACGATCTGTCCGTTCGGGAGGTGGGCCGGGAAGTTGAACGGACCGATGACGGCCAGCACACCGTGGGGACGGAATCGAATCGCACCGGGCAGGTCGTCGAGCCGCTTGTCGCGGGTGAAGGCGGCGCCTTCGCCGAGCATGAGGTCGACTTTGCCCGCGAGTGCGTTCGCTTCTCCGAGCGCGTCCCACAGCGGCTTGCCGACCTCGCGCGCGATCGATTCCGCGATCGCGTCTCGGTGGTGGCGGAGCCGGACTTGGTACGCCCTCAGGAGTTCGCGGCGTTTCTCTTCCCCGAGCCGGCGCCAGGCCGGAAACGCCTCGCGCGCGGCGGTCACCGCCCGGTCGACGTGGGCATGGGTGACGTCGTGCACCGCGACGAGGTCGTCCTGGTCCGCCGGGCTCGAGATGCGGAGTGTCTCGTCGGCCGCGCCGTGGACGAATTCCCCGCCGATGAAGTCCCCAGGTCGTTCCAGTGTCGGTTGCATCGTTTCCTCGGTCGAATCGGTGGCACCGCGCGCCACAACGTCAAGACGGCCGGACTCTACACCAAGAACCGCCCGCTTCGACCGTGTGGCGGATGGGCAGCGTGGTGCGCAAGGACGCCCCGATCGCCGCGCAGCGCGGGGCACCCGTCTCGAGCGCTGGCCGAACTTGCCTCATCGGTGAACATTCGGCCGCCCTGGCACGTATCATCCGCACGTGTCTGCCCATCTCCGTCTTCTCCCTGGATCCCTGATCGTGCTGCTCTGCGTGGGTGCATCCATCGGGGTCGCTCAGAACGAGGATGCGTCGCTCATGCTCGCGGTCGCGAGCGCGGGGGAACACGACGCGCGCGGGACCCGCATCGGATCGATGCGTCACGAGGAGGTTCGGCCGGGCCGACCACTGACGTTCGACACCACCTTGAACCCCAGCGAGTGCTTGCTCTTGGTCGCACAGGCCGGGCAAGGAATTCGGGATCTGGACCTGACCATTCGCCGACTGGGCGCCAGCGGGACCCCGCTCTCCCGCGTCACCGCACGCGGCGGGTTGGGCCAGGCGCGGCACTGCGCGGGTGCGCGGATCGAGCGCCTGCGTTTCCTGGTCGCGAGTGTGGCGGGTCGCGGACGGGTGGTGGCCGCCATCTACCGCGTGGCCGCGCCTCCCCCCTCGCAGGCGATCGTGATCGACTCGACCAGCCCACTCGAACGACTCAGCGCGCTCGTCGAACGCGACGGCGCCCGCTACGCGCCGATCACGCCGCCGGCACTGGAGCCTGCGCTCGAGGCCGGTACGTTCATCGAACGCACGGTGCCACTCGCGCCCGGTCGCTGCTACCGAGTGTTCGCTGCCGGGTCCGCTGGGGTGACGCACCTCTCGATTTCGATCCGCGCGCCACGAAGCGATGCAGAGCTTCAGAACGACGGGGCGGAATTGGCGACGCCTACGCTCGGCGTGCTCCGGCCCCTGTGCCCCGCCACGGCCGGCGAACACCATCTTCGTTTTCAGGTCGAAGCCGGCTCGGGTCGTTTCGCGTGGCGCGTGTACGCCCAAGCGCAGCGTGCGGCCGCCGTGGCCCGGCTCCAGACCTATGCCGTGGGTGGCGATGGTTCGGGCTACGTGCCCAGTCGCCTTCGATCCCGGCACCGCGTGGTTGGGCGGGGCGGTCTCGGTGTGATTCCGCTCGCCGAGGGCGCACTGCGCCGCAGCGGCACGGTCGAGGTGCCCGTCGAGGTGCGCGCGGGGCGTTGTTATGTGGCCATCGCCGCGGGCGTGCCGTCGGTCCGCAGCCTCTCGCTCTCGGTGCGCGACACCTTCGGGCAGGAGCGCGCGACCGGAGCCGCCGCGCCGCAGCCCCACGCCCGATTCTGTCCGTCGATCGCCGGGCAGTGGACCGTCCGGGTGAAAGCCGAAGTCGGCTACGGCCGGTATGGCATGCAGGTCTTCTCGCAGCCTCGGTGAGCCGTGCCCGTGCCCGTGCCCGTGCCCGTGCCCGTGCCCGTGCCCGTGCGCGTGCCCGTGCCCTGCCCGCGGTCGAAGCCGACGCCGACGCCGAAGCCGACGCCGACGCCGACGCCGACGCCGAAGCCGATGCCGACGCCGAAGCCGACGCCGAAGCCGATGCCGATGCCGAATCCGACGCCGAAGCCAAAGCCGAAGCCGAAGGCGACGCCGACGCCGAAGCCGACGCCGAAGCCGACGCACACAGATGCCGAGGTCGTTTTTAGATCCTTGTGCGGGCTCGACCGTCGGAGGGGGTTCGGGCAGGTTGGGTTCCACGTGGCGCGTTGCGCCCGGACGAGGACGCGAGGACGACGATGCGGAACAGACGGGCGATGCAGGGGTGGACGTTGGCGGTGGCGCTGGGGTGCGCGGTGGCGGTGCCCTCGGGGGTCCGGGCGTTCTGCGGGTTCTACGTCGGGGGCGCGGAGAGCACGCTCTACAACGATGGATCGATGGTCGTGTTGATGCGTGATGGGACCCGCACGGTCGTCTCTATGCAGAACGACTACCACGGTCCGCCCGAAGCGTTTGCGCTGGTGGTGCCGGTGCCGGAGGTGTTGGACGAGGACATGGTCCGCACGCTGCCGCGCGAAGTGTTCGCGAAGGTGGACCGGCTGACCGCGCCGAGACTGGTCGAGTACTGGGAGCAGGATCCTTGTCCACAGGAGGCGGTGTACGGCTACGAAGGCGGAGTCACGATCGAGCTGGCGTCGCGCGCGGAGACCGACGACGACGAGGGCTACGAGGAAGAGCCGCGTGACCTCGGCGTGCGCGTGGAAGCCGAGTTCGCGGTCGGCGAGTACGACATCGTGATCCTCAGCGCCGAGTACTCCGCCGGGCTCGACACCTGGCTGCGGCAGAACGGGTACGCGATCCCGGCCGGCGCGGAGCGCGTGCTGCGCCCGTACGTCGAACAGAACATGAAGTTCTTCGTCGCCAAGGTGGATCCGCAGCGGGTGACCTTCGATGGGGAGTCCGCGGTGCTCTCGCCGCTCCGGTTTCACTACGACGCAGAGTCGTTCTTTCTGCCCATCCGGCTCGGGCTGCTCAACTCGCGCGGCCAGCAGGACGTGATCGTGAACGTGCTCGCGCGGCAGCTTCGGTACGAGGTCGCGAACTACGACAACTTCGCCATCCCCACCAACCTCACGGTCAGCGATCGGGTCCGGGCGGAGTTCGGTTCGTTCTACGACGCGCTCTTCACCCGCATGATCGAAGCCCATCCCGGCAGCGTCATCACCGAGTACGCGTGGGGCGCGGGATCGTGCGACCCGTGTCCGGAACCGCCGCTCGATGCGGACTCGATCGTGAGCCTCGGTGCGGACGTCATCCCGAGCTACGAGCGCGCCATCCGCAGAGGACGGGTACAGACCGGCTTCGAGCAGGACTTCGTCGTGACACGGCTTCATCTCCGGGCGCGGGCGGACGGGCAGGGCGAAGATCTCTTCTTCCGGCCGGCGCCGCCGATCGAAGGTGGGCGCGGCACGCCCGACGTGGAAGGTCAGATGAGTGGCGGGGTGCAGAGCTACGGGGTGAACAACTTCCAGGGCCGGTACGCGATCCTCCATGAGTGGGAGGGCGCGATCGAATGCGAACAGCCGATGCGTGGACGTTGGGGCGGTCCGCCGTCGACCGAAGTCGCGTCGGGGCAGCCCATGGCGGCGACCGGTCTCGCATTCGTCGCCGCGGGCACGGGCGCGACGACGTTGGGCGGGTACCTGACTCAGGAGAACCCGCTGCTCGGGCAATCCACCGACACCCTGCCGACCGGTCCGGTCGCGCCTCCGGGTCCGCCACCGACCGCGCCCGGCGGGTGCAGTGGCGCGACGTGTTCGATGGGCACCGGCGGGACGGCGACCGTGTGGTTCGTGGGCGCCGCCGCGCTCTTGTTGTGGGGACGCCGACGACGCTGACTTGTTCGAGCGCAAGGCGCGCTAGGTTGCGTCCGTGGAACTTCGTTTGGATGTGGTGGGTCCTGCGCTCGCGATTTGCCGGTTGGCGGCCGACGCCAGGCTTCCGGAGTGGGCGCTGTCGGGGAGGTTCTTCTCGATCACCCGAACCGAGAACGAGCTGTCGGTGGTCGCGCCCGAGGACGAAGTGCCAACCGCGGCCGAAGGCCGAAGCCGATGCCGAAGCCGAAGCCGAAATGACTCCGACGGCGTTCCCGGCTTCGTGCTTCTCGTTAGTCCAGGCGGCGGTAGACGCCGACGACGACGCCGAGGACCTGGGTGGTGCGCCAGTCGTTTTTCGGCACGAGGATCGGGGCCATCGTGCTGTTCTCGGGCTGCAAGCGGATGTGGTCCTTCTCGGGGAAGTACCGTTTGCAGGTGGCTTCGTCGCCGACGAGGGCGATGACGATGTCGCCCCGGCGGGCGTCGAGTTGTTTGCGCACGAAGACGTAGTCGCCGTCGTGGATGCCGGCCTCGATCATCGACTCGCCCGTGATGCGCAGGCCGAACACGTCCTGGCCACGCCCGATGAGCATGCGGTCGATCTTGACCGTGTCCTCCGGGTGCTCGATCGCTTCGGCAAGGGCGCCGGCGGCGACACGACCGAGGATCGGGATCGAGATGAGGTCGGCCGATTCTTCTGGAACCGGCGCGCTCGTCTGGATCGAGGATCCGTCGGGGTGGCGCAGCAAACGAAGCGTGCGCGACTTCATGTCCTGGCGGGTCAGGTAGCCCTTCCGTTCGAGCGCGCGCAGGTGGTCGTTCACCCCATTGGTGCTCTTGATGCCGAGCCGGTTTCCGATCTCACGCAACGTGGGCGGGTACCCCTGTTCGGAGATCGACTCTTCGATGAATTCGAGTACGGCGCGCTGGCGGTCGGTGAGCTTTTGCATCTGGGGTTCCTGGGGTCTGGTCGGGGCGGTTCTGGAGCGGCGTGCCCGCGCGTTGGATGGGTCCACGAGGACCGCGATCCACTGATGATACGTACAGGTAGGACTCCAAACTACGGATCCAATGTCCCGTGTCAAACATTCAGTGTCAAAAACTCAGCAGATCTCATGTGGTCGCCGCATCTGCGCACGGTGCAGAAAGAACCTCGACGACGTGTAAGTGCTGAGGAACCACCGCCGTTGTCCTCCCATGAAACGGATTCTCGGCCTCGCCGTCCTCGCCGCCTTCCTGCTCCCTGCCGCGCTCGCACCCGAGTCGGCCGAGGCCCAAGAATGGCATCCTGATCGATACCTCTACGTGAACCCACGGGTCACGCCGCGCCCGGTGGTCGTCGTGCGTCCCTCGCCTCCGCCGTCACTGGTGGTCGTGCACCGCGCGCCGCCCCCGCCGGTCGAAGTTCGCGTGCACACGATCCACACCCCGACGCCCGAGCCGATCGTGCAACCGCGTTCTGAATCGCGCTTCCGGGTCGGCGTCGGGGCCGGCGCACTGCTCCGGTTCGGGGACGCGGAGACCGAGGCGATCGCCAGCTACGAAATCCGGCTCGGCATGATCGTCGACCAAGCCGAGTTCGGCTTCCGGTTCGACCTCGCGCCGAGGTTCTCCGGCGGCGATGCGTTCTACACCGCGGGCGCGGGGTTCCGGTACCGCTTCCTCGAGGACTCGAACGTGCACCCACACGTGGGCCTCGGACTCGAGACGGTGTTCTACAACCCGGTCGGCGCAGAGACGGCGCGGGCCTTTGGACTCACCGCGGCCGCCGGTCTCGAGATGGACGTCGAGACGGGGTTCGGTGAACTCGCCCTCGGACTCGACCTGCGCGGTCATCAGCCGATCGCGGGTGCGGAACAAGCCGCTGTGCGCCTCGTCGGCATCGGCGCCCACCTCGACTTCCGCTTCTGACTCGCCACGGGCCGCCAGGCCCGTAGCGCAATTAGAAAGCCGCGGCTTCGAGGACGTCGGCGATGTCTGGACGCTCGGCGGGCACCTTCTCGAGAAGGAGGTCCGCGGGCGTCTGTTCCTTTTCGAGCAGGTCCCGAAGACTCCGGAGGAACACCCGCTCGTCGCGGCCTTGGCCATCGAGGTGACCGAGCCGCGCGAGGCCACTCTCGGCGAGCTCGAGCACATCGCCCGCCCACTCCAAGACTTTGCGTCCACCGAGGTCCGCATGGAGCCCATCGACCGGAATCGACAGCCGCGCCTTCTGAAGGTCGGCGTGGTGGATCTTGCCCGCGAGACTCTCGGCACGGCGCCGCGTCTCGGCGTCGTAGAGCAGTCCCTTCCACAACGCGGGCAGCCCACAGAGCGTGCTGCTCGACTGGCCGTCCGCGCCGCGCATCTCGATGATGTTCTTCAGGCGCGTCTCGGGGAAGAGGCTGTTGACGTGGGCGTCCCAGTCGGCGCGCGTCGCGGTCAGCCCCTCGTGGCCATCCTTCCAGTAGGTGCGAAACGTCTGATGGGTGGGCTTGATCGAACCGCCGCGTTTGATGCCGAACATCGGCACGTCGAGCGCCCACTCGACGTAGCGTTCGTAGCTCGCCGGGCCATCCCAGAGTGGTTCGAGCAGACCGCATCGATCGGGATCCATGTGAAGCCAGACTTCGGCGCGCCGGCTGCGTTGCCCGGTCCGAACCCCTTCGACCCAGGGGCTGTTGGCGAACACCGCAGTGATGATCGGCTGCAAGCGCAGGCCGATGCGGAGCTTGGAGAACGCGTCGTCCACGTCCGAGTAGTCGAGGTTCGCTTGCACCGTGCAGGTGCGGCGCATCATGTCGAGCGCCATCGATCCCTTGGTCGGCAGGTACTCGCGCATCACGCCGTAGCGGAGCTTCGGCACCCACGGCAGGTCGGCCTGGCGCGCGAGCGGATGAAACCCGAGCCCGAGCCAGCGCACGCCGAGCGCATCGCCCACCGACTGCAGCTCCGCCACGTGTCCGCGAAACTCCGCGCAGGTCTGGTGCACGGTGTCGAGCGGCGCGCCGCTCAACTCCAACTGGCCGCCGGGCTCGAGCGTGATGTTGGCCGCGCCCCGGTTCAGTTGGATGACGTCGCCGCCTTCCCACTCCGCCTGCCCGAACCAGCCGTGGTGTTCGATCAGCCGGTCGAGCACGCCGCGGATGTCGACGTCGTAGTTCGTCGCTCGCCCGTCCAGGTGCACCCCGATCTTCTCGGCTTCGGTGCCGACCCTCCACTTGTGCGCGGGCTTCTCCGCGGCGTGAAAGGGGGCGATCAGTTCGTCCATGCTTTCCAGCGGACGGGTGGAGGAGGGGGATTCGGCAGCCATGGGTCTCTGGTCGGTCTCGTCGTCCGGCTGGGAGCGGGCGTTACCTTCGAACGGCGAGGTTCTGGACGAGCGGTCTCCTAGCACCGGCAGCCCGTGAGCAGTAGCGCGAAAAGCGCGCTGGAGAGCACCTGGGGCCGGCGGCGATGTCCGCGAGGATCATCTCGTGTGTTCGCCGAGGTCCTGCTAGCGTGGGCGGCGTGAGCACGGACGATGACGATCGTGGCCGTTTCGCCCCCGGCTTGACCGCGCGCGGACACCTCGGCGGCCAGGGCCGAGTCCGACTCGAGGGCCGCTTCGAAGGCACGATCGAGCTGCTCGGTCAGCTCGAGGTCGCGCCCGGCGCCGAGGTCACAGCGCCCATCCGCGCCCTCGAGGCGTACCTCGGCGGCGAGGTCCGCGGAAACGTGACCGGCCTCGGGGCCTCCTCTCGGGTCGTGGTGCTCAAGACCGGTCGGCTCATCGGCGACGTACGGGCGGCCGAGGTGGGCATCGACGACGGGGGCGCACTCCACGGTTCGGTCGACATGGTGGTCGACATCAAGGACCTGTCGTGAACCGCGCGTCCATCCTGCCCAGCGGCGTCGTGTTCGAAGGAACGCTCGAAGGAACCGGCGACCTCGTGGTGCGCGGTACCGTCGTCGGTTCGATCCAAATCGACGGTGCCCTCTGGATCGAGGCCGGCGGTGTGGTGCGTGGGCACGTACAAGCACGCGTCGTCACGGTGCGTGGCGTGCTGAAGGGCAATGCGTTCGGTGACGAAGCCGTCCGCGTGTCGGCCACCGCGAAACTCATCGGCGATCTGACCGCACCGCGGGTGCAAGTGGTCCCAGGCGCCCGGTTCAAGGGCGCGGTGTTCGTCGAGTCGCCGAACCTGCCGCTGCTCGACCGCTACGATCCGGCGGAGCACACGCTCGCCGGCCAAGAGGCGCCCGAAGTCGAAGCCCCGATCGGCGCGCCGACGGTCGTGGGACAACCGGCCCCGACGTTCGCGCTGCCAGCGAGTTTCCCGGACACCCTGGCGCGGGCAACGATGCCGTCCCCGCCGCGCCTGGACACACCTCCCGGTGGCACACTGCGTGCCCCGCCGCCGGACAAAGCGCTTGCGCCTCTGCCGTTCGAGCCGGCCGCACACGTGACGTTGCCTTCGCCTCCCATGCCGGGCGCGCTCGCGGATGCGGAGTCGGACGCACAGGCACCGCGCTTGCCGAAGGTGTCGCTCCGGATGCCGTCGCTCGGACGTGCCCGCGGCAAGCGCCGCACGGATCCGCGGTGACGATGCCGGAGCCCGATCCACTCTTGGAGATGCTGCGCGCGAAGAGTTTTCGACGCGGCGAGTTCCGTCTGACCTCGGGGCGCACCAGCGACTTCTTCATCGACTGCAAACCCACCGTGCTCAGCGCGCGCGGGCACGCGTACGTCGGTCGCGCCATGGGGGATGCGATCCGGAAGCACGCGGGCGGCGTCGATGCCGTGGCTGGGGTCGAGCTCGGCGGGTGTTCGCTGGCGAGCGCGGTCGCGATGCAGTCGCTCGACGCCGATGCGCCTCTGGACGCGGTGTTCGTCCGGAAGTCGACCAAAGCGCACGGCAGCCAGCGGCAGCTCGAAGGCGCGCAGGACTTGAAACCCGGAGCGGCGCTGGCCGTGGTCGAGGACACGGTCACGACGGGTGGCTCGACGCTTCGCGCGATCGACGTGCTGGTGGAGCACGGCTTCGTCGTGCCGTTGGTCGTCGCGGTGGTCGATCGCCTCGAGGGCGCGGCCGGTGCATTCGCGGCGCGCGAGGTTCCGTTCGTCGCGCTCTACGATCGACACGACTTCATTCCAGCGTGATCCCATGCGTGCGTCTCTACCCAGCTCTTCTCGTGCGACCGGCTTCTGGCTGCTTGGGGTGTTGTGCCTGGGCCTTGGTGCGGGCGGCTGCGCGACCCACACGATCAACCTGCAGACCGGTCCGCGTGCGTTCACTGCGGACGAGTACGAACTCGTCTACGAGGGTTGGACCCGCAGCGAAGACGACTTCGCGTGGACCGAACTCGACGACATCTTGCATGTCACCGCCACCTTCGAGAGCTGGGAGTTCCGCTGGGCGTACGTGGCCCGCTACGCGCGCGACCACTCGATCGAAGAGAGCGCGCGCGCGGCGATGCTCCGAGCCACACTCGCCGACGCGACCCAGCACCACCGCTTCTTCGTGACCCTCTCCGGCCCCGTCTTCCGCGAGCAAGATCTCACCAGCCCCCGCTCCGGATGGCGGGTGTTGCTCGTGGACGAAGACGGCCGCCAGACCACCCCCATCGAGATGCGCAAAGTGCGGCATCCCACCGCGGCGGAGCTCATCTACTTCCCGAGCGTGAGCCCGCACCGCCAGGCGTTCCGAATCGTCTTCCCCGCCCACCGCGAAGACGGCAGCGAGACGATCCCCGCCGACACCCGGACGATCACCCTCCGATTCGCAGGCGCGCGCGGCCAAGTGAACCTGGAGTGGCAGATCCCGAGCCCGGAGGGCGTCTCCACGGAGTAGGGGCGGACGCCGGAGGGCATGGATGTCCCGCATCCTCAGCGCCCCGCCAGATCCCATTCGACCGCGGCTCGCAATCTGCGAGGGTCGCATCCACCGATGCGGGGGCTTGTTTGCTGGATAGGGCGGGCGGGTTCAGGCGTGGTACGGGGGCGCGCCCGGTTGAGAAGGAGCGGCACGGATGCGGGGCTCGTTGCAATGCAGCATGCTGCTGCACCGCTTTGAACTGCCGTGTTCGAACGAGTCGCCGGAGGCCGTGAGGACTGCGCGGCTCCTACGTCCGAGCGGGACCGTACGCAGCCGGCTCCGGGCCGTGAAGCGCAGCGCCCGGCTGGCCCGGCGCAGCTGGAAAGTGGCTGCGCGGGATCCGCTCAAGGCTGCCGTGTTGGTGTTCACGAAGCTGGCTTAGACCTGTGTCTCGGGCCTGGTCGCTCGTCGGGGTGGATCAGCCCACGTTTGCGCCACCCGACGCGCAACAGCCACGTGTGTGCGCGTGGCATCGGCGGGCCGCAGTCGCGTGGGGGCTCGGGGGCGGACGACCATCCATCGAAGTGCGGCGCCGTGGAACAGGGGTCGACCCAGCCGGGTCGAAACGTGCGGCGGGAACCCGCGTGCTTGCGCTTGTTGTTGAGCACGTAACGAAGCGCGTGGCGGACCTGCGTGGGCGTGGAAAGGACCTCGGCGTGGTAGCGGTCCGGGAACAGCTTGCCCGACCGTCCGAGGTACCTGTTCACTCGCTTCGCGAGCCGGATCAGCAACCCCTGCATGCCACGCGAAAGCGCCTCCGTGCTCTTCGCTTCTACGATGAGGTGGACGTGGTTCGTCTGGATCGAGAAGTGAACGATGCGCATGCCGTTGCGCTCGGCCGCCTGCTCGAAGATCGAGAACAGCAACCGGGTGAGACGACGCCCGCGAAGACTTGGGACGTCCGAAGCCACCTTGATCGTGACGTGGACGGGGTTGCGGTTGGCAACCTTGACCCGCGGCCGATGCGACACGCCCGCGCGTTCTCCCTTGGGCTTGCGACCGGCGCCCGCACGGCGACCTCCCCACGTGCCGGGAAGCGAAAGGTCGAGCTGTTTCGGTTTGCGAGGGCGGCGCGCCATCTTGATTGAGCAATAGTAGCACAATCCATGTCCAGTTCAAGCAGTCTCTTCCGTGCGCAGCCACTTGTCGGGGGCGTTGGGCTCGACCGCGCGCCGCGCTTGGTGCCGCGAGCCGGCAGCCTCTGCCCCCGCCCGGGCGTAGGAGCCCCGCAGCGGTCAACCGTTCCGGCGACCGTTCCGAACACGGCAGTGCTTTCTGAGGGGGGTTCCCCCTCCGGCCCTCGGCCACCTCCCCACCTGGTTCAAAGCGGTGCAGCAGCATGCTGCATTGGCCAAGGAGCCCCGTCTGCGCGCCGCCAAGCAGCCCGCTCCTCGAGCCCACATCGCCCGCCGGAACCCGGCCGCCCTATCCAGCAAACAAGCCCCCGCCTCCGTGGACCCGGCGCTTGCAGATTGCGATCCGCGGTCGAGTGGGACAGGCGGGGCGCTCGAGGATGCTGGGCACGCCTGGGTGGATGGGGTTTCGGGTCCGCGAACCGAAGGGCATTGCCAAGGGAAGCGGCCAAGGGGTTCTGTGGCGAGCTGCTCGGTTGGACCTTCAGGGGCCGGCGTACCGGGGCCGAGGAGTCTTGCGCCACTGCTAGACTGCCTCGTGCCTGTCTCACCCCACCATACGCCTCAGGGGGTCTGGGTGCGGTGTCCTCGATGCGGGGGCGCGCGCACTTTCAAACAGCGTTCAGTTTGATCGAACGCCGCCAATGGGGTCGGTGGAAGGCCTGGCTGCGACCCTACAGCCGCGCGACCGACTTCATGGGGCGGGCCCGCTGGGTGCCGGGAGATCCGGATCCCTCATGGCGCGGGTGGATCGTCATTGAACACGATCCGAAACTCTTCCAGTGGAAGCACCCGAGCGGGGGATACCGCGCCACCGGCGAAGGCATCCTCTCCTGCACCCCGTGTGTGACGCGCCGATCCCACACGCTCGACTGGCCCGCCGACGCGTGGCCCGAACCCTGATGCGGTGAGACCCGCCGCCTATCCCAACCTGGCAAGCCCACCACCACTGCCCTGCGGGCGGCCCGCAAGGGCCGCATTCCAACCCGGCAAGCCCCACAAAACGGGCACCCCAAGCACAATGATCCGCAACCCCCCGCCGTTCGCCGGCGCCGGGTTGGATGTGTGAAGAGCCGTTGACACCTCCGAGCTTTGCTCGTTATCGTCCGCGCGAATCGTACCTCCCCAATTTGTTCGGCTTTCGGGGGGTTTCGAAGGGGTATGACCCAGCGGTGCCGGCTGCGAACCAGGGGTTCGAGGCGGCATTCGGGCAACGGCCACTCGAAGTGGCCAGGAGATGGTTCGATGAAGCAGCTCGTCCTTTCTGTGCTGTTGAGTTTCGTCCTGACGGCGACGTTCGTCGCATGTCACGCCGCGGACGACGACGTCGTCGGTCAGGCCGACGAACTCAGTGATCCCGTTCGCCGCCAGAACGCGATCAGCAAGATCCAGACGATCTGGTCTCAAGCGCTCGTCGCCGCCGATGGCGACCGGTCTGCGGCCGGGGTCCAGGAAGTGCTCGACGCGGTCGTCGAGAAGATGTCGAAGGTCTACGTGGAGAACCGCGCGGACACGCAGAACGGCATCGCGATGCTCGCGCTCCTCAAGGAGATGAACGACCCCCGCGCGATCGATGCGTTCATCAATGCGCTCGACTGGCGCCCGGAAGTCAGCGAGGCCCACGCGGAACGCGCGGCCCAGGCGCTCCAGCGGGTCGAGGTGCCGGACGGACGCAAGGCCGAGGTGGTCGCGGCGCTCGGAACCGCGCTCGACAAGATCCGCCAGGCCCGCCCAGAGGACAACCGGATGCGCATCGAGATGATCCGTGCACTCGGCGCGATCGGCGATCGTTCGGCGACGCCGATCCTCACCAAGATCGCCACGACCCAGAGCGAAGAACAGAACTTCCTGGTGAACCACTTGGCCGCCTCGCAGCTCGGCTCCCTGGCCGACCCCGCCGCGGTCGAGCCGCTCATCCAGGGCCTGTACCTCTTCGATCCGAACAACCCCGGCATGCGCATGAACGACGTCGCGGCATCCGCGCTCGTGAGCATCGGGCGTCCGTCCCTCGAGCCGCTGCTCGGCGTGCTCCGCGGCGAGGACGAAGGCGCGAACGCGATGGCGACCGCGTACATCGAGGCGGTTCGCCAGCGCAACGCCGAGGCCGCGGACCAGATGAGCGTGGCGCAGGTGGTCGGTTCCGAGGCGACGTTTGCGCTCGGTTCGCTCGGCTTTCGCGAAGCGCTCGACCCGCTCATGGCCGAGACCAACGCGGAGGACCCGTTCCGGCAGGTCAACGGCTCGCTCGCCATCGTGCGACTCAACCACGCCGAAGGCGATCGCGCGCAGGTTCGCACGGCGCTGCGCCGCGTCTACACCGGCCTGCCCGACGATGCGCAGGGCGTTCAGTTCAAGGCGCAGATGATCGCGGCCATCCGCTCGCTCTACGATCCTGGCTTCCTCGAGTTCTTCCTCGCCGAAGTTCAGAACGACGAGAACCACCCGCAGGTCCGGATCGAAGCGATGAACGCGTACGCACTCTTGGCGAACAAGAACGAGATGGTCGCGCTCACCCGCTGGATCGCCGGCGCGACCGAGGACGCCTACCACGAGCGTTTTCAGCAGGAGTCCGAGAAGCCCGTGGCTGTGGCCAACGAGTGCGACGAAGCGATCCCTTGCTACATCGGCAAGCTGGCCGATGGCGATGTGGCCGTGGTGCGCAAGGCCGCGTTCATGCTGGGACGACTTGGCCGCGGCAACGAAGAGGTCGTGACGGCGCTCGTCGACAAGCTCAACCACATGGACGTGCAGGTTCGCCTGACCGCGGTGGCGGCGCTCGACCGCGTCGCGACGGCCGGCAGCCAGGCCGCGATCGACAAGATCTCCGAACTCGAAGAGATGGAAGCAGGCCGCGCAGTCTGGGTGCAGTTCAGTCGTGAAGCGCTCCCGACCCAGGCGCGGTTGCGCGCACGAATGAGCCAGTGATCCGACTCACCGTCGTACGCGGAGAGTGCAAGGGGACGTCGCTCGAGAGCGAAGAAGACCTCGTTCGAATCGGGCGGGGGGATCGGAACGACGTGGTGCTCACCGACCACCACGTCTCCGGAGAACACGCCTCGATCGTGTTCAACGGCGAGGGCTACGTGCTGCGAGATCACCACTCCACGAATGGCACGCGCGTGCTTCGGGGAAGCGAACTCGTCGACCTGGCGGCTCAGGCGGGGCGCGAGCTCGCGATCGGACCCGGCGATGTGGTGCACCTCGGAGAGCCCACCGACCCGGTCCAGATCACATTCGCGACGACGGACGAAGACGAAGACGACGCGAAGATCGTCCATGTCCGAAACGTCGACGACATCGGTCGCGTCGAACAGACGGTCGACCGGGATCTGTTGGCGAAACTCTACGCGGCGCAAAAAGAGATCAGCACCGCGATCGAGCTCGACGAAGTCATCGACGGTGTCGGGAAGAAGATCTTCGAGTTTCTGCCGCGCGCGACCCACGTCACCGTGGCGATCCGTGAAGAGGACGAACACGGGCGCTCGAAGAAGTCGTCCCGCTACATTCCGATCGGCACCCGGGTGCGCGACCAGGTCGATGCGGTCGACGCGATCCCGATCACCCGCAGCGTGTTCAAGAAGGTCGTGAAGGAACGCGCCGCCGTGCTCGCGGCGGATGCGCGCCGCGACGTCGGTGAGACCGCGTCGCTGATGGCTGCGCAGATCCTCTCCACGATGGGCGTCCCGCTCTGGCAAGGGGAGCGCATCATCGGCGTGCTCCAGGTCGACAACCGCGCGTCGAAGGGGATGTTCAAGGAACAGGATCTCGACATCCTCGCGTTGCTCGCACAGGCCGCGAGTCAGGGCGTCGTGCGCGCCCGCCTCGTCGGCCGGCTCCGGGTCGCCGAAGAGCGTCAGCGCAACGAGAACCAGTACCTCAAACGGCGCGAAGAACGCCGCCGCTTCGATGGCATCATCGGTGAAGCGCGGAGCATGAAGCAGCTCTTCGAACAGCTCCGCAAGGTCGTGGACACCCGCGTCACGGTGATGATCGAAGGCGAGACCGGGACCGGCAAAGAGCTGGTCGCGAGCGCGGTGCACTACTGGAGCAACCGGCGCGAGAAACTCTTCGTGGCGCAGAACTGCGCAGCCATGCCGGAGAACCTGCTCGAGAGCGAGCTCTTCGGACACAAGAAGGGGTCGTTCACCGGCGCGAGCGACGACAAGAAGGGGCTGTTCGAACTCGCGCACGAAGGCACGCTCTTCCTGGACGAGGTCGGCGAGATGCCGCTCTCGCTTCAAGCCAAGCTCTTGCGTGTGCTCCAAGAAGGCGAAGTCCGCCCGGTCGGTGCGAGCCGGACCAAACGCGTCGACACACGGATCGTGGCGGCCACCAACAGAGACCTCGAGAAGGAGGTCGCCGAAGGCCGCTTCCGCGAGGACCTGTTCTACCGCCTCAAGGTCTTCCCGTTGCGGCTCCCGCCGCTCCGCGAACGCCGAGAGGACATCCCGCTGCTCGCGGGACATTTCCTTCAGCGGTACTGCGGCGAGTTCGGACGGACCGTGGGCGGCTTTGGGCAGCAGGCGATGGAAGCGCTCCAGGCCTATCTGTGGCCCGGCAACGTTCGTGAGCTCGAGAACGAGGTCCAGCGGCTCGTGATTCAGGTCGAAGACGACCAGTTCGTTCAACCGCACCACCTGAGCCCCCGCATCAAGCAGTCCGAGTCGGTCGCGCTTCGCACCAAGCCTGCGAAGGGGACCCTCAAAGAGATGATCGAGCAGATCGAGAAGCAGATCCTGCGGGAAGCGCTCGCGGAGCACGACAACAACAAGAGCCAGACAGCCCGGACGCTCGGCATCACGCGCGAAGGGCTGCACAAGAAGCTCAAGAACTACGGAATGTCGTAGAGTTTCACGGTGGCGTGGCTGCGCGAAGGATCCGGCGGGCTGCTCTTGCTCGCGAGTTTGGGCACGCTCTTCTATGCCATCGTGCAGCTTCGCGGACACGACTACGTCGCCGCGATCGTGCTGACCTTCATCGGGCTGGCGGTGCTCGGTGCATCGGTCGAACTGCTCCGACCGTCGACGGGGGAGTAGCGTGCGCCGCCCGCACCGCATGCTGTCGACCCTGCTCGGGATCGGGTGTCTCGTCGGCTGCGGCGACCCGCCCGCTCCTCCGCCGCAGACCGAGCTCGCGGTCGGCACCGATCGGGTGGGTGGCGACATCCTCAGCACGGTCGACGGGGTCGGCATCGCGCGTGAAGACGTGATCGCGTTGATGCAGAGTGGTGGTTTCACCGCCCGCGAGGCGCTCACTCGACTCCAAGAAGAAGTGTTGCTCAGTCGAGAAGCCGAACGGCGTGGCTACCACCTCGGCGCGCGGGGACAGCGCCTCCTCGACCGCGCCCTCGTCCAGACCCTGCTGGCCGAACTCGAGACGACGCACGCGGCCGAGGACGTGGGGGTCGCACAGGCGCGTCAGATATTCGACAGCCAGGACCGGGCGATGGCTTCGGAAGAGGCGCGCCGCTCGCGCCACGTGCTCGTGCGGGTGCCCACCGACGTCGCGCCTGGCTCGTCCGAGGATGCGGACGCGCGCGCGCTCGCAGTGGAGATACTGACTGAACTCGCCAGCGCCGAACCCGGCGACGCCTCCGTCTACGAGCGCTGGGCTGCGACCGAACGCGCCCGGTCCGGGGCGGACACCTGGACGGTCTTCGCGGACGAGTTGCCGCTCCTCCCCCGCAGCGCGGAGGGGCAGCTGGGCACTGCATTTCGCGATGCGCTCTTTGGGGTCGGCTCGGGTCCGCTGGTGGAGAGGAACGATGGCCAAGGGCTCGGGCCGGGCGGTCTGGGTGTGCTGCCCGAGCCGGTGCGGACAGAGGCGGGCTGGCACGTGATCTTGGTCGACGAGATCGTGCCCGCGCGGCGGACGTTCGAGGAGTGGCAGGACGAGATTCGCCGGCAGGTCGCCGACCGAAACCGGGTGACCGAACTGCACCAGCTCATCGAGTCGCTGCGCACCCAGGTCGCCGTGGAGCGCAACGAGCGGGCGGAGTCGATCGCGCTGCACGCGACGTTCGAATCGGACGGGGAGGATGGGCATGACTCGTAGCAGTCGACCCCGCCGCACCTCGACCGTCCGGTTTCGGAGCGCGCTCGATGAACACGAGCGCGAGGAGTCGGAGACCGGATTCACGCTGGTGCTCCGTGGACTGTTTCTCACTCAGCCCGCGCTGCAGGCGGTGGTGTTCGTCGACAACCAGGGCGAGTGCGTCGACTACTGCTCGGCCATCCCTCCGTTCGAAGCCAAGGTCTCCGGTGCCCATGCGCAGATTCTGATGGCGTCGGTCCGGCGGTTCATGGAGGCGATCGACGGAGGCGAACCGGCGATGCTGGAGCTGCATGGTTCCAAGCGCGACGTGGTCGTCCGCCGCCTGGGAGAGCAGTACTTGGTGGGTCTGTTGCTCAACAGTGGGGGCGTCGACCAGACCTTGCTGCACGGGCTGGATCAGATGGTGTCGGCGCTTCGCGACGAAGCGGCGATCGAGGTGCCTTCGTGGGACCCGCAGCGGGACCTCGAAGTCGAGACCCGCTCCGCGATCGGATGGCCGTTTGCGCCCAGTGCGTACTCCGAGAGCGGGCATGTTCGGCGGCCGATCAAGGCGGTGCTCGGACGATGGGAGGAGCACGGCGGGCTCTCGGCGGACCACTTGGTGTGTTTCCGGGTTCTCGACGAGGAGGGCGTGGAGCTGACCCTCGCGTACGACATCGAAGAGCGCCGATGGATGCGGTGGTAGGCATTTTGGCGCTGCGACGAATGCGAGCGAGAACACCTACCCTTGCGGCGAAAACCGGGTAACATCGGCGCCCGTGGCTCGGAAGTGCCCAGAGTGCTCCGCCGAATATGGCGACGACGTGTTCTTTTGTGGCATGGACGGCACGATCACGATCCAGATCCAGGATCCGACCGACTTCGATCCGCGCCTCGGAAAGAAGCTCGGGCAGTACATCGTGGCCGCCCGCGTCGCCGACGGCGCGATGGGCCGCGTGTACGAAGGTCGGCACCCTGAGACGAAGCAGCAGATCGCGATCAAAGTCCTCCACGAAGACGTGGCGAAGGACGAAGTCGCGGTCGAGCGCTTCAAACGCGAGTACGAGAGCGCCGAGGAACTCGACCACGGGGGCATCGTCAAGGTGCTCGAGTTCGGGGAGACGGACGACGGTTCGTGGTTCCTCAACATGGAGTACCTGTCCGGGCGTGAGCTGACCAAGGCCATCGAAGAAGAAGGTGCGCTCCGACCCGCTCGGACGCTCCGCGTCTTCTGCCAGCTCGCCGAGGCGCTTGACCACGCGCACTCGTTCGGTTTCATCCACCGGGATCTGAAGCCCGACAACGTCTTCCTCGTGAACGCGGACGAAGGCGACGTGGTGCGCGTGTTGGACTTTGGTTCGGTGAAACTCCAGATGGAGGTTGGGCCCAAGCTCACCGCATTTGGAACGACCCTCGGCTCCCCGTATTACATGTCGCCCGAGCAGGCGATGGGCAAACTCGACGTCGACCAGCGGACGGACGTCTTCGCGATCGCTGCGATCCTCTGGGAAATGGCCACCGGCCGGGTGGCGTTCGAGGGGGCGAACGTGGCGCAGATCCTGATGAAGATCGTGAACGAGGATCCGGCCCCGCCCAGCAGCTTCAACGCGGTGTACCCGAAGTCGTTCGACGACGTGGTCATCCGCGGCGTGCACAAAGACAAGACCAAGCGGCCGGCGTCCGCGGGAGAGCTCGCGGACCTGATCGTCGCGAGCTTCGGGCTCGACGGCGACCACAAACGCTGGGCCCAGACGACGCTGCCCGACATCGAACGCGCGCTGAGCACGACCGCGCCGCCGCCCCCTGCGGCGTACGGCCAGGAACCGATCAAGCCGCCGATCGCGTCCACAAGCGAAGAGACGGGGCGGGTGACGCACGCGATGCCTCCCCCCTCGCAGGTGGAAGTCGCGCCTCAGGCGTCGGGTGGCAACAGCGGCATGCTGGTGGCGATCGCGGTGGCGGTCGCGGTGTTGGCGGCCGGCGTGGCCGCGTTCATCGCACTCGGCTGAGCGCGCGCGGGACGGCGGACCGAAGCGGGCGCTGCCTGCTGATTCTGTAGCTGTGGCTGCTCCTGATTCTGTGGCTGACGCTGCCGCTGATTCTGTGGCTGACCCTGCTGCTGATTCTGTTGCTGATTCTGTGGCTCACCCTGTTGCTGATTCTGTGGCTGATTCTGTGGCTGACTCTGAGACAGCGTCCGAATCCGAATCCGAAGCCGAAGCCGACGCCGACGCCGAAGCCGAAGCCGAAGCCGAAGCCGACGCCGAAGCCGAATCCGACGCCGAAGCCGACCGCCGAAGCCGACGCCGATCGCCGACCCCCGACCCCACTCATCCTCTCCTTCGGATTCGGATTTGGCCGCTTCCGCTCTACCTCCCGCTCCCCGTCTACTGGCGGGTCGCGGGGGCGGTGGGGCGGGGTGGGGTGGTGAGGGAGGTGCCGCGGAGTTCGAAGATGCGGGTGGCGCGGGTGGGGTGGCGGGTGGGGGAGAGGCGGCTGGAGATGGAGACGGTCTCGGTGCGGCTCGTGGGGAGGCGGGTGGCGACTTCACCGCGGGTGCGTGCGCCGGCGTCGACGGCGCTGCGGATGAGGTGGAAGGCGTCGAAGGCGCCGGCAGCGTAGAGGTCGGGGGAGGACTGGTAGCGGGCGCGGTAGGTCTCCGCGAAGGAGCGGGCATAGGGGCTGCTCGATTCGCCGTTGTCTGCGGCGAGGAACGAGCGCGCGAAGAGGCTGCCTTGGAGGTAGCGGCCGGTGGTGCGGAGGAGGGCTTCGTCGTAGCCGACACTGGGAACGAGGAATCGAACGGCGCGCGCCCCACGCGGGACGGTGCCTCCGTTGGTGCTGAAGAGGCCGGCCGCGGTGAGTGCCGGGACCAGGGTCATCAGACTGCGGGAATGATCCGGGAGGACGAAGGCGTCGGCTTGGATCTGGGCAGCGCGTTGGGCGCTCTGCTGCAGCGCCGCCGGGTCGTACTCGACGGTGCCGGCGAACTCGAGACCGAGGTCTTCGCAATGTCCCCGAACGGCTGACGTCATCGCTTGCCCGTAGGCATGGGTGGGCGCTACGACCGCGATGCGGCGCGCGCCTCGGTCGCGGGCAGCGGTCACCAGATCGAGCGCTTCGTCGTCCGCGGTGCCGAGCAGGCGGAAGACCATCGGGCCGGCGTCGACCACGCGGGGATCCGGAGAGAGCGCGAGCATCGGCACGCCGAGTTCCTGGGCGCGGCGGGCGGCGGCGAGGGAGGCATCGCGTCCCACCGGGCCGACGATGGCGACGACCTGGTGCAGGGTGACGAGGTCGTCGACCGCGCGCGCCGCCCGCTCGGGATCGTCGCCGCTGTCGCGGAAGAAGATGCGGGGCGTGGTCGGGGTCGCGGGACCTTCGGACGGAAGCCCGGCCGCGAGCATCAACCCTTCGAGCGCGTGGCGGCCGACCTCCTGTCCGCGTCCGCTCAGCGGCAGGATGGCCCCCACCGCACGGAGATCGGTCTCGGTGGTGCGCTCGGCGCGAAGGGCCATGGTGCGAAGGTCGCCGTCGAGCGGGACGCGGTGTTCGCGCAGCGCGCTGGCCACGGTGCGCACCCGATCGAGGTTGGCGTTCTCGAATGCGTCGCGCAGCGCGCGGCGGCCGACGAGCGGCCAGGCGTGGCCGTCGCGATCGAGGCGGTCGAAGAGGACCTGAACGTCGTCGGTCTGCAGCTGCCGGATGAGTCCCTCGACTTGCGAGCGGGCGTCGTCGCGGTCCGACGTGGGCACGGCGGAGCGCACCAAGAGATCGAGCGCTTCGACCGCTGCAGGCCGGTCGCCGAGCCGGGCGTGGGCAGCGGCCAAGGTCTGCAGCAGGAGCGCGGTGTCGGCGGGAGAGACGGTGGTGCCGACCATGGGGCGCAAGAGCTCGAGCGCTTCGGCGCTCTCTCCGCGAAGTTGCAGCGCGACCCCGGAGTAGAAGCGTCCTCGCTCCGACACCCGGACGTCTTCATGCGCGGCCGCGGCTCGGAACTCCTGCAGGGCCGCGTCGGTCTCGCCGCGGGCCAGCAGCATGCGTCCGAGGCCGAGTCGGGCGACCGGGGCCAGCGCGTCGTTCGGATGCGTGGTGAGGAACCGTCGGAAGCCGGCCTCGGCGACGTCGTACTCCTGGTTGTCCATGGCCGCGCGCGCCTCCCGCATGTCGCGCTCTGCGTCCGCGTTGTCGGTGGTCAGGACGGGGAGGGTGGAGTCGGGCCCCCGCTTGGGGCAGCCGAGGAATGCGCACGCCCACAGGGCGATGACCAGCGGGGCAAAGACGCCGACGGGAGACGTTCGGAGAGGCACGAGGAGCGGTGTAGCACCGAGACGCTGAAACGGGGACCCGGGGGGCGCGGCCAGCGGCATGGAGAGGGGGAGGGCGATCATGGGTGGTCGAGAACGGGCGTGCCATGGCAGCGCCTGCGCTCCAAGAAAAGGGGGCGGGAGTTTGAACGCACGACGGTGGAACGGCGGGCTGGCGGGTGTTCTTCCCGTGCCCCCGTGCCCGTGCCCGTGCCCGTGCCCGTGCCCGATTCTCCGAGGCCGAAGCCGAAGCCGATGCCGATGCCGAAGCCGATGCCGAAGCCGATGCCGATGCCGATGCCGAAGCCGAAGCCGAAGCCGAAATCCGAATCCGAATCCGAATCCGAAGCCGAAATCCGAAATCCGAATCCGAAGCCGACATCCGAATCCGAAGCCGACCGCCCCGACCGCTCAACCCAAGGGCAAGGGCAGGGGCAAGGGCAGGGGCAAGGGGACACTCGGGCCTTTGGCCCTCCTGTCAGCGCACGGTTAGAGAGAACTGTTCGCGGACGCCTCGGCGGTTGCCGGGGTAGCGCTGGGCGCGGATGAGGGGTTCGACGCAGCTGCGGATGTTCTGCGGCATGTTCAGGCTCGCGATGTTGCCTTCGTCGTCGAGCGCGAGCACGAGGCGGGCGGTGCGGACTTCGGCTTCGGCGAGGCAGGCGTGGATCTGCGCGCGGATGGGGGCGAGGACCCGTTCGATCATCGGGAGGGTGGCGCGCTCAGGGCGGTTGTCGCCCGCGACCTGGTCGCCGGTCGTCTCGCCTTCGGTCTCGCCTTCGCCTTCGCCTTCCGCCCCCGCCTCCGCGGCGGCTTCGGCTTCGGCACGCGCAACTTCGATCGCGGTGAGGGTCACTTGGACGCGGTCGCGCACCGCCCTGGGGGCGAGCTCATCGGTCCGCACCGCGCGCAGAAGCGCTTCGGCGTCTTCGTCGCCCAGCGCGACGAGCACGTCGCCCGCGGCGCCGATGGCCTGGACCATCGCGTCGCTTTGCGCTTCGGCGTGGTAGAGGCGGACGAAGTCTCGGAGCGGTTCGGTCGCCGCGGTCCCCTCCAACGCGCCGAGTGCGTCGATCACCAGCTTGAGATCCTCTTCGCTGGTCTGGGGGTCGCGCAGATGGGCGACGAGGTGCGGGACGGAGGCGGTGGCCCCCATCGAGACCGCGGCGCGTGTCAGCGGTCCGAGGGGACCGGCGGTGGTGCCCGTCAGGTAGCGGGTGTAGCGGCCGAGCGCGTCGACGACGTGCTGTTCACCGGTGGTCCGAGCGGCGAGCGAGGTGCACGCTTCGTTGCGGACGGCCGGCGGCGCGCTGCGGTCTTCGCACAGGGCGATGAGGTGTCCCGTGACGTCGTCGTCCTGGATGGCGCGCAGCATGTGGACCGCGAGAATGCGGGCCGGCACGAGACGCGAGTCCGTGCTCTGGGCCGCCGCGAGCAGCTGGTCGTGCAAGGTGTGCACTTCGCCCTCGGCGGCGCCGTTCGGTTCGAAGTCGCCGCCGCGAATGGTGACGACGAGGGGCTGGATGTCGGTCGAGGCGTGCCAGTGTCGGCGGCCGTCGACCGCGCTGACGAACCCGAAGTTGCCTTCGGCGTCCGCGACGATCAGGCCGCCGGGCTGCGCGCTCGCACCCACGATGTCGGCGTCGTGTTCGTACACCCACCGGACGTCGTCCTCGGTCGGGACCAGGCCAAAGATCAGTTTGTAGAAGGTGCCGTAGAGCACGTCGCCCGCGAGGGAGACCTCCTCGCCCGATCCCGCCGGACGCCACGAGTAGCGGATGCGGTGCACAGCGCTCTCGGGTGTGGGCGGGGGCCGGTACGGGTCGACCACGAAGGTCGGGTTGCCGGGAATGTCCCGCAACTGCGGCTCGAAGTACGCGGCGCTCGAGGTGCTTCCACCCGCGATGCTGCTGGTCAGCCGGAACACGCCGCGCTGCGCGAAGTACACGTCGGCGCCTTCGCGGAAGGCGCGCCCCACGGCGCTGTCGGTGATGCGGATGCGGGCGAGTTCGTCGCCGCTGGCCGCGTCGAGCACGCTGACGTTCTGAGTGGCCCAAGGCACGAAGACGAGTCCCCCGACGACCGTCGGCGCGCCGAGCGCGAACTCGACTTCTTTCGTCCACGCGATGCGGCCGCCGCGCGCGACGACGAGCTTGGAGCGGGCGCTGACGCCGCCGCCGGTGGAGAGTGCGAATGCCACGAGGTCGCCTTCGCCATCGGCGCCGACGAGGTGCAATCCAGCATCTCCGGTGGTGAACTGGGTGTCGCCGGAGCGGGTGCTGCGGCCCACGATGCCGGCCGACTCATGGGTGAGCACGGTGCCGCCCGCGAGGAGGGGCGCCGCGACGATCGAGCCCTGCAGGGTCTTGCGCCAGCGGACGCTGCCACCGTTCAGGTCGACGGCGTACAGGGTGTGCGGGGACGCGGTGACGCCTACAGCAAGCGGTTCGTCCTGGCGGGCGGGCGCTGCATGCACGCGGGCGAGCACCGCGTCGATGTCGGTCGATCGGTTGTCGGGGAAGGTGGGCCGGAACGCAGAACCCGAACCGCCGCCACAGGCGCTGGCGATCATGGCCACCGCGCACAGTGCTGCGGTTCCCACAGACGGCAACGTGGTCCAGAGGTGGGCGGGGGAATCGTTCATGGTCTGGGTGTTCTGTGCGTGCGTCATGTCAGCCCCCCGTGATCCGGCCGGCGGCGGCGCGTGCTTCGTTTTGGATCGCGCCGGCCGGCAAGGCTTCCGCGAGGCTCTCGAGGTAGGTGCGCACCTCGGGGGTGGCCAGCTCTTCCAGTTTGCCGAGGACCCGCAGTTTGACCCGGGCCGCGATGTCCGTGCGCGCGAGGATCTCGTCGAGTCCAGGTGTGATCGCATCCAGCGGCTTGCGGCCGAGGTAGGCCAACAATCGGTCTGCGCCAGCGGCGTCGGCGAGCTGGCCGATCGCAGGGGAGGCTTCGTTCAAACCTCGGTCGAACGCGAGGAACAGGTCGTCGAGCTGAGCAGCGGTTCCGACGGTGCCGAGTGCGATGGCAGCCGTCGCCCGCACTTGGGGATCGCCATCGGACAGCAGCGTGACGAGGCTCGCTGCCGCACCACGGGGCCGGCACGATCCGATCGCTTCCGTTGCGGCGACGCGGACTTCGACACGACGGTGGTTCGTCAGCTCGAAGAGCACGGGGCCCGCCTCTGGGCGTCCGAGCACGCCGAGCGTCTGGATCGCCATGTCCAGCAACTCCGGGGGCAGCCCGCGACGGATCCGGGCGCTCAACGGCGCCACCGCACGCGCGGTGCCGTTGGTCCCGAGCGCTTCGATGCCGAGCTGGACGGTGTCCGAGTCGGACGCGTCCAACATCTCCACCGCTTCGTTCAGCCGCACTTGCGCATCGGCCGTGCCAGCACTCAAAAGCCCCAGAAACGCGCCCAGCGCGACGACAACCGTCCACCCTCCAAGGCGCGCGTTCATTCCCCCACTCGATCCCATGGAACTCTCCGTTCAAAGCGCGACGACGCGCTCAGAGGCCGGACTTATCGCGTGCGGCGCTCGGTTTCAATGCCAGTGGTCGAAACGGCCCGCGCCGGGTAGCGTCCCCCCTCCCGTGCTCACGACCGCAGATCCCACCTCGCTCCCAGAACGTGCGCCCGCTTCCGCTTCGGACTCGCCTTCGGCCTCGGCGTCGGATTCGGCTTCGGCGTCGGCTTCGGCTTCGGCTTCGGCTTCGGCGTCGGCGTCGGCTTCGGCTTCGGCGTCGGATTCGGCTTCGGCGTCGGCGTCGGCGTCGGCTTCGGCTTCGGCTTCGGCGTCGGCGTCGGATTCGGCTTCGGCTTCGGCTTCGGATTCGGCGTCGGATTCGGCGTCGGCGTCGCCCTCGGCTGCCTCCAAACGCCAACCGGCCCTCCTCGCCCTCGCCATCCTCCTCGTCTCCACCTCCCCGGTCCCCACCTTGTCCCAGACCGCCGACGGCGAGGTGCAGGCGGCCCTGGAGGCAGCCCGCGCCGAGCCGATGGAGCTGTCCCGGGTGGTCCGGGCCCACGCAGACGCCGTCGAGCGGCTGCTCGCGGAGTCTCCCCCGTCGATCGCCGCGGTACGGGCGTCGGCCTACCTCGAAGCGCCGAGCCGGCACCTCGCGCGGTTGGCGGAAGTCGCGGCTTCGGACGATCCCGAACGGGCACCGGTCGCCGCGTTGGCCGCGTGGCGCATCGCCCGCAACCTCACCGCGGAAGCGCTGAGCGCGGAGGAGCTGTCGCTTCCCGATGCCGCCCCCTTCGATGCGCTCGCCCAAGACGAACTCGCCCGCCCGGACATCCGCAGGCTCGCCGCCCTGGTCACGGCCCAAATCGCCTCACTGCGTTCCCCGGGCTGACGCCTGCCTTTCCCCCTCGTACACCGACCGATTCCCGATCCCGGTGGGGAGGGCAGGGCCGTGGTATCGTGACGCACGATGTGGCGCTGGACGATGGTGTGTGTGTTGGGTTGCTCGGGGGTCATCGCCGACCCGCCCGTCGACCCGCCGGACGATCCCCCGCTCCCCAGCGGTGAGGTGCTGACGCCGAACGGGATCACCCGATTGTCCGCCCTCGAATACGATCGCAGCGTGGCGATCCTCATCGGGGACGACGCCCGAGCAGCCCGCGCGCTGCTCCCCGAGGACGCCCGCACCCCCTTCGACAACGACTACGAGACCCAGGACCCGTCGCAGGCCCTGGTCGAAGGCGAAGAGTTGCTGGCGGTTGAAGCCGCCGAGCGGTTGCTCGAGGACACGCCGCGTCGGGACGAGGTCGTGGGTTGCACGCCCACCGGTGTGGACGACGCCACTTGCATGCGGAGTTTCGCCCGCCGACTGGTGCGCAACGCGTTCCGCCGCGAAGCCACCGACGAAGACGTCGCGTTCCTCGTGGATGGGGAAGGTCCGGAGCTCGGCCAGTGGCCCGGGGCCATGCGCATGGCCGCGACGTTCGACGACTTCTACGAAGGCGTCAGCGGCATCGTTCAAGTCGTGCTGATGGATCCCGAGTTCCTCTACCGGGTGGAGGTCGGCACGCCGGACCCCGACACGGCGAACGTCTACCGACTCAACGACTACGAGATTGCGACCCGGCTGGCGTTCTTCCTGTGGGGCGCGATCCCCGACGAAGCGCTGCTCGACCGGGCCCAGGCCGGCGGGCTTCAAGATCCCGAGGCGCGCGCCACCGAAGCGATGCGCATGCTCGACCAGCCGCTCGCACGGGAACGTTTCGTGCTCTTCCACGCGATGTGGCTCGGCTACGAGAAGTTGCTGGCCGGCGACGAGCTCGGCACCGCGATGCGGGCCGAGACCCGAATGCTCATGGAGCAAGTGCTCTTCGAAGAAGCCGGCCCCTGGCAAGATCTGTTCACCTACGACCGCACCCACGTGAACGCGCTCCTGGCCGAGAACTACGGACTGCCGGTGCCGGCGGGCGAAGAGGGCGGCTGGGTCGCGTACGACATGGACGAACGCCGCGGCCTCTTCTCGCACGGCAGCTTTCTGGCGCACGGCGCGCGCAACGGCGACACGAGCCCAGTGTTCCGTGGACTCGCGGTTCAGACCCGCGCGTTCTGCCGCACCATTCCGCCGCCGCCTCCGGGGGTGAACACGGACGAAGGGCCGCAGTCCGAAGCGCTCTGCAAACCCGAACGCTACAGCGCCCACTCCGGTGGCCGGTGCGCGGATTGCCATCAGCACATCGACGGTGTCGGGTTCGGCCTGGAGAACTTCGACGCGACGGGCGCGTTCCGGACCCACGAGTCCGACAACCCGGAGACGGAGGGCGACGAGTCGACGTGCGCGATCGATGGCGAGGGCTACCTGCAGGATGTCGGCAGTTTCCGCGGTCCGGCGGGTCTCGCGGCACTGGGGCTCGAGTCCGGCGCGCTGCGCCACTGCTTCGTGAACCACGTGCACCGCCTCGTGGTGGGCCGCGGCGATGTGCGGCGCGTCGACGCGGAAGCGATCGTACAGCTCGAGGCGCGGTTGCCCGAGGGTGAGTTCACCTTGAGCGACGTCGTGCGTGCGGTCGTCACCAGCGAAGGCTTCGGCCTCCGCAGAGAGGACCTCTAGTGGCCTACGGACTGACACGACGTTCGCTGTTGCGCGGACTCGGGACCGCAGCGCTCGCGTTGCCCGTGCTGGAACTGACCCGGTCCAAGGGCAGCGCGGCCAATGGCCGGCCGAACCGTTTCGTCCTGCTCTACGCAGGGATCTCCACGAGCACCGACCGCGCGCCAGGGCAGGTGCTGCTCCGACCCGAACGCACCGGCACCGGCTACGACTTGCCTCGCGCGCTCACGCCACTCGGCTCCGGCACCACCGCGTGGGGACAGCCGGGCTACGACGTGCAGGACGAGGTCAGCGTGGTGAGCGGACTGACGATCCCGTGGGGCGCCGATGGTGCGATCCCGCCGGGCGGCAAGTCGGTGCACTTCCACTACAACACCGCGGAACAACAGACCACGGGCATGCGCCGCGGCGACAACCGCGGCAGCGGTCCAGCCGCTTCGAGCGCGGATGTCATCGCGGCCGATGCGCTCGGCGAGACGACCCAGGGACACCTCAGCTACCGGGTGCAAGCGGCCCGCTACATCTCCGGATCGAACTCGAGCGGCGGCGGACTCGACGCGCTCTCGCTGCGCCGGCGCGCCGATGGTTCGCTCCAGTCGATCGATGCGACCACAAGCCCGCGCTTGGCCTACCGCTCGCTCTTCAGCGGCTTCGTACCGATGGACGAAGGCCGCGAAGAAGCGCTCCGCCGGTTGCGACAGCGGCGCGACATTCTGGCCGCGGTGCGCTCCCGCACGTCGAGCCTGATCCCGCGGCTCGGCATGTCGGACCAGCGCCGCATCCAGCAACACCTCGAAGAACTCAACCGCCTCGAAGGGCGGCTCGCGATGATGCCGGAGCCCGGCATGGGCGCCTGCGTCGTGCCCACCGATCCTGGCGAGGATCCGCCGATCGCGGACGGACACAACACCCTCGAGAACGGCAACGTCGACTACACGCCGAGCCGTGCGTGGAGCGAAGAGACGCTGCGCGGCGAGACCATGATCGACATGGTCCGCATGGCGCTCACCTGCGACCTCGCGCGTTCGGTGGGTTTCCGCATCTCGCTCGACCAGACGTTCCTCAACGCGCAGCAGGCGGTCGGCGTCGCGAACGACATGCACAACACCACGCACTCGGGCACGGCGGACGACTGCTCCGACGCGCTCGCGTGGCACGTGTCGTTCTTCGCGCGCCTCGTCGCCGGTCTGCGGGACACCGAGGAGGTCGATGGCTCGTCGCTCCTCGACCACACGACCGTCGTCTTGTTGTTCGAAGGTGGCCACGGCCACGATCCTGAGGGCGTGCAGGACAACCGCGCCCACAGCACCGAGAACATGTCGGCGCTGATCGCGGGCCGGGTCGGCGGACTGCAGGGCGGACGGCACATCGCGACCGATCGCGCGCACCCGGCGCGGGTGGTGGCGTCCGCGCTCTCGGCGGTGGGTCTCGAAGACAGCCTCGGCGAGATCAGCGGACGCATCGACGGTCTGTTCTGAGTCCCCAGCCGTGTAGCCCGCGGTAGCCTTCGCCATGTCGCTCATCGACTCGCTCTTCCGTCCGCTGACGGGTCGTACGTTTCTTGAGACGCACTGGGGGGTTCGGGTGGCGCGGTTTCGGCCCGACTGGCCGCTTGCGTCCGACGACGCGCTCACGTCGGAGGCATGGCGGCGGCTCCCTGCGCTGGAGTACATCGACGCGGCGGGGCGGGACGGACAGGACCAGCACACACAGGTTCGCGTCCGCCGAGAGGACATCGCGGCGGTCCTCGAACGTGGGGACACGGTCTGCGCCGACCTCACCCACCACGCACCGGTCGTGCGCGTGCTCTCGGACCTGCAACGCGCGCTCGGACTGGGCGTCGGAGGGTTCGCCAAACTCTACGCGAGCCCGCCCGGTGCGGGGTTTCCGCTGCATCTGGATCCACACCACGTGTTCGTCCTGCAGTGCCAAGGGGAGAAGCGCTGGCGGCACGGCATGGAGCCGGCCGTACCCTACTCTCGCGAGAACGCGAAACGCGACGCGGAAGGGCGCGCGGTGTTCAGCGGACGCTACGAAGGGGTCGCGCTGCGGGGAGGTCACGGGACCGTGGATGCGCCAGGCGTCGACGACTTGGTCGAGACGGTGCTGCGGCCAGGCGACGCGCTCTACCTGCCGCCCGGGACCTGGCACGAGGCCGAGGCCTGCTCCCATTCCGTCGCGGTCAGCCTCAGCCCGCCGCGCATGCACGCGTACGACTTGGTGCTGCGGTGGCTGGAAGCGCAGTCGCTCGCACGCCCGGAGTGGTTCGTCGACCGCGTCGCCGCCGAGTCGGACCGCGACTCGGTACAGCCGGTCCTCCACGACATCGTGGAGGCCTTGCAGGCGCTCGACCCAGCCGTGCTCGAGCAGCAGTGGATGATGCGGGTCGCCGAAGGTCAGACGTCTGGTCCGCCATCAGCGGGTCCCGCGATCGAGAAGTCGACTTGGCTCGTGCGCGAGGAAGCGATCCCCTGGTTCGAAACCGAGGGGGCGCTCGTGTTCGCCGCGGCCGGGGTGGAGTGGCGGCTGCCGGTCGCGGCACGCCCCTTCCTGAGCAAGCTGGTGTCGTGCACCCGCTTCCGGGCAGACGAAGTCCTCGCGTGGGATCCACAGCTCGGTTGGGACGATGCACGCGCGTTGCTCCAGGAGCTGCGCGACGCAGGGGTCTTGTCCGTCTCGCTGTGAGGCGATCGAGGCGCGGGTGACTCCAACCGCTCGGTGCGCTCGCAGCCTGCCCCTTGCCCCTGCCCTTGCCTTTGCCCTTGCCCGCGGATCAGCGGTGAGATCGCTTGATCAGCGCGACGAGCATCGCGACGACCTGCTCAAGGTGGGCGAGAGCCCGTTCGATATTGCTGGTCTCTCGCGGGGTTCCTGCGGGGGGCCCTGGGAAACGGCTCTGCAGCAGAGCCTCCCGCGCGAGAGACAATATCGGGCCTCGATGCCTCGGCCCGACGGTCCGTGATTTCGAGCGAGGAGACGACCTCGATCGCTCCGATTCGCGGTCTCGCCGTCGCGAAACACACGGCGTCCACGATGCGGGCAAGGGCACGGGCAAGGGCAACGGCAAGGGAGCAGGTCGCTTTTCAGCGACCTGCTAGGGCGCGGGCGAACAGGACCCGTCGATGAGGCCACAGCTCAGGAAGGTTCGGCTGGGAATGCACTCCCCACCGCACGGAGTGCGGTCGTAGAAGACCTCGATCACTTCCCCGTCCCGTTCTTCCCCGACACGCATGTGACCGCTCCCCGCCGCGTCGAAGACCCACTGCTGCAAGTCCACCGGATCGAGCGCGCTGTCGCCCATCGGCCGCGGCACACCCCAGGACAAATCCGCCTGCTGAAACCCGTCGGCGCAACGATGCGCGCAACCACAACCCGAGACGAGCGGCAGGCATCGGCGCGACTGCGGCACGCCCGTGGGCGGCGTGGGAGGCTCGGCTTGGCTCGTTTGCACCACGGGCGCTTCGGCGGGTGCCTCTTCGGGCGCTTCGTCGGGAGGCGGTTCCGAGGTCGAGGTCGCCCCGTGACCGCTCGGGCCACAGGCCATGAGGAGACACCCGAACCACCCAGCGAAGTACAACGAGCGCATGGCCAGCGTACGTCGGTCCGGACGGTTCCTTCCGTGCGCAGGGGTCGATGGACCCAGTCCGCTGGTGCCGGCGGCATGGATGGTTTCAGTCACGGCGTCCACGGCTTGGGTTGCTCACCGAGCGCACTCACGTCTCGAGTGCTCGCCGCACCGCTTCGAACTGCTCCACCGACAACGTCTCCCCGCGCGCGCTCGGATCGATGCCCACGGCTTGCATGGCGTCGTCGGCACCCTCGATGGACTTCCACGCGTTGTGCAGCGTCTTGCGGCGCGCGCCGAACGCCGCCTTCACGAGTTGTTTGAACTGCGGGTGTTCCGGATCGGCCCGTGGTGTCGGGAGCGGAATCAGCCGCACCACTGCGCTGGTCACGCGCGGCGGCGGATGGAACGCGTCGGGCGGCACGATGCGCACCATCTGCACCGCGTAGACGGCGGTCAGGAACACGGTGGGGGCGCCGTAGGTCTTCGAACCCGGTTCCGCGGCCCAGCGCTCCGCGACCTCCTGCTGAACCATGACCACCGCGCGTTCGATGTCCTTCGACTGCGCCACGACACGACGGAGGATCGGGCCGGTGATCGCGTAGGGGAGGTTGCCGATCAAGAGCGCGGGCGGGTCGAGGTGATCTCGCACGCAGAGTTTCACCGCGTCCGAGGCGACCACCTTCGCGCCCGGCACCTCGGTCCGCAGGATCTCGACCATGCGAGGGTCTTTCTCGAGCGCCGTCACGGTGGCGCCGCGCCGCTCGAGGGCGCTGGTCAACGTGCCGACGCCCGGACCGATCTCGAGCACGTGCCGGCCGTCGATCTCCCCGAGCGCACGCGCGATGAACTCGACGTGTTCCTGCGACACCAGGAAGTTCTGAGAGAACTTCTTGTTCGCTCGAATGCCGTGTCGCGAGAGGACCGTGCGTGGATCCTGCCAGGCGCTCATGGCTTCGCCCGTCCCGTCCGCGTGGGTCCCTTCGTCGCTGGCCCCGACGTCGCCGATCCCAGCATCGCGGGTCCTGGCGGCGCGGACGTCGGCCGTTTGCCACGTGCCACCGTCGCGCGAATGCCATGGCGCGCCAACATGGTGCGGGCCTGGCGCAGCCGCTCGGCTTCGGCTCGCCCGAAGATGGTGGTGAGGTCTGTTGTCAGTTGCGCCCCGTCCGACGGCTCGAGGAACGTACGCGCGTCCGGCAAGACGAACTGGACCGTGTGCCCGTGGGCGCGCGCCAAGCGAAGCGCGGTGGCCAAGGTCTCGGCCGAGTCGTGAGTCGCGGTGCTGGCAGTGGGAACCGCGGTGCTGGCTTCGGGAGTCGCAGCGGCGGTTCCGAGCGCCGAGAGCGTCATCGCGTCGAAGTCGGTGCACACCAGGATCGAACTCGGCGTGCGGGCCTGCGCCACCCAGGTGAGCGACGCGATGAGCGCGTCGGTCTTCTCGTGTTCGATGGGGTGCGCCAGATGTGGAAGCGGCAAACCACGCGTGCGGCAGAACCGGCGGAGGGTGCGCGAACCCCGGTCGGCGGCGAGGATCTCCCGTTCGCTGGCGCGTTTGTCGCGGTCCTCCCGCACGAGCCCACGCTCGACGTGCGTGATGAGCCCGGCGAGGTCCACGTTCGATCCGCGCCCGAAGTCGATGCCGTCTTGGCGGCGCACGTAGCGCGCGACCTGGGCGACCAGCGATGCTTCGGAGAGATCGGTGAGATCGGCGTCCACGAGTTCGGTGAGCGAGAGCAACGCTTCGTAGATTCGGATGCGGTGCGCCGCGCCTTCTCCAAGCGGCACCTGGGTCACGATGCGGCGGTCGAACGCCACCAGTCCCACCCGGTCTCCGGCTTTGACCGCATCGGTGGCTTCCATCGCGGCGAGATCGATCGCGTGGTCGAGCTTGCGGGAGCCGAGCGGTCCGCCCCGCATCGTCCCGCTGACATCGAGCACGAGCCACCGCGCTTCTTGCACTTCCTGCTCGACCTCTTTGACCATCAGCCGGCCGCGGCGAGCGCTCGCCTTCCAGGCGATGGCTTTGAACGGATCCCCGGACTGGTGCTCGCGCAGTTCGTGCAGTTCGGTGCCGCCGCCGCGGCGTCGCACCATCGTGTGTCCCGCGCGTTCAACCGCCGCCGCTCGCGGCGCACGTGCGGCGGACCGGCGGCGGGCCGCGGCGCGCGGGAGCACTTTGATCACCAGCGGGTTCGGGAAGTAGAGCGCGGTGCGGAAGAGGCCGAGTGGACCGCGCACGGTGATGGCGAGCCCATGGAGGACCACACGGCCCACGGCGGCGGCGCGCAGGGACATAGTGAACTCGGTGCGGGTGCGTTCGCCGAGCTGCACGCATTGCGGTGTGCGCAGCACCGTGACGTTCGGGCCGACGATCGGTTCGAGCGAGTCCACCGAGATGTCGCCGCTCCCGCGGTGGCGCACATAGCAACGGACCAGAAACTCCACGCCCGGTACGACGGCGCCACTCGCGGCGCCGGTCCCGTGGTCGAGCCACCACGCGAACTCCAGGCGCTGCCGTCGCAGGTCGCGCCCCTTCGGGCGGCTGGCGGCGAGTGCCCACGCGAGCCCGATGAAGCCGGCGTTCGCGATGGCCACGAGGCCGGCCGTGGAAGTGGTCAGGCCGATGAGCGCCATGATCAGCAACCCGACGAAACTCGCGATCGCGGCGCGGGTTGGGATCGGCAGCATCGTTATCCGTGGCGGGGCGGCACTTGGCCGAGCGCCTGTTGCACGAGCCGCTCGGGCGAGACGCCTTCCATCTCGGCTTCGGGCGTGAGCACGAGTCGATGGGCGAGCACGGGCACCGCCAGCTCCCGGATGTCGTCTGGCAACACGAACGAGCGGCCGCGGATCAACGCGAGCGCGCGCGCCGCGCGGATGAGTGCGAGCGAGGCGCGCGGGGAGACGCCGAGGAAGAGGCGCGCATGTTCGCGCGTGAACGCGGCGAGTCGAACCACGTAGTCGAGCACCTCGTCCTCCACGTGGATCGAGTCGACGAGCGACTGCAGCCGCAGGACGTCTTCGGGCGCGAGCACGGTGGCGGCGGCAGGGGTCGACGAGAGGAACCGGCGCAGGATGCCGCGCTCTTGTTGCGCGTCGGGGTACCCGATGATCAGGCGCACGAGGAACCGGTCGATCTGCGCTTCGGGGAGCGGGTAGGTGCCCGCCTGTTCGACCGGGTTCTGCGTCGCGAGCACCAGGAAGGGGGAGGGCAGCTGGTGGGTGTCGCCTTCGATGGTGACCTGCTGCTCCTGCATCGCCTCCAGAAGCGCGCTCTGGGTCTTCGCGGGGGCGCGGTTGATCTCGTCGCCGAGCACGATGTTGGCGAAGATGGGACCGGGCCGCAGCTGGAAGGTCCCTTCCTTCGGAGAGAGCACGAAGGTGCCCGTGATGTCCGCCGGCAGCAGGTCCGGCGTGAACTGAATCCGGCGAAACGTGCAGCCGAGGGTGGCCGCGAACGCTTTGACCAGCGTCGTCTTGGCGACGCCGGGCACACCTTCGAGCAGCGCGTGACCGCGGGCCAAGAGGCTGACCAGAAGCAACTCCGGCACTTCGCGGGGGCCCACATAGACCGCGTGGACTTCGCGGATGACTCGACCGGTGAGTTCGAGCGCTTCTTGAAGGACGGCGTCGGGCAGAGAGTGGACGGTGGCGGGCTCGGTCAAGTCGTTCCCTGGCTTGCGGAGTGCGGGGGGCCGGACAGTGTGACCAGCTCGGCCACGATTCGTTCCCCGCTATCTACCATGCGTTGTACGTCCTTGGGGGACGGGCGCGGGGGACCGGGCGGGAGGTCGGCTCGGCGCCGAAGGTCGTCCAGTTCCAGGAGCAGCGCGCGCAGTGCTTCCCGGTGCGCGGCCGAGAGTCCGCGCGCTTCGGCCGCGATCAACACCTCGCGCAAGAGCGGCCCGCGGTCCGGGCTCGACACCTCGAGTCCGAGATGGCGGATCAAGAACCCCTCGAGCTCGAACTTGAACACCAGCAGGGGGTGGAGCAGTTCCCGCTGCTTGCGCCCGAAGAACGCAATCCGTCCGGCCAAGCCGCCGCCCGAAGAGAGGCCCAACATGGCGCCG
The DNA here is from genome assembly GCA_034670305.1 of Deltaproteobacteria bacterium. Lineage (GTDB taxonomy): Bacteria > Myxococcota_A > Polyangia > Polyangiales > Houyiibacteriaceae > JAXMNT01. The sequence goes on from JAXMNT010000011.1 coordinate 88,793, forward strand.
GTCAGGTACGGGGACCGCCGCGGCAGACTCGACACCACGAAGATGAGCGAGATGGTGACCACCACGAGACTGGTGAGGAGCAGCGCGATCGGCGGCGCGTCGGCGTGGGCGAAGTCGTCCAGCCATCCGCGCAGACTCTCCAGGGATGCATCGCGCGAGCCGGCTTGTCCGATGAGCCGCACGTCGGGCGGCACCAGGTACACCCGACCCGGTGGCGCCGCCGGGTCTCGACTGGCTCCGAGATAGGCCAGCAGGTTCTCCGCGAACCGCCGGTTGTCGCGGAACTGGAGCATGTTGTTGATGAGGATGCTCGGGTCGCCGATCGACACCAACCGGCCACGCTCGACGGCGCCTGCCAGCACCAACGCACTCTGCCCCTCACCGAACCCGATGATGGGCCGCAGCGTGTCGTGGCGAAGGCCGGTCGGGTGGTTGGTGACGATGGTGTCGACATCGCGGGTCAGCGGGTGACGCAGTTGCGGCAGGGCCAGGGGCAATTCGGGGTTGCCCCGCACTCGGGAGAGCGTGTCCTGAGGCGCCGACCGGACGATTCCGTAGACCACGAAGAACTCGTCCGCCTGCCCGAAGTCGTCCGCAATCGCGAGTCGGCCGCCTCGCCGGACGAACCGACCAAGCGATTCGGAGGGCAACCTGCGGGTCGGATAGACCACCAAGAGGGCGTCGTTCACCCCCAACGTGTCCACGTCGATCTCCTCGGGCGAGTCGACGGTCACCCCCGCTGCGTCCGCCGCTCCCAGGAGGTCCGACAGGCCGTTCCACCCCGTGTTCGTCAGGCTGTAGTCTGAATCATCCGCGTCCGCAGACAGGGACAATGGGCCCGACGCGTAGACCAGCAGAGCCGCCAATCCGAGCAGGATCGGGAGCCTGAGTCGCGTGGTTCTTGTCACAGGGGGCGCCATTGTTATAGTGCGGGCAACTCCACCCTTACCCCGTGGTCAACCATGCTCCCTCCGTTCATCATCGATCAAATTCGAAAACGCGAGCAGGAAGAAATCCAGATCCAGCCGGTTGTGGAGCTTCCCATCCCACCGCGTCCGCCGGCAGATCGAAGCTCAGAAGAGTCGGATCGGGGCGTCGTCGTCATCGACTTGATGGGCTGAGTTCGACCGAGGTCCGTCCGCGGATCACGTCGCTCCAGACCCCTTCCAGTTCTTCGGCCCGGAACCCACGGCCTTCGACGTGCGCGCCCGTCGTCTCGCGGGTTTGAATCGCGTAGACCCGGCCCCCGGCCACGCCGAGCACCTCCCCGCAGACCGAACTCGACCCGTCCCGGGTCAGAAAGTCGTAGAGCGCCGCCGCGTGCGCCGGCGCCATCGAGTCGCCGCCGATCCCCTGGAAGATGGGCAGGTCCTCGGTCAAACGGGTGCGGGCCATCGGAACCACGACGTTCACGCGGATGTTCCGACGCCGCAGCTCCAGCGCGGCGCAGCGCGCGTAGGCGACCAGTGCGCCCGAGGCCGCGGCTTCGGCGGCGCGCCGGGCGGTCCCGAAGAACCCGGTTCGGCTCGAGGAGAGCACGATCGATCCGCCCTCGGGCATGTGCTGCGCGCTTGCGCAGACGAGCTCGACCGATGCGAGGAACTGAGTCTGCATCGTGGGTTCGATGTCGGCGGGGCTGAGTTTCTGAACGCTGCGTTCGACCCGAATGCCGGCACAGGCGATCGCTGCCTGCAGGCCGCCGAACCGTTCGACGGTCTGCTCCACGATGCGCGTGGTCGTCCCAGCGACCGCGATGTCCGCGTGGTGTACCGCGACCGTGGCGCCGCCCTTGCGGAGAGTCTCCCCGAAGGCTTCGAGTTCGTTCGGGTCCGGATTCTCACCGGTGAGGGAGACGCCGGAGTCCACGAGCGCGAGGGGAACGGCGCGGGCAGCGAGCGCTTCGGCGACCGCGCGACCGATGCCGCGCGCGGCGCCGGTGACGATGGCCGCGCCCTGATCGCTGCGGGGTTCGGATTCGGGTTTCACCGGATCGCGGGGCATCACTCGCCGCTGCCGAGGACCAGCGGGTTCCGAATCAAGACGTAGGCCTGGTCGGCGGACATGTTGTCGTTGACCGTGCTGCCACCAAACGTCTGGAGCGCCCAGAACATCATGTTGCGGTTGTCGTTGTAGCGGGTGTCGTCGAGGGGGTCACCACCGCCAAAGGGCGCGCATCCCATCGTCTCGCCGGGTCCGCAGGGGCGGCCGTTCTCGGTGGAGTGGAAGAGCCCGAGGAAGTGACCGGTCTCGTGCGCGAAGACCTGGCCGGGAATGCTGCTGCCCCCACCGAGCACACCCCACGCCACGACGATGCCGCTGTGGCCGGATCCATGGACGCCGGGCGGTCCAGGAATGCCGCCGGCGATGCCGAGGGTGGAGCCGCCGCCGTCGCCATCGATGTCCTGGACGAGGAAGATGTTGAGCGCGAGCCCGTCGCGTCCCGCGCTCTGCTGGAAGAGCTGCGCGAGTTCGCTCCCCGGACCATCCGTGCTGTCGATCACCCGGAAGCGGCTGTCGGTCACGTCGAAGTACGACACGTCGCCCACCGAGATGTCGGCCTGCCCGAAGATGGTGCTGAACCGGGCCAGGCTGGCCTGGAGTTGACTCTCGCCCGGCGCGCTGGCCGCGTTGAACCCGAGTCCAGGACCGACGAATACGTTCACGTCGAGGTTGTTGCCGGTCCGGCGTTTCACGAGCGCGCGCACCCGAATGCGCACCGAGCCGTCGCCCCCACCAAGCGCCGCGACCGTGAACCCGTGGCGACCCGGCAGGTACCGCGTCTCGGGCGTGTTTGGGATCAGCATCGCGATGGCGCCTTCGCTGTCGAGCGGGAACCATCGGATCGGCTGGTCGATCAACATCGAGATCTCGTTGAGGTCGAAGAGGCGCGCGTTGTTCGGGTCGAACACGCTCACGAACGAGAGCGGCAGGTTGTCGCCCGATACCCGCTCGGCGACGAGGGTGACGCTCCGCGAACCGTTCGCGGTCGCGAAGTCGAGCCGGCGCGTGCCGGAGCCTTCGTCCACGTCGAACTCGCCGAAGTCGATCACGTCCACCGTGCCGTCCAGGTCCGCGTAGCCGCAGCCTTGCCAGGTGTTCCCGTCGGCGTCTTCGAGGTCGCGGCACACCTGGCCCGCGAGGCAGTCGTCCGCCGTCGCGCACGGTTCGGTGCACTGGCTGGCCACACAGGTGTAGGCGTCGCACTCGGTCAATCCGCGCGCGACCGCGCAGCGTCCACCGAGCAACGCTCCGTCCAGGTTCGGTGCGAGGCAGACGGTCTCGGCAGCGCCGTCGCCGTCCGTGTCGCCAACCACTGCGCAGGCGTCGACGCCAGGGCAAGCCAGCCGGCGATCGCACCGGACGCGGCAGCCACCGCCGTACTCCGCGCCGACGCACACGCCGTCGCAGGTCGCGGGATCACAATCGGTCGGTCCGGCGTCGACCGGCATCGGCACACACATCTCGTCGACGCAGATGTCGGTCCCGGGACACTCGTCCGACGTCGTGCATTCCGGGCCGCCGCAGGTGCCGGTCTCGGTGTCGCAGACGGATTCGGCGCCGCACTCTCCATCCGAAGAACACGGCGGGCGGCAGGTGCCGCGCCAACAGCGGTATCCATCGCGGCAATCGGCTGGGCCGCTGCACATCGCCAAACAGAGGGGCAATCCGAGATCCGGGACGCACGTCGCGATGTCGGGACAGGGGGTCTCGTCGTCGCAGACCGAGGTGCAGTAGCCCCCCGGGAACCGTCCGTCGTCCACGCAGGCCAGACCTTCGCAGCCATCGGCGCAGGCACCACCGAACGGAAGGTCGGGCGGATCCGGCGGCGGCATGGAGGACTTGGAACAGGCTCCGGCGACGAGGGTCAGTCCGAGCAGCGCGAGGAGGGTGGGTCGAATCATGAAAGCTGAGTGGGCCGCTGTGGCGAGTGGCAGGAAGCAAACTGGTGGGCGCGCGATGCGGCTCACGCTGGTAGAGTATACGCGGGAATCGCAACGCGTCGGGCGCTCAGTCGGACTGCAACGGGAGTGAAGGGTTGAGCGCAGGGTGACAGGGACCTCCTACGGACGTTTCGAGCTGATTCGGAAGATCGCAGCCGGTGGCATGGCGGAGATCTTTCTCGGTCGCCAGTGGGGGGAGGGCGGCTTCTTCCGGGACGTCGTCATCAAGCGTCTGTTCCAGAACTTCGTCGAGCACGAGCCGACGCTGCGCATGTTCCACTACGAGGCGCGCCTGCTCGCCCACCTCTCGCACCCGAACATCCCGCAGGTCTTCGACCTCGGGTTCGCGGACGGCACCTGGTTCCTCGCGATGGAGTACGTCGACGGGTGGAACGTGGCCGACGTGTGGCGGGCCGGCTCCCGCACGAAGCTCCCCATGCCACTGCACGTGACGATCGGCGTCGTGATGCAGGTCTGCGAAGCGCTTCACCATGCCCACGAGTGCCGTGACAAAGCCGACCGGCCGCTCCGCATCATTCACCGCGACGTCACCCCTCAGAACGTGATGCTGACCCGCGATGGCGTCGCCAAGTTGATGGACTTCGGTGTGGCGAAGACCGACGCGCGGCCTGCGACCGAAGCGGGTCTGGTCAAAGGCACCTTCAGCTACATGGCGCCCGAGCAGGTGCGCAGCCGCCCCATCGATCGCCGCGCCGACGTGTTCTCGCTCGGGGTCATTCTGTACGAGCTCACCACCGGCAGCCGGCTCTTCCGCGGCAACGACATGCAGGTGATGACCCAGGTCGTCGAGACCGACGCGCCCTCGCCCCGCACGCGCATCCCGGACTACCCAGAGGACCTGGAAGAGATCGTGCTCGCGGCGCTTCGGCGGGACGCGCGCGGCCGGATTGGGAGCGCCGCGGATCTCGCGCTGCACCTCGAACACTTCGCGCTCCGACACGGGCTGCTGGTCGGTCCGCGCGCCATCGCGACCTACCTCTCGCAGCTCTTTCCTTCCGAGCGGGTCGCGGAGCACGAGATGGGCCTCGTGCCGCCTTCGGACGCACCGCACGCGCACGCGGATCCCGCGTCCACCGACGCGCTCCTGGTGGACGACGCCGACTTCGAAGAGGTGGATGAGGACGCGGCGCGACCACTGGACGCGCCGGAGATCGCCGACGACAGCTTGCCTGGGTTTCTCCCGATCTCGATCGACGAGACCGGAGGGCGGCCGGTGGTGCTGCTCGACGCCAAGAAGAAGCGTAGCAAACGCGAAGACGAGACCCCGGTCGCGCCAGCCGACGGGTATCTGGAAGATCTGATGCGGCGGCTCGAAGAAGAGGGCGAAGGCAACACCTAGGAGGTGTTGCCGTAGGTCGGAGCACGGCTCGCGTCTCAGCCTCTGCCGCGGGGGTTCGCGGCACCTGGTGCTGATTTCTGAGCAGACACACGAACTGCTGCACCTGACGGTGTGCCTGGTCCTGGAATCCAGCTAGGGTGGGCGCGTGGCACACACAGGCGCAGAGCGAATCGTCCAGGCACGGAAAGAGGCGGTGTCCGACCAGGACTGGGCACGGTTTGTCACCACTTGCGCCGATGTGGTGGCGCAGGTCGACTCCGAAGGGGACCTCGCCGGGGCGCTGCGGTTGATCGAAGAAGTGCTCGCCGATGGGGTCGAGAGCGGGGATCCGGGCCTCCTTCACGCGTGGCGGTCGACCTTGATGGCGGCCCTTGGGGACGTGGATGGCGCGCGCGGCGCGTACGAGCAGGCGGTGGCCTCGGCGGATGCGTCGGTGCTCTCGTCCGCGATCGTGCCGGTCAGCGCCCGCGCGATGGGACGGATCGCGCTGCTCACCGGCGAGACCGAGACGGCGCTGGTGAAGTTCGAAGAGGCGGCCCGCGGGGCGACGTCGAGCGGTGCGTTGGGCGAGCAGTGTCGCGCGCTCCTCGAGGCGGCGGCGGCGTTGCTCGAACGGGATGGGCCGGCGGATGGATCGGCGGCGGTGGGCAAGCTGGCGCGGGTGCGGACGGTGCTCGACGCGGAGGACGGACTCGAAGCGATGCGGCTGCCGTTGAGGCTTCTGCTCGCGCGCGCGCGAGCGGTCACCGGCGATGTCGATGGCGGGGTGGAGGACACCGAGACGGTGATCGAGCTCGCGAAGTCGGCCGGTCGGCGCGATGTGCATTGGCGCGCACTCGCGGCGCTCGCGCAGTTGCAGTCGATGCGCGGCGCGGACTTCGTGGCACGGCGTCACGACCAAGCGGCGATGGAGGTCCTGGAGTCGGTGGTGCTCTCGCTGCCGCTGAAGGTCCGCGAAGCGTTCTGGCGCGACCCGATTCGGCGCGCGGTGCGGCTGCGTGCGAGCGCCGCCACCGATCGGCACTCGCAGGTCGCGCGAGTCGAACCGACGGGTCTGTTCGACTCGCGGACCATGAAGCTGCTCGACGTGCTCAAGCGGCTCGCCTCGGAACACGAGCTCGATCGGCTGCTCGAGCGCATCACCGACGCGGCGGTCGAGCTGAGCGGCGCCGAACGCGGCTTCGTGCTGATGCCGAACGCCGAAGGCGCGCTCGAACCCAAACTCGTGCGCGCGGCGGCGGCCCACCCGGACGATCCTTCGGTCGCATTCAGCCAGTCCATCGCCGAAGCGGTGCTGATCGATGGTGAGCCGATCGTCACGGTGGACGCGCAGGGCGACCGGCGGCTGAGCGAGTACCTCTCGGTGCACAAGTTGATGTTGCGCTCGGTGGCGTGTCTGCCGATCCGCGGACCCTCGGGCCCGGTCGGGGTGCTCTACCTCGAACACCGGATGCGGCGCGGCCGGTTCCCGGAAGACGAACTCGATCTGCTCTTGGCGTTCGCAGACCAGGCGGCCATCGCGCTCGAGAACGCGCGGCTCGTCGGTGAACTCGAGCGACGCAAACTCGAGCTCGAGAAAGCGAACCAAGAACTCGAGGCGGCGAAGGCCCAGGTGGAACGGGTGCTCGTCGCGCGCACCGACGAACTCGAAGACACCCGGCGCGAACTCGACCGGACCCGACTCGATGCGCGCAAGCGGTACCAGCGACGCGGCATCATCGGTCGCTCGGAACCGATGCGGCGCGTCTTCGCGGTGATCGACCGCGTGGCGGAGACCGACGTGCCCGTGGTGGTCCAGGGCGAGAGCGGCACCGGCAAAGAGCTCGTGGCCCGCGCGGTCCACTACACCGGCACCCGCAGCAAACGATCGTTTGTGGCGCTCAACTGCGCGGCGATCCCCGAAGCGCTGATGGAGAGCGAACTCTTCGGCCACGTGCGGGGCGCGTTCACCGGCGCCGACCGCGATCGGCGCGGGGTGCTCTCGCGCGCGAGCGGCGGCACGCTCTTCCTCGACGAGGTCGGCGACATGCCGCCGAAGATGCAGGTGGATCTTCTGCGTGTGCTCCAGGACGGCAAGGTCCGCCCGGTCGGCGGCGAGGTCGACGAGGACGTGGATGTGCGCATCGTCAGTGCATCGAACAAGTCGCTGCGGGATCTGGTGGCGAGCGGCGCCTTCCGCGAAGATCTCTACTACCGGCTGAACGTGGTCGAGATTCGACTGCCGCCGCTCCGCGAACGCCACGGGGACGTCGAGATCCTGTGCGAACACTTCCTCGAGCGCATCGCCGAGCAAGAGGAGCGCCCGAAGAAGCGACTCTCACGCGAGGCGCTGGACCGGCTCCGGACCCACCCGTTGCCGGGCAACGTGCGGCAGCTCGAACACGTGCTCTTGAACGCCTGCGTGATGGTCGAAGGCGACGAGATCGCGGCGTCGGATCTCGCACTCGGCGACGTGTCCAGCAACGAGCTGGTCGTGGTCGCACAGCCCGCCGCACCCGCCCCCAGCGCGTTGCCGCCCGCGCAGACCTTCGAAGACTTCAAAGACACCGAGAAGCAGAAGATTTTGGAAGCGCTCGAGGCGCACAACTGGAACCGCGCCAAAGCCGCGCGCGCGCTCGGCATTCCTCGGCGCACCTTCTATCGACGACTCAAAGAGCACGGGATACTGTGACCGGGATGCGTGAACCGACGTCGGGCTCTGCCAGCCAGCTGCGCCCCCCCATCCCGCGGTGGATCACGGGCCCACTGGGACTCGCCGCGCTGCTGGTGCTCACCTCGGGATGCCCGCGCGACGTGAACGAACCCGAGCCACCGCCTGCTGCGCCCTGCACGACCAACGCGGAGTGCACGCCTGAAGGCGCCGAGTGCGGCCTGGTCTTCGTCTGCATCGACGGACTCTGCGAGACCACGCCGAGCCGCCGCGTCCCCTGCGAACGGTAAGGGCGCTAGCCTTCGCCTTCGCCGTCGGCTTCTTCGTCTTCTTCTTCGTCTTCGTCGGGTTCTGGATCGCGTTCGCCCGGGTCCACCGTTTCTCGCTCGGCGCGGTCTCGCACGTAGCGGGCGGTTTCACCGGGACCGGAGCGGTCGACCCAGTACGCCTTTCGATCGCGCACATCCACGTGCACGAAGGTGCTGTTCGGGTAGTAGCCGACGCCCACCTGCGCGAGCGTCCGCAGGTAGTTGCGCAGGATCCGGTTCGAGACGCCCTGGACTCGGATGTCCGCGGCGCTTCCGCTGGTGTGGCGGCTCTCGCCACCCGAGGACTCAGACCCCGGACGGTAGCCACTGAGGATGTTCAGGGTGCGGCCCCCAAAGTGGTCCGAGACCTGGACCAGCACCCGCAGCAGCCGCGCGCTCAGTTCGTGTTCGCGGTTGGTCTGGTGATGGCGGAACAGGTGCGAGAGCCGGCGGCGCGCCGCCCGGCGCGGTCGGCCACGTGAATCGAGCACCCGGATTCGGATGCGTTCGCGCTTCGAGACCCGGAAGAAGCTCACGACCCCACGGTTGCGGGGCGAGCCCCACCGCTCCTCGGCCTCGGCCCGTACTTCGAGGTTGTCGCTCCCGGGCAGCACCAGCCGCTGCCCGAGACGCACCTGCGCGGTGACGGAGATGTCGTTCGCACGGGCCAGCTCTCGCACGTTCACACCGCGCCGGCGCGCGATGCGGCTCAGCGTCTCGCCGCGCGCGACGTAGTGCACCCCACGCTCTGGAATCACCAACCGGCTTCCGAGCTGGAGCTCGTCGGTCACCCGCAGTCCATTGGCAGCGGCCAAGTCGTGCACCCGCACGCCGTATCGGCGGGCCACCCGGCTGAGGCTGTGCCCCTGCCTCACCACGTGCTCCCGTTGGGCCTCCGCGACGCTGGGAGAGACCAGCTCTCCAAGGAAGAGGAGTGCGCAGAGCGAGAAAACGAACTCAATCCGACCGAACATGACGGGATGGCGTGTCACGAATGGTGCCCCGTTCGCAACCCCTCGGCCCCCGGTTCCTGAGGGCTCTTCAGAAAGTCCTGTGAAATCAAGAGGTTGCGAGAGGTGTCTCGAAGAGGGCAGCGCAAAACGCCTGCGTGGATCCCTCTTCCCCTCTTTTTTGCCCTGCTGGGACAGGGGTGCGACCCTTGCGTTGGTTAGGTCGTTCGTTGACAACCGAGAGTTTGCGTCAGGGCTGCCTCCTAGGGCAGCTCGGAGGGTCGGATCCGTGGATCCGTCACTCCACGAAAAGATCGTGTGAAATACCTATAATTTACATCTAATTGTAGTGCCAATTAGCGAGAATTGCTTGACGATCCAGGGTTCCCACCATACCGTTTGGGAGCGTCTCGACCCCGAGATCGAAGCCCCCAAATGAACAACCCAGAGACGGCACCGGAGGCCATTCCGGCCCACGACGAGGCCGCCCAAGAAGTGGCGGCAGATCAGGGTATGGAAGGCAGCCGAACCCTCGAAGTCGAAGACTTCGAGACCACCGACCCGGGTGACCGGGGAGGGGACGTCGCGTCCGAATCCGAACCGGATCGGCCCGCAGCGGCTGCACCCAAGCCGAAGACGAAGCCAAAGGCAGCAGCCAAGCTGAAGCCGAACAACGTGAAGAAACTCCGCATCGAGCGGATGATGTCCAAAGCGGAGCTGGCCCGACGCGCAAACCTCTCGGTTCTGACGATCGATCGTGTTGAAAAGGGTTTCGGCTCGCGGATGAATACCAAACGCAAGATTCTCGAAGCCCTAGGTCTCAGCCTCGCAGATCGCGTGAAAGTGTTTGGCGAGGAGGAGTGATGCGGCTCGATGGCTTCCGAAGGCAAGAACTTGATTGGGGTCGACATTGGTTCGACCTCCATCAAAGTTTGTGAGATCAAGGAGAGCCGCGGAACGCGGAAGTTGGTGCGTTTTGCGTACCACCCGCTCCCTGCGGAGACCATCGTCGATGGTCACGTGATCAACTCCGGTGCGGTTGTGGAAGGGCTTGAAATGCTCTTCCACAAGCAGCGCCGAAGAAACGTCGCGCTCCGGGCGAGTGGGCACAGTGTGATCATCAAGAAGATCGCCATGCCCCTCATGACCTCCGCCGAGCTGGCGGAGCAGATCACGTGGGAGGCGGAGCAGCACATTCCCTTCGACCTCTCCGAGGTGCACATCGACCACCAAGTCCTGCACCGCCGCGAGGCCGAGGGACAGATGGACGTGCTCTTGGTGGCCGCCAAACAGGAAGAGATTGCAGACCTCACCAACCTGGCGCGCGAGGCCCGGCTCAAGCCGATGGTCGTCGACCTGGATGCGTTCTCTGTGCAGAACGTCTTCGAGACCGGGTACGGCACCCCCGCGCCCCACGAGACCGTGGTCCTCATCCATGTGGGTGCGTCGCTCACGACCGTGAACATCCTCGCGGGTGGCACGACGGCTTTCACCCGGGACATCGCCAACGGCGGCAACGCGATCACCGAAGACATCCAGCGTCAGCTGAGCATCAGTCGGGACGAAGCCGAAGCGTACAAGTGCGGTGGAGACGGGCGCGGCATCGTGCCTCGCGAGGTGCCCGAGATCATCACGCAGGTCGTCGAGCAGCTCGCGGGAGAGATTCAGCGCTCGCTCGACTTCTACCTGGCGACGAGCGGCGACCGCGACTTGAGCCGAATCTTCGTGTCGGGCGGAACCGCCAACGTGCGTGCGCTGCTCGACGCGATTCATGAGCGGGCCCGCGTGCCCGTCGAGGTGCTCGACCCCCTGAAGGTGGCGCCTCCCGACTCGAAGGTGGACCCGATGGTGTTGCAGGGAAGGACCGCACAGGCCGTCGTCGCGACGGGCCTCGCGCTGCGCAAAGAGCGGGAGCGGAGAAGCTGATGATTCGCATCAACCTATTGCCGCAGACCAAACGTGCGGCTCGATCGGCTGGCGGCGGTGGCGGCTCTGGCGGCAGTCAGCTCTGGGGCGGCATCTACCTCGTCGCGCTCGTGGTGTGGCTGGCCGTTCTCGCGGTCATCTACTTCAGCTTCGACGGCGAGCTGGAGGAGAAGCTGAAGAACAACCGCGACCTGCAAGCGCAGATCACGGAGCTGACCGCACGCAGCGAACGCCTCGACGATGTGCGCGCCGAACTCGAGTCGAGCCGCGCCCTTGAAGAGGTCGTCAACGAGCTCAACGCAGCACGCACCGGTCCGACCCGCGCGCTGATGGAGCTCTCCAAGATTCTCTCCGCGTGTCCGGCCGACCGAACCGGCTGTGACGACGTGGGACCGACCATCGATCCTCAGGCGCTCGAAGACCTTCGACGCGACAACCCCCACGCCGGCTTCAACCGCATCTGGGATGTGCGCCGACTCTGGGTGACGAACTTCGAAGAAGAAGCCCGCGAGTGTTCGATGGAGGGCATCGGCCGCACCAACGAGGACGTCGCGGAGTTCCTGCGCCGCCTCGCGCTGTCCGAGCTCTTCGACCAGGTCACGCTCACGCGCACCTCGTCGGAACGGGACACCGAACTCAACCTCGAGCTCATCAAGTTCGAGCTGACCTGCCAGGTGATCTACTGATGGCCAAGTCGAACAGCTCCTCCTTCGAGAACCTCTCGCTCGGCGGCCGGATCCTCATCCTCGTCGTCATCCTCGGGTTCGCCGGCGCGATCTACTACTTCGCGTTTCACATGAGTCTGGCGGAAGACATCGAGACCGCCGAACAGCGGTACGCCACGCTCCAGAACGACCTGGTCGCCGCCGAGCAGCGGCAGCAGGACTACCTGCGACTCACGCAGGAACTGGCGAGTCGCGAACCGATCGACCGCGCCAACAAGCGGGTGCTGCCCGAGGACGCGGAGATCCCGGCGTTTCTCCAGGACCTGAACCGTCAGGCGGAATTGAGCGGGCTCGAGATCGAACTGGTGGAACCGCGTCCTGAAGAGACCGAGCAACTCTACGTTCGCATCCCGGTCGCGCTCCGGGTCTCCGGCAAGTTCCACCAGGTCACGAAGTTCTTCTACAACATCAGCGGTCTGCCGCGCGCCATCAACATGGCGAACATCTCGCTCTCCGATCCCCAGATCACAGAGGCGGACGAGGTGGTGCTTCAGGTCGATGCGCTGGCGACCACGTTCCGCAGACCGGCGGAGACCCCGGCGGGTGCCGCTCCGGCGGCGGCCACACCCGGCGCTCCGGCGGCAGGGGGTGCCCGATGAACCGCGCGATGCAGACCTTGATGTGCGCGGCCGTCCTGATGGGACTGGTCGGCTGTGGCGACCCGGTCGTGGTGGGCGAAAACCCCGCCCCGACCCCGTCGCCGACTCCGACCGCGCCGACCCCCGCCCCCGAGCCGGTGGTGCTGGAAGTCGATGCCGGCGTCGAAGACGCAGGCCTCGCGTACCAGGACGACGACTTCGTCGAGCTGGACGTCGAGCACCGCGACCCGTTCCGCAGTTTCGCAGCCAGCTTCCGTCAGGTGGCCACCGGCCGCGACGTGGAGACGGTGCACAGCATCATGTCCACCAGCACGATCGACGAGATGCGCCTCATCGCGATCATCAGTGGCGTCGTGCGTCCGCGCGCCATGCTGCTCGACGGCGAAGGCGTCGGACACACCGTCGAACGTGGCGACTACATCGGTCGACCCGAAGTGATTCAAGTGGGCGGCGCCGACAGCATGCCGGTCCCCCTCCACTGGCGCGTCGCCCGCATCCGCTCCGGCGAGGTCGTCCTCACCCGCGACGATCCGACCGCCCCCGACCGCCCGCCCTTGACCCGCGTCCTCCCGCTCTACGAAGAGGGCGAAGACCCAGTCGAGATGCGCCGCCGCGCCCTCGAACGCGAACGCGAACGCCTCGAAGCCTCCGGCGAGGGCGCCTCCGCCAGACCCCCACCCGGCGCCCCGCCCCAGACGACGCAACAAACGCTCTAGCAGCGAGAGACAGCAAGAGAGCCAGAGAGAGCCGCGCGCCCAAACGAAGGCGACGCGGCTTTCTCGCGTCTGGTCGGCATCGGAGCGGCGGATTCGGGTCGGCTTCGGCTTCGGCTTCGGCTTCGGATTCGGATTCGGCTTCGGCTTCGGCTTCGGGTTCGGCTTCGGATTCGGCTTCGGGATCGGCTTCGGCTTCGGGATCGGCTTCGGCTTCGGATTCGGCTTCGGCTTCGGCTTCGGCTTCGGCAGCTACAGAGACAGAGACAGAGACAGCAGCAGCGACAGCAGCAGAGACAGCAGCAGCGACAGCAGCAGCGACAGCAGCAGCGACAGCAGCAGCGACAGCAGCAGCGACAGCAGCAGCGACAGCAGCAGGGACAGCAGCAGAGACAGCAGCAGAGACAGCAGCAGCGACAGCAGAGACAGCAGCAGAGACAGCAGCAGAGACAGCAGCAGAGACAGCAGCAGAGACAGCAGCAGCTCGCCCTCGGATCACGCGGTTCGCGCACCGAACCAACACCGCTCTGCACCGCACCCGCGCTCCGATCGTCGGGCTTTCCCGCCGACCGCGCTTCCAGACACGCCACTTTTTTGATCCCGCGGAGCACTGCACGGGACAATCCGAAATGAGCCGTCTTCCAAGGAGATGAGAATGCGTCGCAACGTTGCGCTGGCAGCCCTTACCGGTCTGCTGGGAATTTCGAACATCGCTAGTGCGGATCCCCCCGTCATCGAATCCATCGAGGTCCGAGGGGAAGGGGAACGCGTCGAAGTCGCGGTGCGGGGACAATTCGAGATCCCGACCTACGCGGTGCGCACCCGCGACGACGGCCGCACGGTGGTGCTCGACGTCGCCGACGCACGTCTGCCAGACGACGGGCTCGAGCAGACGGGCTCGTCTCTCCTCGTCGAAGGCGTCGTCGGTCAGACGACGGCGCGCGGCGTGCGGATCGAACTGCGCTTGCGGCAGCCGGTGCGCTACCGCGCCCGATCGCGCAGCGACCGGATCTTCGTTCAACTCGACCGCATGACCCAGCGGGACGGCGCACCCTCGGACGCAGCGGGAGAAGGCACGGCTCAGTCGGCTCCGGATGCACCCGAAGAAGCGTCGGCCACCACCGTTCGCGACGTGGTCATCGAACGACGCGATGGACGCGAGCGGGTGGTCATCGAACTCGACCGCCCGGCGCGTTTCCGCCTCGACCGCGACGCGACCGGTCCCGCCCGTCTCCACATTCGCGACGCCCGCTTGGGCTCGCAGCTTCAGCGGCAGCGACGGGGTCTTCCTCAGTCGCTCGTTCGTCGAGTGAACGTGCGCTACGCCAACGGCGCCGCGACGATCGAAGTCGACCGCGCCGAAGGCGCCACGGGCACCGCGATCCGCAGCGGCAACCGCATCGTATGGATGTTCGACGCACCGGAAGGCGCCACGCGCCCCCGTTCGCGAACGGTTGCCCGTGAACGCGACTACGCCGCGGAGACGCCCGAGGTCGCCGCGTTCCTCAGCGACGTACCCCTGCAGGTGCGCGGTGCGCGGACGGGCCGCCGGTTCTCCGGCCGCCGCATCGACCTCGACTTCAAGGACGCGGACATTCACAACATCCTTCGGCTCCTCGCCGAGGTCGGTGGCGTGAACATCGTCACCGCCGACGACGTGCAGGGCTCGGTCACCATCCGCATGCGCAACGTGCCGTGGGACCAAGCGCTGGACGTCATCCTTCAGGCCAAGGGGCTCGGCATGGTCCGCCGCGGCAACCTCATTCGAGTCGCGCCCCTCTCGACGCTGGAACAAGAGCGCGAGGCCGCCATCGCGCGGCGCAAGCAGCAGGAGCAGCTCGCGCCGCTCGAGACCCGCATCATCCCGGTCAGCTACGCGTACATCGCGAAGCTTCAGCCCCGGGTCGCGGAACTTCTCAGCGAACGCGGCAACGTGAGCATCGACGAGCGCACCAGCGTGCTCATCGTTCGGGACATCGTCGACTCGCTCGACGACGTCGAAGAGCTCGTGCGCACGCTCGACACCCAGACGCCGCAGGTGCTCATCGAAGCACGCATCGTGGAGGCGACCAGCCAGTACTCGCGCGATGTCGGCATCCAGTGGGGTGGCGACGTCACGGCCAGCAGCGCCAACGGCAACCCGACCGGACTCGTCTTCCCGAGCAACATCGGCGTCGTCGGTGGCAACGCGGATCCCCAGACACCGACCGGCGGTCTCTCTCCGTTCCAGTCGCAGGTCACGAACCCGAACTTCGCCGTCAACCTGCCCGCCATCACCGGCGCCGGACAGGGTGGTGCGCTCGGTCTCACGCTCGGCAGCGTCGGCGGCAACGTCAACCTCAACGTGCGTCTGTCGGCGGCGGAAGCGAACGGCACCGTCCGCATCATCAGCAGCCCGCGCATCTTGACGCTGCACAACCACGAAGCGCACATCGCTCAGGGCACGCTGATTCCGTTCTCCCAGGTCAGCGCGCAGGGCGTCAACACGGCCTTCCAGGAGGCGAAACTCGAACTTCGTGTCACGCCTCGTGTGACGGCGGACGGCGCGGTGTTGATGGAAGTGCACATCACGCGCGACGAGCCGGACTTCACGCGGACCTCGGTTCGTGGTGACCCGACGATCCTCAAGCGGGAAGCCGAGACGACCTTGCTCGTCCCGGACAGCAACACAGCGGTCATCGGCGGCATCTACACCCGGAACACCGGTCGGAACATCGACCAGATCCCGTTCTTCGGAGACATCCCCGTGCTCGGCGTCTTGTTCCAGCGCCGCCGGGTGCGCGACGAACGCAACGAGCTTCTGATCTTCTTGACCCCGCGCATCGTCAACCGCGCCGAAGCGCTGCCCGAGTAAGAACACATAGCGACGAAGAAGAGGGCCGGTCCGCAAGGGCTGGCCCTTTTTCTTGGTCTCGGCGCTGCTGAGCGCCGAAGACCGCCAAGGTAGAGCCTTGGCGCGAAGCGAAGTTGGGGAGGAGGCCCGTGGGGCTTTGTCCCGCCGGCCGCAAAGGGATGCGCCATCCCCGACACAACGGAGTCCTGCGATCGGCTGCCGCACCGGGCTGGGATCGGGTAGACCTCAGTCGTGCGCATCTTTCTCTCTGGGCCGATGGGGGCCGGCAAGTCGACCTTGGCGGCGCCGCTCGCGGAGGCACTCGGGCTGAGGTCGATCGACCTCGACGAAGCGATCGTGGCCGACGCCGGCAAGTCGATCGCGCGCATCTTCGCGGACGACGGGGAGGTGGCGTTTCGCGCGCTCGAAGGCAAAGCCGCGTGCCGGCTGCTCGGGGACGACGGGTACGTGGTCGCCCTCGGCGGCGGTACGGTGACCCACCCGGTGACCCGGCGCGCGCTCCTCCACGCCGGCGTGCTTCTGACCCTCCGCGCACCGATCGATGTGCTGGTGCAGCGGGTGGGCCAGACCGAACACCGACCGTTGCTCGCGGGCGACCCGAAGGCGCGGCTCGAGACGCTGCTCGCGGCGCGGCGGGGCGCCTACGCCGAGTGCCATGGGTTCATCGACGCCGAGCAGCCGCTCGAAACGCAGGTTCGCGAGGCGACCCGCATCGTTCGAGAGCGACCGATCGCGGTGCCGCTTGGCGAGCGGTCCTACGTCGTCGAGATCGGGACCGGCATCCGGTCTCGCACCGCCGCGAAGCTGCCCGACCGACCCTGCGTGTTCGTCGCGGACGAACACACCGAGACGTGGCGCGACCCGCTGGCGCGAGACGGCGACGTGCGCGTCACGTTGCGGGCGGGTGAAGCCCACAAGACGATCGAGGCGGCAGCGCGCATCTGGGACGCTGCGCTCGAAGCGCAGGTCGACCGAACCTCGTGCGTGGTCGCGGTCGGTGGTGGGGTCGTCGGCGACCTGAGTGGCTTCGCCGCGGCGACGTTGCTGCGCGGGGTGGGCTTCGGGCAAGTGCCCACCAGTCTGCTTGCGATGGTCGACAGTTCGGTCGGCGGCAAGACCGGGTTCAACCGCGCCGCTGGCAAGAACCTCGTCGGCGCGTTTCACCAGCCGAAGTTCGTGCTCTGCGACGTCGAGACGCTCACGACGCTGCCGGACGAAGAACGCACGAGCGGGCTCGCCGAGGTCGTGAAGTCCGCCTGGCTGGCGGGCGAAGAGGCGGTGGCCGAGCTCGAACGAGATGCGGCGCTTCTCGTTGGCAAGGACCCGGAAGCGACCGAACGGTGCATCCGCCGGAGCGTCGCGCTGAAGGCGTCGATCGTCGAAGCGGACGAGCGGGAGTCCGGTCCACGCATGCTCCTGAACCTCGGCCACACGGTGGGTCATGGGCTCGAAGCGGACGCCGGATACGGCGGGCTGCGGCACGGTGACGCGGTGGCGCTTGGACTCGTGGCCGCGACCCGGGTCGCCCGCGGGCTCGGAGCGATGGGGGCGGACCAGGCGGAGCGGCTCGTCCGGTTGATCGGTCGCCTCGGATTGCCGACCGATTTGGACCCGCGACTGCGCAAGGAGGTCTGGCGCTTCGTGGCGGGCGACAAGAAGCGATCGGGCGACCAGATCCGCTTCGTCGTGCCGTCCGAGCCGGGGCGGGCGCGGATCGAACCGCTCGCGCTCCACCGGGTGCAGGCGCTGGTCGAGCGGGCCTGAACCCGCCGAGGCCACACCGAGCCCCATCTTCTGCCTTTCGGTGGTTCGTGCCTGCGCGAAATTTGGTTCCGGGGACCGGGCCCGGTACGATCTCCTTACCGCCCTTCGTTTGTCGACGTGCGGTGGAGGAGTCCATGGTCCGTCTGCGTCCCAGTTCCAAGTCTGCGCTCATGATGTGTTCCGTCCTGCTCGGCATGACCGGTGTCAGCGGGTGTGCGGACGACAACGTCTCCCTCTTCGTGCGCGGCCCGGTGCCGCCCATGGCGTCGATGGGCAGTTGCACGTTCGACCCGAGCGGCGACCTCCAGTTCGATGGGACGTTCGACGTGGGCAGCACGTTTCCGCGCCGCACCGGCTACAAACTCGGACTGGCGGTTCAGAACCAGCTCCAGGCCCGCGCCACCAGTGGCCGCGCGGAGCCGAACGGCATCCACATCACCCGCGCGGAGATCCGGCTCGAGGACATTGGCGGCAACCTCATCCTGCCGGCGTACTCCGTGCCGACGGCGGGCTATGTGCCTCCCGGCGCAGACGCGACGAACCCAGGGCAGGGCATCGTGACGGTGGAGGTCATTCCGGTCTCCGTGATTCCGGCACTCGCCGGGGTGGGAGACGGCGCGACCGTCGTTTCGTACATCCGCCTCTTCGGAGAGACGAATGGCACCATCGACATCGAGACCGGGGACTACGTGTGGCCGATCTCGCTGTGCAACGGATGCCTCTTCCTCTGCTTGGACGATCCCGATGCCTCGCAAGAGCTGGCGTGCATTCCTGGGCAGGACTCGGTGAGTCTGATCCAGTGCGGCGCGATGTAGCGGTTTGCGGATTCTGAGAAGCGGAAGCGCTCGCCGGAAGGCGGGCGCTTTTTCGTGTGCTGAAGCCGACGCCGACGCCGACGCCGAGGCTGAAGCCGATGCCGAATCCGAAGCCGATGCCGACGCCGATGCCGATGCCGACGCCGATGCCGAAGCCGACGCCGATGCCTTAGCCGAAGCCGAATCCGAAGCCGGCCGACGCCGACGCCGACGCCGACGCCGACGCCGACGCCGACGCCGATGCCGACGCCGACGCCGAATCCGAATCCGAAGCCGAAGCCGAAGCCGAAGCCGAAGCCGATGCCGATGCCGAAGCCGATGCCGATGCCGAAGCTGAAGCCGAATCCGTGCCCGTCCCCGTGCGCCCGTGCCCGTGGTTGTGGCCGACTTCTAGGCGGGCTTGGGGCGGCGGAGGCGGGTGATGCCTTCGGCGAGGAGGGTGGCGCCGGCGAGGAGGAAGAGCCAGGGGGCGAGGGGGCGGCGGGAGCGGCCGCCGGATTCGGTCACGGTCTCTGGCGGGAGTTCGGGGAGGGCGGCGGTGCGGAGGTCGGATTCGGCGGCGGGTGGGGCGACGATGAAACGGCCCCGCACTTCGTCGTCGGCATCGCGCCACTCGTACACGCCGCTCGCGTACGTCTCGGTGAAGGGGCCGGCCAACTCCACACGCTCGCCGTTCGGAAGCCGCACGTGGGTGGCGCCCTCGGGCGGTTCGCTGGGGGCGCCGGCTTCGATGCGCTGACTCGGCGCGGTGCGTCCGGAGGAGAGCCGTCCACACAACTCATGGGCGAGCGCGACGTAGCCGGGATGGTAGGGGAGGTCGGTGCCCGCGTCGTCGAGGGTGGTGGCCAGCATCGCGACCCGGCCGAGGCCGACCCGGCCTTCGATCAACACCGGACTGCCGTTTCCCGTCCGCGCGACGACGGTCGCGTCCGTGTTTGGATCCAGCTCGTAGAGTCGACGGATGCGTGCGTTGCCGAACTCCAGGATCCCTGCGCCCTCTGCAACGATCGCTTCGTCCACGGTGCGCGCGGGCTGCACTCGTGCGATCGCCGCCCGTCCGAGCCGCCGCGTGAGCGTGGGACCGTCCATCTTCTGGCCCATGGCGATGAGCAGGCCACCGCCCGCCTCGACGAAACGCCGCAGCGCCGCGCTCGCGCGCGCGGTCGGGATCGCGTTCGCGAGCACCACGACGTCGACTTCGCCCAAGTCGTCCGCGCCGAAGCGGTCGGCGTCGATGATGCGGTGGCGCACGCGGCCGACCCGGCCGGCCGCCGGGCTCTCGAGTGCGCGCGCGAACCAGCCGACCTCGTCGCGGGTCGGGGTGGGATGGGGATCTCCATCCACCAGCAGCGCGCGGATCGCGGCCGGAGGTTGCAGCATGAGCGGCCGGCGGTCGTCGGCGGGCAGAAGTTCGTCCCCGCTGGTCTCTTTCCAGCGTGCGAAGGCGACCGGGGTCGCTTGCGCAGGCACATGCAGCGTCAGCGCGGTGGTCGGACCGGTGGCCTGGGCGGTGCCCTCCGCCAGCACCTCGCCGGACTCGTCTTCGATCACGATCGCGTTCGCGACGCCGTCGTCCTCGTGATGTGGGGTGCGCAGCAGCAGCCGGACCGACACTTGGCCCGGCGTGGTCGGGTCGGGTGCCCCTTCGGCTTCGAGCACCGCGCGGTTCGGGGTGTCTTCGGCGCCAAGCCGTTCGATCGCGACCTGCACCCCGCGTTCCGGCCACGCGATGCTCCGAGGGTTCGCGTGCACCGCGAAGTCCGAGAGCACGAGGAGCCGCCGGTCGTGCCGCGCGGCGGAGAGGCTGCGCCGCGCCAGGTCGACGGCGCCGGGAAGGTCCGAACCGCGCGCCGAAGTCTCCGGCAGGGTTCGGAGCACCCGCAAGGCGGGCTCGGTTGCGTCGCTTCGTTCGGCCACGAGCCGGGCCGGATGTCCGGCGAAGACGAGGGAGACCTCCGAGCCGGTGGGCAGGGCTTCGATGGTGCGCACCGCGAGTGCGACCGCGTCTTCGATCCGAGTGCCGTTTTCGCCGTCCTGGGTCCACATGGACATCGAGTCGTCGAGCACGATGGCGACGCTCGACCGGTGCCCGTCGTCGAATGCCGCGCGGGTGGTGACGAACGGAGACGCGATCGCGAACACCACCAGCGCGAGCAGGAGCAGGCGCAGCGCGAGCAGCCACACGTCGCGAAGTTGCAGGCGGCGCCGGCTCGTCGCGGTCGCGCGCCCGAGCAGCACCACGGTGGGCAGCGTCAACTTCGGCAGGTCCTTGCGCCGAAGCAGGTGGATGGCGATCGGAAGTCCGAGCGCGAAGAGCCCCAACAAGGCCACCGGGAGCGCGAGGCCCATCAGCGGCTCCACCCAGCACGGCTGCGGCGAAGAAGCCGCGCGAGCACCCGCTCCACCGGGACATGGGTGGGGGCCAACTCGTAGCGGGCCCCCGCAGCGGTGCACCGCAACCGGGCATCCTCCAGGAAGCGCTCGATTTCCTCTGCATACTGCGCGCGGGCGGTGTGGGTGTCCGCTTCGACCCGCGCTTCGTCTTCGAGCCCCTCGAAGCGCGCGGCACCGACGTCGGGCAATTCGAGTTCGTCCGAGTGCAGCACGTGCAACACGATCACCATGTGCCCTCGGGCATGCAGCTGCGCGATCGGCGCGAGCGCATCTGGGGAGAGGTCGAGCAGGTCGCTTGCGATCACCACGAGCCCTCGGCGTCCGGCCGGTTCCAGGGCCTCCACCAGCGACCGATGCAGCCCCGTCGAGGCCCGGCCACGGTTGGCGTCGGCCCGCACCGCCAGGCGTCGGAAGACGAGGTCGAGATGCGCTGCCCGCGAGCGCGGTCGGACGATGTCGCCCTCGAGCCCATCGCCGAAGCCGGCCACGCCAACCGCGTCTCCCTGATGGATCAGCAGCAGCGCGAACGCAGCCAGGAGCTCGGCGGCGTGGTCGTCCTTGCGTCGACCCTCGTCGGTCTCGTGCTTGGGGGGCACACAGCCTCCGAACGCCATCGACCCACTCTCGTCGCGCAACAGCAGTGCTCGGAGCTGGGTCTCCTGCTCGAACCGCTTGATCATGTGCCGGTCGGTGCGGGCGAACGCGCGCCAATCGATCAACCGTGGTTCGTCGCCGGGGCGGTACTCGCGGTGTTCGACGAACACAACGCTCGCGCCGCGGTGCGGGCTGCGGTGTTGGCCGCTGAGCAATCCTTCGACCGCGCGTGTGGCCCGAAAGGAGAGTGCGCGTGCGCGGGCCGCGACGCCCGGATCCAGCACCTCCGGTGCGGAGTCGACTTCGCGCGCCGCCGCTCGTCGGGGCGGGCTCACGGCTTGGTGGCGTCGAGGACCGCGTCGACGATGTCGGCCGGCGTCACGCCTTCGGCTTCGGCGCGAAAGCTCGGTACCAAACGATGTCGGAGGACGGGCCGGGCGAGTGCGCGCACGTCCTCGATCTCAGCCGCGAAGCGGCCGTCGAGCACCGCGCGTGCTTTGGCCCCGAGAATGAGCGCCTGGCTCGCACGGGGTCCGGCGCCGAACGCGAGGAACCGCTCCACCGGCTCCACGCCCTTGTCCTGTCCCGAGTCGGGCCGGGTCGAGCGCACGATCGCCACCGCGTGGGCGAGCACGTGGTCGGCGACCGGCACGCGCGGCACGAGCGCCTGAAGTGCGAGGATCTCCTCCCGATCGAGCACCGGTTCCGGCGCCGCGAGTTGGGGGGAGGTGGTGCGCCGCACGATCTCGATCTCTTCTTCCGCGCTCGGGTAGCCGACATCCACCTGGAAGAGGAACCGGTCGAGCTGCGCTTCGGGGAGCGGGTACGTGCCTTCCTGTTCGATCGGGTTCTGGGTGGCGAAGACCAGGAAGGGGGCGTCGAGCGTGTGGGTTCGACCACCGGCGGTGACTTGGCCCTCTGCCATCGCCTGGAGCAGGGCGGCCTGGGTCTTCGGCGGGGTCCGGTTGATCTCATCCGCCAAGAGAATGTTGGCGAACACGGGGCCCTTCATGAAACGAAACCGCCGTTTGCCGGTCTCCGGGCTCTCTTCGAGCACGTCGGTGCCGGTGATGTCGCTCGGCATCAGGTCTGGGGTGAACTGGATCCGCCGGAAACCGAGGGTGAGCACATCGGCCAGCGACTGGATCAACAACGTCTTCGCGAGGCCCGGGACGCCGACGAAGAGGCCGTGCCCACGGGCGAACAACGCCACCAAGAGCAGTTCCAGCACTTCGTCTTGCCCGACGATGCGTCGGTGGACCTGCGCACGGATGTTCCGCTTGGCGTCCGCCAGCTGCTGCACCCGCTCGACGTCGGTCGGCCCAGCGACGACCGGGGGCTCCGAAGGGGTCGCCGATGGGGCGTCCGCAGGGGCTTTCGAGGGCTCCGGGGGCAAGGAAGAGACGTCCGTCACGATCTTCTTCCTACCGAAACGGTTTGAAGATGCACGTCTTTTCTGAATCGAACCGGCTGGATGCGCGTTTGCGGTCGGAGGGCTGCGCGCAAAGCGCCGCCGACGCTTCCACGGTCGAGGGCGTTTGACGCCGCTCTTGGCGCGTTGCCCGGGTCAACCGATGAGACTACGTTCCGCCGCCATGGGCCCCCGCCCCCACCATATCCTTCGCCGCGCGACGGCAATCTTCCTGCTTTTCCTGGGAATCGGCTGCGACCAGTCGGGCGAGCCGCCCCCTCCGGCGCGGCTCAACTTTCCCATCGCCATCGGGATCTCCCCCGACCAGCAGGTCCTGTTCATCGCGAACTCCAACTTCGACCTGGCGTTCAACTCGTCGTCGCTCCAGGCCTACTCCCTGTCCGTGCTGAACGACAGCCTGGACGCACAGGCCTGCTCCGAAGACGTGGCCGACCGCTGCGGCGTCATTCCGGTCGAGGACGCCCGCGACGATCTGGCCTCGCTCGACATCGAGCCCATCTCCGGATTGCTGCTCAGCGAGGTCTACATCGGCTCCTACGCGAGCGGCATGGGGGTCGGGACCCGCGCGGGTGGCGGACACCGGGTGTACCTGCCGGTGCGTTCGGACGCGAACCTCACGTTCGTCGATGTCGACACCAGCGGCCGGCTCTCCTGCGGGGAAGGGTTCGCCGCACCAGGGGCCCCGTACGCTTGCACCGATGCGTTCCGTCAGGGGAACGACGAGACGGCCACGGTGCGCTCCATCGAGCTGCCTTCGGATCCCGTTGGCATCCACGTGGGCCCGCTGTCCGATGTCGTCACCGGCGGCGGTGCGGTCTTGCCCGAAGCCAACTACGTCATGCTCGCGCACCGCGATGGCCGGGCCAGCTTGTTCTTCGACGAGGAGGCCGGCTTCGACGTCGCGCCCCGTCTGATTCACACCATCGCCGGCCTGCCGCGTGAGCTCGTCGGCCTCACGGTGGACCCAGTCACCAAGATGGCCTGGGCCCCGAGCGCCTTCGTTCCCCTGGTGGGACGCGTCGGGGTCGCGTTCGACGGGGCCGTCGACGAACCCGATCGTTCGTTCCTCTTCAACGCGGGGGACCTGGTCGTGCGCGGCATCGACACCGGCCGCAGCGGCGTTGGCGACACCCGGGCGGTGCGCTTCGATCCCCGGCCCGATGTGCGCCGGGCGTACATCCTCTCGCGCCTCCCCCGCGCCATGCTGACGGTGGACATCGACGACAGCGTCGGCGAGCTGAGTCTGACCGGTATCGTGGAACTCGGTCTCGGACCCTCGCGCTTCGAGGTCTCCCACTTCGAGGCCGAAGGGCGGACCCTGGCGTTCGTCTCCTGTTTCGACGCGGGGGACCTCTACGTCATCGATGTGGATCTGCAGCGCCTCATCGGCATCGCCCGCGGCATCGGCGGTCCGTTTGAGATCGCCATCGACTCGGTGACGCCCGGCCGCCGCCGCATCTACGTGCTCGACTTCCGCCAGTCGGTGGTTCGGGTGCTCGACCTCGAGCCCACGCTCGACTGTCTCTCCGATCCCGCCACGACCGTCGAGTCGTGCTCGCCGCGGCAGATCGGTGTGCTCGGTCGGCCGGTCTCGGTGCAGGAGCTTCGTTGATGTCGCAGCCCTTCCGCGTGCGTCAGCGCGCGCGACGTGTTTCGTGGGTGCTCGCCGGTTGGTTCCTCGCCGCCACCGCGTGCGGCAACGACCCGACCATCGTGCAGCCCCCGACCTTCGAACGCCCCGGGGACGTCGGGTTCGTGTGTTACGACACCCAGGATCGCGCCCTCGTCTCGCTCGAGACCTGCCGCGGCCTGACCGGCACCACCGAAGACCGCTACGCGATGACCGCGCTCGTCACCCAGACGGCGAGTGGCGAGGTCGGCGCGGTGGACCTGCGCACCCAGCAGGTGCTCGACGCGGACCCGCGCGTGCCCGGGTTCACCTTCGTACGCGTCGGTGAGTTCCCGACCGACATCCTCGTCTCGCCGACCGAGCCGGGGGTCACCTATGTCGCCTCGTTCGGGTCCCGTCGCGTGGAGTACTACGCCACGTCCCGCTTCCGTCCGGACATCGCGGCGCCCGCGATTCCGTTCGAGCGCGAAGGCACGGTCCCGCTCGGGTTCGGTCCGATCGACCTGGCGATGGCGCCGGACGGCGGGAGCATCTTCGCCGCGCTCCCTCGGGCCGGCATGATCGCGCGCATTCCCGTCGAAGCGGATCTGACTCTGTCCGAGACGTTCGAGATGATCGCGCTCGATCCCGCCCTCGGTGTGCCCGTCGCCGCCCCTGAAGAAGGGAGCGCCTACCAACGCGTCTGCTTGTCGGCGGGCGTGGTCGGGACCTCCGCGAACACCCGCGCAGCGTCCGGCGTGCGCGACCTCTCGATCGAGCTGAGCGACACCACCCGGCCGGTTCGGTTGCTGGTCACGGGCGA
This sequence comes from Deltaproteobacteria bacterium, assembly GCA_034670305.1. Lineage (GTDB taxonomy): Bacteria > Myxococcota_A > Polyangia > Polyangiales > Houyiibacteriaceae > JAXMNT01. The sequence goes on from JAXMNT010000011.1 coordinate 114,250, forward strand.
CCAACTGCTGGTCGCCGATGCATCGCGACCCGTGCTCCACCGCTTCCGGATCGGCGACACGCTCGAACCGCTGCCGCCGATCGCGACGGGCGTGCCGCTGAGCGACATCGCGGTCACCCCCGAGGTGCCGGCGACCTCCGCATTCGACGAGACGGCCACAGAACGGTTCCTCTACGCGATCGACGCCACCGACCAAACCGTGCTCGCGATCGATTTCCTCGAGGGTTCACCCACGTTCGGTGCGGTTCTGCCTGTGCACGTCGGCGACGGTCCAAGCGATCGCATCCGCCTCCTCACCGATGCCCGCACGATCGCGGTCGTCACACCGGACTTCCCGGAGGGCGAGGCCTGCGAGATCAGCGGCGAGGTCATCGGCGCCGGCCAGGAGCCCAGCACGCTCACCTCCGGACATCTGCGGGGGGTCTTCCTCGCGGTCGGGCTGAACAACGGGCTCATCCAGATGGTCGACGTCCACGACCTCAATGCCAACTGCCGAGGCGGCAGCGGCTGCACCACCCCTCCGAACGACTCGGACGTACAGGTCTGGATCCGTCGCCACGTCGCGCGACGGGCCACCTTCATCAGCACCGGCCTCGGGGTCGTGGGCACGCCGACCTTCAGCTTCGAAGGCGCGCCCGGACGGCTCGAGAACGACGGCAGCACCGACGGCGGACCGCGGCTCACGTCCATCGAGTGTCCCACGTTCAACGCACAGGTCTTCCCTGAGACCGGCGACCCGGTGATCTGCGCCACCAGCGAAGTCTGGGCCGCCCGCTCCGAGACCTGGACGACGACCTACGAAGGCGCGATTCCCGGCGCGACCAGCGGACGGGCGCGCATCGAAGCGGATGTGGCGATCGTCGAAGGCGGAAGCTTCTGTCGGCGCGGGGTGCTCGGCACCGCCAACGTGCTGCGCAGCATGCTCGACGCCGAGGATCCCGAACGGGAGTATCTCGGAGACCAGCTCGTCGTGACGAGCGACCCGCCGTCCAGCCGCGCGAGCGAGTGCGCCGATTACTTCTACGACGAGATCCTCGAAGAGCGGGCGCGCGAGATCCAGATCCCGATCGTGGACGCATTCCAAGACCGGCTCGTGCTGGATCCTTCGAGCCCAGGCCTTGCGGAGCTCTCGCGCTGCTACCCGTCGCTCTTCGGCATCGAAGTGCGCACCCGCGGTGCGTTCACGGTGCAGGGCTCGGTCAGCGGCTTCAGCCACCGGGTCGTCGCAGGGGACGAAGGACGGTGCCTCGTCGACCGCGTCGGGCAGCCCATCGACCCAACGGATTCGAGCAGCTTCCGCAACAGCCGCGCGTTCAACAACCGCTTCTACCAGAACCCTTACGTCGCATTTCAGATCTCCCACCCGGAGTTCAGTGTGATGACCGGCGTGGACGCGGCCCTGACCTTCGTGGTGGGCGGCGTGCCGCCTGTGCTCGTGGCCGACCCCGGCCTGCGCGGATCGGGACGGCGGCCCGTCATCCTCGAGCGCTTGGTGTTCAACGACGTCGACGACCACATGTACGTCGTGGACAGCAACTCGGATGGCTTCGTCCAGTACGGCCTCGATCCTCTGACGGCGAACCTCACCTTCGAGTAGGCTCCGTCGCGATGGCGACCGGCTCCAAGACGCCCGCGGATGCGGCCACGCCCAAGGGCCAGTCGTCCGCGCCGGCGAAGCCCTCGAAGAAAAAGGGTCGGAAGAAGAGCGGCAAGGACAAGGGGCACACCCCAGTCATGCTGCAGTTCCTCCGCGCGAAGGAACAGTATCCGAACGCGCTCCTCTTCTTCCGAATGGGCGACTTCTACGAGATGTTCTACGACGACGCGGTGCGCGCGTCGGAGCTGCTCCAGATCGCGCTCACCTCCCGCGGCACCGGTCCCGAGGGAGAGGACATTCCGATGGCCGGCGTGCCCCACCATGCGGCCGCCGGCTACCTCATCAAGTTGCTTGGGCTCGGCGTGACGGTGGCCATCTGCGAGCAGATGGCGGACCCGAAGACTGTGAAGGGCATCGTCCCGCGCGAAGTGGTCCGCGTGATCACCCCGGGACTCTGCCTGGAAGAAGAAGCCCTCGACGACCGGACCGATCACCACCTGGTCGCGTTGGCGCGCGAGGGGAAACAGGTCGGTTTGGCAGCGCTCGAGATGAGCGCTGGGCGGCTTCGGGCGGCGAGCTTCGAAGACCCGAGCGCGCTTCTGGCGGAACTCGTTCGTCTGGAACCGCGCGAGCTGCTCTTGCCAGCGGAAGGCATCAAGGCGCTCGGGTTCGACGACGGGTTCGCCGCGGGGGTGCGCGGGCTGCTGCGCGATGTGCCCACCCAATCGTGGACCGCGCCCGATGCCGAAGAGTCCGCGCTGGTCGCGGCGGTCGGCGCGGAAGAAGCGGCCGCCGGACGCGAGAAGTTCTCGCCCGCCGCGCTCTTGGCGATCGAAGCGGCGCTCTCCTATGCGCGTTCAACCCAGCCCAAGACCCCGCTCGATGTCCGGCAGATCGATCCCTACGATCCGCACGACCAGCTGGTGCTCGACGAGTCGGCGGTCCGGAACCTCGAGCTGGTGCGGACGTTGGCTGGAGAGCGCAAAGGCTCGCTGCTCTCGTTGGTCGATTCCACCCGCACCGCGCTCGGCGCGCGTCTTCTCCGGCGCCGGATTCTGGCGCCGCTGATCGACCTCGCCGGCATTCGGAGGCGCCACGACGCGGTGGAGGCGTTCGTGCGAGACGCGACCTTGCGGGAGTCGCTGCGGGACGCGCTCAAGGGCCTTGGGGATCTCGAGCGACTGACCACCCGCGCCTCCCACGGTCTGGCCACCCCGAGGGATCTCGGCCTCATTCGCCACGCACTTCGTGGTGCCGCGGGCGTCGCGGCGCTGCTCGCGTCCGGCGCGGACCGCACGACCGACGACGCGCTTCAGAGGCTGGTGCCGAGCGACGTGTGCGCCGACGTGCGCGACCTGCTGGAGACCGCGCTTCTGGAAGAGGGCTTGCCGGTGGTCGTGAGCGGCGGCGGCATCATCCGCGAGAAGGTGGATCCCGACCTGGACGACCTGCGCACGCTCTCGGCCGAAGCCAAGGACGTCATCCTCGAACTCGAGGCACGCGAGCGCAAACGCACCGGCATCGCCTCGTTGAAGGTCAAGTACACGAAGGTGTTCGGCTACTACATCGAGGTCACGCGCGCGAACCTCGCGTCGGTGCCGGACGACTACGTTCGCAAGCAGACGATCGCGAACGGCGAACGCTACGTCACCGAAGAACTCTCGGACCTGCAGGAGAAGATCCTCGGCGCGGACGAGCGGGCCAAAGCGCTCGAGCAGCAGATGTTCGAGGACCTCCGCGTCCGGGTCGCGAAAGAAGCGTACCGGTTGCGGCGGCTCGCTTCGCAGATCGCCGCGCTCGACGTACACGCGTCGTTCGCGGACCAAGCGCACCGGTACGATTACTGCCGTCCGACGGTCGACGACTCCCGGCGGCTCGAGTTGAAGGACGCGCGGCATCCGATCGTGGAACGTCTCGCCGCCGACGGTTCGTTCGTGCCGAACGACGTGGTGCTCGATGCCGAGGTCGGGAGCAGGCCGAAGGCCGGAGGGGATGCCCCATCCCCTCAGACAACACAGGGCAACCGGCTGATGATCCTCACGGGCCCCAACATGTCGGGCAAGTCGACCGCGATGCGGCAGGCGGCGCTCGCGGTGATCCTCGCCCAAGCCGGCGGATTCGTGCCCGCGTCCGCCGCGCACATCGGCTGTGTGGATCGTGTCTACACCCGCGTCGGCGCGAGCGACGCGCTCGGGGAAGGGCGCAGCACGTTCATGGTGGAGATGAGCGAAGCGGCCACGATCCTGCGCCACGCCACCGCACGTTCGCTGGTGGTGCTCGACGAGATCGGGCGCGGCACCAGCACCTACGACGGACTGGCCATCGCCTGGGCGATCGCCGAGCACCTCCACGACCACGTGCGCTGCCGAGCGATGTTCGCGACCCACTACCACGAACTGTGCGAGCTCGCGGTGACCCACGAAGGCGCGTTCAACATGAACGTGGCCGCCACGGAGTACGAAGACGACGTGGTCTTCCTCCACAAACTCGTGCCGGGTGGGAGCAGCCGCAGCTACGGCGTCGCGGTCGCTCGGCTCGCCGGGGTTCCGCCGATCGTCATCGCGCGCGCCAAAGCGATCCTCAAAGACCTCGAGTCCGGCACCGCGCTGCCGTCCGGCGAACCCTCGCGCCTGCGCCCCGTCGACACGCAGGGGCGTGCGCAGCTGGATCTGTTCGCGTCGCCCGCCGACGTCGAGCCCGCCGCGCCTGCGCCCACCCCCTCGAAAGTGGAGGCGACCCTCGCGGAACTCGACGTCGAGCGCATGACCCCGGTGCAAGCGTTGGTCGCGCTCTCACGTCTACGGGATCTCCTGGCCCAGAAAGAGTAACCTCGGCTGAGATGAGCGACGACCCGCCCGACCGATGGATCGAAGAGATCGAAGCCGCCGACGTGGCATTGGCCGAAGCACTCGACAAGCGCGCGCGCGCATGCCGTGAGCTGCACCGCATTCAGACCGACTCGCCGGAGGCGTTCTTTCGCATGCCACGTGCGGACGACGTCGTGACGCGGCTCACCGGGCGCATGTCCGACTTCCCCGTGTCCGGACTCGGACCGATCGTCCGCGAAGTGATCTCGGCGTGCGACAGCCTCACCACGCCCACCGAGGTGGGCTACTTCGGAACGCCGGGCAGCTTCGCCCACTTGGCCGCGCGTCAGCATTTTGGGCACGCCGCACACTTCGTTGCGCTCGCCACCACCGCAGAGGTCCTCGAGCGCGTGGCGCGGGGTCGCCTGCAGTTCGGTCTGCTTCCGCTCGAGACCAGCTCCGACGGGGCGGTCACTGCGACGTTGACCGGGCTCTCCCAGAGCGAGGCGTGCATCTGCGCCGAGGTCGAGGTCGAACACTCGTACCACCTGCTCAGCACGACGGGGAACTCGACCGACATCGAAAAGGTGTATGGCACCCGTGCCGCGCTGGCGGCCTCGCAGTTGTTCCTCGCGCGCGAGTTGCCGCGGGCCACCCTGATGGACGTGCCCAGTGGAGAACTCGCCGCAGACCTCGCCCGATCCGACCACGGCGCGGGGGTGGTCGGCACCCGCATGCTGGAGGAGCTCTTCTCGCTTCGGGTCGCCGTCGAGGCGATCAGTCCTCGAACGAGCACCCGCTACGCCGTGGTGAGCACCGAACTGCCCAGCCGGAGCGGCAAGGATCGGACGGTGATCACGATGGCCGTGCACGACGCGCCCGGTGCGCTCTACGAGAGCCTCAAACCCTTCGCGTCCCGCGACGTGAACCTGACCAACGTGGAATCCCGTCCGACCGAACAGTGGCGATACCTCTTCTTCGTGGAGATGGAAGGGCACGTGACCGACCGGCCGATCCTGACGGCGCTCGAAGAGCTGCGCAGCATCAGCCGGTTCGTCAAAGTGCTGGGCAGTTACCCACTCTGAGTGCTCCCGGACGACGCCCAGGCCCGATTCCCTGGGGCCGCGCTTGCGTCTGCCGGGCTCCGCCACCATCCTCCCTCGCCATGGCCGAACCCGAGTCTCGTCAAGCCACCGGTGGCCACCCCGACCCGCTCGTGGCGCCCCATGTCGCCCGGATGGTTCCCTACAAACCCGGCAAACCCGTCGCGGAACTCGAGCGCGAGCTCGGCATCCGCAATGCGATCAAACTTGCGTCCAACGAGAACCCGCTCGGGCCCTCGCCCCACGTGGCTGCGTTGCTCGGCGAAGCCGGTCTGCGCCCGGAGATCTACCCGGACGGCTCGGGTTTCGAGCTTCGCCAAGCACTGGCCGCGCACCACGACGTCGCCATGAACCAGGTCGTCCTCGGCAACGGAAGCAACGAGCTCATCGATCTGGTTTGCCGCACGTTCGCCTATGGCGACGACCACCTGGTCTTCGGAAAACCGAGCTTCGTTTGTTACTGGCTCGGCTCGGTGGCTTCGAACCTCGCGTACACCGAAGCACCGCTGAAGGACGACCTCGCGTGGGACGTCGACGCGCTGCTCTCCGCGGTCACGCCGAAGACGAAGATCGTGTTCGTCGCCAACCCGAACAACCCCACCGGCGCGCACATGACGCGGGCCGACCTCGCGCGACTGGTGCACGAACTGCCGCCGCGCGTCGTGCTCGTGCTGGACGAAGCGTACGTCGAGTTCGCCGATGCGGACGACTTCGCGAGCGCGTTCGAGTTTCGCGCCGAGCGGGAGCGCTTGTTGGTGCTCCGCACCTTCAGCAAGGCCTACGGGCTGGCGGCGCTGCGGGTCGGCTACGTCGTCGGTGCACCCGAGCTCATCGACTACCTCAACCGGATGCGCGCGCCGTTCAATGTGAACGCGCTGGCGCAGCGGGCCGCGCTCGCCGCCCTTGGCGACCCGGAACATGTCGCGAAGTACGTCGCGCTCAACCGCGTCGAACGGGCGCGGGTGGGCGAGCGACTCGAGGCGCTCGGCCTCACGGTGGCGCCGTCCCAAGCGAACTTCTTGCTGGTCGACGTGCGACCGCGTGGGTTCACGGGCGCTCAGGTATACGACGCGCTGCTGAGCAAGGGTGTGATCGTGCGGCCGATGCCGCCGCCGCTGGAGGGATTCGTGAGGATCACCATCGGGCTCGAAACATGGAACGACCGGCTGCTGGAAGTGGCCACGGAGGTTTGCGGTGGCTGACTTGACGAACGAATGGACGGGTATGCGCGCGCGGGTACACGCGGCGTCGTGGATGCTCCTCGCGGGCGTTCTCGGATGCGGCGGCGGCACCCAGGTCGAAGGCGAGACGACGCCGGTGGAGGTGCAGCACGTCGAGGTCGCCGCGGCGCCGACGCCGATCGAGGTGCTTCACCCCGACAGCTTCGCCCTCATCGAAGTGGACGTCGCCCGCGCTCGGAACTCGCCGTACTACCCCATCGTATGGCCCTGGATCGTCGGCTTGATCGAAGACGAAGCCCGGGACGAAGCGCCGCGCCTCATCGAGGCGCTCAACCAGGCGATTCAAGATGTCGACCGAGTCTACGCGTCGTTCGTGCCCCGCAACTCGGGAAGCTACGACCTCGGCTCGGTGGTCGTCGAAGGGCGCTTCGAACCCGGCGAAGTCGAGGGCTGGCTCCGGAGCGCGGTACCGCCCGAACGCGCGGCCCGGCTCACGCCGACGCAGATCGGAAACTACCGCGGCTTCTCGATGGGTGACGAAACGAGCGCCAGCTCGGGCGCGCTCATCGAAGTCAGTCCCTCGATCTGGGTCCTCGGACCGCGGAGCGCGCTCGAAGCGCCCCTCGCGAACCCTGCGGCACCGGCTGCGTTCTCGGACGCGTCCTTCCTCGAGGCGCGCACGCGTCTGTCGATCGCACAGCCGATGGCGACCTGCGTCGTACTCGGCACCGAAGAGGGCAAACGACTCTTGCGCCGGGACTCTCCGCTCGAGAGGCAAGCGGAGTCCGCGCGCAGCGCCGCCGTCTCCGTCGACGCGACCTCGGGCGTGCAGCTCGACTCGATCGCACTCTTCGACTCCCCAGAGCCAGCCAGCGTCTTGGTCGGTCGGCTGTCGGAGCTGCGCAACGAAGCCGCGAACTCGATGCCCATCCGCATGATGCCGCGCGTCTCCAGCGCGATCGAGTCCATCGCGATCCAGCAGGATGCGTCGGACGTCGGGGTGGCTTTCCAGATGCCTGACGCAGAGCTTCGCCCGCTGCTCGAGACGCTTGGCGGCTTCATCTCCATGGCCCGCAACTGATCGAAAGCGCGGCCTCGCCCCAACCATGAGTTCATTCATCGTTCGACCTTCCGGACCCCTTCGCGGAGACGCGCGGGTGCCCGGCGACAAGTCCATCGGCCACCGCGGCGTGCTCTTCGGATCGCTCGCGCGCGGTCGCTGCGTCTTGCGTGGGCTCGCGGCGGGCGAGGACAACCGGTCGACGGTGGAGGCGATGCGCGCGATGGGCGTGTCGATCGAACTGGTGGAGACGCCCATCGGACTGACCGCGACCATCGACGGGGTGGGGCTTCGAGGGCTGCGGCTCCCGAGTGGGGCCATCGACTGCGGCAACTCCGGCACCACCATGCGGCTGCTCATCGGCCTGATGTCGGGGCAACGCTTCGGCACCCGGTTGACCGGCGATGCATCGCTGACGCGTCGGCCGATGGGTCGCGTCGTCGCGCCGCTGCGCGCCCGCGGTGCCCATGTGCAGGGCAGCAGCCCCGAAGGGCGCGCGGCCCGAACCGAAGACGACTGTTACCCGCCGTTGAGCGTGGCCCCGCTCGTCGAAGGCGAAGCGTTGCTCGGGCTCGAGTACGACATGCCGGTGGCGAGCGCGCAGGTGAAGAGTTGTCTCCTGCTCAGTGGCCTCTACGCGGGCGGACCGACCATCCTCAAAGAACCAGTGGTGAGTCGGGACCACACCGAACGCATGCTGGTCGCGCTCGGCGTGCCGCTCCAGACCGTGGGCCCGATGGTGGCCTTCGATCCAGACGACCCGGAATGGAAGGGCGGCTGGGATCCCTTCGACTGGGAGGTCCCCGGTGATCTCTCGAGCGCGGCGTTTCTGCTCGCGGGCGCACTGATGGTTCCGGGCAGCGAGGTCGTGGTGCGCGGCGTCGGCACGAACCCGACCCGCACGGGGATTCTCGACGTGGTGCGTTTGATGGGCGCCGGCGCCCAAGCGGCGCCCATCGAAGAAGGCGCCGGTGGGGAGCCGCGCGCCGACCTCCACGTCGCCCACACCCAGCCCCGCGGCGTGGCGTTCGGCGGAGAACTCCTGGTCCGCATGATCGACGAAGTGCCCGCCCTGTGTGCGGTCGCCGCGGCGTCCTCGGGCACGACGGAGATCCGCGACGCGCAGGAACTGCGGGTCAAGGAGTCGGACCGCATCGCCGCGATGGCATCCGTACTGACCGCGTTTGGCTGCGCCAACGAAGAACTCGAGGACGGCATCCGCATCCACGGTGGAAGCGCTCTTCGCGCGGCCACCGTGGAGAGCCGCGGCGACCACCGCATCGCGATGAGTGCGGCGCTGCTCGGTCTGATCGCCGACGGCGAGACCGTGGTGGAAGACGTCGATTGCGTGGCCACCAGCTTCCCGACCTTTGCCGACACGTTGCGCAAACTCGGTGCGGATGTAGAGCACCGGACATGAGCCGTCTGCATCCCATCGTCGCCATCGACGGCCCGGCCGGCGCGGGCAAGAGTTCCGTTGCACGCGAAGTCGCCAAAGCCCTCGGCTACGTGCTGGTGGACACCGGCGCGCTCTACCGCGGGCTGGCGCTGGCCGCGCGCGAGCGGGGGATCGCCTGGACCGACGGCCCGGCCCTCGGCACACTCGCCGATGCCCTCGAGCTGCATTTCGAGGTCTCGGACGACGGCCCGCTCCTCCACATCGACGGCGTGAACCGCGCAGACGACATCCGGAGCCCCGACGTCTCCGAGGGCGCGAGCCAGGTGTCCGCCCACCCCGCGGTGCGCAACGCATTGCTCGGCATCCAGCGCCGGCTCGGGGCCGAGGGTGGGGTGGTGCTCGAAGGCCGCGACATCGGGACCGTCGTCTTCCCGGACGCCGAGGTGAAGTTCTTCCTGACCGCGAGCCCGGAGGAACGTGCCCGCCGGCGGGTCCAGGACCTCGAAGGCCGTGGTGTGGTCGCGAACTTCGACGAGGTCCTGGCGAGCATCCGGGTCCGAGACGACCGGGACTCGGCACGCGAAGTAGCGCCGCTGAAGCCCGCGTCGGACGCCACGGAACTCGACAGCACCGAGCTGCAGCGCGACGAAGTCGTGGCCACCATCGTGGCGGCCGTGGCCGAACATCTGGGCCGCTGAACGGGTCCCCAGGCCGGTCGCTGTGACATCGGCTGGCCATCGAGCCATCCGAGACCCGATCCCTCGGCGCTGGCGACCGAAACGTGGGTCGCCCCCGATTGACAGCATGGGTGGGCACTGCTAACCCGCGCGTCCGCGACGCCGTTGTCGCACCCGTCCGCCAATTTGGAGTGCGGCCGGTTTGTAGACCCTAGCCGGGATGCTGTCTCACGTCGCGACTCCGACCGCGTGAGCCCACCCGCCACCAAAATGACCACTGAATCCACTACTGAAACCTCTGAACCGGTTCACGAACCGGGTAGCTTCGCGGCCCTCTTCGAGGCCTCCACCACCCGCACCGACCAACTGCGCGAGGGCGACATCGTCGCCGGCTCCGTCATCAAGGTCGGCAAGGACTCCGTTGTCGTAGACATCGGATACAAGTCCGAGGGCGTCATTCCCATTCACGAGTTCATCGACGAGACCGGTTCGGTCAAGGTCACCCCCGGGGACCAGGTCGACGTGCTCGTCGAGGCCAAAGAGAACGAGTACGGACTCGTGCTCCTCTCGAAAGAGAAGGCCGACAAGCTCAAGGTCTGGGACGAGATCAGCGCCGCGTGCGAGCGCGACGAGCTCATCGCCGGCACCATCACCCAGCGCGTGAAGGGCGGCCTCTCGGTCACCATCCGCGGTGGCGTCAAAGCGTTCCTTCCGGGATCGCAGGTCGACCTTCGACCGGTGCGCAACCTGGACAAGCTTCTTGGACAGACCTTCGATTTCAAGGTCATCAAGTTCAACAAGAAGCGCGGCAACATCGTGCTCAGTCGGCGCGTCCTGCTCGAGAAGGAGCGCGACCGCCTCAAGGCCAAGACGCTCGAGAAGCTCGAAGAGGGCATGATCGTCACGGGCACCATCAAGAACATCACCGAGTACGGTGCGTTCGTGGACCTCGGCGGCATCGACGGCCTCCTGCACATCACGGACATGTCCTGGGGTCGCGTCAGCCACCCGTCGGAGCTGTTCACGGTGGGCGACGAAGTCACCGTCAAGGTGCTCAAGTACAACCCGGAGACGGAGCGCGTGTCGCTCGGTCTCAAGCAGATGGGCGAGGACCCGTGGAACTTCGCAGCCGAGCGCTTCAAGCCGGACACGAAGGTCAGCGGTAAGGTCGTCTCCCTCACCGATTACGGCGCGTTCGTCGAACTCGAAGAGGGCGTCGAAGGCCTCATTCACGTCAGCGAGATGACGTGGACCAAGCCGAAGCACCCGTCGAAGATCCTCGAGCTCGGCGAAGACGTCGAAGCCGTGGTGCTCGACATCGACATCCAGCACAAGCGCATCAGCCTCGGTCTGAAGCAGCTCAAGCCGGATCCGTGGACCCTGTTCACCAAGAAGTACGAAGCGGGTCAGACCATCCAGGGTCGCGTCCGGTCCATCACGGACTACGGCGTGTTCATCGGGATCGAAGACGGCGTGGACGGCATGGTCCACAAGTCGGACCTCAGCTGGACGCAGAAGATCAACAACCCGGCCGACGTCTACAAAAAGGGCGACGAGGTCGAGGCGATCATTCTCGCGATCAACCACGAAGAGCAGAAGGTCAGCCTCGGCATCAAGCAGCTCTGGGAGGACCCGTGGTCCTACATCCCGGAGCGTTACCCCGAGGGCACCGTGCTCGAAGTGCGCATCACGCACGTCAACGAGTACGAGGCCGCAGTCGAGCTGGAAGAGGACGTCGAGGGCTCCGTGCCGCGCGCCGAAATCGGCAACGACATGAGCGTCGACCCGAGCCAGCTGGTCAAGGTCGGAGAGATCCTCAAGGCGCAGGTCATTCGTCTCGACGAAGACGAGCGCCGCATCAGCCTCTCGTTCAAGAGCGCCGACAACAAGGAACTCGACGAGAAGATGAAGTTCGTCGCCGAACGCCGCGCCAAGAAGGCCGGTCCGGCTGCCGCGATGGGACGCCAGGCTGCAACGCTTGGCGACCTCCTCAAGGACAAGCTGAGCGCGATTGCCGCGGCCGACGGCGATGCCGATGGCGAGTCCGACGCTCCGGCCGATGCAGGCAGCGAAGAAGAGTAGACCTCCGGGTTCACACTTTCTGAAGTAGAAGACGCCGCGTTCCTCCGGGAGCGCGGCGTTTCTCTTTGTCATGGGCCCAGAGCCTCCCGCGCGAGAGACCTCTGGGCTTGAATCGCGGTGGGTTCTCTGCGTCTCCTCTCGCAACCTCAGACCTTCACAAGGGCCCTCGATGCGATTCCTTCTCCCCCTCCTACTTGTCTCCGCGCTTGCATGCGTTGGCCCCCCCGCCCCCGATCGCGTCGACGACGAACCCACGGGTGGCGGTCACGAGGTCAGCGATCCTGGTACCGCGCCAGGCGATCCCGGCTGTCCGCCGCCGGCCGAGTCGGCGGACATGTGCGCGGCGGTGATGGTCTACGCGCAGCATCCGGACACCGGCGCGTGCTGCGAGTACAGCTCGCCCTGTGTGGCGCCCCAGGGCTGGGCCGCGTTCGGCGATCCGGCGGAGTGCGCCGCGGCCTCCTCGGCTCCGGCATCCACATCGGCGTACGCCGATCTCGAAGCCCCCGACCCGGCGTGGCTGAGCTGTGGGACCGACGCGGACTGCGCGGTGGTGGAGATCGGCTGCTGCGATCACTGCAACGGCGGCCGGGTGATCCCAGTCAACACCAGCTCGGCCGGTGAAGCCGAGACCCGCTACCACGCGGAGTGCCCGGACGATCAGCGCTGCACCATGCGCGGGTGTTTCGGGCCCGAGGCGGCGTGCGAGAGCGGGCAGTGTGCGTTGCGGCGCGTGGAGCCGAACCTCCCGCGGTAGCGCGCCAAACGATGGTTGTGGACGCCGCGCGTGTTTTGCACGCGTGGCGTCTTCCTTTTGGGGAGGCCGATACCGCCGCTGCCGAATCGGTTCCCGTGCCCGTGCCCGTGCCCACGGTTGTCATCCGAAGCCGAATCCGATGCCGATGCCGAAGCCGAAGCCGACGCCGAAGCCGATGCCGAAGCCGACGCCGAAGCCGATGCCGAAGCCGAAGCCGACGCCGAAGCCGAGGCCGAAGCCGATGCCGAAGCCGCGGTTCCGTGCCCGTGCCCGTGCTTTGCCAGCGAAGCCGACGCCGACTGCCGACGCCGACTCCGGCCTAGTGGGTCGCTGGGGGAAGGCGGGCGGGATCGATGGTCGTGGTTTCGTAGGTCGCGCGAATCGATGGGCAGGGAGGCCCGTCTCCGAGCGTCATGCCGTCCGCGTAGGACCAGAGGACGACGCGGCCGGTCTCTGGGTGGTACGCGGCTCCGTAGCCCATGCCGCACGTGGCCCGGTTGTCGTAACGCATGGTGTGCACCACCTCCTCACCGAGGCGCAGCGCGCCGTCGGTCAGGGACAAGCCGCTCGTCGACCTGCCCTCTGCGACTTCCATCAGCGGGACCGCGCCGGCGAGGGCGCTGGTCAGTCCTTCCGCGTAGGCCCGGAGCGCTCCGAGATCGTCGCGGGGCGGGGTTCGGGTCAGCACGCGTCGACCCCGCACGAAGTCGGCCCGCAACGATGCTTGATGGTCGTCGGCAGGCGCGACCACAAAGGTGCCGTCGGGCAGCAGTGCGGGCAGTCCTGGAATGCCTTGACGGACGAGGGCGGGCAGTTCGTCGTCCGTGGCGGAGTCGTAGAGTTCTCCGAGTCGGCGGGCATCTCGGGCGACCGCGATCTCCGCCCAGGGAGGCAGCGGTTCGCACGCGTCGTCCTCGGGTGGCTGGCGCCAGAGCCGCACGTAGTCGACGCAGCCGAGCGAGGTCGGTCGGTCGGTTCGGAACCCGTACTTCGCGCAGTGGAAACCATAGTAGCGAAGCGCGCAGGAGTGAGAGGTCGTCGGGCACCCGCCGTCGTGCAGGCGACCGAGCACCGCGCAGGAGGCCGTCGCCTGGTTGTTCGCCTCGCACTCCGCGCGCAGCCGGTCCTGGTAGACGTCGGGCAGCGCGCAGAGCGGCGCGCAGTGCGCCGCGTCTTCGACGCACGCGCGGCCTGCGTCACGGGCCGCACGCGTGGCGACCTCTGCGTTGGAAGCGGTGATCAATTCCGCCCAGACCGAGGGGCAGGGCGCGGTCGGGCAGGCTTGCTCGAGTCGCTGGGCCTCCAGCGCCGCTCGGTCGGGCGTGGCGACGAGCGCCGCGGTCGCATCGAGGTTCCAGGCGACCTCGGGTGCACTTAGCCGAAGCTCGAGCGCGAGCGCGCACGCTTCTTCAATCTCTGGACAGGCCCGCTCGAAGGATGCGAGGGCCGCGACTGGGGCCGCGCTCCGTTCCGCATGCCCGAGCGCGAGGTGCGTCTCGGGCGCGATCACCTGCACATCGTTCGGTTGGCTGGTGGGTTCGCGGGTCGGGGTCGGACTGGAGGCCCCACAGGCGGCGACGAACGCGAGCAGTACATGCGAGAAGCCGAACCTCATGTCCACGAACCTACCGCGGGCCCGTGTGCACGGACAAACGCGTGAGAGCACCGATGACGCGCCGCGCGATCGGTGCTACCCGGTCCGAGCACCCGCATGCCCGACGACTCCGACCAAGAGCCCACCGAATCGCCCGAACCGGCGGACGCGCCCAGAGTGGAGCCACCCACCGACAACGACCCCGAGGTTGCGTCCGAGCCGAGGCCTCCGTCTCCGGCTCCTTCGTTCGCCAGCGCGACGGACTCGGCGGAAGGCAGCATCTCAGACACCAAACTCTCCATGCTCGCCTCGGGCGGTGAGAGCCCACTGCGACGCCGTCGCCGGATGGTGTTCTTCGGCATCTGGGGCACCGTGGTGGTGGGTGTGCTCATCGCGAGTCGCCACGTCCTGCTGCCCTTCTTTCTCGCCATCATTCTGGCGTACGTGTTCGCACCGATCGTGCGCTGGATGCAGGCGCGGGAGATCCGCGGCAAGTCCCTGCCGCGCTGGATCGCCGTCGTGTTGCTCTACCTCGGACTGCTGGGCGGACTCGGTGGGCTCGTGGCGTTTGGTGCGCCCCGGCTGGCGGCGGAGATTCAGAAACTGAGCGGAGAGTTGCCCGAACTCGTCACCGCGGTGCGCGACGATTGGCTCCCCGATCTGGAGCGCCAGTTTCGAGGCGCGATGCGGGAGTACAGCGACGGGACGGCCGAGCCCCCGACCGAGCCAGGTGCACCCGACGCGGTGACGGGCGCGATGGAAGCGCCCGAGACGTCGCTCCACATCTCGCCCACGGCGGACGGTGGTTGGGCGGTGCATCTGCCCGAGCAAGGGATCGAAGTGCAGCCGCGCGGGGAGGGCTACCGCATCGTCGAAGTGGTGCCGCGCGCCGAGCAGACCCAAGACCTCGGCGCCACCCTCGGAGACGCGCTGCGCATCGCGACCGAGAACACCGAGCAGACCGCCGCGACGTTGCTTCGCACCGCGCAGACCGTCGTGCGCCGCGTGGTGAAGGGCGTGTTCACGTTCTTCATCATGCTGATGCTCTCGGCGTACTTACTCATCACCAGCGATCGCATCCTCGCGTTCTTTCGATCGCTCTGGCCCGCGCGGCGACGGCGCAGTTTCGATCGCCTCACGCGGCGCATCGATCGCGGCATGAGCGGGGTCATTCGAGGGCAGCTCCTCATCGCGGTGGTCAACGGCGTGTTGAGCGGCATCGGCTTCTACCTCTTCGATCTCCGCTACTGGCCGGTCCTGACCCTCATCGCCACGGTGCTCAGCATCATCCCGATCTTCGGCGCGATCCTGAGCACGATTCCGGCGGTGATCATCGGCCTGCAAGACGGCACGCCGACCGCACTGCTGGTGCTCGGCTGGATCGTGCTCGTGCACCAGATCGAAGCCAACCTCCTCAACCCCAAGATCATGGGCGACGCCGCGAAGGTGCACCCGGTGCTGGTGGTGTTCGCGCTCCTGGCCGGCGAAGCCATCTACGGCATCGCGGGCGCGCTCTTGGCGGTGCCCGTCCTGAGCATCGTGCAGAGCCTCTTCTTACACTACAAAGACCTGATGCTGGGCGCGGGCGTGCCACGGCCGAAGACCCCAGCCCCCGACGCGGCCCCCGAACCCGGGTAGGAGCCAGCTGGGGCTTGCTCAGGACAGACCTCGAAGCACCTGCAAGGGCCGCTGGTCGACCGCGCCCCACGGTCCCGTTACAGACACGACATGACCAAGACCCTGTTGATGTTGGTGGCCCTGACCTTCGCTGCTGCCTGTGGCGACGCACGCGAAAGCAGCAACCCGCGCTGCGCGGCGCTCTGCGATCCGGACGGTGCCGCGTACGAAGACCAGTGTTCCGAGTCCAGCGTGGGCGGGTGCATCGCGGCCTGCGAAGCCCGCCTCGAGTCCGCCAGCACGCTGTGTGGTGAGTGCTTGCTCGAAGACGCGGAGTTCGGAGAGGACGGCCCCATCGCCGTGATGTGTTCGACCGAGAGCTGCGACTTCCGCGGTTGCATGTATCCGATGGGCGACGCCGCCGCAGAACAGGCCTGCCACGAGTCCGAAGCCCGCGAAGTCGACTGCGACGCCGAGTTCCGCCCCGTCACCGATTGCGCAACCGTCTGCGAGTGAGCACCGTGGCGGCCTTCGTTCCGGACCGGAACGGTGGGTGCGATGTTGGAGTTCTTGCTCGGAACGAACCTCTCTGAGGTCCTGCTGATTTGCGTCGAGACCGATCAGGGCTCGTGGCTGATGTCGGACTCCGTGATCTTCGTCGCGGACGGCCAGCCGCACCAGTTCGCACACCACGATTGGGAGTTGGCCGTCCACGAGATCGAACGGCAGTGTCCGATCATCTTCGGCTGGTACCCCGACCTGCGGCACCAACGACTGGTTCCGAGTCCGCACTTTCAGTCGCCAGGGACGGTGCGTGAAGCGTGTGAGTTCGAAGACTCGGCGTGGGGATTCTTGGGGGTCGAGATCGTCACCACGACCGGCGGGGTGTCGGTCGTCATGGAGGAGATCGAGGACCTCGAAGTTCGGCCAGCCGGCGCGGCCCGCGCATGTGCGGAACGCCCCTGTCGTCGCAAATCCGGTCGTGGACAGCGGGGGCCCGGTGGTTACCTGAGCATCCATGTTCATCGACCCGCCCATCCTCTCGCTTTCGTTCTTCATGGGGGACTCCCTGGTGTTGGACGGGTTGCGCGCGGCCCACGGATCCGGGGAAGCGGTGCAGCACGACCAGTCGATCCATTTCAACGCACCCGGCTGCGTAGGGGTTTCGAACGGCGAGCGGATTGTGTACCGCGGACAGACGCTCACGTACTGGACCTCGGGCCAGCACTTCACCGGACCGAACGAGGCCGCGATGAAGTACGCGTTTTCAACGGGCCGTAAACTGACCAAGGCATTCCTGCGACTCTGCGAACACCACGCGCCCGTCTACGGTGCCATCACCTTGCTGGACGACCTTCAAGAACCGGTCGAGCTCGTGCGCGGTGGGGAGCCTTGTGCGTTTCAGGACTTCTTCCTCAGCGACACTTGGTTCCATGGTGAAGTTCGTACCCGGATCCAAGCGATGTACGCCGACGCGTTCGTCGACGAGACCGCGGGCGGCCTCTACGTCTCCACCAACCCTTGGTTCAACCGACCCGGCAAGCGGTTGACCCGCGAGCAAACGTTCGATCGCTCGAAACGGCTCTCCCGCCTCATCGTGCGGACCCTGAAGGGCACGCATCTGCCGCAGATGTGGTGAGTTCTGGAACCGCCGGGCGAGGGCACGGGCGAGGGCAAGGGCGAGGGCAAGGGCAGGGGCAAGGGGATAAGCCGCTGGGGGCGGCTTATCCGCGCAGGAGATGTTGGGTCGATCGGTGAGGTTCGTCACCGTGGCCGTACGGAGATTGCGCAATTGCCGTTAGCTTCGGGCCATGCGCCGCTTTCTGCTCTTGGTTTGTGTGGTTTCACTTGGGTGTGGGGACGACGATCGTCCCGGTCGCGACAGCGGCTCCGGCATGGACGTCGTCACGCCCTTGATGTGCTCGACCACCACGGACACCGACGGCGATGGGCTCTACGACGACTACGAAGGCATGGGCGACTTCGATGGCGACGGGATCCCGAACCACATGGACACGGACTCGGACGGCGACGGGCTGAGCGACATGCAGGAGCGTGGCGACCAGATGGGATGCGAGTCGCGCAACACCGATGGCGACGCGTACCCGGACTACCTCGACAACGACAGCGACAACGACGGGCTCGGCGACCGCGAAGAGTCCGAGGTGTACTTCACCAACCCGCTGCTCGAAGACACCGACGGGGACGGGTTCCCAGACGGAGCCGAGGTGGCCACGGGCCACGACGCGAGCGACGCCTCGGACGGCATCGACCCGGACGACTTCTTCGTGGTGCTTCCGTTCGGCGGCCCTGAGCAGATCCGCACGCTTCGATTCGGCACCACGCTCCGCAAAGCGGACGTGTTCTTCGTGGTCGACCGCACCGGCTCCATGGACGGCGAAGTCAGCAACCTGCGCAGTGGGCTGAGCGGTCTGGTGGACACGCTGGTCACTTTGATTCCGGACGTGGGCGTCGGCGTCGGTGGCTACGCGGGCTTCGGCAACCTCCCGCCATGCATGACCATCATCGGCATCGAGACCTGTTCGGACGGCCCGCCGGGCGACCTGCCGTTCGAGCTCACCAACGTCATCACCACCGACCGGACCGAGATGCAGTCCGCGGTCGATCGACTTCGCGCGGACATGGGCGGGGCCAACTGGGCGTCGTCGACCGAAGCGCTCTACCAGACCGCCACCGGCGAAGGCATTCGTTGGGGCGATGACTCGGACCAGATGGTGCCGCCGCAGACCTGCGCGCGCGTGCCGGACGAGCCGGGCGTGCGCTTCGGCTACCCGTGTTTCCGGCCGGGTGCGCTGCCGATCATCATCCCGATCACGGACACCTCGTCGAAGAACGGACCGGGCACCTCCGGCAGCCAGAACTACGAGGCTGGTTCGCCCCCGCACACCTTGGACCAGACCCGGCTCGCGCTCGCAGGCATCGGCGCGCGGGTGTTCGGCGTCGTGAGCGGCCAGGAGATCGATTCGCCGACCGCCGAAGCGCAGATGACCGATTGGGCGACCAACACCGGCACCGTGGATGGCAGCGGCGCGCCGATTGTCTTCCGCATCAACTCGGATGGCTCCGGCCTGACCGACCGGGTCGCCGACGCGGTTTCGCGCCTCGCGACCGAGACGCCGCAGGACATCACGACCCGCACCGAAGACGGCGACGACCTTCCGGTGCAGGACCCGCCGATCGACGCGACCACGATGATCAAGCGCATCACCCCGCTCGCGGCGTACGACGAAGCGGGACTGGTGATCGGGCCGGACGTCATCACCCGCGACGACCGCGCGTTCTACTCGGTGACGCCGGGCACGACGGTGGAGTTCGAGATCCAGTTCCTCAACGACACGGTGCCGCCGATCGCGACCGCGCAGATCTTCCTCGCGCGCATCATCGTCGTCGGCAACGGTGTGGCCGACCTCGACGCCCGCGAGGTCATCATCCTCGTGCCGGCCGGCAGCGGCCCGCTCATCTAAGGTTCGCTTTGACCCAGAGCCGAAGAACACCGATCCTCGACTGATGCCGAGCGACCTCGAAGCCCATTTGATTCGAACCTACGTCTTGCAAGGCAAGCGCGTGCTGTTGCTCCGCGAAGGCTGCAAGGGCGGCGTGGAGCCCGGCGACGAAGTCGAGATCGAGACAACCTCCGGCGCGATGCGGCGTGCGACCGTCAAATCGGTCGCCTGGGGAAGTGGCTTTCACGCCGAAGCTCCGCCGCTGACCTTGATCGTCGATGGTGCCGAGGACGTCGAAGTCGCCGAAGGCGCCAAGGTGGTTGGCTGTCCGACCGCGACGATGCTCCCGCCGGCTTAGTCCGGGGTCAGTCGCGGCCAGCGGTACTGGCTTCGGGAGTCGCAGTGCTGGCCTCGGGAACGGCAGTGCTCGTTCGCCCGTCGCACCTGCGCTTTGTCTGTGGTCTGACTCGGGTTCCGAGACAGACGTCAGGCGATCTGCACGACGATGGCGGTGATGTTGTCTTTGCCGCCGCGGTTGTTGGCGAGCTGGATGAACTTCTCGACCGCGACCTTGGGACCGAGCGCGATGTGCGGTGCGATCTCTTCCTCTTTGAGGTAGCCGTGCAGCCCGTCCGAGCACAGCAGGAACGCGTCGCCGGGCCGCGCTTCGAAGAACTTGGTGTCCACTTGCACATAGTCGCGTGAGCCGACCGCGCGGGTGATGACGTTGCGGTGCGGAGAGACCCGCGCCTCGTCTTCGGTGATGATGCCCTGCTTGAGCTGCCAGGCGACCAGGGTGTGGTCTTCGGTCAGCTGGGCGGCTTGGTTGCCACGGACCATGTACACCCGGCTGTCGCCGACCTGGGCGGTCAGGCAGAAGCGGTTGCAGATCGCGAGGGCCGAGAGGGTGGTGCCCATGCCCTGTCGATCAGGGTCCGCTTGGGCGAGCCCGAAGATCATGTAGGTGGCCGCTTGGACCGCGCTCTCGAGCACGCGGATGGCGGCCCGCAAGGTCTCCGGGCTGGTGTCGCCGGCGGCCAGCCGGTCGAGCTGTTCCTTGCCTTGACGCACCATGCCGTGGACGGTGTCGCACGCTTCTTCGCTCGCGACCTCACCGGCGGCGTGTCCACCCATTCCATCTGCGACGACGTACAGCCCGAGCTCGTCGTCGAAGAAAAAAGCATCTTCGTTGACCGCCCGCCGCTGCCCCACATCCGTCAGTCCGGCCCCGAATCGTTCCACTCTGAGTGCACCTCGCGCAGCCAGGCTGCGTGTCAGGCAGGAGCCTACACCAGTGGTCCTGTGGATGCGATCCGATTTGCGCCCAGAAACCCGCCAGTTGCCTGCCCTACGGGCCGCAGGTGCACTTGGTGCGACACCATCGGTCCGTTGCAATGGGCAGGTCCGCGGTCGCAAGAATTGCTCGGAACAAGAGGGTGGGGGGTTGCGTTGGGATGGATGGGCCCAACTCTGGGACCGTTGATGAACCAATCCCCTCTCACTCACGTCCAACCCATGATGCGTTCACTCCTCGCGCTCGTCTCGTTGCTCCCCCTCACGTTTGGAACGCCCACACCCGCGTCGGCTCAGAACGGTTCGCGGGAGATGACGGAGACCCGGCGGGTCGAAGTCGCGGAGCGTCTGGCCCGAAGCACCGTGCTCGTGCAGGTGGGCTCCTCCGGGGGGAGTGGATTCGTCGTCAGCGAAGAAGGGTGGATCGTCACCAACGCCCACGTGGTCGCGGCGGCACGCAACGGGGTCGTCGCGATTCGATACTCGGACGGGACCCAAGTGCGGGCCCGCGTGCTCGCGGTCGATCGACTTCACGATCTCGCGGTGCTCCAGCCCGGCGACCGAGAAGGCTCGGTTCCGGCGCTGCCGCTCGCCAGCGCGTCTGAAGTGCGCGTAGGACAGTCCGTCCTGGCGTATGGAAGTCCATTCGGACTCGAGGGCACGCTGACCCAGGGCATCGTCTCCGCGCGGCGCGACTTGCCCACCCGCGAAGGCCGCATCGAGGGCGTCATCCAGACCGATGCGGCGGTGAACCCGGGCAACTCGGGCGGACCCCTGGCGAACAGTCGCGGACAGGTCATCGGCGTCAACACCGCGATCCTCTCGCGCACCGGCGGCTCGAACGGCATCGGCTTCGCGGTGCCCTCCAACTTCGTCCAGTCGCTCGTCGAGCAGGTCCGCGTGCGGATGAACGCGGTGGCGAGAAACCCGACCCCACCCATTAGGGAAACCCGCCAGGAGCAACCGCAGCCACGGGCCGAAGCGGCGCCGGAACGCGCGGTCGACACGGCCGGACTCGGTCCGGTGTGGCTCGGCATCCTCGGGGAAGACGTGCGGGTGGGACGGCTCCGCGGCGTCCGCATCCAGGCGGTGATCCCCGGCGGTCCGGCCTCCGAGGCGGGACTCCGAGGCTTGCGGGATCCAGTCCCCACAGCGGCGCGGCGGTTGGGGGAGTCCTGGACCGGTCACATCATTCTGGCGGTCGACGACGAGCCCGTGCAGAGCTTGGACGCGTTGACCGAGGCGCTGCAATCGCGTGCGCCCGGGCAGGCCGCGCGGCTCACGCTGACGATGGGCGCCGGTCGCGTTCGCGGCACAGCCGAGGTGACGCTCGCTGCCCCCCCGAACAACCCCTGAACACCGAAGGGCTGCGGGCCTAGCGGGTGCCCCAGTCGACCAGGGGTCCGACCGGGGTCGACGTCATCGTCTGCTCTGGTTCATCTGCGGTTCCCGGAGCCAGCACTGCCGGCTGCGGGGCTTCCTCCGCGGCAGCCGCGGGCGTGCGTGGTGCCGAGTTCGGTCGAGCGGGTCTCGAGGCTGGGGACGCGGGGCGGGTGGGCGGAGGGGCTTCGGGTTCAACACCGACCTCCACTGGGGGCGCGAGGGCCTCGGATTCGGCGGCCGGTTGAGATGGTTCGGCCTGCGGTGCGGACGCGGCCTCCGGCCCGGTGCGCTGGGTCCAGGCCAACCCGATCGCCAGCGCCACACCCGCGGCGAGCACGAATGGGATCCAGAGCGGCATCGGTCTGCGCGGCGCCTCCGCGGTGGGCTCGAGGTCCTCCGGCCGGACCTCGGGCTCGGTCGCGACCGGTGGGAAGAGGTCGGCGCGCGTGGTCCCCTCGAACGCTTCTTCCACCTGACCCACCAGTCGCCGCAACGTGCCGCCACCGCGCTGCGCGACCACTGCGCTGAGCTCGTGGGCAGAGGGACGCTCGAGACCCGCTTCGGCCGCAGCGGCCCGCAATGCCTGCGCCATCGCGTCGCCGCTCTCAAAGCGTTCCGCAGGCGCGCGGCGCAGCGCGTGGGCGATCACATCGCTGAGCGCTTTGGGAAACGTGGGCCGCACTTCGACGACGTCGGGGATGGGCCGCTCGAGTACGTTCTTCACCGTTTCGAGCGGTTGGGCGCCTGCGAACAACCGCTCCAGCGTGATGCATTCCCAGAGCACGACTGCGAGCGAGAACAGATCGGACGCGGGCGTGACCGGTTCGCCCATCATCTGCTCGGGCGCCATGTAGGCGATCTTGCCTCGGACCTTGCCGGTCTCGGTGCGGTGGCCGCCACCGTCTGCGCGGGCGACGCCGAAGTCGCTGATCCGTGCCCGCCCATCGAGGCCGACGAGGATGTTCTGCGGCGACACGTCGCGGTGCACGATGTGGAGCGGGGCACCGGTCGGGCTGCGGGCGCGGTGGGCGGCGTGCAGCCCGTCGGCGGCCTGCGCGATGATCTCCACCAGCGCCGCGGTCGACAGCGGTTCGTGGTTCACGGCCTTGAGTTTGCTGAGCGAGAGACCGACCACGAGCTCCATGACGAGGAACGGCGTGCCGTCGTCTTCGAGACCCACGTCGAACAGCGTGACGACGTTCGGGTGCGAGACCATGCCCATGATGCGCACTTCGTCCAGCGAGAGCGCGACCATGCTCTCTTCGTCCCGCAGGTGTTCGTGCATGCGCTTGTACGCGACGGGACGCACGAACCCGCCGGGACCTTTGTGGCGGGCAACCCAGACTTCGGCCATGCCACCGGACGCGAGACGAAAGAGGGGGCGGTAGCGCATCTCAGCGCATCTCAGTCGCAGGGATGCCGGCCGGAGAGATCGCAGAACCCGGTGATGTCGCTGGCCGGCGGGACCGCGCCGCACCCGGCTACGAAACAGCGCCCGATCACCTCGGGCTCGGTGGATGCCACCTCCGGATCCATGGCGCTGCTGTCGACGGTGACGGAGGTGAACTCGCCGACCCGGAAGGGCTCCTCGATCTCGTACCACTTGCTGAGCGTGCCCGGCCCGTCGGTGCACGCGGCGTCGGCGCAGAAGAGCACCTTGAGTCGGAGCGTCTCTTCGAAGCGCTCGGTCGCTTCGATGCTCACGACGCGGACGCTGGGGCTCGCGCCGAGCGGAGAGGACGCGCTCGCGCTCCAGAACTCCATGAAGTCGCGGGTGGACCCGCGGCGCGCTGCGAATGCGACGTGGGTCATGGTTGCGCCCGCGGCGTCGAACGCCGCTGGCAAACGGAACTCGACCTCGACGATGGCGTTGGGCGGCGCGCCGCCACACCCGAGTGCGAGCGCGAGCGCGACCATCCATGCAGACGTGTTGCTGAGCCCGGTCACAAGTCCACGACCACCGTGCCGGTGCGGTGCTGGAGAGGATCGTTGCCGCTCGAGAGGGCGACGCCGAGTGCGATGCCGGTGCCGACCACGACGAGTCCGACCACCACCGCGGCGATCCATCCGCGCCGCGGGGGCTCGACCACGACCACGTCGGGGGCGTCCGCGACGAACTCGATCGTGAGGTGCTGGGATTCGCCTTCGGAGAGCGTCGACTCCCACCGAAACGGCAGGTGGCCTTCGGTCTCGGCGTCCACCACGTGTGGACCGGCGTCGACGCGCAACTCGGTTGGCCAGCGATCGACCGGCACCGGACGCGAGTCGATGCGCAGCACCACATCCGCGTCTCCAAGCGTGTGGCTGACTATCAGCCGCGCGACGCGTCCCCGCGCTTCGACCAACATCTCGTGTACGTCGGACTGCAGCGCAGCGCTCAGGTCGGGGTGATCGGCTTCGAGCTTTTCGAGCGCATCGACGGTGTCGGCGTAGCGACCCAGGGCGCGCAGGGTGGCCGCGACGTTGTAGAGGGCGGAGGGTTCCGCCGAGAGCGCGTACGCGCGCTCGAAGAGGGGAAGGGCATCGGCCCAGCGCGCCTCGCCCGCGAGCGCCATGCCGCGCACGAAGAGTCCGCGCGCCTCGTTCGGAGGTTCGGCGATCGTCGCGTCTCGGGCCTCGACGTCCGCGTCGGGCGACTGCGCACGCGCGCTGTCCGTCCAACCCAACACCGCCACGATCCATGCACATGCGAGCCACGTGCCCGCCGATCCGCACATCCGCATCAGCCTCCCGTGCATCGGCCCAGCGCACACGTCCCAGTACAACACTCTTCCGGCGCGGTGCAGGACGCACCCGCGCCGAGGCAGCGCTCGCACACGGCGCTGCGGCTTCCGCAGAACAAGAACTCGCAGCACGTGCCGCCGTCGCCGCCGCACGCTTCTTCGAACCCGCTGCAGGCGCCGCCGGCGTCGCAGAAGCCGCCCTTGCAGACGCCGCTGCAACAGTCCCGTCCCATCTCGCACGCCTGGCCGGTGCTCCCGCACGACGCCGGGCACCGGCCTGCGGCACACGCTTGACCATCGCAGCAGAGCACGCCGTCACCGCACGGGTCGGTCGGGGCGGCGCATGCCGCGGGACAGCGGTTGTCCGGGGGGCAGCTCGATCCGTCGCAGCAGCGGAGCGTCGAGCAGTCTTCACCGACCGCTGCGCAGCCGGCGGTGCAGGACCCGTCGACGCACTCTCCGACGCACACGTTGCCGCAGACGCCGCAGTTGCGCGCGTCGCGGCTCAGGTCGGCCTCGCAGCCGTTGCTGGTCACACCGTCGCAGTCGCCCGACCCAGGCAGACACATGTACCCGCAGCTCTCGCCGTTGCAGGTCGCCGTCGCATTCGCGGGCACCGTCGCGGTGCAGTCTTCGCAGGATTCGCCGCACGTCATGGTCGAGTACTCATGGGCTTCGCAGCCCGTCGCGAACACTCCGTCGCAGTTGCGGAAGTCGGGGTCGCACTCGAAGGCGCAGGTGTCCGGGAGCTTGCAGATCGGGGCCGAGTTCGGCGCGTCCGCACACATTGCGCCGCACGCGCCGCAATGCTCCACCGTCGTCAGGTCGGCTTCGCAGCCGTCGGCCGGCGCGCCATTGCAGTCCGAGAACCCGGCGTCGCATTGGATGGCGCAGGTGCCGGCGTCGCATGAGAAGGCCGCGTTCGGGGCCGACGTCGGGCACGCGTTGTCGCACGCCCCGCAGTGATCGAAGTCGCTCGAGAGATCGGTGCCGCATCCGGGCAACGCGGTGCCTTCGCAATCGCCGAACCCGGGGTCGCATACGAACCCGCAACTCGACGCGGCGCAGGTGGGCGCGGAGTTCGGCACGTCCGCGCACGCGTCCCCGCACCCGCCGCAATGGAGCGGGTCGGTGCGGGTGTCGATCTCGCATCCGTTGGGGGCGAGCCCATCGCAATCGAGGAATCCGACATCGCACGCGAACGCGCAGGTCCCGCCCGAGCAGAGCGGCGACGAGTTCGGACGATCCGGGCACACCCGATCGCAGCGGCCGCAGTGCGCCGGGTTGGTGTTCGTGTCGACTTCGCAGCCGTTGTCCGGGTCTCCGTCGCAGGTCGCGAATCCGGCGTCGCAGCGCAGCGCGCACGAGGGCACGCCCGCAACCACGCAGTCTTCGTCTCCGTTGGGCACTGGGCCGAGGCAACTCTCCGAACAGCTCCCGCAGGTGTCGTTCGTGGTGAGCGTGGTCTCACACACCGATGGGTCGCCGTCGCAGCTCGCTTCCGGGTAGACGCAGTCGGTGAGCGCGAGGTTCACCCCGTCGAGCGGTGCGACCTCGAGCCCTTCGTACTCGACGTCCATCGAGGTCACCGCGAACTGCACGACGAAGGGTTGATCGGGATCGTCCACTGCGTCGTCGAGTCCTTGGAGCAAGACCTCCTGCGGCAGATCCCAGTCGTCCGGACCGAACACGAGCGTGGCGGGTTCGATCGACACCTCGACAGGCAGGTCGACGTTCATCGACACGGACACGCTGGCGGTCGGCGCCGCTTGCAGACGTACCGAGAACCCATCGGTCATCCCGTTCTCGCTGGTGATGAAGGAACGTTCGGGTTCCACCAACACCGCGGGGTCTGGATCCGGGACGCAGAATCCATCCACGTCGCAGCTGCCGACGAATGTGCACGGCGTGCCTTCGACGCAGAGCTCGTCGGGTGAACAGCGCGTGCCTTCCGGCGCCAATCCGCCCGCGACGTCGCACATCGCGCCACCCCCTTCGAGGCAGACGAGCGCGCCCACGTCGCACCCGACCCGACACGCAGCCCCGCCTTCACAGGGCATGCATCCGCCTCGGCCATCGCACATGCCTTCTCCACACGGCGTGCCCGCCGGCCTTCGCAAGAAGGGTTCGCAGCGCGGGATCTCACCCGGCGTGCACTGCCAGTAGCCGACCCCGCAGGCGTCGCCCGGATCGGTGCACGGGCTGCCGCATCGGTCGTCGTCTCGGGTGGGCAAGCAGCCCAGGGTGGGGTGGCAGTAGCTCTCGCCCGGGCACGCGTCGGCGGTGGCGACCGCGAGGCAGATCCCCTCGAAGCAGGTGGCCTCTGCGCACATCGAGGGCGTCGGGCAGTCCGCATCGGTCGCACACACGCCGGGCAGACCGCAGTCCGCGGGGGCGGCCGCGCAGAGGGGATCGGTGCAGCTCCCGCCGACACATTCCGAGCCGCCGCCGTCCGGTCGCGGGCAGGACACTTCGAGACACGCCCGGTCCAAGGTGACGGTGATCTCCGTGTGGTCGGTCAGATCGACCAGGACGTCGCGTCGCAACGCCGGGCGCACTCCGTCGCGCGAGAGCAGAGACACCCGCACCACGTACGCACCGGCCGGCGCGGGGAGCAACGACGCCACGCGGCGCCGGGTGCCGAAACGTTCGCCGCGGAGCGCGCGACTCTCTGCCCGACGGATCGTCTCGAACGTCCCCGTCGTTTCGTCGGGCACGAGCAGTTCCGTGACGATGGAGTCGAACTCCACTCCTGAGACCGCATCGGTGACCAGGAAGACTTCGATCCCAAAGTCTGGATCGCTGGTGCAAGCGGTCAGCACCAGCGCACAGGTGAGGAGTGGGAGGCGGCTCAAGGTTCGACGCACGTGCCGGCTCCATCGCATGCGCCGGCGTCACCGCAGGCGATGCCTTCGTCTTTGAACCCGACCATCTCGCAGGTGCTGCCTTCGGGGGTGCACGACCAGATGCCCGCCACGCAGCCCATCTCGCAGAACTCCCCGCATGGGATCTCGGTCATGCGTTCGTCCAGGTCCGCGCAGCCGGTCGAGGGATTGCAATACTCTTCGGCGCCGCATGCCCCTGGCAGCGACCGCGGCGTGCAGAGCCCATCGATGCACGAGGACTCCGCGCACTCTGCCGCTGGTGTGCACTCCGCGTCGTCGTTGCAGAAGACGAGGCCGCCACAGAACTCTGGGTTGGGCGGTTCGCAGCGCGGGTCGACACACTGCCCCGCCAGACACTCCGAGAGCGCCGCGGATGCGCCCGCGACAGGGCAGATGGCTTCACCGACGCAATCGCGACTCAGCACAAACGTCTCGAACCGGATCTCGTCGGCGTCGATCGAGAGCAGACGCGTGAACCCGACGAGCAGGCGGCGATCGGAGCGCAGCAACTGCACCCGGATGCGGTACTCGCCCGGAGGCAACTCCAGCGCAGCGGCACGGACGCCGGTCGGAAAGTCGTCCCCGAACACCGCGGGGCTCTCGAGGCTGCGCAGCAGGTTGTGCGCGGTCTCGCCGTCGACCGAGTCGAACACTTCGAGCCGCACGCTCGCGAACTCCGCGCCCGCCACCAGGCCGGTGCGCACATCGATGTTCACCGTCGACATCGGCGCGACGTCCGCGCCGCACCCCGCCAGTAGCCCACAGACCCACAAGAACAGGTGAGTGACGCGGGCCGACTGAAGTGCTGCCATCCGTTGAGTATCGCAGGTTTCTTCCGAAAATGCGCCTCGCATGGAGTGTCGGGGGGTTGTTTTTCACCAGAGACATCCTCCAGATGGGGTGCGAGCTGAACCGCGCTCCACGGGCGGCAGGCTCGTCTCGATCGCGGCGGTCTTTGGGCTAGGCTCGCGCCGTGATGGATACGCTCGCGGACGCCGAACGACTCTTGAACGCGCGCGATCCGAGCGGCTGCTTGGGGTTGCTCGAGCCGATGCGCGTGCGCCTTGGGGAGGACGAGGCGCTGACGCGGCTGTGGCTGCGCGCGCTCGCCGAGCTCCCCCGCCGCCAGACGCTCGTGTCCGAGGTCCAAGCCGCGCTCGCCGTGGGCAGCGTGGACGTCGCAATCGCGGGTGCGGTCGCATTGAACGGGGTGGCGGCGCTGCGCCCCCTCGATGCGCCGCCGCCCTCCGCGGACACCCCCGCCGGCGCCACCGCGTCGATGGCACTCTCGTTGTGCGACGCCGCGCTCGCGCAGCTCGAGCCCAAAGATGCGGGCGTCGGGTTTCTTCACTGGCAGCGCGCCAACGCGTTGCGCGCGCTCGGGCCGGAGCGCGACGAGGAGGCCGTCGACGCGTACCTCGCGGCCACCCGCGCGCAGCCGGAACACGGCCCCATCTGGTTCGATCTCTGTGTGCTGCACAAGTGGCGCGGGCGCTGGCAGAACGCGCTCGAGTGCGCGCTCAAGGCGCGGGCCCGTCTCGGCGATCACCGCGGGGTACTCTGGAACGCGGCCATCGCCGCCACCGTGCTCGGGCAAGGCGACGTCGCGGGCGGCTTTTGGCGGGACCTCGGGCTTCCGGTGCGGCTCGGGCGTGGCGGCATGCCGGTCGTGGATGGCGCGCCCAACCTTCAGGTGCGCGTTCCGTCCCGGCGTTCGACGTACGGACTCGAAGACGAACCGGAGCTTGGGTTCGAAGTGTTGTGGGTGGCGCCCACCAGCCCCTGCCACGGCGTCGTCGTCAGCGCTGCGTTTCGGGAACACGTGATCGACCACGGCGACGTGGTGGTCTGGGATGGCGTGCCCGTGGCGACCGACCCGCCGGTGTTCCCGCTGCTGGAGCAGCTGCACTCGAGCGCACAGATCCGCTTGGCGTTCGTCGCCATCGCTTCACCGGCGCAGATCGCGGAACTCGCCGATGGGTTGTCCGCGCTCGACGCGACGCTCTTCGCCACGACACCGGGTGCGGACGCCCGTTCATCAGAGGGCGCGTCGAACGGCGCATCGAACGGCGCTGCCGATGTCGCATCGGCCGACGAGCAGCTCGTGCGCGGCAAACTCATCGCACCGGAGGGCACCGATCTTCGGGCGCTCCAGGCGGCTCTGATGGCGGTGCTCGGCCGGGTGCCGATGAAGTTCGCGATCCCTGAGCTGTACGAGTCACTCCAAGACACGAAGCGCGCGGGCCAGGAACACCAGGCCTGGCGTGGCGTGGTGCGGGTGGCCGAGAAGCGAGGTCTGCTCCGGAAGGCCGACGGTGGCTGAGTCCGAGCACGAACACGAGCTGCTTCCCCACGAGCAGCACCGCTTCGACGGACTTGCGGCGTTGTCCCCGCGCGATCTGCACCGCCGACGCGAGCTGGTGTTCCTGGTGCTCTCGGGTCTGTTCCTCGGCACGCTCGCGATGCTCAACCTGCTGGGCGTGACGCGCTTTCTGAACATGGGCTTCGAGGCGTTCGGGGAGCCGGTCTGGATCGCGGTCGGCGTGCTGCCGTATCCAGTGACCTTTCTCTGCACCGATCTGCTCTCGGAACTCTACGGCCGCCGCCGCGCGTCCCAGGTCGTCTGGATGGGGCTCGCGCTCAACCTGTGGCTGGTGTTCATTCTCTGGCTGGGCGGCGTGCTGCCGGGAGTCGACGCAGGGGCCGATCGCACCCCACCGATCCACATCTTCACCGAGGTTCGCCTGCTGACGTTCGCGGCGGTCACCGCGTCGATGGTCGCCTACCTCTCCGCGCAGCTCGTCGACGTGTACCTCTTCCACTTCTGGAAGCGGCTGACCCGCGGCAAACACCTCTGGCTGCGCAACAACGCCTCGACGCTGGTGAGCCAGCTCGTCGACACCATCGCGGTCATCTTGGTGACGCATTTCCTGGCGAAGGGATTGCCGATCGACGACGCACGTTCGCTCTGGCCTCAGCTCCTCGCCTTCATCGTCGCGGGCTACTCGTTCAAGCTGCTCGTGGCGCTCGTGGACACGGCCCCCTTCTACGCTGCTGTGCATTATCTCACGCGCTACCTGCGTCTCCCCCCGCCTGGGGTCGCGCACGCCGCCGAACCGGCCGACGAGGTTGGAGCCGACACCAACTCGGGGTAGGGTCCACCGGTGTGGTGGCGTGGTGGTTGCGCCTGAGTTGCTGTCTTGAAGAGGTGTGAAGTGATGCGTTTTGTTCGCTCGAAATGGGCGATCTTGGTCACCCTGATGGGTCTCTCGGCGTTGCCGAGCCCGGCGGGTGCCACGGTCATGGTCGAGGTCTCCCTCGAAGACATGGTACGCGATGCCGCGTTCATCGTGCGTGGGCGGGTCATCGAGACCGGCACGCAGGTGGTGATGGGCGACGAAGGCGGGCTCGACCCGTACTCGCTCACCACGCTCCAGGTGACCGACTGGGTCAAGGGCCCGGCGAGCGCGTCCAATACGATCGTCATTCGCGAGCTCGGCGGCCTCATCGGCCAAGACGGCGAACTCGGCGGCATGTGGATCGACGGCACCCCCCAGTACGCGGTGGGCGAAGAGGTGGTCGTATTCCTGGAGGCGCGCGAAGACGGAAGCCTCCGCACCTACGCGATGGCGCAGGGCAAGTTCGTCGTGACCCACGGCATCGGTGGTGTGGCCTCGACCGTGACCCGCGACACCGCGGCGATCGCGTTCGCGAACTGGAGCGAAGAACAGCGCCGCTGGAGTGGTCGCATGACGATCTCTCACGGCCGGCGCGAGACGCTCGACCTCGACACCTTCCTCGACGTCGTGCGCGGCATCCAGAACACCTACGGCACCGGCAGCGGTGCGCTCCTGCCGACCGAGCCCGCGCGGAGGCTCCGATGAACCACGCACGCATGCTCGCCGCCGCCGTCGTCATGACGCTGGCCTTCGGCTCCAACGCGCTCGCGTGGGAGTGCCTCTCCGGATCCTGTCCGAAGTGGTGCGGACCGGTGCCGTACGGACTGACCCAAGCGTCGCCGGACCTCGGTGACGCGACCACTGAAGCGGAAGTCCAGCGCGGCATGAACGACTGGACGCTTCGCAGCTGCACCAGCCTGTCGGCCAGCTACAGCGGCCGCTCCGGCGCGACGGCTGGAAACGGCGACGGCCAGTCGGTCATCGGCTGGGTCGAGAGCGGCTGGCGCCACGGCTCGAGCGCGATCGGTGTCACGGGGCCGCGCTGGAACGGCCGCAACTGCATCATCGAAGCGGACATGGAGATGAACGGTCAGAACTTCACGTGGATCACCGGCTCGGGCCGCGGCTCCAACGTGAACGCCTACTCGATCACGCTTCACGAAGGCGGCCACTACTACGGCCTCGGCCACTCGTCCGACTCGAACGCGACGATGTACTTCGCGTACACGGGCGGCATCGACTCGATCAACGCGGACGACGAAGGCGGCATCTGCACCCTCTACCCCGGCGACGGTCCGGTGGACTGCAGCGTCAGCGGTTGCCCGAGCGGACAGGAGTGCATCGCCAACAGCTGCCAGCCGATCATGGGCGACGGCACCGTGTGCTCCCCGTGCAGCATGGACACCGACTGCGGCGGACCGAGCGACTTCTGCGTGCGCTACCCCGATGGCAACACCTTCTGTGCGAAGGCTTGCAGCAGCCCCGCCGACTGCACCGGCGAAGGCGAAGTCTGTGCCGGCACGAGCGGCGGCGCGAACCAATGCGCCCGCATGGCCGGCGGCACCTTCACCTGCGACGGCGCCATGACCGGCCCGGAGTGCCGCAACGACTCAGAGTGCGATGCGTCCGAACGGTGCAACACGGGAACCGGCAACTGCGAACCCCGCCCGACGGATCTCGGTGATCTCGGCGAAGCCTGTGAAGGCAACGAGCAGTGCAACAGCGGCGTGTGCGCGACGACGAGCCTTGGCAGCATCTGCACTCAGTCCTGCGACGGGTTCAACACCGCGTCGTGCCCGGGCGGCTTCTACTGCGACGGCGAAGCGGTCGGCGTGTGCGGCATGGGCCTGTGCTTGCCCGGCGCCGCTGGAGGCACGCCACTCGGCGGCACCTGCAGCACCGACACGGACTGCGCGACCCTGAACTGCGGCGGTGGCCGTTGCGTCACCGCCTGTCGTCCCGACTCCGGCGTCGACACCTGCCCGGCCGGCTACGCCTGCCAGACCGGTGCGGCGGCGGGCTGCGGTTCGTGCCGTGCGGAAGGGGACATCGGCACCATCGGCGATTCCTGCGAGATCGACTCCGACTGCCGCAGCGGCCTCTGCGCCGTCCGCGGCGACGAGACCTTCTGCACCGCCGACTGCGCGGACGCGAGCGAGTGCCCAGAAGCATTCACCTGCACCCCGGTCGGCGACGACCGGAGCCTCTGCGCCCCGCCCCTCCCACGCGACGACGGGGGCTGCGGCTGCCGCGTCGCCGGTCTCCAGGGATCATCGGGCACGACGAACGGACTCCTCGTCCTCCTCATCGTCCCCGCCCTCGTCCTCTGGCGCCGCCGCAAGCGCTGACCGAGATCGTGTGACGCCGCCGACGCCGACCCAGTCGGGGTCGGCTTCGGCTTCGGCGTCGGATTCCGCGTCGGCGTCGGGTTCCGCGTCGGCATCGGCTTCGGCATCGGCATCGGCTTCGGCATCGGCTTCGGCTTCGGCATCGGCATCGGCTTCGGCTTCGGCTTCGGCTTCAGCGTCGGCATCGGCTTCGGCTTCGGCTTCGGCATCGGCGTCGGCTTCGGATCAGATCGGAAGAAACCGCCTCTCCCCGCGCAACGATTCCGCGACACCCGCGACAGAGCCCCGTTGCCCTCCCGATTCGCCGCGCCTGACCCCGCATTCGTCCCACCCGCGTGCTATGTCCGCGCACGCGACCGACGCGTGGTCTCCCCCCCGTCATGAAGAAGTACCTCCGCCCCTACCAAAACCAGCTCCTGTGGGGAGGGCTCTTGCTGCTGGTGACCAACGCGCTCGACAAGGCGATCCCGTGGCTTCTGCTCGGCGCGGTCGACGGGCTCGACAACGGCGACCTCGAGTCGGTGAAAGCCAACGCGCTCGGTGTCGTCGCGCTCGCGGCAGGCCTCTGGATCGTCCGGACCAAATCCCGGGTGGTGATCTTCAACGTCGGCCGCGACATCGAACACGACATCCGGCAAGACCTGCTGGTTCGACTCCACATGCTCGGGCCGTCCTTCTTCCGGAAAGTGCCGACCGGCGACGTGATGAGTCGCGCGACCAGCGACGTCGCGCAGATCCGGCTGCTCGTCGGCTTCGGCGGCCTCAACGTCATAAACTCCCTGTTCGCGTTCGGCGGCGGGGTGGGGCTGATGCTCTACCTCAGCCCGGAGCTCACGCTCTGGGCGCTCGCGCCGTACCCGCTCATCATCATCATCGCGCAGGTGTTCGGGCGCGCGCTCTACGTGCGCAGCCGCGAAGCCCAGGAGGCGCTGGCCTCGCTCGCGGACGTGGCGCAGGAGAACCTCTCGGGCGTGCGCATCGTGCGGTCCTTCGCGATCGAAGAGTCTGAGACTCAGCGCTTCGAACGCGCGAACCAGGAGGCGGTGAAGCGCAACATGCGTCTCGTGCTCCTGCGCGGCGCGATGTGGCCGGCCCTGATGCTCATCGGATCCCTCGGTACGCTCGCGGTCGTCTACAAGGGCGGCCTGCTCGTGCTCGACGGTCCGCTCACCGTCGGCCAGCTGGCGGCGTTCCTGGCGTACCTCGGACAGCTCGTGTGGCCGACGCTCGCGTTCGGCTACCTGCTCTCGGTGGTCCAGCGTGGGCGCGCCTCCTACGCGCGGCTTCAGGACATCCTCGACGCCACCCCCGAGCTCCACGTGCCGGACGTGCCGACGCCGCTCTTGACCGCGGCGGTCGAAGACGAGCGCGGCAGCGTCGCCATCGACGGCCTCGAGTTCGCGTACGGAGACGCGAAGGTCTTGCAGGGCGTCGACCTCGAGGTGCCCGCGAAGTCCTCCCTCGCGATCATGGGCGGCGTCGGTTCGGGCAAGAGCACGCTCGCTGCGCTCATTCCCCGCCTCGGCGACACGCCGGTGGGTTCGATCTACGTCGACGGAGTCGACGTCACCCAGGCGGACCCGGAGGAACTGCGCAAGCACGTCGCCTTCGCGCAGCAGGATCCCTTTCTCTTCTCGACCACCATCGAACGCAACATCGCGTTCGGCCTGGACGATCCCGACGCGCCCGATGCCGCAGAGCGCATCCGTGCGGCGGCCGCCGACGCGGCGGTGCTCGAGGAGATCGACAGCTTGCCCAAGGGCATGCAGACGTTGGTCGGCGAACGCGGCGTGCAGCTCTCGGGCGGGCAGAAGCAGCGGGTCGCGCTCGCGCGGGCGCTCTTGCGAGAGCCGGCCGTGCTCGTGCTCGACGATCCGATGAGCGCGGTCGATGCGAAGACCGAAGCGACCATCCTGCGCGCGCTCGACCGAGCGGGGGAGGGCCGCACGCTGATCCTCGTCACCCACCGCGTCGCGGCCGCAGCGCGCACGAAGCAGATCGTCGTGCTCGAAGAAGGCGTCGTCACGGAACGAGGCACCCACGACGAACTCCTGGCCAATGGCGGCCTCTACGCGCGGCTCGCGGCCCGCCAACAACTCGAACACGAGCTGCTCGCCGGAGAGGCGGAGGCGTCGTGAGCACGTCCACCGACGAGAAGAAGGGCTCCGACCCGAAGGACGAGAAGGGCCGCAAGAAGGGCGGCCGCCTGATGGTCGACGCGCTGGCCGAGAAGGTCTCGCTCGACGAACGCCGCTACGACATGGCGCTGCTCAAGCGGCTCGTGCCGTTCTGCGTGGCGCACAAGTGGCTCTTCATCGGCGCGCTCATCACCATGCCCCTCGCCAGCATCGGTGGCCTCTTCCAGCCGCTGCTGATCAAACGCGCGATCGACGCGACCGTGCTCGACCACAGCCGTGAGGATCTCATGGTCGTCGTCTGGCTCTTCGGCGCCGCGGTGGCGTTCGAGTTCATCACCCGCTTCGTGCAGACCTACCTCATGCAGCTCGCCGGTCAGCGCAGCACCGCCAGCCTCCGCCTGCATGTCTTCGGACACATCCAGCGCATGCGCGTCGGCTACTTCGATCGCACCCCGGTCGGCCGGGTGGTCACCCGCGTGACCAACGACATCGACAGCCTCACCGAACTCTTCGCCTCGGGCGCGGTCACCGCGATCACCGACGTCATCACGCTGCTCGGCATCGTGGGCTTCATGCTCTTCATCGACTGGCAGCTCAGCCTCGTGACCTTCATGGCGCTGCCGCCGCTCGCGTTCGCGGTGAACATCTTCCGCCGCTGGGCCCGGCTCGCGTTCCGCGACATCCGCCTCCGCATCGCGCAGCTCAACGCGTACCTCGCCGAACAGGTGCAGGGCCTGCGGGTGGTGCAGGCCTACGGCCGCGAAGAGGACTGCGCGGACGAGTACGGCAAGATCAACGGCGCGTACCGCGAAGCCAACCACCGCGCGATCCGCTACGACGCGCTGCTCTACTCGGTCGTGCAGAGCGTCTCGGCCGCCTGCGTCGCACTCGTGCTCTACTTCGCGGCCACCCGCGCCGGCTGGATGGAAGCGGGCGGCGAGTCGGCGGCTTACGTCGGCACCGTCGTCGCGTTCTACGACTACATCCAGCGCTTCTTCATCCCGGTCCGGGATCTCGCGACGAAGTACACCATCATCCAGTCGTCCCTCGCGTCGGCCGAGCGCGTGTTCAGCCTGCTCGACACCGACGAACTCGACGCGCCCCAGGATCCCGACCGCGACGTCGAAGCGCTCGACGAAGACGAGGCCTTCGCGCTCCACGGCGTGACGTTCGGGTACCGCGAAGACCACCCGGTGCTGCACGACATCGAACTCACCGTGCGCCCGGGCGAACAGGTCGCAGTCGTCGGCGCGACCGGCTCCGGCAAGACCACGCTCACCGCGCTCTTGCTTCGTCTCTACGACATCGGCATGGGCTCCGTGACCGTGAAGGGCCGCGATGTGCGCGGCTGGGAGCGACACGAGCTCCGCCGCCAGTTCTCGGTCGTGCCGCAGGACGTCTTCCTCTTCTCCGGCACGCTGCGCGACAACCTCTGCCTCGGCGATCCATCCCCGGACGACGCGCGCATCGCGTCGGTGCTCGAGAGCGTGGGCGCGACCGATCTGGTCGAACGCCGCGGCGGACTCGACGCCCGCGTGGACGAACGCGGCGGCAACTTCAGCGCCGGCGAACGACAGCTCCTCGCCTTCGCCCGCGCGCTCTACCGCGACACGGACCTGCTCATCCTCGACGAAGCCACCGCCAACGTGGACAGCGAGACCGAAGCCCGCGTGCAGAAGGCGGTCGACGTCGTGCTCGAAGGCCGCACCTCGCTGGTCATCGCCCACCGCCTCAGCACCATCGAACGCGCCGACCGCGTGCTCGTCATGCACGAAGGCCGCATCGCGGAACAAGGCACCCACGCGGAGCTGATGCAAATGGGCGGCCTGTACGCGAAGCTCCGCCAGCTCAGCCACGGCTGAGCGACGCGCGCGGGGTCTGCGTCGGGATCAGCGTCGGGGTCGGGGTCGGCTTCGGCGTCGGCTTCGGCTTCGGCTTCGGCTTCGGCTTCGGCTTCGGCGTCGGCTTCGGCATCGGATTCGGCTTCGGAGCCGCAGGCGCATGCGTGGTGACTCGCCTGCACGGGCTCGCGCAGGCCGCTGCGGTCGTTCGTTTCGGGAGAGTTCGAACGAGTTTTCGGGGAGGGTGGGGACGTTCCGTCGCACCCACACCGAACGAGTCGTCCCCACGCCGTCCAAAACGCATATCGTTCCTGCATGCGCACGCTTCCCATCCTCCTGCTGTCGCTCGTCGCCTGCGGCGACGACTCGAGCATGGAGGTCGACGCGGGCGACTCCGCGGTCCAGGACGGCTGGTCGGTCGACACGGGCTCGCTGGAAGACAGCGGCCCAGCGGACACGGGCATGGTGGTGGACGTAGGCATCGCAGACGCTCCGGTCGACGCCGCGCCGGAACCGCCCTGGCCACCGCCCGAGCTGCTCGCCGACCCGCCGCCACAACCGACCGGCGACGGGTGGCGCACCGCCCAGTGGAACGTCTGCACCACGCGCATGGATGGTGGACGCCTCGAGTGCCGCGCGCGGATCGCACCCGGCGACGAAAGCCGCACGGCCGCGCAGATCGAACGGGCCGCCATCGCGAAGGACTTCCTCGAAGATCCGAACATGTACTCGTTCACGCTCCAGGAGATCTGCGAACAAGACGCGCGCTGGGTCGCGGCGTTCGTTGCGAACGAAGGACCGCCGCGCGGAGGGTTCCGAGAGGACTTCGACGAAGCCCAGTATGCAGCGCTCGACGAACGCGCGCCCTACGCGTTCTTGCCGTACGTGACCCGCGAGTTGTCGGAGGGGCGCGACTACGGGTGCGGCCCAGGCATCTCCACCGGCGTCGCCGCCATCGCGAAACGACTTCCGGAGACCACCGGCCTCTTGCTTCGAGGCCTCACGAACGCGACCTACGCAGAGCGCGCGTCGACCGGCGTGACGAACGCACACCTACGCACCGCAGAGGTCTGCGCGAACTACTTCGAAGCCCAGACCAGCTACGGTCCAGAGGACGCCAGCGGGCAGTACCCGGCGGTGCGCGACTTTCGTTCGGGTGGCTGCGTCTCTGAGGTGCCCGACACCTTGCGGGGCCTCGCCTGCGTCCGGACGCGGTGGCGTGGCCCAGGCGATGCCGAAGACCGCACCTACCGCGTCACCACCTGCGCCACCCACGCAGTCCATCGCGGCGCGAGCACCTGGACGGTGCGGAACCAACACATCGACGAAGCCGCTCGGCAGGCGTTCGGGTTCGCGGGCGGCACCGACCAGCGCATGATCCTGTCCGGCGACTTCAACGTGGTGGCCAGCCGCGGCGGAGGCGCCTCGCTCAGCAGCCAGGAGCTCGGCCACACGAACATCCTCGAACGGCACGGCCTCGGCAAAGTCTCCCTCGGAGACCACGACGCCTCGACCCGGACGGGCACCATCCGCGGCACCGATCCCGACACCACCTGCGGCCGCGAGATCGACGGCATCTACGCGAAGAACGCCTGGTGGTTCCACAGCCCGTCCCCGAACGCGACTCCGTGCACGATCTACGGGGACGCGGACCCACCCAGTGAGCCGCCGGAGCTCAACCCGTACGTCTGGTCCGATCACATCATGATGGTCGGCCCCCTGATGTCACCGCACGGCAGCGGACCCGCGGATTTGTAGTTCAGGTCGGTGCCCTTGCCCTTGCCTTTCGTTCGGTCCGAAGCCGACACCGAAGCCGACGCCGAAGCCGACGCCGAAGCCGAAGCCGAAGCCGATGCCGATGCCGATGCCGATGCCGAAGCCGATGCCGACGCCGACGCCGATGCGATCCCGACGGCGCGGAAGTGCGGTGCCCGTGCCCGTGCCCGTGCCCGTGCCCGTGGTTCGGCCTGTCTACGTGGTCATTCCGCCGAGCAGGATCTCAAGCACCTCTGCAACCGGGGCGGTCGGGTCCATCGCAGCGATCCTCGGCCGCAGGCGCTCCGCAAACGCGTTCACGACGAGCGCTGCGCGTTCGATGGCGACGCTCAAGCCTTCGCGCGACACGGACCCGAACGGTGCGACGTCGACCGGCGGATCCTGCTCCGAGGGACGGAGGAGCGTGAGCACATCCTGTCGCGCGGAGATGTGCGTCCAGGGGTGTCCGATCCACAACATCTTCCATTCGGCGGAAGCATGTTCGGACGCCTGCCGCCAGTCGTTGAGGTTGGAGAGGTCTCCGCAGCACCCGGGCAACAGCTCCAGGCTTCCCACCGAGAGCGCGTAGCCTCCCGGCAGGATCGACCAGTCCCCGGGCCCGTCCTCCGCGAGCAGCACGTCGAGCACGTGTGCGTCGGTCAGGTCTTCCACCGCGACGAACCACGACCCGCTCCGGAAGAGCGGGAGGTCGACCAGGCCCGCGTCCGCGAGCGACGCGCGCCAGTACCTGTCCCATCCCGCCGGGTCCTCTCGGCCTGAGACCGTGGGCCTCGGTGTTCGCGGGTAGCGAACGACGCGGGCTCGAACTCGACGACGGGCGTGAGGACGGCGTGCATGGGGTGGGGTCTAACAGAGGCCGACGCGACCGCCGAGGTTGAAGCCGACGCTGAAGCCGACGCGGACGCCGACGCTGAAGCCGACGCCGACGCTGAAGCCGACGCCGAAGCCGACTCCGAAGCCGAAGCCGAAGCCGACGCCGAAGCCGACCCAGAAGCCGAAGCCGCCGCGTTGCGTGGTGCCGGGAGCGGGGTTCGAACCCGCACGTGGGGAGTGCCCACCAGCGATTTTAAGTCGCCTGCGTTTGCCAGTTTCGCCACCCCGGCTGGGGACGCGTTTCGAGCGTATCCGCTCGCTCGCGTGTTCGCGCCCCGAAAAGCTGGGGATGGGATCGGGTCGGCGCAATAGGGCCGCCAGTCTCGCGAAGCGAGCCAGGCCCGTGGTGGCAGTAAACATGGTCTCTTTTTTGACCAGAACGCGTCGGTTGGGCGATGCATGGGTTGGGCCGGGGCGACGGCCTCTGAATCACCAGCCCTCCGGGAATCCCGGACGGCGAACAAGGACGGGCGAATGAACAACGATCAGCTGATGGAGACTCTGCGCGCACTTCTTCGGGATGTGCTCAAGGCACGTTTTGACGGAGCCGCGTACGCGAAGCTCGCGCGCGCCCACGGCTACGCCGATGGCTACATGCGCGCACTCCTCGACGCAGGTCTCGTGAACCGCGACGATTTGCTCGGTGTGGTGGGCGACGAGCGCAAGCGCTTCGTCGAAGAAGTGCCGGCCTACCAGGTCGCCTGAACGCCTCCGTTCAGCCTCCCGAAAAGCGAACCCCCGCGCCAGCACATGGCTCGGGGGTTTTCTCGTGGGAGCGGGGGAGGAATCAAGTTCGATGCCGGCGGTGCTGCTGGTTGTTGCTGGAGCCGCCACTGTCTCTGCCGCTGTCTCTGCCGCTGTCTCTGCCGCTGTCTGCCGCTGTCTCTGCCGCTGTCTCTGCCGCTGTCTCTGTCTCCGCGGCTGCCTGCGGACTGCTGAAGTCCCGACGCGTTCGACCCCGAAGCTTTTGGCTCCGGGGTCGATGCACGGTCACGCTCGAAGAGAGGACTACTCGACGGTGTAGACGCGGACGCCGTTGCCGATCATGTCGCGCATCTCTTGGCGCCAGAACGCGCCGACGAACGAGGTGCCGCCGACGATGACCTGGTTGGTGTAGTAGCCGTTGCTGTCTTCGGCATCGAGGATGGACACCGACCACTCGCCGTCGGCGGGCTTGCGGGCGAAGAGCGCACGCTGGGCGGTGACGTCCTGGTAGGTGACTCGGACTTCGCCCGAGGCAGTGACACGGACTTCGCTGTCGTCGCCCACGATGTGGCGGCCGTCCGGATGAAGGTCGGCCCCGTCCGTCGACCCATCGTCCACGACCGCGACGCTGGTGACGACGCCGGCTTCGACCGTGGCGTAGCGGAGCGCTTCTTCGGCTCCGTCCGCGTAGGTGACGTGCCAGACGCCGGTGGAGTCCACCGCAAGGCTGGCGCCGAGACCGGAGTCGCCGGCCGGGTCCATGCCTTCGGGAGGCGTGGCCGAGTAGCCGTCGATCAGGAAGGGCGCGCCCCAGGCGGAGCCGTCGAACGCGGCGCCCATGATGTCGCCGGCCTGGCGGTCGTAGTAGACCAGGCCGAGGCCGCCGCTGGTCACGGCGAGCGAGGTGTGCAGCCCGACGAAGGGACGCAGGTCCTCGACGAAGTCGTCTTCGATCGTTTCGACGCAGGAGCCCATGAAGCAGGCCATCGAGTCGCCACACTCTTCTGCGCAACCACCGGTCGGCATGACGCACTCACCGGCGGCCAGACAGACCGAACCGTCTGGGCACAAGTCCGCGCGGCAGTTCACTTCGGCGGTGACCACCTTGGTGACCGTCCACGCGGTGGGCGCGGTCGGCGCGGCGCCGGCGCTCGCAACCCGCACTTCGGACATGGGCCGCCCGGGCAGGGTCGTGACCGGGAGCATGCCGAGGTACGCGACCGAGAGGCCCGACGAGGTCCGGACCAGCGACGCGTATTGGCCCGCGTCGCCCTCTTGATCGATGTCGTGAATCGCCCAGGGGCCGCCCGGCGCGCCGCTGGCGAACTTGAGTTTGCCGTTGGTGCGGTCGTAGTAGGCGATGTTCACCGTGCCGCCGTCCACGGCGACGCTGGCGAACTCACCGACGTTGTCGCCGGGAAGGAGCACACCACCGCGCCACCCCTCCGGGTCGCGGCTGACGGGGCCATCGGGCACACCGTCTACGATTTCCCACTCGGGGAACTCCGCGCCGGCGGCGTAGGTGCCGACGACGAGATCGCCGTAGAGGGTGAGGGGCGGGACGCCGGGGCTGTAGCCCGCGAACACCAACGTGCCGGACATGTCCGCCATGTCGAGGTGCGTGGCGAGCAGACCCGGGGCGAGCGGACCGCCCGGCTCGGGGGTGTCCATGCCCATCGGCGCGTCACCCATCGGGACGTCGCCGTCTTCCGGCACCGGACCGCTGCCGCAATCGCACCCTGCGACCGCGAGCAGGGTGCCGAGCGAGAACAAGACCGTGCTGGTGTGCCAGGAGCGGGTCACGAGTTCACCTCACGGCGGGTGCGGAGACCGACGACCAGACCGAGCAGGAGGAGACCGGCGAGGGGCCGGTTGTCTTCCTGACCAGGCAGCGCACAGGCGCAAGCGCCATCGGCCGCGGGGTTCGGACGCCCTCGGATGAGTGCGTTCGAGGCGGAGCCGACGTTCTCGACTTCGTCGCGGACCTCGACTTCGACTTCTTCGGAGGGAAGAAGCGGGTCTTCGCTCTCGAGGCGTTCCCAGGCCGACCACTCGAGGCCGGGCATGCGCCAGCGCATCTCGAGGTCGTAGGGGCTGACCACATCGCGCGCGATGACGCGGGTGCCGCCGACGTCGGACTGCAGGACGACCTGCGGTGCGATGAGGTCGACGATGATCTCCTGGTACGCAGGCGTCGGGTCGACGCTGTTGCGTTCGCCGACGACGCGGGCCCGTGCCTCCACATCATGCTTCGCCTGAAGCAGAAGTGCCTCGTCCTGAATGACCACGTGGTTGTCCTGGGTCCACGCGGACCAGGGCATGCCGTCCAGGCGGTACGAGTACTCGTACTCGACGCCTTCGACGCCTTCGCCTTCGAGCCAGAGATGCACCGCCGGGAGCTCGCCCTCGGCCCAGGTCTCGACCTGCATCGCGCGTTCGTTCAGCACGACTTCGGAGGAGACCAGGTTGGTCTGGACCGGCGCCGAGAGCGCCATCGCGGCGGCGGGCGCCTGGAGGTTGGCGAAGATGCCGAGGAACTCTTCCCCGCCGTCTTCGATGCCCTGGATGCCGCCTTCGCCCACTTCGAGCTGCAGGCCCATCAGATCGGGCAGGGCGAAGCCGCCGAGGTCACCGAGCGCCATGCCGGCGAAGGTGCTGAGAATGCTCTCCACCGTGCCGGCGAGCGACTCCGGGTCTTCGGTGAGGAGGTTCTCGGTGTTCGTCACTTCGGCGTTGCTCGCGGTGAGCGAGGCGATGGACGGCACGATCTCGCCATCCACGACCGTCAGGTTGATCGGGATCTCGAGGTCGGACTGGAAGGTCATGAAGCGGATGTACCGCTCGTTGCCCCAGACGTAGAAGTCCATCTGCAGCTCCGGAAGGCTGACCCCGAGGACTGGATCTTCTTCGGTGCCGGCACCGATCTCGAAGACCGGCGGTTGCTGGGGCCGGAGCACGATGGCGATCGGGACCGAACGCTGCGGGAACGTGAGCCGGTTGAGCGACGGGATGAGCAACGAGAACAGGCCCGTGCTCAGCTGCTGCGAGAGCGGGGTGCCAGCGCCGATGCAGAGCAGGCCCGAGTCGTACATGCCGTAGCCGGCGTGGTTCAGGTAACTCTCCGCGAGTCCGATGCTGATGTGGGGATCGGTGACGACGCCGGGCACGCTGTTCGCACGGAAGGTGTCGACGCGGGGAATCATCGGGTGCGGCGGCGGGTCGATGACCGGCACGCAAGGGTTGTGCGCGGGGAAGGTCGCGAAGTCGCGGCTGGTGCCGAGGAATCCGCCGTAGAAGAAGAGCGACATGCCGTCGTTCACGGCTTCGGCGTCACCGCCGGATGCCAAGAGGAACTGACCCGGTGCGTGGGTGCCGGGCGAGATGGAACCGAGGAACGCTTCGCCGAGGTCGCCTTCGCCATCGGTGCCGAGCAGGGTCGGCACGCAGCGCGCGCTGTCGTCGGTGCAGGTGCCGTCCTCGACACCGCCGAAGCGACAGACCGAGTCTGGGTCCGCCGGATCGTCCGAGCAGGTGCCGGTCGGGCAGCCGTATTCGGTGGTCGTGGTGCAGAGCTGGTCGTTGATCGTGCTCTCCAGCAAGCCGCCGACCTGGTCTTGCAGCGCATCGACGATGATGCCCTTGAGGAGCGGGGCGATGAGTCCGATGAGGCCTCCGTCGCCGGAGAGGTCGAGGTCGTCGTCTTCGAGGTCGCGTCCTTCTTCGAGGCCGGCGCTGGCGAGCGTGATGCGGGTGTAGCCATCGCGCGCGAGCTCCGTCTCCATGTCGAACACCAGGTTGGCCACGATGCCGACATCGGGCCGACTGCCGTTGCGGGTGTCGATGTCCGCGAGCACACCACCACTGCAGGCACCGAAGAGGCCGCCTTCGGTTCGGATCCGGAGCGGTCCGCGTTCGGAACCGGTGCAGGCTCCTTCACCGTCTCGGCCTGTGCAGCGACGGCTCTCGAGGATGACCCGTACCGTGGCGTTCAAGCCGTTCGAGCCGGTCGGTGCCAGGTCGAGGCTCGCGATCTCGCCGCGGAGGATGCAGTCGTTGCTCTCGCAGACGTAGACGTCCGGAGTGCAGATGGTGGCGTCCACGGAAGTCGTGGTGGGCGGGACCTCGAACTCGAGTCCGTCGGGCAACAGGAGGCCGACGAGCGCGTCGGCGTTGTTCTCCATGTACTCGATGCCGCCCGACGTCAGGCGGACCTGAGCTGAGTTGGGGATGCGTTCGGCGATGGGGAAACCGCCGGGGATGGGACTGACGCCACATCCTTCGCAGCCACCACAGCCTCCGCCGCCGCAGGCAGTGAGGAAAA
Organism: Deltaproteobacteria bacterium; assembly: GCA_034670305.1. Lineage (GTDB taxonomy): Bacteria > Myxococcota_A > Polyangia > Polyangiales > Houyiibacteriaceae > JAXMNT01. The sequence goes on from JAXMNT010000011.1 coordinate 159,053, forward strand.
ACAAGAACGCACCGTGAATGGCACGCTCAAACGAAGACCGTTCGGCCGGACGCCAACTGGACATGAAGCAAACTCCCAAACCCGCACAGATCCGACACGGACCCGCCACTGGCACAGCCTAATGGGTATGCGGTCACGCCGACAATAGACACATCGCTCGGCAGGACGTTTTCCACGAAAATCGCGGGCCAAGACGCACGAAGTGTCAGAATCGTACACCGACCGGGGACGGCTTTCGTGTGGGCGCCATCGCTCATGGAAGTACTTATCGAAGGGATGGGTCTGGTAGGGGCGGAAGACTGCACTCGGGATGCGATCAGCGGAGTAGCACCGAGGCGGCGGCGGCGAACATCCAGAGGAGGTGCGCGCCGCAGATCGCGGTGAGCAGCGCGGGCTCGAGGGTTCGGTCCCAGAGCCGCCCGAATCCGGAGCGCGGCGCATCGCTGAGGGCCTGGTGCGCGCGCAGGCGGACGTGTTGCTGCCGCCAGCCGCCGACGTCGTGGGTGGTCAGATCGGCCAAGCCAGTGAGTTCGGGGTCGTCGTCAAGGTCCGGTGCGTCGAGGAGGTCGTCGTTCATGTCGGGGCCCTTTCCGGCCGGAGATCGGGGAGGGTGTCGCGCAGGGCGTCGCGCAGCAGGGCGCGGCCACGCAAGAGACGCTGCCGGAGGGCGGGCGGTGCGATCTCCAGGATTTGCGCCGCTTCGGTGGGGCTCAGCCGCTCGACCGCGACGAGCAAAAGCGCCTCGCGGTACTTGAGGGGCAGGGCGAGGAGTGCGGCTTCCAGCCGGCGCTGGGTCTGGTTCGCTTCGAGGTGGTCGAACGGAGTCTCGGTGGCGATGCGCGGTCGGCTCGGCCAGAGGGCGAGATCTCGGAGCCGCTCGAAGTCGAGGAGCGCGCGCCGGCGGCCGTCGACGAAGAGGTTGCGGCCGACCCGGAAGAGCCACGCCCGCAGCACGACCTGCGGGTCTGGGGCAGATCGCGCGAGCCGGAGAAAGGTCTCCTGCATCAGGTCTTCGGCGATCGTCCGGTCGCGGGAGAGGCGGGCCAGAAACGAGAAGAGACGCGCCCGATGGCGATCGTAGATCGCATCGAACGCGTCGTGGTCGCCCTGGCGCAGCCGGGTCAACAGCACTGCGTCGCTGGCTTCCGAGAGGGAAGAACCCGGTTGTGTGTCATGGGCCACTCAGTGTGCTCAGGCCGCGGCCATCCCGGCGCCCAAACGGCGTACCCCAACCGCGGTGACCATCCACGCCAGCGAGAGCAGACTGAAGCCGAGGATGGCGGGGGTGAGCGCTTCGCCGAGGCCGGTCATCACGATGAGTGGCATGTCGGGCGACTGGGCCCACTCGGGGTGGTTCGGCACGTGGGTGAAGACCGCCGCGAGGTTGGCGGCCATGCCGCCGAGGACCGCGAAGGCGGTCGCGACGGAGAAGCCGCGAATCATCCCGACGTGTTGCTCCTTGGGTTTGCGCACGAAGTACGCCGCCGATCCGAGCGTCACCGCGCCGAGACCGAGCACCAAGAACATCGACCAACCACCTGCCTGAAAAAACGCCAACATCGTCCACTCCCTCGTTCCGACACCACCGACCGCCGGCGGGTTCTTGCCAGGACGACGAACGGGAAGGCGCTGCGTGACAGAGAAAGTGAATCGCGGCGGCGCCGCGCGCCCCCTTGCCCTTGCCCTGTACCGTTCTTCGTGTCCCGTGATCGTGTGATCATGGCGACTTGAGCGGTCTGCCTCCCGAGAGTGCCTCTCTTGCCCCGCGCCTCGAGCGCCTGGCAAGGATACGCGCCT
>JAXMNT010000012.1:0-155533 GCA_034670305.1 Deltaproteobacteria bacterium
ACTCACTATCCGCAACACAGCGACCACAGTCGGGCACTGTATCGACCTCGGTTTCCGTACACTCACTCGTCGCCGGATTGCAGCTGGTGCCCTCGCAGGCGGTTCCTTCAGTCTCAATCGTGCACTCGACGCACACACCCGACTCACCGGTCATGTCGCACACGCCTGCACCATCCTCCGTGCACTGGTCGCTGTCGTCGCAGGGGACGCAGGTGTTCGTGCCGGTGTCGCACTTGCCCGTATCCGCATCCGTACAATCCGAGTCACCCGCGCACGCGACGCACGTCCCATCCACGGCACCGCTGTCGCCGCAGACAGGTGCATCGGGATACTCAGAACAATCCGCCGGTCCCGTACAGGGGCCGCAGACTCCGCCGGCTCCGCAGACCGGCGCCGTCTCATCGCAGTGCGAATCACCCAAACACGCGACGCAGGTGTCCGTGTCCGTGTCGCAGTGGGGCGTGGCGCCCATGCAGGCGCCGCCGCACGCCATCGGCGCGTCGGTGCCGGCGTCGTCCACTTCGCCGGTGTCAGGCCCGCCGTCGTTCATGCCGGTGTCCGTTTCCGAGACGCAGCGATCCCCGACCAACATGAAGCCGGTGCGGCAGATGCACATGCCGTCAACTTCCATCGCTTCGGGATCGCATTCGAGATCGGTACAGCCGATGGCCAAAACGATGGCCAAAACGCTGGCCAAACCAAGACAGACAATTGCGCGGATGATCATTGCCGGCACCGTGCGCTACAGCTCGCAGTACCGAGGTGTCTCCCCCATCACGCAACTTACGCCGTCACAGTCCGAATCACCTGCGCAGCGTACGGTGCAGAGGACCGATGCGGCGTCCTGCCGTCGACACAGGCCATCGTCAAGACCCGTGACACCACAGACGTCGTCGTCATCGAACGGAGTTTCGCAGGGCATGTCACGTGCGTGGTTGAGGCCTACGCATGTTGTGAACGCGAGCCCGCAAACCGAGACATCGGTGGCACCGCTAATCGTCGTGACCACCTCACCATCCACGTAGGGCGCAACGGTTGAGCACGCGCCCCCGGGCCCGCCGCCGCCGCTGGCATCTTCTCGCCACAAACAGAAGTTCCCGACGAACGTGTCTCCGGGTCCGAAGACCATTGGGACACATACACGTCCCTCGCTGCACTGCCGGTCGCTCACACATTCCTGACAGTTCCCGGTCATCTCGGCGGGCGTCTCCGTGCAGGTCATGGCTTCGACGTCGCAAACGTTGTCTCCGCAGGCGGTCTCGTCGCCAGCGTTGCACTCCACGCACACGCCCGACTCAGCGCTCATGTCGCACACGCCCGCACCGTCCTCGGTGCACTGGTCGCTGTCATCGCACGGCACACACGTGTTGGTGCCGGTGTCGCACTTGCCCGCATCCGCGTCCATACAGTCCGCGTCCCCAGCGCACGCGACGCACGTCCCGTCCGCCGCGCCGCTGTCTCCGCACACAAGCGCATCCGGGTACGCCGCACAATCGGCCGGACCGGTACACGGGCCACACACGCCGCCGGCGCCGCATACCGGCGCGCTCTCGTCGCAGTGGGTGTTGTCCAAGCATGCGACACAGGTGTCGGTGTCCGTGTCGCAGTGCGGCGTCGCGCCCATGCAGGCTCCGCCGCACGCCATCGGCGCGTCCGTGCCGGCGTCGTCGCCGTCGCCACCGTCGGACCCGGCGTCGTGCCTACCGGCGTCTGCCATGACGCACCGACCATCCATGTCGACGGTGCCCTCAGGGCAGTCGTCGGTCCCGCAGTTGGCCAACAGCAGGAGAGCGGCCATCGAACCGAGATGTCTCACGGGCTGGATCCTACCTGAGCGTCACGAGTGAGGGGGAGACGGAGCCGTGGTCGACACCGCGGCGTCCTCGTTGAACATGCGGTCCTCAAGGTGGAGGCGAAGTCACGAGCCACCGCCGCAGTAGTCGTTGGGGGCTGTGTCCCCGCACGTGTTGCCCGCGCTCGGCGGTGCCTTGCACTGGGTGGGGTCGGAGCACGCGTAGGTGCAGCGGTTGGCGAGGCCGTCGACGCTTTCGCACAGACCGCTCATCGGACACTCCTCGTCCATGCCACCTGGACACATGGCGTCGTCCAGCAGTGCGCGGACCGCTTCGCAGGTGACCAATGCTTCGTTGGGGCCGCAGAAGCGTCGCTCCTCGACCCCACTCGCGGTGGTTCGACCGGTGAGCGTCGCAGCAAAAGGTCGCTCGCAGCCCCCCGCGCTGTCCCGATCGGTCAGGCAGTAAGTGCCGCGGTCGGCCGCCATGAACTGAAGCGGGACGCAGCGGGCGTTCGTCGGGCACTCGCTGTCCGCTGCGCACGACTCGCAGAGGCGCACGCTTCCAAGGGCGGTGCCCGTGCAGGTCTGAGTGGTCGGGTGACAGCTGTTTCCACCGCACGCAGATTCATCGTCGACGGTGCACTCCACGCATACGCCCGACTCACCGGTCATGTCGCAGACGCCCGCGCCGTCTTCGGTGCACTGGTCGCTGTCGTCGCAGGGGACGCAAGCATTCGTCGCCGTGTCACACTTGCCCGCGTCCGCGTCCGTACAGTCCGCGTCCCCAGCGCACGCGACGCACGTCCCGTCCGCCGCGCCGCTGTCTCCGCACACGGGCGCGTCGGGATATTCAGAGCAGTCGGCCGGTCCGGTACACGGACCACAGACACCGCCCGCACCACACACCGGCGCGCTCTCGTCGCAGTGCGATGCATCCAGACATGCGACGCAGGTGTCCGTGTCCGTGTCGCAGTGGGGCGTGGCGCCCATGCAGGCTCCGCCGCACGCCATCGGCGCGTCGGTGCCGGCGTCGTCGCCGTCGCCACCGTCGGACCCGGCGTCGTCCTCACCACCATCGGTCATTCCGTCCGGGACGCAGGCGTCTCCTTCGACGTGGAAGCCTGGGTCGCACTCCAGGCTGGTGCAGCCGGCGAGAACGCCAAGAATCGAAATCAAGCCAATCGTACGCATCGCCATCCCCTTAGAAGTGGTGCTCAAGCTGGAGTGTAGAGGGTCCGAGGCCGACGCGCGTCCCCTCCCCTGCAGGTTCGTCGTCGCTGCCCACGGACAGCCAGAGCCAGAGGCCGACGCCGATCAGTGCGACCGTAGCGATGCCCCAGCCGAGGCCGAGGCCGAGGCCGAGTTGGGTGTCGCGGCAGCCGTCCGTCACTTCTTCTTCGCAGCCGGCCAACGCGACGATGGTGCCGACTTCGGCGACTGCGGAGGCGAGGCCGAGGGCCGTCATGGCGATGCCTAGGCCGGGGCCTCGGCGTTCTCCTCCGCCGCCGGGCGTCTCTGCTTCTTCGTCTTCGCCGGGGACGAGCTGGAAGCGGACGGCCATGTCTTCTTGCACGTCGATGGTGCGGGTCTGGGAGATGTAGCCGGCTTGGCTGATGGTGACTCGGTGCTCGCCGTTCGAGAGGTTGAGCTCTCGGGGGAGGACGCCGGCGGGGACTCCGTCGACGCTGATGGCGGCGCCGACGGGCGTGCCTCCGACGTTCAACAGGCTGCTGGTTTCGCCTCTCAGCTCGGCGACGACGACGGCGACGGCGCGGCGGGCGGTGTCTTCGATGTCGCCTTCGCCGATGCGTTCGCGCGCGTCGACCAGCGCCCCGCGCACGTCGTACGCAGCGACGACCAAGTCGTACGGGGTGTCGGTATGGGCGCGGGAGTAGACGGCGACCCGCACGGCGTAGTCGAAGTCGTGGGAGCGGAGCGCTTGGCCGAGGCAGGGGCCGGCGTCTTCGGCTTCGGCGCACTGGGCGATGGCGGCGTTGAGCTCGTCGTGGCTGGTGGAGGGGGTGAAGCCGAGCGAGGTGAACGCTTCGACGACCGCCTGCACGGCGACCTCAGCGGAGCCGGACAGCGCTTCGTTGTTGGTGGTGGCTTCGGGGAGCACGGCGACCTGCTGGGCGGTCGCGGAGTTGAGCGCGCCCGTGAGCACGAGGGTACAGACGGCGAGCTGAGCCAACCGGAAGCCAGACCGCCGAACGACGACCTTGGCCAAGCGCGCGCCAACGGGCTCTGTTCCACCGGAAAGCGGTGCGGTCTTTTCGAGGAGCACTCGGAGCATCAGAAGCGGCCTCTCCATCGAAGCGACGCGCCGCCTTGTTCGGTGCCGACCTCGAGGGTGCCCGAGGGGTCGCGTCCAAAGAGATAAACGAGCGGGACGGTCAGAAGGGGGACGGCGGCCATGCCGAGCAACATCGCGCGTCCGCCGCCTTGGCCACGGTCGACGCACTGTTGAGGGGTGTCGGCGATGTTGTCGCAGCCGCCTTCGAGCGTGACCGCCGCAACCACTGCGCCCGCGAGTGCGCCGACGCCGAGTGCGCCGCTGACCCAGCCCCACCACGGCACGCCTTCGCGTTCCGGGAGCGCGAGCACCGCGCCCGCGCCGAGCAAGACGCCGCCGAGTGCGGCGAAGGCGTAGGTGCGCGGGCCGAGGTCGTTCCACTTGGCTTGCCGCTGGAGGTAGTCGATGTCGGACGGCATCGCGATGACGTAGCGGTCGCCGGCGCTGTCGCGCTGGAAGTGGAACACGGCGCCGAGCGAGAGGCCGGCGACGCCGAGCACCGCGGCGCCGATGCCGGTGTACGTGCGCCACGCGGGGAGCGGCGTGGTGGGTGCGCTCGGCGCTTCGACTTCTTCTTCGACCTCGGGTGCGACCGCGGCTTCGAGCGCGGCGACCAGATCCGGTGCGTCGAGGGCGACGGCGTTGCCGGCGCTGGTCTCGGTGACCGCGCGCAGGGTCCAGCCACCAGGCGCGGGTTCGAGGAGCGCGACGCGGGCGCCGATGCGCGAAGCGAGCAGGCCGGCGATGCGGACCGACTCGGCACTCGGTTTGATGTGCACGATCGGCCGGCTGTCGACGTGTTCGTCGAACGCGCTGTCGACGGTGATCTCCGTCAGCCCTTCGGTGACCTGCGCGCGGTACACGCGGCCGCGCACTTCGGGATCGCACTCGACCTGCAGCCGGTAGATGCCCTGCGCGACGTCGTCGAGCGCAAACGGGGTCTCGCCCTGTTGCACGCCGTTGAGCCGCACGATGCAGCCGGGCGGCTCACTGTGGACGCGGATGCGGCCGGCCGGTTCGCGGGCCGCGGCGCGGTCGAGGCGCTCGAGTATCTCGACGACTTCCGGCGTGTGGCGGTGCTGCGAAGGTTCGACGCGCGGCACGAGGCGGCGGCACTCGCGCGCTTGGGCTTCGGCTTCTTCGGACTGCAGGGTCTCGATGAGCGCGCGCACCATGTACAGGCAGGTGTCGAGTACCTGACGGGCGCGGGCGGCTTCGCGGTTGAGTTCTTCGGCGGCCGCGGTGCTCAGCTCTTGGGTCATCAAGAGGTCGCGGCGGGCGGCGTCGTAGTCGGCGCGGGCGAGGTTGCGCACGGCGGAGCGGGAGGTGGCGACCCACTCGTCGATCTGGCGCTGGGTGAGCGACGACGCCGGCATGGAGATGCGCTGCTCGAAACGCTCATGCGCGTTCTCGGCGCTGACCACCGACTGGCCGGCGCGCTGGAGCTGCTCGGTCACCTGGTCGACGATGGCAGTGGCGGTCTCGGGCTCGGCGGTGACCGGGACGACCCACCAGGTCTCACCGGCGACGGCGGCGACTTCGGCAGACGGCACTTCCTGGATTGGGTCGGCGTATGCGGTTGCAGTTGAAGCGACCGCTGCGCAGAGGCAGAACGCACGCCACCATCGAGTCTTGCCCCTCACGGAGCGGTATGTTGGCCAAACCGCGGACGGAGGCAAGGAATCTGTGGGAGACATAGGTGCCTTCTCGCCCAGTCACCGGGGCAGTTGCGTACGATGTTTGCGCGAACGCGGGCCTTGGCCGCGGGCACGTGGTAGCGTCCGAGCCTTGTTTTGGAGGGGTGAATGCGCAGTCTTGCGGTTGTTTGTGCGATTGTTGGCGTGGTGGGACTCACGGCTTGTGGTGAGGACGGCTGCCCGCCTGGCTCGGTAGAATTCGAAGGGCGCTGCGTCGCGCCGGACGACGCCGGCGCAGACGCGCCGGGCGCGGACGCGCCGGGTGGGGACGACAGCTGCGTGGCAACGGCCGAGATCTGCGACGGGATCGACAACGATTGCAATGGCATGACCGACGAAGGCGCGGACATCGCGGACACCTGCGGCGCGTTGCCGGCCGGAGCGACGGCGTGGAGCTGCGACGGCGGGTGTGTGATCGCGACGTGCGAGGACGGACTCGACGATTGCAACGGAGACGCGAGCGACGGGTGCGAAGCGCGCCTGGACACGGCGGCGACCTGCGGCAGCTGCGACGTGGGGTGTGGGTCGGGTGAGACCTGCGGCGACGCGGCGTCGTGCACGCCAGCGGCCACCCACGACTGGTCGGGGCGGTTCGGCGTGGCGGGAGACGACGAGGTCGTTTCGCTCACGGTCGGTTTGCCCGGCAACGTGTATGTGGGCGGGAACACCGACGGGGCCATCAACCTCGGCGGTGGGGCAGTGACCGCCAACGGGTCGCGGGATGGCTGGGCGGCCCAGTTCTCGGACGACGGCAGCCACGTGTGGTCGCGGAGTTTCGGTGGGCCGTCCGACGACACCTTCGAAGCCGTCATCGTCGGTCGCGACGAGGGTCCGGTGATCGGTTTCGCGACCGGGACGTTTCAGTCGCGCATCGAAGGCATGGACAGCGTTGGCCGAGACGACATCTGGATCGGGACCTTCAATGAGACCACGGCTCCGACGAGTTTGACTGTCTCTGGCTCCGCCGAAGACGACCGCATTGGCGGGTTCGGACGAGGGGAAGGCGCGATCAACGTCTTCGGCCAGGCCGGCGGCAACCTGCCCGAGTTCGACGCAGAGAGCGTCGCCGGACCCTTTCTCGCCGACATCTTCGAGAGCTGGTTCGTGCAGCCGTTTGTGACCGCAGAGTTTCTTGGGTCCACCTCGGACGCCGCGCGCGCCATCGCGGGCGGGTGGTTCTCTGGGCACACGGACTTCACCGGCGGCTTCGATGCGGACGGGCGGGACGGGTTCGTGTTGGGGCTGCGGGCCGATGGCCGCGAGCGATGGTTCGTGCAGCTCAGCGGACCGGGCGACGAAGCGATCGAAGACGTGGCATTCGAGGCGGGCACGGTGTTCGTCGTGGGACAACTCGAAGAGAACGCGGCGGCCACGCTCGGGACCCTCGACCTCACACCGACGAGCGCGGACGCGCTGGTGATCGCGGCGCTCGAGTCGGACGGGACGCCGCGGTGGGCGCGGGCGAACGTCGGTGCGGTGTCGCCGACCGCGATCGTGGCGGTCGCCGATGGGTTCTTCGTGGTCGGGTCGTTCGACCGGGCGACGGACTTTGGGTCGGGCACCATCACGCCGGCCGGGCAGGATGGCATCGTGCTTCGCTTCGATGCGGACGGGAACCTGCGGTGGGCGCTTCCGATCGCCGGCTCGGGCGACGCGGAGATCACCACCGCAGATGTGTTCGTGGATGGGGGCTCGACGTACCTCTACGTGGGCGGCTGGTTCGATGGCGAGATCGAGCTCGATGGCACCCACTCGTCGGCCGGTGGGCGCGATGCGTTCCTCGCGCGCTTCGAGGTGTTCTGACGCGGCCCGTCGGACGGTTGAGTTGGCCTGCGCGTGTCGGGGGCGGGTGATACACCCAGGTCCGTGCGCTCGCGGGAATCATGGCTGGTCACGGTGAAGCGCACGCTGCTCGAGTGGTTGGCGCTCTCGCTCTTTCGGATGAGCACGGCGGATCTCACGTCGCTTGGATTGCAGCTCGGGTTCTCGCCCAAAGACATTCACGAGGCGCTGGGCGCGCTCGAGTCCGCGGGCAGCGTGCACTTGCGGCCGCAGTCGCCCGGGCAGCCGCGCGGGTACGAACTGGATCCGGACCGGGTGCTCGACATCGTCGACGAACTGATCGCGGCCGGCACGCTGCACGAACGCGCGGCGCCGTTTCTGCGCTTCACGCCGAACTTCCGCTACGACGCGGGGCAGCTCGACGCGATGCGCGGCATCCGGCTGACCTGGCTGACCGGCGACGAGGGCTACACGGAGCGGTTTCGTGGGCGCAAACTCCGGGTGACCGACCGGCTGGCGATGTTCTGGCCGAAGCCGACCCGGCGGCAGCTCGACCAGCTCGCGGAGGGGTACCTCGACGAGGTGGTGGGGCTCTGTCATCTCGCCGCGTTTCAGCAGTGGCTGCCTCCGGGCGCGGCGGCGGACGCCGACATGCCGCGCCGCAACGAGGTGCTCATCGCGTCGGAGAGTTTTCTCCAGGGGCGGATGCCAGGACCGGACGACGTGCCGCCGCACGGGTCGTGGTTCGGGCAGGGGCTGCACGCGATCGGTGCGCAGTTGCGGGGCGAGGATCCACGCGCGCTCTTTCGCAACGCGGCGGCGTTCCTCGGCGACCGGCGCGAACACCTGCCGATGCCGTTTGCGCTCTTCCAAGCGGTGGCGCTGCTCCGGGAGGGGAGCGACGAGAGTCTCGAGTGGCTGGAAGCGCTCACACGGCAAGAGAGTGCCGAGGCTGTCGCCATCGAAACGATTTCGGTGCTGCAGGAGCTCACGCCGGAGCTCCCGGACATCGGGTACATCCGAGAGCTCGGTCCGTGGGCGCGGCTCTTCTGGGCGACCGCGGTTGGGTGGACCGAGCGCGCGATGTACCGCGAGACGGCGCTTGAAGAACTCGACCTGCTCGAAGCGATGGCGGTGGTTGCCGAGCTCGCGTGGCCGGCGGCGCAGTGCCAGGCGGTGCGCACCTGGTTGCAGAGCGGTCCAGGTTCCAAGCCCGGTCCTGCGGCGCCCGGCACGTTGCCCGCGCTCTACGCGCCGCCGCCCCGGTGGGAACGTTCGCTCGGCGCCGCGGCGCGGCTGCTCGAGACGAGCGAAGAATCATCGCGCGAAGAGCGGCTGGTGTTCGTCATCACGCGTGGTTCGACGGTGGTCGAGACGAAGATCCAGAAACGGAAAGCGAGCGGCGGGTGGACCTCGGGGCGCCTCGTTCGCATCTCGAGTTTTCGGCCCCGGCCACCGATCCCGCTCACGCCCGCGGACCAGGCGGTGCTCGCGTACGTGAAGCTCGGCCACGTCTACAACTCGGACTGGGTGCTGCCGCCCGAAGGCATCGCGGCGCTCGACGGCCACCCGCGGGTGATGTGGGACACCGACCTGAAGCGCACCGTCGAAGTGAAAGCGGTGCCGCCGCACGTGCACCTCGAGCAGAACGACGACGGACTCAAGTTTCGGATCTCGGCGTTCTCGAAGGGCTTCGTGGACGCAGTGACACACGCGGAGATCTGCGTGTTCGAAGAGCGGGTCGAAGAAGCGTTCAAGTTGCTCGACGAGGTCACGGTGCCGGCCGACGGAATCAAGACCGCGATGGCCATGCTGCAGTCGCTCGAAGGCATCGCGCTCGTCACCTCGGATCTGAAGGAGAACGGCGACTTGCCGGAGCTCGCGGGCGACCCGCGGATCCGGGTGCGGCTGCAACGCGAGAAGGGCACCAAAGGCGAGATCGGGTTGAGCTTTCGGTGTTTGGTGGTGCCGCACCCGGCGGCGTCGGAGTTCGTGGCGGGCGAAGGTGCGGAGCGCATCGTCACGCGCAAGGCAGTCGTCGTGCGGGATCTCGACGCGGAGAAGACGAACCTCGCGGCGTTGCATGCGAAGTGCCCGACGATGAACCACTCGCTTGGCGAAGAGGTGAAGTCGCTCGAGAAGGCGCTCGATCTCTTGGCAGAACTGCGCGACGCGGGCGCGCGGGTGGAGTGGCCGAAGGGCAAGAAGCTCTCGCTCGTGCCAGACGGAGAGCAGAGGGTCGTGCTCAACATGGAGCGCAACGGGAACAACCTCTTTCGTAGCAAGGACCAGGGCGGGCTCGAGATCGACGCGCAGGTGGTCGCGTCGCTGCAGGAGCTGCTCTTCGCCCGGCGGTCCGGCAGCCGCTACGTGGCGGTGGGCAACGATCAGTTCGTGCGGCTCGAGCAGTCCGCGCGCGAGGCGCTGGGGGTGATCGAAGCGTTCGAAGAAGAAGAGGTCGTGCACCCGCTGATCGCGCTCGCGCAACAGAAGGGGCTGACGCTCGTCGGCGACCCCCAGTTCGAACAGCAGTGTGCGGCGCTGCTCGCGGCCGGGGAGAAGTCGACCGAGATCCCGGCGGGTCTGAACGCAGAGCTGCGCGGCTACCAGGTGGCCGGCTACAAGTGGCTGGCGCGGCTGGGGCACATGGGACTCGGGGCGATCCTCGCGGACGACATGGGGCTCGGGAAGACGATCCAGACGCTCACGCTTCTGCTCTCGCGTTGTGAGGACGGACCCGCGCTGGTGGTGGCGCCGACGAGTCTGCTGACCAACTGGGCGCGGGAGTCGGCGCGGTTCACGCCGGCGCTGAAGTGTGTGCGGCTCGCGGCCGGTGGCAGCGCGAAGGCGCGGAAGAAGGCGCTCACAGATGCGGGGCCAGGCACGGTGGTGCTCACGACCTACGGGCTGATGCAGCGGCAAGCAGCGCTCTTCGCGGAAAAGAAGTGGCACACGGTGGTGCTCGACGAAGCGCAGGCGATCAAGAACCCGGACTCGTTGAGGGCGAAGGCGGCGTTCCAGTTGAACGCCGACTTCCGGGTCGCGCTCAGTGGCACGCCGGTCGAGAACAAGGCGCTCGAGCTCTGGAGCTTGATGAAGTTTCTGGTGCCTGGATTGCTCGGGACGAAGAAGTCGTTCGAGGCGAGCCACAGCACGGCGGCCGCCGCGGGGCAGGGGTACGAAGTGGTCGGTCTGCGCGCGCGGGTGCAGCCCTTCCTGTTGCGGCGGACCAAGTCCGAGGTGCTGCCCGAGCTGCCGCCACGCACCGACGTGGCGATCGAAGTCGAGCCGGGCAAGAAGCAGGGGGCGCTGATCGAGCTGTTGCGGCAGGAGGCAGAGAAGGCGTGCCGGGGCGAGAGCCACATGGAGATCTTCGCGGCGCTGATGAAGCTCCGGCAGGCGTGCTGCCATCCCTCGCTGGTCTCACCGCACGGAAACATTCCGAGCGCGAAGATGGAGGCGTTCCGAGAGCTGGTCTCCGAGCTCAAAGAAGGCGGCCACCGGGTCTTGGTGTTCAGCCAGTTCTCGGGGCACCTGGCGCTCGTTCGAGCCGAGCTCGAGCACCTCGGGCTCACCTACCAGTACCTCGACGGCAAGACGCCACCGAAGACGCGGCAAAAGCGGGTCGACGCGTTTCAGGCGGGCGAGGGCGATGTGTTTCTGATCAGCCTCAAGGCGGGGGGCACCGGGCTCAACCTCACGGCGGCGGACTACGTCGTACACCTCGATCCGTGGTGGAACCCGGCGGTCGAGGACCAGGCGAGCGACCGGGCGCACCGCATCGGCCAGACCCGGCCGGTCACGGTCTACCGCATCGTCATCGCGAACAGCATCGAGAGCCAGATCCTGGCGATGCACGAGAAGAAGCGCGACTTGGCGGAGCGGCTGCTCAGCGGATCACAAAGCGTCAAACTCGATCCCGAGTCCCTGCTGGTCCTGCTCGCAGGAGGCTCCGTCTGATTCGCGCATCAGGACGCGATGGCGGTGAGTGGCCCAGCCGCGCAGCTGCCAATCGAATCAGAGGCCGCGTCACTCACTTGGCAGAAGCTAAGCGTCGTCTTCTTCTTCGGCGGCGAGCGCGGCGGCGCGGGCTTCGTCGGCGGCTTCGACCGCTTCGCGCATCGACTCGGGCACGCGGAGGAGGCGGTCGTTGCCGTCGGCGACTTCTTCTTCGATCAGCATGTAGCCCTGCATGGTGCGCTTCCACTTCTGCTGAAGGGTCGTCTCCGAGAGGAGCAGGGTGCGCTCGTCGTACCAGCGGAAGGTGACGCGGGCGGTGGCGCGGCCGCGGTCTTCGCCCATCTGCACGTGCACGACTTCCGAGTCCGCGATCTGGAGCTCGCGGTGCCAGTCGTGGTGGGTGGCGCGGAAGCGGCCGACGAAGCGGGCGTCTACCCGCTGGGCAGCCAGATCGATGCGGTTCCAGCGGACTTCGTCGTTGAGGCCGATGACGGCGTCTCGGAGGGTCTCCTCCGCGGTGACGTTGGTGAAGACACAGCCGGTCGCGCCGAGCAGGCCGCCGAGAACCAGGATCGAAATCGCGCGCATGGACCGAACCTACGGAGCGAGGGCGCCGGTGGGCAAGAAACCGGCGGGTTAACGGCGGCGGCGCGGGCGCTCGAGGGAGGCCGGCGGAGCGGCCCAGCTGCCAGGGCGGGTTTGCTGTTCGTGCACGCACCCGAGTAAGGCGCCCGCGAGCATGTAGGGATACGTGGAGAAGAGGCCATTGGGGACCAGGTCCAACGTACAGATGGCGACGATCAGGGCGAAGCCGGCGAGCAAGGTCTGGTCCGGTGGGGCGCGGAAGCGCACCATGCGCCGCCGCAACGCGATCACCGGCCAGATGAGTAAGCCGAACGCTTGGATGAACCCGACGATGCCGCGCATGCCGAAGACGATGATCCAGTGGCCGTCGGCGATGGCGATCTCTTTGCCGAGCTCGTCGTCGTACACGCCGCGGCGCCCCTTGCCGCCCCAGCCGAACCAGAGGTGTTCGCGGGCCTTCTCGAGCAGGATCTCTTCGTTGTCGAACCGGAACTCCATCGACTGCGCCCGTTCGGGGCTGATCGACATCGCCCACTCGTGCAGCTGTTCGGTCGGGAACAGGTCGAAGGCGCGCAGCGCCGGGTAGACGGCGACCAGGCTCACCATGAACACCGCGGCGCGCATCTGCGCCTTGATGGACAGCTTGAGGATCAAAGGGGCGAGCAAGAGCGCGTACAAGATCGCGCCCGTGCTCTTGCAGAGGATGAGCACCACGCCGAGGTAGATCGCGACCCGTTTCGCGGACCACTTGCGGATCGGCACGTCGAGCTTGAACAGCACCAGCGACGAGAGGAACGCGACCAGCATGAAGAGCGCGAGCGCGAGCCCATGCGCCATGAACACCATCGGGCGGTAGCCGCCCCAACGAATGGTCTGGAGGAAGTCCGAGTGCGCGCCGTAGCCATAGACCCACCCGTGGAACTGCGGGCTCATGCGGAGCTCGATCCAGATGAAGAGCGTCTGCACCAGGCCCGCCACGACCAGAAAGTGCATCAGCTCGATCAGATCCCGCCGCGTCCGAAACAGCGCGCGGCCGAGCATGAACGGGAGCCCCGCCCGCAGCAGCTCCGAGAACCCGAGCTGGATTCCGTCGTTGATGACCAGGCCCGGCAAGGTCACGGAGATCCAGGACCCGTAGGTTAGGTCGTCTCCGTTGGTGGCCATCGTGACGAAGCCGCCCACCATCGCGAGCACGAGCAAGAGGTCCGGACCGCGCCACAACTTCGCGCGGGCCAAACGCGGTCGCCAGCGCACGAGCGCGACGAGGAACAGGATCAAGTACGGGAGCGAGACCTTGTCGAGCGGCGGGATGAGCGGGAGTTTGAGGAACGCGCCTTCCGGACCGAAGAGCGCCGCGGCGAACACCACGACGAGCACCGCTTGCTGCGGGCGCTTCGCCCACGCGACGTAGAGCGAGAGCGGGATCAGGCTGAGCAGCGCGACGAGCGCCAGCGGTGTCCATTCCCCCAAACGTCTAGGCCGCTTGGGTGTGGCGGATCAACACGGCGGGTGGATGCACGCGGTGGAGTTGAAACGCGGCGATCACCCGCTCGGTGACGTCGGACTCGAGCGCCTTCTCGTACTTCAGATCGATGATGTAGACCTTGGCGCGAAGCCGCAGCGCGGCGGCGTCGCCGATGGAGACCGGGGCGACCACGACGATCGCCGGTTTGGCGAGGTAGGAGAACTGGCACGCGACCAGCGCCTCTCGCACGAGGGATTTGGCTTTGCGCAGGTCTTGATCGATGCCGATGTGAAAGTCGATCTGGATCAACATGTCGAGCGCGCCGGCGTTGCTGCTGGACACCGCTTCGGTGAGGAACTTGTTGTTCGGGATCGTGATCAAGCTGTCGTCCAGCGTCACGAGCCGCACGGTGCGCAGCCCGATCTCCACGACCTCGCCGTAGTAGCCATCGAAGGTGACCCGGTCGCCGACCTGGAACGGGCGGTCGATCAGGATGATGACGCCCGCGATGATCGATGCGAGCAGATCGCGGAACGCGAAACCGATCGCGACCGCGATGGTGCCGCTCAGGGCCAAGATCGCTTCGCTCGAGAGTCGGAAGAGCGACGCCGCCGCGGCCGCGAAACCAAGGACGAAGACCAAGAGGCGCAGGATCGACTTCGCCTGCTGAAGCGCGAGACGTCGGTCGGTGAACCGCTCGCTCAGGTTGGTGAACGCGCGCGACACGCCGCCAGCCACCAACCACGCCAGGCCGAGCAGGCCGATCGCCGGCACGAGGCCTTCGGCGCGGATGAACTGCAGTAGCTCTGTGCTCTCTTCCATGATCGACCCCTAGCTGAACAACATCCGGCGACGCCGGAGATGGCGGACGACGCCGCGGAACCAGTGGATGGTGATGCGGTACCCGGAGTCACCGGTGCGCTCGACGAGGTTGCGGCGCCGGAGCACATCCAGGATGGCGGCGGCACGCGACGGTTCGAGTCGGAGGACGTTGGCGAGCTCGTCCGCGCTCATGTCCACATGCAGCACGAGCGCACCGAGCGCGAAGCGGGCGTCGTCGTGGAGGTCGTCGAGTTTGTTCGCCTCGGGACCAGCGAAGAGCCGCACCCGCGCTTCTTGATCCACGACGTCGAGCGCCTTTCGCCAGAACCACGTGGCCAGCCGCGGGTTGCCTTCGGAGTAGTCCGCGAGAAGGCGGAAGAACTCGTTGCGGGCCCGGACGAGCGCGCGCGTGCGGGCGGCGCCGGCCGGTTCGCCTTCGAGCAACCCTTCGTAGGAGATCGTGTATCCGGCGGCGACGGTGCGGGTCTCCAGCACGGCAGCGAGCTTCTCCTCGTTCCAGCGACCGAGCTGCACGATCTTGCGGAAGGGGGTCTGACCGGCGTAGCCGGATTGCAAGTACAGCCACGCGTGTTCGCTGAATGCGACGACCCAGTGGACGTGGTCGGGCGAGCGCGCGATCAGATCGAAGAGTGCCGACACGCTCTGGGTGCCGCCCACCCGGCGCAGGAACAGGTTCTGCGCGCGGTCGAGCAACACGACCGTCGCCGGCACGTCTTGCAGCGCCTCGAGCAAACTCTCGAGGTCGTCGCAGGCTTTGCCCACGAGCGCTTCGCCGAGCCAACGACACAACACCGTCGGATCGTCGCAACCGTGAATCGCTTCGAGCTGCAGCGAGGCCGGCTCGTCCGGCAACTCGTCGGCCAGGGCCGCGAGCCAGGTGGACTTGCCCGCGCCCTGCTCGCCCACCAGTGCCGCCGAGAACCCGCTCTCCACGAGGGCCTTCGCGACGAGTTTCAGATCGGGCAGCGGACCGGACGGATTGGACGCCACCGGACCGAGCGGGTGGGCTGCGATGAGGTCGTCGGGAAGAGGGCGCTCTTCTCGGTCGGTGGCTTCTTCGGCCTTGCGGCGGGCGAGCAGCACGAGCGCTTTTCGGCCGGTGCCAAATCGGGCGGTGATGTCCTTCGCGAGCTCTTTGGTGCCCATCGCCATCACGCGCAGCAGCGCGGCCAGGACGTACCCGCGCCGACGCAGCCCCTTGGCCTCCGACACCCGCGTCGCGAACGCGTCGGGAAACCGGTCGCGGTGGGCGCTGACGATGGCGGCGTCCCATCGATGAAGCAAGACGAGCAACAAGACGACCGCAGCCACGATGGCAAGCGTGGTGAGGTACGAGAAGAGCGTGCCGTGACCAACGATGCGCAGCGAGACGCCGAGCAGGACCGCCAGCAGGAGCGTGGTGCGTCCCGAGAGGCGCACGTCGCGGGCGACCATCTTGGCGCGCTCGGCGTCGCGCCCGTGGTCGCCCCGAGCGGTCAGCTCCACGTGAATGAGCTCCACGAGTCCGCGGTAAGCGAAGAGCGTCACGCACAGGTCACGCAGGATCGGCCACACAGCGCTCTCGAGCAGTTCGTTGGCGAAGCGGGCCGCGAGGTAGGTCGCGAGCATGGCGAACAGCCAGGGCAGCAACACCGCCACGCGTTGCCACCAGGGCAAGACCAGGCTGCGCAGGCGGCGGCGATGGAGGACGCCGCGCACCCGTTTGCCGAGGCCACGCACCCAGTCCTCGCGTCGGCGCCATCCAACGATGCCGAGCGCCAGCGCGCCGAACAGCGTGAGTGACGTCCGCCGCTGCGCAGGGTCGCCGATCGCCGCCAACATCTGCCCGGGCCACGACGGCGCGGTCCGCACGACTTCATGGCCCCCGTAGCGGGCCATCAGCTGCACTTGATCGAGCTCCCGGACCAGCTGGGCGCGGCCGTCGGACCCGAAGCCGGTGAGCGCGTTGCGGCGGGAAGCCGTCAGGAATGGCAAGAGCCGCAAACGCAGATCGTTGCCTTCGTGCACGGCCTCCGCGAGCGCGTCCAGCCGCTCTTGATGTTGGAGTTGAAGGTGTTGTTGCGCCTCCAACCACGGCTCCTCTGGCGCGCTGTCGGGCCGGACCGGCAGTGGCGCGGCACCTTGGGACAGCGCGCGTCCGAGTTCGCGGCGGGTGTGGACGAGCGCGTCGACGAGCAGGTCGTAACTGGCCTGCGCTTCGGCCGTGGTCAGATCTCCCAGCAGGCGTGTGCGTGCCTGATGGACCACCGCGAGACGTTCTCGCTCTTGGGCCACTTCGGTGGCGCGGCGGGTCGCAGCGGTCGCCATGACCTCGGCGAGTTGCACGCGCGCGCGCTGGGCGGCGAGCTGGGCATTGGCTTCGCGGCGGGCGGCCCCGTCGGTCGCGTTGCGCCGGTCTTCTTCCGCCTGGGCCGCGGCTGCTTCGGCGCGGCGCTGTTCGCTCATTGCATCCTGCGCCTGTGCTTCGGCTTCGGCCGCGCGTTGATCGAGCTGATGGGCGGCCGAGACGCTCTGGAGGATGCCCTGTCGGTCTTCGAGCGGAAGCCTCAGGAAACGGAGGCGCAGCCGGTCTCGTTGCAGCTCGAGGGCCACGATCGAGTCTTCCGAGCCCGCGTCTTGGCCGGCGTCTTCGGGACCTGCGTCCACCCCGGCGTCTGTGCCCGCGTCGGTCGGTGGTCCTGCGTCGAACGGCGCGACCACGCCCGCGTCCACGCCCGCATCCGTCCCCGCGTCCGGCGGACCTGCGTCGACTCCGCCATCCAGAATCGCGCCGTCCAGAATCGCGCCGTCCGGAATCGCGCCGTCCAGAATCGCGCCGTCCGGAATCGCGCCATCGGGTGAGCCCGCGTCCACGCTCGGTGGTCCCGCGTCCGTGAGCCCCATGCGGTCCGCGACGTCCAGCTGGGCCTCGAGGGCGGCGCGGCGGTTGCGGACCGCGTCTTCGTCGTCGAGCGCGACTTCGAACAACGCACCCGGACTGACGTCGAGCGGCAGATGACCCTCGAGAAGATCCCGGAGCGCTGCGATCTGTTCGGGCACGCTGAGCACGCGGGCCACCCGCGCGTGCACTTCCGCTTCGGTCGCGACGTGTTCGGGAGCGGACTGCGCCTCATTCGTCTGCTCGACCGGTGTTTCCGGCGCGGGCTCGACCGCGGGTTGCGCGGGCGAGGGGCAACCTGGCCACGCGAGAGAGATCGCCACGAGCGCGACTGTGCGTGCCGGCCCGAGGGTCATGTCTACTTGCTGGCGCTCTCGACGAACGCGAGGTCCTTGAGCGTCACCGCCAGCACCACCTTGTCCGAGACCGCGCCGACGCGGTCGATGGGCAAGCGCACTTTCTGGCTGCCGAACATCGGCCGTTCGAGGTTGAGCGTCTCCAGCACCCCGCGCTCGAGCTTGACCTCGATCGCGGTGACCGCCCACGACTCGACGTCGACCTCGAAGCCGACGACCTCGCCCACGTCGAAACCATCCTGAGAAACGATCTGTTTGCCTACCAACTGGTGGCTGGCCATCGTGGTCATGCGTGCCTCGATTGCGGAGGGTGAGAGAAGAGAGCCAGGGGCTCGCGAGGTCGGGGAATAGCACGGGAACCCTGCCCCGTCGTGCCGATCGCAGCCCCGGTCACCCCAGGCCTTCGCCTTGCCCTCCGCACGGATCCGGAGGCTGCCGCTTCTTGGGCGCCCTGGAGCCGCGATCGTTGCGCTCCCTGGCCCGGCGCGCATACTCCCGCGGTGGCGAAAAGCGACTACTACGAGATCCTCGGCGTGCCGCGCGACGCGTCCGCCGACGACCTGAAGACGGCGTACAAAGAACTCGCCCGCAAGTACCACCCGGACCGCAACCCGGACGATCCGGAAGCGGAAGACCGCTTCAAGGAGGCGAGCGAGGCGTTTCGGGTTCTGAGCGATCCGGAGCAGCGCAGACGCTACGACCGCATGGGGCACTCGGCGTTCGACAAGGGCGCCCCCGGCGGCTTCGACCCGGCCGACCTCGGCTCGGTGGGCGAGATCCTCGAGGGCATCCTCGGCGGTGTCTTTGGTGGCCGCACCCGCCGGACCCGGGGCCGCGACATCCCCGTCGATGTGCATGTGTCCTTCGAAGAGGCCGCGCTCGGAGCCGAGAAGACCATCACCGTCGAGCGGTGGGACAGTTGCAACCGCTGCGGCGGCAACGGGGGCGAGCCGGGCACGGTCGTCCGCCAGTGCAACACCTGCAAAGGCAAAGGCGAGGTCCGCTTTCAACGGAACATCTTCAGCGCGACGCGCGCGTGCGGGAACTGCGGCGGCACCGGGCACCAGGCGGACACGCCATGCACGGAGTGCGAAGGCAAAGGCCGTGCGGCGGTGCAAGCCGAGCTCACCGTGCGGGTGCCGCCGGGCGTCTCCCACGGCGCGGTGCAGACCATGCGCGGGGGCGGGGAACCGGCGCCCGGAGGCGCGGGAGACCTGCACATCACGATCCACGTCGAGGCGCACCCGCTCTTCGATCGCAACGGTGCGGACATCCTGTGCACCGTGCCGGTGAGTTTTCCGCAGGCGGTGCTCGGCACCACGCTGGAGATCCCGACGCTCGAGGGCAAGGTCCACATGAAGTTGCCGACCGGCACCCAGTCGGGTCGCGTCTTCCGGCTGCGCGGCAAGGGCATCCCGGTCTACGGCGGCATGGGCAAGGGCGACCAGCTGGTGACGATCATGGTGGAGATCCCCGAGAAGATCACCCGCGACCAGCGCAAGCTGATCGAAGCGCTGGCGCAAGAGATGGGCACGGAGACCCACCCGCAACGCGCGAGCTTCATCGACAAACTCAAGGGACTCTTTGACTGACGCCGCCACGTACGAAGTCCCGCCCGACTGGGCCGGGCAACGGCTCGATCGTTTTCTCGGAACCCACGGCATCTCGCGCGCAGAAGCCAAGCGGCTGGTCGCACGATCCGCCATCGCGGTGCAGGGGCGGCCGGTGCCGAAGGTCGCGTGGATCTTGCGGGCGGGAGACGTCGTCTCGGTCCTCGCGCGCTCCGCTTCCAACTTCGATCCGATCCCGTCGGACCCCGATGCGCTGACCATCGTGTTCGAGGATGCCCACTGCGTGGTGCTGCTGAAGCCAGCAGGGCAGGCATCGCATCCTCTGCGCTCCGACGAAGTCGACACCTTGGCCAACGCGCTCGCCGCGTACTGCCCCGAGACGGTCCGAGTGGGCGAGTCGCGCCGAGACTGTGGTCTCCTGCACCGGCTCGACACCGGCACGAGCGGGCTTCTGCTCGCGGCCAAGACCCGAACCGCGTTCGAGTGGTTCCGGGCGGCGCAAGCGCGCGACGAGTTCGAGAAGGGCTACGTGGCCCTCTGCGAGGGTGTGCCGGAGCTGGGGAAGATCGAATCGCCGCTCGCCCACCGAGGTCCCCGGATGGCACTCGACGACGACGGCCGGGATGCCTGCACCGAAGTGCTCGCCGCCGAGCGGCGCGGTGGGATCTCTCGGGTGGAGCTGAAACTGCGCCGAGGCGCGCGCCATCAGATCCGGGTGCACCTCGCGTCGCTGGGACATTCGATCGTGGGGGACCAGACCTACGGCCAAGGACACCCGCTGCTCGTCGAAGGACGCCACGCGCTGCACGCGTCGTCACTGAACGTGCCGGGTCCCGATGGGCCGGTGGAAGTGTCCGCCGAGTGGCCCGCCGACATGGCGAAGCTCTGGGAGAGCGAACCGGTCTGATCTGCCCTACGGGCCTGGCTCGCTTCGCGAGACTGGCGGCCCTAATTCGCGCCCGTCGCTGCCTGCACGTGCTCGCCGCCTCCTGCACTTGATCGAATGAAGAAGCACCTGGGGTGATTGGCGGCTGCGCGCGTCCAGGCGCTCCTATCGGCGCTCTCGGGGATCGATTGGGGAGTGCACCAGTTGCTCGGCCTGCGGCCTGCGCAGGTGCACGTGTGGGCGACAATATTCGCTGCCACTACGGGCCTGGCTCGCTTCGCGAGACTGGCGGCCCTATAGGCGCCCCTCGGCGTGAAACCGCGGCCAGCGCGCGGTTGATCAGCGGAGGTTGCAGCGGCCGCCGAGGCTCTCGACGAGCTGGCGCAGCTGGTCGAGTCCGCGGCTGTTCGGGTAGGTGTCGCAGATGCGTTCGTAGGCTTTGACCGCGTCGTCGCGGCGGCCGATCCGGAGAAGGCAGTCGCCTTCGAGCCGCATGACGTAGGCGGGCCGGCGGCTCGGCGGGAGCTCGTCGAGAATCTGCAAACACCGCGCCCCATCGCCCCCGCGGAGCGCAGCGGTCGCATCCCGAGCCACGTCGCTGGCCGGTCGCGCGCTCGACATGTCGGCCACGTAGGGTTCGATGTGCGGGGGCGGCGGGTCGGTGTTGTTCGAGGCCATCTCGGTCTCGCCGCGCATGCCGGTGCGCATGCCGTTGCGGCGCCGCATGGAGCTTGAACCCATCGAGGTGTCTTCCGGCGCGGTCTCGAGGTCGGGGGGCGGCACCGCACCCACCGGAAGCACGTGCTCCCCTTCGTGGTGCGCCTCGTCGCCGTGTGCGTCCCCATCGTGCTCGTCGTGGTCGCCGTCGTGGTCGTCGTGGTCGTCGTGCGTGCCGTACGGAATCGGCGCAACGATGGCCGGTTCGGTTGCGGCCGCCGGGTCGTCTTGAAGAAAGTACGTGGCGGCGCCCGCAGTGAGTGCGCCGGCGAGCAACGCGAGGGCGAACCACAACCCGTTCCGACGGGCGGGCAAGACGATCGCCTCGCTCGGTTCCGAGGTCTGTTGGATCGCCGCTGGGGTCGCCGCGGCGGTGGGTTCGACGGGCACGGCCGGATGCATGAAACCGCCCGCGGCGCCGGCTTGCGGGGACACGGCATGCGGCGCGGCGTGCGGGGACACGGCGTGCGGGGACACGGCGTGCGGGGACGCGACGGGCGGCGATGCGATCTGCGCAGACACGGCATGCGGCCCGGGCACGACGCCGCTCGGCACGAATCCGGACGGACCCGATGGGGCGGACGGCGCGCTCTGTTTCTCGAGTTCGCTGAAGGTGCCCGGCCGCAGCTCTCCGTCGTCCACCGCCATCGGCGGCGGGGCCACGCTGGTCGAGGCGGAGCCGACCAGCTGGGTGCGCATGCCTTGCCGCGCGGCGCTCTTGGCGCGCGCGCCGAGCACCGACAGGTACGCATCGGCGAGTTCGTGCGGGGTACGGAAGCGCGCGTCGCGGGACCGAGCCATCGCGCGCTGAACGACGGACTCGAGCTCGGGCGGGATGTCGGGGCGCAGGCTGCGCAGCGGCGTCGCGCGCCCGTTGAGGATGGCGATGATGAGGTCGCTCGGGGTACCCGCGATGAACGGCGGAGAGCCAGCCAGCGCTTCGTACATGATCACCCCGAGGGCGTAGACGTCGACGCGCGCGTCCAGATCATCTTCTGCGCTCAGCTGTTCGGGCGCCATGTACCGCGGCGTCCCGAGCACTTGGCCGGTCCGGGTGAGGCGCTCCTCGTTCGAGTAGACCTTGCTGATCCCGAAATCGAGCAGCTTGACCTGCACCGGTCCGTTGCCAGCACGCACCAGAAACACGTTGTCGGGTTTCAGGTCGCGGTGGATCACGCCCGCGTTGTGGGCGGCCGTCAGCCCTGCGGCCGCGCCAGCCACGATCGGCGCGAAGTCGTCGGCGTCCAGCCGCTTCTCCCGCCGCATGAAGTCGCCGAGCGTCTCGCCCTCCAGCAACTCCATGACCATGAAGATGCGGCCGTCGGGCAACTTGCCGAACGTCTCGAGCTGCACGACCGCCGGGTTGTCGAGACGCGTGAGCACCTGGCACTCGCGCTGCAGCCGCGCCATCGCCTCGTCGTGATCGGCGATCTCGGGTTTGAGCAGCTTGAGCGCGAAGGGCCGCTTGGTCGCCAGATCCGACACCCGGTAGACGGTGGCCATGCCGCCTTCGCCGAGGGCCGCGTCGATCCGAAACCGACCCGCGATGACCTCGCCCGTCGACGCGGCGGATCCCTTCACCGGCCGACCCATCAGGGGTGCCCTCGGTAGGTCCTATGTCGGTGCCGCGACAGAGCCTGCATCATCCGCTTCGGGCGGTTTGGGCGCAAGCACCGCACGCCGGATGGTGTGGTCGCCGGGAGGCCCCAGCCGGACCCCAGGGTTGACGTCGGTTGTGCTGGACCGCAAAGCTGGTCGAATGCGCAGCGCCACCGCAGAAGAACCAGGTCCGCAGGGCCCGTCGGTGCCGTCGGCGCAACAGGGCCCATCGGTGCAGCCGCCCCGGCATGCGCCTCCGACGGCGCAGGTCGCTTCGGGCTCGCTTGTCAGCCGGATCGCCTGGTTCTTCCTGTTCGCGATTCCGCTCGCCGTGGTGATCACCGCCACGCAGCTGACCCCGAGCGGCCTCGGGTTCGGCACCCACACCCAGCTCGGGCTGCCGCCCTGCGGGTTCATGGCGGCGACCGGGTTGCCCTGTCCTGGATGCGGACTGACGACCTGCTTCTCTCACATGGTGCGGTTCGAGTTCGTCGAGGCGGCGCGCGCCAACCCGTTCGGCGTCCCGCTCTTCCTCGTCACGTTCTTCACCATTCCGGTCGCGGGCATGGGTTTCTTGCGCGGCACCAACGTGATCGACACCTTGGAACGATTTCACTTCGAGAAGATTGCGATCATGCTCGCGCTCTGTTCGATCTCGGTGTGGTTCATCAAGGTCGGCATCACGCTCTTCTAGGACGCGCGCGTGAAAGAACGGGAGATCATCGAAGCGCAGCTCGGCCGAGTGATGCGCGCGCCTTCGACGGCGAGAACACGCTGTCATCTCGGGCTGCCGATCGTGGTCGACGTGCCACCGGTGCTCCAGGATGGGAGCCCGTTCCCCACCCGATTCTGGCTCACCTGTCCGCTGGCCCACCGCCGCATCGCGCGGCTCGAAGAGGCCGGTGGGGTGCGGGCGTGGGATGCGCGTCTTCGAGAGGAGCCCGCCCTCCGGGCCGCGCTCGACGAGGCGCACGCCGCGTACGCCAAGGAACGGGATGCGCTGGTGCCGCCCGATGCGGTGCGGGGTCCGACCGGTGGGGTCGCGGGCATCACCGGCGACGGGGTGAAATGCCTCCACACCCACTTCGCACACCACATGGCGGGCGGTGACAACCCCGTCGGCGCAGACGTGGCGGCGCGGATCGGACCGCTTCGTTGTCCGGTGCCCTGCGTCGCGGCGTCGGACGGCGCGGTCGCCCGAAACGTTGCGTGGTCGGAGCCAGAGCCGTAGACGTTCTCGATGGAACTCGTATGGCTGGCGTACTCGCCGTGGTCGCAGAAAGCGCGGTGGGCACTCGAACACCACGGCGTACAGTTTGAGCGGACGACTTTTCGTCCGATGATCGACGAGCCGCGGTTGCGGCTGCGACTCAAGAAATTGCGCGGCGCGGTCAGTGTGCCGGTGCTGTTCGAAGGCGACAAAGCGCTGACCGATTCGTTCGAGATCGCGCAACGCGCCGAGGCCCTGGGTGGAGGCGCGCCCCTCTTCGCGGACCTCGAAGCCGCGCACCACTGGAACGCGGTGTCCGAGCGGGCACTCCAAGGCGGTCGCGAGCGCACCATCCAAGCGGTCCTGCAAGACCCGGAAGCGCAGGCCGAATCGTTGAAGGGGATCGTGCCCGACGCGTTGACCGGTCCGCTGCGCGGTATCGCCAAACTCGGCGCCCGGCAGCTTCGGCGCAAGTACGGAGAAGGGCAGGTCGTCGAGCTGGAGGCCGGTCTCGAACAGCTTCGCGCGACCCTCGACGGACGCGACTATCTGCTCGACGAGTTCTCGTACGCCGACATCGCGATGGCGGTGGTCTTCGAGTTCGTCGAACCGAGCGCGCACGTACGGCGCGGCGTCGCGGAACGGCGCGCCTGGTCGGATGCGCGGCTGGCGGCGCGCTACGCCGACCTCGTCGAATGGCGCGACCAGCTCTGGGCTCGGCACGGCTGGAAGAAGTAGCCGCGCCGGCGGAAGAAGTTGACGCAGGAGGCTGTCGCCCGGGCCGAGCACCGCTCCGTAGAGAACGCTCAGTCCGCGCTCAGTGGAGAAGCAGCGGGACCCACTGAAGGTCGACGAGGCCGTGTCCGAGCGTCAGCCGGGTCGCTCTGTCCAGCCGGACACAGCGCGTGCGCTCCATGCGGGCTTGCGGTCGACCGGCCGGGCCTTGGCCCACGACGAGTTCAAACACGCCGGCGGTGCTGCCGGCGTCGAACGCGTAGAGCACGCCGCCCATCCGTTTGATCAACAGGTGGACCCGCGAGACCTGCATCAACCGGAGCAGCCCCGCGAAGTCGCACCGCGGCTCTCGCCCGAGCACGATGCCACGCGCCGCCTCCGACTGGCCGATCGTGCGTTCGATGGCACCGACCTGCGAACGGATCTTCAGGGTGCCCATGGGCGGTCCGAGCGGCGCGCCGCCCAGCGGCTCGGGGGCGGGCAGCAGGGTGAGGTTGCCTCGCCCGCTGGCCCGACCTCGTTGGGCGAACCGCTGCCACTGATCCGGCTCGGCCCTGCGTTCGTCGATCACGGTCTGCTGCGGCAGCGTCCACCAGGCATCGTTCGCGTCGCTCGGCCATTGCACGCCGCCGGTGGGGAACGCCATCAACTGGTACCGGCCGAGGGTGACGAAGACGGGACCTTCGGCGACCAGCGACTCCACGTGCTCGCCGGCCGGGGTCTGCATCGCGAGCCCGGTCCGCAAGTCCACCAGACGGAACCGAACGTCCTCTGAGGTCCATCCGCGGATCGGCTCCACGCACAGCGCGACGTGTCGGTTCGACAGCGCCGGGTCTGCGTCCAGAAAGAGATCGACCGCGCCGTGCCGACCGACGATGCCGACGCCGACCCCGTCCATTTTCGCCGCCACCCAGAGCCGCCCGACCAACGTGTTGTGGACGCGGTCGATCGCGATCAGCGCGACGCCGGGATCGCTCTCGACTCGGCCAGCGGACACGTGCGCCGCGCGGCCTTCGACGAAGGTTCGAATCCGTTCGAAGTGGCGGACGAACAGATTTTGCGGCGATCCGAAGGGCGCCGGATCGGGCCCCGGCATCGGAGGCGCGAGCATGGTGCACCGGTTGTGTCCGTGCGGCCGTTGCTGTCCGCCGTCGAGGTGCACGATGCGACTCTTGCGTACCCGGAGCTTGCCAGGTGGAGTGGTGGCCATCCTGTACGGTATGTACGCATCGCGCGTCGCGCTCGTTCCCACCACGGAAAATCTCTCTCGAGGATCTCCAAGAACGCGAACGAGGATGTCGAAGAGGGGGCACCGGCGTCCGACGCGGGCAAGGGCACGGGCAAGGGCAACGGCAAGGGAGCAGGTCGCTTTTCAGCGACCGCCTAGTCGCAGACGGTGACTTCGGGGGTGAAGCAGTCGAAGTCTTCGCAGTCGATGAAGCCGTCGCCGTCGTTGTCGTACCCGTCCGAGCAGAGCGCGTTGGTGATCTCGACGCAGACGGTCACGCCCGGGTTGCGGCTGCAGCTCCAGTCGTCGCAGTCGATGAAGCCGTTGCCGTCGTTGTCGATGCCGTCGACGCACGCCTCGTTGGAGCTCTCGGCACACACCGTCACGTCCGGGTTGCGGCTGCACGAGAAGTCCGAGCAGTCGGTGAACCCGTTGGCGTCGTTGTCGAGGCCATCCGAACACAACGCATCGTTGATCTCGGCGCACACGGTGACCTCTGGGTTGCGGCTGCAGTTCCAGTCGTCGCAGTCGAAGAACCCGTCCATGTCGTTGTCGATTCCGTCTTCACACAACGCGTTGGTGTTCTCCGGCGGCACGCCGCAGACGAAGTCTTCGTCGGTCAGCCCGTTGCAGTTGTCGTCGAGGCCATTGCAGCTCTCGTCGGTCGGGCCGACTTCGCCTTCGCACGCCCCGAACACGCCGCTGCGGCAGCGCTGGGTGCCGCGTTCGCACGCGCCGACGCCGGAGCCACAGGGCTGCACCGTTCCGTCGACGCAGTCGCAGCCTTCGTCGATCACTCCGTCGCAGTCGTTGTCGCGGCCGTCGCAGGAGGTCTCGCTCGCTTCGTAGAGGGGGCCGTACTCAGACGCTCCGCAGGCTTCGAAGCCGCCCGCCCCACCACAGGTCTGCGTGGCGCCCGCGCACACGCCGACGCGCAAGGAACACGTGGGGGACGCGACGTCCTCGTCGACCCGCATGTCGCAGTCTTCGTCCCGCCCGTCGCAGGTCTCGACAACCGGCTCGGTGGCGCCCGCGCATCCGCCGAAGACGCCGCCTGCGCAGGTCTGGGTGCCGCGCATGCACGCGCCGACGTCGCTGCCGCAGCGCTGGGTGGTGCCGTCGACACACTCGCAGCCCTCGTCGACCACGCCGTCGCAGTCGTTGTCGAGCGCGTCGCAGAGCGACTCGTCGCGCTGGTAGTCGCCGCCGTAACTCTCGGTGCCAGAGCACGCGACGAAGCCGGCTTCGCCACCGCATCGGCGTTTGGAACCCACGCAGACCCCGAGGCTCAAGGGGCAGTCCGGCGCCTCGAGTTCGGAGGGTTCGTCGGCGGTTCCGTCGCAGTCGTCGTCGAGCCCGTTGCAGCTCTCGCCCATCGGACCGACCTCGTCCTCGCACAGCCCCCACTTGCCGCCCGAGCAGGTCTGGGTGCCGGGACTGCAGGCGCCTTCGGTGAGCCCGCAGGCCTGGGTGGTGCCTTCTTCGCACGCACAGTCGTCGTCGGTGCTGCCGTCGCAGTCGTTGTCCATGCCGTCGCAGCTCTCTTCGATGCGTTCGAAGAACGCGCCGTAGGCTTCGTCGGTGCACACGAACGTGCCGGCCACGCAGATGGACGCCGAGCCCGCGCAGACCCCTTCGGTGAGCGGGCACGCGGCGCCCACGAGGGCTTCGTCGGTCGCGTCGTCGCAGTCGTCGTCGACGCCGTTGCAGGTCTCGGTGGCCGCCGGATGACGCGCCGGATCGCTGTCGTCGCAGTCCGCGACCGCGCAGCCCGTGCCGGCGCCGTCTCCGTCTTCGTCGACACACGCACCGGGCGCGTCGGGGTCGGTCGCGGCGTCTCCGGAGAGACCACCGTCCATGGTGGTCATGGCGTCGTCGTCGCCACAGCCGGTGAGGGCGAGCGAGCCAACGAGCAAGAAGACAGCGGACGCGGACGAAGGTCGAAGAAGCATGGGATCCAAAAAGGCGAAAAGGCCAGGCGTGTGTGCCTGACCCTTCGACCTACTTCAGATGCGGGGAAAGTCTCCCCCGGGCGAATCGCACACCGTGCGATCCGCCATGGCGGGCTCACCCGCCGGTGCGCTGGAACACTTGGTAGAAGTAGTCGCCCGAACCGTCGGCGGCTTCGACCTTCAACCGGTAGGTGCCGGCCGACTGCGTGCAGTAGGTCACGCGCGGCATCGCGTCGTGCGTACCGTCGGCGGTGATGTCGTTGCGTCCCGAGCTCAACGTGAGGTCGAGGTTGCGCACTCCGTCGCCGCCCACAGCCACGATCGAGAAACACTCGTTGCCGGGCAGTTCCAGGTTGTGGCTGGCGTCCGAGCCCTGACGACGGAGCGTGCCGCGTCCCGGCGTGAAGTTGGCGGAGGGTTCGAAGCCTTCCACCCCGAGGAGCTGGACCTGCTCGGAGAGGCGGACCCAGCTGAGGCCGCGAAGCCCGAACGGGCCCCGGGTGCCGCGGGGCCAGCGGTACGCGTGGTAGACGAAGCGTCCCTGACCCTGGGTCATCTTGACCTTCATCAAGAAGGTGCCCGAGTCGTCGGCGCAGACGCGCACGATCGGCCGAGCGTCGGTGCCCTCGTCGCTGTCGACTTCCCGGCCGCGCGGGTCGGTGAGGGCGAGGTCGAGGTCGCGGACCGAGTTGCCGCCGACGGCGACGATCGCGTAGCACTTGCCACCCTCGAGCTCGAGGTTGAAGTCGCGATCCTGGCCTTGCGTGAGCTGACCCTGCGCGCGGTCGCCAAAGTGTTCGTAGCCACGGGCGCGAATGTCGGAGTCGAGCAGCGCGTAGCGCTCGTCGAGACCCTGCGACTGCTGGGCGTCGCCGATGACCTGCGTCGGCTCCGGGGTGTTGTTGGTTGCAGACGCGCGCTGCTGCACCCAGCCGGCGACGAAGACCGGGCCTTCACCGGTGTAAAGGAGCGCGCGCAACAGGTAGGTGCCGGTCGCGGGCGGGCAGTACTCGACCACCGCGTCGATGTCGGTGGACGTGTCCTGCTGCATGGTCTGACCGGTTCCGTCGAGCACCGACAGGTCGGTGTCGCGGGTGCCTTCTCCGCCGAGCGAAGCGAAGGCGTAGCAGAAGCCCTGCTGCAGGTTCAGCTGTCGTTCGTTGGTCTCACGCGCGCCGAGCACGACGCCCGCGGTGTCGCCGACCCGGCGGTAGCGGTTTTGCGAGAGGCGCTGGTCGATCGCTTGCAGACGTGCCTGGGTGGCGTTGTCGAGCTGCGCGGTGCGCTGGGTCTGAACCTGGCCACCAAGGGCGACGACCACCTGCGGATCCTGCTGCGTCGCACCGCTGTAGAGCGCGTAGTAGTACTCGCCCTGTCCACTCGCGAGCTGCAAACGCGCGACGTAGCGGCCGCCCATCGACGGGCAAAAGCGCACCCAGGGGTTGGGGTCCGGGAGCACGTTGTGACCGACCGGTCGACCCATCGGGTCGAGCACGATCATGTTGAGGTCGGCTCCGTCGGCGCCCACCGCGATGGGCAAGAAACACTGCCCCGGCTGCGCGTTGATCGCGTAGGCGACGAGGCCCTGCGCCGGCATGTTGGTGTTGCGCACCGCCGGCCCAACCCGCGTGTAGCTGCGGGTGCGCATGTGTGCGTCGACGCGGTTGAGCCGCTCGATCGGCGTGCCACCGGACATGATGGTTCCACCGCCACCGCCGCCTCCGCCACCGCCACCGCCTCCCGCGTTCGTTTGGCCTCCGGGCTGGAGACTGACGCCCGAGTTGAGCGAGGGGTTGAGGACGACCCGCCGGGGCGCACCGCAACCGGTGACCACGAGCAAGATGGAGAGGGAAAGCAGGGAAAGACGCATGAGGGCTCCGATGGAGGACGCAGGGGAGGGCCGAATGCTTCAATCCGGACCCCGCGGGCCTACTGAAGCACGGCCTCCGCCCCCGTGCCAAGGGGGATGCCGTTCCCTCCGGAGCGGCGGCCAGTTGGGATCAGGCCGGTCTCCGTCGGATGCCGGCCCACCGAAATCCCGGGCGATCGGGGACGGAGGCCCGGGTGTGGGCCATGGGTGTGCCATGGTGCGGCCATGATCGTGAAGATCGCCATGGTCGTCGTCTACCTCCTCATCCTCGTCGGGATCGGGGTCGTGGCTTCTCGGCGGATGAAGGGGCTCGAGGATTACTTCGCTGCGGGCAAGCAACTCGGGTTCTGGTCCGTCGCCTTCAGCGCCCGCGCCACCGGCGAGTCCGCGTGGTTGCTCATCGGGCTCACCGGCATGGGCGCCGCGGTGGGGGCGAAGGCGTTCTGGGTGGTGGTGGGCGAGGTCGTCGGGGTGACCGCCTCGTGGTTGCTGATGAGCCGGCGCTTCAAGCGGCTCACGGACGAGTACGACTCCATCACCATCCCAGATTACCTGGCGTCGCGCTTCCGGGACGAGAGCCACAAGCTGCGCGTCGTCGCGGCCGGCGCGCTGGTGATCTTCGTGACCATCTACGTGAGCGCGCAGATCGACGCGACCGGCAAAGCGTTCGAGACGTTTCTCGGGTGGGACTACTTCGTCGGGGTCGGGATCGGCTTCGTCGTGGTGCTCGCGTACATCGGCGCCGGCGGGTTCTTGGCGGTGGCGTGGTCGGACGTCTTTCAGGGCGTGCTGATGTTCGCGGGGCTCGTACTCCTGCCGATCGTGGGGCTCGTACATCTCGGCGGGTTCGGCGCGATGTTCGACACGTTGCGGGAGATCGACCCGGCCCTCCTGGCGCTCTCGGGCACCGAGACGCCCAACCTGATGACGTATTTGAGCATCGTGGCGCTGGCGCTCGTCGGGATCGGGTTTCTCGGTTCGCCGCAGATCTTCGTGCGGTTCATCGCGCTCAAGAACGAGAGCGAGATCAACCGAGGCGCAGCGGTGGCCTTCGTGTGGACGGTGATGGCGGACAGCGGCGCGGTGCTCACCGGCATGATCGGTCGGGCGATGTTGACCGAGCCAGGCCAAAACGTGGAAGCCGTGCTCGGAGTGGCCGGCGAGAGCGTGCTGCCGATGACGGTGGAGGCGCTCTTCCCGCTCTTCATCGTCGGCATCTACGTCGCGATCGTGCTCAGCGCGATCATGTCGACGGTGGACTCGCTGCTCGTGCTGGCGGGGAGCGCCGCGGTGCGGGACGTCTACCAGAAGGTCCTGCACCCGGAGATCCCGGGCTCGAAGCTCATGTCGAAGAGCCGCCAGGTCACCATCGGGCTCGCAGTGGCCGCGCTTCTGATCTCGGTCGGGGTGGCGCTCGTCAGCCCGGATCGGACCGTCTATTGGTTCGTGATCTTCGGCTGGTCGGGGATCAGCGCGACCTTCTGCCCGGTGATGATCCTGTCGCTCTTCTGGAAAGGGCTGACCGCCCGCGGAGCCCTGTTCGCCATGGTCACCGGGTTTCTGTGCGTGCCGCTCTTCAAGTTCGGCGCGCCGCTCCTGCCCGGCGTCGGCCCCTACTTCGCCGAGCTCGCCGAGCTGCCCCCTGCGTTTCTGATCTCGATGACGGTGGCCCTCGTCGTCTCCAAGTTCGATCCGGCCGGCCAAGCGCGCCTCGCCGACATCAAACTGCCCTAGCGGGAGGTCGGTTCGAACCGAGGGCAAGGGCAGGGGCAAGGGCAGGGGCACGGGCAGGAGCAGAGCAAGGGCAGGGGGCACGGGCAGGGGCACGGGGCCGCAGGGCATTCGGATCGTGGTCAGGGGGGCGATCCACCGATATCCTGTGCGCGCTGCCGGTTTCGTGGGTTCGTGGGGTTCCCGCCGGCGCTGGAGGTGGCTCATGCGGTCTTACCGCTCTTGGTTTTGTTGTGTGGGTGTGTTGCTCGCGTTGTCCGCCTGTGGAGGCGACGACGATTCGACCATGGACGCGGGCGTGCCCGATGGGTTCGTGCCCGAGCCGCCGATCGTCGACATCCCCAACCCCACCCTCGTGCAGACCAGCGCCCCCGAACAAGTACGGGCCGGTGAACTCATTCCAGTGACGTGCGTGATCCTGGACGACGCCGGTGAGGTCTATTCCGCCGCGGGCCGCACCCCACGCATCCGCGTCTCGCCCGCGACCTCGGTGCGTTTCGACGGCGACGACATCGTCGCGATCCAGACCGGCGAGGTGGAAGTCAGCTGCGCATTCAGCGATCTGATGTTGACCGACGAGAGCCCCGCCATCGTGCGCATCGTGCCCGGCGATCCGGCAGAGGTCGTCACCACCGTCGACCGCAGCAGCATCGAAGCCGGCGAGACCATCAGCGTCACCTGCGAGACCTTCGACGCGTTCGGCAACCCCATCCCCGACGCCGAACCCACGATGGCGGTCGACCCCACCGACGACGGCAACACGACCGACGGCAGGACCACCACGTTCACGGCCGCCGGCCGCTACGAGGTCTCCTGTGATCTCGACGGCGCCGCCAGCACCTCCGAGCGGGTCGAAGTGAACCCGACCGTGCCCGCCTCGCTCGCCCTCGCCCGTGTCCCCGACCAGCCGGTCTACGCGATCGGACAGATCGTCGAAGTCGCCAGCATCGTGACCGACCGCTACGACAACCCGATCACCGACGCACCGGTCGGCTTCGTCAGCGAACCCGCCGGCTCGACGCTCGGCCGCAACCGGTTCCGCTACCTCAGCGACGGAATCTACGTGGTCACCGCGACCGTCGCGCCGCCGACCGAAGGCGACGTGGAACTGACCGCACAGGTGACC
This sequence comes from Deltaproteobacteria bacterium, assembly GCA_034670305.1. GTDB lineage: Bacteria > Myxococcota_A > Polyangia > Polyangiales > Houyiibacteriaceae > JAXMNT01. The sequence goes on from JAXMNT010000012.1 coordinate 32,280, forward strand.
ATCGTGGTCGACGGCAACGGCCCCTCGGTCCAGTGCACGAGCCCCGCGGACGGTTCGATGTTGAACGCGGTCCCCGGCAGCACCGTCACGTTCGAAGGCAGCGTCGCCGACACGAGCGGCATCGAGAGCGTGCGCGTCAACGGCACCACGGCCACGCTCGGCGACGGCGGCGACTTCAGCGCGCCGCTCACCGTCGACTTCGGGATCAACTTCGTCGACATCGTCGCGCGCGACGAGTTCGGCGCCGAGAGCAGCCACACCTGTGCGTTCCTCGCCTCGAACCGCTGGGCGGATCCGAGCACCACCTTCGGCGACACCGTCGGGCTCTCGCTCGGCATGGACGGCATCGACGACGGGGACCGGGCCGATGGCCTCGACTCGCTGAACGACCTGCTCTACCTGGTGATCAACAGCGAAGGCCTGCGCACGCAGCTGCACGACGCGCTCATCGCGAACAACCCGCTCAAACCCGACAGCTGCGACCAGCGCGTCTTCGGGGTGTGCGTGTTCCGGAGCGAGATCAACTACTTGAACAACCGGCTGGGCGCGCGCACGACCGACCTCACGCTGATCGACGGAGGCATGCACGCCCGGGTGCGGCTCGACAACGTCGAGATGCAGCTTCGGGTCAGTGGCACCGTCAACAACACCGGCTGGATCATGATGGACTACGTCGACATCGACGTGGACTTCGACGTCGCCTTGGCCGGCGGCCGGCCGCAGATCACCGTGCGGCCGGGCAGCGTGATGGTGGAGGTCGGCCGCATCACCGCCGACTTCAGCGGCTTCAGCGGCCTCATCATCGACATCATCCTCGCGGTCGCCAACGGCCAGATCCGCGACATCGTGGCGAACATCGTCGGCAACTACGTTTCGACCAACTTCAACGACGTGCTCGACGGAGTGGTCAGCGGTCTCGACATCTCCACGCTCGGCTCGACCTTCTCGGTGCCGCGCATCGATGGCTCCGGCACGCTCGACGTGAACTTCGGCGTCGGCTTCTCACACATCAACAGCAATCCGACCCGGCTCTTGATGGGCATCGGCACCCGCTTCAGCGGACCCACCGTCATCGCCAACCCAACGCTCGGTGTCGCGGTTCCGCCCGGCACCGCAGGCGCCGTCGTGCGCGACGATCCGGCGCTCATGGGCCGATCGATGGGTGTCTCGATCCACACCGCGCTCTTCAACCAGGTCTTCCACGCGCTCTGGCGCGGCGGCCTCTTGCGCGGAACGATCACCGGCGATGGGACCTCGTTCCCAGAAGGCGTGGTCGTCGTTCTCGACGGGTCGCTGCCGCCAGTCGCGGAGATGGACGAAGAGGGCACCGTCAACGTGGGCATCGGCACGCTGAATCTCTCGCTCGTCTACCCTGGGCTCTTCGACGACCCGTTGCCGGTCACGCTCGGCGCCCGCTCCACCGCAAACGTCCGGCTCGTCGGCAACGACCTCGCGTTCGACGGCATCGTGATCGACGAACTCTTCTTCTCGACCCGAGAAGTGAGCCTCGACGAAGAGACCCGAGAGATCCTCGAGGGCTTCCTCATCTCGCTGGTGCAGTCGCTCGTGGACAGCGTGTTGAACGACTCGCTCCCAGCGATTCCCATCCCCAGCTTCGAGCTGCCGGCCTCGCTCGCGACCTACGGCGTGCCCGTGGGCACCGAGCTCGGCATCCGCAGCCCGACCCTCGCCAACGAACCGCAGCACTTCGTGCTCCGCGGCAACTTCGGGAGCCTCTGATGTTCTTGCGCACCTCCAGCATCGCGCTGCTCTCCCTGTTCCTGGCCATCGGTTGTGGCGACGACTCGGCACCGCCGGACATGGACGGGGGCATCGACTTCGACGGCGGTCCCGACGGACCGGTGCCGTTCGGCATCGACGTGAGCGTCACCCCGGCGCGCGCGGAGTACCGAACCGGCACCGCGATTCGAACCGTGGCGCAGGTCTTCGGCGCGGACGAGATGCCGATCGAAGGCGTGGGCGTCACGTGGACCGTGGAGCCGCCCGAGGCCGTGATCGCGATGGACGATCAGGTCTACCAGCTCGTCGGTGAAGGCTACGTGAAGTTCACCGGCTGCACCGAACGCCCCGGACCGCCCACCGCCGAGGAACCCGCCGGCACCATCCTCTGCGACTCCGCGCGCATCCTCGTCGACGCGGGTTCGCCCGTGCTCGAAGTCACGAGCCCCGAGCCGGGCGCGGAGCTCGGCGCCACCGAAGAGACCATGATCGTGGTCGAAGGATCCGCGACCGACACCCGGCCCGTGAACGTCTTCGTGAACGGGGAGATGGTCGAACTCGACGAGCTCGGGCAGTTCCGCGCCGAAGTCCGGCCGCTCTTCGGCGTGAACCACATCGAGGTGGTCGCGTCGGACGGAGTCACGCCAGACACCAAAGTCGAGATGGACGTGCTCTGGGCGGACGCCTACTTGCCGGCCACCGATGGCACGAACCCGCGCGTCACCTTGGACGAGGGCATCCTGATGCAGCTCGGCCAGCGCTTCTTCGACGACGAAGTGCCGCTCGATACCTCTGCGGATCCGGTCATGACGCGCGACCTCGCGGACGTGTTCCAGCTGGTCCTCGAGAACGTGGACTTCAACGAGTTCCTCCCCGACCCGCTCGTCGACAACCGGCCAACGCTGTTCCTTCGGGTCACCGACGCGCGGCCGAGTCTGGTCGAAGTGCACATGGACCTGGTCGAGGACGGCGCCGAGCTCTTCATCCGCATGGGCGCGGTCGATCTCGACACCGAAGGGGCGCTCGAGTTCGAGGGGTCGATGCTCAACCTCAGCGGCGGCCTGACCGCCGGGATCAGCGCCTTCGCCCATCTGCGGCTTTCCAAGGATGGGGTCGATGGGCCGATCGAATCGGAGATCGACCGGCTCGACGTCGCGATCGAATCACTCACCGGGCGGTTCACCGAACCCGAAGCCAACGCGATCCTGCGGCTCGCCGAAGGCATCTTGCGCACGACCTTCGAGACCCAGCTGGCCGATGCGTTCGGCGACTCGCTGCTGGATGCGATCCCCGCGATCCTCTCGGACGCGCTCGGCTCGCTCGACTCGGCGCTCGCCGGGCAGACGATCCCGATCACGACGGACCTCTTTCCGCCGGTGACCATCGAACTCGACGGGCGGCTCGCCGGGCTGGAGACGACCTACCGTCGATGGCTGCGCGCACCGCTTCAGATGAGCGTGGGCACGACCTCCGAGATCACCTACCCGGACTCGCGGGGCGCGGCGACCTTGCTGGCCTCGAGCGACCCGCTCTTCCGGACCTCCACGGGCCAGATCGGCGTGAAGCTCGGGGTGCTCAACGGCCTCTTGCACACGCTGTGGAACTCGGGGCTGCTCGAGATCGACGCCGGCGCGATTCTTCCAGAAGACCTCGCGGGCATCATCATGGACGCCCAGCTCACGGGGAAACTCCCGCCGGTCATGCGCCCGCCGCAGGGCAGCGAGACCACCGACATGGTGCTCGCACTCGGACAGGCCGAGCTCTACCTGACCGCGCTCGGCGCCACGACGCGCTACGGCATCACCATCGAAGCGGGCGTGGACGTTGCGGTGGTCGATGGCGCCGTCACGCTCGACGTCGCCGAAGAGCCCTTCGTGCGGGCTTGGATCATCGCCTCGACCGACGCGCGTCCGCCGATCGACGGAGACGCGCTCGAGTCGATCTTGATCGCGGAGCTGTGGCCGCCGCTTCGCGACGCGGTCTCGTCGGGTCTGTCGCTCTCGTTGCCCTCGCTCTCGGTCGGCGACCTGACCGGACTCGCGCCGGCCCTCGCGGGCTTCGAACTCGAGCTCGAGATGGGCGAGCGCCTCGACGTCCGAGAAGACTCGCTCGTCCTCGACATCCAGATCCTCGGAACCCTCCCGCCGACGATGTCGATGGAGTAGCCGGGGTTGCGCGAAGCCTAGGCCGTTCGAGTCGGCCAACTTCACCGACATCGACGAGGGCATCGCCTGGGTGAAAGCCCGCCTGCCCACCTGAGCGCCCGCAGCAGGTGACCACGCGGACTTTGCCGGCGCGTTGGATCGCCTAAGCGGCTTCGGCTTCGACGGCGGCGGCGCTCTCGGCTCGGTAGCTCTGGAGCAGCCACCGGGCGAGCACGAGCCAGGTCACGATGAGCACGAGGTTCACGCCCGCGAATCCGCGGGGGCCAAACTCCATCCAGGTGGTGCCCGCGAACACGAGGCCGGCGCTGAGCACATCGCCCGAGCGCACCACCAGCGTGTCGATGGTCTGCTTCGCCTTGTACTTGTCCTCGCGTGAGGTCGGCAGCCAGAGCATCGCCCGGGCGGTGTTCATGATGGAGTAGTCGGTCGCGTTCTCCGCCGTCTTGGCCCAGCGGAAGACCATGAAACCGACCCCGAAGAACGCGAGCCCGTAGCCCACGCCAGCGACGATGGGCAACGCGAGCAGCGCACCCGCGATGCCGAACTTGTCGACCAGACGCGAAGCGAGGAACGCCTGCATGGTCACCGACGCGACGTTCACCCAGAGAAAGAAGTTGCCGTAGAACTCGCCGACGTAGGACTTGCGCCACTCGTCCACGTCTTCGATGACGCCGCCCGCCAACGCCGCACGCTGCGCTTCGTCCGTCAGGGCGATGACGTACTCGCTCAGCACGTATTCACCGGTCGTGTTCACCAGGTTGAGCAGGAGAATGAGCGCCGCGATCTGTCCGATGTACTTGCGCCGAAAGAGAAGCTCGAAGCCCGCGACCGCCGCACGCAACGCGGACTGCTTCGGCTCCGGTTTGACGAGGTTCACATCCGGCCGGCGGAGCACGAGCGCATAGAGCACGCCGTGCACCACCAAGAGGCCCGCCGCGACCTGCAATACCGCGCCGGGACTGACCTGTTCTCCGAAGAGCCGGCCGGCCAAGAACGACCCGGCGAACGCGCCGCCGGTCATGCCGATGCCGATGAAGGGGAAGATGCGCTCGCCGTGCACGCGCGGGTACACCTCGTTCGCGAAGCCCCAGAAGAGCGCGATCGACGAGAGGCTGAAGATGCCCACCCACACGAAGAACACGAACCCGATCGGCAGCTCACCCGCCCACGCGAAGTAGAACGCCTCGATGCACACCAGGAAGAACGCGACCATGCCGAAGAGCAGCCGGCGGGTGTCGACCGCGCTCGTCAGCCAGTTGAAGAGCGGCAGCACCGCGATGAGCACGCCGGCCTGCACCGCGCTCGCGTAGCTCTTGAGCTTCGGTCCGTCCTCGAGCACCAGGATGAGCGGCTCGCGGGTGGTCTTCAGCACGTAGTACGCGAAGAGCACCACGAAGATGTTCACCATCATGAGCAGCGCGGTGCCGCCTTCGCCCGCGCGCACATCCGCGAAGGGGCGGAGCGCGCGGTCGAGCAAGGTGGGCTGCTGGACGGGTTCGGCCGGCGCCGGCTCGGAAGGATCGACCACGCGCCTAGCTAGCAGTCTCGTCTGGCGCGGGCACCCCGGGCGACGCGGCGTTGCCCGACGCGGAAGGAGGGGCCTCGGGCGCCACAAGCGCCGCAGTGCTGGCTTCGGGAACCGCAGTGCTGGCTTCGGGAACCGCAGTGCTGGCTTCGAGCGCCGCAGCGGTGGTCGTCGCGGCGCGGTGCTGCGCGCGTCCGAGGTGCACCCTGGGGCGCGCGGACTTCATCTGGGCTTCCGCCGCGTCGACGGTGTCCGCGTCGCCGCGCACCACCAGGACGATCGCCGCCACCATCGAAGAGCGGCCATGGCCCGCGGCGCAGTGAATGTAGTGCGGCCCCTCCGAAGCGAGGACCGATTGCGCGAATGGCAAGAGCGGCGAGAGCGTGTGCGCGGTGCCATCGAGCGTGGGCAGACAGAGGTAGTTCAGGTCCGCGCGGATCGCTGGGGCTTCCAAGAACTCGCTCGTCATATCCACCACGGTGCGCACATCGGCGGGCATGCGCCGCCGCCCGATCAGACGGCCCACGTAGATGCCCGGCGCGACCAAGTCGTACGGGTTCTCACCGAGCAGCTTGAGCTGAAGCAGGCGGGTGAACTGAGACACCAGCAGAAACGGGCCCACCACCAGGTACGCCCACAGCGCTCGGGTGCCGTCCGCGCGTTTGCCGAACACACCCGGCCCCGCGCCTGCGTACCCGATCGCCGCGACCCCGAAGCCGAAGGCGAGCCACGCGGGTGCCCAGACGATCCAGGGCGAGAAGGGCACGAGCTGCCACGCGAGCAGGGCGAAGCCGAGCGCGCCGACCGCCAGCAAGAACGCGTACCGCATGGTGGTGCGTGAACCACGCGTGCAAAGACGGCAACCGGCGCAGGTTGCCCACCCGCTGGTTCGGCAACCAAGCTCGATGCGCCCCGGTCGACACGTACAGACCGCCGTTTGCTTGCGCTCTTGGCTTCTGTGGTTGAGAACGGGGCATGTTCCGCGTTGCTTTGATTGGTTTGTGTCTGGTCTTCGGTTCGGTTGCCGTGACGGCGCAGCGCTTCCCTGCCCCGCCCGCCCACAACGACCCGGGCCTCGAGCGGCCGCCGCCGCGCCCCGGCGCCGATGGTGCCCAAGACCGCGCCCGCGCCCTCTTCGATGCGATCAAACACAACGACCCGGAGCGCGGCATGGCGATGTTCATGTCGCGGGAGGTGTTTCGGCAGATCAAGGGCGTGGCGGATCCCGACCACTTCTACGACCGGATGCTCGCGCTCTTTCACCGCGACGTCGCGGCGCTGCACGCGGAGCTCGGGGAAGACGCGGAGCGCGCGGAGTTCGTTCGGCTCGAGCTCTCGCGTCGGCGCGGCTGGGTCGAGGTCCGGCAGGAGTCGAACCGGCTGCCCTACTGGGCACAGCGCCACAACTGGCTGTACTACCGGGTCGGCGACGACGAACGCCGCTTCGAAGTGCGCACGATGAACGCCTGGGACGACGAGTGGTACGTCACCCACCTCAGTGAGTTCCGGTAACTCCTAGTCCCTCTTGCAGTTCCTCCTGCTTCCGAGATCGCCAGCATGACTTCCGCTACACTTGTGCCGATGATGCGCCGCTTCCTTGTTCGTGTTGGGCCGATTGCCGCTGCGATCGTGATGGGCGCAACCTTCGTATCCACTGCAGGCGCCCAGTGCCCGGCCGAGACGCCGCTGCCCGGCGAGGGCGGCTGCTACAGCGAAGACGCAGACTGGTACTGGCAGCGGCAGCTCTTCGACGCGATCGACTTCGACTCCGGCTGGGTGCCGGCCGGTGCGCCCCTGCAGGTGCGGGCCACCTTCCAGCTCGCGGGAGAGACTCAGATCGCGATGGGCGGCGCACCCACCGCGTCGTGGCCGGAACCGATCGAAGTGCAGATCCCTGGACGCGACGGCACTGGGTACTTCTCGATCAACTACGGGATGGAGACCCACGCGTACTTTCGGTTCAACGTGGAAGTCGCCGGCATCCGCTACCGGTTCGAAGACGAGATCGACATCCCGTTCATTCCGGCCGACCTCCGATTCGCCGACGAAGCCGACTTCGACCCCTTCGAACTTCCGCCCGGACTCGGCGTGATGCTGGACGACCGCACCAGCCGGTTCGCGCTCGTCGAACTCGATCTCGCGGGTCCGATCGGCATCCCGGGTGTGGGCGGCGGCTTCCGACTCGACACCGAAGGCGAACTTCGTGCGCACTACCGCACCACCACCATCGTCGTGCGCGACGCCGATCCGATTCTGATGGAAGACGACCTCACCGTGGTCGGCTCGGACCTCGGGGGTGAAGAGTTCGGCGCCAGCAAAGACCTCTGGGTGCACCCCGAAGGCGTGCTCGACTACGACGGGGCGCTCGTCTTCTTCCCGACGATCTTCTTGGACGTCGTGGGCATCGACTTCGACTACCCGCTCGCGGAGATCCCGATCGACATCCTCTCGATCATGAACGACGTGGTGTTCGACGACGTGCTCGTGCATGTGCCGCTGCCCGACATCGACCTGCCGGTGCTGGACGCGCCGGGCCACGTCGACTTCGGCGTGGTCGAAGTCGGCGCGCCTGCGACCGAACAGGTGGTGCGCATCGCGAACGAGGGCGAAGCCACGCTCGAAGCGATCCTCACCGTCTCGGAGGGCTTCGCGCTCTCGACGCCGGCGCGCATCAGCGTGCCGCCCCGTTCCTCCGTGTCCGCCGGTGTGCTCTTTCGCGCCGCCGCCGAAGGCCCGCTGATGGGCTCGCTCGACTTCCGCACCAACGACCCGGACGAACCCATGGTCTCCGTGCCGCTCCTCGCCACCGCCATCGCGATGGAACTCCCGGACGCGGGCCCGTCGGACGGTGGGTTCGGCGACGCCGGCCCCGACGCGTCCTTCGAAGACCCGGGCTACTCGGGCGGCGCCTGCGGGTGCCGCACCGTGAACGGCACCGAACCGGCGATGGCGCTCGGCTTCCTGTTCGCGCTGACGATCTGGCGCCGCCGGCGCTAGAGCCGCAGTCCGACGACCTCGTCTTCGCAGAACGGAAGGTCCAACCACGGCGCCCGCGGCCACTGCTTGATCTGAAGCGGGGTACGATCCGGAAACGCGCCCGCGTCGAGCAGCCGCCCGTAGTGCACGGTGTGCGCCTGCAGCGAGAGGTCGCTCATCGCACACAGCTCTGCCCGCGTCTCTTCGCGGCGGCAGTCGTCGATGGCGTGCCCGACCGCGAGGGGATCGAACGTGTCCGGCGGGCGACACCGATCCCCGTTCGGGCGCGCGGGGCCCGGGTCGTTCCCGCCGCGCCACAACGAGCGGTTGTCCGGGTCTTTCTCGTCCGCGAACGGATCCACGGCTTCCCCGTTGAGCAAGACCGTCAGGTGCACGTGCGGCGGCACCCACGGAAAGAAGAGCACGCCGTCGATCGCCGAGAAGCCGGTGAGTCCGATGAACTGGCCGCGCGCGACTTCGTCGCCGACCTGCACGAGCGAACGTGCGAGGTGTCCGCTCATCGTGACGAGTCCTTCGCCGTGGTCGATCACGATCTTGAGGCCGCCGCGGTACATCAGGTTCTCCACCCGCACGACGCGCCCAGGCGCTGGCGCACAGAGCCGTGTGCCGACCGGCACGACGAAGTCGGTTCCGACGTGGCTGTTGTAGGTCTGCCGACCTCCGCGAAAATCGCGGGCGTGGGTGGTGCGCACGTCGTAGCCGCCGGGAGGTGCGTCCGCGTGGTTGAAGAAGTTGAGGACCGGCACCCTCCGGTCGCGGGCACGCCAACCGGCCCAGGTCGCCGGTCCGAGTCCGGGCCGAAAAATCGCCAGGGAGCTCAGGCCCCATCGACTCGGTTCGCTGAACGCGTCGCCGACGAGCGCCCGCTTGCATTGTTTCAGTCCAGGCACGAACGGCCTCAGACCGACCGCCTCGAGAGGTCCGACCCGGTGCTTGAACATGCGGTCCATGCCCAACGATGTGTCGCTCCGATCGCGGACCGTCAAGTGTCACTCAGTGTCACCACTGGCAACCGCCACGAAATGCCTCGTTTGGCACGGTCGGCGTGACGTTTGCCCGAGCGTTTGTGACGGTGTTTCTGCGGCGTGAAGGGTACACGCACCGTGCGCTGGGCGTTGCACGCGACGCGCAATCAGCGGACCTGTGCGAAACAACAGCCCCGCTGGATCGTGGGGACGACAGCCTGCCTGCATTCTGCAACACGTCCCCAAGCACGGACGTGGGTGTATTGTGTTGCTGCTCGAAAGCATAGAAACGTATGCTTCCGATTCGAATGGGCGAGTGGGAGGACGAGCAGACGGTCGTTGGGGATGCGTCGCTGCTCAAACATGTACGTGCCCCTGGGCGCGACCGCGCCTACGTCATCGTGATCGCAGGTCCGAACGTCGGTGAGATGTTCAAGATCGATGCGACCCAAGACATCGGTCGCGGCCGCGAAGCTGGCGTGTCGTTGACCGACACCGAGATCTCTCGTTTGCACGCGCGCCTCGTCGTCGAGGGCGGACAAATCTTCGTGCAGGACCTCGAGTCCACCAACGGCACCTTCGTCAACGGCGAAGCGGTCCGTCGGCAGCTGCTCGCCGACGGAGACAAGATCCAGGTCGGCACGACGACGATTCTGAAGTTCAGCTACCACGACGAACTCGACTCCGAGTTCCAGCGAAAGATGTACGACGCCGCGCTCCGCGACGGGCTCACCGGTGCGTACAACAAGAAGTACTTCAGCGAGCGGTTGGACGCCGAGGTCGCGTACTCGGTGCGCCACCGGTCGGCCCTCTCCCTCGTGCTCTTCGATCTCGATCACTTCAAGAACGTGAACGACAACTACGGTCACCTCGCGGGCGACTACGTGCTCTCGACGATGGCCGCCGGCATCCTGCAGAGCGTGCGCCGCGAAGACGTCTTCGCCCGCTACGGCGGTGAAGAGTTCGCCGTGCTCAGTCGCGGCGTCGATCAGGCGGGCGCGGAACTCTTCGCGGAGCGGCTGCGCGCCTGGGTCGAGACCTACCCCTTCGTCTACGAAGACCAGCGTCTGCCCGTGACCATCAGCCTCGGTGTCGCCGCGATGCCCGAATGCGACGTCACCGAACCGACGTTGCTCGTCTCCGCCGCGGACCAAGCGCTCTACAAGTCCAAAGAGACCGGCCGCAACAAGGTCACAGTTTCTTCCTGATTGGCAAGACGGGCCTGGCCCGCTTCGCGGGACTGGCGGCCCTAATTCGGCGTCCAGAGCACCTTCACGTGCTCGCCGCCCGAGCATTTGGACGCAGGGAAGAAGCGATTGGAACAACTGGCGGCTGCGCGCGGTGAAGGCACTCCCGCCGCCTCTATGACGCACTTGGGGAGTGCACCAGTTGCTCGCCCTACGGGCTGCGCAGGTGCACGGGTGGAGCCGCCTGACTCGCGGGCGCTGTTCGAGGCCTGGCCCGCTTCGCGGGACTGGCGGCTTCGCCGCGCTTGAACTGCGCGGTAGGCTCGGGCGATGAGGCTTTCAGGGCGGGTGGCGTTGGTGACGGGTGCGACGCGTGGCGTAGGCCGCGGGATCGCGGTGGCGCTCGGCGCCGAGGGCGCCACGGTCTATCTGACCGGGCGCACTCGGACGCCGCCAGACCACGCGCTCGGTGGGTCGCTCCAAGAGACCGCGGCCGAGATCGAAGCGCGCGGTGGGCAGGCGGTCCAGTGCGTGTGCGACCACGCGAACGACGACGACGTGCGCGCGGTGGTGAAGACGATCGGCGATGCGCACGGGCGGCTCGACATCCTCGTGAACAACGTCTTCGCGATCCCATCCGGTCCGATGTTCGACACGCCGTTTTGGGAACAGCCGATCGGATTCTGGGACCGCATGCACACTGTGGGTCTGCGATCTCACTACGTGGCCAGCGTGCTCTGCGCACCGCTTCTGTTGGCCGCGGACGAAGGGGGCGCGCTGATCGCGAACATCTCGAGTTTCGGAGGCGCGAGTTACCAGGTGAACGTCGCGTACGGGGTCGGCAAAGCCGGCGTCGATCGACTGGCGCGCGACATGGCCCGCGACTTGCGCCCGCACGGGGTGTGCAGCGTCTCGCTCTACCCGGGCATCGTACGCACCGAGCGGGTGTTGGCAGGCCAGCTGCCGTTCTCCACGGACACGAGCGAGTCGCCGGAGTTCACCGGTCGAGCGATCGCGGCGCTCTCGCTCGATCCCGAGCGGATGAAGAAGACCGGCAAGACGTTGGTGGTCGCCGAGCTCGCCAGCGACTACGGCTTCACCGACGTGGATGGCACCCAGCCCGCGTCGCTGCGCGCGCCCTCCCCCACCCGTGCGCAACCGCCACAAGAGAAGACCCCATGACGACCACGCTCGAAGACGCGCGTTCGCGGATCGACACGCTGCGCGCCGGCGCCTCCGACACAGAACGCAACCGCAAGGTGGACGCCGACCTCTGCGCCGAACTCGCGCGCGCGGGGACCTTTCGGATGCTTGTGCCCAAGTCGCTTGGCGGACTCGAGGTGGCGCCGCGGGTGTTCGCTGAAACACTCGAAGCGCTCGCACGCGGAGACGCAGCGGTGGCGTGGGTGGCGATGACCGGTTCGACCACGGGCCTGCTGAGTGCGTACCTCCCGGACGAAGGCGCGGAGGCATTCTTCCGCGACCCCGCGGGCATCTACGCGGGGGTGTTCGCGCCGATGGGTCGGGCGATGGTGTGCGAGGGCGGGTTTCGGCTCACCGGCCGGTGGCCCTTCACCAGCGGCGTCGACAACGCCGGGGTGCGGCTCGGCGGCGCCCTGGTCTTTGACGAGGGATCGAACACGCCCCGGATGCAGACGCTCGAGGACGGAACGGCGATGCCGGAGATCCGGTCCTGTTTCGTGCGCGCGGATCAATCCAACATCGTCGACACCTGGAAGACGAGCGGCCTTCGCGGCACCGGCAGCCACGACCTGGTCGTCGAAGACGTGTTCGTGCCAGCGGGCCACACCGCGGCGATCGTCGGCGCGCACGCGGTGCGCGGCGGCGCCGTACACCGGCTGCCGCTCTTCGGGTTGCTCGCCTCCGGCATCGCGTCGGTCGGCCTCGGCATCGCTCGGGCCGCGCTCGACGAAGTGAAGACGCTGCTGGTGCGCAAGAAGCCCGGACGCAAGTCGGGCGCCGAGTCGGAACTCACACAAGTGAACTTCGCACGCGCCGAAGGCACCCTCTGCGCCGCACGCGCGCTGCTGCTGCACGCGCTCGACGAAGCCATGGAACGGACCGCACAGGGCGACCCGATCGACGGAGACACCAAAGCCGCGCTCCGGCTCGCGGCCACGCACGCGGCGTGGAGCAGCGCGGAGGTGGTGGACGTGGCGTACCATCTTGGAGGCGGTGCGGCGCTGTACGACAAGAGCCCGTTGCAGCGTCACTTTCGAGATGTGCATACGATGACGCAACACATCATGGTCGCGCAGCCCACCCTGAAACCGATCGGCCGGATCCTCCTCGGACTGCCGACCCAAACCGCTCAGCTGTGACCGACGCCGACGATCCGCTGCTCGGGAAAACGCTCGGCGGCTACACGATCGACCGACGCATCGGGTCTGGCGCCACCGGTGTGGTGTACGCCGCCCGCGACGCAGCGGAGCGGGTGGTGGCGGTCAAAGTGCTCAACGAAGCGCTGGGCCAAATTCGATCGTTGCGCCGACGCTTCGAACGCGAAGCGCGTGCGCTCTCGAAACTCCAGCACGACAAGATCGTGCACATCGAAGACTTCGGGGTGGTGGACGAGATCGTCTTCATCGCGATGGAGTACCTCGAAGGCGAGACCCTCGAGGACCGAATCACGCGAGAACCGATCGACGCCGAGAACGCGCTCGACGTGACGCGGCAGGTGCTCGAGGGCGTTGCGTTCGCCCACGCTCGGCAGATCGTGCACCGCGATCTCAAGCCCGCGAACGTCTTCTTGATCGGTTCGAGCGGCACGGTCTCGGAGTCGAACCCGAGCATGGAAGCGAAGGTCCTCGACTTCGGGTTGGCGAAGTTCCTGTCGATCGAGGAGCTCAGCCAAGAGGGCACGTTGACCCGCCGAGGACGCGTCGTCGGCACGCCGGCCTACATGGCCCCCGAGCAGATCACCGGCGTCTCGCTCGACTTGCGCGCCGACGTGTACGCGGTTGGGATCATGTTGTTCGAACTGCTGGCCGACCGTCGGCCGTTCGATTCCGAGCGGCGGTCGAAGTTGCTCCGAGCGCACCTCTTCGAAGAGGTTCCCAAACTCGCTTCGGTGCGGCCCGGGCTCGTGGTGGATCCCGATCTGGAGACGGTGGTGCTCCGCGCGCTCGCCAAGGACCCAGCGGACCGGTACGCGGACGCGGCGGCGCTGCTCGAAGCCCTCGAGCCCTTCGACGGCAGCGCAGCCACGCTCGCGCGTCCGCCGCGAAAACGAAAACGAACGCGCGCGAACTCCTCGTCCGTCGTGCTCTCTCCCGAGGAGCTCGCCGACGCATCGTCGGAAGACGAAGGACCTGCGACGCCGGCAGAAGCGTCGGAGCCGAGCATCACCGCGGTCCGAGCGGACGTGCCGCTCGGCGGGCTGCCCAGTGTCCCGCCGCCCTCGAGCGAGACCACCCAGAAGACCCGCACAGTGACAGCCAAGACCGAAGAGGTCTCGCGGACCAAAGGGCCACCCAAGCCGGGGGAACCGACCTGGCGAGACGCGGGGTGGGTGACCGTGCTCGTGTGGATCGTCGGGCTCGGTCTGATGGGTGCGGTGGTCGCACTCGCCGCCTACGCGACCACCGTTCACTGACGCAGCTCGTTGAGCCTTGGGTCAGGTTTGTTTCATGCCCAGCGAGCCGCCGACCCGCCGGTCTCGGAGCTTCCAGATCCAACCGTCGTAGAGGAAGTGAAGCATCGAGCCGCCGGTGTAGTAGACGAGGTACGCCACCGTGCCGCGCTGATCTCGAAAGCCGAGGTAGGCGAGTCCGAGCACGCCGATGAGAAGCGGCGCGAACACCATGGGCCGTCCGAGAAACACGGCGGCGACGGAGCGGCGCTCCGCTCCAAACTTCCGTTCGCTGAAGTGGTGTACGAACGCGAGGTACTCGAGTGCGTGGGCGGCCCCGAAGCACAGGTAGCCGACGATGGGTCCGTGCACGAGGAAGACGGCGAGCAACACCAACGTCGACACGAGGAAGATCGTGCGGGGTCTGCGGTCGACCTGTGCGGTGCGCTCCACCCGCCACCATCGGTACGACACCGTCCCGAGCACGACAGCGGTCACGGCCACGAGCGCGAGGTACGCCGGGTGGGATGTGTAGGGGCGGAGCTCCAAGATGATCCGCTGCGCCGAGGTGTGCAGCGTGAACGTCTCCGGCCGAGCCCATGGCAACACGATCGCGAGCGCCACGATGAGCGTCCAGAGCAACGCTCGGTCGCGTTTGCCGTGCGCTGGATCTCGAAGTGGGCCGCCGGCGCGACCACCGTACGCGCGCAGGATCCCGTAGCGCTGTTGCACCGTGTGCCAGACATTCCAGAGCCCCGCGGTCGCGACCATCAAGATCGCCGGGTCGAAACGGACCCCGAAGGCCACCCACTCCGCATCGCGCGTCGCGAGGTAGAGGCAGCCGCCGAAGACGACGAGCGGTGCGAGCACGAAACGGCGCGCGCGGGTGCGGAACGTGCTGCCGTCGCCGTACACGAGCAGGAAGGTGTAGTGGCGGTGCACCCAGGTCAGTCCGAGCACGACCGAGATGGCGAGCAGAAGCGCGGCCCGCTCGTAGGCTGGGTGCAGCGGGGCGCGACCGGCCCATTCGAGTCCGTCCCAGCCGAGGCCCAGACCGAACACCACCCAGACATACACCGGCACCCAGCAGAACCCGAGCAGGGCCACATCGAAGAAGCGGGACCGCAACCACGGCCGGGCCGCCACGTCTGAGGAGATCGCGCTCACTGGGCCGCAGGCTGCGGCAAAACGCTGGCGCGCGCTACGACCTCTAGCGCCGAGAGCTCAGTCGAGCCGGCGCTGTTCTTCCTCGAACCGGCGGATCAGCTCTTCGGGAGAAGGCGGGTTCTGGGGGACCGGCGGCAACTCGTAGATCTCGACGCGGGTGCCTTCGGTGCGGGGGCGCGGATGGATGGCGACGTCCATGCGCACGACCCCGCCCTGGACGCCTTGAGGCACTGCGTTCTCGTAGGTCGCGCCGCCGGACCGCTGGGTCACATGGCCGGTGAGGAGCCGTGGGCCGAAGTACCGAAGCACCTTCGTGATCGGAACCTCCGTGACGTAGGCGTGGCGTCGTTCGCCCCGCACGTCTTGCTCCTCCAGACCCCGCGGCAGCGTGAGCCCTGCGACCACCACATCGGATTCGCGGAGGTTGCCTTCTTCGTCGTACAGCGCGTCCGGGTCCTCGGCGTACGGCACCGGCGCCGGAAGCGCCTCGATGTGCTCCTGCCCCGCCGTCACCTCACCACCGCATGCCGTCCCTACCAGCAAGCACACCCAAAGAGTCGAGGTTCGACGAATCACCGATCGCGTCATGATCACAGGGTACGCGTCACCACACCCTGTGCATCTCAAAAATCTAGGGCCGCCAGTCCCGCGAAGCGGGACAGGCCCGAATCGCCCCAAGTGGGAGGGTGACAAGTGCCGCGAGCCTGCGCAGCCCGCAGGGCGAGCAACTGGCGAGCTCACCAAGTGTTCACAGAGCGCCTCAAGGAGCGCCTGGACGCGCGCAGCCGCCCAATGGATCCCAGTGCTTGTTCAATGCACCTGAGTCATGGGCGGCGAGCACGTGCAGGCAGCGACGGGCGCGAATTAGGGCCGCCAGTCCCGCGAAGCGGGCCAGGCCCGTATCGCCAGCAAGTCAGTCGATGTTGCCGGCCCAGCCTTGCACCTGGGTGTAGGCGATCGGCGCCGGAAGGTTGCGGCTGAACTCGGCGATGGAGGCACCGGACGCGGCCGTGCCGCCACCGCTGACCTGCGCGACGAGCTGGTAGTCGCCCACGTTCGAGTCCTGCACCCGCATGAAGCGGCGGCTGCCCACGTACGGGTCGGTCTCGGAGACTTCGTTGAGCTGCGAACAGCTCGGACGCTGCGTCACGGCCACACCCAGAACGATCTGGTTGTCGAGCGGCGATGTGGCGCGCACGTAGGTGCCGCTGTCGGCCGGGATCTCGAGGCCACCCTCCGGGAGGGTCGTGCCGGACTCGGAGTCGATGTACTCGACGCCCCAGATGCGGCTGTCGCCGTAAGAGCAGGCGTTGAGCGGATCACTCGTCGAACGGAAGGTCGCGAAGTAGGCCTTCGCGTTGAAGAGCTCCAGCGGGCCGGTGACCTGCTCACCGAGCTCCAGCGGGATCTCCCAGTTGAGCGTCGCGTCGACGGTCTGGATGCCACCGCTCGCGTTGTACTCGAGGTCTTCCGACATGGAGACGACGCGGTTCTGACGCAGCTGGTCGAGCGCGTCCACGTTGCCGGTGGCCTGGAGCACGACGACCTGGCCCTGGCTGTCGGTCGACACGACGGGCGGGAAGTGTCCGGGCTGGCCGACGGTCGCGGTGCCGTTCCAGTACATGTCGTGGAACGGGTTGGCGTCCCACTCGTCCGGTCGCGACGACGAGAGATCGATGCGCCACATGACGCCGTCTTCGTCGGTCGTGAACGCGCGGGTCGCGATGGTGCCGACGTCGCCGGTGAACATCGAGATGCCGCCGGTCAGGGGCGCGTTGAACGCCCGGTCGTCGAGTTGGCTGATGACCTCACCGGTCGCGATGTCGAGGAAGTAGAGGCGGCGTCCTTCCGAACTCCAGCAGCGCAGACGGTCACGCGCGGTGGTGGTGCCATCGGTGATCGGCGCCATGCCCTTGCCTCGGCTGAGGCAACCGTTTGGTTCGGTGTAGGTCCCATCGGGGCGCGCTACGGCCACGCCACCACAGGTCACCGACGACATGTCTTCGCCGGCGCCGCCAGGGAGAAGCGCGAGCGCGATCTCCTGGAGGTTGCCCGCGTCGTCTTCCGCAAGGACCTGGCCCACGCCCGGCACGCCGTACGACTCGCCCATCTGATCGTGGCTCATCTGCCACAGGAACTGCGGGTCGATCGGGTCGGTGACGTCGAGCGCCAAGTAGGCCGAGCCGCCCCCACGAAGACCGAACATCAGGACGGTGTGGTAGTCGTTGCCGTTGGCGGAGTCGCCGGGACGGCGGCGGAAGTAGACGTCTTTGACGACGGGCGTGCCGTCGACCATCCACTGGTGGCTGACCTGGGCGGCCGCGAGCTTCGGGAGAAGAATCGGCGGCACGAAGCCCCAGAGTTCCTCACCCGCGGTGTAGGAACGACCCGCGTACGGGCCGGCCGTGATGGTGATGTCCTCCGCGATGAACGCGTGCATGATGCCGTCGTTCGATCCGACGTAGACGACCTTGGGCCGGTTCGCGACCTCGGGCCGGCGGCGGAAGAGGTTGAAGGACTCGTCCGGCTTGTCCTGGCTCGGCGCGGCCACGACGACCGGGGACGAGTGGTAGAT
This sequence comes from Deltaproteobacteria bacterium, assembly GCA_034670305.1. Taxonomy (GTDB): domain Bacteria; phylum Myxococcota_A; class Polyangia; order Polyangiales; family Houyiibacteriaceae; genus JAXMNT01. The sequence continues at coordinate 50,193 of JAXMNT010000012.1, forward strand.
GTCGCCGAGCTTGGCGTCGGGGCGCAGCGCGCCGTGAACCCAGTCGATGACCGCGGTGCGTGCAGCCGACGTGGAGACGCCGAGGACCGCGCGGTCGAGCAACGCGTTGGAGGTCGAGAACTGCTGCATGCGCAGGCCGCGCTCCACCGGGGTGGGCGCGCTCGTGGTCGGCCGGTAGCCCGTGTTGCGGTCGGTCTCGGTTCCGCCGAGGCCCGAGCGCGTGCAGGTGTCGCCACCCACGCCCGCGCCGTCTCCGCCTCGACCACTCGCGTCGCCGCCGAGGGACGACGAACCCGTCGCACCCACGAGGTGGCCGCGCGCGTTCGAACGCGTCGCCGGCACCACGGTCAAGAGGTTCCGGGGCGTCGGGCGGGTGTTGAGGAGGACGTGGAAACGGTCGCGGTCTTCCACGGCCTGCTCTTCCGGGTTGAGGTCGGCGCTGCACTCGTAGCGGCGACGCTCGAGCACACCGCGCCAGGGATCGCTCGGAAGCGAGGGAAGCTGGAACCCGGTGTTGAACTGGGACTGACCCTGAGACGACGCGCCGGGCGCCGCGTTCGCGAAGGCCGGCACGGTGCGGGTCGTGGTGCCCGGGGCCGCGCGGTCCAGGATGTCGGAGAACGCGCGACGCAGCGCCGCGGTGTCGTCGGTGCGGGGGTCGGAGTCCACGAGGTAGGCGCAGTTGCCACCGGCCACGGCGCAGGTGCCGCCCGCTTCCGCGATCGAGTTGAGCTCGCCGATCGCCTGGGTGTCCGGCACGTCGAAGCCGACGACATACAGACCGTCGATGAGGCCGTTGCAGTTGCCGGAGCCGGCGTCGTAGTCACAGAGGGTGCGCGCGATGTCCTGCGAACGGTCGTACGGACACTCCGATCCGGGCGTGTCGCAGTTGTAGGGCGCGCCACGCGCGTCCGAGTTGGGGTAGCCGTCCGTGAGGAGGATGGCGTAGCGGTCGCGGCACGAGGCGAAGGGGTCACCGACCCCACCGGCGGCGGCGATCTGCGCCACGTCGGGGTGGGTGTTGAGGTAGTAGTCGAAGTCGCTGAGCATGCCGGCGATCGGCGTGGGCCCGAACGGACGCGCGCGAAGCAGCGTGTCCTGCACGCGGTTGTTGATCACGAGCGCGTCCGAGACGACATCGTCACCGACCGAGACGAGCGTTCCGCCCACGCTGAACTCGAGCTGCGCGCCGTTGTCGATCATGTAGTCGGTGAGACACCCCGGGAAGGTGAAGCGTCGCGCGCCGCCGTAGGAGTAGCCGCCCTGGCCCGACTCCGACCGGCTGCGGTAGTCCGCGTCCCAGCTCGAGGCTTCCACGAGGAAGGGATCGGGCTGAAGCGTCGACACGCCGTCGAAGGTCATCAGGCCGAACTTGATGCGCTCCTGGTAGCTGTCCAGGATGCCGTCGTCCGCCTGCCGAATGTCTCCCCGAAAGACGCCGCCGCCCGCGCGGGTCTGTCCGGGATGGAGGTAGTGATCGATGTAGTAGCGGTAGTCCGGCTCACCGGCGTAGCCCGCGCCCGCGCGGCTCTCCGCAAGGCAGTCCCAGGCCTCCCAGCTTCCGGTCAGCGCCTGAAGCACCGTGGCCCAGCGGTTCTGCTGACCGGCGCGACACACCGGCTCGCACTCGACGCACGTGGGCGTCGAACACACGCAGCTCCCGCGGCGCTGCATCGACCCGGAGGAGTCGACGAGCAGCATCACGACCGGCCGGATGTTTCGAACATCTGGGGCTTGAGCGCTTGCCGTGGTCCCACCGACGAGCGGTGCGGCCACGAGGGCGAGGGCGAATAGAGTCTGGCGAAGTGGACGGTACATCGTTCGTTTCCTGGGGAACTGACTGACTAGAGCGAATACGGACCAGAGAGACCGCGGGCACGGGCATCGCTGGCCCCCTCGTAAAAGGGGCGGGTGTCGGCGACGGTGGTGGTGTCGCTGGGGAGCTGCAATCGGCCGCGGGATGTGTAGGTGGCGCCGATGAACTGAAGACGGCCGTAGCCATCGGAACGGTAGCCGGCGAGCACGCCGGGGTAGGTGTGGTCGTCGTAGATGTCGACGAGGACCTGGGGCTGGTAGATCTGGCGGGAGCCCACCGCGGACTCCTGGTCGACCACCTGGACGGGGCCGATGTTGAAGTCGGTCGCGTAGAGACGGTAGGCGTGCCGGTCGATCGCGACGTTCCGCTCGAGCGGCTCCATGTCGAGACGCTGGCTCGCGTTCTCCGAAGACTGAAGCGCTTCTTCGAGCGCCTTCGGTCCACGGAAATCCACCCACGCCATCGCCGCGACCAGGCCGCTCTCGCCAACCTTCTGGGACTGCATCTGCATGCGGTAGTAGCCGGCGGCGCGGATCTCGGTGGTCGTGGAACGGACCGCGAAGACCGCGAGCGCGGTGGTCGTGAGAATGACGAGCATCACGATGAGAAGGACGGCGCCTTCTTCGCGTTTGGATCCATGGAGTCGGAGAGCGTTCGTGTTCATGGGGGTCATGGGCGGAGGTTCCTTCCCGCAAAGTTGGGGAGCAGGACCTCCGCGCTGGCGGTCCGCACACGGGCGGCACCAGCGACGGCGGGGTTCACTTGGTAACGGGTGAGCGGCAGGCCAGCGACCGGGGCCACGAACGGGAACCGGATGTCCTGGTTGGCCGTGCGGGCCGAGACGGTGACCGCCACGGTGCGCACGTGGTGCGGCCGGATGGCGATCTCGTCCTGCGCCGGACGGCCGGTGCGGAAGTTGAAGTTGACGGGGTCGCCGTCGTTGATCGCGTCGTCGAACACGAACCCGTAGTCGACGTTGGCGACGTACTCGAGCACCACGCGGGTCGTGCCCGCGATCGGGTTGTCGTTGTTGAAGTTGAGCTCTCGTCGGACCAGCACCGAGGGCACTCGGCCAGTCGCGAGTTCGACCGCGGCCGGGCTCGCAGAACGGATGGCGACGAGCTCCGGATCGACGCGCGGATCGACGACCGCGTACTCGATGCGCGACATCGGCGCGACGAGCGCGCCGCCGCCGAGGCCAGCGAGGCACGCACCACCCACCGCCACACCGGGCGTGAAGTCGACCGCGCCGTTGGTCGGGTCGCTGCCCGTGATGGTGACGAAGAAATGGTTCCCCTGCTGGGTCGTGATGTGAAGCATGCGACCCGGGGTGAAGACCTCGCGGAACGCATCCGCCGAGAAGTCCACGCCGACCACGCCGAAGTCGCGGCGAAAGGCCTGCCACTCGCGCTGCATGAAGAGGCGGTTGCCGGTCGCGGCAAACGTCCGGACGAAGTAGGCGTCGCTCGACGCGTAGTTGCCGGAGAGGCGAAGCCGGTCGGCGTTGACCTGGTTCACGGCCGCGTTCGGCAGCACCGCGTTGTCCATCGCGTCGATGAACTCGATGCCCTGCACTTCTTGAGGCGGCGTGAAGCAGCGTCGCTCCGCGCGGCTGTTCGGGGTGCCGAAGAAGCCGGCCCGCGAGATGTCCCGTCGCAGCATGCCCATCGCCATGCGGACGCTCATCTGCGTCTGCGCGATGCGCTGCTGATCCTGGAAGTGCCGGGAGGAGGAGCTGCCGAGGTAGTAGATGCCGGTGATCGCGAGGAATCCCGCGGTCAACGCCACCATCATCTCCAGCAGGGTGAACCCGGCCCTGGACCGACTGTGTGCGCGCTGGTCGTGTGTGTTCACAGCGGGCTCCAGCGGATGAGGGTGGAGGCGTGCACGGTGCGCAGATCCGGACCGGTGATGGCCGCGGTGACGTCGGCTTCGGTGCCCACCCCGCAGTTGGCGATGAGGGCGCGGCTGTTGCCTTCGCGCTTGTGGTAGTAGGTCCGCACGTCGGCCCGGATGACCTCGCCGACGATCGCCCAAGAGAGCCGGGTGTGGGTGCAGTAGACGCGCGGCCGAACGGCGCCGTCGGTGTCGAAGCCCTGCCAGTCCGCGCCCGGTTGTTCTGCTGCAACGGCGACCGGCGGGGTGCGCCACGTGGAGTCGATGTTCTGGAGGTACAGGGTGTTGATCCGGTTGGCCGGCGTGGCGCCCTGGGTGTTCCAGCGGAGCGCGTCGCGCTGCATGCGCTCGAGCCACACATGGGAGCGTTCGGTCGCGACCGAGAGCTGCCGGGCTTCTTTGTTGCCGCGGGTGGTCGCGCCGTGAAGCGAGAAGATGCCGAGCGCGCCGACCGAGATGACGATCAGCGAGATCATGACCTCGATGAGCGTGAACCCCTGCGTGCGCTGGCGGGTGCTGAGGCGTGCGCGGGTCATCGGAGCAACCTCGCGTCGCCGCCGAGCGGGATGACCACGCGGCGGATGACCCCTTCGGTGCCTCCGTCGCGCAAGACTTCGAAGACCACGCCGCCCTGCAGGTTGCCTTCCGGCCCCGCGAGGTTGCGGTCCGAGAAGCGAGGCAAGCCCGAGCGCCAGAGCACCCGGCCGGAGGGTTCGAAGCAGAGGTCGACGTCCGAGCCCGCCCGCGCCTGCCAACGGGCCGTCACGACGTTGCCGCTCGAGGAGCTGTCCGCCATGCGCAACTGGGCGCGACAGGTCGCCGTCACGCAGCCACCGCCCGAGATCGCGGCCCAGTTCACCGCGTTGCAGCGGTTGTTGGTGCCGCGGTGCAGGGTGAACTCCTGGGCGCCGTCGTCCCACGAGAACATGTGGGCTCGGCCGTAGCCGACCGCTTCGCTTCGGCCGCGCCGAGCGATGCTGACGATGTCGAGGGCGGTTTCGTTGGTTTTCCGTTCCGCCAGCGAATCCGCGATGGAAGGCGCTGCCAGCCCAGCCACGATGCCGACGAGCGCCACCACCACCATGAGCTCGATGAGGGTGAAGGCCGCAACCCGACGAATCCGGTTCGAAACGCAGTCGTTCGGGCGGGGGGTCGCAGGTGTTTGGGGAAAATGGGCCATGGGCCGGGTCTGCTGATGCAATGCATGTGCCCCGGTGGTCTGTGGCCCCAAGTATCTGGGATCATTGATCATATGGATCTCACTGTGGGTGGCTGGGCCCGCACCGAATGCACCGGTGCGAAAACTTTTCCCAGCTGGCTCCGATCCTATGCAAGTGCGCGAAATCCCGCGAGTTCTGATCTTTCTTCCGGGCGTCACACCAAGCGGGCGGAGCCTGCATACAGGTTGGCGCGGCCGCTCCGGGCGAAGCCGAGCAGCACGAGACCGGTCTTGGTAGCCAGGTCGATGGCGAGCGAACTCGGGCCCGAGACCGCCACCACCGCGTCGAGCCCCGCGACCACGGCCTTCTGGACGATCTCGAAGCCAGCCCGCGCGCTGACCACCAGGATCGACGCGCTGGCCAGGTGGCCGTCCAGCAGCGCACGGCCGATCGCCTTGTCGACCGCGTTGTGCCGACCGACGTCCTCAGCGCCGGCGATGGGCTGGCCGTTGGCGTCGAGCAGGACCGCGGCGTGGATGGCGCCGGTGCGGGGGAAACTCTTCTGCCAGGCCTGCAGATGATCGGGCGCGGCGAGCAGGTGCGTCTTCGAGACCGGCCCTTCGCCGACCCGGGATCGCAGGAGAAGATCGTCGATCTGGGCCCGGCCGCAGACCCCGCAGGCGGAGTTCATCACGGTCCGGCGCGTCTCGGGTGCGAAGACGTGGCCCGGTCCCGGCCGCACGTCGAGGGTGTCGCCCCGGTCGGGATCTTCGGGGTCGGGCGGACAGCGGACGATCGCGCTCACGTCGGCCGCCGACGCGATCAACCCTTCCGCGAGCAGCAGGCCAGCGACCAATGCTTCGTCTTCGCCGGGGGTGCGCATGGTCGTGAGCCAAGGCTCGGACGCGAGGGTGATCGCGAGCGGCTCCTCGACCACGACTTCGTCCAGGGTGGGTTCGGAGCACCCGTCGGCCGTGAGCCGATGGATGGTGCGGTTGGCGATGCCACGCATGCGTGGGCGGAGTATACGCGCGCGGAAGGCTCTGGGCCGGCGCAGGGGAATGGGCGGGAAGGAAGATTCCTGTCCTGATCGCGGAACTTGGAAGGCGTGGGCTTGTCGAACCCGGCCTCGGTTCGACACCATGAAGGTGCCGATCTCGGCGACCCCCCCCCATGAACGACGAAGTCACTGCCAAAGAAGACGCGGACGCGGACGCGGGAGCGGACGCGGTGGTGGAAGCGGGAGCGGAAGCGGTGGTGGGAGCGGGAGCGGTGGTGGTAGCGGAAGCGGACGCGGTAGCGGTGGCGGAAACGGACCCGGTAGCGGGAGCGGAAGCGGAAGCGGAAGCGGTAGCGGTAGCGGAAGCGGAAGCCGACTCCGAAGCCGACTCCGAAGCCGAAGCAGAAGCCGATGCCGAAGCAGAAGCCGACTCCGAAGCCGTAGCCGACTCCGACTCCGAAGCCGATGCCGACTCCGACTCCGACTCCGAAGCCGATGCCGACTCCGATGCCGACTCCGATGCCGACTCCGACTCCGACTCCGACTCCAAAGCAGAAGCCGGAACCACACAGGGCAAGGGCAGGGGCAAGGGCAGGGGCAAGGGATTCCGTAGTCAGGGTGGGGAAGATCCCGAGATGGACATCGAGTTGGTTGCTCGGCGTTTGGCTCGGGAGCGGCGGGGGGGGCTGATCCGGAGTGCGGTGTTCTTTGGCATGGGGATCGTGCTCTCGGTCCTCGCGTACTCGAACCAGCGGTACCTGCGGCGGGTGGTGCGTGGAGAGGTGACGCTGGGTGGGACGCCTTCGTACGAGCCGCGGCATGTGGTCTCGCCGGAAGTGCACTCGACGATCGACTGGCGCAGCGTGCACGGGCGTCTCTTTCCCGCGTGGGTGGTCGCGCATGGACGGCGCGGTGGGCCCGCGGACGAGCGACGGCTCGCGGCGCACCGCGCGTTCACCGAGTTGCACTACGGCGTCGCCGCGGATCCGAACCTCGCGTCGCTCTTGCGCGAGATCGAATCGGGCATGCGCAGCGACGCGATGGATCACGCCGAGCGCGTCGACTACCTGCTCTGGGCCTACAACGATTACCTCGACCGCAGCGAGATCCCGTGGCGCGTCGAAGCCAACCTGCACATCCCGCGGCGCGGCGATCCCACCCTGCTCGTCCGCAGCTACGAAGTCTTGCGCGACCTGCGCATGACCAGCGGCGAACGCCTGCGCCTCTTGCGCCGCGCCGACCTGACCAACATCGACGAAGGCTTCCTCGGCCACACCACCGGCCGCGATGAAGGCGCGCTCGTCATGCTCGACCAAGTGCTCGAGTTCAGCGTGCGCCACGTCTGGCCGATGTTGCACGGCGGCCTCGACGCCCGACTTCCCGACGCCGAACGCAACCTCTCCGCCTATGTGCGCGCGGAAGCCCTCGGCGCGCTCCAGGGACCGACGTACATGCTGCTCAACGAGACCGCGGTGGACCAACAAGCGCTCATCGAAGTCGCCGCCTCGATCGAAGCCCGCGACCAGTGCGGCAACCACTTCCGCATCTACGGCCTGCCGTGGAACGGACTCGAGCCGCCCGACCAACGCGCGCTCGTCGACGCGCTCGAACGAAGCCGCGGCCACGAATGCCCCGAGGTCACGCTCGGCGAAGCCGCCCGTCTGCTCGGTGCCTCCGAACGCCTCGGAGAAACCCGCGCCCTCGCCTCCGCCGTCGAAGAGCTCACCACCTGGGTCAGCCGCACCGTCTCCGTACACGAGCTCCGCCACGCCGCCGACGGCCGCGACGTCGCCTGCCCCGGCTGCCCCGCCGGCGTCCCGCGCAGCGCCCGCATGGAACTCTCCGCCTACCTCGAGAGCTTCGCCACGCCCGGCATCGGCTACGCCGCGCTCCTCCAAGCCTGCTCCATGGAGACCGGCCCGCCCGGCGCCGTCGACGACGAAGACATCGAAGGCGCCACGATGGCCGTCTCGATCGCCCCCCACGCCCAAGCGTTGGCCTTGGCATTCGACGCGGTGTTGCCGAACGGCTGCATCGGAGAGATCCCCGACGACCTCTACGCACGCGCAGACGCCGCGCGGGTGGAGTTCTTCGGAGAGCGACCGGCCATGTCGGTACCCGACCCGTACCCAGGACGGGTAGAGATCCTGGTCCGGTAGCCATCGTTGTCTCGCCCTCTCAGTAGACTACGCACGGGATGATCGCACCCTGTTCGATCGCCGTGTTCCAGCCCTTCTTTCCAAAGAAGAACCAGGCGAACGGACCGAGCAACGGCATCAACCCGAATCCCAACCCGACCGCAACGCCCGTCCTCCGCCGGCCGCGTACGCGGGTGTCCCCCCGAAGTCGCACGGCGGAACCCTCTCGCGTCTGCGCCGCGTGAACATCGACGGCAATGCCGCCCGCGCGACCAAAGCCGCGCGGATTCGCAACGCGTATTGTGGCGTCGACCGGAGCACCCCGATGCAGCACCACCTCGCCCGCCGAAGAGGTGACGTCGGTGGCCACTACGAAGCCGGCTGCGACGCCCGACTGATCGCCCGAACGGATTCTCGAGGTGAGCTGTACCTGGACCATGGTTCCTGGCACCAACCGACTATCCGAGATGCCGTCCAAGGGAATGGTTCTGTGTTCAAACCCACCCCCACCACAACCAACCAGAGCAACCCACAAGAAGAGGTTCTTCACCGGACCAGCATACCTTGTGTTCGTGCCATGCGTTCTCCGATACAGACAGTGGTTGTCCAGAACCCACTGCCACCATCAAATCGCCTACTCCAGCAGTCGGCTCGAAGATCGTTGAAGTCTCTCGAGCTACGAGGCACTTGCGCGTTGGTTGGTGGGTGGTGAGGGTGCCGTCGTGTTCGTGCGCGTCTTTGTTGGCAGCCTGGTGGATCCTGCGCTTGGAGCACACGCGATCGTGAACCCGAGCAACCCCCATTGTGGACTCGGCTCGGGGGCCTCCGGTGCGATCGCCAGCGCGTGTGGTCCGGACTTCCAGCGCGAGGTCCGAGAAGCGTGGCAAGACGGGTTCGACGAACCGCTCGGCGCCGACGACTGCGTGGTGAGCGGGGCCGGCACGCACCCGAGCCTCGACTGGGTGCTGCACGTCGCCGCGGTGGACTACACGGTGCGGGATCCCGAGACCGGAGGATCGTCCGGCCCGGCCCGAGTGTCGCAGTGCACCATGGCGGCACTCCGCGAAGCGGCGTGGCTGGCGCGGGACAACCGGGAAGACATTCCGGGATTCGTGCTCGGCTTCCCGCTGCTCGGCGCGGGTCACGGGGGGCTCGGGGAAGTCGCCTCTGCCGCCGCCATGATGCACGCGATCTCGACCTCAGAGCCGGCGCAGGAGCTGGCCTCCATTCGGATCGCGGTGCTCGAACCACGTCTGGAGCACGTCGTGCGGTACGCCGCCGACCGCTACGGCGTGCCCCGCGGGTAGTAGGCGACGAACGACGCAAGCCGCGGTCCACTGCGAAGTCGCGCCAGGTCGTGCGGATGCCGACTTCGAACACGGGAAGGACGATGCGGCCCGGCCCACGCGCAGGCTCCATCGCAGAGTCGCTGAGCACACGTCTCGCGCAACGGGGATGCACTCGATGTGCACTTCGGACTGTACACGCCGCCCCAACACCGGCGTTTGAGCGGCGCATGGGTCTTGCAACGGCCGCGGTATGACGAAGACCTGGCTGGGTGGGCTGCTCGTGATGGGGCTGTGTATGGGGGTGAGTTGTGAGCGCCCCGCGGAAGGATGGATCCTGCCGGACGATGCAGTGATCGATCGCGAGTCAGAGCTGTTCGAGGTGGTGCGGACGGGCTACGAGAACCCGCGCCTCGCCGGCTACGTCGACCTGGATCTGAGCGAGTTGAGTTTGGAGCGCACCGAGCTCCCGGGCTCCCTCGTGTACGACGACCGGCAGACCTACGAGGGCCCCGTGCGCGTGCGCTTCCATGGCACGGGGTGGAGCGAGCCGGCGTACCTGCAGGTGGACCGCGCGCCGCTCGATCTCGAGTGGACGTTCCGGGTGGAGGGCCCGATGTTGTCGCTCCCGATGGGCGGTGCGTCGGTGCCGCTCTTCTTGATGCGGAACGCCGGGTCGGAGCCGGACCTGATCCTGCCGCGCTTCTTCGCACTCGACCCGAGCGTGCTCGTGCTGCCGGTGCACGCGACGGTGTTCGCCCACTCCGATGGGCGGATGCCGTACCTGAACGGGGGCATCGACACCGCGCAGCCGATTCTCGAGCAGCTCTTCGATCCCGGTGGGTCCGTCGCAGCCGACCCGGTGCCCGGCGCGACGTCGCGTTACGCGTTGGCCGAGTTCGAGAGCGCGCGCCCGGACGCATTGTGGCACCAGTGCGGGATTCAGTTTCACCTCGAAGAGGTCGAGGCGGTCCCGACCCAGAACCACGCCAACGAGATGCTGAACTCGGAGAACCCGTGCGCGCGGCCGAGCCTGCTCTCGCCCTACCTTCGAGATCCGGAAGAGGCGGGCGGCGTTCCGATGTATGTGGGCGGAGAGATGCGGGAGCGCCTTCTGGGCGACTACGCCGGTGCCTCGTGTCCGCTGAACAGCCGGCACGAGTTCGTGGCGGTTCAGGGCGGGCACCTGCTGACAGCGGGCATCACGGCACACGAGTTCGGACACTTCTTGGGACTCGACCACACGAGCGATCCGGCGAACTTGATGACGCCGCCGGGACCCACGATGTCGATCCTGGGCACCGAGTTGAGCGCCGGACAATGCGAGATCGCGCGCTGTCGAGCCGCGGAGTTGCTGCATCGTTTGGATCGGGTTTCCAGAGCACGGGTCGACGTCGAGTGCCGGTACCGGGATTCGGTCTGCGGCGATGGCGAAGTCGAGGGCGGGGAAGTCTGCGACGACGGCAACGAGATCCTCGGCGACGGCTGCCGGCCCGATTGCACCGCCGAAGTCTGCGGCGACGGTCTGCTCGACGAAGGCGAAGCCTGCGACCCAGGACCAGGCGAGAGCATCGAGGACTGCACCGCCACCTGCATGGTGTGCGACAGCTGCAACTACTGTGGCGACGGCGTGGTCGGCGACCGGGAGTTCTGCGACGACGGACGCAACGGCGACGACAGCGACGGCTGCACCGACGAGTGTCGGTCGACGATCATCTGAGCAACGACGAGTGCGAGTCGACATCTGAGCGGACATCGCGTGGAACCTCGCGTTGCTCTTTTGTGCGGCGGTGCTGGCGTACGACGGTTCGATCCGCCGGCGCACTCAGCCCTAGCCGACGCCCGGCCGTCGTCGTCGCGGCAACCCCGCTGGGCTGCGTTCCTTGGGCTTCGAATTGCACAGCGTGCGGTTCTGCTCCGCGGCTGCCGATGCCGGGGCGCTGCGGGTGTGCGAGGGTGGGTTCGATGTTCATTCGCTCCCTCGTCGCCGCGCTCGCCGCGCTCACTCTCATCACCGCGCCGCTCACTGCGGTGGCGCAGCGCATGTCGGCTGGCTCCACCGGCGACCTCGGCCAGCACCGGCCGATCTACGGCGCGGACCTGGCGTCCGGTCGGGCGATCGGCGACGTGGTCGGCATGGGCATCGCGTCCAACGACCACGTCTACGTCTGGTACGCGGACGGCACGGTCAGCTCGGGAACCTCGCGCGATCTGGACGCACACCGCGCCCGCTACCCGTTCCGCATGCCCGCCGGCATGCAACCGAGCGACATCGTCGGCATCGGCATCGCGGCGAACGACCACGTCTACGCCTGGTACCGCAACGGCACCGTCAGTTCGGGCACCACGCGAGACCTGACCCACCACCGGCAGCCCTACGCGTTCCGACTTGCGGCCGGCATGAACCCGGGCCGGGTTCAGGGCATGGCGATCGCGCGCAACGACCACTGTTACGTCTGGTACGACGACGGCACCGTCAGCAGTGGCACGAGCCGAGACCTGATCCAGTACCGGACGCCGTACACCTACCGCGTCGCACGCGAAGCCAGCTTGCCGCAGGTGGTGGCCTTGGGCATCGCGAAGTCGAACGACCACGTGTTCGCACTCTACCGCTGAGCACGCTCCCGCGCGTTGCCGCACTTGGCGCACTTCATCGGCAAGGGGCCGACGTCCGCACCAAGGACGACGAAGGCAAAAGCATCCGCGAGCTCGGCCAGACCAAGATCATCCCGCTTCTCGAGAAAGCACTCGAAGGCTAGGCAGCACGAGCCGCAGACCAGTCGGTAGAATCAGCGAACGGGCTATGGACGGCCTTCGACGAAGGCGGTGATCTCTCCGGGCCAGATTTGCATCCGTCCTTCGTACTTCACCGCGGCCCACATCCGGTTGGTCGAGAAGTCGAAGGTCTGGCTGATCGGGCCCATGTGTTCGTCTTCCCACGTGACGAACCAGATGTCGGGCTGGACCTGCTGCACGAGGTACGGCTCGCGCAGCACCCCACGGGACGCGACCTCGGTGATGCGGGTGTGGCCGTCGAAGAAGTTTGTGAACGACCACCCGTTCTCGTAGGTGTAGGAGAGCGACTTCTGGTCGAAGAAGGAGATGTCGGACATGGAAGCCTCCGGTTGGGGGACGGGCTCGGCTGGCGCTTCGGCGGCCACCGCCGCGGCGCCGCAACCGAAGAGCGCGAGACCGAGAACCCACCTGCGTGCGATGTTGAACATGGCAGCATGCTGCGCAGCTGCGGGCCGTGTGACCATGCAACTTCATCGAACGGAGCATTCGACGTGAAGGACGACCTCGCGCGCGACGCGTTTCAACACCTGCCGCGCCTCGTGGTGTTCGTGGAAGTGGCGCGGCAGAAGACATTCCGAGGAGCCGCCGAGACGCTCGGCCTCTCACCGAGCACCATCACCCACCACATCCAGAAGCTCGAAGAGACGTTGGGGGTGCGGCTTGTCGAACGCACCTCGCGCGCGCTCTCGCTCACGGCCGCCGGAGCCACCTTGCTCGAAGACGCCGGGGCACTGCTCGAAGCATGGAACCGTGGCGTGACCCGCACCCGCGACCAAGGGGACGACCCCGCCGGCACCCTGGTGGTGACCGCGCCCGACGTGCTCGTCGAACGGTTCGTCACCCCCGCGCTCGCGGTGCTCGTCGAGAGCCATCCCCGCCTCACAGTCGACCTACGGGTCGGCGCGGACACCCTCCAGCTCGTGGACGAAGGAATCCACGTTGCGGTGCGGATCGGCCCGCTCCCGGACTCGAGCTACGGCGCGCACAGCCTTTGGCGTGACGAGATGGGGGTCTTCGCGGCCCCGACGCTCGCCGAGCCCGTGCTCACGCCGACGGGCTTGACGGGTGCACCGTGGATTCACTTCTCGATGCGCTCGCATCCCACCGAACTCCGGCTCCAGAAGGATGGAGAGGCCGCCTCGATCGAGCCCACCGTGCGGGTTCGGGTCAACACCGGCGCCGCCAAGATCCAGCTGGCCTCAGCGGGGGTCGGCTTCGGTCTGTTCCCGACTCGGCTCGTCGCCCGAGAAGTCGAGTCGGGCCAGTTGGTCCGGGTGCTGCCCGAGTGGTCGGCTGGAGCGGCGGACTTCTACGTGGTGACACCTTCTCCGCGCCCGCGAAGTGCTGCGGTGCGTGCGTTCGGCGATGCATTGAAGCGTGTCGTCGAACAAGTTCTGTGAGGACGTTTCGGTGAACATCAGCTCGGTGGCGTGAACACGGTGGCTTCGAGGTCTTCGAGTTTGTCCTGCATGTACTTGCGCGCGTCTTGCACCGCTTGGTTGTAGATCTCGGGGCCTGCCTTCGAGAGCACGAAGTCCAAGATCTGCTCCGCGCGAAACGCGCTCAACTCCTCGTCGAGTTCATCCAAGAAGAACGACTGCAGGTCGGAGAGCAGATGCGCGCGGCGTTCATCGTCCAGCTTCTTCATCGCCAGAGCGTACCGCTTCAAGGATGTCGTCGGTGGCTGGGCCAAGCCTCAGTACACGACCGTCGACCAGGGATGAACGCTGTATGCTCCGGTCGGTGGAGCCTCCGTGTCTGCGTACCTGACCTTCATTGGAGCGATGAACCTCGCTGGCACGCTGACGCTGATGGCTGCGCTCTCGGACCGAGTGGCGGATGCGCTGCTTCGGCGGTGGACGTTCATCGCGAAGACCGATGAGCCGATCCGGCACGGACCCTACGGACGGGTGTGGCTGTGGTGGGCGATCGTCGGTACCGGCTTCTTCGGTGTGCTCAACTTGGTCGCCGCCAGTTGGCCCGAAGCACAAGCGCGGGTGGTGCTGTACGGCGACCTCTACACCTACGGCGCGTTCGAAGTGCTCGCGATCGGCATGTCCCTCTCGCGCCGTTTCGGACCGGGGGTCGTGGTCTGCCACGTGCTCTGGCTGGTGCAGGGCGGCTGGGGTCTGTGGGTCGCCCTGCGTTGAACCACGGACTGTCTAGCAGCCGTGGCGCTGTCCCCCTGAAACGCTGGGCGGATCGTCAGAACGAGGAGCCCGGGGTCTTCAGGAACTCCAGTTCGTCTTCGGTCGAGGGTCGGCCGAGGAGTGCGTTGCGGTGGGGGAAGCGGCCGAAGCGGTGGACGATGTCGCGGTGGCTGACGGCGAACTTCACCGCCTGGTCGAGGCCGTCGTCGGGAAACTCTTTCTCCAGTGCTTGGAAGAGCGCGACGCACCTGTCTTGGAGCGCGCGGTCTTCGGCGTGCATGAGTGGCATGTAGAAGAAGTAGCGAGCGTGCAGGCCGAGGTCGCGGTCGCAGCCGGCCGCCAAACCCTCGAGCACGACGCGCTGGGCGCGCGCGTCCTCGGCGTACATCTTCGGGGTGTCGCGAAACATGTTCCGCGAGAACTGGTCGAGCACGATCACGTAGGCCACGCGGTGGCGCGCGGTGTCCAGCCAGCCCGCGCATGCCCCGTCGCAGACCGAGTCGTAGACAGGCTCGAAGCGTTCTTTGATCTCGGCGTCGAAGGCGTCGCTCTTCATCCACCACTTCGAGGCGGTGGCGGCGGGCGCGCGGCCCTGTGTGTCCACCGCTCCGAGCCAGAACGCCAGCACGGGTTCGGGGTCATGCATCGACATCGGTCAACTATCCATGCGGGGCCCCACCCTGGCAACGCCCGCACGCAGGGTCGGCCCGTGAGGACACCACCGGACGGGGTCGGCCTTCGTGTGCGACGTTCCGGAGATGCGAACGACGATGATTCTTCTCGTACTCTGCGTGGGCTGCGACGACCCCGCTCCGAGCGTTGACCCCGCGCCCGAGTCGACGGCGCCAACGGCCGAGCCAGCCCCATCCACGACCGCTCCGACTCCGACACCGTCCGAGGTGACCACTGGGTTCATCGAAGCGAAGGTCGACGGGGCGCCGATGCGCTACGAACACTTGCCGGCCAACGACAACCGTGTCTTCACCCGCGTGACGAAGATGACCGCGCACGCGAGCGCCGAAAGCGAAGAAGGCTTCGAGCTGCTCTTGAACGGATTCGACGTGCGTACCCTCGAGATGCCGGCGGTGATCCGGGGCGGGATGCGGGACGCGGTGCGCGGCAACTTGGCCGCCGCCATGCGGATGCCGGCGCTCAAGTACCGGGACGCGGATGGCAACCGCTACATCACCGTGTTCAACGACGACTCGCTCGAGTGTCAGAGCCTCGAGGACCTCGTCTTGACCTGTACCTTCTCAGGCACCCTCAACGGCGACGCCGGCAGCGTGGAGATCACCGAAGGTCGGCTCCAAGTGAAACTCGGCACCGACGAGCTCGCGGACTCGATGTTGGAAGGATCGGTCGGGATGGCGGCGGACGAATCGCTGGAACGCGTGCAGGAGGTCATCGACCGCCGCCGCGGGATGCGCTGAGCAATCGCGGGCGCGTGGCAGGCCCGCTGAACCCGGTTGTGGCCGAGCAGACGCCCGGCTCAATGGTGGTACTCCGCGGCGACTGCAACGCGCTTCAGGGACGTCACTAGATGGGGAGGTCCGGGCGTCCAGCGGGGCAATTTTGCTCGTGCGACGGCAATTCTACTGCAGAACGGGTGCGGGGCGATTAGGGTCGCGTGATGGCGAACCGAGTTCACGTCTGGGCGCTGATGGGCCTCATTGCTTTCTGGAGCGGCTGCGGTGAGGGGGGAGAGGACCGCGACGCAGCCACCGCGGATGGGGGGTCCGACGACGGAGGCTCCACGGACGGCGCGACCGAGGACGCGGGTCTGACCGATGCGGACGCGGCGATCGACGCGCGGGTCGATCTCGATGCGGCCGATGCGGGCGACGCGGGTCCCGAGAACTTCTGCGGCGATGGCGAGATCGCCGGCGGGGAGGAATGCGACGACGGGGACGCGAACAGCGACACCGAGCCCGACGCGTGCCGCACCGACTGCACCCAGCCGAGTTGCGGCGACGGCGTCGTCGACCTGGGCGAAGCGTGTGACACGGGTGCGCTCCGCTCGGATGTGTTGCCGGATCTCTGTCGGACCAACTGCCAGATGCCCAGCTGCGGCGACGCCATCGTCGACCGTGGCGAGGCCTGCGACACCGGGCTGATGAACTCGGACTACCGGCCGGACGCGTGCCGGACGAGCTGTGTGCTGCCGAGCTGCGGAGACGGCGCGCAGGATCGCGACGAAGAGTGCGACACGGGCGACGCGCGCTCGGACGACTTGCCGCTCGGTTGCCGACTCGACTGCACGAACTCGACCTGCGGCGACGGCGCGCTCGACGAAGGCGAGCAGTGCGACGACGGAGACGCGAACGCGAACGTGAGCAACACGTGCCGCACCAACTGCCGTCTGCCTCGCTGTGGCGACGGCATCCTCGACCACCGCGAACAGTGCGATGGCGGCTCCAACTGTTTGCCCCGCCGGTGCATGTGGGACGGCAGCGGGGCGGCGCCGGTGCCGCAGAACTACGCGGCCGATGGCACCGCATCCAATGCCTGCCGAGTCGCGACGCCCAGCGCGTGCAGCGCCCTGCAGGCCGCTGGATCCTGGCGCGCGTACAGCGACTCCACCGGCGGTCGCGTTGGACCAGATTATCCGTGCTGGGAGTACTACTTGATCGCGTGTGCGGACTGCCCGTACTGGGACGAAGCCACCTGCGGGGACCGCGCACGCGCGCCGGTCGAGTGCCGCGAGATCGGTGACCTGATCTGCAACGTCATCGAACTGGCCGACTGCCCCTCCGGGTTCTCGCTCACGTCGTGCGGGAGCGCGACGTTCCGGAACCAGCGCCCGCCGCTCTACGACCCTGCGTGTCGCGGTTCGGTCGAGTCCCGATGCGACACGATGGGCGCCGCGATGTGTCCGACCGACATCGATGCGTGCGCCGCGTTCGAAGCCGATGGCACCGCGCCGGCGGGATGCAGCTGGTACCTACAAGGCCGCTGCGAGGGTGTGATCTCCGCCGCCTGTCCAAGCGTGACGACGGGCACGTGTTCCGACATGGAGGCCGCGCTCGCCGGCCGACACGAAGCGTGCACCGACTACCTCATGACGCGCTGCGAAGGCTGGGACGAACGCCTCTGCCCCGAAGCCAGCGCGCAGACGATCACCCCGACGCTCTGCACGAGCAGCTACGGCGTGCTCGAGTCGCGCTGGCCCACCGAGTGTCACGACTGGCTCGAGCTCCGGTGCCGCAGCGAGGTCGCGACGCAAGCGCAGGACACCTACACCGCAGCGGGCGGCTGTCCCAGCGAGACGACCCGCGTGACCGATGGCGGCGACTACATGGGGGTGGGCTCGAGCGTGTCGGACCCGGCCCGGCACGACTGCCCGATCTACGCCTACGAACCCGCGCCGCCCGCGCTCGTGTCGTTCGACGCCACCGCGTTCGAGTACACGCTCGCCGACGCGGACGTCGTGCTCTACGAGCGGGACCTCGGCAGCGTCGCCGTCGGTAGCTGCGAGGAGTACGTCGAGCAGCGGTTCTACACGTACAACGCGTTCCGCGCGTACTCGGAGCGGTTCTACGACGACGCGCGCCGCGTGCACCAGCTCGCGTACTCCGACGACCCCGAGCACCTCGACTACGCGATCGGCCACCGCGCGGTCACCCGAGGCCAACCCTTCGGGCACTACCCGAACCACGCGCCGGTTCTGACCGGTGACTACGCGCTCGGCATGGACGGCGGCTGGAGCCCGAAGAACGACTTCTACCGATTGATGTGGACCCAGAACGAAGAGATCCGCGCCGTGCTCCGCAACATCTCGGACACGTTCAGCCCGCTCGAGCGCGCGGTCGACCCCGACGCCGACGTGCGCAACCAGGGCATCCTCGACGACCTCGCCTCGCAGGGCATGGTCTACCGGACCGGCACGGAGCGCGCCGAGACCGACGGCTGGCACCACCACCAGCGCATGAGCGAGAACCTCGGCAGCCGCGGGGTGAGCGACGAGGTCCTCTCCTACAACTGGGGCCTGCGCGACGACTTCAATCAGCTGATGGACGAACGCAAGACGCTGGTCACGCAGCGCGACGAGGTGCGCGTGATCATTGGCGGCATGGACCCGATCGGAGACCGCATCCGGAGCGAGATCCTCGCGATCGACAAGTCGATCAACCGTCTGATCAAACGCGCGGACCAGCGCGGCTGCTTCAACCTCTACCGGGATGCCGCCGGTGAAGTGATCCCGCACCCCTGCGACTGGGCACCGCAGGACTTCGTCGAAGAGGTGCAGCGCATGTTCGAGCTCGGCATGGAAGACGAACTCGAGCGTTGCGAGAACTTCGCGCCGGCCGACTTCTCCACCCTCTCGAGCGGCTACACCTACTTGTCGGGGACGATGTTCGTGAACGAGCCGGACGACCCGACCGAACGGGCCGTCGACTTCGAGACGTACCTCGACCGGCAGCAGTACACGTACGCGAACCTCGACGACGCGTTCGACACCGAGAACCCTGAGCGCGCGCCAACCTACGGCGAGAGCTACGGCGTCGGCGACACGATCGGCATCCCGGAGTGGTTCGGCGCGGGCTACGACGTGGGCGCCGCCTGGTTCCTCGACTTCCCGCCGCACCCGGACACCGGAGAGCCGGACCTCTGCCAGATCGACGCGGGCGCCGACGCGCACATGCAAGCCTGGGTCGACTTGGCGACGATCCGCTTCCACGCGATCGACGGCGCGATCGACGTGGCGATGCGGGACGAAATGGGTGCGGGCGATCCGCAGTTCAGCACGCATCTGCGGGTGCTCGGCGTAGAGATCTGGGACGAGGAACTCAGCGGACGCGGCGTGGTCGACGCGGTCGACCGGGAGTACGAATACAACCTCGTCTTCGAACAGCAGGTGGGCGACGAAGGGTTCGACTCGGAGGTCTCCGCGCCAGTGTTCACGCTCGCCGGCTTCGACGTCGTCATTCGGATCGGCGCGGCCGGGCGGGTAGGACTCGATGTGTCGGGCGGGCTTGCGATGGCGCTCGACACGAGCGGCGACTGCGGTCCGAGTGGCCACATCGACATCGAAGCGGCGGCGCGTCCCTTCGGCATGCTCAGCGGCTTCGCGGAGCTGGGCATCGATCTCTTCGTCGTGGAGCTCGGGGTCGGCGCATCGCTGCAGGTCATCGAGCTCGCCCTGCCGGTGACGACCTCGCTCGGCTTCGAGACCGACGGGCCTTTGCGGGACACGAACTTCCGCGTCGCGACGCACGCAGACCTCGAGCTGGAACTGCTGAGCGGCCGCGTCTACGCGTACGCCGACACGTGGTGGAAGACCTACAAGACAACGCTCTTCCGCTGGAGCGGACCGAGCTGGGTGATCCCGGTGTTCCACAAGGACTACAGCTACCCGCTGGGTCCGCTCGTGACGTTCTGCGACATCAACCCGTCCGCATGCGAGTGAGGGCGTGAAGGCGCGCTGGCTCGCGCTGGCGGCCGCGGGCGCACTCGCGGCGTTGGTGGCGTTGGTCGTGATGCGGGGGCGACCGCCGTCCGACGATGCGGTGCGCGATCGCGGGACCGCCGTGATGGGCGCCTCCGACGTGCGCGCCTTCACGTTGGCGCTGAGCGACGAGGGCGAAGTCCGCACCCCATCCGGCACACCGGACGCCGAGGCAGGCACCGTGGTCGCGCGCCTGAGGCTGCGGGGCACCGTCGTGCTCCAGACCGTCGACTCGGATCCGTCGTGGAGCCTGCTCTCGCTCCGGAGCGCCGACGAGGTCGCGTGGTCGATGAATGGCGCGGCCATGCCAGATGCCGCGGACCGGTTCCACGGGGCGGAGGTCTACGTGCGGCACGGGGAGGCAGGCGAAGTCGTCGCTGTGGAAGCCGACGCCGACACGGCCGCGCCCATCGCGCGCGTGCTCGAGACCGTCGCCCTCGCGCTTGGCCGAGAGCGACTCGCCCCGGAAGAAGCGCGGACTGCCCGGCTTCGAACACCCTTCGGCGAGGCGAACACCCGGGTGGTGGCGGATGCCGCATGCCGCGCCGCGCCGTGTTCGTTCATCGCCACCCACAGCGGCGACGACTACGTCGTCATCGACCAAGGCGCGTCCGCCACGGGCGAGGCGCGCCGCGACGTGACCTGGGACGCCGAGGGCATCGCGCGCATCGAGTCCGGAGAACGGATGGCGCTCCAGAACCCACGCGGCGCACCGATCGGCCACCGCGAAGTCCACGTCACGCTCGAACGCACCGCACCACCCGCGGGGCTGGCGCACGCACGCCTTCGCGGAACCCGGGTCGCGGTCGGTGCGCTGCGTGGGGACGCCGCGCGGCGCGGACTCCAACAACGCGTGGCGGGCCTGACGATCGAACAGGTGCTGGCCGATCTGGCGCTCGCGGTCGGTGGCCGGTTGCCGGACCACGACCGGTGGCTCTGGCGTGCGACCGGCTTGCTGCAGCTCGATCCCGAGGCGGCGAGGGCGCTGGCCGATGCGTGTCTCGACGGACGGCTGGAAGGCGAGTCCCGCCGGGTCGCACTCGAGCTGCTCGCCAACGTGGGCAACCCCGCGTCGCAGGCTGGGCTTCGGCGCGTGCTCGCCGATCCTGGCGTCGTCGCGGGCGAAGACTACCCGCGGCTCGTGCAGCGCGCGGTGCTGCTGCGCGATCCCGAAGACGAGACCATCGCCTTTCTCACCGGGCAGGGCGAAGCGCTCCAAGGCGCGTCGTCGCGCGCGTCCTTCGTGGCCGCCGGGGGCGCGATCGGACACGCGCGCAGCGGAGACCAGGCGCGCGGACAGGAGGCGGTGGGCCGCTTGCGGGAGGCGCTCGGGGCTGCGTCCGATCCAGCCGACCGCCGCGCGCTCGTGATGGCGCTCGGCAACGCGGCCGCCGCCGAAGCCCAGTCCGATCTCCTGGAAGCAGCCCGCGCCGAGGACGCGGACCTTCGCCGGACCGCGGCGCGCGCGCTCGCACACCTCGAGGACGACGAGAGCGCCGGGCAGCTCGCGGCGATGGTGCAGGACCCGGACCCGCTCGTGCAGCGCGCGGCCCTCGACGCGCTCTCCGAGAACCACCCGACGGCCGAACAGTTGGTCGGTGTCGCCGAGTTCGTGGCGGAGCTGCCCCAACCCACCCGCGTCGCCGTCGTCACCCTTTTGGAACGTCTGCTGCGCAGCTCGGATGGGGGCCCGAGCGCCGCCTCTCGCATCGGGATGCTCTCGGTCGTCAACGCGCTCCGGCCGACCTCGCTGCCCGACGACGCGGCGCACCGGCTGATGGCGCTGCACCGCGCGCTCTCCTTCACCCGCGCGCGCTGACGTCCGGCACGACATGCGGTGAGCCGGTGGGTGATGAAGTGGGTCGGTCTGACGGCTGGCCCACTGCGACCGGACAGTGACCGATGACAGTGACCGATTCGGCGGCGAGAAGTGGGGCTGGGTGCGGGCTACCTTGGGGCATGATCTCCACCCGCAGTCTCGCGTGTTTGTGCGTTCTTCTCTTCGCCTGCGGCGACGGCGGCGCGCCGCTCGACGCGGGCACCGATGCACGGGTCGCGACCGACGCGCCCGCGCAGGACGCGCCCGCACAAGACGCGCCCGCACAAGACGCGCCCGCAGACGACGCGGACGTCGATGCCTGCGCAGACGTCGATTGCGGACGCGGCACCTGCGACCCGGACGGGCCGGCGTGCGTGTGCGACGACGGGTTTCACGCCGAGGGGCTGCGCTGTGTGATGGACGTCTGCGAAGGCGACGGGTGCCCGACGATGACCGTCTCCGACTGGCAGGCGCTCTTCGATGCGCACTGGACCGAGACCGACCAGGCAGACTGCGAAGCGCGCGCGGCTTCGGGAGGCTCCGAGCAGGAGCACTACTTCCTCGCGTACTGCATCGACGGACTCGTCTCGATGTGGCGCGCAACCGACGACGACACCTACCTCGACACCACGCTCGGGTTGATCGACGACACCATCGCCGACGCGCGTGCACGCGCGGACGGTTTTCTCTACTGGTCGGGGCCCTACGAAGGGAACACCTACCCGCTCTGGGACAGCTACTACTGGCGCATCGTCGCGACGCTGGTTCGGCTGCTCGACGACGCACCCGACGTGCGCGCGCGCGGCGACTACCAAGCGCAGTACGAAGCGCTCCTCGCGTTCACCGAACAGCACATTTGGGACAAATGGCTCGACGGCGAATGGGGCGGCAGCGGCAACTTCTATCGCTCGCGCACCCACATGGCGTCGCACTGGGCCCGCATCGGACTCGAGCTGCACGCGGTCACCGGCGAGGCGGCGTACTTGGATGTGTTCGACCGGGTCTCCCACGGCGAGATGCCGGGCCGCCCGTCCAACCTCCGCAACCAGTTCGCGCCGAACCCCGCCCAGCCGGCCGCCTACGTCTGGTCCTCGGAGTGGAACGAGACGCCAGGGGCGGGCACCGTACAGGACACCTCGCACGCGGGCGCGATCGTGTCGTTCGTCTCCACCGCGGTCGAGCTCGGCCAGTACTGGACCACCGACGACCTCGACGCGCTGTCGGAGACCATGAACACCGTCGTCTGGGAGGCTTCGCTCGAGGGCGGTTACCACCGCAACGTCGACGGTACGACCGACGCGGGCGACACGCCTTATGCGGTGGGTGGAGGGCTCGGCGGGCGCATGCACGAGTGGTTCGTGCTCGGCCGCCACCGCCCAGACATCCAAGCGCGGATGGAACGCCAGTACATCACCTACCCCCGCAACGTCAGCTACTTCGGCATCGAGGTGTACGGCATCGGCGCCTACAACGCGCGTGTGCTCGGCCTGACCGACTGAGCCCCGACCGACGTGGACGACCGCCGTCGAGAAGCGTGGCTATTCGTCCAGCCCGGTCGACTCGTCTTGGGGCCGCAAGGGGTGGGCGCGGGGATCGGGGGTGCGGCGGCGGCCGACCACGTTCCCCTCGAGCACGTTGACCTCCACCGGCGGCGTCAGTTCGTACGCGTACCCGCGCGACGGGATCTGAAAGGTGGTCGTGCCGAGCGAGGTCCGGATCTCGCGGGAGTGGCGCACCAAGAGGGAGCCGCGGCGGTTGTGAAACCGGTGGGCGAGCAAGAAGCGGGTGAGCCGCAGCGCGAGGTGGTTGTGCAAGCGGTGACAGCCGTGGCTCGCGCCGGTGAGGATGGAGCGGTAGGACACCGAGCCGTGGGTGCGCACGCCTTCGTCGACGAGCAGTTCACCGGCGCCCATGTCGCTGTCGGCGAGGCGGTGGTGAACCACCATCGCGAGCCCGTAAGCGCTGCGGTAGCCGGGTCCGAAGAGGGTCGTGTTCGGCACGACGCGGTCGCGGCTGACGTACCGGATCAGATCGCTGACCGGTGTGCTTCGAGGTGGGATCCAAGCCGGCGCCGCCACGACGTCGCGCCAGACGCGCGGGCCCGGGGGTGACTCTTTGTACTCGAGCGCGATGCCCCCCCGCGCGACCTCACGCATCCAGCCGCCGATCGTGGTCGGCCATTGCACGACGGCGACCTCGCGGTCTCCGTCTTGGGCAAAGAGCGTGAGGATGGGTCGCCGGTTGAGCGGCAGCGGCGTGCGAACCGTGCGGGGCAGGTCGTAGCTCAGGTCGCCTCGGTCGACCTCGGCGCGCATGGTCATGTGGGCCGAGTGGTAGGCCGGTTTCGGTGGCAAACGGACCGCGATCTGCGTCGGCCGTTCGTCTTGCTGCGCGAACGCGACGAAGGCTTCGGGGCTGGTCCAGCCTAGGCCGCGCGCGGTGGCTTCGGTCGCAGGCGAGAGCCAATCGGGCGCGCCGTTCTCACGCGGTTCGTGTCCTGCCCCGAAGCGCAGCTCTGGGGCGTCGATGACGCGGTCGAGGATCGTGCCCCATTCCTGGCGCGCGGAGCCGTCCTCGATGACCCCGGTCGCGCCTCCGACCCGTTCCCGCAGCGCGCGCAGGACCGCGCGGAAGTCGAGCTCGCGGCTGTTCACGCGCATCGTCTCGATCGTGGTCGCATCCAGCGATCCGGCGGCGTAGAGCATGTGCTGTCGCTGCCACTGGGTGAGCGCTTCGCTCGTCGGTTCGTCGAAGACCCCGTCCACCGCGCGGCCCATCCCGTCGCACCGCAGATGCGCCTGCACAGCACGGATGGTCTCCACCCGGCGGCGGTCTTTGAAGAACTGGGTGAACTGCCGCTGACGGGAAGTGACCCCGTCGAGCGCGTCGACGGAGTCCAGCTCGAGGGCTTCTCGTTCGGCTTCGAAGAGCGGAAGCTCCCGCTCGAATGCGCGCACCCGTTGACGCCCACCGGGCACATCGATCTCGGTGGACTTCATCACGTAGGGCAGGTCGTGCAGCAGGTCGTCGTCGACCGCGGCGTGGCACGCATGCCGTTCTTCGTCGCCGAGCCGTTCGCCGAGCACGCGGAACGTGGGGAAGATGCCGAAGACCTCGAGGTAGCGCTCCGGTTCGACGTCGTCGGGCAACGCATCGAGCTGCTCGTCCGCGAGCATCACGTAGGTGCTCCGGTACGGCGGTGTGCCGAGTTCGCCCATCTCGGGCGCCGGCGCGAAGATGTGTGGCGCGTAGTCGTCGCTCAGATCGACGATCGTCAGCTCTTCGACTTCGGTGACCTCGACCTGACGCACGATGTGTCCCGCCTCGTAGTAGGGCACGGTCTCGATCGTCTCGACCGGCAGCGGCGGCGCATAGGTGGCGGGTTTCTCGCACCCCACGAGACTGAGCAGGATTGTGACCATCGGAACCGAGCGCGTCATGCGGGCAGCCTAGCAGGGTGCCGCAAGACTCCTCGGCGGCCTGCGCGCGCCGAGGCAGCCCTCTTCCACCATCCCCGCCGCGGACGCGAGACTGGCCACCTCCAGCCGGATCACATCCGGGAGTTTTGCAGCAGTCGGCTTCGAATCGGCGCGCTGGTACGTCTTCGACCAACGATCAGAAGTGCGGTTGGCTGCCAGCGGTGGGGCGCGCGTCCATGTGCGGCCAGCCATCGCGCCAGCTGACCCGGTCGGCGAGCAGCACCCGTCCAGGGGACGCGTCGATCCGGTCCGCGTACCACGCGTGGTAGACGTGCACCCAGCCGCCGTCTGGGCCGCGCACCACCGAGCCGTGCCCCGGACCGGCGAACGCGTGGTTGCTGGTGAGGATGGGTCCGCTCGCCTTGGTGAAGGGGCCGGTCGGTGAACGCGAGCGCGCGACCCCGACCGCGTACCGCGAGGTCGCGAAGTGGTTCGCGCTGTAGAAGAGGTAGAAGTAGCCGCCGCGCTCGATCACCCACGCGCCCTCGACCACGTTGCCTTCCCAGCCGCGGTCGTTGACCAGCACCTGGGTGCGCGGCCCAGTGAGGGTGACGCCGTCTGCTTGCACCCGCTGCACGAAGAGCGGCGTGGGTTGACCGATGGCGTTGCCGTCGCGCTTCCACGAGAGGTACCGCTCCCCGGACGAGGTCTCGAAGTAGTGGGTGTCGATCACGCCCGGGTTCGAGTCGCGCAGGAGCGGCCGACCGAGATCCGTGTACGGGCCGAGTGGGTCGTCCGCGAACGCCGCGCCGAGCGCGAGCCGTCCATCCGCGGCGTTGCGTGCGCTGTAGTACGCGATCCACCGGTCGCCGACGTGGTGGATCTCGGGCGCCCAGAAATCGCCCGACGCCCAACCCGGCCGGGTGCCGCTTGGAAACACGTGGCCACGACTTCGCCAGGTCACCAGATCGCTCGAGGTGCGGAGCGGAAACGCCGCGCCCGCGTTGCCCGACGTGCACGCCATCACGTAGCCGTCGTCGATCGCGGCGACCCCAGGGTCCGGACAGTTGCGGTCGACCACCGGGTTCGCGAAGAGGCCACTGCGGCTCTCCACCGCACCGCAGCCGGTGTATCGAAGCGCGACTTCGCACGCGCCGGAGAAGTGCGGCACCCAGCCGTTCGAGAGCTCGGCTGTGCGCAGCCCGCCGCTCGATCCGCAGCCGCCGTCCCACGTCACCACGCCGTCGACGTCGTCGTAGTCCGCGGCGTGCCCGGGCGCGCGCTGCCAGCCCGCGCCGTAGGTGATCCGCGTGCCGCAGGAGGTCGTCGCGCATTCGCCGGTGCGGTCGATCGCGATGCGGCATGCGCGCCCCACGAAGTACGGCCGCCAGCCGTTGGAGAGCACCGCGTACGAGTTCGCTCCGTCGCGGTGGCAGACTCCGTCCCAGTCGACCGACCCCGCGACCTCGTCGAAGTCCGTGTCGCGGCCGTCTGGGTGAATCCAGGCGTCGCCGTAGGTGATGCGGGTGCGGCAGGGACCGGGGCCCGCGTCTTCGCCAGTGAACGCATCGACGCCCGCGTCCGTTGCGAGGCCCGCGTCCATTGCCAAGTCCGCGTCCAGGCCAGGTGCGTCGTCCGCAGGACCCCCGTCCGCAGAACCCGCGTCGGTCGACCGGGCGTCCGCCGAACCGTCGACCGCGTCGACCGAGGCGTCGCGGGAACCGAGCGTGGGTCCCGTACACCCTCCGGCGAACGCGGCGGCCAGGATGGGGACGAAGGCGCGGAACGAAGAAGTCACGCCGCCCTACGTGCAATCGGTGGACCAAGCCGGTGGGGCCCCGCTCCGGCGCAGAAGCCGATTCCGAATCCGATGCCGAAGCCGATCCCCGAAGCCGAAGCCGAAGCCGATCCCGAAGCCGAATCCGAAGCCGATCCCGAAGCCGAAGCCGATCCCGAAGCCGATCCAGAACGCGCGATCGCCCGCTGTCTGGGGATGCACGCGCGGCCTGCGCGTGTCGATGCGTGCCGATGCGACGCGCTCCGTTCGAGTGAGCGCGCAGAGTCTGGTCAGCTTCGATGCGGTCGAAGCGCGCCACCCTGCGTTGCTTCTGGCGTCAGTAGCGCTTCGGGAGCTCGGCGGCGACGTCGCCCATCCGGGTGAACGCGCGGATGTAGCGCAGTACCTTGAGCTTCGGGCCTTCGAGTTTGTAGTCGGGGGACATGATCACATCGATGACGCCCACCTCGCCCTTGTCGAGCTTCACCCAGAAGTCGTAGGGCGCCGTGGTGCGCGCGAGCATCGAGCCCTTCACGAACTTGGTGGTCCGCAGCGGCCCGGGCGCGTCCTGTTCTTCGAACGAGAGCAACTCGATGCGCCCATCGTGCACCCGGTACCGGACCTCCACGTCCTTCTTGTCGGGCGTGTCGGTGCCGCGCAGCGCGATCGTCTCGCGCATCGATCGGGCCGCCTTCTGAAAGACCGCGTCCTTGTTGATCGCCTCGAGGAAGACGTCCGTGAACTCGGTCGTGAAGTAGCGGGGCAGTTCGGCCATGGCGCGGGTGTACCACCTCTCCCGCAGGAGGTCTGCCTGCCGCGTCGGACCGCCCGGTGTGGCCTGGGAACCCATGCACGCCCCGACACGGTCGGACTCTGCGTGGCATCCTGGTTCGATGGAAGATCTCTGGACGCGCCTGGAAACGTTCGCGAACGAACACCAACGTTCCCTCCAACTCCGGCCAGGCGCTTCGGAGAAGGA
This sequence comes from Deltaproteobacteria bacterium, assembly GCA_034670305.1. GTDB lineage: Bacteria > Myxococcota_A > Polyangia > Polyangiales > Houyiibacteriaceae > JAXMNT01. The sequence goes on from JAXMNT010000012.1 coordinate 77,875, forward strand.
GGTCGCGCGCGCCGAGAAGGCATTGGGCCGCAAGCTGCCGAGCGGGTACCGGCAGTCGGTGCTGCTTCACGACGGACAAGAGAACGACCCAGAAGCCTTCGGGTGGATGCCCGGTTGTTGGCTGCTGGCGCCACTGAAGGCGGTCGTGGCCTTTCACGCGACCCTGGAGAACCTGGCGACCATGTGTCGGGAAGAGGCCGAGGAAGACGAGGGTCCCTCCTTTGACACGTCGGGCACCCACCGACTGGATGTCTTCCACGAGGATCGGATCCCCATCGCCGGTTATCCATACTGGGACGGCGACAATACGTTCCTGGACTTCGCAGTCGGGCCGAACGGCACCGATGGACAAGTGCTCGGGCTCGTGACGGAGTGCGACTTCGAGGTGTACGGCACAAGCTTCGAGGAAGCGGTCGGCGCGTACGTCGCGGCGCTCGAATCGGGCGACTGGATCTACGACGAGGCGCTGGGCAAGACACGCTGGAAGGGCCGCAAGAAGCGGTGCAACGGCGGCACCGAGTTCGCGAAGTTCCGCCGCAGCCAGTGAACCCTGTCACCGGAACGTTCCAAGGGGGAACTCGGTCGCCAGAACGTAGAAAGCGGCTATGGCTTCTTCGATGCGTGCGCCCAAGGTCAAACTCGGTCTGAAACTCGTCGGCATCTACCTGGCGGTGGCGCTGGTCGCGAGCGTGGCGGCGACGGTTGCTGTGTTCGTTGAAGACGAACTCATCGCGACCATCGCCGGCTGGGTGCAGGCCGCGATGTCTCCGCTGGCCCTCATCGGCGCCGGCTTGATCGCCACCGCACCGAGCGACTCCCGCGCCGTGATGCCGGCGGTGTTCGGTGCGATCTGCGCGCTCGCCGTCGTCGCGACGAGCTGCGGAAGCATGTTCATCGACGCCGACCGCTACAGCAGCCGCAACCTCTTGCTCATGTTCGCGCTCCTCGGCGGGCTCGCGGGGTTCGGGCTGCTCGTGTCGGTCACCAAAGCCGGCCAGAACCTCGCCTGGTCCTACGGCGTGCACGACAGCCACGAACGCCTCGCGACCCTCTTCATCTCGACCATGGTTCTGCTCGTCGCGGGCTTCGTCCTGAGGTGCATCACCCGCGCGATCCCCGACGCCGCGGTGATCGGCCTGATCCTCCCCTTCTTCGGAGCCGTCATCTCCGCCTTCGTCGCCTTCAACTTGCTCCAGCTCTCGAAGAAGCTCCCGGACTACTTCTAACGGCATCGCCGAGCGCCCATCACTCGTGGCGGAGCGCTTCCACTGGGTCCAAACGGCTCGCGCGCCGCGCTGGGCCGACGCCGAAGACGACGCCGATCGCGAGCGACACGCCGAGGCTGAGCGCGTAGGCGTAGGTCGGGACGGAGGTCTCCCAACCGCCGAGCCTGGCGATGCCGATCGCGACGCCGGTGCCGAGTATCACCCCGGCCAGCCCTCCGAAGGCGGAGACGACGATCGACTCGACGAGGAACTGCAGAAGGATGTCGATGCGGCGTGCGCCGACCGCCATGCGCACCCCGATCTCGCGGGTCCGTTCGCGGACCGAGACGAGCATGATGTTCATGATGCCGATGCCGCCGACGAAGAGGCTCACCGCGGCGACGCTGCCGAGCAGGGTCGTGAACGTGCCGGTGATGGCGCCCATGGTCTCGAGCATCTCGGTCTGGGAGCGGACCTCGAAGTCGTCGTCGGCGTCCGCGTGGATGCGGTGGCGCAAGCGCAGCAGCGTCTCCACCCGCGCCTGCACCGCGTCGGAGACCGCCTCGCTCTCGACCTGCACCGAGATGGTCGAGAGGGCGTCTTGGCCGAAGAGCGACCCTTGGTGCACGCCGAGCGGCACGAGCACGTAGTCGTCCGGGGATGCCCAGCCGACGTCGCCCTTCTCCACGAGCACGCCGAGCACGGTGAACCCTTGGCCGGCGATCTGGATGCGTTCGCCGAGCGGGTTCGCGGCGCCGAAGAGATCGCGCGCCACGCCCCCGCCGAGCACCGCGACCCGTCGACGCGCGCGGTCGTCGGCGTCCGTGAACCCGATGCCGCGCGCGACCTCGAGGTTGCGGATGTCGAGGTAGCTCGCGGAGACCCCGTAGATGGTCGTCTGGAGGTTGTTCTCGAGGTACTTCACTTGCGCGGACCCGCCGTTCTCGGCGCTGACCGCAGTCACCCCCGAGAGCTCGCCGATCGCCTCCGCGTCGGACCGCACCAAGGTCGCCGCACTGCCGGTGCGTACGGGTCCGGTGCCGCGGGCGGGACGCACCGTGAGCAGGTTCGAGCCGAGCGCGCGGATGCGGCCTTCGACGCTGGCTTTGGCGCCTTCGCCGATCGCGAGCACCGAAACCACGGCGGCGACGCCGATGATCATGCCGAGCGCGGTCAGCCCGGTTCGCAAGCGGTTGGAGCTGAGCGAGCGCCACGCGGAGCGCACGGTTTCATGGAGCAGCATCGCGCCCGCCTTCCTGGCTCGCTTGCAGGTTCTCGCGCAGCAGCTCTTCGACGATGGGGCCGCTCGGGCCGTCGGCCACCACGTGCCCGTCGAGCATGCGGATGACGCGCGGCATCTCTTGGGCGACCTGCAGGTCGTGGGTGACGAGCACGAGCGTCGTGCCTTCTTCGTTCAGCCGATGCAGCAGCTCGAGCACCTCGGCGCCGGTCCGGCTGTCGAGCGCGCCGGTCGGTTCGTCGCCGAGCAAGATCGACGGCTCGGTCACGAGCGCACGCGCGATCGCGACGCGCTGTTTCTGGCCGCCGGAGAGCTCGTTTGGCCGGTGGTGGGCGCGGTCGGCGAGGCCCACCCGCTCCAGCGCGTGCCGTGCCCGCGCTTCCCCGTCGCGCACGCCCGCGTACAAGAGCGGCAGCGCGACGTTCTCGAGCGCGCTCGACCGCGCGAGCAGGTTGAACGACTGGAAGACGAAGCCGATGTGGCGGTTGCGGATGCGGGCTTGGTCGTCTTCGTCGAGCTGCGCGACGTCTTGGCCTTCGAGCAGGTAGTGGCCCGAAGTCGGTCGGTCGAGGCAGCCGAGCAGGTGCAAGAGCGTGCTCTTGCCGCAGCCGGAGGGACCGACGATCGCGACCGCGTCGCCGCGTTCGATCCGGAACGAGACCCCGTCGAGCGCGACCACGCGGATCTCAGGGCGGTCGGGGTGGTAGATGCGCGTGAGGCCTTTGACCTCGACCGGCGCGACATCGCTCTGCACCACCTTCGGCGGCGCGTTCATCGCATGCCTCCACCGCCGCCACGCCGGCCGCCGCCGCCAGGCATCAGACTCATGGTGGTCGCGGCGACCGGTGCGTCGGCGCTCGGCACCGCGCGCACTTCGTCGCCGTCTTCGAGCCCTTGGAGCACCACGAGCCGCCGGCCGTCGGTGGCGCCGCTTCGAATGCGGCGGGTCTCACCGCTCGCCAACTGGACCACCCGGCTGCGGCCTTCGGTTCGAACCGCGGCGAGCGGCACAAGCACGCCTTCTTCGAGCCCGGTCAAGATGGAGAGGTCCGCGCTCATGCCCGAGCGCAGCAGCGACGCCTGTTCGTCGCGCACGACGATCTCCACGTCGAAGGTCACGATGTTCGCTTCTTCGACGCCGAGCGGCGCGACCCGCTCGACCTGACCGGCGAAGGTGCGGTCGGGGTAAGCGTCGACGCGGATCTCCACTTCTTGGCCCGGCTCCACGCGGCCGATCTGGGCTTCGTCGATCGACCCGACGACGCGCAGGTCCGAGAGGTCGGCGACGGTGGCGAGCGCGGTGCCGCCCGACACGTTCGAGATGGCGGACGCGACGATCGACCCGCGCTCGACGGTGACATCGAGCACCGTGCCGGCGACCGGCGCGGCGATGGTCATCTCGGCCAGGCGCTGCTCGGCGTCTTGCACCGCGAGGCGCGCGGCGGCGAGGGTGGCCTGCGAGGCGCGGAGCGCGGCTTGCCGCAAAGTCACCGTGGCGGTGGCGACCTGCGCGGTGCTCGTGGCGCTTCGGGTGGACTCCGCGCTTGCGAGGCCCCGCTCGGCGGCCCGCTCGCTCAAGCTCCGCGCGGCCTCGGCTTCTTCGGCTTGGGCCTGCGCGACGCTGATGTTCGCGCGCGACTGGCCCACGTCGGCGGTGACCCGGCGGAGCGTGACCTGGGCGTCTTCGAGCGCACGCTCGGCATCGCGGGCGTCGAGCCGGAAGAGCACCTGCCCCGCTTCGACCACGTCGCCTTCTTCGACCAGCACTTCGATGATCTCACCGGACGCGCGCGACTTCACCTCGACTTGCACGTGCGGCTCGATGCGTCCGGTCGCTTCGGCGGTCTGGCGGACCTCACCGCGGGCGACGGTGAACGTCTCGCCCGCCGGCGTGGCCGCGTTCTGCTGCTGGCTCCACCACCAGGCGCCTCCAGCGCCCAGCAGGGCGACGAGGGCGAGGGTCTTGTAGGGGATCTTGAAGCGGCTGAGCAGGGGTCGAGCGGTGGCGGTGGTCATCGGGCGGTCTCCGAGCGGGCGGGGGTCGAACCTGCGGAAGCGGAACGAGGGGCGGTGGAACTCGCGGATGCGGCAGACGCAACGGGCTGCAGGCCGAAACGATCGACCAAGATCCCCGCGTCGTGTTCGAGCCGGTGCATCGCGGTCGCGGTGTCGACCTCGGCGCGCAGTCGGCCGAGCTCGGATTCCCGGGCGGTCTGTTGGGCTTCGAGGAGCGCGATCGTGGTGGTGGTGCCGAGCTCGAGCCGGCCCCGTTCGGCTTCTGCGAGTTGCTCCGCGATCGACGCGCTCTCCGTGGCGAGCGGCACCCGCTCGGTGGCCGCGAGCACTTCTTCGTAGCGTGACTCGAGCGTGGCGCGGAGCAGCCCGATGCCGGCTTCGTGGTCGAGCTCCGCCGACGCGAGCAAGGTGCTGGCTTGTTCGTGCCGGGCGTCCTGGGCGCTCGATCCGATCGGCAGCTCGAGCTCGAGCCCGCCGGTCGCGACGAAGCCAGGCCGGCCACCAGGAAGTTGCGCGCCGGGCAAAGCATCGTCGGCCCAGAAGGTCAGCAAGCCCGCCGAAGCCACGAAGTCGAGCTGCGCCCTCGACTGGTTGCGCGCGGCGCGCAGGCGCTGCTCGGCGGCTTCGACCGACGCGGCGAGCGCGACCAGATCCGGCGAGTGCGACTCGGCGGTTTGCAGAAGCGCCCTGAGCTCACCGAGCGGCCGGGTGGTCGGCGGCGTGTCGGCGACGTCGATCGCGGTCGGCGAGGTCGCGAGCAGACGCGCCAGTTCGATCCGCCGCGTGGTTCGCAAGAGCTCGGCGCTCCGGCGCGAGTCGCGGAGCGACGCGAGCGAGCTGCGGAACCGCAACGCTTCGGCCGGGGCGAGCGCGCCGAGTTCCACCCGCTGCTCCGCTTCGGCGAGCTGCCGCTCCGCGAGCGACTGGGCTTCGACCTGTACCGCGAGGGCGCGCTCCGCGTACCAGAGCTCCCAGTACGCGAGCAGCACATCGCGCACGACCGCGCTCACAGCGACCTCTTGCTGGGCGATGGTCTGCCGCTCGGTCGCCTGCGCTTCGCGCTCGGTCGCCAGCACCGCGTCGCGTCCACCACCACGCAGGAGCGGCTGGCGAAAGGTCGCGAGGAGCTGCGACTGGTAGTTCGGTCCGATCGAGACGCTGGTCGAGGTGCCTGGGTCTCGGTTGACGGTTCGCCAAGAAGCCGAGGACGAGAGGTCGATCGACACGACCGAACCGACGTCGCTCGTCCAGGAGAGCCCGAGCCCGAGCGCGACGTCCTGGCTGTTGTTGCGGACCACGCCATCGGTGGTGCCCGCGAAGCTCTCGCGGTAGGAGCCGTTGAGCGACGCGGTCGCGACGGGACCGCGGGCTTCTTCGGTCGCGCGGGTGCCTTGGCGGGAAGCCAGCACCGTGAGCAACGCCGAGCGCACGTCGGGGTTCGCGTCGATGGCGCGCGCGAGCACGTCTTCGACCGAGTGGCCGACCGGCGCTTGCCCATGGTTCGACTCGGACTGCGCGGCGGCGGGGCCGGCCAAGACGGGCGCGAGGAACACGGCGAACGCAACGAGGAGGGAAGACCGGACCGTCATACGTTTCATGTGCGCCTTGCGGCGATGTCGTTCCACGGGTGTTGCGTGTGGGTTCGTAAAGGTGTGTAAGCACACCTTCCGCGGATGGGCTCGGGTCGTCATGCTCCCTTTCATGGCGCGGCTTCTGGTCATCGACGACGACGACGAGCTCGGCGAGCTGCTCGGCACCTACCTGGGCGCCGAGGGCTTCGAGGTCGAGCTCGTGCACGACGGCCACACGGGCCTGGCCCGAGCGCTCGAAGGCGGGTTCGACCTGATCGTGCTCGACGTGATGTTGCCCGGCCAAAACGGGTTCGACGTGCTGCGCGCGCTCCGCAAGAGTTCGCGCGTACCGGTGCTGATGTTGACCGCGCGCGGCGAGGACGTGGACCGCATCGTCGGGCTCGAACTCGGTGCGGACGACTACCTGCCGAAGCCCTTCAACCCGCGCGAGCTCGTCGCCCGCATCCGCGCCATCCGCCGGCGTCTCGACGACGCGCCGGTCGCACCTCAGCCGCTGAGCGTCGGTGCGGTCACCCTCGATCCGGCGACCCACGTCGTCACGGTCCACGACGATCCGGTCGCCCTCACCACCGCAGAGTTCGCCATCCTCGAGATCCTCCTGCGGCAGGCCGGCCACGTCGTGACCCGGGAGACCCTCTGCGAAGAAGCACTCGAGCGCGCGTTCTCGCCGTTCGACCGCAGCATCGACGTGCACGTCTCGAACTTGCGCAAGAAGCTGAGCGGGGCGCTCGCCGCGGGTGCCTCCGAAGACGCGCCGGCCGAAGATCCGATCCGCACCGTGCGCGGAACCGGCTACCTCTACGCGGTGAGCCGATGAGGAGCACGCGCCGTGCGTTTGGTTCTCGCGGGCTCTTCGTTCGACTCTTTGCCGGCTTCTGGGTGGCCATGCTGGTCATCGGCGCCGGCACCTTCGCGATCTTCGAACTCAGCGGACCACCGCCGCGCTGGGCCAAGCGGCGCGCCCTCTTCGACGACGCGCTCCGGCTCCAGGGTGAAATCGCGCTGCAAGCGTACGAGTCCGAAGGGCCCGAGGCCGCCGCCGAGACGTTGCGTGATCTGGATCGGCGCACCGGCATCGCGCTGGCGGTGATTCAACCGGACGAATCCGGCGAAGAGCGGGTCCTCGCCGGCGAGGTCGACGGAGATCCACTCGAGCTCGCCCGCCGCCTTCGGCTGGAGGGTCAGACGCCGAACGATCGGTCGAGCCTCGAGATCGACGAGGGCGGCCGCGCGATGCTGCTCATCGATCTGCCTGGCGGCGCCTACGCGGTCTCGACCCGACACCGCAGCAGCGCGCTCGATCGGTTCGTCGGACCGAACCTGCCCGCGCGACTCGCGGTGATGGCGCTCGTCGCGGGGTTGCTCGCGTTCTTTCTCGCGCGCTGGCTCGCCCGGCCGCTCGGCCGATTGCGGCGCGCGACCCGCGAGATCGCGGAGGGCCGGCTCGACGTGCGGGTCGCCTCGCGGGTGCGGGGTGGACCGCAGGAGATCGAGGCGCTCGCGGCGGACTTCGATCGGATGGCGGCCCGCATCGAGTCGCTGGTGGCATCGCAGCAGCGCATGATCCGGGACGTCTCCCACGAGCTGCGTTCACCGCTCGCGCGGCTGCACGTCGCGCTCGAGCTCGCGCGTCAGAACACCTCCAACGACGACGCCACGACGCACCTGGACCGGATCGAACTCGAAGCCGAGCGCCTCGGTGAACTCATCGGGCAGATCTTGACGCTCTCGAAACTCGAAGGCGGCCTGCCGAGCGAGGGCCCGGTCGATCTCGAGGCGCTCGTCGAAGAGGTCGTCGGCGACGCGAGCTACGAAGCCGACGCGAAGGGTCGTTCGGTCGACTGGCAGCGCGGGGAAGTCCGCCCCCTGCGCGGGAGCGCCGACGTCTTGCGCTGGGCGATCGAGAACGTCTTGCGCAACGCGCTCCGGTTCACCCCGGAGGACTCCAGCGTAGAAGTACGCACGGAGTCCCTGGAAGGCGACCGCGTGGCGATCACGATCCGAGACCACGGACCCGGCGTGCCCGAGCACCAACTCGAGGCGATCTTCCGGCCGTTCTTTCGCATCGGCACCGACCGCGATCGGCGCACTGGTGGCCGCGGCGTCGGTCTCGCGATCGCAGAACGTGCGGTGCTCGCCCACCGCGGTTCGATCCGCGCGGAGAACGAAACCACCGGCGGCCTGCGGGTGACCATCGAGTTGCCGGCTGCGGGTGAAGCCGAGAGCGAACCCCCGAGCGATTCAAGGGAGCTCACGTGAGCCCGAACGAGACGGCCCCCGACCAAGACATCTCCGACGACACCGATTCCGCCCCTGGCCCGGCGGCGTCGGTGGCGCCCGCCGCGAAGCGCAGCCGGCGCGCGTGGCTCTTGTGGTTGTTGCCACTCGCGATCGGTGCGCTCGCCGCCGGTCGCTGGTGGCTCGCGGACGATGGTTCGGAAGCGCGCCGCGGCGGCAGCGACGCGCCGGTGCCAGTCGAGGTAGCAGCGGTCCGCACCGGCACGCTCGAGACGGAGCGCGCGCTCTCGGGTGCGCTCGAGCCGGCCGCACAGATCGTGCTCACAGCGGAGCTGGACGGCACGGTTGAAGAGGTCGCGGTGGATCTCTCGGACAGCGTCGCGCCCGGCGGTTTGCTCGCGCGGCTCGATGCCCGCGAACAGCGCCAGCTCGCGGCGGCCGCGCGGGCCGAACTCGAGGTAGCCCAAGCGCGGGCCAACGCGATGCGAAGCGCGCGGGATCTGGCGGCCCGCACCCTCGAGCGCTCGAACGCACTTGAAGATCGCGGGCTGCTCTCGGGCCGTGCGCTCGACGAGACCCGCTCGGCCTCCGAACGCGCCGAAGCCGACCTCGCCATCGCCGAAGCCGAAGTCGCGCGGGCGCGCGCGAACGCCCAGTCGGCGCGGTTGCGGCTACAGCGCACCGAAGTTCGAGGCCGGTGGTCGGAAGAGGACGGGCCACGGCAGGTGTCGATGCGCCACGTGGACGAAGGCGCCCGAGTGCGGGTGGGCGATCCCCTCTTCACGCTGGTCGACACCGACCCGCTGCTGGTGGTGGTCCAGGTCGGCCCCACCGACTACGCACGGCTCGCGGTTGGGCAGGTCGTCGCGTTGGTGGCGGGTGAGAGCAGCGGACCGGGCAACCGCGAAGGTGGCGCCGCCGTCGGCCAGGTCGAAGGACAGGTCGCCCGCATCGCGCCGGACTTCGATCCCACCACCCGGCAAGCGCGGGTCGAGATCGAGATCGCCAACCCGGAGGGCCGCCTGCAGCCCGGCATGTTCGTGCGCGCCCGCGCGACGGTGGACCGCGCGCGCTCCGGCACGTTGGTCCCCGAGACCGCGCTCGCCCCGCGCAGCGGAACCCACGTCGTCTTCCTCGTGCGGGACGGCGTCGCCCACGAAGTCCCGGTCGATGTCCTGCTCCGCGCCGACGGGACCGCGCTGGTCGAAGGTGCCGACCTGCAAGGCGACGTCGTGGTGCTCGGTCACGAGCGGCTTCGCGACGGGGCATCGGTCGATGTGGTCGCCGCGCGGAGTGAAGACGCGGCCGAGGCGGGCTCCGAGCGTCCTGGTTCAGCAGGTTCGACGAAGATGGGCCCTGCTTCGCCGATGGCCCGCACCCGATGACGGGCGAGCCCACCGGCGGCCTGGTCGCGCGTTCCACCGCGCGGCCGGTGATGACGGCGATGGCCGCGCTCATCGTCGTGGTGCTCGGGATCTCCGCGCTCTTCCGGCTGCAGACGGACATGCTGCCGCCGGTCGAGCTGCCGACCCTCTCGGTCTCGACCGACTACGAAGGCGCGAGCCCCGAGGTGGTCGAGCGGCTCGTGACCTCTACGCTGGAAGAGATCCTCGCGACGGTGCCCGGCATCGAGGAGCTGACGAGCGAGTCGTCCCTTGGTCGAAGCCGGGTCTCGCTCCGCTTCGCGTGGGGCACGGACATCGACATGATGGCCACCCAGGTGCGCGCGAAGCTCGAAGACGAGCTCAACGAACTGCCGGAGAACATCGGCCGGCCCGAGGTGCGCACCTTCGACGTCGCGAGTTTCCCGATCGTGATCCTCGGGGTCTCGAGCGACCTGGATCCGGTGGCGCTCACGACCATCGTCGACGAGCAGGTCGCGCCCCGGCTCGCGCGCGTGCCGGGGCTCGCGCAGGTCGATCCTTGGGGCGAGTACGAGCGCGAGATTCGAGTCGAGATCGATCCCGAACGTCTGCGCGCGTTCGGCGTCTCCCTCGACGAAGTGCACGCCGCGGTGCGTGCGGCCAGCCTCGATCTGCCGACCGGCCGCATCGAAGAAGGCGACCGGGAGCTCCTGCTTCGCGCCCCGAGCGGGCTGACGGATCTGAGCGCGCTCGAACGCACCGTGGTGGTCCGGCGCGACAACGGCGCGGTGCGGGTCGAAGACGTCGCGCACGTGGTCGACACCCACCGGCGGCTCGAACGCATCGCGCGCATCGACGGAGAACTCGGCTTGCGGCTCGCGCTGCGCAAGGAAGCGGACGCCAACACCGTCGAGGTCGCGCGCCTCGTGCACGAAGAGGTTGAACGCATCAACGCGGATCTGCCGCACGTGCATGTGCGTTCGGTGGTCGACCAAGGCGACTTCATCGACCGCTCGATCGACAACGTCGCGACCTCGATCCTCTACGGCGGCGTGCTCGCGATTCTGGTGCTGTTCATGTTCCTGCGGAGCATGCGCTCGACCTTGATCGTCGGGCTCGCCATCCCGGTCTCGCTCATCGCGACCTTCGCGCTCATCTTTCTGTCGGGATTCACGCTCAACCTGATGACCCTCGGCGGCTTGGCGCTCGGGGTCGGCATGATGGTCGACAACTCGATCGTCGTGCTCGACAACATCTACCGCCGCCGACAAGAACACGAGGAGAGCGCGATGCGTTCGGCGGTGCTCGGTGCGCGGGAGGTCAGCGCCGCCATCATCGCGAGCAGCCTGACCACGGTCGTGATCTTCTTGCCGCTGCTCTTCGTCGAAGGGGTGTCCGGCCAGCTCTTCCGCGAGCTCGCGTACGTGGTCGCGTTCTCGCTGCTCTGTTCCCTGCTCGTCTCGCTGACGCTGGTCCCGGTGGTCGCGTCGCGGCTGCTCGCGCACGACGAAGGCCAAGCGAGCGCTGGTTGGCTCACGCGCCTCGAGTCCAACTACCGCAGCCGCCTCGGGCGCGCGCTCGACCGGCCGTGGCGGGTCGTCGCGCTCTGCAGCGCGTGTCTGCTCGCGAGCCTCGCCATCCTGCCCACGCTCGAGTCCGAGCTCTTCCCGCCAAGCGACGAAGGCCAGGTCGACGTCACCGCCGAGATGGAGGTGGGCACCCGCCTCGGCTTGATGGACCGCCAGACGCGCGCGCTCGAACACTTGGTCGAAGCGCAGGTCCCCGAAGCGGTCGCCTCGGTGGTCTCGGTCGGCACCTCGGGCCGGCGCCCTGGTGCGCGCGGCAGCATCCAGCTGGCGCTCACCCCGAGCGCGGAACGCACACGCTCCAACGAAGAGATCGCCGAGGCGGTGCGCGAAGCGGTCGGCCATTCGGTGCCGGGCGTGAAGGTGCGGGTGCGTGCACCGCAGGGACAGTTCCTGATGCAGCGGCTCTTCCGCGACGACGGATCTGGGCTCGCGGTGGAGATCACCGGGCCCGATCTCACGCGGCTCGACGCCTTGACCCGCGAGGTGCAGCGCATCGCGCTCGAGATCCCAGGCGTCGCCGACGCCGAACGCACCGGCGAAGCGGCCGCGCCGCAGGTGGAGCTGCGCACCGACCGCGACGCGGCGGCGGACTTGAACCTGGACCCGAGCGACGTCGCCAACGCACTCGAAGTCGCGATCGCAGGCCGGCTGGCGGGCGAGTACCGCGAAGGCGCGAGCTCCATCCCGATCCGGGTGCAGCTCGCCGACGCACCGCACCGCAACCTGACCGAGATCCTCGACCTGACGGTGATGTCGGGTTCGACCCCGGTGCCGCTCCGCGCCCTGGCCACCGCCGAAGAAGTCAGCGGTCCGACCTCGATCGAGCGCAAGAACCAGCGCCGCATCATGACGGTGCACCCGAACGTCGCGGACCGGCCGGTGGGCACGGTGGCCGCAGAACTCGTGGCGCGGCTGCGGCAGATCCCCACCCCGGCTGGCTACGAGATCCGAGTCGCCGGTTCCTACGAAGAACAGCAGCGCTCCTCGCGTGCCCTCGGCTTTGCGTTCTTGCTCGCGATCCTGCTCGTCTACATGGTGCTCGCCGCCCAGTACGAGTCGTTCCGAGATCCGCTCATCGTGATGCTCTCGGTGCCGATGGCGGCGACGGGGGTCTTCGTCATCCTGGCGCTGACCGGCACCACCCTGAACGTCCAGTCGTACGTCGGCTGCATCATGCTCGGCGGCATCGTGGTGAACAACGCGGTGCTGCTCGTCGACCAGACCTCGCAGCTGCGACGCGAAGGCGCGGCGCTTCGGACCGCGATCGTCGAAGCCGGCCGCCGCCGTTTGCGCCCGATCTTGATGACCACCTCCACCACCGCGCTCGCCCTCGTCCCACTCGCGCTCGGCATCGGAGAAGGCGCCGACGCGCAAGCCCCGCTGGCGCGCGCGGTGCTCGGAGGTCTGGTGGGCTCCACGATGTTCACCCTGCTCCTGGTCCCTGCTGCGTACGCGTTGATGCACCGCCGCGACTGAGCTCCCTGCCCTTGCCCTGTCTCTCCAAAACACCACGCAGGGAAGATGGCGTCGGCGGGGTACACTTGCCGGCATGCGTAACCGAACGGTGGCCTTCTCCTTTCCTCTTCTCTGTGCCCTCGCGTGCTTTGGGCTCGGGTGCGGCGACGACGATGGCGGCGTCGATGCGGCCGGCCAAGATGCGGGCGCCGAAGACGCGCGTTCTGGCTCCGATGTGCCTGCCGTTGACGGTGGCCCAGAGGAGGACGCAGGTGAAGTCGAGGACGCGGGCGAAGTCGAGGACGCGGGCGAAGGCGAAGACGCCGGCCCCGCGACCACCGACTTCGTCGAGATCGACGGCATCGTGTCGTTCGAAGCCGAGCACTACTCGGAGCAGACCAACACCGACACCGGCACCGAGTGGTACACGTTCGACGCCGACGGACCGGCGCCGGACGTGACCTGCGTGACGAACGTGTCTTGCGCAGACGCCGCGGACCGGCCGGACTGCAACCAGTACCCGAACTGTGATCCGGACGACCTCGATCCCACCGAAGCGATCGGCAACGCGTACGTGGAGTCGCTGCCCGACCGGCGGCGCGACGACTCGGAGCCGGGCACCGGCGGCACCATCGGGGTCGTGAACACCCCGGGCGCGGGACCGACCTTGAAGTACGAGGTCACCTTCACCCGCACCGGCCGCTACTACGTCTGGGCGCACGCGCGCGGGCAGGGCCCGGCGGCCAACGGCCTGCACTGCGGCTTCGACGGCACCTGGCCGAGCAACGATCTGATCGACCCGAGCACCATGCGCATGCAGTTCCCGAACGGCTGGCGCTGGAACCAGAACCGCCGCGGCGGCACCAACCACACCGGCGTGCCGGCAGGCGACGGCGTCTCGTTGCGGGACGCGAACATCTGGCTCGAGATCACCGAGCCGGGTGTGCACACGATCGAGTTCTCGATGCGCGAAGACGGACTCGAGCTCGACAAGTTCGTGCTCGCGTTGGACGAGGACTTCGTGCCCGAAGGCGACGGCCCGCCGGAGACCCGGCCCTAGTACCGGGGGGCGGCTCCGCGCCCGTCCCCGAAGGGTTGGTTTTCCACCCACCGAACCCACCGCCGGAAAAGCAGAAAGCTTCCACAGCCCGCGGTGGTATGAGAACCCATGCGGTTGGCGGGTGACAAGCAGGTGCGCGCGTGGAGCTCAGGGCAGGTCAAAAAGCCCGAGACGTTGAACTACCGGACCTTCAAACCGGAGAAGGACGGACTCTTCTGCGTGGAGATCTTCGGTTCGTTTCCGCCCCTGGAGCGCGGCGGGCCCGACACGCAGATCGGACACATCGAACTCTGCCAGCCAGTGGTGCATCCGTGGTTCCGAACGAAGCTCGCACAGCTGCTCGGCGTGTCGGTGATCGAGGTGAACGCGCTGTGCCTGAGCGAGCGGGCGATGGTGATGGACCCGGGGCCGTCGTCGCTGCGCAGGGGACAGATCGTGACGATCGCGGAGCGGGAGAACCTGCTCGGCGAATGGGGTGGCGATGTGACGCTGGCCACTGGTACCGCCGAACTGCGCGCGGTGCTTGGGTCCGCCGCGGACGAGGTGTGTTTGAACGCGGTGCCCGTGTGCCCGCCGTCGATCCGGCCCATGCAGTACCTCGAAGGCAAGCTGATCAAGACCCACGGCTTGTGCGATCTGTACCGACGCATGGTGAACCGCGCGAACCGGCTGCGGCGGCTCGTGGAACTGAACGCGCCCGAGATCATTCTCGTCAACGAAGCGCGCATGCAGCAGGAAGCGTTCGATGCGTTGATCGAGAACGGTGAGGGACCGAAGGTCATCACGGGCACCGACAAGGAACGACTCCCTTCGTTGCTCGATGCGTTCCGGGAGGTCCATGGCCCGAACGCCGACCCACTCGCCGGCGACTACCCGGACACGCCGCTCATCCGCTCGCTCGCGTTGACGCGAGGCAGCGCGGCCGCAAGTTCAGCCCCGGCCAACCCCGACGACTTCGACTTCGACTGATCAGGGGCGCTCGGAGGTCGGCTCGAAGCGCCAGCGCCGGAGCACGAGCCGCTCGGTCTGCCATCGGGGGGCGAGGTTCACCGGATCCAGATACCACGACGCGCTCCAGACCAGAGCCACGGCGCTTGGGCGCAGAGCGGGCGCACAGGGCAGGTGGTATAGAAGCGGGATGGACCGACGCGATCTTCGCTGGCTCTGCGCCTTGGTGCTCTCGATGGTCTCGCTGGGATGCGGTGGCCCAGGATCGACGACCGACGCTGGCCGAGAAGACGCGGGCGGCGTCGATGCGCCAGGCGCCGACGCACCCACCCAAGACGCACCCGGCGTGGATGCGCCCACGGCCAGCGGCCGGTTCGTCTTGGTCGACACCGCGATGGACGAACCGCAGTGGCGCGAGACCTACCCGACGCCGTGTTACCTCGGCGACGCGCTGCAATGCGAAGCGCACGAGACCGGCGGCGGCATGGCGATCCGCGACGTGGACGGCGACGGAGACCTCGACGTGTTCTTGACCCACTTCGAAGCGGCGGACGTGCTCTACCTGAACGACGGCGGCTTCGTCTTTCGCGCCACCACCATCGCCGCCCACGCCGAGGCGCTCTACACCAATGGCGCGGCGTTCGCGGACATCGACGAAGACGGCGACGCGGACCTGCTGGTGGGCACCGTGGGCGAAGACCGGTTTCGGCTCCTCATCGGAGACGGAGCGGGCAACTTCACCGAAGAGGCGGTCGCGCGTGGCGTCGCGCAGACCGCCGCCGACGAAGACGACTTTCACTCGACGATGAGCCACTGCTTCGCGGACTACGACCTCGATGGCTTTCTGGATCTCGCCACGAGCGAATGGCGCATCGAACGCGCGACTGGCACCTCGCGCAACGCGCTCCTTCGCAACCGAGGCACCGACATGCCCGGCTTCTTCACCAACGAAACCGAAGCGCTCGGCATCGACATGATCGACGTGCCCGGCGCGACCGCCGGCGCGTGGGGGTTCACGCCGATCCTCGCAGACATGGACGGCGACGACCGACCGGATCTCTTCTTCGCGTCGGACTTCGAATCGTCCCGGGTGTTCTGGAACGACGGCGCGACGTTCTCGGACGGCACCGACGTGGCCATGGTCGGCACCGAAGAGAACGGCATGGGCGGCGCGATCGGCGACTACGACGGCGACGGAGACTTCGACTACTTCGTCACCTCGATCGACAACCCCGACTGCGCCGGTTGCGAGGTCTGGGGCAAGACCGGCAACCGCCTCTACCGCAACGATGGCGGGCGCCGCTTCACCGACGTCACCGACGCCGCCGGCGTGCGCGGTGCGGGCTGGGCGTGGGGCACCCGCTTCTTCGACTACGATCTGGACGGCGACCTCGATCTCATCGCGACCAACGGCATGCGCAAGCCGCCCGCCACCACCAACTTCGCCACCGACCCGACCCGCCTGTGGCGCAACGAAGGCGACGGCACGTTCACCGAAGTCGCCGGCGCAATGGGTCTCGACCACGTCGGCGTCGGCCGCGGGGTCGCCACCTTCGACGCGGACGGCGACGGAGATCTGGACGTGCTGATCACCCACAACCTCGACGCGCCGGTGCTCTACCGCAACGACGTCGGGGTGCCCGAAGACGGCGTCGGCCGCGCGTGGCTCGAAGTGCAGCCCCAGGGCAGCACCAGCAACCGCGACGGCATGGGCGCGATCGTGCGCGTGGTCGCCACCGACGGCGCCGCCCCGATGGTGCGGCTGAGCGGCAACGGCTGCGGCTTTCTCGCCCACACCCCCGGCACCCCCCACTTCGGACTCGGCGACCTCGAGTCCGTGGCGCGCATCGAAGTCTTCTTCCCCGCGAGCGGACGCATGGTGGTCATGACCGACGTCGCCACCCGTCAGCGTCTGGTCGTCGTCGAACCCGACGCCTGACATCCAGGTCCCGAAGCCGCCCCCGAAGCCGAAGGGAAGCCGGTGAAACGGCCAGCGCTCAGGAACCGGCGCTTCGGGAACGACCCTGTTCAGCATCGCCGGATCTCTGGGTAGAGTCGCGCCATGTCAAAGCCTCTCCTTCTGACCTGGACGCTGGACGAGTGGCCGCTCGCGCGTCGCTGGGCGGACTACGTCGGCTTCCCCGAGTCCGCCCGAACCGCGCTCTTCTACGCGTGGTGGGGACCGAAGTCGTCGAAGCTCTCGATCTTCGAACGCATCGACGAACCGGACCTCGACGAAGCGGTGACCGACGCCGGGCTGTGGGTTGCGCAGCTCGGCTGGGCAGCCCTCGCCCACCACGGCGACGTGCATCAACGTTGGCAGGCGCCTCACACCGTGGTGGGTCAGCCGATCAGGTTTCTCGCCGGACCGCACTTCGGGGATCACGACGCGCGCGGCGAGTTCGGGTTTCACGCCACCGCGACGTTCGACGGCGCGCGCTCGGTCGTGGAGTCCGATGGCTTCGAGGTGTGGAAGGTCGCCGAACTGCTGAAACCAACGAAGCCGCGCGAACTCGAAGCACGCATCGACTGGATGGAGGAGGAGACGGCGGAGCCCATTCGCGCGCTCTTTCGTGGCGACACCGACGAACTCGACTTCGCCTACCTCGACGGTCTGCTCGCGCTGCCCTCCGCTTGGTCCGACCTCGACCGGCGGGTCCTCACCGCCGCAGAGTCGCGGGGAACGACGGGCCGCGATGTGATGGCGACGCTGACCGGCTCGAGCACCCTCGTCGACGAAGCGGGGATCGCGGAGCGCCAACTCGCCGAGTGGGGCTTCTCCAGTGCGCTCTCGGTCTCGGGCGAAGGCGCGTGTCACCCAGAACATGGCAGGGCGTCCGCGTACGCGGCGCTCTCAGCAACCGCGGACATGGACAGATTCATCACCGGACTCGAGGCCCACGAGGAACCCGACATCGCATTCGTGGACGCGGTGCACCTGCTCGCCTACTTCGCACCGAAGAGCTCCCTGTGCGGCCTGTTCCTCGAACGCATCGACACCGTCATCGCCCGTTCACCCGACCCCGACGCCACGGCGGAGATGATCGCCGACGACCCGGAACTGTCCGACCTGCTGGACGCGCTGCGCTCGAGCGACTGAACGGCTGAGCGACTGAACGGCTGAGCTCGAGCGTCAGCGGTCGAAGGCGCGCCAGGTCAACGAGATGCGGGGCTCGGCGTAGCGCTGGCGTTTGATCGCGTGGACCCAGGTCTCTTGCACGACGTTCTCCATGTACAGCAGTGAGCCGGGTTGGAGGAGGAACGCGTGGCGTTCTTCGGGGTCGATGCGGCTTCGGTAGGTGAGGTTGCGGGCGTAGCCGAGCGAGACGATCGCGACGCCGGTGCCGGCGCGCAGCTCCGAGGTGTCGTCGGAGTGAAAACCCATCTTGCCGCGGCCATCGAGGTAGTAGTTCAAGAGGCAGTTGTTGAACTGGACGCCGAGCCGCTCCTGCAGACGCTCGACCATCGGGACGAGCAGCGGGTGCATCGGACACGCGGGGTAGACCATCTGCGCGTAGTTGTACGGCACCCCGAACGAGGCGGTGAGGCGCGCGGACATGCTGCGGTCCCAGTCGATGCCATCGGCGATCTTCTGAAACAACGCCTCCGCGTCGGGCACGAAGTTCTCTTCGAGGAGCAGCTCGGGCGGTCCGTGCATCGCGTGGAGCGCGAGGTTGGAATGACGTGCGTGCGTTGGCAACCTGCGCCGGGCTACACGCAGACCATCTGCGAGCGGCAGCCTGGTACGCTCCGGTGTGCGCATTGGGGTGTACGGCGCGGGGGCGATCGGATGTTACGTCGGCGGGCTGCTTCAGTCCGGCGGCGCGGACGTCGTATTCGTAGGGCGCGCGCGGACGCGAGACGAAGTGGCCGCACACGGACTGACGCTCGAAGACCTGCAGGCCGCGCCCGCGCGATTGCAGGCCGACGAGATCCGATACGAGACGGATCCGGAGGCGCTGGCCGACTGCGACGTGGTGCTCGTGTGCGTGAAGAGCGCGCAGACCGAAGCGGTCGCCGAACAGCTCGCGAAGACGGTGCCAAGCGCGCTCGTGGTCAGTCTGCAGAACGGGGTGCGCAACCCCGAGACGCTGCGGATCCACCTGCCCGACGTGATGGCTGGCATCGTGGAATTCAACGTGCGCTCGATGGGGGACGGCGTGTTCCGGCGCACGATGAGCGGTCCGATCCTGCTCGAGTCGACGGGGTCTCCGGGCGCGAACGCGTGGTTCGAAGCGATGGAGCGGAGCGCCATCGAACTCGAGACGAAGACGGACATCGTGCCGAGTCAGTGGACGAAGATGATCGTCAACCTGAACAACGCGGTGAGTGCGCTCTCGGGCGCGTCGACGCCGACGCTGCTCACGACCCCTGGGTACCGGCGGGTCATCGCCGACATCATCGACGAGGCCCTGCGGGTCCTGAAGGAAGCGCGCATCCAACCGGCGCGGCTTCGTGGCGTCCCGATCGGCTGGATGCCAAAGGTGCTGCGCATGCCCACTCGGATCGTTCGACTGGTCACCCGTGCGCAGATGAAGGTGGACCCAGAGGCGCGCTCGTCGATGTGGGAAGACCTGACCCGGAGGCGGCCCACGGAGATCGATTTTCTGAACGGGGAGGTGGTGCGCCTCGCGGAACGGCTCGACACCTCCGCGCCGATCAACGGCCGCGTCGTGGCGTTGATCCGCGAGGCGGAACGGGCCGGCAACGGACCTCCGGACTTCGACGCACCGACCCTCGAGCGGCTGCTGCGCTCGTAGCCGCAGCGTGTTCGCGCCGCGTTCAGAGGTCGATGGAGAGCGTCAGCGTGCCGAGGTGTCCGCTCCCATCGGGACGCACGTCGATGAGCGTGTCGGTGTCGTAGCCGCCGTCCATCGGATTGAACGTTTGTCGGTCCGGCCGCTCCGCGTAGGGCGCGCCGGTGTAGACCATGTTGGTGTAGTCGTCGTCGAAGTACGCCTGGGTGGTCACGAGGGTGCTGCGGTCGAGCACGATCTTGAGGTGGATGTGTGCGGTCCGCACCGAGTACCAGCCGGGGTAGATGGTGAGGAACTCGCTGATGCCGTTCGCGTCGGTCGGGCGCACACCGCGACAGAAGATCTCCGACTCGTCGGCGACGAGACCTCCGGGCGGCGGCTCATCGGGATCCGCACCGGGAAACCCTGCGTACACCCCAAGCGCGTCGCACTGCCAGAGATCGACGATCAAACCCGGCAGCGGATTGCAGTCCGCATCCACCACCCGCACGCCGAAGCGCAAGAGCGCACCGGGTTTGCCTTCGCGGATGTCGAGGCGATCGAGCTCGACCGGGTAGTAGTACGGGCCCGATCCTTGGGTGGGCGTGAGGATGCATGCGGCGTCGCCGAAGTCGGCGGGCGTGAGCGAGGTGCCCGCGTCCATCGAAGGTGCATCGGGAAGGAACGCGTCGGTTGCCAACGTGTCCGAACCAGGCGCATCGGCCAACGAGCCACCATCGGGGGAACCTTCGGTGCCGCCGCACGCGAGCCCCACCGCACCCGCGCCGATCAAGGTGAGGGTCTCTCGGCGGGTGAGCGTGTCGTCGGCCATGCGCACATCATGCAGACCCGCGGACGCCGACGCCACGCGGATGGAGAACGTGCGTTCGTCTGGCAGGCTGCTGAAGAACGCCCGCAGGGCGTTCTCGCAGCCTGCCCCTTGCCCCTGCCCTTGCCTTTGCCCTTGCCCGCGGATCAGCGGTCAGATCGCTTGATCAGCGCGACGAGCATCGCGACGACCTGCTCAAGGTGGGCGAGAGCCCGTTCGATATTGTCTGGTCTCTCGCGGGGTTCCTGCGGGCCCAGACGCCTTCGGCTTTCTTGGGGCCCTGGGAAACGGCTCTGGAACTGCTCGTCGCTTCGCTCCTACGCGGGCCCAGAGCCTCCCTCGCGAGAGACAATATCGAGGCAGACGCAAGACACAGTTCGCCGCCTACCTGGCCGGCGCCGCATACAGCCTCCTACGCGTCGCGCGGCTGCGCGTAGCACCGACCGATGCCCGGCGGCTTCGTCCGCTGGGCATCGGGCTCCGATTCGCGGCCTCGCCGTCGCGAAACACACGGCGTCCACGACGCGGGCAAGGGCACGGGCAAGGGCAACGGCAAGGGAGCAGGTCGCTTTTCGGCAACCTGCTAGCGCGTCTCGGGCCGCATCTCGAAGCGGGTGAGCCGACAGCTTCCCCCCGCGCTCACGAGCCAGGCATCGGCGCCGACGTCGTCCACCTCCCACGCGCCGATCGTCCCTTCGCCAGGAGGGGCGGCGTGCGGGAACAGCGGGGCCAGGTCGGCTTGGTCGGAGGTCGCGTTGCCCAGCACGGGCGCTGCGTGACTCGGCGGAGGTGGCGGGCGCTCGAGCAACTGGCGGAGGTGCGGTTCGAGGGCGAGGCCGAGCGCGCTCGCACCGAGGAAGAAGCCGAAAGCGAGCACACCGAGCCCGCGCAGGAACAATCCGTGGGCCGTGGGCACCATGGATGGAGATTGGTCGACCGCCGGGGAAGTGGGAGGGTTGGGATGGGAGGATGCTTGATTCTTCCCCGGCGGCACACCCACCCATAAAGCACGCGACGTGCCACTTGGGTGGCGACCATGTCGCACGGCTTTGCCGAGTTTCGGGGCCGGCGCGTTTCGCCAATCTGTCCGCCCCCCATCAGCGGGGTTGGACAGGCCGTCAGGAGGATGGGGAAGACGCGCCCATGGAGGTCGACACGTGGGTGTTGCCGTTGCGCGCGTCGAACTTGGCCGCGGTCGCGGCCACCCGCTCTGCGAAGAACGCCTCGAGCGACTTCGGTTCGTAGCGCCCGTCGGCTCGAAAGATTGGGAGCGTCTCGGGCAAGCGGATCGCCACCTCGCCGGTGAGTCGGCCGAAGAGGTCGCGGGCGGCGCGCTCGAAGACCATCACGCGGTACGGAATGCGGTTGCCAACCGCCCAAACGAAGTGTCGCTGGAGCAATGATTGCGCCTGTTCGAGATCGTCGATCGAGAGGAGGTACTGCACGAACTCTGCGACGGACCCGACGAAGTCACGGTTCGTTTTCACGAGCTCGTACCCGCGCGTGAACATTGACTGCGCCTTGTCCGTGTCGCCGAGCGCATGCACGGAGCGGATCAGACTCCCGAGCGTGACGTGCGGCACCTCGGCGCACGACATCGTGCCCTCCAAAAGTGGCCGGGCGATCTCGATGGCGCGTTCGTGTTCTTCGCGGTCGACGTGGAACTGCATCTGGAAGTTCACCTCGCAGGCTTGGCAGTCCGCGTAGCGATCGCGACGCGCCCACTGCCACTTGCGGTACCACTCCATCGAGAGCTCTGCGTCGTCGCCCATCTCTTGGGTGAGCCGGGTCCGCTGCATGAACACCGGCCTCAGGCTCAAGTTGTGCCGCTCGTAGCGCGCTTGCATGTCGTCGAGCGTGTCGTTCATCTGCGCGCGGGTGAGTTGCGGATACCAAGGCACCTGGAGCGTCACCCACTTGTACGCCCAGAGCAGATCGATGGCGGAGAAGAGCGACGAACGCGACTCTTGAAACGTCTCTGGATCGGCTTTGCTCTTGGCCGCGCACCACCCGAACGCGACGAGCGCTTTCTCGGGGAAGCCGCCGAAGGTCGCGGCTTCGACAAGCGCCAGCCGAGCGCCGTACGCGAGCTGCTCTTCCTTCGCTTCGTCGGTCAGCCGGACCGCTTCTTCGGTCTTCGCGATGCGCTCCGGCCCGTAGTCCAAGACCGCCGCATCCTCGAGCAGCGTGGTGACCTGCTGCTCGACCGCGCTCTTGGGTGGCGGCGCATCGCCTCCGCCACCACCACTGCCGCCCCAGCCACCGCCCCCGTTGTTCTCCCAGCCCATGACGCAGGAGCGTAACCACGCGGCTGGCCGGACGCGAGCTAGGAAAGCCGAGTGGCCGCTACAGCGCCGCGTGCAGCTCGATCGCGAAGTCGTCGAGCCGGTTCTGGTACGACACCGGCGTCGTGCCGGGCGGCAACCGGGTGCACGAGGTTGCGTCGAGCCGGCCGGTGTGCGGGTTCACGCCGAGGCCTGCGTCGCAGGTGCGCAGATCCATCGCGACGCCGATGCGGGTCGAGAGCTCACCGGGCGCGATGGTGACGATGTAGCGCATCGCCCAGATCGTCCCGTCGGAGTTCTCGCCGGTGCTCTCCCAGGCGGTCTCGAGAATGCCCGAGTGGGTGTCTTTGCGCTCCACTTGCATGCCGAAGGTCGCGAGCACCTGCTCGACGTGCGCCGCTTGCCCGTCTGCGTTGGAGACATCGAACGCGGCCGGTGTCAGCTGCGACACGCAACCGGTCAGAACCAGAACAGCCAAACCAAGCGCGTGCGTGGGGAACGTCATCCCCTGCGGATACGGCCCGTTCCCAACGCAGTCAACGCAACCCAGTCAACGCTCCGAGGGCGCCGCGACGGACCCGTTGGCGCGAAAGAGGAGGGTCAGATCGGTGGACCAGTCGCCGCCATCAGGGCCGGGCCGGAAGCGCATCGCGGAGAGGATGCGCTCGACGCATGGCGCGTCGGCGCCACGAACGATCACGCGGGTCTCACCCGCCATGGTCAACGTGGCATGGACCCGTGTTGCCCCACCCCGCGGCCCGCCGCACGACTGCAGCTCCGAGCGCCGCCCGCGCACGGCGCGCATGAACAGCGCAGGATCGTAGTCTCCCCATCCCTCGACGGTCGGTTGTGCAGGAGCGACGCGAGGAACAGGTGGGACGGGCAACCCTCCCGTGCGTACCGCCAACCGCTCCGCGTCGTTGGTCGCTGCCTCGAAAGCGATCCGATACCGTTCTCGCCCTGCCACCCATGCGAGCGCGTCGGCTACGTCCAGCACGAGTTCGGGGTGTGGCCGTTCATCGACGAACCGTCCAAGTCGACGGGTTTCGGGTCCGCAGCCGTCCGGCTGCATGTTCGTGTCGGGTGCCCGTGCCATGCGCTGCGTACAACGATGCAGGTCCGTGACCAGGTGCTCCTGAAGCGTGTCCAGGATCTGGGTCCGGCAATCCGCCCGCTCTGCCGTGGGTGCGCGGGCGCAGTCGGCGAGTCCCTCCCAGGCCACCGCGCGCGCCTTGTCCGCGTCCATGTTGCGACGATGCGCTTCGATCCACCGAAGCCAGGTCTCCACCCGGCGCGCGTTGGGCCAGCGCGCATGCAGGGTCTCTGCGACGACAGCAGCCTCGTCGTAGCGCGCGCTGTCCATGAGCCAGTCGAGCACCTGCCGGGCAATCCGCGCTGCGACCGCTGGGTCGGCAGGGAGCACCGTCAGGTCGGGGCCGGTCCAGTCGGCGTCCGTCACGCCATCCATGTTCCGGTCGTCTTCGATCGCAAACCGCGCGAACCATTGGATGCCGAGCTCGAGCATGGGCGGGTCCGGGTTGGCCTCGAGCAGCCGCCGCACCGCCAGCACCGCTTCGTCGTGCCGGTCCAGGCGGTACAGCACTCGGACCCGGCCCAAGAGCGCCAGGTGTCGCAGTCGTGGGCCGTGTGCGATCCGTTCGTAGAGATGTGCGGCCGCTTCGAGTGCTTCGATGGAGTGGTCGCCCTCGAGCGCGATCGCGGTCGCGAAGACGACCGGATCGGCGCTGCAGCTCAGCGGTGACAGAGACGCGATGACTGGTTCGACGTCGTAACACGCGGCGTCGGGCGTCTCCGGCTGGCGCGATCCGGTCGGGGCGCAATGCTGGCGCAGCGAACGTGCGGGACACGGATCCTCGGACCCCACGACGACGAACCTCGGGAGCGGCAGGCGCCCAGGGTTCGAGAGTTCGTCGAGCTGAATGACGCGTGGGGTTCGTCGCCGCTGTGCACTGGCCATGCTGGCCATGCTGGGCGCGGCGACCAGCAGCGCGATGCACGCGAACCAAACGGTCCTGAGGCAGGCTTGAAGCGGTTGCTGCACAGTTGCTCCAGTGTGTCATACGGGGTGGGTGCACGAGCCCTGCCCTTCGGCGCCAGCGCGCAGCGAAGCTGCCCAAGCGCCGGTGGTGCGCCTCGGCTTCTTCCCCGGATCGGTGGCCGGATGCGCTCGCGATGTGCGGTAGACTCCCGCGCGTGTCGATACCCCGGTGCGCTCGAGTTCTCGCGGTCGCGTGTCTGCTCTTGGCAAACACAACTGGTTGCGGCGGCGGTCAGGTCCAGATCACCCAGGCCCCACCGGTCGACCCCGACGGGGACGGGGTCGCGGGCAACGCCGACCAGTGTCCAGACACGCCTGAAGACCGCGACAATTTCGAGGACGACGACGGATGTCCAGACGCCGACAACGACGCTGACGGCATGCTCGACATCCACGACCGGTGCCCGCAAGAAGCCGAAGACCCCGACGGCTTCGTCGACGAGGACGGCTGCCCAGACGTCGACAACGACCGCGATGGCATCCCTGACGTGAACGACCGGTGCCCATGCCAGGCGGAGACCTACAACGACCTCGAAGACGAGGACGGGTGTGCCGACGGCAGCATGGTGTTGCTCATCGACAACCGGATCACGATCCGCGACCAGGTCTTCTTCAGGGTCAACCGCGCGTACATTCCCGCGGAGGCAGAAGCGCTCCTCGATGCGCTCGTGGATGTGATGCGCGCCCACCCCGAGGTGCACCACGTCGTCGTGCAGGGCCACGCCGCCCCGGGCGAACACCGCCCCCAACAACTCGCGCTTGCGCGGGCTGAGGCCGTCCACGCGCGGTTGATCTCGCTCGGTGTCGAACCCGCCCGCCTCGGATTCGCTGCGTTCTCGGACGACCAACCCATTCACCCGACGGAACAGGACCGCAACCGGCGGGTGGAGTTCCACGTGGATGCGGCGGACGAACCACCACCGAACATTCGGCAGACCGACCCCAAGTTCGATTGTCCGTGACGCCGAACTGCTCATGAACACGCCCAGCAAGATCGGCCCCTACGAGATCTTCGAGAAGCTCGGCGCGGGTGGCTTCGGACAGGTCTTTCGTGCGCGTCATGAGTTGCTCGGTCGAGAGGTCGCGCTCAAGGTCCTCCACGGTTCTCTCGACCACGCGCGGTTCGTGCGCGAAGCGCAAATCCTCGCGCAGCTGAACCACCCGAACATCGTCGGGGTGCACGACTGCGGCACCGCAGATGCGGGTGGCGCCACCCCCAGCCACCTCGACGACGCGGTGCACTACATCGCGCTCGAGCTGCTCGAAGGAGAGAACCTGCTCGACCTGATCCGCCGCGGACCGGTGGCGCCCGACGAAGCGAGCTGGATCCTCGGCGAGGTGCTTCAGGGGTTGGCGCACGCGCACGCGGCCGGGGTGGTGCACCGCGATCTCAAACCATCCAACGTGCTGCTCGTGCCCAACGCGCAAGCCGGTCCATTCGACCTGGATGTGAAGCTGCTGGACTTCGGGGTGAGCCTCGCGTCGAACCACGATCGGCTCACGCGCAAACAAGCGCTGGTCGGCACGCCGAGGTACGTCGCGCCGGAGCTCCTGCACGGACAGGAGAGCGACGTGCGTTCCGATCTCTGGGCGATCGGGGTGACGCTCGTGGAGTGTCTTGTGGGGCGGCCGGCGTACGGAGGCACCGCGGACCAGGTCATCCCACAGATCCTCGCGGGGCCGCCGGTGCTGCCGCAGGCCACCGTGATCGGTCCGCCGCTGCGCCGGGTGCTCGAGCGGTTCTTTGCGCCGCGGGAACAGCGGTTCGAAAGCGCGACGGAAGCCGCCGACGCGCTCGCGGCCGCTGCGCTGGGCAAACGCATCTCGGTCGACAAGCTCGGCAAGACGACGTTCCAGGGCAAGCGGATCGAGCTTCCCGGCAGCGAGGACCCGTTCGACGCGTCGGTGAAAGATCTGTCGGCGACCGTGGTCGACCTTCAGATCGCCCGCCCGGTGCCCGCCACCCGGCAGCAAACACCCGAGGGCCTGCGCCGGAGTGCGTTCCCCAGCGGTTCGGCGGCGCCCGGTTCGGCAGCGCCCGGTTCGGCGGCGCCCGGTTCGGCAGCGCCCGGTTCGGCAGCACCCGGTACGGTTGCACCCGATTCGGTTCCGGCCGGCGTGGTGGCGCGTTCGGCAGCGCCCGGTTCGGCTCCGGCACCAGGGAGCCCCTCGACCCGTCAGACGAAGCACTGGTTGATCGCGCTCGCGGTGGTCGCGTGCCTGGCCGTGGCCGGCGGGGCCTGGCTCGTGTTCACCTATGCGAACTCGTACGCGCAGCAGAACGCGGCCGTCGACATCGTGGCCCTCGACGGCCCAACCGAGAGCAGCGTTCACCACGGCGCGTTCACCTCCTGCGTCGGGGACTACACCACCACGATCCACACGGAGGCGGCGACCTTGCTCCGCCTGGTCGAAGGCACCGCCCAGGTCTGTGAATGCGGCCGACCCGCAGGGGTCGCGGACATGTACGTGCTCTTCCTTGGTGGGCAGCACGCCACGTCGGCGCTCCTGAGCGAAGGCGGGCCACGCCGCGCCTGTGCGGAAGGCCTGCTCACCCCCGAGCGCATCGTGCAGCTCGGCGCGTCGCTTCCACCGGGCGGCCGGGTCGCGTGCACCGTCCGTCGGACGATCTGCCCGCCGTAGGAGGTTGGTCCGTCGGGGGCCCGAGCGTCTCCCAGGGTCGCGCGCGCCGTTCAATTGTGATTCTCTCACTCGGTGGGGAGGAATGCAGACGCCGCAGGTGCGGCTCTAGGGCGTTGGTGTGTGCCGGGTCTGATCCGGCGGCTGTTCGGTGGTCAGACCGCGTTGCTCTCGCTCGCGTTGGTGCTCGGCGGATGCCGCGGACATCGACCTCCTCCGTTGACCGCCCGCTACGACCAGCCGATTCAATCGCGAGACATCGCGCGGGGCGGACAGA
The DNA here is from genome assembly GCA_034670305.1 of Deltaproteobacteria bacterium. GTDB lineage: Bacteria > Myxococcota_A > Polyangia > Polyangiales > Houyiibacteriaceae > JAXMNT01. The sequence goes on from JAXMNT010000012.1 coordinate 105,408, forward strand.
TCTACTTCACGCTCTGCGCCGCGTGCCACAACGGCATGGTCAACCCACGCGGCTACCAGTGGTTGCCCGGACAGATGCGGCGCCAGATCCGTGAGGGGAACCATTTGATGCCGCCGCTCTCGAGTGCCTTCTTGACCGACGACGATGTCGAAGCGGTGCTGGCCTACCTGAACCTGCTCCGGGCGATCGAAGGCGAGCTCCCGCCTGCGTCGGTCGCACAGCAGCGGCGGGAAACCTTCGCCCGGCCACTGCCCTCCCTCGCCACGCTCCAACGTGGAGCGCCGATCGCCGAACCCGAATGGACCGACCTCGAGGTGGTGGATTCGGACACGGAGATCGGCGACGAGTTGGGCGAACCCGTGGACGCGATGGACCCGGTCGACGAGGTCGACGACCAGTTGGAGACACTGGAAACCGGCGAAGGCCTGGATCCGCCGTACTGACGTGCGCGCCATCCTTCGAGACCGAGGGTTCGGCTACGCCCGGTAAAGCTCCGGGTCGTACATCTGGATGCGGCGTACGATCTCGTCTTCGGAGTCGGTGAGCGCCAGGAGTTCGTCGTAGATCTTGCCCTTCGCGACGTGTTGAAGCAGCGGCCAGACTGGGCGCACTTTCGTCCAGTGTTCTTCGCCGAACAAGATCATCGGCGAGCGGACGCCCTGGTTCGCGTAGTGGTTTTGGGCCGCGTCTTGGAAGATCTCCTGCGTCGTGCCGGCGCTGCCGGGCGCGAAGACGACGCCATGTCTCGCGATCGCGAGCAGGCCGTCTTCGCGCACGCTGTTGGCGAAGTACTTCCCGATCTTGGTGGCGAAGGGGGCAGGCGGTTCGTGGCCGTAGAGCCAGGTCGGGATGCCGAGGCTCTCGCACGCCTTCTCGTCTTCCGGGGCCAATGGGAACGCCTCGAGCACGGCCCACGCGCGGTGCAGCCAGTCGCGGTCCGCGTACTCCTTGCCAGGCAACGCGCCGGTGGGCCGGGTGGCCATGCGCTGGATGCCCGTGTCGAGGGCTTCGGCCGAGCGGGTGGCGAAGTACGCACCCACGTGCGTCGCTTCCATGGCGCCCGGCCCACCGCCGCTGACCATCAGAAACCCGGCTTGGGTGAGGCGGCGCGAGACGTGCGCGACCTTCGCGTAGAAGGGGTCGCTGCGTTCCATGCCGTGGCCGCCCATGACGGCGACCACTTTGCGTCCGTCGATGAGCTCTTCGATCGCGTCGGTGATGGAGTGATCGTGCAGCCGCCGGGCCAGACTCACCCGGATGGAGCGCGCCTCTTTGCCGTGCGCCAAGTATTGCTGGTAGACGCGGTTGTCCATCGTCGCCGCGTAGCCATCGGGTTTCGAGGGATCGAACCCGCCGAAGAGCTCCTCGACCGAATAGAGCGCGCGCCGGTGGACCGCGAACTCGAGCTCGTCGAGGTCGGGGATGACCGTGGCGCCAGTCGCCACGAGATGGCCCGCGACCTCGTTGCTCAGGACACATCCGAGAAAGAGGGAGCCGGGGAACGAACGCTGGAGGAGGCGTTCGGTGTGCGCTCCCAGATCCAGATCTTGGACCGCGGCGGGTTCGGCGGGGTCGGCGTTCAGCCAGTCGACGAGGGCGGGAATCGCATCGATCTCGAGCATGCCCCATCGTACCCGAGCCCGGCTCCGAGCATGGAAAACACCCACGGCACCAGGGTGGTTTGTGAGACCCTCGGCGCCTTCCACGAGGTTGCCCATGGCCGACGCCCCCAAGCTGCTCAAACCGCCCGCCGAACTGGTCTACGCGGACGAACTCAAGAAGCTCGAAGAACAAGACGAGGGTCCGCGCCCGCCGGGTTGGCGGCTGTCCCCGAAGGCGGTCCGCACCTTCGTGCTCGGCGACAAGAAGCGCGGCATCGACCGCAAGTTCGTCGCGCACGCGTCGCTGGTCGATCGCGCGATGGTCGCGCTCGCCACCAACCGCGGGCTGATGCTGGTCGGGGAACCGGGCACCGCGAAGTCGATGCTCTCGGAGCTGCTCGCCGCTGCGATCTGCGGTGACTCGACGCTCACGATTCAGGGCGGCGCCGCGACCACCGAAGATCAGATCAAGTACTCCTGGAACTACGCGCTGCTCATCTCCGAGGGTCCGAGCAAACGTTCGCTCGTGCCCGCGCCGCTGTTCCGCGCGATGGAGCAGGGCAAGATCGTCCGCTTCGAGGAGATCACCCGCTGCCCACCGGAGGTTCAGGACAGCCTGCTCTCGATCCTGAGCGACAAGGTCATGGCGATCGGCGAACTCGAAGGCGACGACTCGATGCTCTTCGCGCGCGCCGGCTTCAACATGATCGCGACGGCCAACACCCGCGACCGCGGGGTCAACGAGATGAGCGCCGCGCTCAAACGGCGTCTGAACTTCGAGACCGTCTTCCCGATCCCGGACTTCAAGACGGAGCTCGCGCTCGTCAAATCTCAGGCGGGCAAGATGCTCGCCGAAGCCGGTGTGCCGATGATGCCGCCGGACGCGATCCTCGAGGTCCTGGTCCGCGCGTTCCGCGAGCTGCGCACCGGCGAGAGCGAAGACGGGGCCGCCATGGATCGCCTGAGCAGCGTGATGAGCACGGCCGAAGCGGTGTCGGTCGCGTTCTCCATGGGCGTGCGCGGCCACTACATCCGCGACGGCAAGTGCACTGGCGAAGATCTGGTGCACTGCCTTGCGGGCGCCGCGGTCAAAGACAACCTCGACGACCTCAAGAAGCTGCGCCGCTACATCGACCAGCGGGCGGGCAAGCGCACCGAAGACGCGTGGCAAGAGGTCTACGAAGCCCGAACGATCTTGCCGGAGTAGCCGATGGTCGCTCCGCTGCACGTCGTCGGCGTCCGACACCACAGCCCTGCGTGCGCACGGCTGACCGAAGCGCAGATCCGTGCGCTCGAGCCGGCGTACGTGCTCATCGAAGGACCCGTCGACATGAACGAGCGGCTGGACGAGCTGCTGCTCGGTCACGACTTGCCGCTCGCGATCTTCAGCTACTACACGAGCGAAGAACGGACCCATGCGTCGTGGTCGCCGTTCTGCGCGTACTCGCCCGAATGGGTCGCACTCGAGGTCGGCCGCGAGCTCGGCGCCGACGTGCGCTTCTGCGATCTGCCGGCGTGGGCCGGTGCCTTCGAAGGTGTCGCCAACCGCTACCGCGACGAACACGACGGCAGCGGCGCTCGGATGCGCGCGCTCTGCGACGACCTCGGCGTCGATGGAACCGACGCGGCGTGGGACCACATGTTCGAGCAGCCGACGCCGATCGAAGAACTCGAAGCGCGCCTCGACGTCTACTTCAAGCAGCTGCGCGCCGACGACTCCGCCGGCCGCGACACGAACCGCGAAGCGCACATGGCGCAGTGCATCCGCTGGGCCCGCGCCCAGGACAAGGGGCCCGTCGTCGTGGTGTGCGGCGGTTGGCACAAACCGGCGCTCGAAGCGGCCGGCGCACTGACCGAAGAGGGCGCCGAACACAACCCGTGGCCTGAGCCGATCTCCGCGGGCGAGGGCCGACACGGCAGCTTTCTCGTGCCCTACAGCTTCCGGCGCCTCGACAGCTTCGTCGGCTACCAGTCCGGCATGCCCTCGCCCGCCTGGTACCAGGTGCTCTGGGACGAAGGCGCCGAAGCCGCAGCCGACAAGATGCTCGAGCGCGCAGTGAAGCGCCTGCGCGAGAAGAAGCAGCCGGTCTCGCCCGCGGATGTGATCGCGGTGCAGCTGCTCGCGACCGGCCTGCAGCGGATGCGGGGCCACGTCGCGATGGCGCGCACTGATCTGCTCGACGGACTCGCGGGCGCGCTCGTCAAGGAAGCGCTCGAAGCGCCGCTGCCGTGGAGCGGTCGCGGGCGGCTCGTCGCGGGCACCGACCCGCGCATCGCCGAGGTCGTCGCGGCGTTCTCGGGCGACGACAAGGGCACCCTGCACGCCGACACCCCGCGCCCGCCGATCATCGCGGATGTGCGCGGCCAGTTGAAGGCGCTCGGACTCGAGCCGCCCTGCGACCCCGAGCTGCAACTCGACGTGCCGGCGGACCTCGCGAAGAGCCGGGTGCTGCACCGGTTGCGGGTGCTCGGGGTGCCGGGGTTCGACCGCAAGTCCGGGCCGTCGTGGGCGCACGACGTGACCTTCACCGAACGGTGGGCCCTGCGCGAACGGTTCGAGACCGAGTCTGGGCTCATCGAAGCCGGCGCGTATGGCGCGACGCTCGAGACGGCCGCCGCCGCGCGGCTCGAAGAACAGATGCTCGCCGCGGGTGGCTCGCTCGCCAAGCTCACCGACCTCATCGGCGAAGCCACCTTCATCGGCATCGACAGCCTGGCCTCGCAGATCCTCGATCAGGTCGCCGACGCGGTGGGCCAAGAACGTTCGCTCACGGTGCTCGGGGACGCGCTCGGCAAACTGCTCTCGCTCTGGCGCGACGACACCCTGCTCGGTGCCGCAGGCTCGGCGCATGTGCTGCGCATCGTCGAAGCGGCGTTCGTGCAAGGGCTCTGGCTCGCCGAAGGCGTGCAGGGACCGAACGCGCCGGTCGACACCGAACGGCTCCGCGCGTTCATTGCGATCCGCGACACGCTCATCGTCGACCAGACGCCGGGACAGACCGCGCTCGACGTCGACGAACTCGAAGCGTGGGAGACGATGAAGCGCATCTCACTCTCGCGCACTGCACCGCCGGGTCTGCGCGGCGCGGCGCTCGGGGTGTTGTGGTCGACCGGCTACTGGAGCACTTCCCAAGACGCCGAGGACGAAGCCCGCGAACGGCTGCAACGTTCTTCGCACCCGTCGATCTTCGGCGACTTTCTCGCCGGTCTCTTTGCGCTCGCCCGCGAACAAGCCGTCGCGACCGAAGGGCTCATCGCCGCGGTCGACCAGACCCTCGCCAGCTTGGAGGACCACGAGTTCGTGGAGAGCCTTCCTTCGCTGCGACTCGGCTTCGATTACTTCCCGCCCCGCGAACGCGAGGCGCTCGCCCGCCGGGTGCTCGGCTTGCATGGCCAGGAAGACAGCCAGCCGAAACAGCTGACCGGCAAACTGGATCATTCCCCCGCGGTCATCGCGCAGGGCAACACGCTCGACGCCCGCTTGCAGGCCGCGCTCGACCACCACCACCTCGGCCCGAAGCCGACGGAGGTCTCCGATGGCGGATGATCCGAAGCCGACCGACCCGGACAGCGAGCCGAAACCCAGCGCCGGCAAACCCAGCGTCATCGAGGCCCTTCAAGGGTTGCCGCCGCTCGTTCGCTGGCGGTTGATCCTCGGCGAGGCGGGCGACGCCTGCACCGGAGGTGGCGCGCTCCAAGGCGACGCCGCAGCCGCCGACGCCGCGCTTGGCTGGCTCTACGACCGGGACGAAGTCGGTCAGGGCGACCGCGAGAAGGGCGCCGGAAGCGGGCCGTCGCAGATGACCGTGCCGGACTGGATCAGCGAAGTGCACCGGCTCTTCCCCAAAGAGACGATTGAGCGGCTCGAACAGGACGCCGTCGATCGGTTTCAGATCCACGACGTGGTCACGAACCCCGAGGTGCTCAAGCGCGTCGAGCCGAACCAGACCCTGCTCAAGGCGGTGCTCAAGACCAAACACCTGATGAACCCGGAGGTGCTTCAGCTCGCGCGCGACCTGGTCCGCAAGGTCGTCGAGAAGCTGATGAAAGAGCTCGCCGACGAGGTGAAGCAAGCGTTCTCCGGCGCGGTGAACCGGCAGCGGCGCACGCTCTTCAAGTACAGCCGCAACCTCGACGCGAAGCGCACCATCGCGTCGAACCTCGGCAACTACGACCGCGCGAGCAAACGTCTCTTCATCGACAAGGTGTTCTTCTTTCAGCGTTCCCAGAAGCACAACACCAAGTGGCAGATCATCCTGCTCGTCGACCAGAGCGGCTCCATGCTGGACTCGGCGATCCACGCGGCCGTCACCGCCGCGTGCCTCTACGGCATGCCGAGCGTGAAGACGCACTTGGTGCTCTTCGACACCAACGTCGTCGATCTGACGGAAGAGCTCGTCGACCCGGTCGAGACCCTGATGAAGGTGCAACTCGGCGGCGGCACCGACATCGCCAAAGCGGTCGGTTACGCGCAGCAGCTGGTCGAGGTGCCTTCGCGCACCATCCTCGCGGTCATCAGCGACTTCTACGAAGGCGGCAGCGAGGCGGATCTCTTGCGCCGCGTGAAGCTGCTGACCGACGACGGCGCGCACGTGCTCGGGCTCGCCGCGCTCGACAGCGAAGCCAACCCGAACTTCGACCACGAGCTCGGTCAGAAGCTCGTCGACTGCGGCGCGCACGTCGGCGCGATGACGCCCGGCGAGCTCGCCGCGTTCGTCGCGGAGAAGGTGCGCCGATGAGGGACGACCTCGCTGCGCTCACCCCCGATGCGCTGAGCGCGCTCTCGAGCATCGGCCTGCTCAAGCGCGCGCAGCGCATGATCGCGACCGGACTCGGACCGCGGGTGATCGAAGAGGCCGACGACGGAGTGGTGTCCGCCACCTTCGACGACGACACCACCATCGCGCTGGCGCCAAAGGCCACCCTTGCCCAGGCGCGCTGCAGTTGTGGCGCTGTCTTCGTGTGCCGCCACGGGCTCTCGCTCGTGCTCGCCTACCAGCAGAAGCACGGCGGCGGCGCAGACGCGGCTCCGACCCATTGGAACCCCGGCGACATCCCCGACAAAGAAGTGTTCGCGCTCATCGGCACGCTTGGCCGAGGGCGGGCCAACCGCTTGATGCGGGGCGGCATCGTGGTGCGCATCGGCCACGAACCGCACCCCACCGCGCGGCTTCCGACCTGCACGCTCCAGTTCCTCGTGCCCAACGACCTGACCCACGCGCGCTGCGACTGCGAGCTCGGCACCGCGTGCGAACACGTGCTCATCGGGGTGCGTGCGTTCCGCGAAGCGCAGGGTGCCGATCAAGCGACGGTGGAGCTCGCCGCCACTGGCGAAGTCGATCTCGAAGCGACCCGCGATGCGCGGGACCTCGCGCACGAGGTCCTGTGGCACGGCATGTCCGCCACGCCCGAAGCCCTCGACGCGCGCTTCGAACGGGTGAAACAGCGGCTCGATGCCGACGGCCAAGTGTGGCCCGAGTTGGCGCTCGACAACCTGCACGATGCGCTTCGCTGGTACCGGTCCCGAAGCGCACGCTACCGGCCGGCGCTGGCCGAAGCGGCAGCGGAACTCGAAGCCCGATGCCGCGCCGCGGACACGACGTCACCGAGCGTTCCGATCGGCATGCTGCTCGGCACCGCTGCCGCGGAAGAGACCCGGCTGGCCGAGCTGCGGTTGATCTCACTCGGTGCGCGCGTTCGATCCGAGGGGTCGACCACCCTCGCCGATGTGTTCCTGGTCGACCCCGACACGAGCAACGTGCTGGTGCTCCGCCACACCTTCACGCCGACCAGGCAGCGCTGGCAGAAGACGGATCCGGCCGCGCTCACCGGTCCCGAACTCGTGGCCCGTGAAGTCGTCAAAGGCGTGCGGCTTGGTGACGTCGCGGCGGGTCAACTGCTCACCCAGACCGGACGGCGGCGCGCCAACCGCGATCTGGTGCTCTCGGTCAAAGCCGGCACGCAGGTGGTTCGCGACGCCGGCGACTGGAGCGCACTCGGGGCACCGGTCCGCCTCACGTCGATGGCGGAGTTCGCGGAGCGTGCGTCCAAGCGGGCGCCGTCTCTGCTGCGTCCGCGGGTGCTGGCGGAGAACCTGCACGTCCTGAAGATCCAAGAGGTCCAGCAGCTCATGTGGTCGCCTGGCCAACAAGCGCTCATCGGCACGGTGTTGCTCGAGTCGGGTGAGTCGGTGCGGATCGAGCGCCGCCACCGTTCGGCCGCACCGGGCGCCATCGCGGTGCTCGCTTCCACCCTCGCAACGGCGGGCACCTGCTGGATGAGCGGCGAGGTCCGCGCGACCGAAGCCGGATTGGTGATCTCACCGACCGCGATCCTCCCACCGAGCGGCACGATCGTCGTGCCCGACCTCATGGTCGACGCGGGCACGAAGATCGAGCTCGGCAACGTGGGTGCGCCGACTTCTCCCATCGGCGCGGCACTCGACCAGGCGGTCGCCGGCATGGACGAAGCGGCCCACGTCGGCTTGCTTCAAGCAGGGGCCGGCTGGGCCGAACGGATGCGCGAAACCCAAGCTCAGCTCGATGCGCTCGGACTCGGACGGCTGTCCAAGATCGTCGAACGTGCGACCAAGAGCGCAACCGCAGCGCGGGTTGGAGGGCGCGCCGCGTCGCCGGACGCCCCCGCCCGGTGGATGGATGCCCGAATCGCCTTGGTGCTCGCGCGTGAACTCCTGTTCCAGCCCACCGGAAACTCGGCGAACTGATGCGTGGCGATCTACCCAAGCTGGTCTGGTCGAAGGAGATCTCCGAACGGGTCGAGATCGACGCGAAGGAGACGGTGCCGACCCACCTGCCGTTCCTGTTTCCGCGGCCTGGGGGACCACCGCCCGACCTGGACACCTGCGCCAAGGACATTCGGGGCGGCCGCCGGTCGGTTCCCATCACCGATCCGATGTCTGATGAATCGGTCCGGTTCTGGTTCCTCGCGGCGACCGACACCTCCGTCGCGGTCGACGACGTCGTGGATGCCGCCGTCGCGAACGACCTCTCCAAACCCATTGCGTTGAAGCAGGTCGAGGAGCGGTTCCGCGCGCTCTGTGCGGCCAACCGCTGGGACATTCCCCAACCCCCGGTGGTGAGCCGACTGCTGCCGCGGCTCGTCTCGTGGGACGACACGGTTCGTCTGATCCTCGAACATCCAAGGCCCCACACGATCAACGCGATGCTGGCGGTGCTGCCGTTCCCCAAGGACTGCGGTGCGTCCAAAGAGATCGCAGATCGTGGCCAGGCCCGCCTGCGCGACTTCGTCGATTCGCGAGAGACGCAGGGCAGCTGGGAAGTCGGACAAGCGCTGCGTTTTCTGAACTATCCGGAAGGTGTCGCCCGGTTCTTCAAGGGGAGCACGAAGAGATACGCCAAACGCATCGCGCGGGATCTCGGTGGCCCGTTGCTCGTGCAGCTGAAGGACGGCAAGGCGGCGTACACGGCGACCAAACGGTTCGGGATCCCGCTCCCCGCGGCCCGGATCCGCGACCTCGTGGAGCGGTTCGGTTACGAACACGCGGATCTGCTCGTCGCCGCGGCGGCGAAGAACAACGCCGAGCTGAAGCTCATGATGGCCGTGCACACGCCCCACGCGGTCGCGGGTTGGCTTGGGCTTCTCAAGAAGGCGGCGCTCGTGGACTTCGCCGAGCACTACCTATTGAACGAAGGCGCCAACGCGATCGAGGGTCTGATCAAGACGGTCGGTCGGCGCGGCCAACTGCGGGACCACGCGCTCGGGTTCCTCGTGCGCATCGTCGACGCGGGCCACGAGAAGCTCGTGCGCGAGCTCATGTCGGATGAGACCAAGAAGATTCAGGAGCTCATCGAAGCCCACGTCTTCGCCGAAGACGAAGACGCGCTGCCCGAGCTGCCCGACGAAGACTGGCCGGCGTGGCTCACGAAGCTCGTCGAGGGCGCTCCGGCGAAACTCCCGCCAACCTTGAAGGCTGTTGTGCCGTCCCAGCTTCCGGAGCTGCGCACGTCGGATGGCGCGTACCGGATCCCGACCCGCGCGGTCGAAGCGCTCCTGGCCAAACTCGCCTCCGCCGTCCCCAAGACGCCACCCGTGCTCAAGCAGGCTGCGGAGGCGTGGCATCCAGACGACCAGGCCGCGTTCGCGTCGCTCTTCTTCGCACGGTGGTTTGCGGGCAAGAAGCCGCTGGATCCGAACAACGTCTGGATCCTCTCGCTGGTGGAACTCTTCGGTTCCGAACTCGAGGCGGCGCAGCTCGGCACGACCTTGACCAGCTCCAAGTGGGGGCGTTCGCTTCGACCGAAAGCCATGACCACGCTCCGGCGGATGGAGACCCGCGAAGCACTGAGCGCGCTGGAGCGCCTTCGGTTCAAGTACGCCAAATCCAAGAAGCTCCTGGAGGAACTCGAACAGAAGTGGGGCTGCTCGCACGAGGAGTTCCTCGACCGCATCGTGCCGACCTGCGGGCTGAACGAACTGCATTGCCTGGAGCTCGACTTCGGAGAGCGGAAGCCGATCGCCGCAGTGTTGCCGCCCGACCGAATCGTCATCGTGGACCGCGACAGCGGCGACGTGTTCCAGAAGCTGCCGCCCCGCCGCAAGGTCGACGACAACGACCTCTACAAGGTCGCGCGCGAGCAATACAAGGCGCTGCGCAAGTCGCACGGCAAGGTGAGCGAAGAACAGATCCCGCGCTTCGAACGCGCGATGATCAACGACCGGCGGTTCAAGAAGGATCACTGGTTGGAGTTCCTCTCGCTCCACGCGGTGCTCGGCCCGATCGTGTGCACCTTGGTCTGGAAGACCCTGCGGGATGGAGAGTGGGTGCTCTTCTTGCCGACGCACCCGGACGACACCTGCATCGACCTGAACTACGACGAGGTGCAACTCGGCGAGGAGGTCGCGCTCGCGCATCCAGCCGACATGACCCCGGAAGAAGCGCGGCGGTGGTCGGAGCTCTTGGCCGAAAACGAGATCGTGCAGCCCTTCGATCAACTCGCGCGGCTCGCGTTCCGCAAGGGCAGCCCCGACATCGAACAAGAACTCGCGCGGCTCAAACGCGAGGTGAAGACCGGGCACGACCTGAAGACGTGGCTGCAGCAGCGGCGCTGGCACATGGGGCAGCACGTCGAAGGCCTGGTCTCCCACTTCCTGTCCGTACCCGTCGATGCCTGGCAAGGCCTCGTCACCGTGGACCCGCCGATCCAGCCCTGGAACTGGCCGCCGTCGGGAGAGCACTCGATCACCGGGGTGTCGTTCACCCGGGCGGGCGTGGAAGTCGAAGCCGCCGAGGTCCCCGCGGTCATCTACAGCGAGTGCCTTCGAAGCCTCTTCCAGTAGCGGAAGCGCGCGGCTTGGACTCACGTCCCAACCACTGAGCCAAGGGTGTTGGAGCCCGACGGTCAGACCTCTGGCTGGCTCTCAGTCCTAGCGGTCGAGCTCGGCGGAGAGGGTGTGCTGCGAGATCTCGCGGTGGGTCTCGCGCAGGGTCAGGGTGCCGCCGGGGATCTTCCAGATGCGTTGTGCGCCCTTGCGTTTGCCTTTGCCGAAGACGGCGGTGAACACCTCTTCGAAGGCTTGCGCCGAGCTGTAGGGGAGGTCGTAGTAGTCCAAGTAGACCGACTCGACGCGTTTGTCTTTTCCGAACCGGAGGAACCCTTCTTTGGTCGCGCGTTTGAGATCCCAGTCCTCTGCGAGCCCGTCTCGGGTGCTGCCTAGCCGAACGCCGACAAGGCCGTCTTCGGTCGCGAGGTGGGCGCGGACCTCGTCCACGCCCGGCGCCTGCAAGAAGGGGAACTCCTTGCGGTCGATGAGTTCGAGGAGGCCGAGCTCGCTGAGCCACGCGGACTTCTCCTTGGACTGGCGCCAATCCGGGCTCACGCGCATGGGCCGCAGCACCGCGCCGCGCTTGACCAGGTACTTCACGATGTCGAGGCGGGCCTGGCCCAACTTCTCCTCCGCGATCGAGCCCTTCATCTTCTTGTGGGAGCCCTTCTTGTCGTCCCACTCGTCCGTTTCGAACTCCATCTCTTCGGCGAGGTCGGCGCCGTGCTCGAGGAAGAGGTCGATCATCGCTTCGCTCGCGATGCCCTGCGCGTTCGCGCCGATCACGCCGGCCAACCCCGCGGTGGTGGCGCGCACACCGGTCGCGAAAAGGGCGCGGAAGGTGGCGACGTAGTCCGCTTCACCCCGTGGGTTCTTCTGATCCGCGAGCCGGAGTTTGTAGGCCCAGTACGACCAGATGGGTCCGCCCCAAGTGCCGGTGTCGGTCGGCAGTTTGGACAGATCGAGGCCGTGTTTCTCGAGCAAGGGCAACACCGCCGGATCGTGCACGCTCCAGAAGAGGGCGGGCTTGAGAGGCGCTTTCTTTCCGAGGGTTTGAAGCACCCGTTCGATGAGCGCAGCGCTCCCTCCGCGGACCGCGTCGCCCAGGTGTTCGGGGCGGATGGCGTCGTCGCCGAACAGCGCCGCCGTCTCTTCGTTCCCGTCGCGCAGCGTCAGCCCAAAGGGGGTGACGTTCATCATCTGCACGGTGGTCGTGGCCGGGTTGTTGTACCGGAGCTCGGCCATCTTCACGGTCTTCTCCGTGTCGACCCCGTGCTCGAGCAGCGCCCGTGCGAACTCGACGTGGCCCAGACGAAGCGCGGTGGTCAACGGCGTGCCGGTCACGGTCACCGCTTCGAAATCGGCTTTGCGTTTCACCGCGCGCGCGATGCCTTCGGGGTCGCCCAAGATGGCCGCAGCGATCGCGTCGTTCCACATCCAGCCCTTCTTCAGTGGCTTGATCTTGTTCGCGGTCGCGACTTCGACGAGAAGCACGCGCACCTCCGGATCGGTCGCGAAGAGCGCACACCACAACAAGTCGTTGATGGGCGGCCGCTTCTTCTGCGCTTCGAGCCAAGTGCGGGTGGCTTCGGCGTCGCCTTCGTGGGCGAGCCGGATCAGTTCACGGTCCATGGTGGCCATCCGCGAATGCTCTCCGCTCGCTTCGCGGTCGTCGAGCGGTTTTTGTCCACCGCCAGTCTCACAAAGCGAGCATCTGCGAATGGCCCATGCACCCGGGGGAGAAGGCGGGCTGGGGAACCCTTCCCCTCAGAAGACCAGGGCACACGCGTAGGCCGCCAATCTCGAAGCGAGCCACGCCCGTCTGGGCAATGAATCAAGTATGGTGCCGAGATGATTCGAATCGCATCGATGTGTCTCATCGTATTGGCCGCGTGCAGCAGCGGCGGCGACGACCTCCCCGAGTACCAGCCGCTCAGCCCCGAACGTTTGCCGATGGCGGACACCTCGACCTTCGACGTGGACTGGAACCCAGAGGTGATCGTCGCCGAAGAGTCCGACGTGCTCGCCGACGTGGAGAACCTCCAGCCGGCCAACGGCGTGTTCCGCATCCGCGCGGGCTCGCCGATGCTCGCGGGCGTCGAGGTCGGCAGCACGGTGGTCTGGCCGCAGCTCGGGCTCTTCGAGATCACCTCGATGATGGACGAGGGCGACCGCGTCGCCGTCGGTACCGAGTGGGCGCGCTTCAGCGAGTCGATGTCCCGCGCGGACATTCAGTTCGGGCACCAGATGCGCGACATGGGTCCCGGCAGCGTGATCGGGGTCGCTCCGGCGGCCGGTTCGATCGAAGGTGGGCTGCAACAGGCGCTCTTCGACGAAGCGGACTTCTACGCGCTGCTCGAACAGGGTGTCGCTTACAGCGGCGGCACCTGGAGCGTGAACCTGAGCATGGTGGGCGACGCGGGCCGGTTTCAGTTCATGAGCAGCAACGGCGGCACCTCGACCGCGTTCGAGGCCATGGCGACTGGGCTCGAGGCAGAAGGGTCGATCCAGATCGACGAGTCCGATCCCGACAGCGAACCGACGGTGCGCTTGTACTTCCCGGGCATCGACGTCACCGGCAACGTCTCGGCGAGCTTCGAAGCGGCGACCGGAAGCGCGGAGATCTTCCCGCCCGCCACGCTGGTCTTCCCGTTCATGCTCGGACCGTTGCCGGCGTTCGTCGCCGTCAGCGTGCGGGTCGCCGTCCAGTCGACGGTGGGCGCCAGTGCGACGATGACCGTGTCCTCGGACTTCGACCTCGGCGGCACCGTCACGCTCTCGCGGGGGCCCGAGGGATTCGGCATCGAAGGCGGCATCACCCGCTTCTCCTCCAACCCGGACGTCGGCGGCTCAGCGGGTGTCACGGTCGGCGCGAGCATCGACGTCGACGCGCCGCGGGTCACGTTCGGGTTCGGACGACCCGGCATCGCCACCGCGGCGATCTACATGACCCACAGCGCCGAAGCGGTGGCGAACGTGGCGGTCGATCCATCCAGCGGCGAATTCTGCGCACGGGTCTCCGTCGGCAGCAGCGTGCTCTACGGCGGCGAGGTCACCGCGCTCGGCTGGTCGGTCGGCACCGGCGACAACATGCTCGGAGGCATCCGGTCCCCGGACACGACCCGCGGAACCCTCTGCGAATAGAAGGTCGCACCTTCAGGGCCGACTGCTGCATTTCAACCAGACGGCGTCTTGGTCCTGTACCGAAGAAGTACCGGCGTCTGAGCGAACCCACCTGAAGTATCCTGCGCCCGTGGCCACGCTGTACCCGTTCAAGTCCAACAGGTGCATCGGCCTTGCCGATGCGACCGGTCGCGTGCACGTCGCGCCCGTCTACGACCGCATCGAACCGCTGGCCGACGGGCGGCGCCTCGTCGAGCGGGGCTTCGCCCGCGGCTTCCTCGACGCCGAGGGCAAGGTCGCGATCCCGCTCCACTTCGGCAACGCGTCGAGCTTCGCGCACGGGTTGGCCTGGGCGAGTGCAACGATCGCGGGCGCCCAGGGTCTCATCGACGTGAACGGAGAGTGGGTGTTGCCGGCGAAGTACGGCTGGCCGACCGCAGTGTCTCCGGAGTTCGCGGTCGCACGGCCGAGCGACAAGGAGACCTGGGGTCTGCTCGAGATCGCCACCGAGAAGTGGGTTGTCGAACCGGTCTACAAAGCGATGCGCGGCATGGGCGCAGGCCTCGTCCGGTTCATCCAGAAGCGCAAGATGGGCGCGATGACGTTCGACGGGAAGGTCTTCTTGAAAGACGCCTGGGAGTCGCTTCACCGCAACGACGACGGCACCTTCCTCGCACGTGCGAAGAAGAAGGCGCCGTGGCAGCGGCTTGATGCCAAGGGCGCGCTGGTCGACGAGCTCGAAGCGTTCCATGACCTCTACCCCTACGTGTCTGGGTTCGCGCCGGCCAAGCGCGGCAAACTGTGGGGGCTCGTCGACAAAGACGGCGTTTGGGTGCTCGACCCAGTCGGCACGATGCCACCGACGCCATCCCCAGATGGCAGTGGCCCCTACCGCATCTTGGCCAAGAAGTACGGCTACGCGACGCCAGCCAAGGGTGTGCTCGTGGAGCCGACCTACGCACACGCGACTGTGTTCGAAGCCGGCCACGCGATCGCAGACGGCAAGGTGCTCGATGCCGCGGGCAAGGTGGTCGCAACCGTGGACGAGTCGACGCCACCAGTCGTCGCGCCGGCGGCGCCGCCCGCGAAGGACGTGGCCGCGAAGGCCTTGGTCGCGATGTGCGGTCGGCCGAGCAAGCAGCCGGCGGACCCTGCGCTGCTGCGGGCGATCGGCGCGCTGCCAAGCGACGACCTCGCAGCGGTGCTCGATGCGTGGGCCCGCGCGGGCCAGCCGTGGATCCAGATCGGCGTGTGGGAGATCTATCGGAGCACGAGCGGCAAGGACCTCGTCGCGGCATTGCTCGCTGGCAAGAAGCGGCTGCCGTTCGGGACCGGCGACTACGACGATCCGATCGCGGTTCGTTTCCCGCGCGGCGAGCTCCAGATCAAGATCGAGAGCAACCCCGACGACACCGCCCCCCGCACGTTTCACTCGCTCGACAGCTTCGTGGACGCGGTGGTGATCGACGCCATCGACAAACTCGAGCCGGGGTCGGACAAGCCGTGGCCGCCGTCGGAGGAGATCACCAAGTGGCTCGAAGCGGCCAAACCCAGCGAGTACGTGCAGAAAGCGCTCGCGAACCACGCCCGCCTCGTCGTGATGTGGAAGGGCGTGTCTGACGAAGCACGGGAAGCCGCGCAGGCTTGGCTGGACGCCCACGAGTCCAAGCGGCTCGACCCGGCCACGCTGCCGATGACGTTCAAGACGTGCCAACCGAAGCCGGTCACGGAGCCGCCGGAGGCTACGGTGAAGCTCCTGACCGCAGGTGGGCATCTGCGTTTTCAGCGCGCCGGCGACCGCTGGATCGCGCTCTCCAACAAAGGCATCCGGTTCGAGGTGAAAGGCAAACGCAAGACCGCGGGCCTGACCTCCGGCCCAGCACAGCTCGGACCCGCGGTCGCGGTGCAAGGCGACGTGGCCCTCGTCGGAGGCCGGTGCGAAGTGCTCCGGGTGGATCTGGCCACCGGCAAGAAGTCGACGATCTTCCAGCGCATGTATGGCGACGTGCACGCCGTCGCGCCCATCGCCGACGCGGACCGTCTGGTCGTGGCGGCCCGCGGCGAAGAGTTCGCGTGCACGCACCTCGAGGTGCTCGACATCGAGGGCAAGGTCCTCTCCAGGATCACGATGCCGCCGGGGGTGAAACTCGTGCGCGGCTTGCTGCCCCTGAGCGACGCGCTCGTGCTGCTCGCCAGCAGCGGCGCGGTGCACATCGTCGACGTCGCTGCGAAGAAGGTCGTGGCGCTGTTCGACCGCACCGCCAAGTCGGTCGCGTTCGACGGCAAGCGCCTGGTCCTCACCGACTTCGGCGACAAGGCGTTCGAGCTCACGAAGCGGTAGAGCGAGCGTCCCACCCACGTCAGCGAAGGCCGACGACCGGACCCCTGCCTCTGCGACGTCGGCGGTGAAGGCCGACGAGCGCCGCGAACAAGAGCCATTCGGGCAGGCGGCCGTCGGTCCCCGCAGCGCAGCCGCCAGAGAGCCCCGAGCCGCGCGGCACCACCGGCGGATCATCGATGGGCTCGGGCTCTTCTTCTTCGTCGGGTCCGAGCGGATCGGTGTCGCCCGTTTCGCCTTCCAGGCAGTCCAGGTCTTCTCCGTCGCAGTCCTGGTCGATGCCGTCGCCGCACACTTCGTACGCAAGCGGGTAACGCAGCGGATCGGCGTCGTCGCAGTCTTCTTCTTCGCCACTCCCGTCTCCGTCCGCATCGACGGGCGGTGGTGGCGGCGGTGTGACGCCTTCTTCGAAGGAGTCCGCGATCGGCGGGCTCACATCCGGATCGCTGCCCGCGCCGTACCAGAGGATGTCGTCGTCGCCGTCGCCGTCGAAGTCGCCCACGTGCGGGCTGTAGGTGCCGCCCACGTTGATGGACGGACTCGCGTAGGTTCGGTCGCTCGAGAAGCGCCAGTAGAAGTCGCGGTCTTCGCCTTGCGCGTACCAGACCAGATCGTCGGTGCCGGACCCATCGAAGTCGCCGACCAGCACCCGCGCGTAGCTGCCGTTGACGTCGAAGGACGAGTCGGTGAACGACCCGGACGCGTCGCCGTACCAGAGGTAGTCCGTGCTTGCGCCCGCCCGGTACCAGAGCACGTCGCCGCGGTCGTCGCCGTCGAAGTCGCCGGTCGACACGACGTACGTTCCGTTGACGGAGACGCTCTCGGTGTCGAACGTGCGGTCCGCGCGGCCGCGGTAGATCGCGTCGCTCGGTTCACCGGCCGCGTACCAGAGGATGTCGTCCCGTCCGTCGCCGTTGAAGTCCTGGACCTGTGGCGCGTAGGTGCCGACGATCGACTGCGGCCGGTCGGTGAACGAGCGGTCGGCTTCGCCGAACCAGATCGTGTCCGCCGCGGCACCAGGCGCGTACCAGAAGAGATCGCTGCGACCGTCTCCGTCGAAGTCCCCGGTGAACGGTTGGTAGGTGCCGCTCACGGGACGGGGCGTGGACTCGAAGGTGCCGTCGGCGTTGCCGAACCAGAGGAAGTCGGGCGCGGACGGAGTGGTGTTGTAGAAGAAGATGTCGTCGCGTTCGTCGCCATCGAAGTCCGCGACGACCACCGTGTAGTGCCCGTTCACTTCGAGGCTGCGTGATCGGAACGAACCGTCGGTCTGACCGAGCCATACGAAGTCCTCGCGGCTGCCCCAGCCGTACCAGAAGATGTCGTCCGCACCGTTGCCGTCGAAGTCGCCGATGTGCGGCAAGTAGAGTCCGTTGACGTCGATGGCGCGGCTGACGAACTCACCACTCGGCGTGCCGTACCAGAGGTGGTCCGGCCGGCTGCCGCACTGGCAGGCGTGTTCTTCGCAGCCACAGCCGTAGAGGAAGCCGCACTCGGCGATCTCGAAGTCGTTGCAGGTGGGCGGTGGCGGCGCGACGCCCGGCGGCCCTTCGGTGAAGAAGCGGGTGCCGCGGCTGGCCGCTTGCAAGGTGATCTCGACGTGCAGGTGGTCGTGGTGTGGATGTGGTCCACCGTACGAACGCTCGCGCGAACCAGACCGCGTTCCGCTCCAGGAGGTGCGGTCCCAGATCACGTACTGCACCCCGATGTACGCAGAGTGTTCGAGCAGCCAGTTCGCGACCGGGTCGCCGAGATCGTTGTCGGCCGCGCCTGCGTGCAATGGAATGAAGATGTCGATCGCGCGACCGGTGCCGTGCACCGAGGTCTTGCTCAGGTTCGCGGTGTTCTGCCGACACGCGTAACCCTGGATGGAGGTGATCTGCGGGAACGCGGCCATGAGGTGTGCACGGAGCTCCTGGGCACCCGGCGTGAAGCTGCCGCTGCAGTTGCGGCCTCCATCCCAGTTCGGCGCGCCGTCGTACCCGACCGAGTCGCCGGCGTTGTCTGGGATCCAGCGGCCCGGATGGCTGACCGCAGCTTCGAGGTCGTCCACCGAGGTCGGCGCCACACACCCCCACCCGCACAAGAGACTCACGAGGAACGGAACGACGCGGGGAAGAGACGAGAGGGGCATGCCCTGGACGCAGCACGAATGGTGCCAGCCGATAGAGCCAGAGATCAGCCGATCTACCGACCCGGTACCGCCCAGGGATTGAACACCTGTATGGGCAATCCCGCGCAGCCCCCGATGCGCGAGATTGCTGGGTCTCTCCCGGGGTCGCGTCGTTTCAGCTCTTCACTCGGCGTCGTCGTCGTCGTTCTCGTCCGCGGTGTCGACGTCGCTGGAGCTGTGGTGTTCGCGAGCCCGGTCCCCGAGCCGGCGCAGGGCATCGACGGTCCCTTCCTCGTCCTCGCTCGACTCGTCCTCTTCGGTATCTACTTCCCTCGAGTCGTGGTGTTCGCGGGCGCGGTCCCCGAGCCGGCGAAGGGCATCTGCCGTCCTGTCCTCGTCCTCGCTCGACTCCTCTTCTTCCGCCGGGGGGTCGGTGCGCGGGGGCCGCGGCCCGTAGTCGGTGCGGCCAGCCAACCGGATCAGCACGCCCAGACCGGTCTCGAACTGCCGCACGTTGGTGCCTTCGAGGATGGTGCGCTCGTACCCGACCGGAATGTAGACGCTCACTCGACCAGCGAGCATGAGACCGATGCGCAGTTGCCCGCCTATCACCACGGCACGGGTGGCGTCGTCGGACGGTGCACCGGCGACCCAACCGGCACCTCCATCGATGCCGAGCGAGACATACGGCACGACGAGGCGTCGGTAGGCGCTGCTCGGGACGAGCGCCAGCTGCAACCGCGCCCGAACCCGGAACGTGGTCGCCCGGTCGCCGATGGGTTGGGGCAGGGCTGGCAGCGGTTGGCTCCGCACCACCAGGCCCACCGCCAGCACGTCCAGGGCGACGTACTCGAGCGTCCCTTCTCCCGCGAACGAGCTGGCCGATGTGTCTTGTCCGCGGCCGACGAGTCCGGAGAAGGCCCCGCCGATGTGAAGGCTCTTCGGGAAGTTGAACTTGAAGTTGAAGCCGGCGGATGCCGACGACGGTGCAACGAAGAAGAGCAGCGCCAGAGTCGAGGCGAGCAGTCCGCGGCGGGCGATCATCGTGCTTCGTACCCGTGGCCCTGGAGGGCGCAAGCCCGGCCCGCCCAGGAGTCCTCGAACGGGGTACGCACACGATGGACCCGCAGGCGCTTGAACGCGCTCGGATCGATTCGGTGGGACGCTCGCGATGTGAGTGCACTTCGAACGGGCAGACGCCAAACGCTGCGCAGAGTGAGGGATGAAGCGGGGTGGCACGGCTCTGCGGACGATTGCGAGGCCCCGCGGATTCACTGGTTACTGAGGCGACGATGCGAGGCGCGGCGGACGCAGAGGAGGAGCGCACACAGCAGGGCTTTCGACCGCCTGCGTGGGCGCACACAAGTCGGAGGAGACGCGCACAGCCACCGTCTTCCCAGACTTCACGGCTGGCTTCAGGGCTGGCTTCACGGCGGGCTCCCCGGCGGGCTTCACGGGTGCACTCACGCGGCGGATGAAGAGCGGCGCGTCTTCGGTGCCGACGAACGCGAGCGGGGTGCCGCCGCGGTAGCTCGAGGGCATGGACCGCACGGCGCGACGGCGCAGGCGGTGCGGGCATGGCACGGGTGCGCCGCTCAGTTCGATCTCGCTGCCGAGTTCGATCGGGTCGAGGTCCCACACGAGCACGCAGCGAGAGTCCACGATGGCGAAGCGGCCGTCGTGGAGGCGCACGAGGAACTGGCGGACGCGGGCGATGCTTCGTTCGAGCACGGGACGTTCGGTGCCGAGCGACTCGCAGTGGGCGGCCACGGCGGGCTTGTCTTCGTCGAGGACACGGACCACCCGGCCGCGGAAGCTCGGCGCGCGGGACGCCTGGCGGCTGAGGCGGTGGTCGAGCAGTTCGCGGTCCACGGCCGCACGCAGACCGAAGAAGAGACCCCACGCGACGAACAGCCCGAACCCCACGCCGAGACGTGCGACCGGTTCCGACGAACCCATCAGCGCGATGCTCGCCAAGAGCAGGGCACACATCGCGACGGCGCTGGCACCGACGTACGCACGGCTTCCGCCATCGAGCGGCGTGACGCGGAGCGAGCCCAGGAGATCTTCGTTGGGGATCCACATGGCTCAGCGGATCCCAACCGTGTGCGCGGCCTGCTGGAACGCTTCGCGCCGCTCTTCCACCGCGTGGTGGATCTCGCGGGCGAGGAAGAAGCCACCCACGGCGACGACGAGCGGCAGCGCCACTCCGGCTGCCGCGGCTGCGCCCCCGTGCATTGCATGCGCAAGGTGGACCGCACCGTGGGCGATCTCGAGACCTTCGGCGACCTCGAGCGCAGCGTGGACCTGGTCCGCCGGCACGTGGCTGCGGTGCGAGAGCGTCTCCGCCATGAAGGTGCCCGCGGCCCCGGCGCCCATACCCGCGTCGAACGCGAGCCGGCGGGTGGTTTGGTCGAAGTCGCCTGGCGACCAGGTCTGTCCCTGGAACTGGGAGAGCAGCGCGCGGTAGCCGTCGGACGCGTCCTGCACGTGCTCGCGGATGCGGCCGACGTCGCCGGCGTCGCCGCGAACCCCGAACGCGGCCGCGACGCGCCCCTTCGGACTGTCGGCGGGCGCGTCGCGGTACGCGTCGAGGTTCTGCTCGAGGTCGTGACCGACCCGGCCGAGCAGCGAGAGGCGCTCGTTCACGTTCGAGCGGACCTCGCCGATCACCATCTGTCGAAGGTGCGCGTCGACGTGATCCTGCAGCTCCTCCATGACCGCGCCGGCGGAGCCACCGATCGACCGCTCGAGCTGCGCCTCGACCTGGTCGCGCGAACTGCCTGCCAGACCGGCGACGACTTCCGGATGGGTCTCGAGGAACCCGGAGACCGCATGGATCCCGCCGCGCTCGTAGACGTTGGCGACCGCGGTGCCGAGGCGGGCGGCGGGGGTCCGGGTGGGGCGACCTGCCCGGCCTGCGCCACCGGCACGGCCGGCGTGCACCTGATCGGTCGCGGCCTCGCGGACGGTCTCAGGCGACTCGGACTCGGGAGACGAGGGCGGTGCGGTGGGCGCGGAAGCGGGGTCGAAGGTGGGTTGCGTGGACGTGTTTCGAATCGGCGTAGGCATCGAGGATCCTCCAGTGGGTAGGCGCCCTCCTCGACCGGTCCGTGCGTCGATTGCGTCCGAACTGCCCACGGTGCCCACCGCGAATGACGCGTTCTTGGTGATCGTCTTGCTGGTGCTCTAGCGACCGTTTCCGTTCGGATTCCTCGAATCCACGGCTCCGCCTTCAGCGGCCCGTCAGCGGCACCAGGTGGGGCCGGGGCCTTCGCCTGCGGGCATGCAGGCCGAGCCGTCCTCGCCGATGCAGACGAGTCCGCTCCCGTCTTCGCCTGGGAAGTAGGTGTCGGTTCCGACGCCGCACGCATCTTCTTCGACGGTTTGGGATTCGGAAAGGAACCCCTCGCACACCGGGGCGGTTCCGCCGCAGCCGATGCGGGGAGCGGTCTCGATCCGATCGTCGCAGTTGCGGTCCCATTGGGCCGGCACCGGAATGACTTCGAGGCACCCACCGGGACCCACGCAGACCCAGTCGCCGCCGCACCTTCGGGTCTCGACATCGAACGCCACATCTCCTCGAATGAACGAGGCTGGACACGCCGGTTCGGAAGCGTAGCCGCCCTCCGGGTTCACCTCCGGCAGGTCGTCTCGGCAGTCGCCGGGGAAGCGGGTCCAGCGGCCTGGTGGCGGCGCGCAGGACACCCGCGCGCGGTCGGTCACGCCCCAGCCATCGAGATCCTCGTCCGGGTAGTACGTGATCAGATCCACGGCCCCGGACTCGGCGTCCGGACCGAACTCGTCCACCGCTCCGTCGCAGTCCTCGTCGATGCCCGCCGGTGCGCAGCGTTCCGCGCCGCCCGGCCGAGCGAACGCGGAGTCGTCGTCGCAGTCGCCCCCGGCCAGCGCGTAGCGGTCCGGCCGTTCGCACGCTTCGAGCGTCGGCATCGCGTCGTCGCCGAAGCCGTCCTCGTCTGCATCCACGTAGAACGTGAGCGTGACACCTTCGTCCGAGAGGCCGTCGCAGTCGTCGTCTCGCCCGTTGCAGACCTCGGTCGCACCTGGGAAGGACCCGCGAGAGAGATCGTCGCAGTCGGTTCCGCACGCGCTGCCGTTGCAGCAGCGGTCGCCGACGAACCCGTCGCCGTCCACGTCGAACCCGAAGGTGGTCGGGTCGCAGTCCTCGTCGTGTCCACCCGGATCACAGACCTCGGCGTTGCCGGGAAAGCGGTTGGGATCCATGTCGTCGCAATCGTCGCCGCCGCACCCGATCGCGTCCGCACCATCCGAGTCCGCGTCGGGGTCGACGCACTCGCCGACGCACATGTCGGCGGCTTCGTCGCACGTCTCCAAACACGGCGGCGAACCCGAGACGCAGCCCTCTCCGTCGGCGGCCGGGTCCGCGGGCAGGCACTGTTCGGCGCCGTTGCAGAAGAGCCCGTCGTCGCAGTCGGCGGGGGTCGAACAGAGCGGACCGCCGTCGAACGACCCCATGCCTGGGTCGCCGCAGCCGAGCATACAAACGAGGAAGATGGCGGCGCCCGTGCGGAACATGCGCGCGAGCATAGCCCACCGACCCACTGAACTCGGAGCTGTTCAGTCGTCGTCCTCGGCTTCTTCTTCTTCTTCTTCGTCGTCGTCTTCTTCTTCCTCGTCGTCGTCGGGTGCCTCACTCCCGTGTTCGTGGTGCCCGCGCGAGTGTTCTCCGAGCCGGCGCAGGGTATCCACCGTCCGGTCCATCCGGCCTCGGTCTTCGCGTTCATCTTGTTCGCGCGACCCGGTGCGCGTGGGCATGGGGCCGTACGCGGTGCGGCCGGCCAACCGGATCAGCACGCCGAGTCCGGTCTCGAACTGCCGGACGTCGGGTCCGTCGAGGATGGTTCGGTCGTACCCGATCGGCACGTACAGGCTCACACGACCCCAGAGGATGATGCCGATGCGCAGTTGGCCGCCGAGCCCGACCACGCGGGTGGTCGTGCCGGATGCCGCCCCAGCGACCCAACCGAGCCCGCTGTCTATGCCGATCGAGGCGTAGGGCACGACGGGGCGCCGGTGTGCGCTGCCGCCGACGAGTGGCACCTGCAACCGCAACCGGAAGCGCACCGTGTTGGCGCGGTCGCCGATGGGTTGCGGCAAGGTCGGCAACGCGTGGCTCCGCATCACCAAGCCGAGCGCCAACACGTCCAGGGCGAGGTACTCGAGCGTCGCCTCTCCAGAGAACGAGTTCGCCGCCGTGCCTTGCCCTCGACCGAAGAGTCCAGCGAACGCACCGCCCATGTGAAGGCTCTTCTTGAAGCTGATGTTGATGCCGCCCGAGGGACCGTAGGGGCCAGCGAACGCCGCCGAGGGCACGACGAAGAAGAGCAGCGTCACGATCGACGCGGTGAGTGCACTCCGGGCAAGCATCCCCTTCCGTACTGGGCGACCGCTGGCGCGCAAGCCGCAGCGCCGGCGGCTCCGAGGCGGGCGGCTGCGGGTTCGCGGTCGAGGTCGGGCCACCGCCGCAGGCGAGGCCCATGGCGAGCACCGCGAGGCCGGAGGCACGAAGGGGGTGGGTGTGGTGTTCTTGCGGGTTCATCGGTCTTGTCTCCTGTCGCCCGTCCATCGGGCACGAGAAGGAAGCTAGTGGCCGCAAACGAGCCATCAATGGCGAGGATTGACACAGCTATGTCCGATTTCGGACACTTGGTGCGATGCCTGCCACCGATCTGGATTGGGACGACCTGCGGTTCTTCCTGGCGCTCCACCGCAGCGGGCACGTGTCTGGGGCCGCCCGCGCGCTCGGCGTGAGCCGCTCGACCATTCACCGCCACCTCGCCTCGCTCGAGGAAGCCGCCGGTCGGCCGCTTGTGGAACGTCACGCGGAGCGGATCGCACTGACCCCGACTGGCGAGCTGCTCTTGCCGATCGCGGAGCGGGTCGAAGAGGACCTCCTCGGCGGCGCGCCTCTTCAGCGAGGAGGTCGAGTTGGCCGGGCGGGTCGACCTGGCGGCGTTCGAGGGCGCGGGGTCGTTGCTCGCGCCCGCGCTCGCTTCTTTCCAGGCGCGCTACCCGCGGATCGAAGTGCGGCTCTTCACTTCTGCGCAGGTCGTGAGCCTCACGCGACGCGAGAGCGACGTCGCGGTGCGCGCAACCGACCAACCGAGCGAACGGCTCTTCGGCCGACGGGTCGGCCACCTGCACTTCGCGGTCTACGCCAACACCGCGATCGCGCAGGACCCGGAACGCGCCGCCGCCGCACCCTGGGTGCGCTGGGATCCGCGCATGAGCGCCGCCGACGTGTGGAACCTGACCCATGCGGACCACGCACACCGCGGTGTGGCGGTGGAGGTCGACTCGATCCTCGTGCTGCGCGATCTGGTGCTCGCGGGCGCGGGCGTCGCGTACCTGCCCGTGTCCTTCGCGCGCCAACACCCCGGACTCGTAGGCATCGGTCCGATGCCGCAACCCGACGTCGGCGTGTCGGTCTGGGTGCTCACCCCCACCGACCTTCGCCGGTCGGCCCGGGTGCGCGCCTTGATGGAACACCTCTGCGATCACCTGCCCACGCTGCTCGACGTCTGAGCCGGAGTCATCGCCACGCTTCGTCGGTCAATCGCGCACAGGCTGTGAGGACGCCGTCGCCCCAACGTGCGAACCTCTGCGCATGGCACGACGGATGGTTGGGGTGTTGGCGCGGCGGGGGATTCGTAGGGCGGGCATCCGTGCCCAGCTCTTGGCCTGCTTGGTGGTCGCGGTCGCGCTGACATCGGCGGCGGCGGCGGACACCCCGTGTCCCGGCGTGAACACGGTGGTGGTCGGTCACCGCGGTACCGGGACCGACACGGACGACAACCCGTTCCCCGAGAACACGATCGCTTCGTTCACCCAAGCTGTGACCGAAGGCGCGACCATGATCGAGCTCGACGTACAGCTCTCACGCGACGGGGTGCTGGTGGTGATGCACGACGACACGGTCAACCGCACGACCGACGGAACCGGCTGTGTGGCGGAGCTCGACCTCGTCGAACTGCAGGCACTGAACGCTGGAACGGAGACCATCCCGACCCTCGAGGAGGTCTTCGCCGCGGTCGACGTCGACGTCAATGTGGAGATCAAGGTCGCGGACGAAGGCGGCCCCTGTCCGGCCACCGACCGGCGGGCGCTCGCCGAAGAACTCACGATGGTCCTTGGCACCAGCGCCGGTGATCGCACCATCGTCGTCAGCAGTTTCGACTTCAACCAACTCCTGGCCGTGCGTTCCGCCGACCCGGACGTGCGGCTCGCGTCCCTCTTCGTCGCACGCGACGGGTTCGCGCCGGCCCTGGCGGAGCGCATGGACGCGCACCCGCTCGTGCTCGCCGTGCGCGCGATCGAAGTCGACGCGCACCACGCCGCCGGCCTCGCCGTGCGCCCGTTCACCGTGAACGACGAGGTCACCTTGGAGCGCATGTTGCGCCTCGACGTCGACGGCATCGTGACGGACGAGCCGGCGCTCCTCGCCGCGACCAAGACTCGGATCTGCGAAGCGCACGTGTGTCCCGAAGACGCGGGCACGCCGGACGCGGGGGACGCGGGCGCCGGCGACGCGGGGGTTGCGGCGGACGGTGGCGGATGCGCGGCCGGCGGGGCCGGTGGTGGTGGTGCGGTGTGGTTCGTGGTGGCGTGCGTCGTGGGCTCTCGCCGAGGCCGACGCTGACGGGGTGGCGTTTGAAGTCGACGCCGAAGCCGACGCCGAAGCCGACGCCGAAGCCGACGCCGAAGCCGAAGCCGAAGCCGACCCCGAAGCCGAAGCCGAAGCCGAAGCCGAAGCCGATCCCGAAGCCGAAGCCGAAGCCGAAGCCGACGCCGAAGCCGAAGCCGAAGCCGACGCCGAAGCCGAAGCCGAAACCGGAGCCGGAGCCGAATCCGAAGCCCCGAACGAAAGCCGAGGCTGAAGCCGACCTACTCTTCGCGTTCGAAGGCGCCGAGGTCGGGGGCGCTGCCTTCGAAGGGATCGCCGAGATCTTCGCCCTGGTCCAGGAGCGCGCTGCCGGCCGCGGGGTGCAGGAACCGGCTCGCCTCGACGAGGGCGAGCGCTTCGGCGGCGGTCTCTTCGCCGGTCAGCGCGGGCGGGGTGACGTTCTCGAAGTCGGCGGCGACCGGCTCGATGTCGAGGTCCCAGCTGTTGCGGCGGGGCGTGTCCATCATCTCGGCGGTCGCCCGGTCCGAGTTGAACGACGCGTTGTTGTTCCACGGGTTGTTCGCGTGCCGATTGTGGAATCCGACGCGGTCGTCGAAGCTGATGCCGTGGTCGATGGAGGTCTCTTGCGCGCAGTTGCTGTCGAACCCGCGGCGCGGATGGCCCCACGAGACATTGCGGGAGCCGCTGTTCCCGCGGGAGTCGCAGTTGCCCATCTTGAAGCCGTTGCCGTCGCCCTCGAAGCCCGCGCCGTCCCATCGGTTGATGCCGTTGCCGACCGCGTACGAGCCTTCGATGCGGGTGTTGTTCGAGCCCCAGAAGTCGTAGCCGTCGTCCGAGTTGCCAAACGCGATCGTGCGGGTGATGAGACCGCCCTCGCAGTGCGCGAAGGAGATGCCATCCGCGCCGCCGCCGTCGGCCGGTGCGCCGTCCGCACCGAACTGGTTGTAGCTCGCGAAGATGTACGAGTTGGAGACCCGCCCGCCGGTGTTCGTCCAGAAGTTGATGCCGGTCGTGCCGCACTCCCGCAGCGTGGCGTCGTCGATCCAGGCGTGGTCTGCGAAGACCCGGATGCCTGGGCCGGACGAGTCCTCGACCGTCACGTGCCGCACCACGTTCCAGTCTCCGCTGATCCGGATCTGCTCGGCATGCGGCTCTCCGCCGCGGCCCGGCCCGCGGAAGATCACCGCCTCGCCGGGGTGGCCTTCCCAGCGGATCGGCGCCTCTTCGGTTCCGTCCACGGTCAGCTCCACGAGCGCGCGGTACACGCCCTCGCGCAAGTACACGAGGTCGCCGGGGCCGACGACCTCGAGCGCGCGTGCCACCGTCGCAAACGGCTCTGATTCGGTGCCCGGGTTGGCGTCGTCTCCGTCGAGCGCGATGTAGTAGTCCGCGACTTCGGGCGGCGGCGCGTCCGGCCCGCCATCCGTGCCGGCGTCTTCGGTCCGGTCCGCGTCTTCGCCGACGCCGCCGTCTTCGAGCGTGGCGTCCGGCAGAGTCGCGTCCACGGCGCCGCCATCGCGAACCCCGGCATCTTCGCCGGGCGCGGCCGAGTCGTCGCCGCACCCCATCGCGAACGCAAGGCAGAGGACGCAGCGGACTGCGGTGAACTGGAAACGGGTGCTCGTGTCGATCGACGCCATCGGGATGCTCCTGCGCACACGGCACCACGCGCACCAACCGGCAGCAACACATCGAATCGGTCACTGACCGGGTTCCTCAGGCTGCCGATGCGTGGGAATGCGGCGGAGCCGGCGGATCTGATCGCTCGTATGCGACCCGTTGGTTCGAAGCGCGACGACAAGTGAAACTTGCATCTGGTCCGAGGAACGACGGGCCAACCGCAAGACTCCGAACGACGTCTCGAGACTTGGCCGCGTGCGTTTCGTCAATCGGGCTGGTAACCGGCGCCGAAGTGCGGCGTACTTTCACCCGATGGCAACGACGTTGAACTGGGCCGAGATCGAACGACGCACGCGCGAGGGCAACGCACCGCCGCCGCGGCGGGTGGACAAGACCGAAGACGAGTGGCGCGCCGAGCTGACGCCGGAGCAGTTCGCGGTGGCACGGGCGAAAGGGACCGAGCGTCCGTACAGCTCGGAGATGTGTTCGAAGTTCGAGCCGGGCGTCTACGCGTGCGTGTGCTGCGGGACCGAGCTCTTCGACGCGACCGCGAAGTTCGAATCGGGCAGCGGGTGGCCTTCGTTCACCGCGCCGGTCGACCTCGAAGTCGTCGCGTACATCGGCGACCGCTCGCACGGCATGATGCGCGTCGAGACCGTGTGCGCCGTGTGCGACGCCCACCTTGGCCACGTCTTCCCGGACGGCCCAAAAGACAGCACCGGCCTCCGCTACTGCATCAACGCGGTCGCCCTGCGCAAAGTCTGAGCAGACCGCGAACCCGCGTCAGGACGCGAAGGTGGCTTTGATCGCGTTCAGATGGCCATGAACTCAGTCGCAGCCGAGCGAGATGCCGGCAAAGCCCCAGCCGGCGCCAGCCTCGCCCGTCACACGGAGGCCCAGCCGACGTCCGGTGCTGGCGGACATCGGCCGTGGGCGCAGATCGGGTATGGTTCCGCGATGAACTTCGAGTCGGTCGACGTGGACCAGATTCTGGCGCTCGATGCCGCGGGCCTCGACGCGCTTGCGTTCGGGGCGGTGGTGATGGCGCCGGGCGGCATCGTCGAGCGGTACAACCGGTTCGAGGCGAACCTTTCCGGGCTCGATCCGAAGGACGTCGTCGGGCGGGACTTCTTCGTCTCGGTGGCGCCTTGCACCAACAACTACCTCGTGCGCGAGCGTTACTTCGGGGAGCCGATCGACGAGGTGATCGACTACGTCTTCTCGTACCGCATGAAGCCGACCCGCGTGCGCCTGCGCCTGGTGCGTCCAGCCGTTGGGTCCTGGTTGCTGCTCGTCGAGCCGCGCGGGTGAGCGAACGGTGAACAAAGCGTGAGCGAAGACGCCTCGCTGCTCGAGCTGCTCTACCTCGTACCGGTCGGCATCGTCCGGTGCGATCCGAGCGGCCACGTGCAGATGCTCAATCCTGCGGCAACCGCCGTCTTGATGGAGCTCACCCGCGGCGCACCAGCCGACAACGTGTTCGACGTGTTCGAGAAGTTCGAACCGGCCATCCGGCCACCGGCCGACGCTCCCTCCGCGTACGTGCGCACGAGCCGGCTCCAGCTCGACGAAGAACGGGTGCTCGAGGTCTCGGTCACCCGGCCCACCGCGTCGGACTACATTCTCGTCTTTCGGGACGTGAGCGCGCTGGTGAGCCGCGAACGCCAACTCGAGGTCCTGGCGACCACGGACATGTTGACCAACCTCGTCAACCGCCGCGCCATGCGCGAGCGCATCGCGGGACGGCTGGTGTCTTTGCAGCGCTATGGCGGAGAGGCCGCGCTGCTCTTTCTCGACCTCGACGACTTCAAGTCCGTCAACGACACCCATGGCCACGACGCCGGCGACGCAGTCTTGGTCGCGTTCGCGCACACCCTTCAGCAGACCGTCCGAGAGTGCGATGTCGCGGCACGGTGGGGCGGCGAAGAGTTCGCGGTGCTGTGCGAGTCCACGCCACTCGAAGGCGCGACTCGAACCGCCGAGCGCATCCGCGAGGCGGTCGAGCAGATCGCGATCTTGCACAACGGACACACCCTCCGGGTGACCGTGTCGATCGGCGTCGCGCAGCTGACCGCTGAGGAGACCGTGGACGAAGCGTGCGCACGCGCGGACGAAGCGCTCTACGCCGCCAAACACGCCGGCCGCAACACCGTCACCGTCGCGCGCTGACGTTGTTCCCCGACGAGGACGCGGTACGATGAGGGTCATGGGGCCCTCCTCTCCGCGCTCCAGCCGCCAGTCGGAACAGACCTCTACCGCGGCGCGCCCGACATGCATGTCGTCGACGCCGGTGAGACCACAATGGTCTCGTACCTCATCGGTGGGCTCATCCTCGGTGCCGTGCTGTGCATCGTCGGCGTGACCGTACGCGACCGCGTGCGCCGCAGTCGCGCAGCCGCGGCCGCTGAATCCAAGAAGGCGCCAACCTCCTTCTGACGAGCGTTCTCTCTGTCGTACGCGTGAGAAGCTGTGGCTCAGAGGGTGATCAGGACGCCGCCGTTGTCTGCGCAGACCGTGCCCGGCTCGGGCAAGCAGATCCCGGTGAGGCAGCCCCGTTCCGGATCGTCGCAGGTCGCGCATCCGGGCAAGTCGGGGTGGTCCTCGCAGCGGCGGGGTGCGCAGAGCAGATCGCCGGCGCAGGCATCGGGGGACAGGCTGGGGCACGGTTCGCCTTCGCCGGCGGGGCGGATGCAGAGGTCTTCCACACACGCGAGTCCCTCGGCGCACCGCAACGTCGACGAGCCCGGGAGACACACGTCGCCTTCGCGCGGGACCTCGACGCAGCTCGCCATCCCCGTCTCCACATCCGCGCTGCACGACAACCCTTCGGCGCACGAGACTCTGCACATCTCGCCGAGCGTCGGCGGCGGCTCGCACGTACCCGACATGCAGTTCTCGGAGAGACAATCGTCGAAGCGGCTGCACGCTCCGCCGAGTTCCACCTTCGCCGCGCACACCGGCGGCTCGACCATGAAGTCGCACCGCGCGTCGACGCACCGGAAGGCGGCATCGGGCGCACACGGCTCCCCCAGAACAGGAAGGGACTGGCATGTTTCCAGCGTCCGGTTGCAGTACAGCGCCGGGTCACACGTGCCGAGGACCGACTCGCCGTTCCAGCATCGCTCGCCTTCGGCGAGTAGGCCCGCCGTCGGGATCTGACACGGCAGCTGACAGGTTCCAAAACAGATCAGGCCTTGGGCACAGTCGCTCGCGGACGGGCGTCCGGTGCATGCGCCACCTTCGGGAACGTCCCCGTGGAAGACCAGGCAGGTCTCGGGCCCGCAGTCGTGCGACACCGGGCCGACCTCGCAGCCTCGGTCGCGCATCGCGTTCAGACGGCGCGCAAGGCAGTCGCCGTCGTAGGTCAGCCCAAGCGCGGCTGCTTCTTCGACCGTGTCCTGCCAGACGAAGCGCATCCCGATCGCGCATGTGTCGAGTTCGAGGTCCACGCCGGCGAACTCGCCGCACGCGCATCGGCCCCAGGCGGTGCAGAGCCGGTGCGACATCGCGTCCGCGGCACGCGACTCATCGATCGGTCCATCGACCGGACCGGGGTCCGGGAACCGCGACTCGGGCGACCCGGAGTCACCGCACCCGACGAACACGAAGAGACTCAAGCCCAAAGCCACGGCTACACGCATTCGAACAGCGTGCCAGCCCGCCCAATGCGTCGACAAGTCCGGTGGATCGGTGTCCCTGGTTGCGGCCAGCGCGAGTTGGGAGTTCGACTCGGCGCGTAGCGTACCCGACGGCCAGCCTCGCGCAGAGCCAGCGGTGTCACACCGGACGGGGTTTGGGCTGTGCCCCCAAGAATACCGGAGTGCGCGGGAGGCGGTGGCGCGGTAGAAGGCGCCATGGGCAGGACGGAGCCGGCGCGTCGTCGAAGCTCGGGTCCGAGGGGGCCACCGAGGTCGTGGTCACCCCGATCGACAAGCTGGTCGTCGATCACCAGCTTCCTCGGATCGACGTCGTCAAACTCGACGTCGAAGGCGCCGAACGAGAAGCGCTCGAGGGCGCACGTGCGTCGCTCGAGCGCTACCGTCCGCAGGTCCACATCAGCATCTACCACCGCTTCGACGATCTCTTCGAGCTGCCCCTGATGCTGGCCGAGTGGTTGCCCGGCTACCGGTGGTACCTCGGACACCACAGCTACTACCAGATGGAAACCGACATCTACGGGATCCCGATCGAGAAGTGGGTCCGGGGCCGGGCACGCCGGGCCGGACGGAGGATGAAGAAGCGAATTCAGACCCGCCTCGGACGGGTGCTGCGTCCCAGCTGAACAGGCTCCTGCAGTCCTAGCGCTTCATCGTGAGGATCGTGTCCCAAGGTTGGTCGTCGAAGATCGGATCGATCGCGTCTTCGCCGACGATCGGGAGCCCGAGCGCCTTCGCTTCTTCGAGCTGCTTGCCGGCACCGCGGCCCGCGATGACGAGATCCACCTTCTTGCCGATCTTCTTCACGACCTCGGCGCCGATGTCGTAGAGGCCGAACTCGATCTCGTTGCGCGGTTGGCTGTCGAACTCACCGATCACACAGACCGTCTTGCCCTCGATGCCCATCGTTCGAATGCTGCGGCCGGGACGGCCCAACGTCCAGCCTGAACCGATGCCGTCTCTGTCGGCGTCAAGGACGGCGGGGCGACGCTCAGAGAAAGCCCCACGGCGAAGTGCACCGGAATCTGCTCGAGCTGGTGGGCTGCAACACCTTGCTTCGCCGGCGGTGGGTTCACTCTTCGGCGCAGCGGCCGGTGCGGAGGATGCGGCGGGCGGCGACGCTGATCGCGAGGCGGGGTTCTTGGAAGTCGTCTTGGCAGATCGAGCGCACGACCGCGTTGGCGCCGCCGGTCTCGAGGCCCTGCGCGAGTTCGACGAACCGGCGAGAAGGAAAGGCGAGGTGCTCGGGGTCCGGGCACGCATACGCCAACTGCGACGGCATCTCGTCGGAGGGCCGCTCTTCCATGCCGGCATGTTCGAGGATCGCTTCGAAGGCTTCGTCCACTGGTATCTCGGGCGGGATCCCGACCAGGCTGACGACCAGGAGCGTCGACGGATCCTCGCGGAGTCGGAGCAATCCCTCGACGTAGCGGTCCACCGGATGCACCGCCCCTGGATGCCTGAAACAGCGCAGGTTCAGGTCCGGCGTGAACCGTGGGCTGGTTCGGTCCAACAGCTCTGAATCGGACACGGAACAGTCGTTCTCGTCCGTCAAGAACAGCACGACGAGCAGTGAATCCGGACGCAGAAAGCCAGCGTTGACGCCGTCGCCGTGTCCAACGGTCTCGTCGAAGAACCTCAGGTCGGAAGACGCTGGGGTCAGCGCTTTGAGGGTGGCTTCGAACTGCTGCTCGTACCCACAGCCTCCGGTGCCGAGCCGCGCCAGACAGGCCGCATCGGCGCCGAGCAGGGCGGCATCGTCTCTGCCCGGGACGAAGTCGAGAAAGGAGGGGGCAGTCACCGTACAGTCCGGGCCCCGCGAGGATCCGATCAAGATCCCGTCGTCTCCGAACTCGGGCTCGACACAAGTCGACATCTCGAACCCGCCCGTGCCCATGTCGGTGGAGACGACGCCGACGTGCACGCTCTCGAGCGATTCGAACTCCGCCGTGTCTGCCGTGATCTCCGCGATCAGGGCGGGCAACTGCTCCGCGAGTTCGTCTTGCTCTTCTCCCATGGAGTTGGAGTTGTCGACGACCAAGAGCAGGTCGAGGTTTGGGATCGCCACGCGCCGGCAGGGCATGTCGGGGGTCGGGTCGTAAAGCGGGAGGTCGGAGGCGACCACGTCCGCGTCCGTGCAGCCGGTGGCGTCGCACGATTCCTGTGGGCTGCACGGAGCATCTTCGCAGGAGGCATGGAAATGAAGCGCGAGCGCACGCTGGGTGCCTGAAGCGAAGTGGCCGAACCCGCGCACATGCCCGATGTGATCGCCGTCTCCTCCGCCCGCTGCGTACGCATACGCATCGTACTCGAACGCACGGGAGCCGTCGTTGTCGCGTGGCACGATCGAGGTCACGAGCGGGAACGTGGGAGACGAGATGCTTCGGGTGTCCGTCGTCTCCAGCGCCGCGGTGGTCGCACCGCCACGCACGGTGATCTCGACCCGCGCGATCGGGAGCGCCGAGTCCGCGGTCAGTTCGACGACCACCTGCGTCGTCGCGGGCGATGGTTCGTCTCCGCACGCCACCGCCACGCAGAGGACGAGAAAGGTCTGGCAGGCGCGGCGGGCGCGGGTCGGGAAAGAAGAGATCAAAGCGGGCTCCAACGGCGCCCACTGTACCGGGGACCCCCTCTTCGGGGAAACGCGATAGTCTTGCCGCGTGAACGCGCAGGCCGAGGCGGAACTCCGGTTGCCCGAAGTGGGCACCGTGATCGCCGGCAAGTACGAGCTCGTGGGAG
Organism: Deltaproteobacteria bacterium; assembly: GCA_034670305.1. GTDB lineage: Bacteria > Myxococcota_A > Polyangia > Polyangiales > Houyiibacteriaceae > JAXMNT01. The sequence goes on from JAXMNT010000012.1 coordinate 139,567, forward strand.
AACTCGGGCGGGGCGGCATGGGCGCCGTGTTCGAGGCGCGTCACAAGGTGACGGGCAAACCCTTCGCGCTGAAGTGGATGATGCCGTCCCTCGCCGAAGACGACCAAGCGATGAAGCGGTTCGTGCGCGAGGCGAAGACGACCTGCGCGATCGAACATCCGAATGTCGTGGAGGTGTACGACGTCGGGATCGAAGACGGGGCGATGTTCCTCGTCATGCAGTTCTTGCTGGGGGAGCCGCTCAAGGACCGCATCGTGCGCGAGCCCCTCGTTCCGGAGGAGTTCGAGTCTTTGGTGCTGCCGGTGTTGGCGGGTCTCGCCGAAGTGCACGCGGCCGGCATCGTGCACCGGGATCTCAAACCGGAGAACATCTTCCTCGCCAAGGAGCCCGGCACCGGCGAGATCGTGCCGAAGCTCCTCGACTTCGGCATCTCCAAGCTCAACACCGAGACACCCGAAGAGAGCGCGCTCCGGTTGACGGGTGCCGGCGTGATGATGGGCACGCCGATGTACATGGCGCCCGAACAGATGCGCGACGCGGCCAACGTCGGGCCGCGTGCCGACATCTACTCGTTCGCGTGCGTGCTCTACGAAGCGCTGACCGGGCAGGTGCCCATCGAGGCCCAGACGTTTCCGGACCTCATCTTCCGCATCGCGACCGAGACGCCGGACGACGTGCGCACCCACGCGCCGCATGTCTCGCCGCAGCTCTCCGACGTGGTCATGCGTGGTCTGGCCAAGGTGCCAGAGGACCGGTTCGAGTCCGCGGAGCATTTCGCCGACGCGCTCCGCCGAGCGCTGCGTGCGCCCCGCGATTCGCTCTCCTTCGGGGACACCATGCCCACCGGCGAGCAGGTGCTGGTGCCGCCGTCGCCCGGCAGCCCGGCGATCGAGGCAAAGCGCACGCCCTGGTTCGCGGTGCTGGCCACGGCGGGGTTGCTCTGCGCGGTCGTGGCCGGGGTGGTGGTGTTCGGAGGCGACGACGGCGAGCCCAGCGTGGCGGCGGAGCTGGACTCGACTGCGGAAGCAGAAGCAGCCGCTTTGGCAGAAGCAGAAGCAGAAGCAGAAGCAGAAGCAGAAGCAGAAGCAGAAGCAGCAGCAGCGGCGGAAGCAGCGGCAGCAGCAACGGCAGAAGCAGCGGCAGAAGCAGCGGCGGAAGCAGCGGCGGAAGCAGCGGCAGAAGCAGCGGCCGCTGAGACCGTGGCCGAATCCATGGCTCCGCGGATGCGGGTTCGGATGCGCGCGGTGCCGGTGATGGAAGACGTCATGCGGGAGATCCCCATGGTCGGCCGCCTCACCGTGATGTCTTCTCTCGACGACTTCTGAGCATCGGGATGCTTTCAACCGGGCGCATCGTCTATGCTCGCGGCGTGCGTGTGGGCGTCCTCGTGTGGTTGTTGTTCGGTTCCGCGGTGGTGCACGCGCAGCCGGAGCCCACCGAACCGCCCGAACCCTCCGCGGAAGAAGCCGAGCCGGCGATGCCCGAGGGGTTCGCCGCGCTCGTGCGCGAAGGGCTCGCCGAGTACGGCGCCGGACGCTGGGCCGAAGCGCGGGTGCTCTTTCTCGCCGCGTACGAAGCGCGCGAGAGCGCCGAGGCACTGCGCATGGCCGGCAACGCATCCTACGAGCTGCGGGACTACGTCGCGTCGGTCGAGTACCTCGAGCGCGCGCTCGCCGCGACCGAACACGGACTGCGGGCTGAACGGGCGGCCGAAGCCGAAGTCGTGCTGGAGCGGGCACGGCGTTTCGTCGGTGTCGTCCGCTTCGAGGTCACGGCCGACGTCGGCGCGCGGGTGCGGATCGACGGCCGCGAGGTCGACGTCGCGTCCCCGCTGCTCCTGGCCGAAGGCACCTACCGACTGCGGGCCGACGCCGACGGCCATCTGCCGATCGACCGCCCCCTCGACGTCCACCCCGGCGAGCAGACCGTGCCCGTGACGCTGAGCGTCGAGCCGGAACCCGACCCGGTGCCTACGCCCCGCGAAGTCGCCGTGATGGCGCAACCGGCCCCCGAGCCCGAGCCCCCTTCGCGGGTGGGTCTGTGGGTGGGTCTCAGCGGGGCCGCGGTCGCAGTCGCGGTGCTGGTGGTCGTGCTCGTGCTGGCGCTCGGCGGCGACAGCGGTGGCCAAGGCCTCGACCTGCCGCCCGGCGAGAACACCTTCGGCGCACACGTCGAAGCGCTGCGCTAGCAGGTCGCTGAAAAGCGACCTGCTCCCTTGCCGTTGCCCGTGCCCTTGCCCGCGTCGTGGACGCCGTGTGTTTCGCGACGGCGAGGCCGCGAATCGGAGCCCGATGCCCAGCGGACGAAGCCGCCGGGCATCGGTCGGTGCTACGCGGCGCAGCTCCGCAGCCGCGCGACGCGTAGGAGGTTGTATGCGGCGCCGGCCAGGTAGGCGGCGAACTGTGTCTTGCGTCTGAGGGGGAAGGGTTCCCGCCGGCCGGCCTGCGGCCCACCCGGCGACGATTGCAGCTCCGTTTTGCAGTTCCGTTTTGGGCAGCGCGATCTTAGTCTCGGGGCATGACGATCACGATCGACGAAGCGTTCATGTCTGAGTACTTGGAGACCGTGGGGTACGACCTCTTCGAGATGGAAGAAGGCTGGCAGGGCAAGTTCGAAGAACCGTTCGGCGCGTGGGTCAAAGCGAACCACGAGTGGATCTTTGGCGAGCAGCCGGACGATCCCTCGATGATGGAACGCTTGATGAAGGATGAAGAAGAAGGCGGCACGATCGCCCAGTTCATCAACGGGCTGTCCGAGGCCGACAAGCGGATCGCCGTCGAAGGCATGATGGGTCTGTTGGTGCTCGACGAGCAGGACGACACCGAGCTCTACACCCAGCTGAAGGCGATGCTCGCCGGCTGAGTTCGCCCTCCATCCCGGTCGACGCGCTGCAACACCGGCCGCCGCCTGCACTCGTCGGCCACTCTCTGGAGCGGATGCAGATGGAACGCGTCGACATTGGGACCGCTCGCCATCGCCGCGCTCGAACCCCAGCGTCTCGAGTACCGAAGCGAATCGATCCTCGAACCCGCGCGGAACCGGAAGCGACCTGGGCACCGAGGTCGGATCGATGAACGTCATGCCCCCCAAGCGTAGCGGAACGTCACGATCGGCGAAGACTCATCCGCCCCTCGAGGTCGCACTACGGCAGCGACGCGCTGCGTGCGACACTGGGCCGTGGCCCATCGATCTCTCTGCGCGCTCACCACCGCTCTGCTCTTGCTCGGAACGAGCCTCGCGGTGGGACAACCCTCGACCTGGTTCCGGATGGAAGGGGATGGGGTGGCCGTGATGGTCGACCGCGACGGGTGGGTGCATCTCGCGGGACGGCGAAGCCCGTTTCGGTTTCATCAGAACCAGATGATGCGGGACGGCCGAACGCTGTTGCAGGTGATGCCAGACGGACGACTCCAGAACCCGTCGGGGCGAGAAGTCGCCCGGTTGAACGGGTCGGGCGAAGCGCGCCGCGGGGAGGGTCGGTTCTTCTTCGACGACACCGGCGAGCTCGTGGGCGTCGGTCCTGCCGGCGAACGACACCCCACGGACTTTCGTCTGATCGGCGCCGCCGATGCGCAAGCAAGACAAGCAGCGATGGTGATCTCGCTGATGTTCATGCTCGGGATGGAGGGCTCCTCCGGAGCCCCAGAGCCGCCCGTCCCCGGCCGCTGACCAAGCGACTCGCTCGGATGTTGTCGAGATGAAGCGAGCGCCGACTTCGGGCGTGTGCGTCTACGTGCCGCTCGGGGCGTCGCAGTCCTCGTAGCGGTAGTGGTAGTGCCAGTCGTCCGAGCCGCTGGCCGATGGATCCCAGACGACGCGCACGGTGCGGTCTCGCGCGTCGAAGGAGTAGTGGAGCCGTTCGCCTTCGTCTCCGGCCGGCACCAGCACTCCGTCGCCCGCCGCTTCTCCGAGCGCGACCGCCTCGGTGCGGGTGAGCGGTGTGGGCGCGGCGTGGCAGGCAAGGTCACTCGGCATGTCCGGGCACTCGGTCGCGGGGCCCTCGTGCCACCAGACGTCCTCCCAGTCCGACCGGAACTCGGTCGCGCGGTGTTCGATGCGCGGCACCCGTTCGGGTTCGCCATCGATGGCGTACTGCAAATGCACCACGTCGACCTGACACGGCTCGAGGGCGATCGACTGTGCGGGTTCCGCCAACGGAGCGGACTCTCTCGGTGCGGCGTGTTCGGTTGGTGCTGCGACCGAACTCGGGGGGGCCCCACACGCGATCAGAACAGCGACGATGGCGATGGACCCGTGGTTCATGAGGGGGCGATCTACCACGGCCGGCCCTCGCGCGAGTTCGCGGCGTCGCGCCGGCGCGTGAGTACACCGAGAACGATGCCTGCGAGCACCCCAGAGCCGGGGCCGGGGCCGCCGTCGCTCCGGCAAGCGCACCCCGCCGATTCCGGTTCGCCTTCCATGAGCTGGTCGAGTTCCGAGGGGATCGGCGCGGCAACGCATGCTCGCTGCACTTCACATTCGACGGGCCCGAACTCGGTCGGCCCACGAGGATGCGGCACCGCCCAACCCGTGCACTCTTCCTCGGGAGGGCAGGAGTTCACGACCGCGCGGTCGCTTTGCTCGACCGGTTCCAATTGTGGCCCGCGCGTCTGATAGGTGATCTCCACGGTGCACAATCGCCAGCTTCGACACCCGCCGCCCGCACAATCGCAAGGATCACCATGCAGGCAGGCGTCGGCGCACGACTTCCCCGCGCACCACGCACCGGCGTGCGAGAACGTCTCGACCGAGCCCCTCGGACACTCGTACCCGGTGCCGAAGATCACATCCGCACGCCCGGCGGAGGGAGGCAGCGCGAGCAGCACGGAAGCCGCGAGAACCCATCGGAGCATGGCTCATTCTACACAGCGTCGCGATCCCAGCGCCGCTGGCGTTGCCAACGCCCGCAGCCGAACGAGGGGCGATCACGCGCTGAGCTGTAGCGGCTCCCGGCGTTCGATCATGGTGGTCGGGAGCGCGTTGCCCGGTCGCGCGCCGAGCAGACCGCCGACAATGGCCGCGTGGGTGTCGCGGTCGCCCCCGACGCCGACCGTTTCCCAGAGCGCGCGTTCGAGGTCGTCCGAGAACCGCATCGAGGCTGGCCAGCACCCGCGTTCGGCGATCGTTCACCGGCGCAAGATGGGTCCGCGCGGCCAGGTGACAACCGGGTGCTGTCGATCCACCCGAAGCGGTACTACGCGTTCAGTGCCTTCTCGAGCAGGGGGATGATCTTGGTCTGGCCGAGTTCACGGGCGCTCTCGAGCATGGTCTTGCCTTCGTTGTCCTTCGCGTGAAGGTCCGCGCCCTTGGCGATGAAGTACGCCACCGCCGTGTGGTTCCAATACATCTGGGCGGTCATGATCACGGTCGACCCGTGGCTGCGATCTTCGAGCCCGCAACCGAGCGCCAAGAGTTTGTCCCAGAGCGCCGTGTCCTTGTCGTGGGTGCCCACGCAGTAGTGAAGCGGCGTCGAGCCGTACTTGCTCTTGGTCGGTCGGGCCCCCGCGGCGAGGAGTGCGTCGAGCAACGGGCGGCAGCCGCTCCCGGCGGCGAGGTGCAGGGTGCCCGCGCCGTCTTCGTTGACGGTGTTGAGGTCGGCGCCCTCCGAGATGAGCCAGAGCGCGTTGGCTTGTTCGGTCGCGTTCATCTCACCGCTCTCCGTCCGCAGAAGATGCATGAGCGGCGTCTCTTGCTTCTCCGTGCACTTCACGTCGAGGTCGGCGCCGTGTTTGACGAGCGCCTCGGCGAAGTCGCGCTTCTTGAACCGCACCGCGTGGTGAAGGGGCGCCCAGCCTTGGAACTTGACGGTGTCGACCGCATCGAGCGCCGCCCCGGCAGCGACCACCGAGTCCAAGATCTTGGGGTCGCGCAGGAACTCGGCGAGGTAGTGGATCGCCGCCCGACCCTGCCTGTCCATCGCCTTCACGTCGGCGCCCGCCTTCACGAGCAACTTGACGATCGTCTTGCTCTTCGTCTCGATCGCCGCGCACAGCAGGGGCACCCCCACCGAGTTGGTGGCGGACACGTCCGCGCCATCCGCGATGGCCGCCTTCGCAGCTTTGCCGTCCTTGTTCGTGATCGCGGTCTGAAGCGCCTTGGTGGAATCACTCATGGCATGAGCCTACCGGAGCGCCGGCGGCCGTGGAACATGACCGCGTTCGTCTGGGTGCGCACAAGGGACCATCGTACCCGAACGACCCCACGTACCGAGTACCTCGACCGCGAGCTCACCGAGCTCCACGCGCCCACGACAACGACCAGACGACGGACCTCGACGACTGAACACGACTCGACGACTGAACGACCCGCTACGGGAAGTCGGGGATGGCGGCGGGCGCCACCACGCTCGAGGTGGTGCCCTGTCCCGCCTGCCCTCCGCTGTTGCCGCCCCAGCACCACATCTCTGGGGTGCCGCCCATGTCGCGCAGCGCGCAGACATGGTTGGTGCCGCTCGCGATGTGAAGCACGTTGTCGATGGGTGAACCGCCCGCATCCATGACTCGGATCGGGACCGTCGAACTCCCTTGCCCCGGTCCGAGCGCCTCGGCCGGCGCCACCCCCCAACACCACGCCTCGCGCGCGCCGTCCGCGTGCCGGATGACGCATGCGACGCCTTGAACGACTCCGTTCGGGTCCATCGGCGAGATGTGACCGCCCACCGCATCGTCAATGCCCGCCACCACCGCGGGAAGCGGGTCGTCGCCACTCACGCTGCCGGAGCCTGTCTGAGTGCCCCAGCAATAGACGCGGCGCGACGCGGTGCGCACGCAGGTCCGCGAACCCCCGCCCGGCATCAGCTCGATCACGTCCGCGGGCAAACCCGGAACCCGCCCGGGCGCATCGCGCGAGCCGCCCGCGAAGCCGTCGCCCAGCTCGCCCTCGGTCTGGTTGCCGAAGCAGACGACGAAGCTCCCGTCGACGGGGTTCGAGCGCAGGATGCAGGTGTGATCGTTGCCAGCGTGCACCCGCACTGCGTCGTCGATGTCTGGGATTCGAACCGGATTGGGCGAGTCGCCGCCCGGGCCATCGGGTCCCAGCTGACCGCGCGCGTCTCTTCCCCAGCAGTACACCCGCTGGACGGGGGTGCCGCCCGCGTCTTCACGAACGACGGCACAGGCGTGCCTCGTGCCCATCTCCGCCTGCACCACATTCGTGAGTCCAGAGATGTAGTTGCCGGCGGGCACGCCGACCGGCCCCAAGATCCCGCACTGTGCGTCTTCGTTCCAGCCCCACGCGAACGCGCGCCCGTCTGCGGTGACGCCGATGCCACCGGCCCACCCCGCGCTCACGTCGACGAGGCGTGGTGCGACACCGAGGGTCGGTGACAGCTCCGGAACCAACGTCCCGGCGCCATGGGCTCCCGCGGATCCTTGTTGGGCGCCCCAGACCGCGAGGTGGCCGCCCGCGCGCCGCGCGTACGTGAAGCCGGCGCCGGCGACCAGCTGCACGATGGGCGCGTCGTCGCAACCGACGCCGGTCGCACCACACGTATCGCCGGCGGTGCACTCCGTGAAACACGCGCCGCAGTTGAGCGGATCGGTCGCGGTGGAGGTCTCGCAACCGTTGGTGACGTCGTCGTCGCAGTCGCCTTGTCCTCCGTCGCAGGTGAGTACGCAGGCGCCGCTCATGCACACGCCACCCGTGCCGGGGAGCGCGTCGCAAAACGCGTCGGTCCCTTCGTCGAGGGTGCCGTCGCAGTCTTCGTCGGACAGGTCGCAGGTCTCCACCCCGCCCGGAAACGAGCGCGCGTCGTCGTCGTCGCAGTCGGTGTCGTTGGACACGTAGCCGGCGGGCGGCGCGCAGCCGACGAGATCCGCGAGCGCGCCTCCGAAGCCGTCCCCGTCGGTGTCTTCGTACCAGGGGCGGTCGCTCGTTTCGTCGACCGTTCCGTCGCAGTCGCTGTCCGCGCCGTTGCATCGTTCGTCCGCGCCCGGAAAGATCATCGGGTCCGCGTCGTCGCAGTCGAGCGGTCGGTCGCTCGTGCCAGGGGGCGGGCGGCACGCGAGCACCGACTCGGTGCCGACGCCCCAGCCGTCCCCATCGCTGTCCACGTAGTAGGCGATCCGGGGCGCGCTCTCGTCGAGCACGTCGTCGCAGTCCGCGTCGATGCCGTCACAGCCGTCCGGCACACCGGGGTGAACCGAAGCGTCGAGGTCGTTGCAATCGCCCGCGCGTCCAGCGCGTCCAGCCGGCCGTGCGACCGCTTCGATCGAAGGTTCGTCGTCGGTTCCGTAGCCGTCGCCGTCGCGGTCGATCCACCACGGCACGGTGCCGGGCGCTTCGTCGATGGTGCCGTCGCAATCGTTGTCGACCGCGTCCATCTGTTCGGGCGCGCCTGGGCGCACGTCGATGTCGGCGTCGTCGCAGTCCCCGCCGCCGCAGCGCATGTCGGCCACTCCGTCGCCGTCGTCGTCTTCGGTGTCTGGTCCGCCGTCGATGAAGAAGTTCGCGCGGCCATCGCAGTCGTCGTCGACGCCGTTGCAGCGTTCGTCGGCGAGCGGGTTGATGCGGGCGTCTTCGTCGTTGCAGTCACCGAGCCGGAGCACGTGGCCAGCCGGCGGGATGCAGCTCACCATCGTGCCGGATTCGGCGCTGCCGAACCCGTCGGCGTCTGCGTCGCGGTACCAGGTCGTCGACGCCGGTGACTCGTCGGTGATGCCGTCGCAGTCGTTGTCGATCTCGTCGCACACCTCGACCTGCCCTCCGTGCCGCGCACCGTTGGTGTCGTCGCAGTCGTCGCCCACGGTGGAGAAGCGAGGCAGGCCGGGGCACGAGGCGGTTGGCGCGCCAGGGTCGCCATGCAGATCCGCGTCTTCGTCGCGGAACCCTTCCACGAGCACGCCTTCGTCGACCAAGCCGTCGCAGTCGTTGTCGAACCCGTCGCAGACTTCGGGCAACCCGGGCCGGGCATCGCGGCGCATGTCGTTGCAGTCGGTGCCGCAGAACGAGGTGCCACCCTCCGGGTCCAGGTTGCAGCACGCCGCGTCGAACGCGCCGTCGCCATCGCGGTCGACGTCGCCGGTCGTGCGCGGGTCACAGTCTTCGTCGTGCCCGTCGGGGTCGCAGACCTCCGCGTTGGCTGGGAAGCGGTTCGGGTCGGTGTCGTCGCAGTCGGCACCACCGCACCCGAGCACGACCGCGCCGTCGCCGTCGGCGTCGCCACCCGCGACGCCGCATTCCACCATGCACGTCTCGGCCGCCTCGTCGCAGAGCATGCCTTCCTCACAGGGCGGAGCGGACGCCACGCAGCCGCTCGGGTCGGCGCCTTCGACGTCCGGAAGACACTGCTCGCGGCCGTTGCAAAAGAGCCCGTCGTCGCACTCCGCGTGGGCGGTGCATTGGCTTCCGCCGTCGCCGCCCATCATCGGCATGTCGTCCCCACACGCGGCGGCGATTAGCACCACCAGCCCCCAAGCGCTCCACGTTCTGATGGCCATCTGGCGTCCCCCCGCAGCGAGTCTACCAGCCGCTCCGACCCATCCGAAGACCACCACAAGCGTGGAAGAACCTACGACCCGTGTTGGCTCGCCGGCCTGCGGTTCGCCGCCGTGCGTCGAAACTCAGAGATCGCCGAAACTCAGAGATCCCAGACGACGCTGGGGGTGTTGCGGCCCACCTCGGTGCCGTCGCCGAGCTGTCCGAAGTCGTTGGCGCCCCAGCAAAACACGAAGCCATCGTCTTGCACCGCGCAGGCGAACCCAACGCCGGCCGAGAGGCTGATCACGCCATTTAGGCCTGGGACCGGTGTCGCGTGGAAACGAGCGACCGAAGCCCCGTCGCCGATCTCGCCATCGAGTCCGTCACCCCAGCAGTACACCGCGCCGGTGTCCGTTCGAGCGCACGCGAAGTGGTATCCGACCGCGAGCTCATCCACCGAGGCGAGCCGCGTGTCGTCTGACAGCACCACCCCGACCGGGTCGAGTGAGCTGTCGGTCGAACCGTGGCCCAGCCTTCCGAGCGCTCCTGCGCCCCAGCAGGAGACGAGGCCGCCATGCAGCGCGCAAGTGGAGCGCGCACCGGTGCCGATCGCCGTCGCGCCCGTGAGCATCTGCACCACGACTGGTGAGAGTCGGCGCGCGGTGGTCGTGCCGTCACCGGTTTGCCCCTCGTGGTTCGCGCCCCAGCAGTTGGCCGTACCGTCGGTGAGGACCGCGCAGCTGTGCAGGCCACCGGTGTCGATCGCAAGCGCTGGCGCGGTGAGCGGGTTGGTCGCGCGGGGCCGATTGCGCTGGGTACGCGTTCCATCGCCGATGGTGCCGTGGGAGTTCGTACCCCAGCACGCGACCGTGCCATCGTCGAGGCGCACACACGCGGTCGCGCCGCCGGACGAGAGTTCGACGGGTGTCGCCACGAACGCCGAGAAGTCGACGGGGCCAGGGATCGGCCGGTCGGCGGAGCTGCCATCGCCGAGCTGTCCGCTCGTGTTGCTGCCCCAGCAGTGCACGCTGCCATCCTCGAGGCGCGCGCAGGTGCTGGCGAAGTTGGCGCGGATCTCGACCACGCCCGTGAGCGGCGCGCCGCCCGCGTTCCGAACGACGACGACGGGGCGGCGATCGCTCTCGGTCGTACCGTCCCCGAGCTGGCCTCGGTCGTTGGTCCCCCAGCACCGGGCGGTGCCATCGCTCATGCGCGCGCACGCATGCGTCCTACCAGCACTGACGGACGTCGCCTTCACACTGAGCGCGGGCACGAGGCCAGGGACAGAGCGACGGTCGACCGTCGTGCCATCGCCGAGCTGTCGCCGGACGTTGCTTCCCCAACACCAGACGCCCACCTCGTCGAGCGCGCAGGTATGGCCGTCGCCCGCGGACACAGCGCTCACGTAGCCAAGGCCTGGAACGGCCGTCGGGTCGCTCGCCATCGGCGGGGTGTCGCCCACCCCGAGCTGGCCACCACCGTTGTTGCCAAAACACGCAAGCGCGCCATCCGCGCTCACGCAGCTGTGGAACGCACCGAGCGCCATCGCCTCCACGCCGTCGATCCCCGGCACGGCGGTTGGAGACGCGACCTCGTCGCTGGCGTCTGGACCGAGCCCGAGCTGGCCGAAGGTGTGGTCTCCCCAACAGTGGAGCTGCCCGCCCGCGTCGGTCACGCAGGCGTGCCAAAACCCAACAACGACGTCGGTGGCCAGCACGGAACCCGCGACCTCGACCGGGTCTTCGGTGTCGCCCCACGCCCAGATCCGGCCCTCGGCCGAGAGCGCCGCCGCGCGAAGCGCTCCTGCCGCCACCTGGGTGAACTCTCCGGAGAGCAGAGGAGACACCGGAAGCACGCTCGAGACTCGGGTCCCGTCGCCGAGCTGGCGTTGTCGATTGCTCCCCCAGCACCGCACCGCGTTGTCCACGACCGCGCACCCGTGGCTGATCCCGAGCGCGAAGTTGTCCACGGGCGGCAACACCGTGGGCATGGCGAGCGACTCGTCAGGAGAGATGGTCCCCAGACCGAGCTGTCCATCGGCGTTGCCGCCGAAGCAGCGCAGTGTGCCATCCGCGAGCTGAGCGCAGGTGCCCGTGCCGCCGGCCACCATGTGCACGATGGGCTCGGCCAGGATCACCTGCGCCGGTGTGCTCCAAGCGCTGGTGCGGCCCAGGCCGAGTTCGCCGCGGATGTTGTTGCCCCAACAGTACGCGTTCCCGTTCGCCATCCACGTGCAGGTGTGCTGGCTGCCCGACGTCAGCCCCACGGGGACCGGTCCGCGCCCACAGGTGGCGTCCGGGTGGCAGTACGCGCCGTCGGGACAGCGCAGGCCGACCTCGCGGGTGGCGGGCTGACAGTCATCGTCCACGCCGTTGCAACGCTCGGGTGCGCCCGGCCGAACCAAAGGATCGTCGTCGTCGCAGTCGCCGTTCGGCCAGCCGCCTTCGCAGACGTCCGCCGGTGCGAAGCCGTCTCCGTCGGCGTCTTCGTCGGTGGTCGCGCCGCCACCGGTGGAGCAGTCGCGGTCGATGCCGTCGCAGAGTTCGGGCGCGCCCAGGTACGCCCGCACGTCGGTGTCGTCGCAGTCGTCGCGCACGAATGCGTCGTCGGGCACCCCGGCCTCGCCACGTTGCGCGCAGGCGGCGCCAGTGGCTGCGTGCCCGTCTCCGTCCGCGTCCTCGTCGAAGGCGATCCGGGACGTGCGCTGCGAGCAGTCGTTGTCGATGCGGTCGCACCACTCGCGGTGCCCGGGGTGGGTGTCTGCCGCGTCGTCGTCGCAGTCGTCGCAGACCGTGACGAAGCCGTCCGGTCGCGCGCACTCGGCGATCGTCTCGACGAAGCGCGGGTCGCCGTGTCCGTCGCCGTCCGTATCCGGGCAAATGATCTGCTCGCGGTCGTCGATCACCCGGTTGCAATCCTGGTCGATGCCGTCGTCGCAGATCTCGGGCGCGCCCGCGTACGTGTTCGGGTCGTCGTCGTCGCAGTCGTCTTTGAGGAACTCGAAGCCGAGCGCCGCCGGTTCGCCGCGTCCGAGGCACGCCGCGGTGGGCGACGCGTGCCCGTCTCCGTCCGCGTCCTCGGAGGGGTCGAGGCCGCCCGCCATGTCGCCGGGCAAGGAGCAGTCGTTGTCTCGGCCGTCGCAGCGCTCGCGCGCCGGCACCGCGCCGCCGTAGGTCTCGCTTCGGGTGTCGTCGCAGTCGTCCGCGTTCGACACGTAGCCCGCCTGGCAGGCGCCCTCCATCGACTCGTTCGGATCGCCACGTCCGTCGTTGTCGAGGTCGAGGTAGAGCAGCCCGCCCTCGTCGGTGGCACCATCGCAATCGTTGTCGCGCCCGTCGCCGCAAACTTCCGGCACCGCGGGATGGGTGCCCGGGTCCGTGTCGTCGCAGTCCGTGCCGCAGCGCTCCCCATTGCAGCACGCCGCGTCCGGGTATCCGTCCGCGTCGCGGTCGCGCGCGCCGAACGTGGCGGGGTTGCAGTCCTCGTCGTGGCCGTCGGGATCGCAGAGCTCGGCGTTGCCGGGGAAGCGGTTCGGGTCCGCGTCGTCGCAGTCGGCTCCGCCGCACGCGATCGAGTCGTGCCCGTCCCCGTCGGCATCCGCGGTGCCGGTGCAGAGATCGATGCACGACTCGGGTTCTTCGTCGCAGCGGGTCCCCTCTGGACACGGCGGCGCGCCTGGCGCGCACAGACCCTCCACGCAGCGCTCGGGGCCGTTGCAAAAGAGGCCATCGTCGCACTCGGCGTGCTCGGCACAATCGACCCCGCCGTCGCCCGTGCCGGGCGGCATGTCGTCTCCGCACGCGAGCCCCAGCACCAACGCCACACCCCATCCCCACCGTCCCATGCCGCGAGAATACCGGAGACGGTCTGGGTTGCGCGAGCCCCCCTCGCTTGAGGCCCTCCGCGTCCGAAGGTGACTCTCGAACCGTGCGGTGTCGGTTCGAGAGCACTGGGTAGATGGTCGCCCGCCCAGGCGCGACATCGTTTGGGGGCGCGGAGGTCGTCGGCCACGCACGCGGGTCTTGTACCTGTTCGTGGACTGTTCAGTCCGCGCCACGTTTTGCACCCTACCCTCCATGACCGATCTTCGACTCGCCGAGTTGCTCGCGTCGCTCGCCCACGCTGCGGATGCCTCCGCGGGCCAACCGCTCGGTTGTTCGCTCGGGGCCACGATCATGGCGGTTCGGATCGCGCGGGCAGTCGGCGTCGCGCCGGAAGCGCAACCCGCTGTCTTCTACACCGGACTGCTCCGGTTCACCGGCTGCAGCTCGACCGCCCCCGAGACCGCTGCGTTCGCGCTCGGCGACGATCTCACCGCGAACTACGCGCTGACGATGGCCGACCCAGCCGACCCGGTCAGTGTCCGCGCCTCGCTCGAGGCACGCTTCGCGCCGGACGCCGATCCGGCGGAACGCGCGGCTGTCATCGACGCCGCGATCGAAGCGCTCCCGCACCTGGTCGCGGGGGGTGTGCTCCACTGTGACCAAGCCCGCGCGCTCGCCAAACGGCTGCCCTTGCCGCCTCTGGTCGACCGCTTGCTCCGCACGCTCGAGTCCCGATGGGACGAGCGCCACCCGGTACACCCGAGCGGTGTCGAGGTCCCCCTCGAATCGCGCATCGTCGAGTTCGTCGCGGTCGCTGAACTCTACCGGCGGGCCGGCGGGATGGCGGCGCTGCATGAGCTCGCCCGCGCACGCGCGGGGGGCCAGTTCGACCCAGAGATCTGCCAAGCGGCGATCGACCTCGGCCCGGCGCTGATCGACGGCCTCGACCCACCGCATGGACTGCTCGAGGTACTGCTCGACGAAGAACCCGGCGTCGCGAACGTCGTGACCGCGGAAGGGCGCGCCAAAGTCGCCGAGGTCATCGCCGACTTCACCGACAACAAGAGCGCGTGGCTCGTCGGACACTCGAGGCGGGTCGCGAAGCTCGCGCGTCTCGCGGGCCTCGAGCTCGGGGTCGGCGATGCGCAGACGCTCTACATCGCGGGTCTGGTGCACGACGTGGGGCGCTGCGCGGTTCCCAACGGCGTGTGGGACCAGCCGGGCGAACTCTCGCGCACCCAGCGGCGCGCAGCCGAGAGCCACAGCCGACACACCGAAGACATGCTGGCCGTCTCACCCGCGTTCGACGACGTGCGACTTCTCGCCTCGTCCGCGCACGAGCGCGGAGACGGCAGCGGCTACCATCGACGCCAGCGCGGACACGAAGTCGCGCCTGCGCTCGTGGCCGCGGCCGATGTGTACTGCGGTTTGACCGACCGGCGTCCGTGGCGCGACGCGCTGACCGACAAGGACGCGGCCGGACACCTGCTCGGGCTGGCCGATCAGGGTGCCCTGTCACGCGAAGCGGTGCGCGGGGTGCTGCGCGCTGCCGGTCACGGCAAACGGCTCGCGGACCGGGCGTACCCCGATGGTCTGACGGCTCGGCAGGTGGAGGTGCTTCGTGAACTCGCGCGCGGTCGGACCACCAAGGAGGTGGCCGCGACCTTGGATATGGCCACCAAGACCGCCGACAACCACATCCAAGCGATCTACGAGAAGATCGACGCGCAAACCCGAACCCACGCGGCCCTCTACGCCCTGGAGCACGGGCTCTTCGACGACTAGCAGGTCGCTGAAAAGCGACCTGCTCCCTTGCCGTTGCCCTTGCCCGTGCCCTTGCCCGCGTCGTGGACGCCGTGTGTTTCGCGACGGCGAGGCCGCGAACCCGATGCCCAGCGATCTGACCGCCGATCCGCGGGCAAGGGCAACGGCAAGGGCAGGGGCAGGCTGCGAGAACCGCTGCCGAAGAGCCAGTGGCTCAATCCAAGACGGCGACGAGCTTCACCTCGATCACCAGTTCGGGCATCACGAGCGCCGCCACCTGCACGCAGGTCTGGGCGACGTCCGGGCGTTCTTTGCCGTACGCCTCCGCGCGTGCGGTGAAGATCGGCTCGACGTTGGCCATGACCTCTCCCGCGTCGGTGACGAACCAGGTCTCGTCGATGACGTCCTGCATGCCGGCGCCCATGGCCTCGAGCGTCTTGGCGATGTCGCCGTAGATGTTCTTCAGCTGGGCGATGAGGTCGCCCGGATCGCGGGGGGCGCCCGCGTCGTCCACGCTGACGTGGCCGGTGAGCGTGATCAGCGACCCCTTCTGCACGGCTGCTGGAAAGAGCTGAACGAACGGTCCGATGTTGGCGACTTTTTTCTGACTCATGATGGGTCTCCCTGTTTCCGGCCGCCCCTCGCGGCCACAACCCAACCATGCCTACAGCCCGCCGCCCGCTCCATAGGGTGAACACCCCAGAAACGGCTGGAACATGACCGACGCTGTGCCCGAGGATCCGGCCGACCCGAGTCGACCCGGCGCCGAACGCAGGTTCGCGGGCCGTGCGCTCGCCTCCGCACGCAGGACATCCGACAGCGTGTGCCCCAAGGAACCTAGCAGGTCGCTGAAAAGCGACCTGCTCCCTTGCCGTTGCCCTTGCCCGTGCCCTTGCCCGCGTCGTGGACGCCGTGTGTTTCGCGACGGCGAGGCGCGAATCGGAGCGCGATGCCCAGCGGAC
>JAXMNT010000013.1:0-151877 GCA_034670305.1 Deltaproteobacteria bacterium
CGAACGGGCTCTCGCCCACCTCGAGCAGGTCGTCGCGATGCTCGTCGCGCTGATCAAGCGATCTGACCGCTGATCCGCGGGCAAGGGCAAAGGCAAGGGCAGGGGCAAGGGGCAGGCTGCGAGAACCGAATCCGTTTCCGAGGCGGGGACGATGGTCTATGTTGCCCGTTCACCGTGGAGCAGCTCTCAGGACTCGATGCGGCGTTCCTCTACCTCGAGACGCCCCAGATGCACATGCATGTCGCGCTCTGCGCGGTCATGGAAGGCGATACGATCCCGGAGGGCGAACGCTTCGGCGGGGTGGAATCTCTGATCCGCGACCGGCTGCACCTGCTGCCTCCGTTCCGCCGCAAGCTCTTCGAGGATCCGCTCGGGCTCGACCATCCCTACTGGGTCGACGACCCCGACTTCGATCTCTTGCACCACATGCGCCACGTGCGCTGCGCCGCGCCCGGAGGCCCGAAAGAACTCGGCGACCTGGTGGGCCGCATCAACAGCCGTGCGCTTCCGCGCGACCGGCCGCTCTGGGAGCTCTGGGTCATCGAAGGCCTCGAGAAGAACCGCTTCGCGATCGTCGCCAAGGTGCACCACTGCGCGGTCGACGGGATGATGGGCGCCGGCATGATGGTGCACCTCTTCTCCATGCAGCCAGACGCGCCCGCGCCTCCGCCACCGCCTGCGACCGAAGACGAAGCGGTGCCGTCGGATCTCGAGATGTTGCGCGGCGCCGCGATGACCCGCCTCAGTCAACCACGACGCTTGCTGGAGCTCGCGCGGCGCACCGCGCAGCGGGTCGGGGAAGTGCTCGAGCGGCGACGCGATCCAGACGAGCCGTTCAAGGGTGCGGTGCCGCTCACCGCGCCGCGCACGCGCTTCAACCACACCATCGGCGCCCAGCGGGACGTCGCGTTCGCGCGCTTGCCGCTCGCGGGGCTCAAGGCGATCAAGCACCGCCACGAAGGGGCCAAACTCAACGACGTCATCCTGGCCGTGGTCGCGGGTGCGCTGCGCCGGTACCTCACCCGTCACGGGGACTTGCCTGCGGTGCCGCTCGTGGCGACCTGTCCGGTGGCGACCAGCCGCGCGCGGGGCAGCAACCAGGTCTCTGCCATGTGGGTGCCGCTCCCCACCCATCTGGATGATCCGACCGAACGCATGCGCGCGATCCGCGCCTCGAGCCGCGGCGCCAAAGCAGACCACCAGATGCTGGGCGGCGGGGAGCTGCTCGGCGATTGGGCGGAGCTCGCGCCGAGCACGACGATGCACCTGGCGACGAACTTCTACACGCGCCTCAAACTCGCGGAGCACCACCGGCCGTTTCACAACCTGGTCGTCTCCAACGTGCCGGGTCCGCCCTTCCCCATCTACCTGGCGGGCGCCAAACTCGTCGCGGCGTATCCCATGGGGCCGGTCATGGATGGCGCCGGGCTCAACGTGACCGTCATGAGCTACTGCAACGACGTCGATGTGGGGTTCATGGTGGCGCGCTCTGCGATGCCGGATGTCTGGCAACTCTGCGAGGATCTCCAGGCGAGCTACGACGAGCTCGACGCCGCCGGCGCGACGCCTGAGGTGCTGGTGCGGGAGAGTCCGTAGTGCCGAACAGGGAAGCCCTGCAGGGACGCGTCGTCCTGGTGACCGGCGCGAGCAGCGGCATCGGGCTCGAGACCGCGAAGGCGCTGGCCGCGATGGGCGCGCACCTGCTGTTCGTGGGCCGCAGTGCCGAACGCACCGAGGCGGCGCGGGTCGCGATCGACGCCGCCGGCTCGGGGCGCGTGCACGCGATCCGCGGCGACTTCTCCTCACTGGAGGAAGTGCGCCGGGTGGCGGACGACGTGCTCGCGTTCGACATGCCGCTGCACGTCGTCGTGCACAACGCTGGGCTCTGGCATCAGGAACGCACCCCGAGCCAAGATGGGTTCGAGGACACGTTCGCTGTGAACCACCTCGCCCCGTTTCTGCTGACGCACTTGCTGCTTCCGCGGATGCTGAAAAGCGATGGCGACCGCCGCCTCGTGCACGTGTCGTCCCGCCTGCACGAACAAGCCGGCAACACCCGCACCGCGAGCGGCCGCGCGATCCACGCGATGAACGTGCTCGGCGTGCGGCTTCCGCCACCGAAGAGTCATCGATTCGACTTCGACGACTTGGCCTGCGCGAACGGGTTCCGCGGGCTCGAAGCCTACGCGCGAAGCAAACTCGCACAGCTGCTCTTCTCGGCCGAACTGGCGCGCCGGCTTCCCGAGGACGTGACCAGCAACGGCGTGCATCCGGGTTCGGTCAACACCTCGGTGACCCGCGACAACGCGGTGCTCAGCGTGGCCATCCGATTGGCGGGGCCGCTCTTGAAGACGCCCGCACAGGGAGCGCGGACCTCAGTGCACGTGGCCAGCGACGTGTCGCTTCGCGGCGTGACGGGCCGGTACTTCGAGAGCAGCCGCGAGGCGACGCCTTCACCGGCCGTCGCACACGAGGCCGACGCGCTGCGACTCTGGGATCTGAGCCTCTCGATGGTCGGCCTGAGCGCGCAGGACCTTGCGCCGGCGGTGCGGCAACGGCGCGTGCGCGCCCAGGCAACCGAGGGTATGGCTAGGGCATGAACGACCTGGTCGATCCGAAGGGCTTCAAAGCCGCCATGCGTGCGTGGGCGAGCGGCGTCACCGTGCTGACCTCGCACGCGAACGACGAAGTCCACGGCATGACGGTGTCCGCGTTCTCGAGCGTGTCCGCGGCGCCGCCGCTGGTGCTCGTGTGCGCGAACTCCACCTCGACCACGCACAGCGTCATCCAGGCGGGTGGCGTCTTCGCGGTGAACATCCTTGCGAGCGACCAGGAGCGGCTCTCGAACCAGTTCGCGTTCGCCGAAGCGGTGGACCGGTTCACCGACGTCACCTGGCACGCGGGAGAGACGGGGGCGCCGCTCCTCGACGGATGCGCCGCGCAGCTCGAATGCCGAGTGCGCTCTGCCCACCTCGAAGGCACCCACAGCATCTACATCGGCGAGGTGCTGAACACGTTCGTGACGGACAAGGAGCCGCTGCTCTACTTCGACGGCGGCTACCGCAGCCTCGCCCCGGCACCGACGCTTCCCTCCAAGTAGCGCGAGACAACTTCGCTCCCACGTCGCCCGAGTCGGGTGGACGGGCCGAGCCGGGTGATCGCGTGACCGAGTGCGTGACCGCCCTGCAGCTTCTGCCCCCATGCTAGATCGTCGCGGTGCTTCGCATCGAAGAGCGTGGGGCCCTCTTGTTCATCGAGGCCCGGGGGGCGATCTCTGTCGAGGAGATGGAAGCGCACTTCCGTGAACTGCAGGCGATCGCCGAGCGCACCACCGGCGACGTCGCCACCGTCATCGATGCACGCACGGTGGATCTGAAGAGCCTTCGGGGCGCGCACCGCGACTGCGCCGTGGACAACCTCCGGCGCTTGAAACCGCTGGTCGCGCACCGCTACGTCGCGCAAGCGATGGTGCTCTCGACCGCGTGGGGCCGGGGGCTGACGCGCATGCTCCACCTCTTCGTGAAACCCGCCCAGCACACGAAGGCGTTCGCGTCCGTCCTCCCCGCCGAAGCCTGGGCCCGGTCGCATCTGCGCTAGCGCGGAAGTCGGCTACGCGAGGGGGAGTTGGACGCGAACTTCGCAGCCGGGTCCCGACTCGGGCGCGCCCACCGACACGGTGCCGCCCTGCGCCTCGGTCAGTTCGAGCACGAGGGCCAGCCCGATGCCGGTGCCGGGCAGGTGATCTTCGCCTGTGCGCACCACGCGGTGAAACCGTTCGAAGATCTTCGACCGTTCGGCGGCCGGCACGCCCGCGCCGCGATCTCGGACCACGAGCCGCGCCATCGGTCCCTCCCGCGAGACGGAGACGGTGATGCGGCGCTCCTCGCCGGCGCCGTACTTGGACGCGTTGTCGAGCAGGTTCAGAACGATGAGATCCAGCGCCTGGGCGTCGAAGCGCGCCAGCAACGGGCCGCCTTCTTCCACCGGATCGACTTCGAACCCGCGACGTTCGAGAAACGCGCGCTGCGACTCCACCAGCGAGGTGAGGTGCGCGCGAAGATCCGCGTCCTGAAGCCGAAGCGTGTGGGCGCCCTCTTCGAGCCGCGACAACTCGAGCACGTTCTCGATCAACTGACCGAGACGCACCGATTCCTGCACGAGCTCTCCGTACACCTTCGCGCGCCGGCCCTCGACCACCATGCCTTCGTCGAGCATCTCCGCGTGCATGCGCAGGGTGGTCAGTGGGGTGCGCAACTCGTGGCTGACCGCGGAGACGAACGCGCTCTTCTGCCGCGAGAGTTCGTCGACCCGCTTCGCCGCGCGCACGACCAGCAGACCGACGAGTGAGAGCAGCAACAAGACCCCGAGCAGCACTCCGATGTGGAGCTGCCCTTCCCGCTCGAGACCCGCGAGCGCGGGCGCGAGCTGGGCGTTGGTGTAGCAGAGGTCGAGGTGGAGCAGCTCGCTGCTCGGCGCCCGCACCGCGCAGTCGGCCTGCTCGTCGCGCGGCACCAACTCGGGCGTCACGGTCTGCAGCCCCACCGGCGCCTCGCCGTACCGCTCGACGAGTCCAGGGATCCACGCGTCGCGCAGGTGGGCGTGGTCGACCAGCGCGCCCTGCACCACCGACGCTCCGTCGTGACTGACGAGGCGGTGCAGTACGAGGGTTCCGTCGATCATGCGCCAACGCATCGGCGTGTACCCCACGTCCGCCTCGCGCTGGCTCAGAAGCGCTTGGGGCGCCGGGGCACACCCGAACTCGTCCGGTGCGTCGCACTGCAAGAGCGAGGGGTCGAGAGGCGACGGCAGGTCGGGCGGCGCCGTCGCGGCCACGCGCGGCCGCCGGACCATCCGGCTGGGGCGCGTGGACATCGATCCCGTGGACGCGGCCGCCATCTCGGCAACTGGAGCCATCTCGGCAACCGGCGCCATCTCCGTGGCCGTGGCCAGAGCGACCTGGGTTGTCCCTTGAGTCGTCCCTTCGGATTCGGTCTCGGTCCAGGCCACGTCGTTGCGGCGGGTCCGCGGCATCTGGCGGCCGCGGGCCTGAAGGCGTTGGTTGGCGACGAGGCTGCCGCGCTGGGCCGCTTCGATCTCGGCGACCACGGTGTTGCTCCACTGCTCGAGCCCCACCGCCAAGGGACCGTCCGGCGTCTCCGCTTCGAGCGCCGCTTCTTCGCCCTGCTCGGGCTGTGCCACCTCGACGTTTCGCGCGAGGACTTCAGGCTCGGCCGCCTGTGCCATCCCCCGGCGAATCCGCGCCGGACGAGGCGGCGGCTCCTCTACCGTCTCGGCGCGAAACGCGTCCGTCGAAGGAGGCAGCGAGCTCAAGAGGTTCATGCCCAGGCCGCTCGCGATCAACGCCTTGAGGGTGCCGAAGGCAGGGTGCGCGAGGCGGCCGAGCACTCGGTCCGTTCGCACACTGCGCGGCGCCCGCTCCCGGTCGTACGGGGTGCGGACGTTCCCGTCTGGATCGATCTGGAAGTGACCGATGAGCCGGGGGTCTTCGGGATTGGTCGCGAGTGGCGTCACCGCCACCGGGTCGCTCACCGCCAGCACGTCCGGCGGACTGAAGTAGTGGTGGTAGTGGTAGAAGGGCCGTCGGTCTTCCCGCGCGCGAAGCTCTTCCAGGGACTCGTCGATCGCGGCCCGCACCCCGCCGGCGGTCCGTCGCAGGCCTGCCCGGAGCTCCGCCTCGCGCGCACGACGTTCGGCGCCGGCCGCCGCCCACCAACCGAACGCGAGCAGCGCGGTGAGCGCGACGACGAAGATGCTGAAGAGTCGAAGGTGGCGCGTCACGTCTCGAGGCGTCCACCGAACCGGTAGCCCTTGCCGCGCACCGTTTCGATCCAGTCCGACCCTTCGGGCACCGACTTGAGCTTCGCGCGCAGCTGTTGGATGTGCACGTCGATGGTCCGCGTGCGGATGGACCCATCGCGGTAGCCCCACACCTCGACGAGCAACTCGGCGCGTTCGACGATGCGGTGGGCACGCATCGCGAGGAACTCCAGGAGCGCCGCCTCGCGCGCGGTGAGACGCACAGTCTCTTGGTCGCTGCGCACCTCATGGGTTCCGAGATCGAGGACCGCTGGACCCACCTGGAGCACCCGCGGCGCCGCGGTCTCGGTGGGCTTGCGGCGAATCAACCCGCGCGCCCGCGCGACGAGCTCCTTCACCCCGAACGGCTTGGTGACGTAGTCGTCGGCGCCCGCTTCCAACCCGGCGACGATGTCGTCTTCCGCGCCACGCGCGGTGAGCACGACCACCGGGGTGGGATCGCCGGCGGCGCGCAACCGGCGCAATACGTCGAGACCGGGCAGCGATGGGATCATGAGGTCGAGCACGATCAGGTCCCACGCGCTTCCAGACGCCCGCTCGAGCCCCAGCGCCCCGTCGCCGACGCCCTCGACCTCGAACCCCTGCGCCTCGAACAGCGCCACCAGTCCGTCTCGGATCGGGGGCTCGTCCTCGACGATCAGGATGCGGCCGAGTGGAGACTCCATGGACGCAGTATGGATCGAACCGGCCCCGCCGCGGCTCTGATCCCCAGGGCTTTACGAAACGTTAACCTGGGCGTCAGCGCTGCGATTCCCGAAGTCAGCGCTGCGATTCCCGAAGTCAGCGCTGCGATTCCCGAAGTCAGCGCTGCGATTCCCGAAGTCAGCGCTGCGATTCCCGAAGTCAGCGCTGCGATTCCCGAAGTCAGCGCTGGGTCGCGGCGGCTTTGAGGATCTTGGTGAGGTTCTGCTTCTCCCAGGCCTCGGCTTGGTCGTGGTAGACGAACGCCCGCTCGCGGGTCCGAAAGTCTTTGCCGTGGTACACGCGCCGACCCCCGACCCGTTTGGCCGGGATCGCGTGGTGGAGCATCTCGTGGAACACCACCGAGGCCACGTAGTAGTCCGGCACCCACGCCTGATCGAGCACCGGGTGCACTCGGATCAGCTTCTCGTCCGGCAGGTAGGTCCCGAGTTGAATGGTGCGCTGGCGGCGACGCTTTCGTTTGCCCCACGCGCCCCACGTGATGCGGCAGTCGGCCATCGGCTCCGGAAAGAGCGGCGCGAGCTGCGCGAACATCGCCGCGAGGTCGTGACAGGCACCCAGCGTGCGGATCCGGACGCGCCGCTTCGGAGGCACCGGCGGAAGCTGTTCCAAGCGATCCGCGATGAACTGATCGAGCACGACGCCCGCCGCGCGGTTGCGCCGCCCGACGTACCGCCCGAGGGCGCCGAGCACGGCGTCGGGCGCATCGAGGAACATCCGGTGCAGCCGCACCTCCTGGCGCCCCCGACGTCGTCGCGTGCTGATCATCACCGTGCGGTTGTCCGTGATCTCGAGGTCCACCGGATCGCCCAACGCATCGTGCAACACCACTGCGATTTGCCGGATGGTGTTGCGGTGTGCACGCGGCTCTGCGGGCGCGCTCTCGTCGTCGACCCCGTCGTGGCGACTCCGGTCGTCGACACTTCCGTCGTCGAGGCCCGCGTCGAGGCCCCCGTCGAAACACGGGGTGGTCGGAAGCGCATCCGCCTCCGAGCCGGGTTCTGCGGCGGCGCGCGGTGGCGTCACGCGAGGCTCGGTCGCCACCTTCTCAGACGACGCCGGAACGGCGGGCTCCGGATCGAACCCGACGTCGAACGCAAACGCGAGCTGCTTCGCCAACCTAGCGCGGGATGGGCTTGAGGTTCAGTCCGCCGGCGTAGGCGTAGCTCACGAACGCATCGAAGCCGTACACCACGATGCCCACCGGCAAGTTGCTCAGGACGCTGTGCACGCCGTCGTTCTGCTCGCCGTCCCGAACGCCTTCGCCCGGGTCTTCGCAGTCCGGATCCGTCTCCGGATCGCAGAGGCGTCCGACTTCGGGGAACGAGAGCTGGCAGCGGTACACGACCTGCTCGGCGGGCGGGTCGCCGGGCATGCGATCGATGCCATCGGCCGGACCCATGTCGCAGCGGCCCATGACGGACTCGCCATCGAGCCGAACGTCGGCATCTCGGTCCGCGGTGATGACCACGAAGTCGAACGCGTACTGGTCCGGCGTGAGGAACACGTACTCGCGGCGGTACTGCTCGATGGGCGGCACCGCGACGATGGCCGGGTCACCACCCGGGTAGTGGTTCGGAATGCCGAGGGCCTGCTGCGAGGGAAGCGCTTGGAGCACCGCGATCGGTTTTCCGCCCGCGGAGTTCATCAGGAAGTCGGAGCCGGCGCGCAGGATCACCGAGTCGCCCTGGTTCATCACGACCTGATCGTCGGGCGGGGGAAGCGTCGTGGTGACGATGGTCTCGCCAGGTGCCACCGCGACCACGCGGACCCACTCCGGCTCGTTCACTTCGGCGACCGAGTCCACGAACGGGTCGAGGAATGCCCCGTTGAGGGCCCGGGTGCGGGGCGGCATGCGCGCGATGATGAACGACGAGCCGAGCACGTCGTCGCTGAAGAGCTGGTCTTCGAGGTGGTCGGCGCAGCAGAGTCGCGTCGCATAGGTGTCGAAGCGCGGCGCATCCGACGCCTCACTGCCCACGAAGACCGCCACCGGCGCCGTCGCTTCGACGCGGGTACCGGTGAAGTCGCCGTTGAGTCCGTCGGTCTCGAGGTTGAGCACGTCGAAGGGTCCGAGCTCCACGGTGTACGTGTCGCCCTCCCCCATCATCGGAATGCTCTGGGCGGGGTTGCCGACGACCTGCACGACCAGGCGGCCCATGGTGAGGTTGACGGTGGCCCGCTCGGGTCCACCGAGCACGGTCATGAACGCGCGCAAGTCCTCGTCGTCCACGCTCGGGTCGAAGTCCACCGCGCGGCAGGCGGGTTGTTCGGGATCACAATCCGCGTCCGCGATGGTCTGCGGCCAGCCCACGACGGTGTAGGTGTCCCCGAGCGCGCTGGTCGGAAGGAGCAGCGAGGCGTCGTTCGAGAACACACCGACGTTGTCGAGCGGGTTGAACTGGTAGGCGATGATCGGAAACTGCGAGCGCACCCGGTAGGCTTGGGCGCTGAGCGCGGAGTGGGTGCCGTCGTTCTGCCCCGTGGCGTCGATGCTGTTGCGGCAGAAGCAGATCGGGCCGCCGCCACCACCACAGGCGCACACTTCGTCGCCGGGACAGTCGTCGTCCGGCGCGGCGCAGAGCACGTTGCTGCTCGCGCCGTCGACCTCGCGGCGCGGAAGCGCGAACACTTCGAGGTCGCCGGGAACCAGCAACGCCGTGGCTACTTCGCGGATGATGGGTTCTTCCCCGAACGGCGCGTCGTTCACTTCCACGACCACTTCGGTGGTCAGCGGGCTCGGGTTCGAGACCACGATCGCGTACTGCTGACTCGATGCGTCGCGCCCGGCGCCGAGCGCTGCGTTGTCGAGGTCCGCGCCGTAGAACTCACAGCCCTGGTAGCTGCGGTCTTCGATCGCCACTTCGCAGAGGTTGCGGCACTGGCCATCGCGGCAGACGTCGCCTTCTTCGAGCAAGCACTCCTCGACGAGGGTGAAGTCGTCGCCCTCCGAGTTGCACATGACCACGTCGTTGTCGCGGCAGAAGACCCGGTCCGGCCGGCAGATGGTGCAGCCGATCTCCGGTACACACATCTCTTCGGGATCGTGGAGCGAGCAGTCGTCCGGGTTCGCGGCCAGGAACTCACCGTCCTCGACGCACGTGTACCAAGTGTTCCCGAGGCACGCCTGGGAGTTGGGGGTGAAACACACGAACCCACCGTCCACGATGGGGTTGGGTTCCCCTGCATCGAGGCGCGAGACGTCGTCGTCGCCGCATGCGGCCAGGACGAGGAGGACGGAGGAGAAACAAAGGAAGCGAATGGAGTCCATGAAGTCCGAGGCTGTCTGCGGGAATGGCGGTGTCGCCGGGAGGTGCGATGGGATCGCGCCTGTTGAATCAGAAAGGTGCCGAGTCGGCGTTCAGCGCTGGGCGAGATAGATGTCGAGCGCCCAGGCACTCCATCGACGCTGGCTCAGATCGGCGTACGTGACTTCGTTGAAGTCGAAGCCGGGAATGGCGATCGCGTAAACGGCCCAGGTCACGAAACCCGTCGAGATGTCGGTGATTTCCGGAATCGTGGACAAGTTCGGGATCGGTGCGGACGTCTGGCTGCCGGGGACGAACATGCGCCAGGCCGGGTTCCCGTCGCCGCCGATCATGAGCACCAGGTGCAGATCGGGCGGTGCGCCGCCGTCGGCTTCCCAACGGAGCACGCGGTCGGAGGGCAGTCGCTCGCCGTACGCGGGGGCGGTGGCGGTCGGAATGCCGAGGAAGCCGTTCGCGAGCACTTCGGTGTCGACGTCGCGCAGTCCGCGACGGACCACGTGGGTCGACGGGTCCGCGTCGAAGTCTCCGGTCACCCAGGACGCCTCGACCCGGTAGCGCCCGTCGCTGAGCGCGCCGAGCAGAGCCGGCTGCGCGAAGAAGCGGAAGGGTCGTTCGTTGCTGCGGCTGCGGCTGACGTCGATGCGCTCGGTGGCCACGCGGCGGACGATGAGTCCCTCGCCACCAAGGTCGATGTCGGCGCCGGCCACGAAGCGATCGGGGCCCGAACGTCCGGGGCCGGGAATCTCGTCGAGGCGCACATCGAGGAAGTGGTCGAGCGGGATGTTCATGATGATCTCCACGCCAGTCACTTCTTCGCTTGGACCGGCGAGGATGTTGCGGGCGACGCCCATCGCGTAGGGAAGGAACTCGCCGGTCGACCGGTTCTCGAGGCCCGCCATCGCATAGATGGCGAACGCCTCGGGACGGACGAAGATCCGATACGGGTAGCCGCGGTCTCCGAGGGGTGCTTCGAGCACGCGCGGCTGACCACCGGCCAGGCCGGGATCCGGGTTGCGGCATCCGAAGCTGTCGCCGGCGCAGCGCTGCGTCGTGTAGACGTACGCCGCGCGTTCCCAACCCTCGCGTGCCGGCGGGATGATCTCCCACGGGTTCGGCGCGAGCTCGTTCGGACCGAGGAACACGAGCTCCCCTGAGACGAACGCGCCGTTGCGGCCGGGCCCGGGCGGGGGCGGGTCGCCGGGATCGCCGCACATCGGGTCCATCCACGGCACCAGGAAGATGGTCACGTCGCGGGCGTCGAAGGCCACGAACGAGGTCTTCTCGTAGCAGTGTTTGGCGGCGTGCACGGTCTCCGGCGGCGCGACGTCCGGACCACTGAACGTGATCTGGCCCATCAGGTTCGTGAGCCCCTGGTGCTCCGTCGTCAGGTCTTCGCCGAGAAGGACGAACGCGCCGTCCACGGGCGCGCCGGTCGTGGCGTCGATGACGTTGATGTTGAGGGTGCCCTCGATGGGGCCACCGCCGAGTCCGCCGTTGAAGGGGTCGCTCGACTCGTAGTACTCGAAGCCGTCTTCGACGGTCGTCGCGCTGTCGTCCGCTGCTCGAACCAGCGTCACGTCCACCGAGCCCACCACCGCGGCGGGGGTGCGACAGGTCATGCGGGTTCCGCTCACCACGACCACGTCGGTGCAGGGGCGCACGCCGAACATGACGGTGTCTCCGTCGGCGAAGGGTTCGCCCACACCGAGGATGTTCACGAAGGTTCCGCCGGACGTCGCGCCGCGGTTCGGCTCCACGTAGAACGTGTCGTAGAGGTAGCCGTCCTCGAGCGTGGCTTCGACGTCGCCCACCTGGACCGTCACATCCGCGCGGCCGGGTTCACCGGGCGGCAGGACGATCGCGATCCGGTTGTTGTCGAGGCGGCGGGTGTCCGCCGGCTGAACCAAACGTCCGCCGACCGAGACCACCGAGGCGTCGGTGAAGCCGCCGCCGCGCACGATGGCGCTGTTGCCGCCCACGAACGGACCGTGGCCAGGCACGACGCGCGTGACCACGAGGTCGCCGGACGAGATGCCCGAGTCTGGGAAATCGATCCCGGTGTCTTCGCGCGGGCCCGAGTCCACTTCGCCGCTCGGCGCAGGCGGAGGGGTCAACGCACTGAAGTCGCAGGCGACCATACAGAGCAGGGCCAAGGTGCCGAGTCGGTTGGTGACTGGGCTGGTACGGAATCGAGAAGTCATGGAGCCCCTGGGTGAGAGCCGTCCGCTGCGGAACAAAAACGCAAGAAAACCGGACGGAACCCGACAGGGTGAAGTATCGGTGGCCACCGTGGGAAGTCAAGCGGCCGCGCCCTGCAAACGCCCGCATCGGGTGGGGGATTACGCATTTCCCGGGAGGGAACTAGACTCGGTCGATGTTGTTCCGCCAGCTCTTCGATGCCGAGTCCGCCACCTACACCTACCTGCTGGCCGACCGGGAACGCAGCCAGGCGGTGCTGATCGACCCGGTGTTCGAGCAGCATCGACGGGATTTGGCGCTGCTGCGGGAGCTGGACCTGGAGCTCACCCACACCCTCGACACCCACCTGCACGCCGACCACGTGACTGGGGCCTGGCTGATGAAGGAGGCGACCGGCAGCAAGATCGTGCTCTCCGCACGCTGCGGCGCGACCGGGGTCGATGTGCCCATCGATCACGGACACCGGGTCGCGTTTGGCGATCTGGTGCTCGAAGCGCGGGCCACCCCCGGGCACACCAACGGCTGCATCAGCTTCGTCATCGACGATCGGGTCTTCACCGGAGACGCCCTCCTCATCCGGGGCGCCGGCCGGACCGACTTCCAGGCCGGGGACGCCCGGACCCTGTTCCGCTCCATCCAGGAACAGGTCTTCACGCTGCCACCGGAGACCTTGATCTACCCAGCCCACGACTACGCCGGGCGAACCGTGAGCAGCGTGGCCGAAGAGGCGACCCACAACCCGAGGGTCGGCGGCCAGGCCAGCGAAGACGACTTCCTGGGGTACATGACCAACCTCGGACTCTCCCACCCGAAGAAGATCGACGCGGCCCTCCCCGCCAACGCGCAGTGCGGCAAACCCGACGAGCCGCTGCCCGTCCTCGCCGATTGGGGCCCGGTCTACTCGACCTACGCCGGTGTCCTCGAGCTCGACGCGCGCTGGGTCTCGGAACACCGCAGCGAAGTCGCGTTGCTCGACGTCCGCCGAACCGAAGAGCTGACCGGCGACCTCGGCGCACTCGACGGCATCGTGCACATCCCACTCGACGACCTCCGGGACCGCCTCGCCGAAGTCCCCCGCGACCGCCCTGTCGTCACCCTCTGCCGCTCCGGCCGACGCTCCGCCATGGCGACCCAGATCCTGCGCGCCGACGGCATCGAGGGCGTGAACCTGGCCGGTGGCATGCTCCGCTGGCGCGACCTCTCCCTCACCGCGACCTGACGGTTCGGCCGCGTTCTGCGATGGAACCTTGGTGGAGGCCGCGTACTTCGCTCGCTGCCCTCCGTTGATCTGCCACGACCGTTTTCGAAGTTGGTCTGGCTCCGGGTCGTGCTCAGAGCGCTTCGATGAACGCGCGGAGCAGCATCCGACCCTCGTCGTCCACGACTTCGCTCCCGAGCGGCGGCATGCCGAGATCGCCGCGCAGGCCCGTGCGCACGTAGAGCTGCGATCGATCCGGTTCGCCCGCGACGAGGAGGGTCATCGTGCCGCCGATCTCATGCAGCGCGGGCTGTCCGAGCGCGGTCTGGACGAACGGCGTCTCTGCGACCGACGCGGTGTCGAAGAGAAGCCGCGCGCGCAGCGAACGCACGCCTCCGACCGGCGACGCGTCGGCGTGACAGCAGCCGCAGTTGCCGTGGAGGTACCCGAGTCCAGCCCGCGCGACCTCGTCGCCCGGCGGCTCCGCCAACATCGCGTCCGGTGGAAACAGGTCCTCGGCCAGCATCGCGTCGAAGTCCGCCTGCGCCAGTTCGAAGGCGCTCACGCCGAGCACGAAGTCGCGGCTGCCCCGGTGACAGGTGATGCACTGGGCGGTGCTTGGCACGTCGTGGTCCGTGCCGCGCGCGTCGACCTGACCTTCCGGCGCGACGTCGGCGTCTGTCTCGTCGTCTCGCCAGACGTAGGCGACATGCGTCCACGCCTCCGGTCCGGTCTTGTGCAAGAGCCGGGTCTCCACCCGCACGCCCCCCACCCGAAACTCTTTCCAGAGTTTGGTGCCGATGGGGAAGTTCCAGTGATCGGGTACGAGGGTTCGAATCGCGGTGCCGGGCGGCAGCCAGAGAAAACGCTGCTTCTCGGCGCCGTCGCTCCAGAGCGGGTAGCGCACATCGAAGGTGCGCACGCCGTCGGACAGCGTCTCTCCGTCCGCTTCGTACAGCCCGGTCTCCGACAGCCGGGGTTCGAAGATGGGACCAGCGTCTGGATCGACCGCCACGTCGGCCAGCGGTGCGTCCGACGAAGGAGCGTCCGGTGCCGCGTCGAACTCGAACCCGGCATCCAGCACTGCGTCGCCAGCATCCAGCACTGCGTCGCCAGCATCCAGCACTGCGTCGCCAGCATCCAGCACTGCGTCGTCGTCCCCGCAGCCCATCGAGATCGCGCACCCGAGCGCAAGCAGCCTCATGCAGAGCCGCGTCATCGCTCTACGCGCTCCACGCGCACCGTCAGCGAAGCGGTGCCTTCGGCCGACTCGCATCGATCCTCAGCATCGCACTCGAAACTTCGCACCCGCGCCCGCACCACCCCGTGTCCAGCGGCGCGCGCAGCCACCGGCACTTCGAACCGGAGTGGGCTCGCCTCGGGATCCACCGCGTCCGAGCGAAGCAAGCGCCCGCGGACGACTTCGACGGTCGCCCCGTCCGATTCGGGCGTCACGAGCACCGGCATGCCCGGAGGCACATCCGCCACCAGCACGAGGCGCGCCCGATCCCCCACCTGCAAGAGCGGCGGGGCTTCGAACCGCGCGACGATGGTGTCCGCCGCCGCGATCCCCGCGAACGCCGCGATGGCCGCGAACGCGAGTGCCTTCAGTCGGCGTACGGGACGACTTCGCATGGTTGCCTCATACCGTACCAGCGCATGAGGCGCGTTCTCGGTCGGCCGTCGTCGTCGTACTCGATCACCGCGTAGGTGAGCCCGCTGTCCTGACCGAGGTACTGCAGGTCGAGGTTGATCATCTTGACCCAAGTGCCGGTGTTCACGAGGGTCTTGCCGTTCGGGAGCTGGATGTAGCGCGGCCCGTGGCTGTGCCCGACGATGAGGGTGTGGGCGCCGCGCATGCGGTTGAGTTCCCGCATCGCGTTCTCGTCGTAGCCGCCGGTCAGCGTGAGGATCTCTTGTTTGACCAAGCGCGGGATGGTGCGCAGGCGCTCCCGCCACGCGCTGATCTTGAAGATGCGGTGCTTCAAGAAGTTGCCCGACGAGTACCAGAAGAACCGGATCACGAAGCCCGGGTCGAGAAAGGTGGACCACCACATGAAACGGCCGAGCGGCTGGATGCGGTCGATGTGGCTCCGGAAGTACTTGAGCGGGTTGAGCACTTCGAGGATCCACAGGCTGCCCCACGGCAACCACAAGATCTCGCGCCCATCGGCGAGCTTGCGCGTCATCTTGCGGTAGTCGACGCGGTGGATGCGTTCGAGCTGGTGCCCGTGTTTCACCTGGATGCCGTCCGGCAGATAGTAGGTGTCGCTGCTCGTCACGAACGCGACCCGCTCGCCCGAATCCGGCGCGATGTACCGGCGGAGCAGGTCCTGCGGGCCCTTGAACCACATGTCCAGATCGTGGTTGCCCGGCAGGTACGTGATCCGGTTGCGCGGGTCCGACATGAACGTCTTGAGCGCGCGAACGAAGGTCGGGTGTCCGTCCAGACAGCGGCGGAGTTTCTCCGTCGCGACCTCGTCGGTGATCTCGATCGGCCACTTGTCGGCGATCTTCACCTTGAGCAGGTCGAAGATGTCGCCGTTGAGGATGAGCTCGATCCCCGCGTCGTCCCCCGCCCGTTCGGCGTAGTGCTCGAGCAACTCCGCGAACCGGTCGTCGTGGAAGAAGTCTTCCATGAGGTTCATCTCGCCGGGCGGACTCCCGCTGCCGAGATGAAGGTCACTGAGGACGAGGCGGAGAAGCTTCACGGTGATTTACAGAGTTCGGGCAAACCGATGGGATGGAAGACGGACGCGTCCCCCACCCCACGATATGGCATGCGACCCCACCGCCACCAACCTGTTCGTCGTCGACTGCGGATCCCGACCAGGGACTTTGGCACCACCTGCTAGCATCCCGCTCCGATGGACCGCCTCACCTTTCCGTCGCCGAGTGGGCCGCTTGCCGGCTACCTCTGGCCCAAACAAGACCCGAGAGCCGTGCTCCAGATCGTGCACGGCATGGCGGAGCACGCGGCGCGCTATGGCTACGTCGCGAAGGCATTCGTCGAGCGCGGTTTCGCCGTCGTCGCCCACGACCACCGCGGACACGGAGAGACCGCGGAACCAGCCGCCAAGGGCGCACAGCGCGACTTCGAGGGCGCTTTGCTCGGCCACATGGGCGACGACGACTCGTGGACCCGGGCGGTCGAAGACGTGCACTTCGTACGCCGCCAGATCGGCGAACGGTTTCCAAAGGTGCCCGTGGTCCAGCTGGCCCACTCGATGGGCTCGTTCATGGCCCAGCAGCAGCTCTACCAATACCCCGGCGACTACGCGGCGGTCGCGCTCAGCGGGAGCAATGGCAAGCCGCCGGCCATCGCGGCGCTGGGGCGCGGGGTGACCCGCATCGAACGCATGCGTCTCGGCAAGCGCAAACCGAGCGCGCTCCTGCAGAAGCTCTCGTTCGGCGACTTCAACAAGGGGTTCGAAGGGCGGACGGACTTCGACTGGCTCTCGCGCGAGCCGGGCCAAGTGGACGCCTACGTCGCGGATCCGCACTGCGGGTTCGCGCTGACCGTCCAGAGCTGGGTCGACATGTTGGACGCGCTCGGCGAGCTGACCAAACCACGAAACTTGGCGTCGATGCGAATGGACCTCCCGATCTACCTGCTCGCTGGCTCCGACGATCCGGTTGGCGAGCGCGGCAAAGGCGTCGAACGCCTGCGGGATGCGTACCGGGGCGCCGGCGTGACAAACGTCACACTCAAGCTCTGGGATGGCGGACGACACGAGATCCTGAACGAGACCAACCGGGACCAGGTCATCAACGAACTGCTGTCGTTCTACGAAACCGCGCTCGCGTAGGTCCGACGCCCCGGCTCCGGGGACCGGGACGGCTCGTTGCTGCAACGCGTTGCAACTGCTACACGCCGGCCATGCGGATGGGGATTTGGCGAACACTCGCCCTGGTTGGGCTCGCGCTTGCGCTGGCATGTGGCGACGACGACTCCACGGTGGACGCAGGTCCCGGAGACACAGGTGCGGAAGACGCCGGCCCGCCGGACACCGGCCCGCCGCCGCCGAGCACGTTCCTCGGACCGTGTGTCGTGGACGAACAGTGCCCCGGTGAGGGTGCGTTCTGCCGGCGCTCGGAAGAAGGGTTCACGCTCGGCCAGTGCAGCCGCACCTGCGAGGACCGCGCGCAATGCGACGACGGGATCGTCTTCAACCACTGCTTCGATGACGAAGTGCGCGGCGGCACCAGCTGCTTCGGCCGCTGCCTGAACGCACAGGACTGTGGCCGCGAGAACTACGTCTGCCTCGGCGGTACCGGCGGCGTGTGTGTGGGCTACTGCCAGAACGACGAGCAGTGCGGTCCGAACGCCGACTGCAACGTGCACTCCGCGCGCTGCGTGCCCGTGGGCTCGGTCCCCACGGACGGAGCCACCACTGGCGAAGCGTGCGGCAGCGACGACGAGTGCCTCAGCGGCAACTGCATTCCCGAGACCAACGGCGGCCCGACCGGATTCAACGGCGGCTACTGCATCGGCAACTGCATCCTGCCGGTCGGCTACAACACGAACACCTTCTTCTTCGAAGATGCGTACCCGACCGAGCAGTGCCCCGACGCCCACGTGTGTTACCCGAACGGGAGCCTGGCGCGCGGCAACGCGGGCATCTGCCTCCACGTTTGTGTCGAGGACTCGGACTGCCGCGAAGACGACGGGTTCTTCTGCAGCCGGACCGTGCAGCTCTCGAGTGGCAGCAAGACGTTCGACAACGGCGTCTGCCTCCCGATCGACTGTGCGACCCGGATGTGCCCGGCTGGTCTGACCTGCCGAAGGGTCGGCGAAGACTCGGTGTGCGCTCGCTGACAGTCTGTCCGGCGTCGCAGGGCGCCGGCGGGTCAGCCGTGGTATGAACGTGAAGGTGTTTGGTTGCGGCTGTGTGGGGCCCCAGCTCGAGTGACAAAACTTTTCCCCGGATTGCTCGGGGTGTGGTGGTGAAGACGATGAACCGATCGATGTTGGTGTGTGTGTTGGCCCTGACGCTTGGCGTCTTTGGCTGTGATGAAGACCCCGTCGTGGGCACGGACGCTGGTCCGGGCGACGACGCAGGCGGCGGCGAAGACGCGGGCGGCGGCGAAGACGCGGGCGAAGAGCTGCTCTGCGGCTACCCCTCCGGTCCGTACGGCACCTCGACCGGTCGACTCTTCGAACCGTTCACGCTCCAGGCGTGTGACGGCAGCGACTACGAGTTCCTCAACGAGGAGTTCTGCAGCCCCGACCACAGGCTGACGATCATCAGCATCGCGGCCGAGTGGTGCAACCCATGCCGCGTCGAGTCCGCGCAGTTCGAAGAGCAGATCAACCAGCGCTACGCCGGCCAGGGCGTGCGCCTCATTCAGATCATGACCCAGAACATCGACTTCGGTGAGCCGACGCTCGAACTCTGCAACCGCTGGGTCCGCATGTACGGGCTGACCAACGTCGAGGTCATCGACCCGGCGCAGATCACGAACATCTACTTCCCGGACAACTCGCTCCCGTCGACCATCATCGTGGACGAGACCGGCACGATCCGCTTCCGTGAGAACGGCGCGACCGACGGGCTGATCTCGCTCCGCGCGAAGATCGAAGAGCTCCTGGCAGAGTGATGTCGAGCGTGCGGGCCATCGCCCGCGCGCGACAGGTCGGAAGAGGGCGGGTCGTGTGGCCTGCCCTTTTTCACACCTGCCGTGCGTGGATCGTCGTCGGGCTCTGGGCCTGGAGCGTCGGGGTGAGCGCGCAGCCGGTGGCCGCGGAAGCCGAAGCCGAAGCCGAAGCCGACGCCGAAGCCGAAGCCGAAGCCGACGCCGAATCCGAAGCCGAAGCCGAAGCCGAAGCCGACGCCGAAGCCGAAGCCGTCACCGACGTGGACGGGCATCCGGAGATCGATGCGGCGATCGATGCGGCCGGGGACGACTTTGACTTCTTCGCGGCCGCGGATGCGGCGATCGCGGACGAAGAAGACGAGTCGTTCTGGGACCGGATCACGTACACCGTCACCAGCACCACCGTCGCGCAGTACCGGCTCGACAACTTCAACTCGTTCTCGCACGACGACAACTACCTGACGCTCTGGGAGCGGCTCGAGGGCGCGGTGCAGGCGGATGGCCTGCGGCTCAGCGTGCGGCTCGATGGGGTCGCCGCGGTCTTCGAGGACCCCTGTCCCGAGGGGTTCCCCGACGACGACTGCGTGGGCAACGACCTGCGGGTGGAGCGCTTCACCGCGCACTGGGAACACCAGGGCCTGAAGCTCGACGCGGTGGACAGCTACGCGGTGCTCGGGCGCGGCATCGCGCTCTCGATGCGCCGGGTCGACATTCTCGGCGTCGACACCGCGCTGCGGGGCGGCCAAGCGGCGTACCAACACGAGGGCTTCTACATGAAGCTTCTCGGTGGCAACGCGAACCCGCAAAACCTCGATCCGCAGACGTTGACGCTCCGGCGCCAACCGGTCGACCGACCGCGCGGCGGGCTCTTCACCTCACCTGAGGTGCGCGACTGGATCGTGGGCGGAGAAGCGGGGGTGCGGCTCGGGCCCCACCAAGAACTGGAAGTCGGGTTTCACGCGCTCAAGGTCTGGTTCGCCGACACCGGCGCTGGCGCCGTGCCGCAGAGTGTCGACGTGCAGGTCGGTGGGTTCCATCTGAGCGCACCCGCACTCATCGACGGCAAACTCATCCTCTATGGCGAGGTGAACATTGCGGAACGCTACGTCGATCGACTCAGCGATTTCGCGGAGGACGACCTGCGCTCCGGCTACGCGATCTACGGTTCCGCGCAGCTCCGGCTCGGCTCGCTCGCGGTCTTGCTCGAGTGGAAGGACTACTCCGACTACATGGTCGCGCAGAGCCCGACCACCGGCGAGGTGCACCGCATCTACAGCGCCGCGCCGACCCTGGAGCTGGACATGGAGCGGCCCCGCGCCCTCCACAACGCGCGCGGTGGCCGGCTGCAAGTCGACTACGGGTTTGCGCCGAGCGCGTGGAGCGCGAGTTTCAACGCGCTGGTCTACGCCCACGCGGAAGAAGAGGCGGGCGAGCTGCCGGACCCGTTCGACGGCATCCTCGTGACCCACGGCTACGCGCGCATTCAGAAGATCAACGACACGGTCGGCGCCGGCAAGATCGGCTGGACCTTCGATCTCGTCCTCGGGGCTCGGCGCGAGACCGCGCTGCACGAAGGCGTGCTCTCGCCGGGCCAAGGCGAACTGGACTGGCGCGTCTACCACGGCCAGATCGACGCGGGCATCGTGATCGGCCAGCACTCGCTCGAGCTGACGATCATCCACCGCTCCGAACACATGTACAGCGGTGGCCGCTACGTGGACTTCGTGCGCGGCACCAGCAGCTTGACCTGGAGCTACGCCGGCCGGTTCCGGCTGAGCCCCACCCTGAACTGGAACACCGAGAACTCGACCAACCCGAGCCTCTATCCGGGCGCCGAAGCGCGGGTCGATTTTCTCGAAGGCAGCTTCGTCCGGGTCTTTGGTGGCCGCACGCCCGGTGGCCGCGTGTGTAGCGGCGGGGTGTGTCGCGACGTACCACCTTTCGAAGGCCTGCTCGCCGAAGTCGTGCTTCGTCTCTGAACCCTGATCGAACTCCGCGTTGAACAAGTGTTCGACCTGCCCCGTCTCTACCGCGTCACCCTCTGGATCCCCATGCGCAGCTTGTACAAACTCCTCTCCACCGTCGCCCTCGCCTGCCTCTGCGCCACCGTCGTGGTGCCGCCGAACGCCGAAGCCCGCGTGGGCGCCAGGCCGCCCGCATTCAGCCTGCCCTCGATCCCAGGTGGACCGGTGCCCGGCACCTTTCGACTCGGAGAGCACCTCGGCAACAGCCCAGTGGTCATCATCTTCTGGGCGAGCTGGTGCGACCCCTGCAAACAGCAGATGCCGATCTACCAAGCCTTGTACGAGCAGTACCGCGAACAGGGCCTGAAGGTCGTCGCGATCAGCATGGACGGCCCGGAGTCCGTTGCCCGCACCGGTCCCATCACGTCCCGCCTCGGACTGACCTACCCGGTCGTGAGCGACCTCGACACCTCGGTGACCGCCCGGCTGAACCCCCGACGCGGCGCGCCGTTCACGGTGTGGATCGATCGCAGTGGCCGCATCGTCTACGAACGCGAAGGCTTCACGCTCGCCGAGGGCGACGACATCCGACGCGGCATCGGCGCGCTGATGCGCCGCTGACGGCGGCCTCGAACCCATCCCGGGACCTTCGGTTGGCCTCGTCGTCACCTATTCGACGGCCAAAGCACCCGCGGGCACACCGAGCTACCCTCGGTCCATGACCGAACCGGCAGAGGATTCGAAACCGCCATCGCGGCTCTCGACTGAGCTCGGCCACGGGCCGCTGCGCAGCGAACACGAACGGCTGCTTCGGACCGCGTTGCGGCGCGGCGACAAAGATCCCGAGGGCGCGCTCGCGGCCGGGTCCCTCGAAGGCACCTACGACGAGGGCGCGCTGCGCATCGCACGCAACACGTGGAGCGCCCGCATGGTCCACGAGCACCACAGCGCCGCCGTGTTCAGCCGGCTCTTGCCCCAGCTGATTGCGGCCGGGGCCACGCTCGAGTTCAAGACCTGCGTGCTCCGCATGTCCATGGACGAGTTGCGGCACGCGGCTTTGTGCGCCGGGGTTTCGAAGCTGCTCGGGGGCGACGGCACCGCCACGGCCGACCTGCGCACCGATTCCCTGCCCACCCACGACGACGCGACCCCGCTCGAGGCCGCGCTTCGCAACGTGATGTTCGTGGGGTGCCTGAGCGAGACGGTCTCGGTCTCACTGCTCACCGAGGAGCGCGAGCTGACGAGCGAACCGGTGATCCAGCGGGTGGTGGATCAGCTCGCGAGCGACGAGGTGCTCCACGCCAAGCTCGGTTGGTCGTTCCTGGCGGACACCTGGCCACGGCTCGACGACGAAGCCCGCGCGCGTACCAACGCGTACCTGCCCATCGCGCTGGGTTTCCTAGAAACGAAGATGTGGGCCGCGATGCCACTTGGCCCAGTGCCACCGGAGCCGATTCGAGCCCAACTGGAAGCGCTCGGATGCCTCGACCCAAGGGACGCGCGCGAACTCTTCGCCGCGACGGTGGAAGAGGTGATCGTACCGCGGCTCGTGGACCACGGGCTCGATGCGCGACGCGCCTGGACGGAGCGACAGCGCGGGTAGAGACGCGGGACGGACGTCAGCGTCTCAGGTCATCTTCTCAGGCGGTCTCAGGCGGTCATCGACGGCGGCACGAACGGGCCCGGTACCGCGACGTAGCAGCGGCCTTCTTCGGCATCCCAGTACCCGCCGGGTTCGAGTTCGCAGCACGCCTGGTTGGGCGGAGGATCGGGACAGACTTCGTGGCCACCATCGGTGCCGCTGTCCGCGACCAGCGCGTCGCTCATCCCAGCGTCCGTGTGAACCTCTTGGCTGCTGCCGCAGCCGCCGGTGGCGGCCATAGAGAAGCCAAGGGTCACGACCTGGGCTGCACGGAGGGCTCTGCGTCTTGCGGTCTTGCGGTCCATGGTCGGAGTGTAGAGCAAGTTCCGTGCTGAGCGCCAAGTCGTAGATCCTTGGGGTTTTGGCAGACTCCGGCTGTGCCACCACGTGCCAGTGCGCCGAGCGAACGGCGGCGGGCGCACGGTCCGCAAATGCGCCAGGGTGGCGGATGAACGAAGGTGTCTTCCGCATTCTCCGCGCGCTCCAGGACGGCGCGGTCCATCCCCGGACCCAAGTCATCCGGGCCTCGGGCGAATCGCACTCGGTGCTCGCAGCGCTGGAGCTCGACAAGGGCAAGTGGTTCGAGCGACGTGGACCCGACGTGCAGTTGACCGAAGCCGGTCAGAAAGCCCACGCGTACGAAGCCGACGCGCGCACGCCGAAGATGACGCTCGCGCAGCTGTGCGACGCCATGCGCGAGAAGAGCCGCGGCCGTCCGGGTCCCAAACGCGAACTCGACCAGGTCCACGCCACCCTCGAGACCACCGCCAAACGGGCGATGCACCTGATGCGACACGGCGAGACCCAGCGCGGACTCTTGTTTCTCGGCGACGACGATCTGACCTCGCTCGCGGTGGCCCTGCTGCTCGATCAGACCGACGCGGAGCGCAAAGTGCGGGTGCTGGATCTGGACCCGGAGCTGATCGGGTTCCTCGGAGCGCATCCACGCATCGACGCCCAGGTGCACGACGTGCGCGAACCGCTGCCCCGCGCGCTCCACGGCAAGTCCGGCTGCGTGTTCACCGACCCCCCCTACGCGCCCGCGGGGTTTGCGCTCTTCATCAGCCGCGCCGCCACCGCCCTCAAAGACGATGGCCGACTCTACGTCTCGTTCGGCCAGAGCCGGCGCGCGTCCGAGCGTGGCCTCGCCAAGCAACGCTTGCTCGCCGACCTCGGGGTGCTGGTCGAACACGTCTACACCGAGTTCAACGAATACGAAGGCGCGGAGTCGATCGGATCGCGCAGCGCGCTCTGGGTCGCACGCCGCACGCCCCAGACGAAGCCGCTCACGCTCGACCCAGAAGCCCCGCTCTACACGCGGGATGCACCCGCCGAAACGACCACCGACTGACCCCGCTCGTGGGCCCGCGGACCGATGCTTCTTTTGTTGGGCGGCGGGGTGAGATACGGTCCGGCGCGATGCGAAGGCTGTTCGCAATTGGAGTGACCCTGCTCGCGTCTGCGTCCATCGCGCAGGCGTCGCCACCGGATGTGTTTGGCTACGGCCCGCACACCCAGGCGATGGGGAACACCGGCGTGGCCTACTCGAGCAACTACGAGGCGGCCTTCCACAACCCAGCCGGCCTCGCAGCCGCCGAACACGGTGGCTTCACCCTCGGGCTCCAGGGCGGCAGCTTCAACCTGGAGCTCGACGAAGAGAACTACCCGATCGACGGGTACCAGGGCACGACCCTCGGCTTCCACATCCCGCTCCCCTTCGGCGGAGTGCTCGAGGACACGCTCGTCATCGCCGCGGCGTTCTACACGCCCATCGCCACGGTGCTGCGCACCGACATCATCTTCCCCGAAGTGCCCAACTACGTGCTGCTCGGCCGCACCCAGTCGGTGCACGTGATGCTTGGACTCGGCATCAACCTCGACCGCCTCGTGAAGGGGCTGCGCATCGGCATCGGGGCGACCATCCTGGCCAACATCGGCGGCCAGTTGCTGGTGGGACTCGACGAAGCCAACCAGTTCTTCTCGCAAACCGAGACCCAGCTGCTCGCCGGGTTTCACCCGAGCGTAGGCGTGCAGTACGACGCAACCGATGAGCTGACGTTCGGGCTCGTGTACCGGTCGAAGGTCCAGTCGGACATCGAGATCGTCATCCGGAGCCGCGATCTTCTGCCAGATGGGCTCGAACTGCCGACCATCACGATCACCGCCACCCCGCAGTACGATCCCCACACCCTCGCGTTCGAAGGCGCGTGGAGCCCCGGCGATCACTGGCTCTTCAGTCTGCAAGCCCAGTGGCGGCGCTGGTCCGCCTTCGAAGGGGTCGTCGGTCGCAGCACCGCCAACAGCAACCTTCCCCCGCACCCCGGCTTCCGCGACACGATCACCCCGCGCCTCGGCGTCGAGTACTCCGCGACGCGGCGTCAAACGACCGCCAGCCTCCGGGCGGGATACGCCTTCGAGCCGACCCCCACCCGGCCCGCGCGAGAAGCACCGCTGCGCGACTTCGAGGGGAACAACATCGTCGGGCCCGGCGACCGGCTCACCCTGCGACCGCTCCGATACATCGACAACCACCGGCACCTGATGAGCGCCGGCATCGGCATTCGCTGGGAGACCAGCACCGGCGCAGCCATCGAGCTCGACACGTTCGCGCAAGTGCACGTGCTGCAGAAGCGCGACCACGACATTCCTCAGGTCGGGTCCATGGATCCCATGGTCTCGAACGGCTGGATCGCCATCGGCGGTTGGTCTCTGGTGTTCGAATGGTGAACCGAAACACATTCGTTGCATTGGGGGCCCTGCTCGCGTTCGCGTTCGCGACGCCTCCCACGGCGCATGCGACACCGCCCGACACCTACGGCTTCGGCAACCGCTCGACGGCGCTCGCCGGTGCGGTCGGCGCCGATGTGAACGACGGCTCGTCGAACTACCACAACCCCGCGGGGCTCGCGATGAGCCGCGGCCTGCACATCGACATCGACTACATCTCGTCGAGCCCCAACTTCGAGATCAACGGCGAGCGGTCCAGCGTGGAGCGTTTCGGCGCGCTGCAACTCGGACTCGTCGTACCGGTCCAAATCGAAGGCGTCACGTTCGCCTTCGGGCTCGGGCTCGTGTTGCCCGACCAGCGGCTCGCCCGCACGCGGTCGACGATCGTGGAGCGTCCGCGGTGGGAGCTCTTCGACACCCGGAGCCACCGCGTCTTCTTGGCGTCGCATCTCGCGTTCAGCCCCGTCGACTGGCTCAGCTTGGGCATCGGCATCGCGTTCCAGGCGCCGTCCGAGCTGACGCTCGACATCCGCGGCGATCTCTCGCTGACCGACCCGGAGGGGGCGTCGCGCCTCGAACACCAGTTCAAGGGCGACCTGACCTCCATCCGTTACTTCCAAGCGGGCCTCCAGCTGCACCCGCACGAGATGTTCTCGTTCGGCGTCACCTACCGGGGCGAGTACACGCTGGCCAACCGCATCATCGCCACCGCGGATGTGCGGGTCGCGCGCATCGCGGACCTGATCTTCTCGCTCGACACGTTCTCTACGAGCCTCTTTGGGCCACAGCAGATCTCGATCAGCACCGCGTTCCGCCCGACCGATCGTCTGCGCATCGGACTCGAACTCACTTGGTTCGACTGGTCGAAACACCCGAGCTTGATCCCCACCGAACAGATCATTCTCACGCTCGACCCGGCCATCGTCGAAGTCCCCGGCGAGATCGGGGGCCGCAGCGCGATCGACCTCGAACTGCACGACACCTTCGTGCCGCGCATCGGCATCGAGTACACGGCCGTGAAGACCGAGGCGATCGAACTCGACCTGCGGGTCGGCTATGTCTACGAGAACTCGCCCTTCCCGACCCAGCGCGGCATCACCAACTTCGTGGACGCCGACCGACATACGACCACGCTCGGCTTCGGCATCCGGTTCACCGATCTCGAACCGACGCTGCCGGGCCACATCGGCTTCGACGCCTACTTCCTCTACTCGCAGCT
This sequence comes from Deltaproteobacteria bacterium, assembly GCA_034670305.1. Lineage (GTDB taxonomy): Bacteria > Myxococcota_A > Polyangia > Polyangiales > Houyiibacteriaceae > JAXMNT01. The sequence goes on from JAXMNT010000013.1 coordinate 26,357, forward strand.
GGTCGAACGCACCCACGAGAAGGACTCGCTCGTGGACGCCGTCGGCGACTACGTGGCCGGTGGGCGCATCTTCGGGGCCGGGGTCGGCGTGGAGATCTCGTTCGAATGACTGCGGTTCGAACCACCGGGGGCCTTTGGCGGCAGGGCGCATGGGCGCTGCAGTGCGCGCTCGTTATGAGTTGCGCGACGCTCGGCGCCGACGCGGACTTCCCCGACCCGGTGCAGACCAGCGGCGTCGGCCCGTTTCGATTGCTCGACGCGGTCGAGACGGGGCTCGAGGGCGAGCCGCTCGGCCGGGTGATGGACGCGACCGGCGCGACCGGCGGCGGCATGTTCGTCGAGGGGTTCGTATTCCACGTGCACGCCGAACCCTTGGCCGCACCGCCCGAACGGGACCCCGCGCTCGCAGCCTACGAGGTCGACTGGGCGCGCTTCGAACCGCGCACCATCCGCCGAAGTGCCGCGAACGCGAACACGTTTGGGGCGGCGACCGGCGAGGTCGTGTTGCAAGCCTCCGAGGCCTGGGAAGGCGACGCGGTGTTCGACCCCTGGGCGGTCGTGCTCGCCGACGGAACCCACCGGGTCTACTACGCCGCCGAGGGCGGCCTCGGGATCGCAGAAGGACCGGCCGGCGGTGCGCTGACGAAGGTCGCCGGACCCATTGCGGGTCCCGTGGCCGGCGCACGTTCGCCCAGCGTCGTCGTCGCGGACGACGGTTCGTTCCTCCTCTTCTACGAGGCCGCGGGCGTGCTGCGTTCGATGAGCTCCAGCGACGGGCTCGCGTTCAGCGAAGATGCAGCCGTGCCGCTCATGGACCCCGAGACCCCGTTTGAAGCGGGCGAGGTCAGCCACCATCGGCCGGGCGCCGTCTACGCGACCATGCCCTCGGGTCGCCGGGTGCTGCGGGTGTACTTCGAGGTCCGGCTCGACGACGACACCCAGTTGGTGACGGTGGCCGCGGCGGCGGCGGACGACCTCACACGTTTCGAACGACTCAGCGACGCGGTCTGGCCGGGCGACGAGTTCGGCGGCGCACCGATGCCGTTCCTCGACGACGAAGGGCGCACCCGGCTCTACTTCACGCTGTCGACCGTGGACCCGGACGAGGAACCGACCCGCACCTTCGTCGTGGGTCTCGCGCCCGCGTTCGAACGCCTCGTCCCGCTGCCGTGAACCCGTGCGCCTTGAGCCCGTGCGCTTTCAACCCGTGCGCTTTCAACCCAGGGCTGTGAGCCGGGTGCTGTGAGCCACGCGTCGCGCGTGATCGCCTTCGACGGTCCGCTCGAGCTCAAGCACACGCTCGGCGGCGCCGTGCTCGCGGGCGACCCGACCCGGCATACCGAAGCCGGCGCCGAGGGCGGCACCCACTGGCGGGCGACCTGGACACCCGAAGGGTCCGCGACCGTCCGCGTTCGGAAGCGCGATCAAAGCGTGTCGGCCGACGCGTGGGGAGACGGCGCCTCGTGGGTGCTGGCCCGCACGCCGGCTTGGCTCGGACTCGACCGGCCGTGGATCCCGACGCCCGACGTGCACCCCACCATCACCGAACTCGCGCGACGCTTCGATGGGATCCGCATCGGACGCACCTTCGATCTGCACGCCGACACCGTGCAGACCATCCTCGGTCAGAAGGTCACCGCCCCCGACGCCGCCCACGCGAAACGGGCGCTGGCCCAACGCTTCGGGTGCGACGCGCCCGGACCCGACGAGGGGCCCGCCCTGCGACTGCTGCCCACCGCGCAGACGCTTGCGAAGCTCGCGTACTTCGAGCTGCACCCATGCCGAATCGAACGCAAACGAGCCGAGATCATCCGGACCGTGTCCAAACGCGGTCGCCGGTTCTGGGCGCTGCGCGAACAGCCGCCCGCGCAAGCCACCACGGCGCTTCAATCGCTGCGCGGCATCGGTCCGTGGACCGTCGGGGTGCTGAACGCCGCGCTCGGCGACGAGGACGCGCTCGTGCCCGGCGACTACCACTTGCCGAACCTCGTCGCGTGGATGTTGGCGGGCGAAGAACGCGCCGACGACGCGCGTATGATCGAACTGCTCGAACCCTTCCGCCCGGTGCGGCACCGGGTGCTCTTGTTGCTGCACGCGTCGGGGCAACACGCGCCCCGCTACGGGCCGAAGATGACCCGCCTCGCGTGGCGGTGATCGAGAGCCGTTGGCCGGTGATCGCTACGGATCGAATTGGGGGCTGAGCAGGTCGAACGCTTCGCGACCGAGCTGCGCCAGATCCGCTTGCGCGCCACCTTCGAGCCAACTCCGAAGCACCACGCGCACCATGCCGAGAATGGACCCTGCCAAGAGCGCCGCCCGCCTGCGACCGACGGCGGTGTTCGGCTCGTCGCGCTGGAACGCCTGCTCGAGCGCCTGCTCGTACGCCCGGTCGAGCTGAAGCTCGCGTCCCATGAGCGAGGGTTCGCTCTGGATGATCGACCACTGGATCATCAGACGCTTGCGGTCGCGGCCGTAGCCGTCGGACATCGCCAGGCACGCCCGCCGAACCGTCTCGAAGGCCGACTCGTTCGGTCGTGGCTCGAGCAGCTGCTCAAAGGCCACCAGGCGGTCGTCGCGCTCCGGGAAGATCAGGGCCTCCTTGGTCGGGAAGTAGCGGAACGCGGTGCGGCGGGAGACGTCTGCCCGTTCGGCGATGTCGTCCATCGTGGTCGCGCCGAATCCATCGGCTGCGAACAACTCGTAGGCGGCCTCGATCAACGCAGCTCGGGTCGCCGACTTGCGCCGCTCACGCCGGCCCGGCGTCGTTTGGGTCTCCATGGCGCGAAGCTACATGACACCGAGTGTCAAATGCCGGACAAAGGAGAGTTTTCTCACCCCACACAGTTGTAATCAAACGTTTGATTAGTTACAGAGTGGGCATGGCCAGGCCCGTGAACGCGAACGCTGAAGAGACCCGACTGCGTATCCTCGAGAGCGCGACCCTCCTCTTCTCGGAGACCGGGCCGCAGGCCTCGGTCCGCCAGGTGGCCAAGGGTGCAGACGTCAGCGTCGGCATGGTCCACCACTACTTCGGCTCGAAGGATGAACTCTACCAAGCGTGTGTGGACGCCATGTACGTCGAGCTCGGCACACTCCGGGCAGAGATCGCAGAGCAGCTCGGCAAGACCGCCGGCGAGGGTCTGCGCGAAGTCGTCGCAGGCGCCATCCGGGTCGGATTCCGCTTCGCCCGCGCCCGCCAGCGCGCCATGCGATTGATGATGCGGCAAGTCGTCGCGACCGGCGCGCTCGACACCGGGCGGGTCGACGAGTTCTTGCTCCCCTTCCTCGACCAAGCGTCCAAGATCCTGGCCCCTCTGCTCGGCGCCGAACCGTCCGCGCTCCGCCTGCCGCTTCAGTCCCACGTCTTTCTCAACGGCCGCTACGCCATCGCCGACGACCACGAACTCATGCTCGTCACCGGTGCGAAGTCGACCGAAGCCGCGCTGGTGCTCGTGGAAGACCACCTCGTCGAACAACTCTTCGCGACCCTCGGTTTCCCCGAGGCCCGCGCCCACGCCTGACCCCAACCCCGACTCCGCGCGACCTGGTCGCGCCCGAACCGCCAGAAAGAACCCGCCACCATGATGACCGCGACCCACCGCAGCAGCGCGCCCGTGCCCTCCCCTGCCACGATGGAACTTCTCCAAAGTCCTCCGGCCGCTGTCGTGACCGAGACCGATCGACGCGAGGCGCTCTCGCTGCCGCTGAGCACGCGCTTCACGCTCGGCGATCGGATCACGCCCGTGCAGCAGGCCTTCCTCGACGAACACGGCTACCTGGTGTTCGGCGGCGTCGCCACGAAAGACGAAGTCGCGCGCATCCTCAGCGAGATCGACGACATGCAGACCCAGTGGCTGCAAGAGGGCCGCACCGAGGTGCACGGCATCCCGGTCTTCGTCGGCAAGGACGCGGACGGGAAGCCGTTCATCCAGCGCTTCGCGTTCACCTCGCTGTTCAGCGACTACATGTACAAGTTCGTGCGGGACGAGCGGTTCGCGCCGATCCGGAGCCTGGTCGGCACCGAGACCCGCGTCGGCGACCACGAGAAGGACGGCCTCGTCTTCAACCGGAACCTCAACGTGCCGGGCTCGGCCTACCCGCGCCTCGGTTGGCACACGGACGGTCTTCGCGACCTGTTCATCAACCGCGAAGTTCCCGGACCGATGCTCAACGTCGGCATGCACTTCGATCGCATCAAGAAGTCGGACGGCGGACTGCGCATCATCCCGGGGAGCCACCGTCAGGGCTTCTGGGACATGCTCACCCGCAAGCCGTACTTCGTCTCCCACGACGTGGACCCAGACGAGATCGCGGTCGAGACGGAGCCCGGCGACTTGACCGTGCACGACGGCCGCACCTGGCACCGCGTCGAGCGCTCGCCCTACACCGGTCCGCGCAGCCTGCGCCGCACGATGTACGTGCCCTACGTCACCGACGCCTACGCACCGAAGGACCAGACCTCCAAGACGCCCTTCTACCACCGCCTCGGCAAGGTGGCCCGCGACCTCCGGGTGAAGCTCAACCGCTGAGCCGCCAGTCTCGCGAAGCGAGCCAGGCCCGTGGTGGCAGGAGACTTGGTACCGACCAGTGCACCTGCGCAGGCCGCAGGGCCGCCAGTCTCGCGAAGCGAGCCAGGCCCGTGGTGGCAGGAGATATAGTACGGTCGGCGAGGATGGCGACGTCGCGGGGAGTGATTGGGTACGGGGTGCTGAAGGCCGTCGCCATGGCGGTGGGTCTGCCCTTGTGCGTCGTGGTGCTGATGTCGATCGTCGGGGCGTTCACCGACAGCGGCTGGGCGCGCCTCGGCGGTGCGCTCGTGGTGGCGCTCGGACTGCCGCTCCTGCTCGCCGATCGACTGCTCCCGGACGGCGACCCCCAAGCCGGCCGCGGCATCCCCACCGACGTGATGGCGGTGTTCTGGCTGCTGGTGCCGCTCCTGGCGATCGGTCCGGCCCATGGGATCACGGGTCCCTGGATGTTCGCCGAAGGCATGCGTCTCGCGGAGGACGGCGTGCCGAACCTCGGCGCGTGGACCGTCGCGCTCGGCTCCGAACCCACCGAGGACGAAGCGCCCTCCGAAGACGCGTCCGACGAGCCCTCCGTCGACGCTGGGGTGGCGACGGATGCACCCCCGGCCGATGCGCCGACACCCGATGCCGGGCCGCCGCCCGAGGTGGCGGACGAAGATCTCTCCCCGGCCGAGCTGTTCTCGACCTGGTCTCCGAGTGTGGTGACGATCGCGATCAGCGGTTCCGGGGGCACCGGGTTCGTGCTCGATCGGATGGGCACCATCGCGACCAACCAGCACGTCGTCCGCGGCGCGACGCGCATCGGCGTCAAGTTCGTCGACGGGACCTGGGCAGACCGGGTGGAGGTCTTGATGGAGGACGACGATCTCGACCTCGCGCTCCTGCGGGTGCAAACGCGCGCGGCGCTGCAACCCGTGCTGCTCGGAGACTCTGAGGCGGTCCGGGTCGGAGAACGCGCGGTCTCCATCGGCAACCCACTCGGCCTCGAGCACACCCTGACCGACGGGCTGGTCTCGGCTCGACGCATGTACCGGGGCCGACAGATGATCCAGATGTCCACGCCGGTGTCGCCCGGCAACTCTGGCGGGCCGCTCTTCAACCTGCGCGGACAGGTCGTCGGGGTCACCACCATGGTGGTCGGCATGGGCATGGCGCAGAACCTCAACCTCGCCATCCCGGTCGACGTGTTGAAGGAGCAGATCAAAGAGGAGTACCCCGACCGCCGGTCCGCGGGCGGCGGTCCCATCGATGGGCTCGGCACATGGTGAAGCGGAGGCGCGCGTGAACAAACGCCAGCGGCTCATGCTCGTGCTGCTCCCGGCGCTCCTCGGCGGACTGGGCTTCTTCGCGTACCTGCGCCTCGACGGGGCGACCGTGCCCGATCTGAGCGCCGTCGCCGCGGCTGCCGAAGTCGCCGAACGCGAGGCGGACGGCGAAGGCGGCGAAGCGACCGACACGACCGAGGTCGCCGGTACCGACACGCCGGTGCCCCCTGGGGTCGACGGCGGCCCGCCCGTGGATGCCGGCGCCCCGGTGGAACTCACCCAGCTTCGCGTCGTGGGTCTCGGCGCCGATTCGCTCGCCCCCGGCATCCTCGCCAACGGCGGCCGCGAAGGCGGCCCGGAGAGTCGGTTCACCGCCGCGGGTCTCTCGGCAACCTTTCGCGCTTCAGACGACGCCTCAGCGGTGGAACGCGCGCTGGCGCTCGGTGGCGATGCCGAAGATGGCGCCCACCTCATCGTCTTGCCGCTCCCCACCTTCGTCGCGTCGTACGAACGGCTCAAGGCGCTCGACCCGCGCATCGTCGGTGTCGCCGCCTGGTCCAGCGGACGGGACGCGTTCTACGGTCCGTCCCGGGACAGCCTGGCCGAACGAAGGCGCGGGAACGTGCGCCTGTGCGGACCACGCAGCGGCCCCGCCACCTTCCTCTCCCTCTACCTGCTCGAACTCTCCGGAACCGGACTCGACGCCATCACAGTGGCTGAGAACAACTGCGTGAGCGAGTACCTCTCGGTGGACCGCGGGGGCAGCACCGAAGGCAACGCGTCGAGGCTGGTCGCGACCACCGCGGATGCGTCCACGCTGATTCCGTGGGTCTTCGTCGCACCGGAAGCGATGGTCGAAGGCGAGGCGGAGCGTGGTGTCTTGGCCCGCTGGATGAAGGTCTGGTTCGAAGGGGTCTCCACGCTGCGCTCGGACGTACCCGGCGGCGCCCGCACGATCGCAGGCGAGACCAGCGCGGACCCGGTCTCGTTGCTTCAAAGGCTCGGACAGGTCGAGATCGCGGACCTCGCGCAGAACGCGGCGGCGTTCGGACTCTCCGGGAGGGACTCGGTGACGATCGGCAGCCTGTTCGGCGAGACCTGGCGGGTCTGGCGCACCACCGGCGTGCTCGCGACGCCAGCGCCGGAGTCCGTGCCGCTCGACACCCGGGTGGTCGCAGCGGCGGTCCGCGCGAGCTCGGCGCGTCCGGAAGCGCCCAGTCGAAGTGCGCCCTCGTTCGACACCCACGTCCTGCTCAGCCATCGGCTCAGCGCCGAGGAGCGGGCCGACGTCGTGCATCGGATCGGCTGGCTCGCGGGTCTCTTCCCCCGGTCGGGGATCGAACTGCGCTCGAGCCAGAACGAAGGCCGCCGCAACGCGATCGTGCAAGAAGCCCGAGCCCGGTTCGGGCTGTCGGAAGAACGGGTTCGAGCGCGACGCGGGCGGCAGGACACGCTCGTCGTCTACGCCGTTCAGTAAGTCCCGGGCGACGGAACACGAACAGCCGCTCCACAAGGCATGTGGGCGGCTGCTTGGCGAGGACCTCGGGCGACGACGCCCGGAGGTCGAGGAAGTACTATTTGGCTCGGAAGACGATCATGCCGTGGCTGAGATCGTAGGGGCTCAAGGCCACCGTCACGCGATCGCCGAGAATGACGCGGATGCGGAACTTGCGCATGCGGCCGCAGAGCTGGGCCCGCACCTTGGCACCGTTGTCCGTCTCGATCTCGAACTGTCCGCCAGCGAAGACGTTGATCACCGTGCCATCAAGTTTGATGTGGTCATCACGCTTCTCCATCTGGGTGAAATCGCGGCGTTTTTTCTTCTTGCCGCCGCCCCGCCTGGGGGGCCTTCGCTTCCTGGTCGCCAAAATTCCTCTATTCGTTTCTGGGGGTGTGGAGTCGACTTCAAAAGCTGAAGCCGCGGGCACCCTAATGCCGGACGGGTGCACTTGCCACCGCCCGGGACGGGAGATAGCAGATCATCGAACCGGCGCTAATCGCCGGCCCCGATGTGTTCCTGGGATATTCGACGCGGCGAAGCCGAGCGAAGCGAGCAAGCCGTGTCACCGGGACGGGGTTTGGGGGCTGTGCCCCCAAGAATATCGTCTCTCGCGAGGGAGGCTCTGCTTCAGAGCCGTTTCCCAGGGCCCCAAGAAAGCCGAAGGCGTCTGGGCCCGCAGGAACCCCGCGAGAGACCAGCAATATTGGGGCGGTCGACCCCTATGGGCAGAGGGTGCCTGCCCCGGTGTTGGCGTCGCCCCAGCCCTGCTCGAGCACGCCGCTCGGGCTCGCGCCCCAAGCGGTGAGCGCGGCGCAGGGGTCGAGGACGAAGGCATCCGTCCCGAAGTTGGCCCGCTCGTCGAAGGTGCCCGAGCCGGTCGGGTTGCCGTAGAGCAGCGGGTGGACGGGCGTGAATGCGTCGTACATCTCCCACTGGTCGACGACTTCGCTGGTCGTCCCATTGTCCACGATGACGTATACGATCGGGTTCACCCCTCGGTAGTCGACGGCGAACCCGAAGGTGGCGCTCATGTTGGTGTACGGGGTGATGTAGATGATGTTCTGCCACATGCCGCCGCTCGTGTTGATCGAGATGCTGGGCGGGACGTTGTCGGCGCTGTAGGGGTTGAGGTCCCCGTCCCAGATCGCGACGCCGCCGCCCTGGTTCACGGTGCCCCCGAGGCGGGTGAGCTCGTAGTACCAGAACTCGCCGTAGAGCCCTTGGTTGGCGCGGATGCCCATCTTGTCGACGGCCACCCACTGCGCGCTGCGCGCGTCGCCGCTGAGCACGATGCCGGCCCCGCGGTTCGGGTCGGTGAGATCGAGCTCGACCGGATCGAACTGCGGAAGCGTGCCGGTCACGGTGACGAGCACGATCGCCTGTCGGCGTCCGCCGTCCGAATCGGTGATGGTCGCCCGAAGCGGATGCAGACCGAGCTGGGTGGGGGTCACGGTGAACGATCCCCCTGAGCCGGAGACCCGCTCGTTGTACACGGTCGCCATGTCCTCCCACTGAATCATGGAGGTCAGCGTTCCGTCCTCGGCGTCGGAGGCGGTCGCGGTGACGGTCACCGGAGAGCCGAGCGCGATGGACTGGTCGGAGCTCACACTCAGCGTCGGCCGCGTGTTCAGCGTGCCCATGCCGGTGTCGCCGAAGCCCAGCACGAGGTTGTCGGCCACCTCCTCCAGCGGGTCCGAAGCGCTCGGATCGTCGGCCCGCAGGATCGCCTCCGGGTCGTAGTAGAACGGCCGGTTGGTCGTGTCGTTGCCGAAGTTGATCGACGCCTCCGGACCGACCTTGCGGCGGGCGCCCGTCAACATCACGTGCAGCGGCGCCGTCATCATGTTCATCGTCACGCTGGCTTCCACGATGGGCGTTCCGTAGTTGTCGACGATCATATGCACGATCGGGTTCGCGCCGCGGTAGTCGACGACGAACCCGTAGGTGTCGGTGGAGTAGCGATCGAAGCCGCCGAGGTACCCGCCGTTGTAGAAGTAGGACCCCCCGGTGTCGGTGGAGAAACCGTCTCCGTCTTGGCCCGGGAACGAGTGGAAGGCGATCGTGGTTCCGCCAACGCCGATGTTCATCAACCCGAGCGGCGTGTTCACACACCCTTCGGGCGCTTCGGTTGCGTCGCAGTCGTGCGGACGGATGGTGCCTTCGAAGTAGTAGACCTCGGTCCCACCGCTCGCGACGGAGCAGTCGGAGCGCACGCCCGATGCGTTCAAAGAGTTCCACTCGATCGATTGGCCGTCCGCGCTGACGACGAGGTCCGTGTCCGGGCTCTTGTCGGTGCGGCTGAGCTCGCAATGGAAGGTGCCCGGGGCGGTGGTGACCACCATGTCCATCGCGATGTCCGTGAACCCATTGGCGTCCGTGACCCGCTGCCGGACCGTGTACGTGCCCGCGTCGGTGTACGTGTGCGCGGTCGCCGCCGCGAACCCGCCGCCCTCGCCGAAGTCGTAGTGCGTCTGCGTGATCGCCGCGTCTCCCGCGGTGGCCATGCTCGACACCGTGACCATGACTGGCGTCGTGCCACTCGTCGGTGTGACCGTGAACGCCGCCGTCGGTCCGATGACGCAGGTGTTGCCCACGCAGCCGTCGGTGGCGCAGTCGCCCGCACCCACGCACATGTCGCCGCGTGCACAGCCGGGGCAGCTGCTGCCGCAGTCGGTGTCGGTCTCGGTCCCGTTCATGATCCCGTCGGAACACGAGGGGCCCTGGCAGACCATGCCGGTGCAGACGCCGCTGTCGCAGTCCGCGCCGATGCCGCACGCGTCGCCGGGCATACACGCGGAGCAGCTGCCGCCACAGTCGTTGTCGGTCTCGTCGCCGTTGAGCACTCCGTCGGTGCAGCTCGGCGCCGCGCACGTCATGCCCATGCACACGCCGCTCGTGCAGTCGGTCCCGCCGACACACATGTCGCCCACGCCGCAGTCGGCACAGGTGCCACCACCGCAATCGTCGTCGGTCTCGTCGCCGTTCGTCACACCGTCCGAACACGTCGGGGTCTGGCAGATCATGCCGCTGCAGACGCTGCTCGCGCAGTCGGCCGCCCCGCCACAGGCGCCACCGTCCGCGCATCCCATGCAGCCGCCGCCGCAGTCGACGCCGGTCTCGGCGCCGTTCATGACGCCATCGGTGCAGCTCGCGGAGCACATCATCGCGGTGCACGCTCCGGTGACGCAGTCGCTGCCGCGCTCACATCCGGCGCCGAGCGAACACGCATCGCAACCGCCGCCGCAATCGGTGTCGGTCTCACTTCCGTTGCGGACTCCGTCGTCACAGGCGGGCGACGCACAGAACCCGCCGGTGCACACGGCCGAGATGCAGTCCATGCCGTCGCCGCAGCGCTGCCCGACCCCACACACACCACAGCTGCCGCCACAGTCGACGTCGGTCTCGTCGCCGTTCCGCACGCCGTCGCCGCAGCCGGCCGCCACACACATGCCGTCGATGCTGCACACCGAGGTGCTGCAGTCGCCACCCACCGCGCAGCCCTCGCCGAGCCCGCACGTGCCGCAGCGCGTGCCGCCACAGTCCACGTCCGTCTCGCCACCGTTCTGGGCTCCGTCGCTGCAGGTTGCGGCCACACAGAATCCGCCGCTGCAGACCGACTCGACGCAGTCGGTGCCGCCGCCACAGCGCTGACCCACCGCGCAGGCGCCGCAGCTGCCGCCGCAATCGACATCGGACTCGTCGCCGTTGCGCACGCCGTCCGTACACGCGGCCATCGCGCAGACGAGACCCACGCACGTCCCGGTCGAACAATCGCCACCCAGCACACACATGTCGCCGAGTCCGCACGGGTCGCATCGGCCGCCGCCGCAGTCCACGTCGGTCTCCGCGCCGTTGCGTTCCCCATCAGCGCACGACGGGCTCGCGCAGAACCCATCGGTGCAGACCGTGGTCACGCAATCCATGCCTTCGCCGCAGCGTTGGCCCACCGAACAATCGGCGCAGCTGCCGCCGCAGTCCACGTCGGTCTCGTCTCCGTTGCGCACGCGGTCCCCGCAGCCCGAGGCCACGCAGACGTCCGCGGCACACACGCCACTGCGGCAGTCGGCACCGACATCGCAGCCCTCGGCGTCGTCGCAGGGGTCGCAGCGACCACCGCAGTCCACGTCGGTCTCTCCCCCGTTCTGCACCGCGTCGGTGCAAGTCGCCGTTTGACAGACCACGTCGCACACCCCGCTCGCGCAGTCCGCGGCCACGCCGCACGCGCGATCGACCGGACAGACGCTGCAGCTGCCGCCACAGTCGACATCGGACTCGTCGCCGTTCTGACGCCCATCGGCACAACTCGCGCTCACACAGACCGCGAGGCTGCAGACCCCACTGCCGCAGTCGGTCGGTGCGTCGCAGTTGGATCCATCCGAGCACACGGGACACGACCCACCGCAATCGATGTCGCTCTCGTCCCCGTTGCGGATGCTGTCGGAACAGGAGGGCGCGGCGCAGACGCTGCCTTCACAGATCCGACTCTCGCAATCGTCGGGGACCTCGCACGCCAGGCCCACACCGCACGCGCCGCAGTCGGGCCCACCGCAATCGGTCGCGGTCTCGTCGCCGTTCTGGGTTCCGTCGCCGCAGGAGGCGAGCACGCAAATGCTGTCCTGACACACGCCGCTCGCGCAATCGGTGCCGCCCATGCACATCGCGTCGACCGAACAACCATCGCAGGGGCCACCACAGTCGACGTCCGATTCGGTCCCGTTCTGGACACCGTCCGCGCAGGACGCGGTGGCGCAGGTGCCCGCATCGCAGACGCCGCTCGCGCAGTCGGTGCGGCTGTCACAGGACAGGCCGTCGGCGCAAGCGCCGCAGTCCGGACCGCCGCAGTCGACATCGGTCTCCGAACCACTGCGCGTTCCATCGGCGCAGCCCGCGCCGCCGCAGCGACCGTCCACACAGAGCCCGCTCATGCAGTCCGGCCCCATCGCGCACTCCTGCCCCTCGACACACGCCAGACAGCTCCCCCCGCAGTCCAGGTCGGTCTCGTCGCCGTTCCGGATTCCGTCGTCGCACTCGGCCGGGACACACGTCCCATCCGTGCACCGCTCGCCGGTCGCGCAGTCCGTCGCGACGACGCACTCGGGCCCCGACGCGTCGTCGTCGCCACATGCGAGCACGAACACCAGACCAAGAGACAAGAAAACACGTGAAGACGCGGCTGTAGTGCGCAAGAAAACCCCTCCGATAGGCTCGGAGTATACGCAGAAATCGCACGCTTGCCCCTGTTCATGCCCGCAGCGCGCCAGGCTCGCCTCGCGACCTCTCGCGAGGTTTCTGGGAAACACGTTGACGCGTCGGGCGGAAACGCCCAGCGTTTGGGCATGCTCGACATCGCCCGCCTGCAGCGGATTCGGTTGAGTTCGCGCCCAACCATTCAGCGGGCCGTGGCGATGGGGTGGTTGTGGCCGACCTACAACCTCCCCGGTCGGCGCGTGAAGATTCGATTCGAGGACTTCGATCGCGTGCCGGACGAGCCGGTCATCTACGCGATGAACCACACGGACCGGTTCAACTACTGGCCGTTTCAGTATCGTTTGTTCCGGAAGCACGACCGCTACACCGCGACCTGGGTGAAGGGGAAGTACTACGAGAGCCAGGGGGTCGGGAAGTTCATGGAACTGACCAACAACCTCCCGACCGTCTCGCGCGGGTACCTGATCGCCAAGGACTTCACCCGGACGATCGGGCGGCGACCGTCGGACGAGGAGTACACCGCGATGCGCGACGCCATCGACGCGGCGTCTCGCGGGCAACAGGCCACCGATTCGATTCTCCCGCGCGCGCTGCACACCACGCCACGGGACATGCTCGGGCGGGCGTTCGATCCGGCCCGCGAATCGTGGGCAGAAGCCATCAACGAACTGTTCGCCGTAATGATGCGGCGGTTCGTCGAGCTGCACGACGAGGTCTTCGAAAACGGGCTCGATCTGTTGATCTTCCCGCAAGGCACCCGATCGATTCGGCTCAGTGCCGGGCGCATCGGCATCGCGCAGATCGCGATGAAGTACCGAAAAACCATCGTGCCGATTGGCTGCAACGGCTCTGAAGTCCTCTACCCAGGCGGCAACCCGCTCGCCCGGGGCGGCGAAGTGACCTACCGGTTTGGCCACCCGATCCGCCCCGCGGACTACGCCGATGTGCAGGTGGATGGGTTCACCCCCTTCCACCCACCGGACGAACACACCCACCGTCCACAGTTTCAGGCGCTCGTCGATCGTGTGATGACCGCCATCGACGGATTGCTCGACCCGCGCTATCGCTTTGGGGACGACCCGTCCGCAGACGGTGTGTCCGGCACCGACCGATTCCTATGAACATCTCCGACCCCAACCGCGAATCGCGTCCCGACGCGCTGACCACGAGCGCACCGCCCGTACCGGCGTCGTACCCCGCCAAGCTCTACGCCGCGGTGCACCGAGGCAACGACGGCGACCGCCGCTACTACCGACTGGCGTGCGCTGGGGCCCGCGACGTCCTCGAACTCGGCTGCGGGTTCGGCCGCATCGCACGCGCGCTGAGTGACGACGGACTGAAGGTGACCGGTGTCGACAGCGACCCCGACATGGTCGCGCTTGCACGCAAGGCGGTGCCGACCGGCCGATTCGAAGTCGCCGACATGCGCACCTTCTCGACCGAGGCGCGCTTCGACCGAGTGGTCATTCCGTACAACGGCATCTACTGCCTGCTCTCCCGCGAAGACGTGGTCCGAACCCTCCGTCTGGCCCGGCAGCACCTCGCGCCCGACGGGCTCGTCGTCTTCGACGGGTACAACGCAGAGGCGTTCCACCACGCGGGCGATGGCGATGGCGCGTGGGACGAGTCGTCGTACGTCAAGACGGTGAGTGCGCTCGGAGAGAGCTGGCGCGTCTACGAACGCAGCCGCTGGGACCGTGCGCAGCAGCGCATCGACGCGGTCTACACCCACGTGCCGGACGGCCACCAGGCACGGAGCTTGGCGCCGGTGCCGGGCACCATCGAGGCCTGCATCCCGCAACGCTACTTGCTGGCGTCTCAAGTCGAAGGGCTCCTGGCCGACGCAGACCTCGAGCTTCTCGCACTTCAGGGAGACTTCGACCAGAGCGCATGGGACGATGACTCGGCCGCGCTGGTCGTGGTCGCCCGAGCGGGTGGCGCGACCGCCTGAACGACCGTCGGGGGACGAGGGGAATCATGCAGCATGTCGTAGCGATCGTCGGGGGAGCGGTTGCGGGATCCGAGGCCGCGGTGCTCTGCGCGGAACGCGGGATCTCCGCCGTCGTCTTCGAACAGGGCGACCGGCCCTACGGGAAGATCGAAGATGGTCTGCCGCGCTGGCACGACAAACTCCGCACCAAGGAGTACGCGAAGATCGACGAGAACCTCTCGCATCCGCTCGTGCGTTTCGTGCCGCGAACCCGGATCGGCACCGATCTCAGTTTCGAAGAACTGCGCAGCGCTGGCTTCAGCGCGCTGATCTTCGCGAGCGGCGCTTGGCGGGACCGGCCGCTCCCGATCGAGAACGAAGCGGACCTCGTCGGCCGCGGGCTGCTCTATCAGAACCCGCTCGTCGGCTGGTTCAACCACAGCCACGAAACCGGCGCGGAGCAGTGGGTCTTGCCCGAAGGCGCGCTCGTGGTCGGCGGCGGGCTGGCCTCGATCGACGTGGTGAAGATCCTCTCGCTCGAGACCCACGCGCGCGCGCTGCGGGCCAAGGGCATCGAGGTGGATGTGGTCGACCTCGAGCACAAAGGCATCCCACGCTTCTGCAGTGAAGCGGGCGTGGAGGTCGCGGACCTCGGCGTCGAGAAGCCGACGCTTCACTACCGCCGCACCATGGACGCGATGCCGCTCGCTTCCGCGCCGGAGGGGGCCACCGAAGCGCAGCAGGCCAAAGTGCGCGGGGCTCGGGTGAAGATCATGCAGCGGGTGATGGAGCGCTACTGCGTGGACTTCGCGCCCCTGAGCACTCCGGTGGGCGCGGTCGTGGAAGGCGGCCATCTGACCGGCCTGCAGATGGCCCGCACCGAGGTCGTCGACGGCCGGGTGAAGGTCACCGACGAGGTGGCGACCATCCGCACGCCGCTGGTCGTGGGTTCGATCGGGTCGGTCCCGGTCCCGATCCCAGGCATCCCGATGAAGGGGGAGCTGTACGACTACGCGGACTGGAACACCGGGGAGATCCGTGGCCTGGAAGGCGTCTTCGGACTCGGCAACGTGCTCACCGGCAAAGGCAACATCAAGGACAGCCGCGCCAACGCGCGGGAGATCACCCAGCTGCTCTTGTCGGGCCATCTGCGAGAAGCGGCGGCGCTCATGGACGAAGTGCACGCTGCGGCCCGGGCGGTGGCCGAGCCGGCGATCGACGCGGCGGCCGAGCGTGCCGCGGATGCCCCCGCGATCGATGCGCTGGTCGAAGCACGGTGGAAGGCGATCGGCTACCTCGGCAGCTACACCGCGTGGATGGAAACCCACCGCCCCGAGTAGGAGCTTGGCCCGTGGTCGCGGGACCGGAACCCATCGCGGGACCGGAACCCATCGGAACCTATGGGGCGGGTGTGACGGCGCGGCTCTCGAGTGGTTCGCGGCCGGGTTCTTCGCAGATGCAGGCGACGAACCACGTGGTTCGGTCGGACTGGACCCGGTCGGAGTTGGGACCGATGCGGGCGGTCGAGTAGCCCGCTTCGGTGCAGGTCGCTTCGCAGTGCTTCGCGCGGGCCCGGTCACCCGCACCGACCGCTGCGAAAGTCACGCAGCTTCCGACGACGATCAGAAGAAACGAGAGCATCAGGAGTGCGCGGGGCAGGCTGCCGTGCACTCCCCGCATCAGCTCGCCGAGCACGCGGAACTGCGCGGACTTGCGGACACCGCCATGGCCGAACAGCACGCCCGCAAAAAGGGGCGCGCCGAGGAAGAGCAAGACGGCCCCCGCGATCATCAACGGGGTCACAGATTCACCATCGAAACGCTACGGGCGAGCGCAGCCAAGACGTCAGCCGCTGTCGCCGCCGAAGATGCGGTGCTCCAGGGTGTCGGCGTACTGACATGCCTGGAAGATGAGGGCCGCGACGTCCATGTCCCGTACGCGCGAAAGCGGGAGGAATCCCTGCGTCACGATCTTGGGCATCTCTTTTTCGCTCTCGACCAAGGTCGCCCGGGCGTAGCGGTTGGCGGGAATGCCACTGAGCAACATCTGGCTGTTCACCACGCTGCTCAACTCACCCACGTCACACTCCACGCCGAGCACGAGTTCGCCTTCACAGAACGGCTCGGATGCATCGACGAGGAAGACGCGGGCGCGGTGCCAGCGTTTCTCACCGAGCGGAACGTCGAGGTCGACGCCGCCGTCGTCCTTCTTCGCGAGCTGCTTCGCACGGAGGATCGACACGACGCCCTCGAGCCGTTTGGGCAGGTCGCCCATGCGTCCGGCCGCCGCAGCGGAGGCCAACGGCGAATGCCGGATCTCGAGCGGCGCGGGCACCGGAGTGTCCGTCAACAGGTAACGGCGCAGCAGATCGTCGAGGTCCGTGTCGGACTCGTCTTTCGGCGTCAGGAAGTCCACCGCCCGATCGATCGTCACCGGTCGACCCCACCCGACCACGAGCGGTCCGCCACCGAGCGCGGCGCGCCAAGTACGCGAGCACGAGCCGGTGTAACAAGCCGCGAACACTACGAGCTTGAGCCCCGCGTGGACCTTGTCCGAGTCGATGTCGGCCGGCTGAACCGCGCCGCCATCGCTGCACTCGATCGCGCCGTCGTCGTGTCCGTGCGCGAGCCAGAACACACCGGCCGGCACGAGTCCCTCCACGCCCTCTGCGGTTCCGTAGACGGCGCCCGTGAAGTCGTCGTGCACCGCTTCTTCGTCGACCACGCAGGTGTAGCCCACCTTGCGGAGCTCCTCGACGTCGTCGTTGATGTGCTCGCGTGCTTCCCCGAAGAGGCGCCGGTCGTTCGGCGAGTGGATCTTCAGCCCGAACAGGAAGTGGAAGACCTTGCCGTCTCCGATGCCGGTTCCGCTCGGCGCGAGCACGGTGCGTTTGTCCGGGTTGTCCGAGCGCGCTCCATCGGACCACGCTTTCGCGCCCGACTTCTTCTTCTCTTCCCAGCCTTCGGGTTTCTTGAGTTCTTTTTTCTCCGGCTTGGCTTCCGCCTTGGCCTCGGCCGGCTTGGCTGCCTCGGCAGGCTTGTCGCCGTCCGTGGCTGCGCCATCCTTGCCAAAACCGCCCTTGCCTTCTTTGCTCCAGCTACTCATCGCGGATCCTCGCTTGTCGGTGGGGCGCGGAGCATATCGCACGCGTGGTGCCGTGGGAACGAAGCGTTTCGCAGGTCTGGCTGGGGACTGTTAACGAAAAAAGCGCCGACCGAAGTCGACGCTGTTTTCGATTGGTGATCGTCTCTCAGAACTGGTCGGACGCGGCGAACTCTTGCTCGAGCTTGTCCGCGGTGCTCGCCACGACGTGAAGCGGAAGCTCGAACTCTTCCATATCCATCGTCGCCATCTGCACGCTGTAGCGCACGATGTAGATGTCCCGGTCGAGGCAGAGTGCACCAACGGCGAACTGGAAGTTCTTCCGGAGGGCGACCTCGGGGTTCATCTGGTTGAGCTTGCAACAGGCGGAAGCGAAGTCACACCACTCACGGTTGAGTGCCTCGAACTTCGAGATGATGACCGCTTGCAGCCGCTTGTTCTGGTACTCGAAGACCAGCTTGAAGCTGTTATCCTTATCTTCCGCGAGCTTGTACTTGGAGCGCGCGTATTCTTGAACTTCGGGCCAAGTCGGCATCGATGAACCCCTCTGCTGGTGGTTGAAGAAGCGGGACGATACCTGCGATCGACAGCGAGGCAAACCCCCTTCTTGCGACCGTGACGCCCCTCACGCCCCACAGGGCTCTTTTTGAGCGGTTCCGGCCAGGGATTGGGCCTGGACCTGGGGGCTTTTAGGACACCCGCCACCGCGCGCTGAGCAGCAGGTCGTCCCCATCCGGCATGGCGATCACGTGGGCGTCCTCGCACCCGATCAGCTCGAGCCCGCGCTCCAAGTACCCACAGATGCGGTCGGCGATGGCGGTCGGGAAAATCTGCCCCTCCCGGATGCGAAGCACGGCGGCGGTCTCGGTGATCTCGTCCACGAACCACTCCCCGACGTCGTAGTAGAGGCGGTAGATCTCGGCGGCCGTCGCGAGGAAGGGCGCCACCCCCTCACGCAATCCTTGCCGCCGGAACACATCGTACGGCCCTCCGTCGCCGAACGCGTAGTCCGCGCTCGCCGCACCGATGCGCACCGCCAAGGGCACTTCCTCCGGTTCCGCGAAGAGCTGCTGCGCCGCTTCGGTGAGCGCAAGCATCACCTCGCCGTCGTACCAGCTGGAGACGAGCACCGGTTTCGCCAGTGCAGCCTGAACGCGCTCGTTCGCGATCTCCACCACGCGAGCGAACCCCTCTTCGCCGTAGCAGGCCTGGATGTATTCGATGGTCGCTTTGATGGCGGCCCCTTTGACGTGCCACGTCCGCCCACGCCCGCCCTCGCGTGCGGTGCCAAGCGTGTCTTTCGCGTCGTCAAGCGCACGCGACCGTTCCAGTGCCTTCTCGATCATGCCGCGCCGCGCACGCCGCTCCCGTTCAAAGAACGACGCGGTGTAGTCGCCGACGTGAATGCGGCCCTCGTCCGCGGCGAGCGCATCCACGACCGCGCCGAGCCGATCGGCGACGAGACCCGCGGTCGGTGGGCGGGCCTCCGGTCGTTTCGCGAGGAGTTCGAAGAGGAGCTGGACCACATCCGGTGGCACGTCCTCTCGCTCGTCCATGATGTCCGCCGGGGGTTCGTGGAGGATGCGGCGCGCGCCCTCCGTCCCGTCCGACCCATGGTAGAGGCGCCTGCCGGCGAGGCACTCCCAGAGGATGACCCCGAGCGCGAACAGGTCCGCCCGCCGGTCGGGTGGTTCGAAGCGCAGTTGTTCGGGCGCCATGTAGCCGACCTTGCCCTTGAGCATTCCGGTCGATGTCTCGCTGCGTCCCTCCATCGGATTGAGTGGCTTCGCGATTCCGAAATCGGCGATGCGTACGACGCCCGAGTAGTCGACGAGGATGTTCTGCGGCGACACGTCTCGGTGGACGACCAGCAGGCCACCTTGATCGTGGATCGCGTGGAGCCCAGCCGCGATTTGGCGCAGCGACTCCAGGCAGATCTGTACAGGCACCTCTTCGTCGAGCCGTTTGACCGCCGACACCAGTTCGGCGAGCGAGCATCCTTCGACGTACTCCATCGCCAGGAAGGGCCCGTCTTCGTCCTCTCCGTTCTCGATCACCCGCAGCACGTTCGGATGTTCGACGTGCCCCGCGAGGGTCGCCTCCGCGCCGAGGGTCTGGCGCGCGCGTGCGTCCTCCCGCAGGTGCGGATGCAGCCGCTTGACCGCAAAGAGCGCCCCCGAGTCGTCGCCGCGCCGGACGGCGACGTAGACGCGCCCCATGCCCCCACTGTTGATCTCGCAGAGGTGACGGTAGCCCCGAGCCTTGCCCATTCAGGCTACTGTATCGCGCGGCGCATCCAAATGCGCGCGCGACCTGGATGAGTGGGACTTGGGCATGGCATCGCGGTTAAGAAGATGGACATAGCGACAACCGGCGCAGAGGTGCACGAAGCCGTGTGCCGGGGCGCACTTCGTGGGCTGGGCCGCGCGATCGCATCGCTGCAGCAAGACGGGTCCGAACTGGCGTCGGCATGGAGCGCGGCGATCGCGGGCGCGAGGGCGCTGGTCGACGCCGAGGCCAAGCACCTGCCCGCCGACCTCGAGGCGCTGCGCGCGTTCGTCGGCGCACCCGTCGAAGTCCGGCGCGTGGCGTCGACTGCGTGCGTCCACCTGGAGCGGGCGGCGCTCGTCGGATGGGACGCTGCGGAGTTGCGCGCGATCGCCGCCCTGCACCGCGAGCTGCTGGCCGCCGACAAGACACCAGACGGCCACATCGAGCGGTCGGTGTCCCGGGTCGAGGCTTGGATCCAGTTGCTCGAAGGCGACGTCGCAGGGCTGGAGGCGATCGGCAAACGCATCTACGCCGAGGGCGCGTCGGCTCAGGATGCGTCGCTGGTCATCGACGCCACCCTCCTGCGCGCGATGGCGGCGCTCACCAAACGCGACGCCGACGACGCCAAGGCCCTTGCCCGCCGAGCCTCTCGCATGGCGCGCACCGAAGGCCTTCGGCCCGAGCGGTATCTGGCCAGCATCGTGCTGGCACGGGTTCGGCGCCGGGGCGCGCGCCCCCACCTGGCCACCCGGATCCTCAGCGCCATCATTCCCATCGCACCGCCTCGCTGGCAGGGCTGGTTGCGCTGGGAGCGGCTGCTGGCGGGATGGCGGCCAGGCGTCTCGTCGTCGGCGTCCGAAGTGCGCGAGGCGTTGGCGCTCGCGCCGGACACGCCCTCGTCTCGGGCGGCGCGGGGACTCGTCGAATGGCTCGCCGCCGCGTCGGAAGGAAACGCTGCGGACGTCGCCGCCGCACGCGCCGGCGTGGCCAAGGAGACCGCGCAGTTCGACGACATGGCCCAAGAGCAGGTCGCGCTCGCGGCCTGCCTCGACCCATCGCTCGATGCGGATGGCTGCCCCGACGTGGTGGTGCCCTGGGTCGTCGGGGACGACGACGACACCCCGGCGGGCCTGCACGGCATCGTCGGCAACCCCGACGGTCCCGCCGACTCGACGATCGCATGCGTCGTCTGCCGACCCGACCGCAAGCCGAGGCGCATCCTGCGCATCGCGGTTCCGCTCATCGAGACGGAGACCGAGATCATTCGATTGCAACGCACGCGCCTGAGGCGCGGCCGCGTCGACACCGCGGTGGCCGCGCTCGCGCTCGCGGGCCCGGAGGGCTTGCCGGATCCAGAGCTCTTCGAGCGCGCGTACGAGTTCGAGTTCGTGCCCGCGCTGCACGCGGGCATCCTGGACGTCCTGGTGCACCGCATGCGGGCGCGCCTGGACACCGCCGCGACCGTGCACCGCAAGTCCGGCCGGCTGCGGCTCGAACCGCACGGCACCCTGGTGCTGCCCGATCCTCGGTGCGTGGAACACGTGGAGGACCGGCTCCTGCGGGTGATCGCACGCCACGGCGGCGTGACGACGCGGCAAGCCGCCCAAGAACTCGACGTCTCGGTGCGCACCGCGCAGCTGGCGCTGCGGCGGCTTCTGGCTTCTGGAGACTGCGTGCTCAACCGCGATGGTCGCCGCGTGCAGTACATCGTCGAAGACACCACCTTCACCGAACCGACGCGGTTCTGAGGTCTGGGGGATGGCGTGCTGAAGCGGTTGAAGGACCTGGCCGGGGCGGTGGGGAGCGCCGCCATCGGCACCGCAGGCGACTTCGTGCGCGGCGTCTCCCGGGAGACCTACCGACAAGCCATTGCGAGCGAGCTCGCGCTCTTGCCTCGGCTCGCGACCGAGACCCTGCCCTGGCTCGTGCGTTCCACCCTCCGCGGCACCGTGCTCGACGCCGTCGTGCGCCACGCCGCCAAGACCCCCCATGCGCACGCGCTCCGCCAGGAGGACGCGCGCTGGACCTGGGCCGAACTCGACGCGTGCACTTCGCGTGTGGCGTGGACGCTCGAACGGCACGGGGTTCGGCGCGGCGATGTGGTCGCTCTGCTCGGCCCCAACGCGCCGGAGTACATCGGTTGGGTGCTCGGCTGCACCCGGATCGGCGCCACGTGCGCCCTGTTGAACACGCATCTCGAAGCCGGCCCGCTGGCGCACGCCATCCGAGCGTCCGCCGCACGGCTGACCATCGCGCACGACCGGTTCTCCAGCCGGGTGGAGGCGCTCGGTTTGGAGACGCCGACGCTCGTCTACGGCCGCGCCGAAGCGCCCTGGGCCGACGCACCGAGCGCGCCCTACCCGCCCGCCGTCGTCGACGCGGAAGCGGACTACGTCTACATCTTCACCTCCGGCACCACCGGCTTTCCCAAGCCATGCCGCATCTCGCACGGCCGAGCGCTCATGGCCGGCGCGGGGTTCGCGGCTCTGATGTTCCGCTACCAGCCGGGCGACGTGCTCTACAACGTGCTGCCGCTCTACCACGCAAGCGGCTTGATGCTCGGCGCGGGCTCCGCGCTTCTGACGGGGACCGCGATGGCGATCCGCGACGGCTTCAGCGCGCGCAGCTTCTGGAGCGATGTGCGCCGCTACGACGCGAGCGCCATCGTCTACATCGGTGAGCTCTGCCGGTACCTCGTCAACAACGACCCCCAGCCGGACGAACGATCGCACCGGGTGCGGGTCGCGGTGGGCAACGGGCTGCGATCCGATGTGTGGCCGACCTTCGAAGCGCGGTTCGGCATCCCGGAGATCCGCGAGTTCTACGGCGCGACCGAGGCGCCCGGCGCCATCATGAACCTCACCGGGCGGGTGGGATCGGTCGGGCGGGTGCCGGTGCGGCGGAGCGGCCAGATGGTGCTCGTCCGGTACGACGTGGACCGCGACGAACACCTTCGCGATCCGAGCGGCCATTGCATCGAGTGCGAAGCGGACGAAGTCGGCGAGTTGCTCGTGCGGCTCGCCGCCCAGCCTCTGACGGCGGCAGGCGAGTACCGCGGCTACACCGACGCGGGCGCCACCCAGTCGAAAATCTTGGAGCACGTGTTCGCGCCCGGCGACAAGTACTTCCGGACCGGGGATCTCCTGCGACGCGACGAAGACGACTACTTCTACTTCGTCGACCGGATCGGAGACACGTTCCGCTGGAAGGGCGAGAACGTCTCGACCGCAGAGGTCGCAGACACCGTGGCCCGCGTCCCCGGCGTCGCGGAGGCGACCATCGTCGGGGTCGAGGTTCCGGGCATGGACGGACGCGCCGGCCTCGCCGCGCTCGTGCTCGAACCGGATGCGGCGTTCGACGGAGGCGCCTTCTTCGCCGCGATCCAGGAACTGCCCGCGTATGCGCAGCCGGTGTTCGTCCGCTTGATCGGCGCGCTGGAGACGACCGGCACCTACAAGATCCAGAAGGGGCGCATCCGAAAAGACGGATGCGACCCGAGCGCCATCGAAGACAGCCTCTACGTGAGAACCGGTGACACGTACGTCACGCTGGACACGGCGATGTACGCCCGGCTGCGCGCGGGCGAACTGCGGCTCTGATTCGGGTTACCCCTTGGGCGCGCCAAGGGACCGTTTGTCGGGCGGCGGTATCGAGTAGGTCACGCTCGCGCGGGCCACCGGCCCGTCGACATCTGGGTGGTGCATGAGGACGTCTCCGACCGCGAGGCGTTTGCCGAGCTTGAGCATGCGGGCGGTGGCGGTGACCGCGCCGGCCGGCGGGCGCCGGAGGAAGTCGATGTTGAGGTTCGTCGTGACGGTCAATGCGACCGGCCCGATGAGGCTCAGGATCAGAAAGTAGAAAGCGGTGTCGGCCATCGTCATCAACACCGGTCCGCTGATGGTTCCGCCGGGCCGCAAATGGTTGCCGTCCGGGTCGTCGCCGAGTTCGATGGTGAGTTCACCATCGCCGAGGCGCACGACACCGGCGAACCCATGCGCCTGCGGAAACACCCGCTTCACGAACGCCTCGATGTCTTCGGCGGTCATCACGTGTTGCCACGCCGTCAATGCCCGCCTCCGCCGGTCGACACCCCCGCCAACCCACTCACCGTCTCGTAGATGGCGAGGCCCGCGCCAGTGAGCGATTCGCCTGCGACGATGCCCGCGGCCAAGACGATCAAGAAGCGTTTGGTCCACTTGGAGGTCGCCTTGCCGAGACCGACCGCGATGAGTCCGCCGAGGCACATGCTGACCGCGTAGTTGGCCGGGATGCAGAACGCGAGGCCGATGGCGCTCGGGCTCGGAATCCACTTCGCCACGTGTTTGGGCACGACCTTCTCGACGATCGCGAGCACGACGCCGACCGCCGCACCGATCGCCATCGCGGTGCCTGCCATGGTCGGCATGTGTTCGATGCCGTCCCGGAAGAGCTCCGCGACCGCCTTCCACTGCGCCACGGCGGGCGCGGCCCACTCGTCGGTCAACAGCTGCGTCGACGGATCGGGGATCATCACCAAGTACACCGCGCAGCCGACCGTCGCGCCGCCCATGACACCGAACATCTGCGCAATGGCTTGGAGCCGTGGCGCCGCGCCGATGAGCGCGCCGGTCTTCATGTCGTGGAGCAAGTCCGCGGTCTGGCTGGCGGCGCCGCCGGTGACGTTCGCCGCCATGAGGTTGGTGGTCACGCTGCCCGGCGCGATGAGTCCGAACGTCAGCTGCGTCACCTTGCCCATGGCGCCGACGGGCGTGATGCCGGTCTCGCCCGCCACGCGCCCGGCCACGATCGCGAGCAAGAACGTGAGGAGCACCGCCATCGCGCCGACCCAGATCGGAATGCCGAAGATGACGAACTGCGACACCGTGCCGAACACCAAGGTCACGAGCAGCGCCGCCACGAACAACTTCCGCGGCACGTCGCCGGCGCGCGACGGGTCCGAGTCTTCGTCCGTCCCTTCTTCACCCGCGGCGCTCTTCGCGCCCCGCAGGGCCGCGAGCACCGAGCGCCAGGAGAACGCGAACGAGGTCAGGGAGGAACTCACCATCATCGCGACGCCGGGCCACAACATCCACGGGACCAGCTGCCGGAACCAGCTCCCGTCAGGGTCTTCGAGCACCATCCAGCCGTTGTCGAGCACGACCGGGCCCAGCATGCCCCAAGAGGCGATCGCGCCGATCACCATCGAGAGCCCCGCGCGCGGTCCGATGATCGCGCCCACCGCGACCATGAGCGGCGAGGGGTCGAGCGCGAACGTCAGGTTCTTGAGACTGTAGCCCGCGAGCCCCGACGCACTCCCGGGCGCGGCGGCGATCGAACCGGCGAAGCCGAGTTTGCCGATCTCGCCGAACTTGATCGCGAGCTTCGCCCCGGCCCCGAGCGCTCCGCCCACGAGCAGCATGCGCAGCCGGCTCATCGCCTCGGTGCCCTTCGCGTACATCTGCTTGATCGTCTCGCCCGCCGCGATGCCGTTGGGGAACGGCAGCCGGTCGACGATCAGCATCTGTCGACGCAGGCCCACAGCGACGACGATGCCGATGAGGCTGACTGCGAACGTCCACAGCGCGAGCACCGGCCACGCGAGTTCTTCGCCGGTCAACATCGCGAGCGCCGGAATCGGTGCGACCAGACCCGCCGAAGAGATGTTGGCTCCGGCGGAGGCCGCCGTCTGGTTGATGTTGTTCTCGAGCATGCCGAGCGGGCGCGCGCCGGCTTTCTCGAGGCTCTTGAACAGCCCGAAGCCGATGAGCATCGCGGGGATCGACATGTTGAACCCCCAGCCGATCTTCAAACCCGTGTAGACATTGCAGATCGAGAGCGCGCCACCCAGCACCATACCGGTGAGGACCGCGCGCACGGTGAGCTGCGGGGCGGTGAGATCCGGGATCGGAAACTCGACCTCGGCTTCGTCGTCGCTGGAATCAGAGTCGGGAGTTTTGCTGGGTTCGCTCATCGCGCGGGCACGGAACCATGCCCGCCCCCGAGCGGCAAGTCACCGACGGCAGTTCGGTTCGACGGTCCGGCTCAGGGCGCGGCACGCAGACGCAGGGTCGTCGAATCCGCGTGCTCGATCTCGAACACCTCGGCCGGCTGCGCTCCAGGGTAACGCAGCGTCAGCGTGGTTCCGCGGATCGACCACGTGCCTTCTGCGGTGCCATGCCCGTCGTTGGGCGCGAGCACGTTGGTCTGGAAGGTGGCGTCCGAATCCTCGGTGCCGTCGTGGAACGTGAGCGCACGCCGGAACCGGGAGGGACCGAGGTCGCGGTCGGTGCGCACGAACGTGAGGCCGTCGCGCACGCTCTGGTCGTGTTGCCAGGCGCCGAGGATCACGACGTCGGCCGAGCAGGTGGGCGCCGGCGGGTTGGCCGGCCCGACGCAGTAGGTGTCCATCATGCATTCGGTCGCGCACGCACCGCCGCTCCAGCTACAGCCCGACTGGGCCAGGCAAGACTCGCAGTTCGTTTGCGAATCGCACCCACCAGCGTTCTCGGCAACGGCCGGTTCGGCGGCCGGCTCGGTGACCTCGGGTTCGGTGACCGGCGCGCTGGTGTTCGTCTGGGGTGAACCACAACCGACGACCAGGAAACAGAGGGTCGCGAGACTGCGTTTCGCAGAGACAGCACCGGCTTTCGAGAAACCAGCGCGGAGTTTCAGAGTGTTGCTCATGGGGGTTCGACCTCGGGGAAGCGGCACCCTTGGGAGGTGTCCCGCGTTTCGTGCAGGCGGCACCTGCGACGGTCTTGCGACGACCGCACGGGAGGGGTGCCGCGATTCGCGGGGAGCATGCCACAACGGACCGGACCCGCGCGGGTGACTGGACGGGGTTGACCCCGCGGCGCTCCGTGCGCACCAGTCCCGAATCATGGTCCGCTCCTCGTCGCTCTCGATCACCGCCGCCACATGCACATGGGTGCACGTGGACGGCGAACCCGTGCTCGCGCCGCGACGTCACGCCCTCCCCTGATCCGTCCACCGGACGGGAGGGTCCCGGACCCACCCAACGCCCCGCGAACACGCGTTCGTGGGGCGTCTTCGCATGGTGCGGAGCCGTCCGTCGATCGCGCGTTCGTGGCCGAACCGCTCGTCTCATCGAGTGGAGAAGAACCATGAACCAGTTGAAGAAAGACAAGACCCAGAAGCGCCACGTCAACGTGGGCACCATCGGACACGTCGACCACGGCAAGACCACCCTGACCGCCGCCTTGAGCGCGGTGATGGGTCATCGCCATGGCACGAAGGTTCACGCCTTCGGTGACATCGACCGTGCGCCCGAAGAGAAGCGGCGCGGCATCACGATCGTCGCGTCCCACGTTCGGTACGAGAGCGGCTCACGCATGTACGCCCACATCGACTGTCCGGGCCACGCCGACTTCATCAAGAACATGATCGTCGGTGCGTCCCAGATGGACGGCGCGATCTTGCTCGTCGACGGTTCGCAAGGACCCCAGGAGCAGACCCGCGAGCACGTGCTCTTGGCGCGACAGCTCGGTGTCGAACACCTGGTGGTCTTCGTGAACAAGGCGGACATCGCCGACCCCGAGTTCCTCGAACTGGTGGAGCTCGAGATCCACGACCTGCTCGGCGCCCACGGCTACGATGGCGCGCCCATCCTCGTCGGCTCCGCGCTCGCTGCTTTGCAAGCGTGCGAGCGTGGGGCATTCGACGACGACGCGACGGCGTGCATCGACCACCTGGTCGAGACGCTCGACACGTTCATCCCCGACCCCGACCGGGACCGGGAAGGCCCCTTCCTCATGCCGATCGAGGGGGTGCACTCGATCAAGGGCCTCGGCACGGTCATCACTGGCTGCGTCGAGCGCGGGCTCTTGCGGGTCGGCGACTCCGTCGAGCTCGTCGGCGGTACCGACGCGTCCCCGGTCGTCATCAAGGGCATCCAGGCGTTCCACGCCGACGTGCCTGCGGCGGAGGCCGGACTGAACGTCGGCATCTTGCTGCGCGGCGTCGACAAAGACGCCGTGCAGCGCGGTCAGGTCGCGGTGACGCCGGGTTCGGTCCGGCCTCATTCGGCTGCGGAGGCGGAGATCTTCTTGCTCGACGCCGCCGATGGCGGACGGCACACCCCGGTGCGCAGCGGCTACATGCCGCAGCTCTGGTTCGGTGCCACCGACGTCACGGCCAGTCTGGACCTCGGCGAAGGCGTGCTGCTCGACCCGGGCGCCCGCGGCACGGTGGAGCTCGTACTCCAGCGTGCGGTCGCGATGGAAGCGGGCATGCGCTTCGCCATTCGAGAAGGCAGCCGCACCGTCGGCGCCGGCATCGTTCAACGGGTCTGGTAGTTGGAGAGAGGAAGGCCGGGTGGAGCCACGCGCTCCGCCCGGCCTTCGCTCCGTCCGGCGCCGCTTCTGCTTCTGCTTCTGCTTCTGCTTCTGCTTCTGCTTCTGCTTCTGCTTCTGCTTCTGCTCCTGCTTCTGCTTCTGCTTCTGCTTCTGCTTCTGCTTCGGTATCCGCATCCGTTTCGCAGTCCGCTTCCAGTTCCATCTGGCGCGGACCGGACACGCGCGGCACATTCCCGGCATGGGTGACTTGCAGGCTGTTCTCACCGCGATCGATGCACGCAATGCGGCCGACCCCCGAAGCGAGGTCGTGGACGGAGTGTCGCATCCGAAGGAGCTGCTCTACGGGCGGCGCATGAGTGCCCGCCTCGCGGACTTCGAGCCCGATGCATCCGAGCCGCTCCAGATCGCGGCGCGCGCCCAGCACGTGGAGCGTTGGACCGTGCCGCGGACCGACTTCCCAGAGGGCCGGGCCGGCTATCTGAAGTGGCGGCACCACCTCTACGGGGTGCACGCGGACATCGCGTGCGCGGTGATGCAAGCGCACGGCTACGGCGGTCCGGACACCGACCGGGTCCAGACGTTGCTCCGGAAGAAGGGGCGCGCGCAGGACGCCGAGGTCCAGTCCCTCGAAGACGTCATCTGTCTCGTATTTCTCGAGTTCGAGTTCGCGCCCTTCGCTGCGAAACACCCCGAAGAGAAGGTCGTTGACATCCTTCGAAAGACGTGGCCGAAGATGAGCGCCCGCGGACACGAGGCGGCACTGGCGATCGACCTTGGTGAACTCGCACCGCTCGTTCAGACCGCCCTCGCATCCGCCGACTAGAGCGCGGGACAGTCGGTCGCCGACGAAGGCACGGTCGGGGTGCCGGTCGCCTGCAAGGTCTCGAGGAAGCAGCGGTACTGGGCTTTCGGGAGGTCGTTCTGGAACGCGACCTCGTGGCCATCTTCGATTCCGTCTTCGAGGTGCTGGGTCACCACGCGGGTGACGGTGTCTTGGTTGCCGGCCGCCGGCAGCGACACCCGGTCGCCGAGGGAGTATGGGAGCACCGAATCCAGAGATCGAAACGCGTCGAGCCGCGCTTCGGCCGCGTCGAGCGATTCTCCGCCGAGGTCGAGGCCGAGCGAGACGCTGGTCGCGTTGGCCATTGGCGGGAGAATGTAGGTGTCGACGATTCCTTGCAGCATCAGCACGTGCACGCCGTTGTCTCGAATCGCGTCGCCGAACACCGGCGGGTCCGCGGATTCCCCCGCCCATTGAAGCAACATCAAGGACGGGTCGTGTTCGTGCAGTTGGTGGCGGCCACTGATGCGCAGCAAGAGCTCCGCGATGGGCCGCACCGCGAGCGGGCTCTCCTTGTGCACGACGTTCGCGATCCAACTGCCGCCCGCACCGCTCAAGATCGCACCACGGAACTTCGGCTCCACCGCGAGCGCGAGCGGGGCGATGGTGGCCCCCATCGAATGACCCATCAGCGTGAGGTTCGTGGTGTCGAACCGCGCCGCTTCTGCGCCGGACCCCTCGCACCCCGTCGCGTCGAGGACCACATCGTCGAGCAGGTGCGCGGCGAGCACCAACTCGAGCGCGGACTGACGGATGTTGTCGAGCATCGCGGGCGGGTTGGTGAAGTTGAAGATGAGAAGCTGCTCGTCGGAACCGGCCGGGTTGCGGATGCCGCCGTGCGGTCCGTCGATGCTCGCGCCGGCCCAGCCGACGTCGGCGAACTCCCGCGCGGGACCGCTGCCCGCTTCCACTGGAACACCGGTCTCGTCGCGTACGCCACGGTCGATGAGCGGGCGATCGCCTCCGCCGCCGGTGCGGCTGAAGAGCACGACGGGGTACCCGCCGCCGGGCATGGCGGTTCGGGGGATCGTCACGAAGAAACGGGCCTGCTCTTCGCCCACGCGTTGCGGCACATCGTCGACGAACGCGATGCGGCCGCCCTCGGTGCTGAACGGTGGCTCGCCCGCTTGGTAGGTCGGCATCGCGACCGCACTCTCGTACACGCAGAAGTTCGAGTGGGTCTCGAGCAACTCGAACGACGCCACCACAGGCCGCGGTTCTTCGAGCACCGCCGCCGCGAGCGCCCGCATGGGCGCGACCGGATCCTGGGTGCGAAACACCGTGAGCCCCGCGATGTCCGCGATGCCGCGCGCTTCGAGCGTGGACAAGGCCGTCTCGAACATCGCACGCGCGTGTCCGGGCAGGCGCCCCGTGTCGCGCACGCTCGGGTGCACCGCCAAGGCATGACCCTCGGCATCGAGGATGGAAGTGCGCAACACCGCCGCGTAGACCGCGTTCGGCGCGAGCGGACGTCCTTGGAGCGGCAGGATCGAGAGCAGGTTGTCTGCGCCGAACGGCCCGCCGTCCTCTCGGAACCGAACCTCGATCGGATGCGACGGGTCGGGCGCATCGATGCGGACCAACAAGACCGGCGCGTCTTCGGTCGACTCGTCGTAGGACTGCTCGACGTCCGGATGCAGGGGCGCGTCCGTGGTGAAGAAGATCGAAGAGGTCGTGCCGGCGCCGGTGGGCGCTTCGAGCAGGCCGAAGAGCGAGGTCATGAACCCTGCGCCGGTGGTCGGGAAGCCCACGACGGCGTGCGCGTCCCGGGCTTCGCTCGGGAGCGGGGCGGCGAAGAAGTCTTCGCCGACGAGATCGAACTCCATCCGAACCTGCGTGCCGGTCACGTCGTCACCGCACGAGACACCGAGCGCGGCGAGGATCAGAAGCACGGTGATCCTCGCGCGCATGCGACGAGCGTGCACCCTACGAAGCCGCCCACGCAACCGACGCGCCCGCCCAGACGAACATCGCGAACGCGCGGTACAGAAGTCGCCGAACCGCCCGGCGTCCATCGAGCTTCAGGGGACCCTGCGCCAGGCCCACGGCTCGACCGGTTCGGTAGGGGCCGTCGGCTTGTTCTGGGATCGACACCCCACGCAGCGTAAGGGGGTCCCCGACCGCGCATCCGGTCGGCAACTCCGAGAGCGGAAAGGATCGGTCGTGGGTCGCGAGGACGAGCGCCCCCTCGCGCTCCACGATGTAGCCGGTGCTCCACCCGGAGAGGCGATGGGCCAGTAGCACGTGGACCAGCGCCCCCACCGCCGCCGCGATGGCGCCGACCCAGATCACGCCGCGGGCGCCGTGCCAGTCAAAGAACCAAGCCACGGGGAACGCCGCCCAAAAGAACCACACCGGACGGTACGTCAGCGCGACCAGACCGGACGCGGCGGTCACCAACCGGTAGAGCAGGAACAGCGCGACGAGCGCGAGCGGCGAGGCCACATAGCCGAGGCGCGCGACGATGAGCCAGGCGGCGGCGCCGATGGGCCAGAGTCCGAGGAAGTCGATCGCGAGAAGCAGCCGCCCGAGCTCGGTCTTGAGTTCCCGTCCCACGTCCACAGGGTGCCCAGCTGCACGCGACATGGCCACAGAGAAGCGCGGCGAGGGAATGGTGGGGTCTCGGTGGGGCGTACATTGGGTCGATGAGGTCCCGATGAACCGAGTGGTCGACGTGGTCTTCGGGCTGGGCGGCAGCGCCGCGTTCGCACCGGCCCAGGCGGTGATCGCGGCGCTCCTCGTGTTGGAGGACGGCGGGCCGGTGCTCTTCACCCAAGAGCGGGTGGGCCAGGGCCGGGTGCCCTTTCGGATCTACAAACTCCGCACCATGCGCGACGGGCAGGTCACGCGTGTGGGGCGCTGGCTCCGCAGCACTGGCATCGACGAGACGCTCCAGTTCTGGAACGTGCTCCGAGGAGAGATGAGCTTCGTCGGCCCGCGGCCCCTCACCGAACCCGACATCGTGCGACTCGGCTACGACGTCGCCGGCAAGGATCAACGCTTCTCGGTGAAACCGGGAATCACTGGCCTGGCGCAGGTGGTTGGAGGTCGCAGTGCCCGCCACACCCGAGCCCTCGACGCGCTGTACGCGAGGCGCGCCTCCCTCCGACTCGACGTCGAGCTCGTGGCCATCTCCTTCGCGATGAACCTATTCGGCAAGAAGCGCGTGCGGGGATGGTTGTTCGAGCGAAGCGCTCGACCCGCACCTTCTGTTGCAACCGGGGCCGCTGCGGCCTCCACGAGATGACGATGATCGACTTCGACGCCCCATTCCGGGATCCGATCCGTACCCGCACCCTGCCCGCCGCGATGCGGGTACCCCCCGAGCTGCCCGCACTGCGCGGCGCACCTGTGCCTCGGAGCGCGTGGCTGATCAACCCGTTCTATCCCAAGGACCCCCACGCCAGTTTCGGCAAACATGTTCTGACGCCGACCCTCGCGTTGACGAGCGTCGCGGCCGCGACACCGGCGGACTGGGCCGTGCGGTATTGGGACGAGAACCTGCTGCTCGGGCAGCTCGAAGGCGAGACCCCGGCCGTGGTCGGGATCACCGTGCACCTCACGTTCGCGCGGCGTGCGTTCGAGCTCGCCGACCACTTCCGCGCGGCCGGCAGCAAGGTCGTGCTCGGTGGACTGCACGTGCTCTCGTGTCCGGACGAGTGTGCGCCGCACGCGGACGCGCTGGTGGTGGGCGAAGGCGTCGCGGTCTGGCCCACCGTGCTCGCCGACATGGAGGCGGGCGTGCTGAAGCCTCGATACCACGCGGACTTCGACGGCGCGTACCGCGAAGACCCCGCACCGCGGCGCGACCTCCTTCCGCGGAGGAGCTTTCTGACCACGACGAGCCTCAACGCGACCCGCGGTTGCCACAACCGGTGCGGGTTCTGCTACCTCGCCACCGACGGATTGCGCATGCCCTACCGCATGCGCGACCCGCAGCAGATCGCGGCGGAGATCGAAGCGGACGGACAGCCCTACGTCGTCTTCACGGACAACAACCTCGGGTCGTCCAAGCGCTACCTCCATGCACTCTGCAAAGCGATCGAACCGCTCGACATCATCTGGAGCGCCGCGGTCACGATCGACGTGACCGATGATCCCGCGCTCGTGCTCGCCATGGCGCGGAGCGGATGCAGTGGGGTGTTCATCGGGTTCGAGTCGTTGACGGATGAGAACCTCGAAGACGCGCGCAAGAAGACGCCGCGGGTGGACGACTACGCGCGGCGCATCGCGCTCTTGCACGACCACGGCATCCAAGTGAACGGCAGCTTCGTGCTCGGCTTCGACCACGACCGCAAAGACGCGTTCGCCCGGCTCGCGGACTTCGTCGAGTCGCAGCGCATGGAGTGCGCGACCTACCACATCCTGACGCCCTACCCGGGCACGCCGCTCTTCCGCGAGATGGCATCCGAAGGGCGGCTTCTCCACCGAGACTGGGAGAAGTACGACACCGCCCACGTCGTCTTTCGACCGAAACACATGACAGCCGAAGAGCTC
The DNA here is from genome assembly GCA_034670305.1 of Deltaproteobacteria bacterium. GTDB lineage: Bacteria > Myxococcota_A > Polyangia > Polyangiales > Houyiibacteriaceae > JAXMNT01. Next base: position 59,795 of record JAXMNT010000013.1, read on the forward strand.
GCCCGCGGGTACGCCTGGCTCTACCAGCGCACGTTCAGCAACGCCTCGATCTGGGCCCGCCGCCCGGACGACCTGCGCGCGCTCCCGCCCTACCTCGCGATGGCCTACCTCTACAAACGCTCCAACCCGCTGTGGCAGATGCTCATCCAAAAGCGGCTCACCCAGTGGGCCTGGCGCCCGCTCGTAGAACTCACCCGCCTCCGCCACCTCCGCTTCCGCCGCACCCTGCCGGACGCCCACGCGCCAGAAGCCGGCGCCAAGGCCGTGGCCAAGACCTCCCGCCTCCCAATCTACGCAAGCGTGTAGCGGCGGAAGCGGAATCGGAAGCGGAAGCAGGATTCGGATTCGGATTCGGATTCGGATTCGGATTCGGCTTCGGATTCGGCTTCGGCTTCGGCTCTGGCGTCGGTTTCGGATCCGCGGGCAAGGGCAGGGGCAAGGGCAAGGGCAAGGGACCGTATGAATTCTGCTGGCTCTTCTTCGGCCCTCCCTACCATCTGGTAGACAAACGGCGACCGTGCGGTAGGGTGCTCCGCACATGGACGTACGGACCACGATCCTCGACGAAGCCACCCGCCTCTTCGCCGCCCACGGCTTCGACGGCACCTCCATCCAATCGATCGCAGACGCGGTGGGGGTGCGGAAGCCCAGCCTGCTCTACCACTTCCCATCCAAGGTCGATCTCCGCGAGTCGGTCCTGGAACGGCTCCTCTCGCACTGGAACGAGAGGTTGCCGGAGCTGCTGCTGGCCGCCGCCACCCCAACAGCGCCGGGCGCCCAGACGCCGCGCGACGGCCGGTTTGATCGCGTGCTCGACGCGCTGACCTCCTTCTTCCTCGAAGACCCCAACCGGGCACGGCTGCTCGTGCGCGAAGCGCTCGACCGACCGGACGAACTGCGAACGCTCTTGGTGAAGTACGTCAAACCTTGGATCGGCGTGGTCGCGGACCAACTCGCCACCGCGCGGGCCCAAGGGTTCGTACACGAAGACACGGACGTCGAAGCCTACGCATTGCACGTGACCCACATGGTCGTCGGCGGCGTCGCGGTGTTCGACACCCTCGGCGCGGTTCTGCCTGGCCGCGCCAGCGAACGCAGCGAGCGACTCCGCGCGGAGCTGGTTCGGCTCGCGAAAGCCGGGCTCTTCCGCCGCGGCCAAACGGAGCGCCCCCCACCCCCATCCAAAGACGCTGCGGCCCGCACGCGCCACACGACTGCCGAGCCCAGCTCGAAGTGAGGACCCGATGAGTACCAACTACTACAAAGACAACGAAGACCTCCGCTGGTACGTCGAACACGGCGTGGAGTGGGGTCCGCTGGTCGAGTTGACCGAACGTCGTTTCGTCGACCCGGACGGTCCCCAGTCCGTGGCCGAAGCGCTCGAGTCCTACCGAGACATCTTGGGCATGGTCGGCGAGTTCGTCGCACAGCAGATCGCGCCGCACGTCGCAGCCATCGACGAGAAGAAGGTGCACTTGGTCGACGGAGAGGTCGTCGCACCTCCCGAGATGGACCGCATCTTCCAACAGATCGCCGAGCTCGGTCTTCACGGCCTGAGCGTGCCGCGCGAACTCGGGGGCATGAACGTGCCGCTGCTCGTCTACTTCATGAACAGCGAGGTCATGGGGCGCGCGGACGTGTCCGTCATGGCGCACCACGGGTTCCACGGCGGCATGGCGATGGCGGCGCTTGTCTTCTCGCTGCGCGAAGGCACCACCACGATCGATCCCGAGACCGGCCGGGTCACCGAGACCAAGTTCGCAGACGCCATCGCCGAGATCATCGAAGGCAAGGCGTGGGGCTGCATGGACATCACCGAACCCGACGCCGGGTCCGACATGGCCGCGCTCCGGAGCCGCGGCGTGCAAGACGAAGACGGCCAGTGGTTCGTGACCGGCGAGAAGATCTTCATCACCTCGGGACACGGCAAGTACCACTTCGTGATCGCGCGCACGGAAGACGTCGCCGACCCCAGCGATCCGATGTCGGGCCTGAAAGGCCTGAGCTTCTTCCTGGTGCCCACGTACGAAGACCTTCCGGACGGTTCGCGCCGCCGCATCGTCGAGATCACCCGGCTCGAAGAGAAGCTCGGACACAACGGGAGCGCGACCGCCGCGCTGCTCTTCGAACGCGCGCCGGCGGTGCTGCTCGGAGAACGCGGTCAGGGGTTCCAGCAGATGTTGATGCTGATGAACAACGCGCGCATCGGCGTCGGCTTCGAATGCCTCGGCCTGTGCGAAGCCGCTTGGCGGAAGGCCCGCGACTACGCCGCCGAGCGCCGCTCGATGGGCAAGACGATCGACCGGCACGAACTCATCGCGGACATGCTCGACGAGATGGAAGCCGACATCGTCGCGATCCGTGCGATGGCGGTGGAGGCGGCCTACCACGAAGAGCTGTCGCAAAAGCTGCAGCTCGCGCTCGATCACTATGGGCATCTGAGCGAGAGCGAACGCGAAGAGGCCAAGCGCGAGATTCGGTGGCGGAAGAAGAAGGTGCGACGCATCACACCGCTGCTCAAAGGCTTCGCGTCGGAGAAGGCCGTGGAGATGGCCCGGCGTTGCGTGCAGATCCACGGCGGCAACGGCTACATGAAAGAGTTCGGCGCCGAAAAGCTGCTGCGCGACGCGATGGTCATGCCCATCTACGAGGGCACGACGCAGATCCAGGGTCTGATGGCGATGAAGGACACGCTCACCGGCATCCTGAAGAACCCTCGGCGGTTCGCGCAGAAGAGCGCGCAGGCCCGATGGCGGAGTGTGCGATCGCGGGACCCACTCGAGCGGCGGGTCGCGAAGCTTCAGTCGCTCGCCTTCGGAGTACAGCGCGCGCTCTTGCTGCGCACCGCCGGCGACAAAGCGCGCGGGCTCGCAGGGCAGCCGATCTCGGAATGGCCGGACCGCTTCCTCAAGAACTGGGATCCGAAACGCGACTTCGCGTTCGCCATGCTCCACTCGACGCGGCTCGCGGAGCTGCTCACCTACGTGCTCACCTCCGAGCTCTTGCTCGAGCAGTCGACGAAACATCCGGAGCGGCGCGCGTTGCTCGAGCGGCACCTGGAACGGGCGGAGCTTCGTTGCCACGCGCTCGAGTTCGAGATCACCTCGAGCGGCGACCGGCTCCTCGAGAAACTCGAGTCGTCCAGCGCTGGGGCTGAAGCCGCCGAGTAGAAACACAAGAGCCCCCGCCATGGGCGGAGGCTCTTGGAAGTGCGCAAGCGGGTGCTACTCGAAGACGTCGAGTTCCGCGACCGAAGCTTCGGCGGCCACACTCGGCACATCGACGAGTCGGAGCTGCTGAAGCATCGTGTTCAGATGGGCTTCTCCCCGGGTGGACCACACCTGGTAGACGCACTGCTGTCCACGAATCGCGATCGTCGCGGCGGCCACGCCTTCTTCTTCGCCCGCGAGATCCGCGGCGCTGCCATCGGCGAACGCCGGGCGGATCTCTTCGATCATCTCGTCGATGCCCATGGAGGTGCCAGCGATGCCAAACGTCGAGGGCTCCCCGTCCACGTCGAACTCGAACACCCAGCCACCATCGAGCGCGCTGCCGCGCACGGAGGATCCCTCCGTCGCATCGGGCGCGAGCGGCGCGCACCAGTCGCGGTTCTCCGCCCCACTCCACGTAGAGAGGAGGGTTCCCGGCACGCGGTTGGCCGCGAGCCGTGCGCCACTCCAGGGAGCGGCCGGAAGGTCCGCCAGTTCACTGGCGCTGAAGGCGGGCAACTCGGCATCGGGTGCTTCCCGCAGCGCCGGCGCCGGCGTCATCTCGAGTGCGGCCACCGATCCGCCGGTCGAGGTCTCCACTGCCGCGACGTCGCTCGTCGTGGCACCGGTCGAACATCCCACCATCGCGAACACGATCGCGAGCCCGTACATCTTCGTCTGTTTCATCTCTTCACCCTCCGGAACGCGCAGCTGTGCGCTGCGCCAAACACGCTGTGTGCCCAGGAGGACTCGCCCGTCCGCCCAGATCCCCCAGGTAGCCCGGCCGCGATCGCGCGGTCAAAAAAGTGCGCGGTTCCCAGGCCGCTTGCCGAGCACCGGTCCACGCGACATCACAGCGGGGTGAAGATTCAAAAGGCACTGGTCACCGGAGCGAGTGGATTCATCGGCGGACGGCTGCGCGATGCCCTGCTCGCGGACGGTGTCGACGTGGTGGCGATCCGCCGCGGCGGCTCTCCTGCGAGCTCCAAGGGGCGCTCGGTCGAGGCCGCCTACGACGACGTGGACTCGCTCCGCGCGGTCGTGTCGCAGGAACGCCCCGACGTCGTCTTTCATGTGGCCGGCGTCACGAAGGGCGTGACCTTCGAGGACTTTCGGAACGGCAACGTCACACCCACCGCAAACCTGCTCGCCGCGCTGAAAGCCGAGCACCCGAAGCTCCGGCGATTCGTGCAGGTGAGTTCACAGACCTCCTACGGGCCGTCCACGCCTTCGCGTCCCACCATCGAAGACGACCCGCGCCGCCCGGTCGAGTTCTACGGACGGAGCAAACTCGAAGCAGAGATCCTCGTGGAACGCTCCGGGCTACCGTTCACCATCGTGCGCCCTTCGGGCGTCTACGGTCCGGGCGACGTCGACTTCCTGGAGCTCTTTCGAGCGGCGTCGATGCGCACCAACCTCTTCTTCGGCAACGAAGCGAAGTGGGGCAGTTTCATCTACGTCGACGACTGCGTGCGCGGCACGCTGATGGCCGCGACCCACGACGCCACGCTCAATCGAGGCTACTTTCTCACCGACGATGTGCCGACCACCTGGGGTGCGTTTCAGCAACTCATCGTCGACGCGATGCCCCACCGGGTCTTCACGGTGCGGCTTCCCGAAGCGTTCGTCTCGCTGGCCGCGATGGGCGGCGAGTTCCTCTCGAGCCGCGATGGCAAAGCGCGGCTGATGAACCGGCAGAAGGCGATCATGAGCGCGCAGGATGCGTGGACGTGCAGCGGCGCGCGGGCGCGGGCGGAGTTCGGGTTCGAAGCCGAGGTGACGCAACGCGAGGGGATCGCGCGCACCGACCGGTGGTACCGGGAGCAGAACTGGTACCGGTTGCGATAGACGCCGGGGGCGGCGCTCGCTGAAGCCGAAGCCGAATCCGAAGCCGAAGCCGCTTCCGCTTCCGCTTCTGCTGCTGCCGGGGTGCTCAGTCGGGGAGGAGTCGGTGGTAGGCGGAGGGGTACGAGCTGAAGCGGGCGAGGTAGACGAGGTGTGGGCCGTTGAGATCGCAGCGGTAGCCGCGGGCGACGCGCGTCGGCACCCTGGCGCCCACGTCGAGGAGCATGACCACCTTCTCGGCGTAGTAGCCCTCTTCCACCATGAAGGTGACTTCGCTGGTCCAGCACACGCGACCGTTCGACACCCGCGGGTCGAGCCCGGACTCCTCGGACAGGGCGCGGCGTTCGCCGGTGCCTAGGTCGTAGCTCCAGACGATGCCCTCGCGAGACGGCGCGGTGGAACCGGTCGATTGCTGCCACACCACGAGCTCGCCGTCGATGGCCGGCGCGAGGTGCCAGCCCTCGTCGAGCCCTTCGCTCAGGCGAACCACTTCGCCCGTCTCGAGGTGGAGCGCGTCCACGTGTCGACCGAAGATCGAATCCTCGGCGGTGGAACGTTCATACACCACCCAGTCTCCGGAGAGGTCTGGCTCGGCGACGCGGAGACCGAACTCCGTGAGCTGCTCGAAACCACCGGCAGCAGTCCACTGCCACAGCTCGGCGTGGGACCGCGGCGCGCCTACGTGGAACACGACGCGATCTCCCTCGACCACCGGCGACGAGGCGAACGCGAGGCCGCCCGACTCGAACTCGTCGCCCGACGCCAGCTCATGGACCACGACCACCCCATCGCCTTCGCGGGTCCACGCGACCCAACCACCGTCGATCGAACCGCCCACCTCGCGGGATGGGTCGTCGCTCGAGGCGATCGGTTCGGCATGGGGGGTCAATACGTTGGCTTCCGCGGGCGTCGCACGGTCCACGAGCACCACGTCCCCGCTGCCGCTCAGACCGTGTGCGTCGATCACCGCGAGACCGTCCGACGAGACCCGAACCCGCAGGTCCTGGGTGGCGAGCGTACCGAGGCGCACGACGCAGCCTTCGTCGACCGCTCCGTCGCAGTCGTCGTCGCGGCCATTGCAGACTTCCTCGACCACGGGCGACTCGCATCGAAGCGCGTCTTCGCCCGCACACACCCAGCGGCCCTCGCACAGGTCGCCGCCTGGAGCACAAGCTTCGCCGAGTGTGCCCGGAAGATCCTCGAGACCGCCGCACGCGTTGCGGTCGTCGACGACCTCGTCGATCGGCGCCGGTTCCCAGACGAGACGCGTCCGGGTGCAGCCGGCGGCAAGCGCGCAGACACCGATCAGCAAGAGGGCCCGGCTCATGGTGCGACGCCTTCCGGAAAGAAGTCGCCAGCGGCGAGGTCGCTGAGATCCATCGTGTAGAGATCCCATTGGTCGTTGCGGTCGTCCGCCCAGACCAGCTGATCGGCTTCCATTCGGCCGCTCGTACTCCGCCGCGGGTAGTCGGTGACCTGCAGACGCTCGAGCGTTCGGGTGTCGATCAAGACGAGCTCACTGCGTCCTTCGCGGTCGTGCTCGACCACCGCCCAGCGTCCCTGCAGGTCCGTGGGTTCGTCGCACGGGAACGCGTTCGAGAGTTCGGTCCTGGAACCGGTCTCGATGTCGTACATCACCGCCGCGCACGGTTTCGGTTCGGTCCATGCCACCCAGGGTTCCCGCACTTCGTTCAAGAGCGCCCGCCCGCGGTCGAGTACGAAGTTGCTGGACTTCGCCATCTCGTCCGGCTGGGTGGTCACGCGGCGGATGCCCTCCCCGTCCGTGGTGAACAGCTCGTGGAAGTGCAGCAGATGCACCGTGTGGTGTCCGTGGCGGTCGTCGAGCCACACGACCTGGTTCCCCTCGACTTCCGGTGCCCGCTGGATGCTGTAGTGCGCCCCGTGAAGCGTGACCGCGCCGGTCCGCAGGTCCATCGAGTACACCTCGTAGTCCTCGTCGGTCCCGGCCGCGAGCTCGTACCAGGCCACGGTGTGCCCTCCGATGCGACCCCCGTACATCGAGTTCTCGCGCTCCAACCGGTGGGTGACTTCACCGGTCTGAGCCGACATCACGACGTAGCCGTCGCCCGTGAGCACCAGCGCACGCTCGCCGGACAGCCGCACCGCCAACGCGTCTTCGGCGAGCACACGTTCTTCGGTGCCCGGACTGGACGCGGTCGGCAGATCTCGAATCAGGATCTGCCCAGGCGCGCGCGGGAAGAGCGGGTCCGCCCGGAGCCACGCGACCCGGCCTGCCTCGAGCCGGGGCGCACGATCGTCGAGCAGACTCGTCGTCAGCCGAATCGGGCAGCCCTCGTCGCGTTTGCCGTCGAGATCGTCGTCGATGCCGTTGCAGCGCTCCGGCACAGCACCCGGCGCGTCGGGCCGGGGGGCATCGGTTCCTGGACCCCCGTCGGCCGCTTCGAAGTGGTGCGACCCGCAGTCACAGCCAGCCACGCAGGCAAGCCACAGCACAGCGCACGCGCGGACGCTCACGAGCGAGGGCGTGCCAATGCGAGTCAACGAGTTCACCAGGCCGCGGCTGAGCACGTCGCGTGCCAGCTCGCAGCCGGGATGCCCGCTCGAGGATCCGGGGGCGCCGTGGGCAAACTTCGTTTCAGCCTGTACAATCAGGGGTATGGATCGCTTTCTTGTGTGTCTTTGCGTGTGCGCCGTGGCGGGCTGCAGTGCCCTCATCGACCCCGATGGAAATCAACTCGGCGGAGGCGGTGGCGTCGACGCCGGACCTGGGACCGACACGGGACCCCGGCCGGACAGTGGCGGGCCCATGGACGCGGGCATCGACGTCGGTCCGAACATCTGCGTGATCGGCGAACGGTCGTGCGACGATCTCGATGTGCTCGTGGAGTGCCTCGGCGACCGCTACATGCGCACCGGTTGCCGTGCGACGGGCGAGGTCTGTGTCGAGAGTGGCGGCACCGCGTTCTGTGGTCCGGATGGTACCGAGTGCGCGCCCGGCGACAGCCGATGCACCGACACGACGACCTTGGAGCGCTGCACCGTGGAGGGGCGCTGGGAATCGATGGACTGCGAAGAAGCCTGCATCGTGGACGGCGCGGGCGCGCGTTGCGGCGCCAGCCCAGGATGTCCGCCCGGCACCCCGCCGTTCTGTGAAGGGACCGAAGTCGTCGAGTGCGTCGAAGGAGTCTTCGAGCGCACCAACTGCGCCGACTTTGGCCAAACCTGTGCAAGCCCCGGGGGTGCGGCGATGTGCGTCGGACCGGATTGTTCGCCCGCAGACGACCGCTGCGAGGGCAACACCGCCATCCGGTGCGACGAGGGCTCGATCACCCGAGAGAGCTGCGGCGACAACGTGTGTGTGCATGCCGACGGTCCCCCGACTTGCCGCGCCGACCCCTGCGCGGGGCTCGACTCGATCCGCTCGGGCGACACCGAGAACATCGATCTCTGCGCGGAGTCCGCTGGAAACCACTACGAGGTCATGAACGACTGCCGGAGCACCTCCACCGGCAACGACGTGATCCTGCGGCTCGAGATCGAGAGCGAAGGCGACTACACGATCCGAGTCGAAGACGACGACGGCGGCGCGAGCATCGACACCGTGGTCTACCTCCGCAGTGGCAGTTGCATGGGCCGCCAGATCGCATGCAGCGACGACGACGACTGCCGGTTCCGCGAGAGCGGGTGCATCGGCGAACTCCAGTACCGGCGCTCTGTCATCACGGAACGACTGGAACCGGGCGTCTACTACATCGTGGTCGACCACTACTTCCGCGACGGCTGGACCTGCGGCGACGTCGAGGTCCAAGTCTCCCGCTCCTTCTTCCCCGGCGGCTGAGCCAGTCTCGCGAAGTGAGCCAGGCCCGTAGCGCCAAGAAATCAGAGCCGGAAGTGGAGGCTCTTGGGTCGAGTCAGCTGCTCGTAGCCGAACGGTGAGAGCGTGCAGCCGCGCCCCGAGTCCTTCACGCCGACCCATGCGAGATCCGGATCGAGTGCGTCGCATCGGTTCATGAAGACGGTGCCGGTCTCGAGGGCGGTCGCGATCTTGCGGGCCCGATCCACGCTTTGGGTCCAAATGGACGCGGTCAGCCCGTACGGGCTGTCGTTCATGCGGCGCACGGCCTCCGCTTCGCTGCTGCACGACGCGATGCCGACCACCGGACCGAAGGTCTCTTCCCGCATGACCAGCATGTCGTCGGTGACGTCGACCAACACCTGCGGCGCGAGGTAGGGCAGCCCACGATCCGCGCCCGCAAAACCTTCGGCGATGAGCGGGGTCGCGCCGGCCGTGATCGCGCGTTTGATCTGGTTCTGAATCGCGTGTGCGTTTCGTTTGCGCACGACCGGCCCCAGGGTTGTCTCCGCTTCGCGCGGATCTCCAAGCACGTACTGGCGGGTGAGGGCCGCGAACTTCTCCACGAATGGTTCGTACACGTCCGAGTTCACGTAGATGCGCTCCACGGCACAACAGCTCTGTCCAGAGTTGAAGAAACTCCCGTCGACGAGGTTCTCCACCGCCAGATCGAGATCTGCGTCCGGCGCGACGTACGCCGGATCCTTGCCGCCGAGTTCCAGCCCGACCCCCACGAAGCTCGACTCGAGCGCGGTTCGAGCCACCGTGCGCCCGCCCGCCACCGAACCGGTGAACGCGATGAACTTCACGCGGCGATCCGACACGAGCGTCGCCGTGCGTTCGTGCGTCGCGTGCACGACCTGGAACACACCAGGCGGCAACTCTGCCTCGGCCGCCGCCTCCGCGAACCGCTCCGCCACCAGCGGGGTCTGATCGCTGTGTTTGAGCACCACCGAGCAACCCGCCATCAGCGCCGGCACCACCGTGTTGACCGCCGTGAGCCACGGGTAGTTCCAGGGCGCGAGCACGAGCACGGGACCCACCGGCTCCCGAAGCACCTCGCGCACGAAGCCCTTCTTCTCGGGTGGAATCCACGAACGGAGCGCGGGTTCTGCGAGCGCGATCATGCGCCGGCCGCGATCTTCGAAGCCAGTGATCTCGCCTTCGGTGTAGCGGCGCGGCCGACCCATCTGCAGGGTCAGCTCGTCCGCCAAGACGCTCTTTTTCGCCACGACCGCATCGATGAAGGCGGTGACGAACTTCGCGCGACGCTCGAGCGGGATGGCCCGCCACGCCTCGAAGCCCAGGACGGACGCATCCAGGATCCGGTCGACCTCCGGGATCGTCGCGCAGGGATGCTCCGCGACCACGCTGCCATCGATGGGGGACACACACACCAGGTTCGGCATGCGGCGGAGCGTACCCCCCGACGGCGCGGCGTCGAGCCGGAACGACTCGTCGCCTGGGGTCAGCGCAGGGTGATGAAGGCAGCAGCCAGGCCGAGCAGGAGGCCGGCCGCAAGCAGGAAGAGGCCCGCCCGAGTCGGGTTCACCGATGTGCGCGGCTCGGGTTCGATGGCCTCCGGTGGCGTGACCGGCGGCAGGTCCTCGGCCGGCGGCGCAGCCGTCGGGCGCTTCTCCCTCTCGGCCCTCTCCCTGTCCTTCTCGGTTCCGTCGACGGTCGGCCGATCGTGGATGTCCGAGACGGAGCTGCGGTCGTCTTCTTCTGCGAAGGTGAGCGACCAGCGCGCGCGCACGTCGACTTCGGCGAACGGGAGCAGCGCGTGTCCGAAGGACTGGAGCGACGGGAAGCGGGACTCGGGGTCCACATTCATCGCTTTGAGCACCACCGCCTCGAGCGCTTCTGGGATCGCGTCGTTGAGTTCGCGGGGCGCGGTAAAGTCGCCCTCCGAAACGGCCTGGAGAAGCTCGACGAAGTGTTTCTGGCGGAAGGCCCGGCGCCCGGTGAGGCAGTCGTAGAGGATGCAGCCGAGCGCGTATTGATCGGTGCGCGCGTCGGCTTCCTTGGTCTCGCTGATCTGCTCGGGCGCCATGTACTCGGGCGTGCCCAACATCGTCTCGCCCTGCGTCAGGTTGGATTCTTCGTCGCCTGGTTTGGCGATGCCGAAGTCGAGCACCTTCGGATCCGGCAGCGCACCCGCGCTCGCGACGATGATGTTCGGCGGCTTCAGATCGCGGTGCACGACCCCCGCGTCGTGGGCTGCATCCACCGCGCTCAGCACGGGCAACATCAGCGCGACAGCGCGCTGCACCGGCAGCGGCCCTTCGTCTTTGACGAGCTGCCCGAGCGTCGGGCCCTGCACGTACTCCATGACGATGTACGGAAGCTTCCGGACCACATGGCGCGTCTCGGTCGTCTCTTCATCGCCGGCGCCTGACCACAGCTCCTGCGCCACGCGTGCCTGGATCGAGCCGAAGTCGATCAACCGCACGACGTGGGGGTGGTTCAGCTTGCCGATGAGCCGCATCTCCCGCTCGAACCGTTTGCGCTGCACTCCGTCGGCGCTCCGGAGCACTTTCACCGCAACCTGCTGTCCCGTGGAGAGCTGCTTGGCGCGGAAGACGATGGCGAAGCCGCCCTCCCCGATGATCTCTTCGACCTGGTAGCGGCCGTCCAGAATGCTGCCAGGGGTCGCCCGACCGTCCGCCGGCAGATGCATCGCCGGTGCCGGCAACGAAGGTGCTTGCTGACGTGTCTGCAGATGCGCGTGGATGCGGGCCATCGCGACCGGAAAGTCGATCGGCTTCGTCACGTAGTCGTTGGCGCCGAGCTTGAGCGCTTCGACCATGTCCGTGCTCTCCGACTTCGCGGTCGCCATCAAGATCGGCAACTCTGCGCGCGGATAGGTCTCACGCAGTTTCGCCAGCACCTCGATGCCGCTCATGCCCGGCATCATGATGTCGAGCAGGACCAGATCGAACGGGCTGGAGTCGATCATCTCCAGCGCGATGAGTCCGTCCTCCGCCGTCTCCACTTCGAAGCCGCGCTTTCGAAGACGCCGCGCGAGCATGTCGCGGTTGTCTTCGTTGTCGTCCACGACGAGCAGACGTTTGCCATGCCCCTCGGTGCTGCTCATGTGCGCGCCGCAGCCACGAGTTTCTCGATCTTCTCGAGCAGTCGATTCAAGTCGACGGGTTTGGTGTCGTAGTCGTCGCACCCGGCGTCGAGCGCCTTCTCGCGGTCCCCGCGCATCGCGTGGGCGGTGAGCGCGATGATGGGGATCCGAGCGGTGGCTTCATCTGCCTTGAGGCGACGGCTCGCCTCCCATCCGTCGAGCCTTGGGAGGCTCATGTCCATGAGCACCAGATCGGGCGCTTCGGACTGGGCTTTCTCGATGCCCTCCTGGCCGTCTACGGCCAGCACCACTTCGAACCCGCGTCGAGCCAGCCGTCGCGACAGCATGTCGCGGTTCAACTCGTTGTCTTCGACGAGCAAGATCTTGGTCATGCCCGTCCCCACAAGCGCAGGGCACTCGGGTTCGGGTGCCGAGGCTCGACGGCGACAAGGCTGGCGGGGGTCAGATTCACGATGGGGCTACGGCGGACAGGCACGCGTGACGCGTGGAGCAAGTTCGGGCGGGTCGAACCGGGCTCCGATGGTAGATTCCTGGGCGTGATCCTACCGCATTTGCAGCTGGGCTCCATAGCAGACAGTCCACGGATGCCGATCGCTGCGGATCGTGCGTGGGTCAGGCGGGGTCGCCGAGGGTGGTTTCGGTCGGAAGCGTCGCGGGCGCGGCTGGGCTCCGCCGGTGCGGCCAGATCGTCAGGGCACGACCGATGAGAAATCCGCTCGCGCCCCGCACCATGATGGGCCGGCTTGCGATCGTCACTGCCCTGTTCTTGTCCATCGCGGTGGGTCTCTTGCTCTGGCAGGACCAACAACGCCTGCAGAGCCGCATCGAAGAGGGGGAAATGGCCCGCATCCGCGCGATCGCCACGACCCTCGCGCTCCAGATCGATGGCACCGCCCACCAGCGCGTGGTCGCGCGGGTCACGGACCGGGACGCGTTCACCCGATGGGCGGGTGCGCCAAGCGAGCTCCAGTCCATTCACGAGCAGCTGTCTCTCGCGGCCGACGAGAACGGCATCACGACACCGCTGCAGACGTTGATCCTGCGTGAGCGGGAAGAGCGCCGGGTGCGTTCGGCGCCCGAGCTCTATTTTCCGGAGGCGATGAGCGTCATCGCGACCAGCTCCGACGTCCCGTACTACCGGCACAGCGAAGACTACGTGCCGGAGATGGCCATCGCCCTGGCCGGCCGATCGGTGGGCAAACACCCGTACGCCGATGCGCATGGCACTTGGATCAGCGCGTTTGCGCCCATCCGCGACAACGACGGCCAAGTGGTCGCGCTCCTGCAGGTGGACACGCCACTCGACCGGCTGCTCGAAGAGAGCAACCGGCACACCACCCAGCAGGCGCTGTTCGCGTTGCTGCTGCTGGTGGTCCTCGTGTGCGCGATGATCCTCGCGTCGCACCGGCTCACGCGCGCGCTGACCTTGCTCGCGCAGGCCGCCAAGCGGTTCGGACACGGCGACTTCAAGACGAAGATCACCGCGCACGGCGCGACCTCGGAGATCGAGGAACTGGCAGGTGCGCTCGAGAGCGCGCGCCAGGAGATCTCGGAACAGGTCGACGCGCAGCAGTTGACCGAAGCCCAGCTCGCGCAAGCCCTGGCGAAGGCGAAGGCGGCCACCGAGGTGAAGTCTCAGTTCCTCGCGAACATGAGCCACGAGCTGCGCACGCCGATGAACGCGATCCTCGGCTACAGCGAGATGCTGATGGAGGACGCCGAAGAACTCGGCGAGGGCTCGGATGCCAGCGAGTTCGTCCCCGACCTCGCCAAGATCCGCAGCGCGGGCCAGCACCTCTTGGCCCTCATCAACGACATCCTGGACCTCTCCAAAGTCGAAGCGGGCAAGATCGAACTCTACCTCGAGGAGTTCAACGTCCGGGAGATGCTGGAGGAGATCGGCGCCACGCTCACGCCGCTCATCGAACGGCAGAACAACGCGCTCGTCATCCGCGTCGCGAAGGGCGTGCACTTGATGTACGGGGACGTCACCCGCACCCGGCAGATCCTCTACAACCTGCTCAGCAACGCAGCGAAGTTCACCGAACGCGGGACCATCAGCGTGCACGTGCGCGAAGGCGCGGATGGGCTGGTGTTCGAGGTGAAAGACACTGGCATCGGCATGAACGACGAGCAGCGCAGCCGGCTGTTCACCCCCTTCATGCAGGCCGACGCCTCGACGACTCGCAAGTTCGGAGGCACCGGCCTCGGGCTTGCCCTCTGCAAGGAGTTCGCCGAGCTGCTCGGAGGGTCCGTGAATGTCGACAGCCGGCCTGGCGAAGGTTCCACGTTCACCGTCCGGCTTCCGCACCGCATGCGCCGTTCGAGTGTGCCGAGCGCCCCACCCGCCGCGCCCACCCAGCCGTCGACCAAAGCCCGCGGTCGGGTCCTCGTGATCGACGACGACCCTGCGGTACGGGAACTCATGGCGCGGTCGTTGACGAAGGAGGGCTACGCGGTGGGCGTGGCCGCCAGTGGCCCCGAGGGGCTCGAAGCCGCCGAAGCCCACCCGCCGGATGTCGTGGTGCTCGATGTGCTGTTGCCCGAACAAGACGGCTGGGAAGTCCTGGCCACCCTCAAGGCACACCCCATCTTGCGCGACGTGCCGGTGGTGCTCGTCACGATGGTCGACGACCGCAGCAAAGGGCTGGCCCTCGGAGCCGCGGACTTCCTCAGCAAACCGGTGGAGTGGGAGCGGCTGCGTGAGGTCCTCGACCGGTGCGTCGGCGAACACGGCGACGTGCTCGTCGTCGACGACGACGCGGCGGTCCGAGACATGCTCCAGCGCACCCTCGAGCGGGAGGGGCACGCGGTGCGCCTCGCGTGCGATGGGCGCGAGGCCCTCGAGGCCCTAGAGGCAGAAGACACCGACCTCCCGACGGTCGTGATTCTCGATCTGATGATGCCCGAAGTGGACGGGTTCGAAGTCCTCGCCCGCATGCGCACCGATCCACGCTTGCGGCGGGTGCCGGTCGTGGTGTTCACCGCGATGGAACTCGCCCGCGAAGAACGAGAGCGGCTCGACAACGGGGTGACCCGGGTCATTCGAAAAGGCGGGCGGGGCCGGTCGGACCTCGTGGACGAAGTGCGCGGCTTGGTGGGCGAGACGTTCGCGGACGCCGAGTAACACCGGTTCCTCGTCGGCCTCGGCCGCGACCCGAAATGTGACCGAAAAACCCTGCTGGCACGAAATGCGTCCATGTGGGAAGTGACCTTCCGCGCCTTCGGCCACGCTCGCGGCGATGCACCCATCTGCTATGGTCGCGCGCCTTTTCATCCTCGTCGATTCACCATGCTCCGCAAACTCGTCACCGCCCTGACCCTGTCCGCCGTATGGGTTCTGTGGTCCTGGCACTTCGAGCCGCTCATCGTCGGGTTCGGCGTGGCCGCGGTGATCTTGACGGTGTTCACTGCTGCACGGTTGGAGGTGTTGGACGCGGAAGGCGAACCCTTCGAGCTCAACCTGCGACTCCTGGTCTTCATCCCGTGGCTCGCCTGGCAGGTCCTCGAGTCCAACCTGACGATCGCCCGCATCATCCTGAACCCGAAGATGCCGCTCAGCCCGCACCTCATCCGCGTGCCGGCCAGCCAGCGAACGGTGCTCGGTCAGGTCATCCACGCGAACACCATCACCATCACGCCGGGCACCATCTCGCTCGACGTGCGGGACGGCGTCATCCTCGTGCACGCGCTCGACCAGCGGTTCGCAGACCAGGACGACGGCGGCGCGACCGACAAGATGATCTCGTGGCTCGAAGGCCGCGCCAAGGCGGACCGAACGTCATGAGTTACGTGTACGCGGCTGCCGCGAGCGCGATCCTCATCACGATGCTGCTCGCGATGGGCCGCGCGATCGTCGGTCCCACCACCTACGACCGCATCCTCGCGTTGAACGCGTTCGGGACCAAGACGGTGCTGCTCATCGCGGTGATGGGCTACCTCTTCGGCCGGCCCGAGTGGCTCGACCTCGCGCTCGTCTATGGGCTCTGCAACTTCGTCGGGACCCTGGCCGTGCTGCGTTTCAGCAAGTACGGCTCCCTCGCCAACGACGTGACCCTCCCCCCGGACGCCGAGGACCACGCGTGACCCTCGAACTCGTCTTGCAGTGCATCGGCGCCGTGTTCCTGCTCGGTGGCTCGTTCTTCTGCATCGTCGGGGGCATCGGACTCGTACGCCTGCCGACCTTCTACACGCGCTGTCATGCAGCCGGAGTCACCGACAGCGCGGGCGCGGCGGGGGTGCTCGTCGGCCTCGCGTTCGTCTCGACCCCGCTGGTCGCCTTCAAGCTTGTGACCGTGCTTGCGTTCGTGTGGCTCACGAGCGTCGCGTCGACCCACGCGCTCGTCAAAGCCGCCCATGCGCGCGGCGTCCGCGTCATGAACACCCCGCGCCTCGATTGGACGATCCCGCCGCCCGCGCCGGACGATGGCGAAGTCGATCCGAGCACGCCGCCGAGCGACCTGGGCCCGCACCTCAGCGGTGAAGAAGCGTGATGGAAGAAGCGATCACCATCGCGCTCTTCGCGCTCCTGCTCGTCATGGCGATGGTGATCGGCCGCGAACGCAACCTGTTCAGCGCCGCCATGCTCACCGGCATCTTCTCGCTCATCTCCGCAGGGCTCTTCACCGCGCTCGATGCGGTCGACGTGGCATTCACGGAAGCCGCCGTGGGCGCAGGCATCTCGACTGTGCTCATCCTCGCCACGCTGGCGTTGACCGACCACCACGAAGCCCACGACCGCCTCCATCCCTCGAAGGTGAACTGGAAAGCCGTGGGCGTGGTGACGCTGACCGGGGTCGCCTTGCTCTACGGCACCGTGGACATGCCAGCGTTCGGCGTCGCGGACGCGCCGATCCACGAAGGCGTCGCAAAACACTACATCGACCATTCCTTCGAAGAGATTGGGATCCCAAACGTCGTCACCGCCGTACTCGCGAGCTACCGCGGCTACGACACCTTCGGCGAGCTCGGGGTCATCTTCGTCGCAGGACTCGGGGTCGCCCTCTTGCTGGGTGCCGGCGCACCTTCGATCACGAGCGAACACCCGCACCTGCCGCAAAAATCCCGCGCGCCCTACGTCCGTGAGATGCCCGTGGTGCGCGTCGTGACCAAGGCGCTCCTCCCGTTCATCTTGCTCTTCGCGCTCTACGTACAAGCCCACGGAGACTTCGGTCCGGGCGGCGGCTTTCAAGCCGGTGTGATCTTCGCGGCGGGGCTCGTGCTCTACGGACTCGTCTGGGGACCCACCGCGCTCGAGCGCTTCGCGCGACACCGCATCGTAGAACGCGCGACCGCGATCGGACTGCTCCTCTACGGGGGCGTCGGCGTCGCGACCATGGCGGTGGGCGGCAACTTTCTCGAGTACGGCGTGCTCACACCCGAGCATCCGCAGCACGGACAGCACTACGGCATCTTCCTGGTCGAGCTCGGCGTCGGCATCACCGTCAGCGCCGTGATGCTCGTCATCTACTACGTGTTCGCCGCGCGCAACGTCTCGCCGACCAGGAGTTCGGCGCCGGTCACGCTGCCCCCACCGCCCATGTCGGAGGACGCGTCGTGATCGCGAACCTCTGGCACTACGGCCTGGTCGTGGTCCTCATGATGACGGGGCTCTACATCGTCATCGCGAAGCGCAACTACGTGAAGAAGATGATGGGGCTCGCCATCTTCCAGACCTCCGTGATCATGCTCTACGTCACGATGGGCAAGGTGACGGGCGGCACGCCGCCGATCTTCGTGCAGAACGACGACGGCACGCTGACCGAAGGCATCGTGTACTCGAACCCGCTGCCGATGGTGCTCATGCTGACCGCGATCGTGGTCGGTGTGGCGACCATGGCCGTCGGGCTGGCGCTCGTCGTGCGCATCAAAGAGGCCTACGGCACCGTCGAAGACGATCTCGTCACCGAGCTCAACCGCGAGGACGAAGCACGGCGCCACCTGTCCGCCGCGGCGCAGCCGATCAAGGAGTCCAAGTCGTGACCCTCGATCAGCTGCCGGTCCTCGTCATCTTGATCCCGCTGCTCACCGCGCCGCTCATCGTCCTCATCCGGACGCCGGCGGTGGTGCGCCTGATGGCCATCGCGGCCGCCGCCGCCAGCGCGTTCTGCGCGGCGATGTTGGTGGCGCGCGTCGGAGAGCCGATCTCCTACCACATGGGCGGCTGGACCCCGGGCATCGGCATCGAGCTCCGGGCGACCAAAGCGAGTGCCTTCGTGCTCGCGCTCGTGACCGGCATCGCGACCGTCGCGCTCCTGCTCGGCACCCGCGGCACCCGGCTGGACGTTCGCGGCACCTCGGATCGATCGGACGCCACCGGCGGACAACGAAGCCGCGAGCACCTCTACTACGCGGCGTTCCTCACCTGTCTGGTCGGCCTCTGCGGCATGGTCATCACCGGCGACGCGTTCAACGTCTTCGTCTTCCTCGAGATCTCGAGCCTCTCGACCTACGCGCTCGTCGCGATGGGTCCTCGCCGCCGCGCGTTCAGCGCCGCGTTCAACTACCTGGTGCTCGGCACGATCGGCGGCACCTTCGTGCTCATCGGCATCGGCCTGCTCTACCAGATGACCGGCACGCTCAACGGCCCGGCGATCTCCGCCCGCATCCAGGAGATCGGAGACCCGCGCACGCTTCATGTCGCATTCGGATTCTTGTTCGTCGGGTTCGCGATCAAACTCGCGGTGTTCCCGCTCCACCAGTGGCTGCCCAACGCCTACGCCGAATCGCCTTCGGCGGTGAGCTCGTTCCTCGCGGGCACCGCCACCAAGGTGATCTACTTCCAACTGATCCGGATGTGTCTGGTGGTCTTCGGGGCGGACTACGTCTTCGGCACGCTGCACTTCGGGTCCATTCTTGGACCACTGAGTCTGCTGGGCATGTTCGCCGGCTCGCTCGCGGCCATCTACCAGCTGAGCCTCAAGCGGCTCCTCGCGTACTCGTCGATCGGGCAGGTCGGCTACCTGACGCTCGCACTCTCGCTCGGCACCGAAGACGGGCTCTACGCGGGTCTGCTTCACCTGGGCGCGCACGGCGTCACCAAGACCGGCTTGTTCCTGCTCGCGAGCGTGATCATCGCGCACGTCGGCACCGACCGGCTCGCGTCGTTGAACGGCCTCGGCAAACGTATGCCGCTCGTCGCATTCCTGTTCGTCGTCGGCGGCATCGGACTCATCGGGGTCCCGGGCACCGCGGGGTTCGTGAGCAAGTGGGCGCTCCTGCAAGCCGCGCTGGCTGGCGACCATCTGTTCCTTGCGGGCGCCATCCTCGTCAGCTCGCTGCTCGCGGTGATGTACGTGTGGCGCGTCGTGGAGGTCATGTACTTCCGTGAGCCGCCCGAGCGTGCCCCGCTCCGACCCGGCTACGATTGGGGCGCGCTCGCGCCTGCGGGTTTGTTGCTCGGTCTCTCCATCGCGGTCGGCCTCTACAGCGAACCGATCTGCGTCTACATGCGCAGCGCCGCCGCCCAGCTCTTCGCCGGCGGAGGTGCGCCGTGAGCCCCGAGATGCTCATCGGCGCCGCGCTCGCCCTTCCGCTTCTGGCGGCGCTCCTCGTCGTGGTTTTCCGGAACCAACCGAACCTGCGCGAGGCCTCGACCGGTGTGATCGGGGTCGCGACGCTGATGTGCGTCGTCGCGCTCTGGCCACTCGTGACGTCGGGCGCTGCGCCGACGCTGGTGCTGGTCGACGAGCTGCTTCCCGGCGTGCCGCTCGCGTTCGAGGTGGAACCGCTCGGACTGCTCTACGCGCTCGTCGCCGCCGGCCTGTGGCCCATCACCGGCATGTACGCGGCCGGCTACATGCGCGGGCACCACGAGAAGCACCAGACCCGCTTCTTCGTGTGTTTCGCGCTCGCGATCTTCGCCGCGCTCGGCATCGCCTTCGCCGAGAACCTCGGCACCTTCTTCCTCTTCTACGAGGTGCTCACGCTCAGTACCTACCCGCTCGTCACCCACCACCAGACGGCGGAAGCTCGGCGCGCAGGCCGCGTGTACCTGGGCATCCTGATCGGCACCTCGATCTGCTTCTTGCTCCTGGCCATCGCGTGGACCGGACACATGGCGGGCACCCTCGAGTTCCGCGCCGGTGGCATCCTACAGGGGCACATCGCCGAGGCGAGCGTGCCGCTTCTGCTCGCGCTCTTCGCGTACGGCTGCGGCAAAGCCGCGCTGATGCCGCTGCACCGCTGGCTGCCGAACGCGATGGTCGCGCCGACCCCGGTCAGCGCGCTTCTGCACGCCGTCGCGGTCGTCAAAGCGGGCGTCTTCGGGATCCTCAAGATCGTCGTCTACGTGTTCGGGCTCGACTTGCTGACCTCCACCGAGGGTTCGGTGTGGCTGATGTGGGTGGCCTCCTTCACGATCGTGATGGGCTCGCTCGTCGCCTTCACGAAAGACAACCTCAAGGCGCGGCTCGCGTACTCCACCATCGCCCAGCTCGCCTACATCGTGCTCGGCGCCGCGCTCGCGACGCCGGATGGCATCGTCGGGGGCGGGCTGCACATCGCCACCCACGCGGTCGGCAAGATCACCCTCTTCTTCTGCGCCGGCGCGATCCTGGTCGGCGCGCACAAGAAGAACATCAGCGACATGGACGGCCTCGGACGAACGATGCCGTTCACCATGGGCGCGTTCTTGATCGGCAGCCTCTCGATCATCGGGCTTCCGCCGATGGGTGGCAGCTGGAGCAAGTGGTTCCTCGCGCTCGGCGCCGCCGACGAACACGCGATCTTCATCGCGATCCTGATGCTCAGCTCCCTCCTCAACATCGGGTACCTGATTCCGATCCCGGTGCGCGGCTTCTTCTTCGCGCCCAAGCCGAGCCACGGCCACGAGGACGAGCACGGGGACGACCCACACGACGCCCACCGTGAAGTCGCGGCCGACCCCGTCGGTCCCTCCCAGTGGCGGCCCGCGCGCTGGCCCACCCTGCGGGAAGCCCCGCTGCTCTGCGTGATTCCGCTCTGCGTCACCGCCGCAGGCTGCGTGGCCCTGTTCTTCTTTGCGCGGCAGTTCGTGGATCTGCTCCGCCCGATCGTCGGCGCTTTGGGAGGTCCGGGATGAACTCCGATCGCACACCGCTCCCGCCCTCGTGGTTCGAGAAGAACGTCGGCGGCATCGTCCGCGGCCTCGTGGTGGTCTGCGTGCTGCTGCTCGTGGCCGACCTGGTGTTTCACTTCGTCGGGCACAAACACGTGCACTTCGACTGGGAAGCCTGGCCGGGCCTCTACGCCGCGGCCGGATTCGTCAGCTACGTCGGCCTCGTCCTCACCGCCAAGCAGCTCCGCAAGCTGCTCATGCGGCCGGAGGCCTACTACGGCGAAGCGCCCCTGCGCCCGCTCGGACACCCGGCCGGCCCGGACGCAGATCCGGACGGCGACACCCGTGCCATGGGCGAGGGCGACCAGGACGAGCGCGACCAGGATGCGGGCGACCAGGATGAACACCACCGCGACGCCGTAGGTGCAGCCGGGACGGAGGAAGAAGAATGAACTTCTTCCTCGATCTGCTCGAGACGATGTTCCCGGGCGAGCTGATGCTGCTTGGCGCGCTGCTCGTCCCCTTCCTCAAGGGCAAGCTGCGCCTCGGCTACGTGGTGCTGCTGCCGATCTTGAGCCTGCTGCATCTGCTCACCCTCGACGTCGGCTACGAAGCGGGCGCCACCCTGCTCGGCTACCCGCTCGAGGTGGTCCGGGTCGATGCGCTCAGCCGCATCTTCGGCATCGTCTTCCACATCGCCGCCATCCTCTGCTGCATCTATGCGCTGCATGTGAAGGGCTGGGTGGAGCACGTCTCCACGCTTGTCTACGCGGGCGCCGCGATCGCCGCGACCTTTGCCGGCGATCTGATCACGCTCTTCATCTTCTGGGAGCTCACCGCGCTCAGCTCCGTCTTCCTCATCTGGCAGCGCGGCGTCGTACAACCGAGCCACCGCGAGCGCAGCTACCGCGCGGGCATGCGCTACCTGATCATCTCCGTCGCCTCGGGTGTGCTGCTGCTCGGCGGCGCGCTCCTCCACTACCAGGACACGGGCTCGCTGCACTTCGGGCTGATGGGCCTCGACGCCTCGCGCGGCGCCATCTTCATCTTCCTCGCGTTCGGCATGAAGGCGGCGTTCCCGCTGATGCACAACTGGGTGCAGGACGCCTACCCGGAAGCAACCGTCAGCGGCACCGTGGTGCTCGCGTCGTTCACGACGAAACTCGCCATCTACGCGCTGGCCCGCGGCTTCGCCGGCACCGAGCTGCTCATCCCGATCGGCGCGGCCATGACCGCGTTCCCGATCTTCTTCGCCGTCATCGAGAACGACATGCGGCGGGTGCTCGCGTACTCGCTGAACAACCAGCTCGGCTTCATGGTGGTCGGCATCGGCATCGGCACCGAGCTCGCCATCAACGGCGCCGCCGCCCACGCGTTCGCCCACATCCTCTACAAGGGCCTCCTGCTGATGAGCATGGGCGCGGTGCTCTACCGCACCGGCACCATCAAGGCCTCCGAGCTCGGCGGACTGCACAAGTCGATGCCGATGACGACCGTGTTCTGCATCATCGGCGCCCTGGCCATCAGCGCGTTCCCCGGCCTCAGTGGCTTCGTGACCAAGTCGATGGTGATCAGCGCCGTCGGCGAGGCCCACCTGACCATCGTCTTCGGCGTGCTGCTCTTCGCGTCCGCCGGCGTCTGCGACCACTCCGGCATCAAGATCCCGTTCTTCACCTTCTTCGCGCACGACCAAGGCTGGCGGGTGAAAGAAGCGCCGAAGCACATGCTGATCGCCATGGGCCTCGCCGCCTTCCTCTGCATCGGCATCGGCGTCGCCCCGAGCTTCCTCTACGCGCTGCTCCCCTACCCCGAGCTCGCCGCCCAGTACCACGCCTACGAAGCCACCCACGTGCTCACGATGCTCGAGCTGCTCCTCTTCGCCGGCCTCGCGTTCGTCGCGCTGATGAAGATGGGCGTCTACCCACCCGAGCTGCCGGCCCTGAACCTCGACTTCGACTGGTTCTACCGCAAGGGCGCGCCACCGGTGGTGCGCGAAGTCTACGGCCTCGCCGGCTACGCCCGCGAACGCCTGTGGACCGCGACCCTCGGCGCCCGCGAGGCGGTGCGGGACATCGCCAAAACCCACCACGAACCGCCGGGCGGACGCATGGGCGAACCGTGGAGCGCGAGCGCGACGACCCTGTGGGCCGCGCTGATTCTGGGGATCATGCTGCTGCTCCAGTACGGATGCAGTCCAGCGGCTGGACTGCAATAAGCGGCCTGGCGGCCGCGACGGCCGCAGGGCGGCCGAGACGCAGTCGAGCTCAAGCGCACGCGGAAGCAGAAGCCGAAGCGAGGCCGAAGCCGAAGCCGAGGCCGAAGCCGAGGCCCGCGACTGACGCGGGCCTCGCGGCCGACTCTACCGACTGAGCCGATACAGCATCGCGCAGACCTCATCGCAGCGCTGCACCACCTCCTCGCCAACCTCGGCATACCCAAACAGCCGCACCAACCGAAGCGCCGCCTTCAACTCGCTGGCCTCACCATACGCGATGGAGAATCGATCGACGCTCCGCTTGCCCCGCGCGTTCTGCGCTTCCGCGCAGTTCAGACAGACGGACTGCGCCGCCCGCCGCATCTGCTCACCCAGCGAACGGTCCTTGCGAGAAACAGCCGCCATCACCCCGCGCAACTCGCCAACGAGAACAAAAGAAGTTTCGAGAACAATCATCAGAGCCTCCAACGCGCCACACACCAGAGCGACATTGCTCGGCGGCGCACCCCGTGCGCCCCCGGTGGAGAGCGCAGGGCGGGTCAAGGGCGAAGCCAGCCTTCCGAAGGCTGGGGCCGAAGGCACCCTTGACGCGACCGAGCACTCCGCCACGATGAAATTGCCGCCGAGCCAGAGCCCCACCCAGGCCACTCCAAGTCCGAAGGACGCAGGAGCCGACTTCCGAAGGAGAGGCTACAAACCGTGCGACTCCGAAGGAGAGCATGGGCTGGGAGCTGTTGCTGCCCCTGCCGCTGCCGCTGTCTCTGCCGCTGTCTCTGCCGCTGTCTCTGCCGCTGTCTCTGCAGCTGTCTCTGCCGCTGTCTCTGCGGCTGTCTCTGCCGGTGTCCCTGTCACTGCCGCTGCCGCTGCGACTGCCACTGCGACTGCCACTGTCGCTGCCACTCTCAGGAGGGCTCGCCCCGCCCGCCTACATCCCATGCGGAAACGACGGGTCGCCCACCACCAGCGATATGTACGCCGCCAAGTCGTCGCAGGAACCGAGTCGTGGTCGCCCGGACTCGATGTGGCGGGCCACGCGACGCAACCACGCTTCGCTGTTCTCCGGGATTCCGAACAGGGTCTGCTTCACGGTTGGCCCTGCCCGTGTAGATTCTCGACCACGCGGAAGTCTATCCCGGGAAGCCAGCCGCAGAAGAACCCGCGGCAGAAACGGCGACAACTTCAGCGGCAGAAACAGAAACAGAAACAGCCGCAGTGGCAGCGACAGTGTCAGAAGCAGTGGCAGAAGCAGTGGCAGAAGCAGTGGCAGCCACAGCCGCAGAAACAGCTGCTGCACCCAGCGACAGCTACAACTCATCCTCTCCTTCGAATGCCTCCGGCTCCGGCTCCGGCACTTCCGGTTCCACCGCCGTCTCGAGCAGCGCCTTCACCTCGCCGAAGCGTTCGTTGGGCACCGTGATCGCGAGGTTGTACTGTACGATTTGCCAGCGGCCGTCCTGCCACCGGAGCACGCCGCTGCCGCGCGCCGGACCGAGGCCCTCGGTGTCGAGATCTTCGTCGAACCAAGCGAGCGCGCCTTCGACGACGATGTCGCGCCGGGCAGGATGAAACGTCCAGGCGCGGCCCCGTTCGAAGTGCGGGTGCGCGTAGGTTTGGAACGCGGTCTTGCTCCAACGCTCCGTCGCGTCGGTGCCGAGGAAGATCGAGTCCTCGCTCAGGTGGCCGAAGTAGCGGGCTTCGTCCGCGTGGGCGGCGGCGTCGTGCCAGTCGTCGAGGACGCGCGCGATGGCCGCGGACGCGTCGCCGGGTGGGGGCGCTGCTGCTGCGCCTGGCCCGACGCCCCCAGTGGCGGCACCGCAGGCGGCGAGGAGCGCGAAGACGAGGAGGCGGGGGGAGATCATGGAGCCGGGCTACGATCGGCTGGGGTGGGCCGCTACCCGATTCGAACGAGCCCGATGCGAGAGAGTCAGCGGCAGAAGCGACGGCCACAGAATCAGCGACAGCGGACAGAACCCGCAGCAGAGTCAGGATCAGCGGCAGCGACAGCAGCAGAATCAGCGGCAGCGACAGCCACAGAATCAGCGGCACGACAGCCACAGAATCAGCGGCAGCGGCAGTCACAGAATCAGCGGCAGTCACAGAATCAGCGGCAGTCACAGAATCAGCGGCAGCGACAGAGTCAGCGGCAGCGGCAGTCACAGAATCAGCTGCAGAGGCCAGCTGCAGAGGCCAGCGGCAGGCGGCTAGATCAAGATCACGTTGCAGGGGAACTCCGCTTCGAGCGTCACGCCCGGCGTGTTCTGCAGCCGTTCGCAGGATTCTCCGCGGAGCTCGATGTGGCTCTCGTCGACGGGGACCCAGCCGTTCTCCTCGTCGCACGGCGGGACCTCGTCACCGTTGAGGCGGACTTCGCCTTCGCAGGCTTCGTCGGGGTTCACGCGGCCCATCAACTCGACGACGCAGGAGAGTTCCCCGCCGATGATGTCGCCGAGCGCCGCGCGCAATCCGTCGTCGTCGCCGGCGACCCAGAACTCGGCGTCGGGATCCCCGCCGCGTCGCCCGAGGCCGGCGTTGGCGACGTCTTGCAGATGCTCCGAGCTGATCGTGCCTTCGCCCACGCTGATGATGAACGTGCGGATGCCGGCCAGGTACGCGCGGCCCACCGCGGCGATGGCTTCTTCTTGACCCTCCTGCGGGTTCGCTTGTTCGCAGGTGTCCGGCTCTCCGTCGGTCGCCAGGATGAAGATGGTCGGGTCTTCGCTCGGATCCGGAATCGATCCGATCCAGTCCAGAATGAAGTCGACCGAGTCGCCGGTGGGTGTCTCGTCGATCGGATCCTCGTCCGAGTAGACCGCATCGATCGCGTCGAAGTTGGAGAGCGCCGGGTCGACCAGGGTCACGAGCGGGCACATGCCCATGGCCGGTCCGCGCGGCTCAGAGGAGCGCGCACTGTAGAGCGCGAGGCCGAACCGAACGGTGTCTTCGAGTTCGCGGACCAAACCCGTGTCGTCCATCAACGAGTTGCGCAGGCCGCGCCAGCGGTCGGCCGCGCCCGGGAAGTCGGCGGTCATGCTGCCGCTCTGGTCGACGATGAGGATGACGTTCGGGGTCACCCGGCGGGCTTCGATGCGGACGGACGCACACATGTCGGGCGCGTCGCCGTTCGGGGCATCCACCCGGGGCCGGGCATCGCCTTCGATCGCGACGCACTCACCCTCGGCGGTGCACGCTTCGGAATCCGAGCAGCCCGCGTGGGTCACCGGATCGCAGTCCGCCGCGCATCGATCGCTCGAGTTGCAATAGAGCCCGCCCGGGCACGGACGGTCCGCGCACGCACGCCCACACGCCACGTTGGGCTCCTCGCCTGCGCAGGCGCCCGCGCTCGGGCCGCCGCTGCAGTCACAGGCTGCAACCAAGATCGCACCGAGCAGTAGAATGGGTCGCATGTGGCAAGTATAGCGCGTCCGTGGCTGGTACTGTCGGGATCCCCCCCGCACGCCCGCGCTGCCCCGACCTTGCTTCCTTTCGCCCGTTCTTGTGCTCTGCTGCTCGCCTCCTGGCTGATGGGATCGGCGGCCTCGGCGCAGCCGATCCCGGTCGAGCGCCACCCCTCGCGGGCCGCTGCGCCAGATGCGGCGCCGGAAGCCCGGAGGAATGCAGAAGATCCGGATGCAGAAGATCCGGATGCAGAACATGCGGCGGATGCGTTTGGGGCCACCGCCCGGGTCGGATTCGAAGACGAGGACGAGGGGGGCGACGCCTCGTCCCAAGTGACGCGGGCGGAGCTGGACGAGCGCATCCCTCGGTCCACGCCCGACGCGCTGCGGTTCGAGCCTGGCGTCGCGGTTCAACAGACGGCCCACGGCCAGGCGAGCGTCTACGTGCGGGGGCTCACCGGACAGCAGGTGGTGCACGTGTTCGACGGGGTGCGGCTCAACAACGGCATCTACCGACAGGGGCCGAACCAGTACTTCTTTACCGTCGACCAGCGCACGGTGGGGGCGTTCGAGGTGGTCCGCGGCAGCGCGTCGGTGCGGCATGGATCCGACGCGCTCGGAGGTGCGCTGCTCGCCACGCCCCTCTCCCCGCTCCTCGAAGAAGGGCTGCATGGAGTCCGCGCGATCCCGCGTCTCGTGCTGCAGTATGGAAGCGCGGACCGGGAGCTCGGCGGCCGCGCGCAACTCGAGCTGCGTCTTGGAGAGCACACCTCGGTGCTGGTCGGAGGTGGCTACCGAGACGTCGACCAACTCCGCACCGGGGGTGTGGTCGGGCACCGAACGCCGCCGCGCGAAGTCGGGGATCGCGGAGACGTGGCGCCCTGGACGCCCCGGTTCGAAGAGGAGCTGCGGCACCCCGACGACCCCTCGAAGTGGCGCACGCAGCTCGGCACCGGGTTCCGCGAGGCGACCTTCGACATGCGTTTCGTACACCGGTTCGCACCGACGCTCACGCTCACGGCGGCCACCTATGGCTACCGCCAGTTCGACGCGCCCCGGACCGACCAGTGTCCTCCGCCCGAAGCCCCACTCGACGAGTGTCTGACCGTCGACAAGCAGTTCCGAACATTGACCTACGTCAGCCTGACCGGCGACGCCGGTCCGCTTCGAGACCTTCGACTCACCGCCAGCTTTCAACGGCACGACGAGACCCGGGTTCGGGATCGACCACGGTCCCGCGTCGTGTCCCGTGAACGGGATCGGCTCGACACCCTCGGGATCTCCTTCGACGCGCGGACGCCGGTCGCGCAGCTCGGTCCGGCTGCGGTGCGGGGCCGGTTCGGGTTCGATGCGTACCGGGACCAGCTGACCATCAGCAACGCGACGCGCACCTTCACCGACCTCGAGGTCACGACCGAACTCTCGCGCGGGCGTTACCTCGAAGGTTCGCACCACCTGCTCGTCGGGGTCTGGGCCGAACTCGAGGTCCAGCCAGCGTCCTGGGTCACCCTCCGGAGTGGCGCCCGCGTGGCCGGCGTGAGCGTGGGCGCGCCGCCGGATCCGGCGTCGGGCAGCCCGTCCGTCGACCGCAACTTTGGTGCGGTCGTCGGGCGTGGATCGCTGACGTTTCGGCCGCACGACGCGCTGCGGCTCCATGTCAACGTCGACCAAGGGTTTCGCGCACCCAACCTGGACGACCTGACGTCCAGGCAACAGGTGGGTCCCGGCTTTCAACTGGACAACCCGGGGCTCGAACCCGAGCGCACGCTGACGACCGAAGTCGGTGTGCGGGTGCTGCACCCGGTGGTGCGGTTCGACGTGTGGGCGTTCGCCACGACCATCGACCGAGGCATCCAGCGCGCGATTCGGGAAGGCGCGGTGTGTCCGCCGGAGACGCCTGGATGCGCGAGTTCGCGGACCACCTTCCAGCTCGTGAACGCCACCGAGCGCTCCGTGCTGCTCGGCATGGAGGGCGGTCTCACGTTGGCGCTGCCGCGGGATGTTCGGGTGCGGGCCACCGCGAGCTACGCCTACGGCCAGGGGCCGGACCTCAACGGTGGCCCCGAACGGCGTCCGCTCTCTCGCGTGCCTCCCCTTCAGGGAACACTCCAGCTGCGCTGGCGTCACCGCGCGACCGGACTCAGCCTTGGAGGCGCGCTGCGATGGTCCGACGCGCAGGGGCGCCTGGCCGTCGCCGACGCGAGCGACCCCCGCATTCCACTCGGCGGCACGCCGGGCTATGCGGTCATCGACCTGCGCGCGGGCTGGCGGTTCCGCAACGACCTCGCTCTGAGCCTCGTCTTCGAGAACGTCGCGGACGCCGCCTACCGCATCCACGGAAGCAGCATCAATGGTCCTGGCCGCGGGGTGATGCTCTGGCTGCGCGCGGGCTGAGGGGTCTCCTCGAGGTGGGTCACGTGGGCGCTCGGCTCTCCAACCAGCGGAAGCTGCGTGGAACCTACGCCGAGACTTGCAGCCATCCACTTCCGTCATGGGGTTGCCCGGCGGCGCATGTGGGGCAACAACCTCGAGGTGAGTACGTTCGACGAACTGGTGGGGCGGCTGCCTCGGCCCGAGGAGGTGGACGCGGCGGTGCACCCGCGGGTGCTGACCTTGCCGGCGGACGACGGGGATGCGTTCGACTTCGCGTTCGTCGCGTGGCGTGATCCGGGCGGCGCCAAAGCGCTGCACGAAGCGCTCGGCCCAATCGTGGAAGCGACACTCCTCGCCGAACTCTCCAACCCGGAACCGGGCCCGGAGCGATTGAACGCGCTGCACTTCGTCTCGGTCGAACCCATCGACGAACTGCAACGGGCACTGCAGGCGTTCGGGTTCGTGCGGAGCGAGCCGTCGAGCGAACTGGCCGCATGCATCCGCGGCGAAGCCTCCGCCTGTGGGCTGGCGGTGCCGGACGCGTTCGGGAGTGTCTGGACTGCGACCGTGGGTGGTGTCGATGCGTCCGCCATCACCGAGGAGTTGGCCAAGTTCGAGTGGCCGGCGTTCGGGGTGCAACCGGGCGCGCTGGCGCGGCTGCTCGGCACGACGATCGACGCGCCGCCGACGCCGCTCGGGCTCGACCAGGTGGAAGCAAAACTCGTCGACCGCACGCCCGGTGTGGTTCGGTGGATCGAGCCCCGGGCGTTCCTCGCGCTCTGCGACTTCGTCGCGGTGGTGTTGGCGCGGGCGTTCGAGAAGACCGTGCAATGGGCGCCAAGCGACACCGACGAAGACGGGTTCGTCTCTCCGCCGCTCGTGCGGATGAAGGGAACCGAGGGTTGGGTGCACCTGCCGCTCGGCCTGCACGTGCTGCGCTGGTGCGTGATGCCGCTCTTGCCGGGCGAAGAGGTCCCTCCGCTGAGCCACTGGGCCGAAGATCAAAGCCGGGTCTAGGAGTCTGCGGGTCGGGATCGCTTGGGGTCGCAAGCGCGCTATGCTCCCGCTGTGTCGTACGACTTCGTTCCCGATGTGCGCGATGGATTGACGCGGGCCGAGCGGGTGATCCTCTGGCAGCTCCACGAACTGCAGAAGGAACTGGGGGGTGAGGAGGGGTTTGCCGAAGCGCGGCACGTGCCCACCGCCATGCTCTACGGCCGCGTCGTCGAACACGTGAACCTCTCGGTGCAAGCGTTTCAGCGCATCCTCCAGCGACTGACCGGGCATTGAGCGATCGCGCGACGTGTTGTGCGCAGTGTCGCTGGGTCGGGCACGGCTCGGGGTGCCCGTTCGATCCCGAACATCAGGTGTTCGACGTCGACGACCCCCATCTGCTCGAACGGGTCTGGTCGGCGAAGCCCACGGACATGCCCATCTGGTCGGTGGTCGTGCTCTGTGGGGTGATGGCGTTGTTCGGAGCCGTGGCGAGGCATCCGATCGCGATCGTGGCGATCTACGTCGGGGCGCTCGTGCTGCTGGTGGTGGCGATTCGAGCGCGGCGACGCGGGGTCCTGCGCCCGGCCGCTGCGTTGCCCACACGAACCGACGACGACCAGCGCCTCACGGGCGTCGCGTCGGGAGACCCGAGCACGATCGGGCCGTTTCTGGGCGCGTTGGCGGGGCTCGTGGTGTTCGAATCCGAAGCTGGCGTCACCATGGTTCACGGCACGACACCGAACGGGTTTTGCGTCGATGGGCCCGACGGGGCGGCCGTGGCCGTTCCGCCGGGTCCGGTCTGGATCGACGGTGGCGAACGGCATCTGCTCTCCCAGGCAGAGATCGCGGACATCCGAAGCTCGCTCGAGCCCACGGCCCGCTTGGGCACAGGTCTGCCGGCGCGCCGAGGGTTCTGCCGTCTCATCCGGCCAGGCGACACGATCGAGGTCCACGGAACACTCGAACGTGTCCCGACCCAGGATGACAAGGCGTATCGGGAGAACGCCGGTGGCGCGCGGGAACCGGTCGAGTCCGTGGTGCGGCTGCGGATCGTGTCGCTCCGGCCCTGACGAAGGGCCGCTTGCACGCGGGTGGACTGGTTGCAGACCCTGTGTCTTGTTCGAGTCGGGAGAACGGATAGACTCGCGCGCATGTCTCAGCGCGCCGCTTCCTTGCTGCTTGTCACGTTCCTCCTCGCCTGCGGCGACTCGTCCGCCGACGTGGACGCTGGCGACGGGGTCGACGCCGCCACGGACACCGGCGGCTCGGTGGATGCGGACGATGGCGTCGACGCGCCGAGACCGCCTCCGTTCGTGGGACCCACCGGCGGCACAGACGGCTGCGGAGAAGCGGCACCCGAAGCCGGCACGTTCATGATCGACGTGGCCGGCGAGACCCGGGAGTACATCCTGGCGTACTCGGGCGACTACGACGCGAGCACCCCCGTCCCGCTCATCTTCGCGTTCCATGGACTCGGCGACTCGGCGACCAACTTCCGGAACCTGCGGTTCGAGGACGTCTCCGGCGGCATCACCGTGTACCTGAACGGCACGCCGCAGGAGTCGCTGGCCAACGCGCGCGGCTGGGTGCTCGATGTCGCCGGCAAGGACGTCGACTTGTTCGACGCGGTGCTGGCCGAGATCAGCGCGTCGATGTGTGTCGACCGCGCGCGGGTCTTCTCGACTGGCTTCAGCTACGGCGGCTTCTTCACCAACGTGCTCGGCTGCGCCCGCGGCGATCTCATCCGCGCGGTGGCGCCGGTCTCCGGCGGCGGCAACGCCAGCGGATGCGTCGGCCAGGCGGCCGTGGTCGCCATTCACGGCACCTCCGACACGGTCGTGCCTTCCACCGTCGGACGCGGCGGCTTCACCCGCTGGCTCTTCCGCAACGGGTGCAGCGGGGAGAGCGAGCCGGACGGCGAGCGCTGCCGGCGCAACCTGAACTGCGACGACGGCTACCCGGCGATGTGGTGCGAACACGACGGAGACCATGTGTACCCGCCGTGGGTCCGCGGCGAGATCTGGCGCTTCTTCGAAGCCCTCCCCGAGAACCCGGGCACCTGAACGGCGGGGCCAGCGTCCCCATGCCCGGTGAACGCGAACGCCCGGATCGGCCGTCTGGTCAGACGACCCATCAGATGTCGTCCGATCGGATCTCCGGTCAGCCACCGCCGAGTTCGGCTTCTTTGGCCGTCGCGCGCTTGAACGCTGGGCGGCTGGTACAGCGCTCCACGTACGCCGCGATCGGACCCTCGTTCGGCTCGATGCCGAACAGCACGCCCCACCGCAAGGTCGATCCCATCATCACGTCGGCGGCGGTGAACTGGTCGCCGGCCAAGTATTCGGTCGCATCCACGGCGGCGCGCGCGGTCGCCATCGCATCGGCCAGGCTTCCCCAGGCCAGCCGACTGCTCGACTCCTTCCAATCGAAGAAGTGTTCGCAGTACGCCGGCTCGAGCACGCCCACCGAGTAGAAGAGCCAACGCAGGTAGGCCGCGCGGTGCGGACTGTCGAACGCGGGTGCCAGCGTGCCCATCGCGTACTTGTCCGCGAGGTAACAACAGATGGCGGCCCGCTCGCTGATCGGCACCCCGTCATCCACGACGACCGGCACTTTTCCAAGTCCGTTGAGCGCCATGTGGGGGTCGGCTTTGTGTTCGGCCTTCTCCATGTCGAGCAGGTGGATCTCATAGGGCCGGCCGAGCTCTTCGAGCATCCACAGTCCCACGAACGAACGGGTCTTCACCGCATGGTGCAACGTCAATGTCATGCCGCGAACCCTAGCCCACGGGTGTGACACTTCAGGTGCCGGCGCGGTGGATGTATGCGAGCACCGCCGCGAGCACCATCTCACTCGACGTGGCGACCCCGAACAGCTGCAGCGCGTGATCCGGATAGACAATGCACGCGGTCCCCGAGATCACACTCAGGATCGCGATCCAGGCGATCCAGCGGAGGAGCACCACCGAGCCCACGAACAGGGCGGCCGCGAGCACGAAGCAATCGGTCGCGAACACCTGGGCGACGTCTGGTTCGATCTGAAAGAACTCGAGGCCCACGAACACCGACAGCCGGTGCAACAGCATCACCCCCATCATCGCCAGGAGCATGAACACCGCCTGGCGGTTGAACGTGCTCACCCACAAACGTTTGCGAAGCACGACGGTGCCGCCGATCATGATGAGGGTCGACACAATCGGTATGGCGAGCATGTGGGTGATCGTCACGTCGTCTTGGTCGAGGACGAAGCTGTAGGCCCCGATCGCGATCCCGACGAGCGACAACCCGAAGAGCGCGAACGCCCGCGAACCGGACGCCACCCTCGGGTCGTGCTCCCGTGCGAGGCGCTCCAGTTCGGCCTGTCGTTCACGCTGGGACTGGAGCAGTCCTTCGAGTTCTCGAAGGGTGTCGAGGGCCAGGGTGTTGTCGGGCCACTGGGCGATGGACTGTTCGAGGCCGAACTGGGCCGCGGCGAGGTGCTGGTCGACCTCGCGCCGCGCATCGACGTCGAGCGCCTCCTCCGTTTCGAGCAGCCGAGACGCCTGTTCGAAACGCAGGCCCGCTTCGGTCGCCAGCGCGGCCGCGTCGCGGTGCCGCACGAACGCCTTCACCGCATCCCGGAACGCACCCACGTCCGCAGGGCGCGCGTCCGGGTCGACGTGGCAGGCCTGGTTCGCGAGACGGGCCAGCTCGCCCGGCACCTCTTCGTCGAACTCGAACGGCTTCGACTGCCGCGCGCTCAACAGGGCCGCGATGGCGGTCTGCGCGTCGTGCCGGGGTCGACCGGTCAGGACCTCATGCAACACCGCGCCGAGCAGGTACACGTCGGTGCGCTCGTCGATGCGCCCACCGCCCACCATCTCGGGGGCCATGTAGTTCGGGGTGCCGCAGAGTCGGGTTTCGGTCTCTCCCACCAAACCTGCGACGCCCCAATCGGCGAGGTACACGTCGCCAAACTTCCCGATGAGCACGTTCTCCGGCTTGATGTCTCGGTGCACGACGCCGTGCTGGTGCGCGAAGCGCAGCGCCTGGCACACCTGCAAGACGATCTGCAGGTGCCCGAGCAGGCGGTTGTCGGGCTCCCCGTCCCAGCCCTCCCACCCCTCGTGGGCGGGATCCTGGAGCAGGGCATCCCAGGTGCTCCCCTCGATGCGTTTCATCACCAACGCGGGGCGGCCCGCTTCGTCGAGCCCGATGGAGTGCACGGGGACGATGGCCGGATGTTCGAGTCGACCGGTGACGCGACCTTCCACGAGCAGCGCGTCGCGCGCGGACTCGGGGGCACCGTCTTTGGTGGTCTTCACGGCGACTTCTCGGCCGAGCGAATGCTGCTTCGCGAGGAGCACCCGCCCCATGCCGCCCTCCCCGATCAGTCCTGTCACCTCGAGATCGGCGGAGGCGCCTCGCGGTGCCGCAGGCGGACTCATCGAGCCGCGCAGGTCGAGCGAGAGACGGGGCAACGGCCGTTGCGTCTGGGTGGCCGCGGGCTCGACGTCGGCCGGGAGCGTCAGGTCCGCGGAAGCTGCCGGATCGGCCCCTGGCGCGGCCGGCCGGACCACGGACTGCGGCGGTAGGATCGTGGCGCCCGGTGGCAAGAGCGCCGTGTCCGCGGCCCCGAGCGCGTGGAGCTGGGCCTGCAGACGCTCCACTCCGTCGGGCACATCCTCCATCGACGCCATGCTCGCCCATCGGGCCCGCGACGTACACCGGATCGACTCCGAGAACGGCCTCGGATCTCTGGAAAACCCCGAGCGATGTCACTCAGCCTTGATACGGTAGCGGCCCTTGGATCGCCCCGCGAACAGTCCGCCGACCGGCCCGCTGCATCAAGTGCAGCGGAGGCTCCAGGCCGAGGAGCTCATTCGATTGCGTCGGCCGGACGAGCAGCGGCGGTACGTGGCGAGTCAGCGGGCGGGCCGCATCGATCCGAACCCACATCAAATCGACGCGGTGGTGTTCGCACTCCGCCGCATTCCGGAGGGTGGCTGCATTCTCGCGGACGAGGTCGGACTCGGAAAGACGATCGAAGCCGGGCTGGTGATCGCCCAGATGCTCGCCGAGGGCGCGCGGCGGATCCTGCTCATCACGCCGAAGCCGCTGGTCGGCCAGTGGCGCGAAGAACTCTACGCGCTCTTCGACATCGTGGTGCGCGAAGGCAAAGCGGAGCGGAACGCGTTCGACGGAGACGGAGTGTTCCTGGTCGGGCGTGAGTCGGCCGGCACCAAGACCATGTCCGGTCTTCTGGAGCACAGCGCGCCGTTCGACTTGTGCGTGGTGGACGAAGCGCAC
The DNA here is from genome assembly GCA_034670305.1 of Deltaproteobacteria bacterium. Lineage (GTDB taxonomy): Bacteria > Myxococcota_A > Polyangia > Polyangiales > Houyiibacteriaceae > JAXMNT01. The sequence goes on from JAXMNT010000013.1 coordinate 95,085, forward strand.
GAGCTCTTCGCGGGCATCTACAAACGGTACGCCGCGGACGGGTCCTACAAAGACGACGCAGGCCACGCGAAGGTGGCGCACCGAGTGCGGGAAGTGCTCGGCGCGACGCCGGTGCTGCTCTTGACCGCGACGCCTATCCAGAACTCCCTCGCCGAACTCTGGGGACTGATCCAGTACGTCGATCCCTCCGGCACGTTGCTGGGCGACCTCCCGACCTTTCGAGAGCTCTTCACCGGCCAGGACGACCGCTCCCTCGCGCCGGGTGCGGACCACGAGCTGCGCCGGCGGGTGCAGCGGGTCGTGCAACGCACGCTCCGCCGGCAAGCGCAGGAGTTCATGGAGCAGCCGTTCGTGGGCCGGCGCGCGCGCACGTTCGAATACAAGATGACCGAGGAAGAGAAGGTCATCTACGACGACGTGACCCGGTACTTGCTCAGCCCGAACCTGCAGGCGTTCCGCGGCACGCACCGCAGCCTTCTGCTGCTCGGGTTTCACCGGCGCATGGCGTCGAGCAAAGCCGCGCTCGCGCGCAGCCTGAAGAATGTCGAGAACCGGCTTCAGCGCATGCTCACCGCGGCGCAGGCCGGGCGGTTCGACGAGGGGGAAGAGACCGCCCGCGTGTTCGTCGACGACCTCGATGGCGACGACGAGATCGTGCTCGCGCTCAGCGCCGAGTCGGAGGACGAAGGCAAGGTCGACCCCGAAGCGGTGCGGCTCGAACTCGAGCGGGTGACCGACCTGCGCGCCCGCACCGAAGCGCTCGCGGTGGACAGCAAAGCCCAGGCGTTGATCCAGGCAGTCCGGGCGGTGCTCGAACGGGGCCAGTCGTCCAAAGGCGGTCCGGCGGCGGGGTCGGGCAAACTCGTGCTCTTCACCGAGTCCCTCACCACCCAGGACTACCTGCGGGACCTGCTGGTGGAGTCCGGGCTCGTGACCGAAGGCGAGATCACCCTCTTCCGCGGGGACAACCGCGGGGCCCGCGCCAAAGAAGCGCTCGCGCGGTGGGAAAAGGAAGTCGAGACCGCCGCCGGCACCACGCCGCCGAGCCGAGACACCGCGACGCGACTCGCGCTGGTGCACGAGTTCCGAACGCGCAGCCGGGTGTTCATCTCGACCGAAGCCGGCGCCAAGGGTCTGAACTTGCAGTTCTGCGACACGCTCGTGAACTACGACCTGCCGTGGAACCCGCAGCGGATCGAACAGCGCATCGGGCGATGTCACCGGTACGGACAGACCCGCGACGTCACGGTCATCAACTTCCTCGCGAGCGACAACGAAGCGCAACAGCTCACCTACGAGATCCTCAGCCGCAAGCTCGAGCTCTTCGGCACCGTGCTCGGCGCGTCCGACGTCATTCTCCACCAGCCGAGTGGCGAGACGAGCGAGTCGGTCCTCTCCTCGCTCTCGACCGACTTCGAGAAGCAGCTCGGCGCCATCTACCGGCGTGCGCGCTCGCTCGAGGAGATCACCGCGGAGCTCCGCAAGTTGCGCGACGAGACCGAAGCGAAGCGCACCAGCTTCGAAGCCGAGCACGCGCGCACCTCGCAGCTGATTCAGAGCCGATTCGACGAGTCGGTGCGCTCCGCGTTCCGGAAGATCGCCGAGCAGACCCCGGTGGAACTCGCCGCGCTCGACCGCGACCTCGAAGCGGTGCTGAACGCGTTCCTGAACGCGGTGGGCGCGCCGCACGAACGAGAAGAAGCCGCCGGCGCGGTGCGGTATCGAATCGGTGCCTGCGCGGCCCTTCCCGGCGCGCTCCGGGAAGGCACCGACGTGTGGATCGGCCAACCCAAGGCAGCCCACCGGCCACCAGCCCTGCACCTGGCGCATCCATTGGTGCGCGCCGCCATCGACGAGGCGCGCGAGGCCACCCAGAGCACGCAGCACGTGGAGCTCGCCGCGTCGGAGTCGGGCCCGCTCGCAGGCGCGCGCGGTTGGGTGCGGGTCTCGAAGGTCCGCCGCGACGGACTCGAGCCGGTCGAACAACTCGTCGCGGTGGGCACCCGCTTTGTGGGCGATGCGGTGGAGCCACTCGACCCGGAGACGATCGACGCACTCCTCTCGGGTGAGCTGCGCTCCGTCGCGGGGGACGCCGCGACCGACGCCCCCTCCGAGGCCCTTGAAGACGCGCTCGAAGAAGCGATGTTCCTGGCAGAGGCGGATCTCGAAGCCGCGGAGGCGACCCACTTCGAAGAGCGGCTGGAACGGCTGGAGCGTTTTGTCGAAGACCGGCTGCTCGTGCTCTCGCGACGCCAGCACGAGCTGACCAAACAACGCACCGAAGCCGAACATGCACGGGAGGCGGCCCTCGCACCGGCCACCCGCGAGCGGGCCGAGGAACGACTGCGGCGGGTTGCCGAACGTTTGGAGCAGATCGAGGTGGAGGTCGACCGGCTGCGGCGCCGGGAAGACGAGCGGTACACCGCGCTGAAAGAGGCGCTCTACCTCCGACGGTTCGCACCGCCCACCATCGAGACGCTGTTCGAGATGTCCTGGAGGGCCGCGCCGTGACCCTCAAGGTCCTTCACACCGCGGACTGGCACCTGGGACGCGCGTTCCCCTCGTTCGACCGCGCGGACGCGGAGACGCTCTCGCGCGCGCGTTTCGAAGTCGTGGAGCGGATCTTCGGGCTCGCGAAGCGCCACCAGGTCGACGCGGTGTTGTGTGCGGGCGACCTCTTCGACGAACCGCGGCCGGACCGCGCCTGGTACCACCGCCTGGCGCAGATCCTGAAGACCCACGGCACGGGCGTGCCGGTCGTCTTGTTGCCGGGCAACCACGATCCGCTGGTGCCGGGAAGCGTCTGGCATCCGGACCACGAGATGCGCCGGCTGCTCCCACCCTTCGCCCACGTGGTCGATCGCGGCGACTTCGAGCTTGCGCTCGGCGACCACGCGGTCGTGCTGGCCCGCCCGTGTACGAGCAAGTCCGGGCAGCGGGACAACGCGCTCGCGCTGCCGGACCGCGCGCCGGGCGACGAGCGCATCCGCATCGGCATGGCGCACGGATCGAGCTTCGACGAGCGCGGGTGGGAGACCAACTTCCCCATCGCGAAGGACGCCGCCATCCGCCGCGGGCTCGACTACCTCGCGATCGGCGACACCCACACGTTCCGGGAGGTGCCCCCCGACGCGGAGGTCCCCACCGTCTATCCAAGCGCGCCGGAGGCGACCAACTTCGGCGAGAAGGGCACCGGGTTCGTCGCGTCCGTCTTCTTCAAGCGGCATGGCCGGCGGGCGATCGTCCGCAAGGAGCGGGTGGCGCGTTGGCGGTGGCGGCACGAGCGGATCACGTCGATCGAAGCGCTGCGCACCCTGGCCTCGGAAGAGCTCGCGCACACGGTGCTGCGGCTCGAGCTGGCGATGACCGCCAATGCGGCCGAGCACGACGAAGTGGACGCCATCGTGCTGGCGCTCAAGGGCAACGAAGCGGCGCACGGACGCGCTGGGGTGCTGCAACTTCAACTCGCAGAGATGGAGCTGCGCACCGACGACATCGAACGCTACTTCGAAGGGCTCCCGGATGTGTTGCGCGCGACGGCGTCCAAGCTGCGCGAGCTCGAACAGGGCGAGTTCCCGACCCGCGCCCGCCGCGCGCTCTACCACCTGTACCGCCTCACCCGGGGCCTCGGCGACGGTGCGCGCGACGCCGACGCACCTGGACACGACGCGCCCGGACACGACGCGCCCGGACACGACGCGCCCGGACACGACGCGCCCGCCACCGAGTCCAATGGATCGGAGAGCGACGCGTGAAGCTGATCAAGCTCACCTGCTCCGATTTCGCGCGCATCGCGTACGCGTCGGTGCCGCTCGGTCCCGGACTGAACGTGCTCTACGGGCCGAACGACCTCGGCAAGTCGACGCTCGCCAAGGCACTCCGGGCGGTGCTTCTGTTGCCGCACACATCCCGCGCGATCGAAGCATGGACCCCATGGAACCGGGAGGCCTCGCCGTGGGTGGAGCTCACCTTCCGTGGCGACGACGGTCGCGTGTGGCGCGTGCGCAAGGAGTACGCGCGAAGCGGCGGCACCTCGCTGCTGACCGCGAGCACCGACGGAGAGACCTTCACCGAAGAGGCCAAAGGCCGCCATGTGGACGGAGTGCTTCGCGAACTCTTGCGTTGGGGCATTCCGGGACCGGGCGGCAAGGGCAGTCCGCGCGGCATGCCCCAGAGTTTTCTCGCGCAGGCGTTGCTCGGGGAACAAGGCGACGCGGCGCTCGCGCTCGCAGCCTCACTTACCGGCGACGCGGACGAGAGCGGGCGCGATCGCCTCACAGAAGCCCTCGAAGCGCTGGCCGTCGACGAGCGGTTTCGGTCGGTGCTCGACGCTGCGGACCAGAAGGTGTCTCTGGCGTACAGTCCGAGTGGCAAGCCGAGCAGCGCGCGGCAATCGCCGTTTCGAGTCGCCAAGGACGAGGTGCTCGAAGCGCGGCGGGCGCTCGAAATCGCGACCGAGGCACTCGACCGGACCACCGACGCGACTCGGCAAGGCAGCCTGCTCGAGGCCGACCTGCTCGCGGCGACCGATGCCCGAGACGAACTTCGACGGAGGCTCTCGGCGGCACGGACGCGCGCGGACGTGGCAGCCGCCCGGGCGAGGGCGGCGGAGGTGCATGCAGACCGCGCCGCGCAACTCGAACGGGTCCAAGCTGCCCGGGCGCGCGCCGAGACGAGCGCTCTCGAAAAGCAGGAAGCGGAGTCCGGCGCGACCGAGGCGGCGTTGGCGCTGGAGCGGGCACGCGCCGAAGAGGCGACCCAGCTGGCGCACCTGGCGAGCGCGCGCGACGTGCTGCGGACCGCGGGCGCGGACGACCCACAGAGCGCGCGCAGCCAAGCGCGTGCGTCGCTGGAACGCGAACTCGGGGCGGCACGCCGGGCCCGCGATGAAGCGCGAGAAGCCGCCCGATCGCTCGCGACGCTGACCGCGGCGCGCGAGGCGCTGGCGCAACACGAAACCAACGTCGGTGCACTCGGCGCGCGGCACGCTTCCGAGCAGGCGGAACTCGAGCGGGTGGTGGCCGAGTTGCGCGACTCCAAGATCGCGCTGGCCGACCTCGCCGTGCACGACGCAGAGGCGGCGCTGGCATCGGTGGCATCAGACGAAGCGGCCATCGCGGAGCTCCGCGCCGATGCGGAACGCCAGGAGACACAAGCCACCGAACTCGAGGCCGAACTCGAGGCACTGCCGAGCGACGCGGCCCTCGCGGCACTTGCGTCGTTGCACGACGAGCTTCGATTCGCTCGCGAGGTTCTGAACGTGGGTCTGTCGGTGGCGCTGAGGAAACCGGCCGGCGTGACCTTGGATGCGCAAACCGACGACGCCGCATGCGTGGTGGATCTGAGCACCGAGCAGGTCGAGCTCGAAGCGAACCGCACCGTCTCCATCAAAGCGTCTCTCGCGACTGGTGAGCCCGTGCTCGAGCTGCGGGTGTTCGCGGGTGCTGCGGATGCACGGGCCCGCGCCGCCGAGCTCGAGGCGCGCTGGCAAGACGAACAAGCGGTGCTCGGCGGCGTGGAACTCAGCGCATGTCGGCAATCGCGTGCGTCGCTCGCCGCGTCGATCGAAACGCATCGTCGGGACGCCGCGCACGCGCGAGAGCGCGCGACCGAGACCGCCGCGCGACTGGGATCGAAGCGGGATGCGGAGCAGGCGCTTGCCCAGCGACGCGCGGAGCGGGAGGCGCTGGGATCCTCCCCGAGTGCGTTCGAAGGCGCCCAAGACCGCGGCGCACTGATCCGCGAACGGGACGCGCTGCAGGAGGACGTGGCCAAGCGCCGCGCGGCGGTGGATGCCCTCGCCGAGCGCCTGGCCGAGCTCGCTGCGCGCACCGCGGGGCTGAAGGCCGCCGCCGAAGCGGCTGCGCACGGCGCCACCGCTGGGGCGGAGACGCTGCCCTCCCGGGAGGCGGAGGTGCGGACGCTCGAGTCGCGCTTGGAGGACGCGCAACAAGAAGGGGACCGGACGCTCCAGCAAGCAGAGCACGCGGTGGATGTGGCCCGGACGAAGGCCGCCGAGGCGACCACTGCACGCCAAGGAGCGGAGGCTGCGGTGGAGGCGGCGCGGGATCGGCTGGCGCAGGCCCGCACCGAAGCGGCCGCCGCGGCGGGCGCACTGGAGAACCTGGACGAGACCGCGGCAGAGGCCGCGATGCAGGAGGCCATCCAGACACTCGATGCTCGAACGCGTGCGCTCGAAGCCCTGCCCGCAGGCGGGTCGGTCGAGTCCCTCGAAGCCGAACTGAGCGCCGCGGAGATCCGACTTCGGGAAGCCGAAGCCGCCGCACAGAAACACGAGGGTCGGCTCGAAGAGGTTGGAGGCGTCGTGGCGGAGGAACGGCACCGGGTGGCCGAAGCCGCCTACGACGCGGCACTCGAACGACGTCAAGACGTGGAGACGGAGTTCGGCGCGTGGAAGTTGCTGGCCGACACGTTGCGCGAGGCGGAGCGCGATGTGGGCCACCACCTCGGCGAGAGCCTCTCCGGTCCCGTCTCGCAAGAGATGCGGCGGCTGCTCGACCGAGTCGACGCGACCACCCAGTACGAAGGGCTGTCCCTCGATGCGGATCTGGGCGGGGTCGGGGTGCGGCTCGGAGGCGAAGTTCGGTCGTTCACCCAGCTCTCGGTCGGTACCCAGGAGCAGATCGCCGCACTCTTCCGCCTGAGCATCGCCACGCACCTCGGCACGCCGATCGTGCTGGACGACCACCTGACCCACACCGACCCCGTGCGGGTGCGGTGGTTCCGAGATCTGCTGCGGGCCGAAGCCCACCGAACCCAGATCGTGGTGCTCACCTGCCACCCGCTCGACTACCTGGACGAGGCGGATCTGCCGGAAGAAGGCCGCCCCTTCCGAGACCGCGCCGCAGGGCTCGTGCGGGCCGTCGACCTCACTCAGATCATCGAGTGATCCGGCGCCGCGTCCCCCGATGGGCCACTCGACTCGCGTCGAGTGCGGCCCACGAGTTCGTGATCAGCGCGAGACGGACAGGTTGTAGACGCCCTGGGTGCAGGTGGTCACGGGCATCACCCGCCGCACCCGAATGAGGACTGTGGACGGCCACGACACGAGGTGGGGACCGGTGTACGCGTTGATGCCGGAGGATGCGTCGTCGACGAAGGTGTACGAGACGATGTCCGTCGCGGCGCCCGTCGCCACCGGAGCCGTGGTTCCGGTGCAGTTCGTGAAGACATCGAAGCGGAAGTTGGGTGCGCTGGGCCCCGTGAGGCTGAGCTGAATGTTTCCGTTGACCGGCCCGCGGGACGTGCTCGGGAAGTTCACCGTGAACCATGCTTCGGATCCGTCGGCAATCACGCCGGTCGTCGAGGCGGCCCCACCCGCGGCGATCGTGCCGAGCGGACTCGCGGCGGCGCAGACCGGGCTGCCCGCGGTTCCGGCCGAACACTCACAGCCATCGGAGTAGGTGCCGTTCACGTCGAACTGACCCGCGTTGCACTCGAACGAGCACATGCCGGCAGCGCACATGTAGTTGGTCGCGCCCGGTGCAGCCGGGCAGAGCGCGGCGCCGGTTCCGTCGTCCGGCGTGCCGTCGCAATCGTCGTCGAGCAGGTTGCAGGACTCGAGCACGGGCGCACCAGGGGTGCACATGTTCGGGACGCCGCCCGAACATCGCTGCACGGTGCGGCTGCACTCGCCGACGCCGCACGTCACGGTGTCGGCCGCGTCGTCCAGATCACGGCACATGCCCGGCATCATGCCGGTGCAGGTGCCGGCCACTGGGGCTTGGCAGGTGTTGTTGCAGTCGATCTGGAGTGGGCCCGTCGGCTGCATGGGGCACTGGGTCGCCGGCGAGATGCAGGCGCGCGCGCCGTTGCAGGTGGCCACGGTGTCGGTGACGTCCTGGCGCGAGAAGCACGTGTCGGTGCCGCCAGAGAAGCCGCTGTAGTACCCGCTGCAGGAGTAGCCGAGACATTCGTTGTCGATGTCGGCCGTCGGGGGCACCGGTGCACAGGAGCCTTCGAGGCCGGGCAGGTCGCACGCCTCGCAGGTGCCGCTGCACATGGAGTTGCAGCACCGGCCGTCGACGCAGAACAGGTCGGACTGACAGTCGGGGGTGCGTCCGCAGATACCGCCCGGGGGCCGGTCGGGGACGCAGAAGCCACCTTCGCAGTGGGCCGCGTCGATGCACTCGCCGTCGCCGATGCAGCTGGTCGGGCAATCCGGCTCCATCTGATCGCTCGTGCCATCACAGAAGACCGGGTCGTAGGGCGCGCAGTTCAACGCTTCGACGGAGCTGGTACAGGCCGAGTCGTCCTCGATGCCTTCGATGGTCTCGCACCGGAACTCTGCGTTGCATTGGGTCTCCCCTCGGGTGCCCTGGCAGGTCTCGGCGTCGTCGCAGAGCGTGGTCGGCATGCCGCCGCCCGGGCAGTCCGCCGTCTCGAAGCAGCAGGTGCCGCCCGAACAACAGAACCCGTTGTCGCAGTGCCCGGCGCTGCAGTCGGAATCTTCGTCGCACATGCCGCCGTCCGGCACGTCGGGCTCGCACAGGCCGCCGTCGCAGTGCGCCGGTTCGATGCAGAGCGCGTCGGAGTCCACGCCCTCGTCACTGCAGCTCGCAGCACAGGTGGTGCCCATCTCGCCGCCCTCGGCGCAGGTGAAGAGCATGCAATCGACGACGTCTCCGTCCGCGCACATCGCATCCGTGCAGGTCGCCCCGCTGACGCCGGTGTAGGTGCCGTCGCCGTCGTCGTCGCATCGCCCGGACACGCAATCGGTGGGGGGATCATCAACGGAACCGTCGCAGTCCTCGTCGATGCCGTTGCAGATCTCCATCATCGCTGGGTTGCGGAGAGGATCTTCGTCGTCGCAGTCGGGTCCGAGACATCCGATGCCCTGACCGTGTTCGTCTTCGTCCTCGTCGATGCAGCACGGACCACCCGAGGGAATGCAAATGGGGTTGCCGTCCGTGCCAGCCGTCAGGTCGACCACGCAGTTGAAGCCGGTCGGACAGTTCGGGATGTCTGGGTTGCATGAAACGACGCATGCTTGCTCGCCACTGCTGAGCGTCGCGCAGAAGTTGCTCGCCCCACACTCGACGTGTTCGGTGCAGGTCTCACAGAGTCCGACCGTTTCGAACCCGGCGTCCGAGCCGGCGTCGGGGTCGGGCGGGGTGTCGGGCGGACCGGCGTCGGGGAGGCCGCTGTCGCCGAGCCCAGCGTCTTCGCCTTCACCGGCATCCCCTTCGGGGGGGCTTACGCCGCCAGCGCACCCGGCCAAGAGCAAGATACCCGCGAGTGCGACCCGAACACCATTCATGGACACGAGTGTAGCTGGGTTTGACCCCTTCGCGGAAGGGGACCCCCTCGATCCTCGTGTTCACCGGGGTGTGGCGAGGCTGGCCACGCACGAGACCCCGTGGAATCCCACCGGAAAGCGACGCTTGCCCACCCCCGAAAAACTGCCCGGGCTATCGAAGCACGTGGGTCAACGGCATGGGGGACTCGTCGAGTCGCGGAGGATCGAGCGGCTCGATGCGGCTTCGGCGATCGAGCGGCAGCAGGATCAACTCCCAACCCCGCACCGAGCTGGCGACGACGAGCAAGTGGGGAAGATCGGCACCGAGCTCCAGCAGCGCGATGTCGGAGATGCGGAGCGTGCCCGGCACATCCACGAGCGGAACCCGTTCGAACGTCCACCGGCCCCGCTGTGCCAAGAGCAGGACGGTGTCCCGCGTCGCCAACACGAGGTCGGCCAGACCATCGGGCGCGGTCGCATCGCCATGGGGCACGTCGGCCGCGATCACCGAGACGATGGCCGTCGGCGCCTCGATCGGCACCACCGCGCCCATGTCGTTGGACGTCAGCAGATTCAAGGTGTCTCCGTAGACGAAGACCTCGTTGGCCCCGTCGCCCGTGAGATCCCCGGCGCCCACGCCCCGGCTTCCCGCCACTGCGATCGTGCCGAGCGCCGTTCCGTCTGCGGCCACGCGCCGCACCGACGCGCCATCGACCACGATCCACTCCTGCTCTCCGTCGCCGTCCAGGTCGGCCCGCACCACGCCTGCGCCGTCGTTGCCGACCCGCACCCGCGCGCGGCGCGAGGGCGAAGCACCGCCGGCAAAAAGCCAGACCTCGCTCGGCCGGCGCCCGAACCCGTCGGCCCAGTGGACGGCGGCGAAGGCCCCCTCCACGACGCTCAATCCCGTCGCTGCGATGCTCGCCAAGCTGTTCGGTGCCCCGAACCCACCGCCCGCCACGCCGGGAAGGAGATGGAGCGTGCCCCCCTCGGGCCCGCCTTCGGCGCCGATCTTCGCGGCGCCAAACACCAAGTCGGCGACGCCATCGCCGGTGACGTCTGCAAACGCCGGCGGCGCGGGCCGGGCCGCGACACGATCGGTGGGGCGGGCGGAGACCAGTCGAACCGGCTTCACATCCACCCCGAGCCCGACGATGGACACGTTCCGTCCGTGGGCCACCGCGATCTCGGGACGCAGGTCACCCGTCAACTGCCCCGTCGTCAACCGCGCGCTCTCCCCAGGCGGCACCCCGCCCGGCACCGACTCCAACAAGACATGCCACATCGCCGCCGCCCGATCCGCGGGCCCTGGATCGGTCTCGGCTTCGGCTTCGGCTTCGGTTTCGGCTTCGGCTTCGGATTCGGATTCGGATTCGGCGTCGGCTTCGGCTTCGGCTTCGGATTCGGCTTCGGCTTCGGATTCGGATTCGGATTCGGCTTCGGCTTCGGCTTCGGTGTGGGCTTCGGCTTCGGCTTCGGCTTCGGTGCCGGCTTCGCCGTCGACCACGTCCTCGCCCATCGGCAGCACGCCGGCCGCCAGGCCCACCCCAACCAGCACGCCCCAAATCGCGATCAGGATGCCGAGGCCACGCAACCCGGCCACTGCCTTCGCCTTCGCGTTCGTCATCGCTTGCGCTTCTTCCGCTTCTTCTTCTTGCGCGTGCCCGCGACGCCCGCCCGGGGTGGCTCGGCCTGACAGGGATCGACACCAAAGAACTTCACCATGCGCTCGTACAGTTCTGGATGGCGGTCCGCCAGCTTTCTCGGACGTTCGAAGAAGACTTCCACCGAGACCGCGAAGAGCTCCGCCCGGTTCGTGCCTGCATAGTCGCGCAGCACCGAACGTCCTTTGCGGACCCGAAGCAGCTCTTCTTTGACCGTCTCGTCCCACCCGGATTGGTCGGAGACGTCGGGGACGCCATCGGCGTATCCGTCCATCAAGTCGAGCACATGCGCCCACTCGTGGATGGAGACGTTGTGCCCATCGGTGTCCGACTTCCATCCCCGGCGCAGCGACTTCGAGCTGAAGATGATCGGGCCTTGACGGTGCACCATGCCAAGGATGTTGCCCTTGCCATGGCCGCCGTAGTCGTCGTCGAACGAGTCGGGGTAGATCAGGATCGATCGCCGCGCGGGCAGCTCCGCATCGTCGAGGTGATGGACCAGCACCGCAGCACCTGCGACCGCCAGCACTCGAATCTCGTCGTCGAGCGTGCCGCCGACCGCTTCAAAGTCGTACTCCGCGAGCAACAGCTGCACCCGGTGGGCGAACTTCGCCTGTCCGGCGTCGTCGAGCAGCCGGTAGAAGCGGATGCGCTCGAGTGCCTCCCGCGCTTCGGAGGAGAGCGGTGTTCGGCGACCCACCCACCTGCGGTACGGGCGCCTCGAGACGGCGACGGCGTAGATCAGCGCGACGCCGATGCCGACGAACACCGCGCCCATCGAACCGCGCTCGATCCCCAACCAGGCGAGGCCGAGGGCGAGCGCCACCGCCACGCTGAGATGCACCGCCAGCCGCATGGTTCAGAGCCCGTGAGGGCCTGAGCTACCCCGCCGACGGATGGCAGTGGTTGCAGGTGTAGTTCTCGATGCCGAGCAACGTGCCCATGGTCGGGGTCACCCGGTCGCGCATGAAAGTCACCATGTCCGGGAAGATGCGCTCCATGTTCTCCCACGCTGGGGTGCCTGGCTGCGGAACACGGTACTGGTTCGCGGCGGGCATGGCGTACTCGACGTCTGCGCCGTCGGCGCCGTGACAGGTCTGGCATCCGTAGGACGCTGGCGACCAGCGTTCGGCGTCGTGCTCGCCGAAGACCTCTTTCATGATCGGCAGCACCTTGCCGACCATGTACCACTCGCGATCTTCGTGGCTCATCTCCGCCCACGGAGTGTCCGGACCGGAGATGCCGATGCTCTCGATCGCGCCGTGGTGGGACTCGACCACCGGGGCTTCGTCGTCGCCCCAGTCGTCGTCGAATCCGAGCTCGTCTTCGCTCCCGCCTGCCGTTCCGTCACCCGTGCCGCCGGTGGTCTGGGTGTCGTTGCCGTCGCCTCCACACGAGAAGACGAGGAGAAAGGAGAGAAAGGCCGCGGTTCGCATGCCCGGAAGCATACACGCGTCCGATTCCTCAGCGGAACGATGTTGGAGGTCGATGGACCTGGAGCTTGTGGTGGCCTCGCCGTCGCGAAACACACGGCGTCCACGACGCGGGCAAGGGCACGGGCAAGGGCAACGGCAAGGGAGCAGGTCGCTTTTCAGCGACCTGCTAGGAGGACGGCGGGGGGGGCGGGTCGCTCGTCTCGCGCATGAGCGACGCATCGGTGAACGCCCGGAACCCATCGGCATCCCCGGCCTCTGCGGCCATGCGGGCCGCGTCCTCGTACTGAAGACGCGCTTCGGTGGAGCGGCGCATCGCCTCGTACACCCGGCCCAGGTTGGCCGCGGCACGCGCTTCGAGCGCGGGCGCGTCGGCGTCTTCCGCAAGCTTGCGCGCGCCCTTCGCGTGCTCCTCCGCCGCCTCGAAGTCGCCGGTGACTTCGAGGGCGTGGGCCAGGCGCAGCTGGCTCGTCGCGCGGACGAGCGACGACGCACCCATCTCCGTCTGGACTTCGAGGGCCCGTCGGAAGGCGTTGGACGCCGCGGTGGCATCTCCGCCCTGCAGGCGGAGGTCCCCGAGCGCGACCTGAAGCGCGCCCTCGACCTCCGGCTCGACGCCAGCGCAGATCTCCAGCGCCTGCCCGTAGTGGCGCATCGCGTCCCGGTTTCGATCCCGCAGGCTCGCGATGGTGCCCAGCACCAAGTGCATGCGGGCCCGCGCCGAATCGTACGGATTGGTCAGGTCGAGCACCTCGCGCACCACTCCGTCCGCGTGCGCGAGCTCGCCGGTCTTCGCGAGCGCGAGCCCGAGCTTCCGGCTGAAGGTCACCGTGGCGGTGTCCATGACGGTGTCGCCGCTCTCGAGGGTCTCGCGACGCGCCAGTTCGACCGCCCGCTGAAAAGCGAGGACCGCGGTCGCGGGATCGCCGCGCGTCATGGCGACGTCGCCCATGCGCTCGAGCGTCATCAGCGTGCGCATCGGTTCGTCCGCGCGGTACGCGTGTTCCGCGCGGACTTCGAGCGGCGCGCTGCGCTCGGAGTACGCCGCGAGGATCTTGGTGTGGAGATCTTTTCGAGCCGCCGCTGGAATGAAGGCCTCCACCAACTCGGCGACGAAGCGGTGCCCCGCTTCGATCGTGGTCCCGGTGATCTGGACCAGGTTCGACTCGCGCAACTCTTCCAGCCCCTCGACGTCGCGCGCCGCAGCGACTTCGCGGAAGAGGCCGAGATCGCAGCGACCGCCGAAGGCGGAGATGACCTGGAGCGCGCGCTGCGCCCGCAACGTGAGCCGCTCGACCCGCTGCGCGACGGCATCGGCCAGACGTGGCGGGAGGGTGGGATCCAGCGTCAGCGTGTCGTGTTCGCGGATCTGATCCAGGTAGAGCGGGAGGAGCCGACGGCCGACGGCCTCCGGGGCGCCTTCGACCGGAGGTTCACCGAGGACCTCCGACGCCTGTTCGAGCGTGAGTCCGAGAAGTGCGACCTGGTCGGTGACGTCGGTGTGGCCGTGTAGATCCGCCGTCAACAGAAGCACGGAGTCCCGGTCGAGCGCATCGGGGAGCCGGTCGATCACCTCGCGGGTGAGGCCGTCGCACCGGGAGTAGTCGTCGATCATCAACACGACCCGCTCGACCTGTTCGCGGCTGCTCGCGATGCGCACCGCGGTGGCGAGCGCTTCACACACGGCGCCGGCGCGCGAAGGGTGTTCGCTGCCGATGAGCCCCTTCGGCTCGCCGAGTTCACTGAGCCCCGCCCGCGTCATCGGATCCGCGAACATGCCCGCGTCGCGCGCGACCGCGGAGAGTTCGTCCTCCGCGACCTGGAGCAGGCCCGCGACGATGGTGCGAATCGGTGTGTAGGGAACCGGCGCGTAGAACGGAAGCGGCCCGGCGCCCGCCACGAGGTCCCCCGCCTCCGCAAACCGGCCCGCGGCTTCGTGCATCAAGCGCGTCTTGCCGACGCCGTGTTCGCCCACGATCTCGGCTCGGAGGAAACGTCCGGTGGCCTCGCGGCGGAGCGCGTCGAGACGGGCGAGTTCTTCGTCGCGTCCCACCAAGGGACCCCGGTCATCGGTCGGTGGGTAGAAGGATCGGATCGGCTTCTTCGGTGTCGGCGAAGTCGGACGCCGAGAGTCGTCTCCGATGCGCGTGCCGCAGGAACCGCAGAACTTCATGTTCGTGGGGTTCGTCGCACTGCAGGCGGGACAGGTCCGGGTCGTGCCGTCGCGGTTGGCGGCGAGCGCGTCCGCAGCCCGGCGCAGCTCCGCGGCCATCTCGGCGGCGGATTGGTATCGATCGTCGGCGCGTTTCGCGAGCGCCTTGATCGCGATGTCCGCCAAGACGTCCGGAACGCCGCGGTGCGGCGCGGTGACGCGGGGATCCGGAATCGGGTCGTTGATGTGCCGGAGCACGACCTTGGTCGGCGTCTCCGCTTCAAAGGGCAGCTCGTCCGTGAGCAGCTCGTAGAGCACGACGCCGACCGCGTAGAGATCGCCGCGGCCGTCGATGGTCTCGCCTTTGCCCTGCTCCGGCGACATGTAGTCGGGCGTGCCACACACGAGCCCGGGGCGGGTGATCGAGGTCCCGCCACCGCCCACGATGGTGGCCAGGCCGAAGTCCACCACCTTCACCAGGTCTTGCCCGGTGCGGAGCTTGCGAACGATGACGTTCTCGGGCTTCAGGTCTCGGTGAACGATGTCGAGCGCGTGCGCTTCGCCAAGCGCGTCGAGCATGCCGACCAGCACCGAGCAGATGCGGGGGAACGGGAGGGGCCCTTCCTCGTGCATCACCATCGCCAGGTCCTTGCCGCGCAAGAACTCCATCGCGAGGTACAGGATGCCGTCGTCGGTTCGGCCGAAGTCGATGACGCTGACGCTGTTGGGATGGTTCAGGCGGCTGGAGGCACGCGCTTCGGTGTAGAAGCGCGCCACGGTCTGTTCGTCGCCCAGCAGGTGGGGGTGAATGACCTTGATCGCGACGGTGCGCCCAAGCGTGGTCTGCTCGGCGCGGTAGACCCGCCCCATGCCGCCGACGCCGACGATCTCCTGGAGCACGTAGTTGCCGCCGATGACCCGGCCGACGAGGGGGTCGGCGTTGCCCGAGGAGCCCTCGGAGAACAGAGCGGCGCCACAGGTGGCACAGAAGCGGTCGTCGGACTGCGCCGCCGCCCCGCACTGATGGCAAACTCGCACGGCCGGAGAATACCCCAAGAAGTCCGCGGGGGTAGGATGAGTTCCGTCGGTGGTCGTGCCTGCGTTCAGGGACGCCCCAGACCCCTACGGCCGGCCCACCCGTCGGGCGATTTGCGGGCCCAACCCCTCGAGCGCAGCGCCCCGGGCAGACGCCACCACCCGGCCCTCCGAAATCAGAAACGCCGCGGGCACCGGAGGCGCGCCAAACGCCGGTGGGGGCGTGGGGTCGAGGCGCAGATCGAAGGGCAAAGGGGTCGGCTGCGCCGCCAGGAACGCGTCCAGCGCCGACCGATCTTCGTCTACGGCGACGGCCACGATCCGCAGGCCCTCTCCGTGTTGCACCTGCAGTGCACGCATCACGTCGAGTTCTTCCCGGCACGGTGCACACCAGGATGCCCAGAACACGAGCAGCGTCGGGGTCTCTCCGTCGTGGACCGGGGCTTCGCCCCCCGACACGCGCACCGGTGCGTAGGTGGGGAGGTCGTCGCCGAGCCGAATCCGGTTCGGCGGCGCTTGCGGGCTGGGGGCGGGTTGGGGGTCCCCGAGTGCCGAGAGCCGCTGCCGCGTGACCCGCAGCCGGCCATGGGAGACCATGGCGACATACGCCACGCCATCGCGAACCCGGAGGTCCACGTGGACCGCACCGGTGGACCGGAGCACCGGCTTCGGGTCGGTCCGTTCGCCAGTCTCCGTCACGAGTTGGAGGACCCATCGCCGCCCGTCGGGCCGCAGCACCACTGCGTTCCCCGCGTCGGCGAGCTTGACCGAGAGGCGCGGATCGGAGTCGTGGGCCAGGTGGATCGGCGCCGCGAAGATTGGCGCGGCGGACGCCGGGTGGGTGCCGAACGCGAGTTGCAGTGTGTGCCCCTGCTCGCTCCCGACCGCTGTGGACCAGCCCACCACCGTCTTCGATCCGCCTTCGCCCAGCAACGCGTCCACGCTCGGACCCGGTTGCACCGGGTCCCCGAACGCACAGGGCGGTCGCTGCCATCCGTCCTGCGCAACGTGCCCGCGTTGGTCGAACGCCGTCGAGTCGCGGGCGGCGGAGAGCCAGCTCAGATCGTGGATCTCCATCGGGTCCCGGTCTCGGTAGACAAGCAGGGGCGGGCCCGATCGGGTGGCCGCCAAACCACTGCACAGGTCCAGCCGGTCGTCCGGGTCGTTCAGAGCGCGCCCCACCTGCGGGTCTCGCGTCAACAGCATGGGTGCCATGCCGGCGAACTGTCCGATCCATGCGGCAAAGACATCTCCACCGCGGCGTCCCCAAGCGACCTGCTCGGTGCTGCGTGCACCATCCAGAACCACCGACGAGCCGAAGGTGTCGCCCCGCCGCACGTACACGCCGACCACTTCGCCATCGTCCACCACCGCGTACAGCTGCGAGCCGCGCTGAATCATCGGGACCGGACCCCGCGCCTGCCGAGCGACGCGTGTGGGCGTGGTCCAGCCCGCTTCCTGATGCCGGATCATCCACGCCCCACCGCCTTGCAGGTACGACAGCCCCATCTCAGCGCCTTCGAACTCGATCCACCGAGGATGGGAGAGTTCGCCTTCGCCCGAAGCCGGCGGGTCGAACTCCTCGAAGGGCGGCGGGGCAGGCGCTTCTTCGTCGCCGCCGCATCCGAGCGTCATGCAAAGCGTCCAAACCATCATCGAGAGCCGGCGCACGATCATGAAGGGCTGCGTACCACGCGATCACCGTGGCGGCGACTCGGCCGGGGCTCAGCTTCGGCGGGAGAGGAACCCTGCGAGGCCGCTCGACCGCTCGACCGTGTGGGTGATGCCGTGTCGGATCAGCGCTTCGGAGCCGACCAGCGTCACCGAACGACGGGCGCGGGTGATCGCCGTGTAGAGGATCTCGCGGGTCAGGAGCGGAATGGGCTCGCTCGGGAGCAGCACCGCCACCGCGTCGAACTCCGAGCCCTGCGCCTTGTGGATTGTGAGCGCGTGGGCGAGCTCGATCCGTTGACCGAGGGCCGCCACGGCGAACACCAGAAAGCGGCCGCCGCGCCGGAACACCGCGCAGCGCTCGGAGCCGCTGTGTCCGTCGCGATCCACCCAGACGACGATGCCCTGGTCTCCGTTGAAGAGCCCGCGGCCGTAGTCGTTGCGGGTCACGAGCACCGGCTCGCCCACGCCGATGCGCACGTGGGCGGGCGCACCCTGCCGCTCGAGGTGGGTGCGGTGGAAGGTCGCGTTGACCGCGTCGGTGCCCGTGCTGCGCCCGCGGGTGAGGCAGAGCACCCGCCGCCGCGAGGCGTGTTCGAACGATCGATCGAGCCGAGCGCGCGCTTCGGCGTCGAAACCTTCGTCTGGGCGCCAACGGAGGCCGCGGCGAAAACTCTCGATCGCCTCGTCGCTCGTGCCTCGGGACCACCCAGCGAGGAACGAATCGAGTTCGCCGGACCAGCGAACGACGCCGAGTGGGGGCACGGAAGCGGGAGCGGGCGCGGAAGCGGCAGCGGCAGCGGAAGCGGGAGCGGAATCCGAATCCGAAGCCGAATCCGAAGCCGAATCCGAAGCCGAAGCCGAATCCGAATCCGAAGCCGAATCCGAAGCCGAATCCGAAGCCGAAGCCGATGCCGAAGGCGAAGCCGAAGCCGAAGCCGAGGCCGAAGCCGATGCCGATGCCGATGCCGGTGCCGAGGCCAGGAGGGTATGGAGGGCTTCGTCGGCGTCGCCTCGGTCGATGGCGCGGGCGACGGTGAGGACGTGGCTGCCGGCGGGGTCGGAGGGGTCCATGCGGAAGCTCTCGGTCAGGCGGGCGACGCGGGGGGTGTCGGCGAGCACGTCGCAGAGGTCGCGGAAGGCGGCGCCGGCGTCGACGCTTGGGAGCTGTTGCGCGTCGCCCAGGAGGACGAGTCGCGCGTCTTCGGGCAACGCGCGCAGGAGGCGGTCGAGCATGGCCACGTCGATCATCGAACTCTCGTCGACGATCACCACGCGCTCCGAGAGCGGGTTGCGTTCGTGGTGACGGAAGCGTTGGGTGCTGGGGATGTAGCCGAGCAACCGGTGCAGCGTGCGGGCGGACCAGGCGCGGTCGGCGACGCCCTCCCCGAAGCTCACGCCGGCGGATTCGATCGACTCGCGCATCCGGTCGGCGGCTTTTCCGGTTGGTGCGGTCAACGCGATGTCGCTCTGCGCGACGCCGGCGGCGACGAGCACGCGCAGGATCGCGACCACGATCGAGGTCTTGCCCGAGCCGGGTTCGCCGCTGACCAAGGTGAGTCGGCCCGTACACGCCCGCTCCACCGCGGCGCGCTGTGCCTCCGAGAGCGCGTGCCCGCCGGCCGAGTCGAGGGTGCGCAAGGCGTCGGCGAGCCCAGGGAGTGGCGCATCGACCAGGCGCGACTCGACGTCCCGCGCCACCCGCGTCTCGAGCGCGTGGAGGCGCTGCGCGTACAGGTGGTCGTCCTCCACCAGCAATGGACGGTAGGCCCCGGGCCGGCCGATTGCAGGCGCGAACCGTTCCGGATCCGTGGCGACTTTCTCCGCCAGCGCTTCGAGCTCGAGCGGCAACTGAAGGTCTTCGAGATGCCGCCGCAACGCGGGCCCTCGAAGCGGAAGTCGGGTCGACCCTCGGGCATGGGCGAGCCGGGCCGCAGTGACCAAACCTGCGAACTGCACCCGGTCGATCGACGCCGGGAGGAGACGCGCGAGCTCGACCCCGAGCGCCAGGTCCGCCTCGTCCAGATCCATGGACTGCGCCGCGAGCACGACCGCCTTGTCGAGCATCGGCCCTTCGATGGCGGCCACGCCCGCGCCGCGCGGATCGGTCCAGTCTCGGGCTTCGTCGAGGCGATCGCCGTCGTCCAAGTCGGCGCCGCGCGCCTTGGGATCCGCCGTCATCGCGGCACCTCTTCGAGTGCGCCCGGCACCTCGAGCGGATAGCCCCACGGCGCGTCGGACTCTCGGAGTTCCCGCTCCCAGTCCACCACCTCGCTCCACGTCGGTCGGCGCGCCACGATGCCGGAGTGGGCGCCTGGCGGCGCATCCATGCCGCGCAAGAACGCGTACACCAGCCCGCCGAAGCGCTGCTCGTACGCCGCCTCGCTGTCGATGCGCAGCCAACGAAGCACGCCGAGCGTGTAGAGCCTCGCCTGCACGGCGTAGTTGGCGTCGACGTGGGCATCGAGGGACGCCGCATCGAAACGTGGCAGCCGGTCACTCTTCCAGTCGAGCCAGTAGTAGCGCTCACCGGTTCGGAAAATCGCGTCGACGAACCCGCGGATGACACCGCGTCCGATCCGGTACGACATTCCGGGCGCTGCAGCGTCGGCCGATGTCCGAAGTCGCGGGTGCCAGGGTTCGGGCACAGGAAAGTGGAAGCTCATCTCCTTCACCACCGCGTCCAGCGACGCGAACCCGCCCGGCAGCACCACGGGCCCCTCGTGCACCGGCCGGCGCATCGATCCGAAGATCAGCGACTTGGCCGCGACCATGTGCTCCGCGTCGATCTTCTCTCGGTTCGCGTGGTGGGCGAATGTGCGCTCGACCTCGGGCCGCCCTCCCCAAGACTCCAGGTCGACCGCCTCGCGCAGGGTCCGGAAGCTGAGGTCCTCGAGCACCCCGTGCAGGAACACGCCCATGCTCGGGCCGCCAGGCAACTCGATGGCCGCGTCCTCCGTTTCCAGCAGCGCAGGTTCGACGAGGTCCATCCGGTCGAGCGCGTCGTCGACGTCTTCGGCGAGCGGCGCCACGTACCCACCACCCCGCGACTTGAGGCGGCTGTAAGAGGTCAGCACGAACCCGGCGTGGTCGCGCCGCAGCGCGGCGAACTGCGCGTCGGCCTCAGGCGGTGGCTCGAACGCGACGTCGGGCGGCGCCTCGGGCATCGCGCCCGACGCGACCCGAGGGGCGTCGCGCACCACGACCGGCTCCCAGCGCACCGGCCGACCGGCCCCCTGCCAGATCGGGAGCAAGTCGCGCAGCCGTTGGTCGAGTTGCACGAGCGGGCCGGTGAGTTTCTCGAACCCGGCGGTGCCCGCTGGAAGCTCGGCGCCACCTGGAGGTTCGCCGCAATAGGGGACGTAGAGGCGGGCGCGGGCGCGCGTGAGCGCCACGTAGAGCAGACGCTGATCCTCCTGCCGTGCCTCGGCTTCGATCAGCGTCGCGATCGACGAGGGCACCGGCTGCAGCCAGGCTTCGCGCTGGCCGTCTCGGTGACACACGCTGGGCTCGAGCGTGTCGCCGCCGCCGCCGCGGGTGAACCCGCCCGCGATGAACACCACCGCGGCTTCGAGTCCCTTCGACCGATGTTTCGTGAGCACCTGGACCGCCGTCCGTTCCCCGTCGACGCGCAGGCCGCCTTCGCCCGCCATCGGTGCAGCGCGTCCTTCGATGAACGCTTCGAGCCGTGCCACCAAATCGGCGGCGTCGGCGCGCCCGCCCGATTCTTCCAGCAACACCTCGAGCACCTGACGGTAGGTCGCGAGCGAACGCTCCGAGGACTGACAGAAGAGCAGCCGGCGCGAGAGCCCACTCTCCTCGAGCAGCGCGCTCAGCAGCGCGAACCCATCGCCCTTGCGCGCGTGTTCTCGAAGCGCGTGCAGCCGCGTGACCAGCGGGTGCTGTGGTCCCACCGCGGCGGCCGCTTCGAGCGACTCGAGCCCGACCCCGAAGAAGGGCGTGAGCCAGGCCCGCAGCCGCGCAGAGGCGTCGTCGGGCTGCGCGACCGCCCGCAGCACGTCGAGCACGTCGCGGACTTCGTCGGTCTCGAAGAGTCCGTCTTGCCGATGCACGACGTGCGGGATGCCGGCGCGCCCGAGCGCCGCTGCCACCGGCTCCGCCTCGCGCGCGTTGCGGGTGAGTACGAACACGTCGCCGAACGTGATCGGCCGCATCGCCCCTGGGCGTCCGATGAGCAGCGGCTCGTCGACGATCGCGCGGATCTCCGTGGCGATCCGTTCGGCCAAGCCCTCCCGCACGGTGCCGACCCGCGGCGCCTCTTCGGGCGCCACCGGAGTCCAGAGCACGAGCGGCGGCGCGTCGTTTCCGTGCGCGTCGACCAACCGTGCGTCGGGGTGGCCGCAATGCACCCGACGGCCGTGCTGGATCGGGCCTTCGAAGAAGTCGTTCTCGAACACGTCGTTGAGCAGTTCGAGGAGCGGCTCGGTCGAGCGAAAGCTGGTGTCGAGCACCACCGGCGGTCGGCCGGCCTGCAGGGTGTCGCAAGCGCCGCGGTAGGTGTGCACGTCGGCGTTGCGAAAGCCGTAGATGGCCTGTTTCGGATCTCCGATGACGAACAGCCGCCCGCTTCCGGAATGGTCCGGGCCCGCGCTCTCGGCGGCGACGCGCGGATCGACGAAGAGCCGATGAAAGATGTCCCACTGGACCGAGTCCGTGTCCTGGAACTCATCCACCAGCGCGTGGCGGTACTGCTGTCTCAGGGCCCGCACAAGCGGCGGACCGGTGCGTTCGTCCATCAACACGTCGCGCACGCGGACCAACATGTCGTCGAAGTCGATCTCCCCGCGCCGGCGCTTCTCGTGATCGAGGCGCGTGCGAACCCGCGGCAGGAGTTCGTGCACCAGCACCCCGAACGGCGAGGTCGAGGCGTCCAGCAGCGACGCCACCCGGCCATGGAGTTCGGGCAGCGGTTCGAGGCGCGCCGGCAACCAGCGGCGCGCCGGCTCACCCCGAACGGCGTCCGTGCGGCCCCAGCGGTCGAGCGCCACGAGCGCGTTCAGGTCGTTGGCGTCCTTCTCGAAGGCGCGCGCGATCTTCCGCAGGCCCTCGAGTTGGTCGAGCACCCGAGCGGCCACGTCGCGCCGCGCGATGACGTCGCGCACCGCCGCCTCGTCGTCGAGATCGGCGGCGCGCAGCGTGCGCAAGACCGAACCGAACCGCGCGCGGTCCCACGCCGGCTGTGCGATGCCGCGCTCCGTGTGCCAACCGAAGAGCGCCCCTTCGAGTCGGGTGCCGTCCATGTCTTCGAGCACCCGGGTCACGACCCGCCGCAGCGGAGAGTCGGCGGCAAGCACCACACGGAGTTCGTCGCGGAACGCGCGGCCGAACACCCGCCGCGGCTCCACGAGCACATGGCGGATCGGTTGTCGGGTGCGGAGCGCGTGTTCGCTGAGTACCCGCTGGCAGAATCCGTGGATGGTGAAGAGCGGCGCGCGGTCGAACTCGAGCACCGCTTCGGTGAGTCGAACGCGGGCCTCTTCACTCAAGCCGGCACGACGCGCCACCCCCGCCAACGTCGTCCGCACCCGGCTGCGCATCTCGCGGGTCGCCTTCTCGGTGAACGTCACCACCAAGATCTCGTCGAGCGGAGTGCCGCCGAGCACCAAGTCCGCGACCAGATGCTGGAGCGCGAACGTCTTGCCGGTCCCCGCCGACGCTTCGATCACCACGTGGCCATCGACCGGAATGGCGTCGAGCACCGCGGGCCGTGCGAACGCGAGTGGCAACGCGCCGGGCGCGAAGACCGGCGCCATGGAGCGACCACGCTCGGACGCCGAATCCGTCGACTTCGGAGCGTCGTCGGTCACGGGTGACTCCAGCGGATGTAGGCCGAGAGCCGCCGCCGCACCATGTCGAGCGCGACGCCTTCTTCCGGCGCTGGATAGAGATGTTCGGTGCGCACGGGACCCCGCTCGAACGGCTCGGTCTCCCGCGCCCGCCGCACCCGTTCGATGGCCCGAGACAGGTCCGCGGGCGTGAGCGCGGTGAGGAGATCCGCGCCACCGTCCGGCCGCATGAACACCGCCTCGCACGGCAGGAAGTAGGCGTGCGGTCCATTCAGCAAGTCGCGCGTGAGCGACGTGAGAAAACCGCGTGCCTCCTCGGGATGCAGCGGACCGAAACGGCAGGAGGCGTCTTGAGCGGATTCGCCCCCGAAGAAGATGAGCCCACGGTGTCCATCGCGGGGCGCCGACTCACTCGCCACGAGCGCGACGTAGTCGAGCAGCGGGCCAAGACCCCGCCGGAGCCGCTCTCGCTTGAGGGCCACCCCGGGCTCGGCTTCCCGCGGCATCAACACGAGCGACGCCCGCCCCTGATCGACCAGCGTGTGGGTGTGCCCGACGATGCGCACCGTGCGCCCGTCGATGGTCAGCTCGATGGCCGAACGGACTTCGTCGGCTTCTTCGGCGCGCGGACTCGGACCGAAGCGGACGCGACGAGGCGGCATGGAAGCGCTCCGAGAAACGCTCTGTCGGTAGAGCCGTGCCCAGCCGCCGAGCATCGCGACGTCGTGGTCCGTGCGCTGCTCCGCCAGGACCCCGAGCGGCCAGCGACCGTGCGCTTGCAGTGGCCACACTGCGTCGGCGTAGCACTCCCGCGGCTGCCGGCGCTCCCGGAGCGCGCGCTCGAACGACTCCCGCAAACCGGTCGCCGCATCGAGCGGGTCGGGTCGAAACGGTTCGTCTTCGAGTCCGCGCACCCGCACGTCGGGCACGTCGTCGAGACGGAGCACCGAGCGTGCCCAGCCTTGGAGGGGGGACTCGAGAAAACGCCGGAGCGACGCCAGACTGACGTCTCGCACGACGGTCTCGTCGGCGGTCCCCGACCGGCCTGTGCGGCCAGGCGCTGTGGGGTCGAGTGCGGTGTGGCTGGGCATGGGCACGCTCTCGAAGCCCGGCCCAACCCTTGCCAGGCGCAGGTGTGCCGCAAGCGCCGGGCCCGCGTGGCGCTGCAAATCCGCGACCTGAACATCCCGCCCAAGCGCCGCGCGCCACACCGCGCCCGCTTCCCGCGCGCTCGCTTCCCCCAGCGCTTCGGTCAACGCGCCGTCCGGTCGAACGTCTTCGTGCCGGCGGAGCGGAAACGTACGCACGAGCGGCCGGTCGTCTTCCACATACAGCGCGAGCAAGTC
The DNA here is from genome assembly GCA_034670305.1 of Deltaproteobacteria bacterium. Lineage (GTDB taxonomy): Bacteria > Myxococcota_A > Polyangia > Polyangiales > Houyiibacteriaceae > JAXMNT01. The sequence goes on from JAXMNT010000013.1 coordinate 119,452, forward strand.
GAGCAACTGGCGCACGACCGGGCTCGGTTCGATGCCGTCGCCGGTCGTCGAGTCGCGCGCGACCCAGGACGCCACGAACCGATCGCGGGCGGACAGCAAGGTCTCGAGGAAGACGTACTTGTCGCGCTCCGACGGAGTCACGTCGCCGACGCGGCGTTTGCGACTGCGCAGGTCGAGCGGGTCGCGTCGCTCGCGGGTGGGGAATCGTCCTTCGCCCATCCCGAGCAGGTAGACGTGGCGGAACGGGATCGACCGCATCGGCGCCAGCGCGGACACGACCACGCCGTCGGCCAGGTACTCGCCCCTCGAACCGCCGAGCGCATCGAGTGCACCCCGAAGCAACTCGGTGGCCACGCGCACGCCCACCGGCAACTCGGGCTCACGGGTGTCGACCGCCGCGTCTCGCGGGTCGGACACGTAGGGATCGAGCCGCCGCGCGACCTCGAGGCAGCGGTCGAGTTCGCGTTCACCGCGGCTGTCGTCCGCACACAGGTAGGCGCGGAACATCGCCACGAAGAACTTCGACCAGTCGCTGAGCGGCAGACGACGGTCGCGGGCGTAACGCGCATCGTTCGCGAGGCTGCGAAGGAGCAGCGCGAGCGTCGGTGTCAGGTCGTCTTCGTCGGCGTCGAGCGGCAGGTAGCGTTCGCCATCCAGCTCGAATGCGCGTTCGTCGTCCGCGCGTTCGCCCGTCATGAACGCGCCGAGCGTCAGTCGACGCACGCCTTGGTCCCAGCTCAGCAAATCGTGTTCGAGGTAGGTGCCCTCGTGGTCGCTCTGGTCGAGGCCGTGGAAGATCCCCAGTCGGTCGATGCAGTCGGTCCAGCGGCCGCGCACGTCCCCGTCCCGTCCGAGCCCGGGAATGCGCAGCGCGGGCTGCGAGAGAAACGAGAGGACGTCCGGTCGGCGGAACCGAGACAACAGCAACTCGATGAGCGCGATCGCGCCCTGAGCCACCGTGCTCTCGGTGGCCAGTGGGAGGTCGACCACGTTGTGCGGCAAGGACTGCGCTTCCGCGAACACCGCCCCGATGTGCGGCAGGTACGTCGCGCGGGCATCGGGGTGCACGAAGACGGCGACGTCGTGAAAACGAAGCGTGTCGTCCGCCCGCACCTCGGCCCAGATCGACTCCGCAACGATCTCGACTTCTCGACGCACGCTCGGACACGCGAACGCCTCGATGCTTCCGTCGGCCTGCGCGGTCGCCGTTTCGGGGCGCGCCCGCCGATGGAGGATGTCGTCCTGCACCCGGCTCAGCAGGGTCGGTTCCACCGAGCCGCGGGCCTCGGTCTCCTCGAGCGGCGAAACGAACCGCGCATCGAAGTCGGCGCCGGTGAGCTCGTTGCACAGATGCACGTGCTCGCGGCCGGGTCGTCCCCACCAGGTCAGCGGTGCTGGGTCGTCGATGTGCGGTGCGACCGCCGGGTGCACCTCACCGTCGAGGTCTGCGCGGTCCGCCCGCAGCGGCAACCTCGCCCGCACGGACTTCTGGTGGCGCAGCTCCGAAGCGCTCGGCACATCCTCCCAGAACTCCATGCAGGGGTTGAGGACGTAGAGGTGGAGGTTCGTGGCACGCCCGAGTTCCGCGAACGCCCACAGGAAGACTCGGGCGACGTAGCTGAGTCCGAAGACATGCACATGGTCTGGCAGGCGGCCGGGTCTCGTGCCGCGACGCGCGATCCGCGAGAGCGCTTCGGGCAGCGAGAGGGCGGAGCCACGGGTCTCGAGGATCCGGCGCCACAGCGCCGACTGCCATCGTTCGACTGGATCGTCGGACGCCGCATTCGCGGGACGCGACCAGCGGTCGAGCAGCTCTGGGCGCGAGAACGAGTAGCCCTCGAACAGGGTGGCGAGCCGTTGCGCCAGCTGGGCCCGCCGCACATCGACGGCCTCCCATGGGGCGCCCTCCTCACCCAGCTGTGCGGCCGGCAACGCGTAGTGCGCGAGCGGGCGCACCACCGGGTCCGAGAGCCACGCTTCGTCGAGCAGCGCCCGAAGCACCAGACGCTCCAGCCCGGCGCGCGTGAGCAGCCGACGGTCGAGTGCCCGCGCGATCCAGCGACCGACGAACCGTTCGAGCCGATGAAAGCGCATGTTGGCGCTCACCCCGACGTGCGCCGTGAGGGAGAGTTCCAGGTGCCGCTCCATGTTGCGGTTGGGCACCACGACGTGATCGGGCAACAAGGGATCCGTGCGCACCGCTTCGAGCGTCTCGGAGAGCGCGTCGCGCAGCGCCTCGGTACGGTTCGAATAGACCAACCGGATCACGGCCCACCCTACTTCGTTTCGGTGACCGGGCGCATGCTCGATCGCCCGCCCGTCTCGCGAAGCGAGCCAGGCCTCGAACAGCGCCAGCGAGCCAGGCCCGTAGCGGCAAGAAATATCGTGTGCTCTAGTTGGAGCGTGGCGTCTTCGACCGATCGCAGCTGGACCATCGCCGTCGTGTCGGCTGGCATCGCGACGTGGGCCGTGGTGGTCGCGGTGCCGGTTTGGGCGGGTGGCGCATCTTTCACGCCATCGCTGGCGCTCCTGGCGATGCCGCTCCTTCCGTTGTGGCTCGGCGGCTTCCCCGCACCCACCGCCGACCCCACGACCCCGCGACCGCGCTCGTGGCGCGCGCCGACGGTGTGGTGGTTGGTGGTCTTCCCCGCGACACTCGCGCTCGCTGCGTGGCTCGGCAAGGGGGTGGCCGCCGGTGAGACGTTGACCTTGCCGACGGTGGTGCTCGGAGCCGTCGCGCTCTTGGTCTTCGGAGGGCTGGCGCTCTCTGCGAGCACCCGCATCGAGCCCGCCGCCTCCGTCAAGTCGGAGACGCTCGGCGTGGTGTCGGGCGACCCCGCCGGTGCCCGGCGACGTCTCGCGCGCAAAGCGTTGCTCTTCACCGCCGCGATCGGTGCGTTCGCGATCGGCGTGATCGCGCCCTACGCCGACCGCCCCGCCTGGGTGAAGCACTGGGGAGATGCCGCAGGCGCCGCGAGCGTCTTCGCGGCAGTGGCCGCCGGGGCCATCGCGGTCGTGGTGATGACCGGCTTCGCCGGACCCGCGACGCGTCGATCACGCAAACGGGTCACCCGCCGCCGCAGCCGAATCCGTGTCGCCCTGTCGCTCACGGTCGCCGTCACGGGCTGCGGCGTGTGGCTCTTGATGACGCGCTGAACGCGTCCCATCCGAACGCGTCCCATCCGAACGCGTCCCATCCGAACGCGTCCCATCCGAACGCGTCCCATCTGAACGCGTCGCATCCGAACGAACGCGGCAACGTTCGCTGCGGATCCGTCTAGACGGAGAGCGGCAGGTGCCGTTTGTCGTCGGTGGCCGCTGGCGTCGGAGGCAGTGGCGTTCCGTCTTGGGCGCGCCACTCGTCGAAGCTGGAGGCGCGGCGCACACACGCGATCGTGCAGGTGTCCTCGCAGCCCTTCGGCGTGTGGTACGCGCGTACCAGATCCGCGCGCGTGTACTCGAGGATCTGCAGACCCGGTTCGTTGCGTCGCTGCGAGCAGTACGAGACCACGCCCGCTTCGTCGACGTAGAGGTAGCGCGCACCGGCACGGCACTTCCACGGCGCGCGACCGTCGCGGAGCATCTTCTGCTCCCAGCCCTCACCGAACTGGTGGAACACGCTCTTGTGACAGAGCAGGCGCATCTCTTCGTAGAACTCCGGGAGGATGTCGCCGATGAGCCCGGGGTCGATTTGTCCGACGTGGTCGTGGAGCAGACCCACCGTCATGTAGAACCCGAGCGAGCGGATCTCGTCGATGAGCTCGCGGGTCTGCGCGGGTGGCGAACTTCCGAGCACCGCGTTGATGTTCACCTTGAACTTCGCGTGCTCTTGAAGACCCATGAGGCGCTTCTTGATCTTGCTCCAGCTCTTCTGACTCACATCGTTCGGCTCGATGTTGTCCACCGAGACCTGAAGCAGACTCAGACCCGCCTCGTTCATCTGCTCGATGCGCCGCGGCGTGACGCCGTATGCGTTCGAGATCGAGGTGACGATCATGCCGTGGGAGACCGCGCGCGCGACCACCTCGTGCAGGTCCGGATGCAGGAAGGGTTCGCCGCCGGTGAGCGTGAGAATCAGCGTGCCGAGTTCGGCCAAGTGATCGATGCGATCGAAGAGCACCTGCTTCGGAACCGGATCGGAGAAGTCGTCGTACTCGTTGCAGTAGCCGCAGCTGAGGTTGCATCGCCGAGTCACGACGAGCTGCGTGAGCAGCGGGCTCTCTTTGCGGGCCATGGCCAGCGCAGCGCGCTTGAGGGTGGTCGCGGGTTGCGGCGGAAGGGAGCGGAGCAGGTCCGCGCCGGGGAGTCGATCGAGAATGGCCATGGGGTTCCTGAAGAGACGCGGCATCAAACGGCCGCAGGTCGAGCAGCCATCGCGAGGCAGCATCCGTGCCAGCGCGGTGATGGGTCGTCAAATCGGCCATCTCGTTACCAACGCGTCACGCTGCGTAACTTTCTGCGACGAAACGCCGCCCCGTCCGCCCCGTACACCCACGCGATGCATGACTTCTTCCAGTTTTCTGGCCACTCGATGGCCACTGCAGTAGCCATGCAGGACCCTTCCGCCTCCATTTCCCCCGATCATCCCCACTCGTCCGTCGTGGGCGAAGCCGGTCCGATTCTTGCTGATTCGGCTGTCCCATGGAGGACCCCTCGATGACTGAACCCCAACATCGGCTCCCTCCGTTCCGATCGCTGCTCAAGTCCACCGAGGTGGAAGACCCGATCAACATCCTGGTGCACCGGCCGCTGGCGTACGCGTTCGTGTGGTCGATCTTCAAGACACCCCTCACGCCGAACGGCGTCACCTACCTGGCGATGGTCGCGGGCGTCGCGGCCGGCGCCTGTTTCTTCGTGGGCACCGCCGCCGCCATGGTGTGGGGCGGCATCCTGCTCTGGACGGCCGCGATTCTGGACGGAGCCGACGGCATCCTGGCGCGCGCGAAGAACATGCAGTCGCAGTTCGGCCGCGCGCTGGATGGCGCCGCCGACATCGTCGTGGCGTGCGTCACCGTGTTCCCGGCCTTCGCCCACATGTACTGGGTGAACCAAGACCCGATGCAGCTCTGGCTGGCGATCCCCGCGGTGGGCCTGACGATCCTGCATCTGCCGATCTACGACTACTACAAGGAGTCGTACCTCCGGATGACCCGGCTGGATCGGGGCGGCGAGGGAAGCGACGAAGCGGAGATCACTGCGCTGGCGGAGAAGTCCAAGAGCATGGGCTTCGTCGCGCACTTCACGATGACGCACGTGCTGCTTCCCTTCGTGCAGACGCAGGGTCGGCTCATCCGACTGCTCAACCCGCGCGCACTTCGCCAGGGCATTTCGATCGACCGCGACGATCGGACGGTCGCGATCTACCGCAAGCACAACCTCTGGCCGATGCGGTTGTGGACCATCGTCTCCCTCGCGCCGCACAGCTACATGATGGCGATCTGCGCGATGTTCGATCGACTCGACATCTACCTCTGGATCCGCCTGTTTGGCATGAACAGCGTCTTCGTGATCGCGGCCCTCTGGCAGCGTCGAGCCACCGCCGCGACCCTCGACGAGTTGAACGAACTCGGTGTCGTGCACACTGACGAGCCCGAACTCGCCGCCGCCTGAGATCGCACTACCTCTCGCTTCGGGAAACGCAGCGCAGGCCGCAGGTTGAGCACCCGGCGCGTACATGCCGCGAATCTCGCCCACTGAGCAGCAGTGACCCCGGTGTGAACTCTGGGATCCGGTGTGACCCCATCACCACAGAGTAGTGCCTCTGCGGCACGGCACGGCTCGGTTGGATTCCGCTTCCCAACCCCCGGTGGTATAGCTCGGACATGTGCACGACACGACTGGGAGCGATGCTCGCGTTCGCATCATTGGGGCTGTTCGCGTGTGGTGACGACCCGCCCGGCGACGTCGAAGGAAACTACTCGTTGACCATCACCAACGGCGCGAACGGCTGCATGACGGACAACTGGACGGAGGGCGAGTCGAGCTCTGGTACGCCGTTCGTCGTGACCCGAACCGACGCCTCGACGGTCGGCGTCGTCGAAGGACTCGCGGGCGTGTTTCTGCAGAGCTACGTCGGCACCAACCGTTTTCAGGGCGCGACGGCCGGCACGCGCATGAACTTGTTGGCGATCGGTACGACGCCCTACTCGATTCCGGGCTGCGCATTCACGATCGACGCCGAGGTCTCGGCCAACGTGTCCGGCGAGTTTCTCTCGGGCGAGATCGTCTACACCCCCAACACCGACGGTTCGGTCGCGTGCGGGCTCTTGAACTCCTGTGAGAACGTGCAGACGATCGCCGGGACCCGCCCGCCGCCCGGCTCCTGATGAACTGGCTCTCGCCGCTCCCACCCCGTGGTCAAGTTCCCAAGCTCCCGTTCCTCGGCCACGCGGTGGCGATGGCCCGCGACCCACTCCAACTGATCACCCGGCTCGGGAGTGAAGGCGACGTCGTCCCGATCCAGCTCGGACGCTTGAAGGGGCATCTGGTCCTCCGGCCGGACCTGGTCGAACAGGTGCTCCGCTCGCGCATGAAGCTCTACTCCCGCGAGACGCGGGTCTATGTCGCGATGCGGGACTTCCTCGGCCGCGGCATCCTGACGTCCAATGGCGCCCACTGGCGCAAACACCGCCGCATCGTGCAGCCCGCGTTTCACAAACGCCGACTGACCTCGTTCGCGGGCGCAATGACCCGCATCGCGTCGCAACACCTCGACGGATGGCTCGCGCAGGACGGCCCGTTCGATGTGAGCGACGCCATGATGCATCTGTCGCTCGACATCGTGAGCGAGACGTTGTTCGGACTCACGCGCCAGCAAGACGGCCCCGCCCATGGGATCCAGACCACCCACAAAGACGCCCGCGCGATCGTCGAGGGGGTCGAAGAAGGCCAGGCGCATGCGCAGCGGGTCATCAGTGGGCTCTTCCGGATCCCGCTCGATGTGCCGACGCCGGCCAACCGACGGTTCCGCGCGCGCATGCGCCGCCTCGACGCGCTCGCGTACCGATTGATCGCGGACTGCCGGGCGCACCTCGAGCGTTCGCCCGACGAACCGCACGACCACGTCCTGGCGATGCTGGTCGAAGCCCGCGACGAGACGGGCGCACCGCTGCCCGACCCACAGATCCGCGACGAGCTGCTGACCCTGTTGTCCGCTGGCCACGAGACCACGTCGAACGCGTTGAGCTGGACGCTTTGGCTGCTCAGCGAGCACCCCTCGGTCGCCCGCACGCTCCACGCCGAAGTCGACGCAGTGCTCGAGGGCCGAGCGCCGACGATCGAAGACCTCGGCCAGCTGAAGTTCACCCGCGCCGTGATCGACGAATCCATGCGGCTGCGGCCGCCGGTCTGGTTGACCGGACGGATGGCCATCGAGGACCACGACATCGAAGGCCGCCACATCGCGAAAGACTCCGCGGTGCTCATCAGTCCGTGGGTCACCCAGCGCTCGCCGGCACTCTGGGACAACCCGCTGGGGTTCGACCCCGAGCGATGGCTCGAGCCGGCCGACCGGCACCCGTTCGCGTTCTTCCCGTTCGGCGGTGGCGCACGCAAGTGCATCGGAGAGGCGTTCGCGTACCTCGAAGCGACCTTGGTGCTCGCGATGATCGCGCAGCGCATGCGCCTGGATCTGGTGCCTGGTCATCCCGTGGTTCCGCAGCCGCAGATCACGCTCGGCTTCGAACACGGCCTGCTCATGCAGGCGACGGCACGCACGCCCGCCGCACCAGGAACGGTGTAGATGTCGGACGACAAAGAAGCGCGAATCGTCGCCGCGCGGTTGCGGCTGAAGGAGCGGTTCGAAGCCAAGAGTTTGGCCACCCCTTCCCAGAGCGACCCGAGGCCCAAAGGAAGTGGCCCGCAGAACCGGCACGGCATGCCGCAGCTTCCACCCGGGCAGGTGATCGCCAAGGGGTGGCCGGTGCTGGACCTCGGTCGCAAACCGATCGTCCGACCGGAGGACTGGAAGCTCACGATCGACGGCGCCTGCCTGCACCCAACCGAACTCGATTGGGAGACGTTCATGTCGCTGCCGCAGTCCGACGACGTCAGCGACTTTCATTGCGTGACGACGTGGTCGAAGTTCGACGTGCCGTGGCGCGGCGTCCGGTTCTCCGAACTGATGGCGCTGGTGTCGCCCGACGATGGCGCCACCCACGCGATGTGCCACGCCTACGACGGGTACACGACGAACGTGTCGCTGGCCGAAGCGATGAAACCCGACGTGCTGCTCGTCCACCACGCGCTCGGAGAGCCGCTGCCCATCGAACATGGCGGGCCGATCCGCATGATCACCCCGCAGCTCTACGCGTGGAAAGGCGCGAAGTGGATCTCCCGCATCGAACTGATGACGGAAGACCGCGCTGGATTCTGGGAAGAGCGCGGCTACTCGATGACCGCCCATCCTTGGCGGGACGACCGCTACTCCTAGGTTTTGCGGCAACTAGCCAGCGCCACTGCACCCGTGACCTCCCACGCCGCCGCCGAGATCCTTTCGATCGCACCGACCGCCGAAGGCCGGGTGCACGCCCGATTGCGCCTCGTATGCGGCTGCGTGTTCGAAGGCGCGATCGCTTCAGACCGCGTGCTCGATGTGCATGACGCCCACGGCGGTGCGACTCGAATCGCCGCCGGCAAGTACCGGTGCCCGCTCGATCATCCGGTCGGGCACCGCGCGACGGCGGACGGGACGCCGTGACCAGCGAGCTCGCCAAACCGCGCACGCTTCTCCCGACGCCTTGGTTCTCGACCGGCGAATGGTCCAAGTCCACGACGGCAGCGGCGTGCCTGCTGGCGGCGTGCGGCGTGATCGGGGTGTTCGCGAGCTACGCGCGCGAGCTCAGTGGGCAGTGGTCGGTGCCGCTCGACGACACGTTCATCCACTTCCAATACGCGCGCTCCATCGCGGAAGGCCACCCGTTCGCGTACCACGCGGGGCAGCCGCCTTCGTCCGGCGCCTCGTCGATCGCGTGGGCGGTGCTGCTCTCCATTCCGTACGCGCTCGGTGCCAAGGGGGCGGCGCTCTTGTGGGCGGACTGGATCCTCTCCGCCTTCGCGATCGGCGGCCTGCTGTTTCTCGCCCGTCGAGTCGGGGATCTGTCGACGACCAACCACCCCGAGGTGTGGCGAACCCGCGCGTGGGGACCGGTGGTATTGCTCGCCTGGGGGTGGCTCGGCTGGCACGCGTCCTCCGGCATGGAGGTCGCGCTCACCGCATGTGTGGTGATGGGCGTGTGGTGGACGCTCCTCGGCTGGCTCGGTGCGCCCGGCGGTCGAACGCGCGGACGGGCGTGGCGGGCGGCGGCGCTCGGCGGTGTGCTGCCCTTCGTACGTCCCGAGCTCGCGCCGATGTCGGCCGCCATCGGGTTCGCGCTCTTCGTCTGGCCTCCGCACGCATGGAGAGCGACTCGGTCGGGATCACTCGCGCGCGTGCACTCCTGGATGCGCCGGGCGTTGCCCGCGGGCGTCGCAGTGATCGGCGTCGTCTGCGTGCCGCTGTTCTGGTGGGCGATGACTGGCAGCGCGCGCACGAACGGTGCGACCAACAAACTCATCTTCGCATTGCCCTACCTCGACGCAGAGCGGCTCGAACACTGGGGTGGTCTGAACGCGACCAAGCTGTGGGACTACCTGAGCGGGACCGGCGACACGTCGTTCCTGCCGCCTTACGCGGTGCCGATGCTCCTCGCAGTCGGCGCCATCTACGCGTGGCGGGTGCGCCGAGGGGTGTGGCTCCCGCTCGCCGCGACGTGCGCGACCATTCTCGCGACCACCACCTCCACCCACTTCGACAGCCACCGATTCCGCTACATGGTGCCGCTCTTGCCACCGCTGTTGATCCTCGCCGTGCACGGCGCCTGGTGGCTCGGCGCACGGTTCGCGTCGACCCGCGCGCGTTTGCACCACACCGCCGCACACGCGCTCGGCGACCTCGTCGCGTTCGCGTTCTGCGCAGCGCTCGCCTGGACGACCTGGCCCGAAGCGCGCAGCCACTTCGGACGGGCCGCCGCCGAGATCGTGCAGCAGCACCACGCGATGGCCCGCGAACTCCGAGGACTGCCGGACGACGCGATCGTCGCGATCAACGACGCAGGCGTACTCGCGTACGAAGGCGGCCACCCGACCTTCGACGTGGTGGGGCTCACGACCAACCACGCGACCACCTACTACATGGACGGCGGCGGCTCCGAACACGAGATGTTCGAGAGCCTCGAACCCGCAGACCGCCCCACCCACTTCGTCGTCTATCCGCGCTGGTGGCGCGCGCGGCACTTCCTCGGCCGGCGGCTCGCGTCGTTCCAAGTGCCGGAGCCGACCGCGATTGTGGGTGGCGCCGAGATGACGCTCTTCGAGTCCAGCTTCGACGGACTCGACCGCGGCGACGCGCCGAGAACGGTGGCCTTCCGCGGGGAAGGCGGTGCGCTGCACGGGCTGCGTCGCATCGACTCCATCGACGTGGCGGACACACTCGACGAACGCCGCCACGGATACCGCGCCGAGCCCTGGCGCTGGGTCGACAACATTCTGGTCACCGAACCGGCCGCCGAGGGACTGCTGCGGGATGGAGGCCGAACCGTGCTGCAGCGAGAGTGGTTTCGCATCGGCGGCACGCCTGGTCGCGCGCTGACGCTGGTGCTCCGGGGCCGCGCCTCGGAGGGTGGGGGACTTCGGCTGTACGTGCGGAGCGAGGGCGCGCCGGACGCCCACCGTGGCGCGCCGATCGCCACGGTGGAGACCGAACCCGGACCACAGATGCAGGAGTGGCTCTTCGTCGTGCCCGAAGACCAAGTCGCGCGCGAGAACGAGTTCGTCGTCGAACGAACCGGTCCGCCGATCACCAGCCTTCACTGGTGGAGCTACGGCCCATGAACCGGCGCGTGGAGCTACGGCCCGCACACCGCTGCGCGACGCGGCCCAGTCGGGACGGGCTCGGGTTGGCTCACTGAGTCCAGTCGCGCGCGGTGTCGATCGCCACCTCGAACGCCGCCGGCAACTCCCCGACAACGACTGAGAGTCCGATGAGCGCCGCGGCGAGACCGACCGCCGCACGCAGTGGCATGCCGGCGAAGAACACCGGGACCTGCGGCACGCTGCGCGCGACCAGACCCAGGCCCGCCTCCACCACGACGATGCTGACGGCCGCGGGCGCTGCGATGGACGCCGCGAACGCGAGCGCCGAGCCGGTGAGCCGCGCGGCACCCCAGACGATCTCGTCCGCGCGCGCGGCCAGATCGATGCTGCCGGGCGGTGCGACCACCAGCCCTTCCGCGAACGCGGCCAGCGCGAACCGGTGGCCTCCAAGCGAGACGAACACCGCGATGCCCATCAGCAAATAGAGGTCGCCGAGTGGGCTCGTGCGTTCGCCGGTGGGCGGCGCGATGACCTCGGCCAGACTCGCGCCGCGCCAGGTGTCGGTCAGGCGTCCGGCCCAGTCGAGCGCGTAGAACGGGACCGCCGTCGCGACGGCGAAGAGTGTGCCGACCATCGCTTCACGCAGCACCCACACCGCGAACGTGACGCCGTGCGTGGCCTCGAGGGCTTCGGGATCGATGCGTCCCATGCACAGCGGCGCGAAGGCAAACGTCAGCGCGACCACCACGCCCGACCGGATCACCACCGGGGTCTTGGCCAACATCAGCCAAGGAGCGAACAACGTGAGCGGCGCCACCCTGGCCGCGACGAGTGCACCCGCGGAGAGCCAGCGTTCGACGTTCGCCCATCCGCCGAGCCATTCGACCAGAACCTCCACGCCTCGAGACGGCCTAGTGGACGAGCTCGGGGATGGCCATCCAGAGCGAGTCCGTGAATCGGATCAGCTGCCCGCCCATCCATCCACCACCGACCACGAGCGCGATGCCCACGGCGACCAGCTTCGGAACGAAGCTCAAGGTCTGCTCTTGGATCTGCGTGACCGCTTGCATGAGCCCCACGATCAGCCCGACGGCCAGGGACACGAGGAGCGCCGGCGCGCTGACCAGCAGCACCAGGTAGAGTGTCTCGGCGGTCAGGCGGGTGAGTTCGGCGTCGTCCACGGAGGCAACCTACCTGCTCAGCGCAGAAAACGGACCAGAAAGAAGACCGCGGTCCCGAGCACCCCAGCAGCGAGCAACGTCACGACCCAGCCCATCGGTCCGCTCATGCCACCCGTCGACGCATGCTTCGGCGACGGGTTGGACGAGCCAGCCGCGCCAAGGTCGATCTGAACGCTGCCCCCTGCTCCGGTGCCGGCGGTGGCGGGCGGTTTGGGCTCGTGCAGCCCATCGAGCCCGAGCTCCTGGAGCGAATCGCCGTCCCACATCGCGGTGGGCTCGTCCGCCGCGTGCATCGAGTCGTCGTCGTGGCTCACGCCCGGATGATTGCAGAACACGGGCGCGCGGGCCAGACCGGGCTCGGGGGCAGCCGTCCCCCGATTGGGACTACCCGCCGGCGCTGAAGACGACCGGGAAACTCGCTCGGCCACCGCTGCTCGACGGCGGAAAACGCCAGCGACGAACGCGGCCTTCCACACACGGCTTCAACTGGCCGACGTTCTGACTGGCGCGGGCGCTGACATTGGTGACCGCACCAGAGGCCCCGACCGTGATGTCCACGTCGAGGCGCACGTCCGGCGGATCGCCCATGCCGCGGATGGCGGTGTTGTAGCAGCTCTGGAGGGCGCGCTGGTTCGAGGGGGCGGTGACGACTCGGCGAACGGCGTTGTTGTCGAGTGCCGTCCTCATCGTACTCGTGTCGGTCCCCATGGGCGCCGTGAGCATGCCGACATCGCCCGCCCCCGCGGACATGGTCAGCCGGGCGAGCACCGCCCGCTCTGCGGCCGAGAGGTTGTCGGTCATCGCGGTGGTCATGTGGGCGGTGGCGGTGCGCATCGTCGCCGCCATGTGGCCGGTCTCGGTCTCGGTCTCGGTCTCGGTCTCCGTCTCGGTCTCGGCGTCCGGGTCGACCGCCTCGACCTCCACCTCGGGTTCGACCTCGATCTCGGGTTCCACCTCGATCTCGGCCTCGACCTGGGTGTCCGGATCTTCGAGCCCGTCCACCGATGCGATCGGATCGGGTTCGCTCGCAAACAGCCGCGGTCCGATCACCACCGCGAGGGCGATTCCGAAACAGCCAGCACCTGCCATCGCGATCCAGACGCCGGCCGGCAGACGGCGACGCTGAGGTTCCGCCGGTGCTGCCATAGGCGCCGCTGCAGGCGCGGCTGCGGCCGCAGGAGGCGGAGGCGCGAACGGATCGGCGAGTGGGGCGAGCGCAGGTGCCGCAGCCACAGCGGGCGTCGGAGGCGCTGCGGGAACCGAAACGGGTGCTGCGAGTGCCGCTGCGGCAGGTGCCGGCGTCGCGGCAGCCGCGAGAATGGCCGCTGGCGCCGGGGCCATCACGGTCTTCTCCTCCGGATCGTCGAACTGGTCTTCGATGGCCGGCGCAGCCGCGGCGCCCAGCCGCCCACCGATCGGTACGACGCTCGAACGCTCGGACGGCCTGGAGCTGGGTCGGGCCGGGGGGGCGGGCACGCGGCGCTGTTTCAGCAGCGCGCTGAGTTCGGGGACCTGGCCAACCGGGCGCCAGTCGTCGAAGCCCTCGCGCCAGCACAACGACTCGCCCGTGACCGCACCAGTGCCGATCTTCCGTGCGAGCTCCTCCCGACGGATCGGACCCACCGGGACATCGTTGATCGCCACGTACCATTCGGCGGCCGGACGTGCCGTCGGTGGCTCGCTCGGCGCCAGGCTCGACCGTCGGAACTCTGCACCCAGACCGCTGACCCGGGGGGTCGGTCGGGGGCCAGCGGACGAACCCACCCGACCGCGCGCGCGGGGGGCCGGCTTGATGGAGGCGGAGCTGCCGGTCCGACGGGGGCGCGGGCTCGAAGTACTCGGTCGGCGGGCCGCGGAAGTCGCGGCACCCGTCGAGGCGCCGGTCTTCGGACCGCGGATCAAGATCTCGTGGGTGCACTTCCGGCACTTCATCCGGAGCGTGCGCCCCGCGATCTTCTCATCCGGGATCTGGTACTTGGCTTTGCAGTTGTCGCAGAGAAACTTCATTCGGAGGGGCCACCACTATACCCGATCTTTGCCCAACGGGCGCCCCGATCGGGATGCATCCTGGATCGGGTCCGTGCTCCTTAGAGCAATCCCATCAGGTGATCTTTGATCCCCTGTCGGGTTTCTTCATCGGGCGCTGCGCTCAAGGCGCGCTCCCACATCTCGACCGCTTTGTGTTTGAACCCCGCGCGCTGGTACAGGACCGCCAAGTTCTTCAGGGCCGAGAAATTGCGGGACTGGAGGTCGACGGCGGTTTCCAGCTCGTGGATCGCTTCGAAGACGTCGTCCCGGCGGCCGCAGAGCAGGCCGAGGTGGTAGTGCAGCTGGAACGAGAGCGGGTCGACGGCGATGCCCCGGCGAAGTTGCTCGATCGCCCCGTCCAAATCCCCATCGCGGTACGCCTGCATGCCGGATTCGAGGATGTCGCTCGCCTCCTGGCTGAGAAGATCATCGGTGTTCGGCACTTCGCTGGTCCGGCCCTCGAGCGCACGCTCGACGTGGGCCAGGACGTCGCCGATCTTGAACGGCTTCTCGAGGAACGCCTCGACCCCGTAGGAACTCTTCAGATCCTCGGCCACACGCCACCCGCGGTAGATCGCGCTGACCATGATGATCGGGATGTGCCCGTACCGCTTGCTGCCTTTGATCCGTCGGCAGATGTCGAACCCGTGGACCTCGGGCAGCATCGCGTCGAGCAAGATCACGTCGGGCGCCTCGTCTCGGACCTTCTGCAGCGCTTCGAGCCCCTTCGAAGCCTCGACGACCAGGTAGCCCTTCTGAGTCATGACCCGGACCAGCAGCCGGCGGATGTCGTCCTCGTCATCGACCACGAGGATCTTGGGCTTCTCCGGCCGCTCTCTCGGTGCGCGCGGGAGGGGCGCCACCTGCGAGCCAAACGGTTCGTGCGCGCTGCCGCTGCTTCTCGAACCGCTGGTTCGGGCGGCGAGGTCGTCGATGCCGAGCTCGTCTTCTGGCGGCGGTGGAATGCTCGGGTCACGCACGATGCCTGCCGGTTCGCTCTGCCGTGCCGGCGCCGTCGAAGGCGCAGGCCCCTGACGCTCGAGTCCCAGCGACGCCAGGTACTCCGGCGGCACCTCGGCTCCGATGTAGTGCGCTTCCCCCCGCTCGCCGAGCCGGTACGCCTCGCGGATCACCGTGACGAGCGTGTGGTGGAGCGCGACGTACGGGAACACTCGGCGGCCGGTGACGAACTCGATCTCGTCGATGACCCGCCGGTCGGCGGGGTCGGCCATCGCGAGGAAGATCCGGTCCTCCTTCACGAGGATCGGCAAGATCAAGTGCTGCCGGGCGATCTCTTCCGGGATCAGCTCGAGGTTCTCGAGCGGGATGACCACCTGAGCCAGATCGATGCCCGGCAGACCGTGCTGCTCGGAGAGGGCCTTGAGCAGATCCTTGCCGGCGACCTTGCCGCTCTTCTCGGCGGTCGACGCCAAGCGGCTGCCGAGCCGCTGCTGGTCGGCCAGGAGCGAGTCCAGCTCCTCCTGCGACACGAGGCGCTGCTTCAGGAGGATCTTACCGAGCTTCTTCTTCTCACCCATGGGAGATTGTCGGGAGAACCCCGTGCGTGGGAGGTCGCGAGAGAGATCGCGCGATACAGCCGACGGAGGAGGTGCGCACCGGTTGGCGAGCATAGCCGGGCCGGTGCCGCCGAACCAAGAACGGAATGATCCTCCGCGCCGGTTCGGCCTACAAAGCTACCGTGTCGCAGCGAAATTCCGTGGCTGCCCGCCTTCGTCCGAGCGTCGCGGACATCGACCCGAGAATTTCGAGGGGACCGCAGCCTTGACGCCCCCGCCCCCCGGGGTATTCGACGGCCATGAAGTACCGGGTGACGATCGAAGGCGAAGAACACGAAGTCGTGGTGCAGCATCTCCCGAGCGGCGCCATCGAAGTTCAGCTGGACGGCGCACCGTGGCCTGGCGAGGTGCGGGCCATCGCCGGTGGTGTGAGCTTGAAGATCGGTCACGAGGTCATCGAGGTGCTCGCGGGCGGCCCGCCCGAGCGGCTCGACTTGGCAGCGGGATCCCTCCGTTCCTCGGCGGTCGTGGAGGGCGCTCGCAGCGCCGGGCGGAAAAAGCGCGCAAGCGGTGGTGCTTCGAGCAACGAACTGCGCGCCCCGATGCCGGGTCGCATCGTGAAGATTCTCGTGCAATCGGGCGCCACGGTGGAACCCGGAGACGCGCTCGTGGTCATCGAAGCCATGAAGATGGAGAACGAGTTGCGTGCCGAACGCGCCGGCGAGATCGCGGCCATCGAGGTGAAGGAGGGCCAGAACGTCGAGGGCAACGCCGTTCTGCTGCGCTTCGCATGAAGCCCGATGCGACCCGCATGCACCCAAATGCGATCCGCATAGACAACGCGCGCTTCTGGAGCCGCCTCTCGGTTCAAGGCGCGGTGCTGCTGTGCCTCGGGTGCAACCCGCAGCCGGCCGTGGAGGCATCGCACGCTTCCGCGCCGACCGAACGACGGCGGGCACCGGACTGGCTGGCGCACCTGCCGACCTGCGCGATGAGCGAAGTCCACCGGCCGCGCGGCACCCACATCGAATACCCGCAGCCCGGCCTCCCGGCGCTCGTGCCTCGAGGCGGCCGGCTCTCCACCCGAGTCCGCGTGGCCGCACCGCTCACCCCACCCCCCGGCATCCAACAAGAGGCGGCGTTGGCGGGTTGGCGCGCCGTATTGCTCGGCCGCGGTCACGTGCTCGACCAAGCGGAGCACCGCTACGCCCTGCGGGTCGCCGACGTGCGCCCGGACGGCACCGACTCGCTCGTGTACCGCGCGAACATCGACGTGCCGCCGTGGGTGGCGCCGGGCACCTACAGCCTCGAACTCGAAGCGCCCGGGTCGACCCCAGCGGTCGCGGTCGCATCCGTGCGCGTGCACGCGGCGGGGGCACCACCGGTCCTGCGGGTTTTGCCGCCGGAGTTCGCGGAAGGTGTGCAAACGCAGGACGAACTCGCCGCGCGGCTCGACGGTCTGCGCGACGACGGGGTGGAGATCGATGCCTACCTGGTGGGCCCGGCGACCAAGGCCCGCCTGGGCCGACTGCTCACCCGCCCCACCCTCGTGGCCGGTGTGCCGTGGCTCGACACCGAGCGGCGCGGCGCGCTGATCCGGATCGACGAAGACGCGTACCTTCGGCTCGGCGGGTGCGACGATCCCTTCGTGTCGTTCGAGTCCGCCGTCGCCGTGCTGGAGCGGGCCGGCCGCGCGGCGACCGAGATCTTGGAGCCAGTGGTCGACTGGTCCGCTGGGCGGTGGGACGCACAAACGTTCCATTCCGGCGCCGAACGGACCGTACGCGTCGTGATCGAGGAAGGCGTGGCGCTCGAGTTTCTAGGCGCGACCGTCGAAGGCTGGTTTCCCGCTGTCCCCCCACGCCCCTCCGCCCACCGCCCGAGTCTGGTGGCCCTGGTCGCCGTCGCGCCCGGAACGCCGCTTCGGGTTCAGCGGTTGGAGTCTGAGTCGGCACAGGTCGCGATCGAAGGCCCGAGCACGTTGACGAGCGAATCGGTCGGGCGGTTCGTGGCGGCGGGGGACAGCGGGTTCGACCCGACCGTCACCGTGTGGAGCTGGGAAGAGGACGGCGCCGCCTATCAAGAAGGGCCGGCCGCTTCCTTCGGCTTCAAGTGGCTGGGGCCGGCGGAGGTCTTTGTCGTGGCCATCGACCCGAGTGGCCGGGCCGCCCGCGCGTCCAGATCCCTCGAGGTCCAGACCACCCGCCGAAACGGCTGCTCGGTGTCCGGCCCAGGCTCCGCCAGGTCCAGAAGCCCCCTCCCGTACGCGGGAATGTTGTTCGGAGCGGCGGTTCTTTGCAGAATCGTGTGGAAGCGCTAGCTAGAAGCGTGAAATCCCGTTTGGCGGGAATGCGTCCCCTCGATCCAGCGGTTGGCTCCCTCAGTTTGCCCGCCCCTCGATCGAATGGTGCTCGGTCTCGAATCCCAGTGGCTTCCAGAATCGCAGTGCTCGATCCAGAATCGCAGTCCCACCCAGGTACTCCATGATCTTCCCCCGCTCCTCCGCATTCGCGACCCTCTTTGCCCTCAGTCTGGGCGTGACCTCCGGGCTCAGCGGTGGATGCACCACGAACATTCCCAATACGACGGTCGAAGACACCGCCGAGAACCGGGAGATCGTCGCGTTCCTCGAGGAGTACCGGCACGCGCTCGAAGAGCGGAACGTCGCCCGACTGCTGGAGTTCGCCTCCCCGCGCTACCTGGACGACGTCGGCACGATCGGCACCGACGACGACCTCGACTTCAACACCCTGCGCGAGAAACTCGCGAAGTGGCGCGACCGCGTTCACGACGTCCGGTACGAGATCAAGTACCACCGCGTGACCTTTGACCAGAGCCGCATCTACGTGGAGTTCCGGTACCACGCGAGTTTCCTCGTCACGACCGTCGAAGGCGAAGAGCGCTGGGTGCGTCGCCTGAACGACCACCGGCTCATCCTGACCCGTGAAGACGAACGCGAAGGCCACGAGCCGGAAGAGGGTCGCTTCTTCATCCTCTCGGGCATGTAGTTGGGTCGGGCCCCCACCCCACGCCTCCCTCGCTGGGCAGGCCGCGGCGTCCTGTGGGTCCTGGCGATCGCGCTCGCCTGGGGCCTTGTACCCCGCGACCCGGCGCTCGCCGATCGGCACCACACCGTTCGGTCGGGTCAGACCATCGCCGCCATCGCGCGGCGCTACCGGATCGACGTTGACGAGTTGCTCGCCGCGAACCGGCTGAGGCGCTCGTCCACGCTGCGCCCCGGTATGAACCTGCGGGTCCCCGACCGCGGCGAGATCTACGCCCGACCGGGCGACACCCTCGCGCGGCTGGCTCGACGCCACGACGTGAGTGTCTCGGAGCTCCGCCGCTTGAACCGGCTTCGCAGCGGTCGCCTGCGCGCCTACCAACGTCTGATCCTCCCGACCTACCTGCCGCCTCAAGAAGAAGCGCGCGACTGGGGTCCGCCCGCCGATCCTGGGGTGGTCACGTTGATTCGGCGGCGCGGCCACGACGAGCCGGTGCAAGTGCGGCTCGTCGATGAAGGCGGCCGGGTGCTGCGCGAGTCCCTGCCGATCCTCGGCAGCGTGCTCCGCCGCCAAGACGACGACCCCGTCCGCGATCCGAACCCGCGCCTCGCCCTGCTGCTCGCGCGTCTCAGCGACGCGTTCGGTGGCCGCCCGATCACGGTCGTCAGTGGATGGCGGGCCGCCCGCGGCTACACCCGCGCCACAAGCCGCCACACCCAAGGACGCGCCGCCGACATCAAGATCCAAGGCGTCGGCAACCGCACGCTGTGGGAGACCTGCCGCCGACTCGGCGGCGTCGGGTGCGGCTACTACCCCCGCAGCACCTTCGTGCACGTCGACGCGCGGCTCGCCCGCACCCAGTGGGTCGACTGGTCCCGCCCAGGCAGCCGCCCGCGCTACGGCACCTTGCGCGGACCGACCAACGCCCGCCGCCGCCGCTCGATGTCCCGCCCCCGCATGGCCGGAGAAGTCGCGCTCGCCTATTCGATTCTCGAACCCGACGGAACGATCACCGAGGTCGTCGACGAACCCGGCTCGGACGACGAAGACGACAACGAAGCGGACGCGAGCGAGAGCGGCGAAGAAGGCGAAGACGAAGCCGAAGACGACGTCAGCCCCTGGGAAGACATCATCCTCCCCTTCCGCCGCACCCTCCGCGAACTCTGACGCGGCTTCGGGGTCGGCGTCGGCGTCGGCGTCGGCATCGGCTTCGGCTTCGGCTTCGGCTTCGGCTTCGGCTTCGGCTTCGGCTTCGGATTCGGATTCGGATTCGGCATTGGCTTCCGCATCGGGGTCGGGGTCGGATTCGGATTCGGCATCGGCATCGGCATCGGCATCGGCATCGGGGTCGGATTCGGATTCGGATTCGGCTACCGCGACCGCTTCCGCTTCCGCCACCGCTACCGCTACCGCGACCGCTACCGCGACCGCTACCGCTACCGCTACCGCTCCCTGCTCCCCGCTCCCGCTTCCACGCCGCTGTTCCCCGCGAGGCGGCGATCCATGCAAACATCCCCGCCATGACGCGCGTGTTGGTGGTCGACGACGAGGAGAACATCCGCCTCGTCTTGAAGACCTTGCTACGGAAACACGGGTACGAACCCTCGGTGGCCGCGAGCGCGGAAGAGGCGCTCGAACTCGTAGACGACGTGGAGCCCGACTTCATCATCGCCGACGTGCGCATGCCCGGCATGACCGGCATCGAGATGGTCGCGGAGCTGACGCGCCGAAAGAGTTCTGCCGTCACCATCGTCATGAGCGCCTACGGCTCGGTCGAGCTCGCGCTCGAGGCCATGAAAGCGGGCGCGTACGACTACATCAGCAAGCCGTTCAAGCAGGACGAGGTCTTGCTCGCTCTGCGCAAAGCCGAAGAGCGCGAGTCCCTCAAACAAGAGAACGCGCGGCTCCGCAAACGGGTCCGCGAGCAGTCCTCCTTCGGCACGATGATCGGCAGCTCCCCGGCGATGCAGGACGTGTTCCGCACCATCGAGAAGGTCGCCGGCTACACCACCACGGTGCTCGTCCAGGGCGAGAGCGGCACCGGCAAAGAGCTCGTCGCCCGGGCGCTCCACGATCGATCGACGCGGGCCAAACAACCCTTCGTCGCGATCAACTGCGGGGCCATTCCTGGCAACCTGCTCGAGAGCGAACTCTTCGGCCACAAACGCGGCGCCTTCACCGACGCCCACGCAGACAAGAAGGGCCTCTTCGAGAGCGCCGACGGCGGCACCCTGTTCCTGGACGAGCTCGGTGAACTCCCCCTCGCGCTTCAAGTGAAGCTCCTGCGCGTCTTGCAAGAGAGCAGCGTGCGCCCGCTCGGCGGCACCAAGGACATCAAGGTCGACGTGCGCGTCGTGGCCGCGACGGTCCGGGTGCTCTCCGACGAAGTCGAGAGCGGCAACTTCCGCGAAGACCTCTACTACCGCCTGAACGTCTTGCAGGTCGACGTGCCTCCCCTGCGCGAACGCAAAGAAGACATCCCGCTCCTCATCGAACACTTCCTCGAGCGGAACAACGAACGCCTCGGCACGAAGATCCGCGGCATCGCCGACAAGACCCGCAAGCTCCTTCTCGCCCACCACTGGCCGGGCAACGTGCGCGAACTCGAGAACATCATCGAACGCGCCGCGGTGCTCGCGGAGACGGACGTCCTCCAAGTCGAAGACCTGCCCGAGCGCATGCGCGAACCCACCGACCCCTCCCGCCTCTTCCTCGCGAGCGGCGAGCTCTCGATCAAGAAGATGCAGCGCTTCATGGAGCGCACCCTCATCGCCCGCGCCCTCGAAGAGACCGGCGGCAACCGAACCGCCGCCTCCAAACTCCTCGAAATCAGCCACCGCGCCCTGCTCTACAAGATCAAAGACTACGGCCTGAAGTAGCCCCCCCGGCGGTCGGCAGCGGCATCGGCAGCAGCATCGGCTTCGGCCTCGGCTTCGGATTCGGCATCGGCATCGGCATCGGCACCGGCATCGGCTTCGGCGTCGGCGTCGGCGTCGGCGTCGGCTTCGGCATCGGCATCGGCTTCGGCTTCGGCTTCGGCATCGGCACTTCGGCCTCGGCACTTCGGCTTCGGCTTCGGATTCGGCTTCGGCGTCAGCCTCTGTTTCGGCTCCGCGTCGCTCTCAAAGGCACGTCGGGTTCACGCAGTAGCCGGCCGAACACGCATATCCAACCGCGCACATCGCAGTCGTCTCGCACACCGGCTGGCACGTCTGAGTCTCTGGCTCGCACGCGAGTCCGCCGGGCCATCGGTCGGTGACCTCAGCGCGCTCGTTGGCACTCTCGCAACCATCGGTGCACGGGCTGCCCACGTTCACTTCGCCCGGCGGGCCCTCGACCACCCGAGCCAAGCACTGAACCTGGATCCATCCGCCATGGACCGAGCGCCCCCCGCCGTCCGAAGAACGAAACTGCACCCGTTGGGGTCTGGTGGGAGGACACGCCATGAGGAGGTCGCTGCCCGGCGCCGGCATGTCGGAACCTTCGTAGAACCATCCGTCTCCCGGCTCATCGAAACGCAGCTGCTGGACCCGGCAGACTTCGCGGCTCGTGCCATCGTACCCAACCTGCGTCCGGACCCGCGTCCAGCCCGTGAGCTGCGAACACCGAGTCACGGGCCCGTCGGACGGCAACGTCTCGGTCACCTCGCAGGCCACGAGGCCATCCGATCCGACGTTCACCGGTCGGGCGAGGCACGTGCTCACGAGCGCGTGCGAGATGCGCGAGAGGATGTGCTCCACGGCGTCCGAGTAGTCCTCCGCACAGACGCTCTGGACCACGGCACCCGCGCCACGTGCTTCGAGCGCGCGCGCCGCCTCCACGATTCGTCGCGGCGGAAACGCGAGGCCGGTTCCGGGACGGTCGCAAGAAGGACGCAGCCGGGAGGTCATCCCTGGGTCGATCACTTGCTGCATGTCCGGATGGGTGAGCAGCGCGTCCCAGTCGATCGCAAACGAGAGATCGGGGTTCGCTCGCTCTGGAACGCCAGCGACCGCCGCGAAGAAGAACCGGCTCGCGTCGGGGCGCACCGCCAGCATCCCGTCCACCCACCGTTCGACGGGCTGGAGGGCACCCGGGTAGAAGGGACACCGCAGGTTGAAGTCGCCCGTGTAGCGTTCCGAGTCCAAGTCGAGAAGTTCCGGGTCGCGCACCGAACAGTCGTCTTCATCGGTCAGCATCCAGACGACGAGCAATGAGGTGGGGCGTAGGAACCCCTCGTTCATTCCGTCTCCGTGGCCACGCCCCGATAGGAAGGCGATGGGAGAATCGTCGCGCGTGACCGCCTTGAGCGAAGCCTCCAACGGCTGCTCCACCGAACATCCGTCCGTACCCATGGCGGCGACACAGTTCACCTCGGACGCGAACGCCGAGGGGTCGCCCCCGTCCGCGGGGCGGAACTCGAGGAACGAGGGGTAGCTCGCCATGCAGCCGGGGATGCCGACGTTGCCACTCGTCCGCAACACTCCGTCGTCCCCCGTGCCCAAGTCGCACGTCGCGAGCAAGTGGTCGCCTGTCCCCATGTCGGTCGACACCACCCCGACGTGCAGGCTGTCGATGGGTCGCACCTCGGGGGTGCCGTCCCCATCCACGTCACCGCTCGCAAGTCGGTAGACGATCCGCGGGATCTCTGCAGCCAACAACCCCTGCTCCTGTCCCATCGATCCGGAGTTGTCGATGACGAAGAGCAGGTCCACCTCCTCCACTGCGTCGGTCTGAACACCGATCACGGGGGTGAGAAGCACACACGGGTGGATCGGAACGAAGTCACGCTCGCCGCATGCCAGAACGCACACGGCGAGCGCGATGGATCGGTGGAGACCCGTCTTCACCCGGTGGGTCCATCTTCGGTCGGGATCTCGACGTCGACCAGACACTCGACCCGCACGACGGTGCCGAACGGTGGCACGGCGTCTTCGGTGTACGCGACCGATTCGCAGGTGGCGTCGCTGGTGTCGTAGAACCAGCCAGTGTCGACTCCGCGCGGCGACTGCGCGACCACGCACACTTCACGGCCGTCGGCGTCGATGCCGTACACGGAGCGCGCTGGAAGTGCCGCGCACGACATGCCCTCGGGCAGCGTCTCGCGCAGCTCGCATTGCACGGCGCCGTTGTCGTCGGGGGTGAGCGGGCGGGTCGCACACACGGAGTCGACGCGGCTGCCAATGCGCGCGGCGAGCTCCACGATGGCCGGCTGGAAACTCTCGGCGCAGATGCTGCTCACCAGCGCACCGTCGATGCGGCTCGCCAGCTCGACGTAGCGCCGGCCCGGTGCGGCTTGCCCGCGGGCGTTCTCACACGCCGGTCGCAGTCCGAGGTCGTTCTCGGTCGTGAGCTCGTAGTCCATCTCGCCGCTGGCGAGAATGTCCGCGGGTGAAGCGCCGCTCAAGCTTTCGGGCAGTCCGACGAGCGCAGCAAAGAGGAACTGGTCTTCGCTGCGGCCGGCCCGCAACGAAGCGAGCAAGCCGTCGATGGGCATCAAGAGTCCGGGCTCCCGCACGCAGCGTTGGTTGAGCTCGACGCCGGTCTCGGTGCCGCCGAAGAACCCCACCGGATCCTCGAGCGAGCAGTCTTCTTCATCCGAGAGCACGACGACGGCGAGCAGCGCATCGGCGCGCGGGAAGTCGTCTTCTTGATCGAGCGCAGCCACGGCGGCTGCCAAGGGTTGCTCGAGTCCGCACCCGGCGATGCCGACCTCCGCCACGCATCCGACGGCGGCCGAGAACGCGGCGGCATCGTCGCCCGCTTCGAACTCGAGCACCGGACCCGATCCGCACGCGCTGACCAACGCGCCATCTTTGCCGCGGTACTCGTTCGCCGCGCAGCGGGTGCCGACGCGGCGGGTGTCGACCGTGGCACCCCCAGTCCCGAGGTCCGTGGTCACGATGGCGATGCGCAGGGACTCGACCGCGTTCCACTGAGGCATGCCCGAGTCGTCGAGGGGCGGATTGGTGAGCGCTTCGACGAGGAGCGGAATTTCTCGACGCAGACTCTCTTGTTCTTCGTCCATCGATCCGGAGTCGTCGATGACGAAGAGCACGTCGACGTTCGCGGTGCCCTCACCGCCCACCTCACGCTCGAAGAAGCGACTCGTGTGCGGGTTGATCGGTCCGATGCGGCGCTCGTTGCAACC
This sequence comes from Deltaproteobacteria bacterium, assembly GCA_034670305.1. Taxonomy (GTDB): domain Bacteria; phylum Myxococcota_A; class Polyangia; order Polyangiales; family Houyiibacteriaceae; genus JAXMNT01. Next base: position 144,164 of record JAXMNT010000013.1, read on the forward strand.
CGCGATCGCGACACCCAGCACCAAGCCCAAGACCCACCACGAACGACCCTTCGACATCTCCCACATCCCTTCGTTCGGAAGACAGAGGTCTCCCGCCCTGGCGCCGAGGACATCCCGGCACCCATGCCCCGAGCGCTGGTCTGAACGCGCCTCGTCTCCGAGTTCCACGCTCCGCCATGCCGCTGGGCTTCGAAGGTGTGTCGATCACGGCCGGGTAGATTTCCAAAGCGGGCCGAAAAAAAATCCGAGGCCGGAGGCGCGGGGAAGCGGAAGCGGGAGCGGGAGCGGGAGCGGGGGCGGGAGCGGAAGCGGTGGCGGTAGCGGTAGCGGAAGCGGTAGCGGAAGCGGTAGCGGTGGCGGGAGCGGAAGCGGTGGCGGTGGCGGTAGCGGTAGCGGTAGCGGGAGCGGTCGGTAGCCGAACCCGAAGCCGATCCCGAAGCCGACCCCGAAGCCGACCCCGAAGCCGAACCCGAAGCCGACCCCGAATCCGAATCAGAACCCGAATCCGACCCCGAAGCCGAACCCGAAGCCGATCCCGAAGCCGATCCCGAAGCCGAACCCGAAGCCGATCCCGAAGCCGATCCCGAAGCCGATCCCGAAGCCGATCCCGAAGCCGATCCCGAAGCCGATCCCGAACCCGCCCCCGAGTGGGACCGCCGCGATCGCGACGTCGTGCGCTGTTCCTCCCGCCAACCACGTTGACGTCGGGGCGGTCCCGCACGGGCTTCGGGTCAGAATCATTCAGCTTTTGCGCTTCCGCCCCCTGGCATGGCGCTGGCATCTCTGGCCACACGAGGATTGATCCAACCCCCCTGGGAAGGCTATTCTCCCGCGGCTTGCAGGTTCATCCCGCCAGTCGCGCTCGTTGCGCCGGCTGCCCGAACCCACCGCACCTCACTTGCTACAGGACGTATTCATCGTGTCGACCCTTCCCGCCCCCCTTCGCACCACCCTCGCAGCCACGCTGCTCACGGGCCTCGCGCTTGGTGGTTGTAGCGACCGCGAGCTTCGCCCGCTGAACCCCTGCACGGTCTCCGGCGTCGCCGAGAGTGTGAAGGTCGACAACATCGAGAACGTCGACCTGCTCTTCATGATCGACAACTCGAACTCGATGTCGCAGGAGCAGGCCTCGCTGCAGAACGAGATTCCGCGGCTCGTCCGCGTGCTCGCCTCCGGCGACACCGACGAAGACGGCACCCAGGACTTCCCGCCGGTGCGCAGCCTGCACGTCGGCGTCGTCTCGTCCGACATGGGCACGGGCGGCTTCCTCGTCCCGACCTGCAGCGAATCCAACTTCGGCGACGACGGCATCCTCCGCACCAGCGGCAACGTCGCCATCCCCGGCTGCATGGCGAGCTACCCCTCGTTCCTCGAGTTCCGCCCGGCGGACGGGGGCGACCCCTCGGCCTTCGCGTCGGAAGTGAACTGTGTCGCCGGCATGGGCACCAACGGCTGCGGCTTCGAGCAGCAGCTGGACGCCATCCTCAAGGCGGTCACGCCGAGCTCCTCCGCGATCACGTTCCACAGCGGCACCGTCGGCCACGCCGACGTCGAGAACTCGGGTTTCCTCCGCCAGGACTCGCTCCTCGCGGTCCTTCTGGTCACGGATGAGGACGACTGCTCCGCTTCCGAGCCGGAGCTCTTCAACCCGTCGAGCACCCGCTTCAGCGGCGACCTCAACCTTCGCTGCTTCCAGTTCCAGGACGTCGCCGTCCACCCGGTCGAGCGCTGGGTCAACGGCATGCTCGCGACCCGCCCGGACCGAGACCTCCTCGTGTTCGCGGCCATCGCCGGCATCCCCGAAGCGGTCAACCCGGTCTCCGGCACCGCGACTGACTGGGCCGGCATTCTCGCGCACCCGGACATGCAGGAGATGATCGACCCCGGCATGTCGACCCGCCTGCGTCCCTCCTGTGACCGGCCCGGCACCGGCTTGGCCTTCCCGCCGCGCCGCATCGTGACCGCCGCGCAAATGCTCGAAGCCGGTGGCGCCAACGCCATCGTGCAGACCATCTGTCAGGACAGCTTCACGGGCGCGATTCAGACCATCATCAACAAGATCGCGGACGTTCTCGGCGGCACCTGCCTGCCGCGTTCGCTCAACCGCGATGCGACCGGCCTCGTGAACTGCGACGTCGTCGAAGTCCTCCCGGCCACGGGCGACGTCACCGGATGTGAGCAGGTCGCCGGCCGCGTGTACCTCCGCGACGAAGTCGACGAAGCGGGCAGCACCCACCAGGTCTGTCAGGTCACCCAGCTCATGCTCGGTGAAGGCGGCGACGGCTGGTTCTACGAGAGCGTCGACGAGCCCGCGCCCGGCAGCGACATCGCCATGCGTTGCCCGCCCGAGCGTCCCCAGCGCATCGCCTTCACGAGCCCGCCGGCCACCGGCACGACCGTCCGCCTCGAGTGCCTCCAGACGGTCACCGCCTCCGATGGCATGGTCGACGTGGGTTCGCCCTGTTCGGCCGACTGCAGTTTGGCCAACGGCCGCCGTGAGATCATGGAGCGTTGGCCGGGACTGCTCGCCTGCGAGCCCGTCTCCCAGACCTGTCAGCCCCAGTGCGCCGGCACCGAGCAGTGCGCCGGCGGCTACGTCTGCGCCGACCTCGACGGCGACGGCTCGCAGTTCTGCGTGAACCCGACCTGCGCCATGAACTAGACCGACTCGGTCGACCTCGACACGACGCCCCTGCGCAACCTGCGCGGGGGCGTTTTGCGTTGCGGCAGTCGGCTCTCGGGATCGGCTTCGGGATCGGCTTCGGGATCGGCGTCGGCGTCGGCTTCGGATTCGGCTTCGGCTTCGGATTCGGGATCGGCTTCGGGATCGGCTTCGGCGTCGGCTTCGGATTCGGATTCGGCGTCGGCGTCGGCGTCGGCTTCGGATTCGGGATCGGCAGCAACAGCGCCAGACACAGCAACAGAGCCAGACACAGCAACAGCGCCAGACTCAGCAACAGACTCAGCAACAGAGCCAGACACAGCAACAGAGCCAGACACAGCAACAGAGCCAGACACAGCAACAGAGCCAGACACAGACAGCAACAGACACAGCAACAGGGCCAGACTCAGCAACAGAGCCAGACTCAGCAACCCGCAACGCAACCGACTGACAGGTGACTTCCCGCAGGGCGCGTTAGGCTCCCCCGCATGCGTTGGTCGACGGTGGTGTGGATGGGTCTCTGTGTGGTCGGCTGTGGCGGGGACGACGTTCCGCCGGCCGATGCGTCCACCGATCTCGGCGCGCCTGTCGATGCGGCGCGCGACGGCTCCGTGGACGGAGCGTCGGAGGATGCGCCGGCCCAGGACGCCGTCGGCCTGGACGCGCTGGTGGCTGACGCGCCCGCGGACGCGGTGACCGAAGACGCGCCGGCGCCGGACGCCGGCCCCGAGCCGACGACGGTGATCGCGCCGGTGCCAGGCGAGGTGACCCTCATTCAGATCAACTTGCCGGGCACGTTTCAACTCGGAGAAGCGGGCATCGTTGTCGGACCGGACGGGACGATGCTGCTGATGGACGTCGGCAACTCGAGCCACGACGACGACGTGCTCGCGTTGATTCGCGCGCTCAACGAGACTTGGATCACGCCCGCGCGCGGCTTCCCTCCACGCGACCCGCGCGAGGTGGAGTGGGTGGTGCTGAGCCATTTTCACGCGGACCACATCGGCGGTTTCGCGGATCTGATGGGCGGCATCGACGTCACGCGCGGCGTCGTGCACCGCGGCTTCACGGACCTTGGCAGCGGCGTCACGGAGAACGACTACGAGGAAGTCTGCGATCTGGTGCGCGGGGAACTCGCCGCCTTCGACTTCCCCCTCTGCACCGCGGCCGAGGCTCCACCCTGCAATGCGGACGACTGGAGCGAGACCTACCCGGCGGTGAACTGCGATGGGCTCCTGGCGGGCGACCTCGAGGTCGCGCTCGACGACGGACCGAGCACCATCACACTCGGAGACGGCGCGGTGATGCGGTTCGTCGGCGCCAGCGCGCACATGTCCACGGGCACCGCCGTGGTCGCCAGTGCCCCGTTTGCGACCGACGACAACGACTTCGAGAACGCGCGCAGTCTGGTCGCGCTCGTGGAGTACGGCCGGTTTCGATACCACTGGGGCGGCGACCTGATGGGCGACGGCCCCGACATCGAAGGCCACCTCGTCGCCACTTCCGGCGGTCCCTTCTACGGCCCGCTCGGTATGGACGTCACCCACGCCCACCACCACGTGCGGCGGACCAGTTCCAACGCAACGTTCGTGAATGCGATGGCGCCGCTCGATGGCCTGAGCCGAAACGTGGTCGGCGGGATCAACGGCGGCCACGTCGGCTCGCCACACCTCGACGTGCTGCAGCGCTGGGGCGACTCGGACCGGCTCGGCGCGGGCGCGATCTGGATCACCCAGAGCGCGCCGGGCGGCGACGACCACCCCGCGCTCATCGACGCGGACGCGAACGTGATCGTACAGACGATCGGGGCCGGCACCGGCTACCGGGTCCAGGCCGCGCGAGATGCCGCGCCGATGTCCCGGACCTTCTCGACGGTCCGGTAAGCCCGGCCGAAGCCGAAGCCGAAGCCGAGGCCGAAGCCGAGGCCGAAGCCGAAGCCGAAGCCGACGCCGAAGCCGAGGCCGAAGCCGACGCCGAGTCCGAAGCCGAGGCCGACGCCGACGCCGAAGCCGAGGCCGAAGCCGAAGCCGAAGCCCACGAACTGAGCGGCAGAGTCAGCGGCAGAGTCAGCGGCCGGGACAGCGGCAGGGACAGCGGCAGGGACAGCGGCAGGGACAGCGGCAGGGACAGCGGCAGGGACAGCGGCAGAGACAGCGGCAGAGACAGCGGCAGGGACAGCGGCAGAGACAGCGGCAGAGACAGCGGCAGGGACAGCGGCAGAGACAGCGGCAGAGTCCGCGGCGGAGTCAGCGGGCTCTCGCTTGTTCAACCGCCCCCACGCGAACGGCCGAGTCCACGCTTCTCCAAGAGCCGGTACAACGTCACCTTGTTCACGCCTGCCCGCGCCGCCGCCTCTTTCACGCGTCCGCCACAGCGCCCGAGCAGGTCTTCGAGGTAGCGGCGCTCGAGGGGGTCGAGCCACCGCTCGCGCATCTCGGCGAGGGTGGGCTCGCGCGCAGGCACGGGCGCGGGGGGTTGGCGCGTGGTCGATCGAACCAGGTGGTTCGGCAGATGGCCCGGTTCGATGCGCGCGCCGGCCGCCATGATGACCGCGTGTTCGATCGCGTTCTTGAGTTCGCGCACGTTGCCCGGCCAGTCGTGCGCAAGCAGCACCGCGATGGTGGCGGGGGAGAGGTCGTAACTCGTGGTGCCGTGGCGTTCGCTCGACTGCTTGAGGAACACCCGCGCCATCACCTCGAGGTTGTCTTCTTTGTAAGCGCGCAGCGGCGGGAGCTCCATCGTCATCACGCTGAGCCGGTAGTAGAGGTCCGCCCGGAAGGTGCCCTCGCGCATCATCGCCGGCAGATCCCGGTTGGTCGCGCACACGAGACGCACGTCGACGTGGAGCGGCGCCTCGTTGCTGCCGAGCGGCTGGACTTCCCCGTCTTCCACCGCGCGCAAGACCTTGGCTTGCAATGGCACCGGCAGCTCGCCGAGCTCGTCCAGGAAGAGCGTACCGCCGTCGGCCTTCTTGAACTCGCCGAGTTTGTCCGCGCTCGCACCAGTGAACGCGCCCTTGCGGTGACCGAAGAGCACGCTCTCGAGCAGGGTCTCTGGAATGGCGGCGCAGTTCACGGACACGAACGGCTTCGTAGACCGCGCGCTGTTGAAGTGGATCGCGTGCGCCACGAGCTCCTTGCCGGTCCCGCTCTCGCCATGCACGAGCACCGGGGCGTTCGTGGCCGCGACGCGCTCCATGCGGGACTCGACCTCGAGCCACGCGGACGAGAGGCCCTTGATCAAGAACGGCCGGCCGCTCCCCTTCTGGCTCGCCCGGTAGAGCTGCGCGCGGCGGAGGAACTTGGTCGACGCCTCCGCGATGGACTCGAGGGCGGCCAGTGTCTCTTGGTCAAACGCGTGCTTCCGCTGCGAAGAGACGTTGAGCACGCCGATCGCCCGCCCCTGGTACCGGATGGGCACCGCAGCGATCGAGAGCACCTCGAAGAAGTACGGGGCGTAGTGCGGGTCGCTCGGCGCGTCGTGGCAGAGGTAGGACTCGTTGGCGTCGTAGACGAACGCCGCGACGCCGTTCATCGATCCATCCGCGCGGCGAAGCGGCACGATCTCATCCGGAAGTGTGACGGTCACCCCGCGCACGACGTGGAAGTGAATCGCCAGACCGTCCTCTTCTTCGTCCCACAGCAGCACCGCCCCGTGGCGCGCGCCGGTCTGTTCGAGCGCCAGTTCGACGATGCGCCGCTCAAGCGACTCGACATCGGAGGCATCGTGGAGCGCGGTGTCGAGAGGAGTTGCACTCATACAACTATGTTGTACTGGATTCGTTAGAAGTTGTCATCTAGCAACTCATGCGAACCAAAAAGGCAACAATTACAAGGTGCAGCGGGTTGGCACCGACCTTGCTCTATGGGGTTGCATCACCGACAAGCGCCTTCATCGGCCTACATCAGAGGACACCATGTTTCGCACCTTCACCGCCCTTCTCTTCGCCTTCTCCGCACTCTCCGGCTGCGCCTTCGAACCTGCGGGCGAGGGCTCCGAGTCCGCGCTCAGCGGCCGCCCCTACTTCGAGGTCTTCGAGGCCACGAACGGCGACCACTACTTCAACCTGAAGGCGGCCAACCACCGCGTCATCCTCAGCTCCGAGGGTTACAGCACGCGCCAGTCCGCCCTCAACGGCGTGCTCAGCGTCATGGACCACGGCGCGCAGGAAGCGAACTTCGACCTCTGGGAAGCCAGCAACGGCGAGTTCTACTTCACGCTCCAGGCCCGCAACGGCGCGGTCATCGGAACGAGCGAGACCTACGTCAGCGCCTCCAACGCGCGCCGCGGCGTCCAGACGGTGACCCGCAACGTCGACGAGTACCTCGACTTCCTCGCGAACCGCACCGGCGCCCGCTTCGACATCTTCCAGGGCGCGGACGACCGCTTCTACTTCAACCTGCACGCCGCGAACGGCGAGATCGTCCTCTCCTCGCAGGGCTACACCACCGAGTCCGCCGCGCTCAGCGCCACCTTCTCGGTCGCCGACAACGGCATCGACCAGAACCGCTACGAAGTGAACGAAGCCGCCGACGGCTCCTACTACTTCAACCTCAAGGCCCGCAACGGCCGCGTCATCGGAACGAGCGAGACGTACAGCACCGCGTCCAACGCCCGCCGCGGCTGCGACGGAGTCATCGCCCTGCTCCCGAACGTCGAGCTGCTCTAAAGCCCGACCCGGTTCGACAGAACGGCCGCTCGTCGGTGGCCCCCGCGAAACGCCCCGAAGGACCCACGTCCTCCGGGGCGTTCGCACGTTTGGAGGGAGGCTCGGGGAGAGCGGTTGCGAGGCGCGGACGCGGACCCGGACCCGGAAGCGGACGCGGACCCGGAAGCGGACGCGGAAGCGGACGCGGAAGCGGGCGCGGAAGCGGTAGCTGTAGCTGAGGCTGTCCCTGTCTCTGCCGCTGCCGCTGTCTCTGCCGCTGCCGCTGTCTCTGCCGCTGTCTCTGCCGCTGTCTCTGCCGCTGTCTCTGCCGCTGTCTCTGCCGCTGTCTCTGCCGCTGTCTCTGCCGCTGTCTCTGCCGCTGTCTCTGCCGCTGTCTCTGCCGC
>JAXMNT010000014.1:0-151439 GCA_034670305.1 Deltaproteobacteria bacterium
GGATGCTCGCTGTACTCGTCGCAGCCCTTCGAGATCGCCGTCTCTACGACAAAACCCAGCGTCGCCTCCCAAAGCCGATCTGACCCTCAAGAGGGCTTGACGGACGGTAGGAGGTCCTTGCCCTTGCGCTCTTGCCGCCCCAGGTCGTTCAAGACACCTCCCACCACCCAAAGCCGGGCACGGGCACGGGGATCACGCTGCCCCGCAGCCCTACTACCTCAACCAGCGGTAGCCCACGCTGACCACGCCCACGTCCAGGTACGGACGTTCGTACCGGTGGTACGAGATGTACACGCTCTCCCGGCCCCGCGCTTCGTCAAGGCTCGTGAAGAGCACCACCTTCACGCTCCACTCGTGGGCACGAAACGCCGCCAAGTCGGAGTCGGCGGTGAGGATGGTTCCGTCGTCGCGGTCGGTGGGCGCGGCTTCGGTCGTGAAGAAGTCTGGAGAGCCTTGGTCGTGCAGGCGGTAGCCCACCCGGACGTACACGTGGGACCCCATCCACTGCGACGCCTCGAGATCCAGCGTGTGGGCGATCACTCCGAAGTCGTCCCGGTAGTACCGGTACGCGCCCATGAGCGTGGAGCGCGACTGGGGAATGTGCTGGGAGAGCGACCCCGAGAGCACGTGTCTCAATCGGGTCCCGGGAAAGAGCTCCGCCGGCCGAATGAACGGGCGCGGCACCGGCACCGAGTTCCAGGTCTGCTCGAGCCGCCCCCACTGATACGTCAGGTCGTAGCCGGCGCGGGCCAACGTCGTGCGCGAGAGCACTTGGGATCCACCGAGCCACGCGTGGAACGCTTGTCGGCTGGTGTGACCGAGGTCGAACCCCTGCGGTGTGAGTGGGTCGAAGGCATCCACCGTCAGATCGACGCCCGCTTCGATGGTCGCGTTGTCGTCCGCGAGCTCCCGCAAGTAACGAATGCCGCCGAACCCACCCTTGAGGTACTCCTCGATGTGGGCGCCGATCCGGAACTGGATCTCGTCGTTGTCAGTCGCACGCCACTGGGTCCGAAGGTCGAGTTCGACCGCCTCGTTCACCTTCGACGCAGTCGAGACGGCGTCGAGCGCGTCGGCGCTCGCGCTCGTCACGATGTCGATGGGCATGTCGAGCGTGTGCCGGACTCGATCGTTCTGCCGCAGCGCGACCCGGAAGCTCGGCTGGTAGACGTCGAGTCGTTCGTCGCCGCGTTCGACGCCATCGATCTCCTGGACGTCCGCCTGCGACTGCGCCCCGCGTCCCTCCTGGCCGAAGTACGACATCCGCGCGTTCACCTCTTCGGTGCGCCACTGCGAAGGCCCACACCCAACCGCCACCAGCAGCAAACCCACCGCCCACCCGATTGGTCGCGCGACGGCCGCCCGCATCGGGCCGCCAGTCTCCTCAGTTGCTGCAGGCACAGCCGCCTCCGGACGCCGAACCGCCGCCGCCGCCCGCTGCTTCACGCGCGGTGTGCAACTTGCGGATGCTTCGATCCTCGAGCGGGTCGCGTTCCATCGTCGGATCGGCGAGGTAGCCACGCTGGTACGCGGGCACCACGGCGCAACCGGAGCCGGCGATCAGTGCCGAGAGCAAGAGTCCGAAACCGACCCAGTGGCGAAACATCCCGCGGGTCTAGCAGGACCCCGCCGAGACCGCGACCGTGGTCGACGGGACCGCCGAGAAATGGACGCGTCTTGGCCCTTCCCCCGACACTGGCCACCATGAAGCCGAAACACGAACGCCCCGCGAACCGAACCTGGAAGATGGCGAGCTACCAAGAAGTGCCGCCGCCGCCCCCGCCCGCGCCCAAGAGCGAAGAGCAGCCGCTCGACCGCCGCCGCACCTCGTCGCTTCGACGCGGCTGACCGGACCCGTTCTTACTCGGTCGCGATCCCAAGCGCGTGGGCGCGTTCTTCGCGCAGACGCTGATACGGCGGGCACCAGTCCGCCGCCGGGTCCCCGAGCCACGCCCGCACCGGAATGAGCCCGCGCGCCGCCAGATCGCGCAAGAGCCGTGCCTCCTCGGCCGGTTCCCTCGAGAAGCCAAACGGGTTGCGGGGCCGACCGTCGGAGAGCTTCGGGTACTTCTCGTCGTCGTTGGCGATCAGCAACAGCAGCTCGTGGCCGCGCCGCCAGGTGTAGCTGAGAAACGGCTGGTCGAACGGCGCGACCGATGCGCGCGCTTCGCTGTCGCGGGCGACCCACTTCGCCCAGTCGAAGCCGTACATGAAGTCGTGGACGTATCGAAAGTGAATCGGCGTGGCTTGTCCGAAGAGCGCCTGCAGCGAGACGACCGTCGCGCTCGTCGCCGCCAACGTCGCCGCATCCGGCTGGCGCGCGAGCGACGCGGCAAGCGCATCGAAGTCCCAAAAGACGTTCTCGGGAAACGCCTCGAGCTGAGCGCGCACGATGCGGTGCAGGGCGCGGGCGAACGGAGCGCGAAGTTCGGGCCGCGTCTCGGGGGCGAACCGATCGAAGAGTGCCACCAGAGGCGTCGCCTCCGATCGCTCCGGCGAGAGCGTCGCGCGGTGATCGCCCGCCCGCAGGACCTCGTCGAGTGCTTCGAGCAGCCCCCGCGTACGGGCCACACGGGTCGGGAGCGGGGTGTGCATGGAGCGCTTCAGAAGAAGAGGCGGTGTAGCACCAGCAGTCCAGCGAGCCACTGCGCGCTGTTCCAGAACGCGCGGTGGAGCACGTCCTTGTAGCGGCGCTGCGCGTCGAACGCGTTCGTCACCGCAGCCGGGCTCAGCGCCACCAGCGTCCGGAGGTAGTAGGCGAGCACCAGCGCGCCGAACACCGCGACCACGAGCGGAATGTGCGCGCTGAAGATCCCCGCGAGCAGCCAGAAGATCGCCGCGAGCAAGACGTTCAGCTCTGTGAAGCGCCGGGCCATCGGGTTGCCGAGCATCGTCGTGAAGGTTCGTTTGCCACCTTTGCGGTCGCTGACTTCGTCACTCAGTCCGCTCGCGATCGCGCTCGCGAACGCCAGCGCGCACACGCCGGGAAGGATCGCCCAGGGACGCGGCAACCAGGTGAGCGACTCCACGCCGAGCCCGCCCTGCGCGTAGGCGTTGATCCACGGGAGCACGAGCCCGACACCGAACATCTCGAGCAACTCGCCGCCGCCCCGGTAGTTGAGCTTGAGCGGCCAGAGGCTGTAGCCGGCGAACACCGCGAGCGCGCCGAGGGTCGCGATGCCCATGAGCGGCCGGCCGAGCCACTCGTTGCAGAAGTACCCGAACCCGACCGCTGCCGCGGTGAACACCAGCGCGCCGAGCGCCACGTGGCCTGCGCTCAAGATGCCGTCGGGAATGGTCTTCGGGGAGCACGACGTCGGGAAGAGGCGCCGCTTGAGTCCATCGACCTCGCGGTCGGCCAGATCGTTGGAGAGCACGATCGCGCCGAGCAACAGAAAGGTGAGCCCGAGTCCACCGGCCGCGCTGACGAGATCCACCCCGCCGAGGTGTGCTGCGCCGATCGCCTGACCCACGAATGCGGGCACGAAGAGCTTCGGCCAGCTGGCGGGTTTGAGTGCGTAGCGCCAGCGGCGGTAAGGAGTCACGGGTTCAGTCTCAGGCTGCAACCCGGCCTCGGCAACCCTTGAATACAAAGGTCATGTCGCCCAATCGGGCAGCGGCGGCGCCTCGGCGAGCCGTTCGGTCTGATCCACGGAGCTCAAGGTGTTCACGAACATCAGAGGCCGCTGGGTGCGCGGTGCGTCCCGCAGCAGCGCAGCCATCGCGCGCGCGGTGTAGGTCGCGTCGAGGGTCAGTCCCTCTTGGTTCGCGAGCACGCTCGCCTGGGCGGCGCGGGCGTCGGCACCACCGTAACCGCTGCCGTAGAAGTCGTGCTCCAGTTCGATCGCCCCCAGCGCCGCGCGCGTGACGGCGGGGAAACTCGGCGCGGTCTTTCGGAGTGTGCGCATGGTGTTGGCGACCAGCGTCGCGATGGTGGCGCGGTTGCACACGAGGCGCGGCGTGACGCGCACCGCGCGCACCTTCGTCGTGAGCCCCGACGCCGCCAGACCGATCGCCAACCCCGCCGCCGTTCCGCCGCTGCCGAGCGCGACGTACACCGCCTCGGGCTCCGGGCAGTGGCCCGTCGCGATCTGCTCCGCCAACTCGAACGCAGCTTCGACGTATCCGAGGGTGCCCGCCGATGAGGACCCTCCGTACGCGACTCGGTAGGGCGTGTGGCCGCGGGCCCGGAGCCCCGCCGACACCGTGCTCATCTTGGTGATCACCGCGGGCCAGGTCGACACCTGGTGCAGCTCCGCACCCACCGAGAGATCGAGCCGCAGGTTTTCCTCCACGTGGGGAGAGAGCGGCTGCGGCACCACCACCGCGCTGACCTCGAACCCCCACTTGCGCCCGAACAGACTCGTCGCGAGGACGTGGTGCGACCCCCACGCACCTGCGGTCACGAGGGCGTCGCATCCCTGCCGGCGCGCGTCGCCCAGCACGAACTCGAGCTTGCGCACCTTGTTGCCGCCGTAGAGATCGGCGGTGAGGTCGTCCCGCTTCACCCAGAGGTCGCCCCCGGTCTCGCTCGAGAGCCGCTTCATGGGCTCGACCGGGGTCGTGCGGGAGAGCGGGAGATGGGGCACGAGCGCCAGGGCGGGAAACCGAGTCGCGAGCAGCGTCATGCATTCTCCGGGGGCGGCGGATCTGGTTCCGCCTGGGGCTTGGGCGCTTCGGCCGCGAGCAACATCTCCGCGCGCTCCAAGAGCTCGCCCTCGAACCGGGCGCCGAAGGTGGCGTCGAGCAGTCGGCCTTGCACCCGCCAAAGCGCGGGGTCGTCGGGATCCCGGAGCACCGAAGGCACCGAGCCCGGAAACACCCAGGGCGAGAACAACGCGGCGTCGCGAAGCGCCAACCGAATCCGCTCGGCGGTGGCATCCGAGCCGAGGCGCACCAACACCTCGTGTTCGTCCGCGTGCCCGCTGGTGGCGACCACCGGCTTCTGAAGCACGAACCGGTTCGGCAGATCGATGCGGCGGCCTTGGGCGTCGCGGAGCGTCGTCGATCGCAACCCGGTCTGCTCCACCTTGCCAGAGAAGCCCGGTCCGCTGATCCACAGCCCCGGTCGGATGCGGTGTTCGAACGCCATGACGAACCCAGCGACCAAATCCGGCAACACGTCGCGCATCGACCATCCGAGCGCGACCGCGAACCCGCCGAACGCGAGCAACATCACGAGCGAAAGCCGGGGAGGCAGCAGCCGCAAGATGAACGCGAGCGCGAGGCCGACCACGAGCAAGCGCACGACGAGGTGCGCGACCGCGAGCAGCCCGGGCACGACGCCGCGCTGCGGGAACCGCCCGCGCACCCGGCGCACGACCACCGCCGCGATCATCGCGAGCGCGAGCCCGAGCAGAAGCAGGAGCAGCCCTTGCGTGGTCCGCCCGCTGGCGAACAAGTTCGCCATGCCTTCCACCTCTTGCTCGAACCAGTCGGCTTCCTCGACGGCGACCGGCGCTACTGGAACCGGCAACGCCACGGGCTCTGGCGCCGCGACCGGCGCACGCTCTTCGGCTTCGCCTTGGGCCCGCTGCAGGGCCAGCGCCGCCTGCGTCGCCGCGGTGGCTGCCGCCTCCGCGATCTGTTCTGCGCGGAGCGCGGCGGCGGCTTCCGCCTCGGCTTCGGCTTCTGCTTCCGCCGCGGCGACCGCTGCTGCGTCGGCGATGGCTTCCGCCGCCAGAGCTGCTTCCGCGGCCTGTTCCGCGAGTCGCGCGGCCTCTTGTTCGCGCGCGAGCCTGGCCGCTTCCATCGCGCTGCCCGCGCTGCCCGCATCCACCGCTGCCGCACCTTCGGCCTCGCCCTCCGCCGGCGGGTCCTGAGCTTCGGCGGGGGCCGGGTCTTGCGCGGCGGGGGCCACCGCGGCCGTGCCGGCATCGACCGGCGGCTGCGCGCGTGCGTCCCCCGAGCCGATCGCGAAGATCACCCACGCGGCAAACACCGCCCGGCACATGCCTCCGAGACCGGTCACGGCGCCCACCCCTTGTCTCGCAACGTCCGCACCACCGCGCCACGCAGGTGAATCGCCACCCGGTACGCCAAGGTCTCGATCGGCGGCGGACCCTCGTCGCCGTTCTTCTTCTTGTACACACCGCCACCGACGACCACCGGGCGGGCCGTCAAGACGCCGAGGTTGCCGAGCTGCGCGAGCCGAGCCCGCGCCACCGGTACCTCGATCTGGAACGCGGCCGCGAGCCCATCCGCGTCGATCCACCCCTGCCGGATGATGGTGAGCAGCAAGACCAGATCCTCATCGACCAGGCGGCGCACTGCGCTGAGGCCCTCGGCGGGCAACGGGCCGACGTGGACGATGTCGTCGTGTTCGATCGTGCGGATCGACGCGAGCCAGAGCCGCAACGCATCCCGGATGAGTCCGCCCGTCGCGACGTGAAGATCTTGGAAGTACTGCTCGTACGGGCGACGGATCCGACTGGCCGACCGGGATACGAAGCCTTCGCCGCGGTCGCTCAGCGCGCTCTCGAACGCATGCCCGAAGCCACTGAGTCGGTGTCGCTCCATCACCGCCGCCTGCAGCCCCGCTTGGTCCAGTGGCTCGAGCTCGATCAGCTCGCCAAAGGCTTCCCGCAAGGGCGCCGCCACCGACGCGTAGTTCCAGAGCAGGACCTCCGCGAGCACGAGCCACGAGCGGCGTCCGCGGTCCGCCACCACACCATCGACGAACCGGCGAAGCGGGGCGAATCCATTGGGGCCGGGAGACACGAGCCAGCCGAGTCCGTCCACCACCACCAGCTGCGCGTTGGCGGTGTCGGCCAGAAGGCGCTCCACGCTCTCGACGGTCTGCGGCCCGTCGAGTGAGACCCGCTGCATGTTCTTCCAGCGCCCACCACGCACGATCGCGCTCGCCACCGAGGCCTTGCCGACTCCGTCGAGTCCGACGAGCGCCACGGTCCGCAGGTGCCCCGCGCTCGTGTCCTCGAGCGCTTCGCGTGCACGTCGGATCGCTTCTTCGCGGCCGGTGAGGACGTCGCCCGCCTCGAGGGTGTCGGCCGCGAAGAGCCGGCGGTACACGAGCGGTACCTTCGTCTTCTCCTTCGGGGGGGCGAAGTGGCTGCGGTCGAGCGCAACCAGCTCCCCCTTCGTACGCAGCCCGAGCCGCATCCGGAACGCCGCCCAGCGGTTGCGTCCAACCAGCGAGACCAGCGCATCCGCACTCTGGCGCCAGAACTCCCGCACCGCATCGGGCAACTCGGTCGCGCGCTGGGCCAAGCGGCGGCGGGCGGCGTCGCGTTTGAGTTCGTCGACTTTGGCGCGGCTGATGTCGCCGTCCACCAGCTGACCGCGCAGTTCCCCGAGCGCACCGAGCACGGCTTCGCGCACCGAACCACCGAGCGAGGCCGGCAAGTCCTGCACGCCCTTCAGGTGCGCTTGGAGCACCGACAGACTTCGATCCAGCTGTCCGCCGATCATCTCACCGAGAAGCGCCTTGGTGCTCTCCGGCACCTGCTCCTCGTGCACCACCTCGAGCTCCGCGGTGGCGAGTTCGACGTTGAACGCGATCACGCGCTCCGCTTCCTTGAGAGAGCCGATGAGCGGCTGCAGTTGTTCGGCGGCGTCGCGGGTCGCGCGGAGCAGCTGAGGCGCGATGCGCAACTCGACATGACCCGACGCCACCTCGCGGAACGGCACCTCGACCCGCTGAAGCACGGGCGGGAGTTTGTATTCGCCCCGCTGCAGTCGACCGGCCACGACGAGGTAGTTCGAGGTCAGCTCGCTCGCGGCTTTGCCGAGCGCGTCGAGAAGCGGCGCGACCTTCTCCTGCTCGAGCAGTTCGTCTCGAAGCTCACGCACGATGCGGCCGGTCTCTCCGGCGATCTTCTCCGCTTGTTCGGTCTGCGTCCGCAGGGCGGTCGCCATCTCGTCACCGGTCGAACTCTTGCGGAGTTCGGCGTCGACGTGGGCCAACGTCTCCCGAAGTGCCTCTTCGGTGCGGGCCGCCTGCTGCAGCGCGCGTCGGGAGACCTCTCCTTCGAGTTTGGACGCGTGCGACGCGAGCAAGTGTTTCACCCGCGCCTCGAGGCCGACGAGTTCGAACTCCATCGCGAGCAGCGCGAACTCACCGGCGTTCGAGCCGCGCAGCTCGTTCACCGTCTCGCCCAAGATGTGGAGCGCCTTGATGCGTTCGGCGAACGCGCGGCTGCTGCGGCGGGTGTGCGCCGGCAACTCCAGCGTCTCGATGACCGGAGCTTCTTCCCGGATCGTGCGCAGCGCGAGCGCAAGCAACCGGCCGGTGCGGACCGCGCCGCCACTCGAGATGCGGGTGATCTCGTCCATGGCGAGCAACAGCTCCGTCTCGACATCGCTGCGGACGGTCGCGAGCCCCTGCTGAATCGTCTCGCCCTTGACCGCCGGGTCCATCGTCGCTTCGGCGAGGCGGTCGTACGACTCGATGATTCCGTCGAAGAGGTTCCGCGTGCGCCCTGCGATGTGCTGCTCGGCCTGCACCAGGAGCGCGGCCACACCTTCGAGTCGCACCGGCGTCTCGAACGAGAGATGGAAACGCGCCAACGACTGCAGCGCGATGGTGCGCGGCGCCAGGTCGCGTCCGAAGGCGCGGGCGAAACCCCGCCGCATGCGGGCCAACGAGCGGCGAATGCGCAGCAGTGGACCGTCGGAAGGTTTGGTCTCGAAGACCCGCGGGTCCCAGGGGATCTCCACGTGTTCGAGCAGACGCTCCACCGCTTCGTCGACCGACTCCACGATGCCGTCGGGCGTCCACGGCGGGCGTTGCCCGAGCTGAGAGGCGCGCGTCAACGCGATCGAACGCCAGGCCTCCGCGAGCTCGCCCTGTTCGGCGCGCAACGTCTTCGAGAGTTCTTCCCGGGCTGCCTGGCGTTCCTTGTCGTCCTCCACGCCCACGGACCGCGCTTGCACCGTCAGCCGCCGATGGTGCCGCAGAAACTCCCGCCGCAGATCCCGCAGGTAGTGCTCCCCGTCGTCGCGGAAGTCCACCATCGGTCCGTCGGCCAGCGAGTGCACGATCGCCTGTAGGTCGTGTTCGAGCTCCCGCAGCTCCCGGTCCAACGCAGGACTGAGGTGCGTCGCTTCGCCCCACTCGATGAGCTCGTCGTCCGCACTCCAGGCTTGGAAGGTGCGCCTCGGCACCTCGTCCGGTCCCTCGTCGACGAGCTCTTCTTGCACCGCTTCTTTCGCGTGCGCCGCATCCCCCGTCTCTTTCGCCCGGCTCAAGCCGACCTTCAGGAGGATGGGTCCGAGGATCTCGTTGAGCGCGACGCCGGCGATGAGCAGAGAGCTGAGCGTCTCACCGACGTCGCCGAAGCGCGTCTTCACGAACCCCGCCAGCGTGATCGCGACGCCGGCCTGCGAGATGAAACCCATCCAGCCGTACTTGCGGGTGTTCTCGTCCGCGGCGCCGACCAGGCCACCGATGCGCACGCCGATCCACACCGCCAGGATGCGCACGCCGACGAGCGCGATGGCGAAGAAGAACAGATGCACCACCTCGTCGAGGTGGAGTTTGGCGCCCGCGAGCGTGAAGAACACGACGTAGACCGGCGTGCTGAGCTTCTCCACCTCGTGCATCAACGTGTCGCCGCTGCGCGAGAAGTTGGAGACGGTGAACCCGCCGGCGAGGAACACGAGCACCGAGTCGAGGTGGGTCGCGTTGCACACGAACGTGCCGGTGTAGACCACCCCGAGAATGAAGAGCATCAGCTCCTTCTTCACGAAGCGCATGTAGAGCGCGATGGCGATGCCGAGCACGACGCCCATGCCGATCGAGCCGCCGATCTCGAAGGCGAGTTTGCCGGCGAGGTTGCCGTCTTCTCCCTGGCCGAGCGCGCCGAGCGCCATGGCCGAGAACACCCCGAAGAGGATGATGACGAACACATCTTTGAGGACGACCGTGCTCAGCACAGTGCTGGTCATCGGACCCTTGGAACGGGTCTCGTTGATGACCGCGATCGTTGCGGCCGGCGACGTCGCGAACGAGATCGCGCCGAGCGTCAGGCCGATCGGGATCACCGCGTTGCCGACCTCCCCGAGGTCCGGCAGCGCGAGGAAAGGAACGGCGCCACTGATGAGCCAGAACAGACCGGTGGTCATGGCGAGCACCACCACCAGCTGCCCGAGCAGAACGGAGAAGATCGCCCGGAAGCCCTGTTTCAACGCCTCGAGTTTGAGTTCGCCACCTGCGCTGATCGCGATGAGCGCGACGGCGAGGACCTCGAGTGGGCCGAGCTGTTTGATCACCTCGTCGTGCAGCACGCCGCGATCGAACGGCGCCCAGAGTTCGAACGAGATGAACCCTGCGATCGAGGGTCCGAAGAACATGCCCGCGAGCAGGTAGCCGGTGATGTGCGGCAGCTTGATGACGTCGACGAGCACGCCGATCGTGAAGCTCGCGAGCACCACGAACCCGAGCGCCAACATCGCCGTCGGATCGAACCCTTCGGACGCGGACGTGCCGAACCGGTGCAAGCCGATCAGCGTGACGATCAGGATGCAGACGATGATCAGCTGCCGAAGCGTCGCCCCCTGCCCGCGCACATGCCCATGCCCGCCGTGGTCGTGCTCTTCGTGCCGATCGTTGTCGGCCTCGTCGTCCGCATCCTCCGGCGTCGGGTCCTGCGCGACATTGGACCCAGCGTCAGAGTCAGAGTCGGCATCGGCATCGGCATCGGCATCGGCGTCGGCTTCGGCATCGGCTTCGGCGTCGGCTTCGGCGTCGGCGTCGGCGTCGGCGTCGGCTTCGGCTTCGGCTTCGGCGTCGGCTTCCGCTTCCGCTTCCGCTTCCGCTTCCGCTTCCGCTTCCGCTACCGCTACCGCTTCCGCTTCCGCTTCCGCTTCCGCTTCCGCTTCCGCTTCCGCGCCCGCTTCGGCTTCGGCTTCCGCTTCGGTGGTGACCTCGTCTTCGTCTTCGACGCTCATCGTTTCCAGAACTCCGGCAGCAGCAACGCGAGCACCGTGAAGAACTCGAGCCGACCGAGAAGCATCGCGACGACCGCCACCGACTTCGAGACGGCGGAGTACTGCGAGAAGTTGTCGGGCATGTGGGCGAGCTCGTGGAAGGGCGCCGGGCCCATGTTGGAGACGCAGGTCAACATCGCACCGAACGCCGACGGCAAAGGCACCCCATCCACCGTCGCGACGATCGCCGCACCCGCGCCGATCGTGATCAGGTACACCGCGAAGAAGGTCATCACCGTTGCGAGCACCGGGCGGCTGACCACCCGGCTGCCGAGCCGCACCACCTGCACCATGGAGGGTGCGAAGGACTGGCGAATCTCGGTGAGGGTTTCTTTGGCGACGATCACCGTCCGTTCGACTTTCATGCCGCCCGCGGTGCTTCCCGAACACCCTCCGACGAACATCAGACCCAGCATGATCGCGAGCCCGGCTTGGCCGAAGAGCGCGTAGTCGTCGGTGCCGTACCCGGTCGAGGAGACGGTGGTGGCGACCATGAAGAGCGCATAGCGAAGGGAGTCGAGCGGCTTCGGGTGCAGATCCAGGTTCAGGAGGGTGAGCAGTGCCGTCGACACCACGACGATACCCACGAACGCACGGAACTCGACGTTGCGCGTGATGGTGGAGAGTTTTCGACCCCGAAGCACCAGGTAGTAGAGGCCGTAGTTCACGCTGCCCACGAGCATGAACAGAGCGATGACCCACTCGAATGCCGGCACGCCGAAGCCGCCCACCGACGCGTCGCGGGTGGAGAAGCCACCCGTCGACATGGTGGTCAGCCCATGACAGACGGCCTCGAACACATCCATGCCGAGCAGCGCGAGGATCACGATCTCCGCCACCGTGAACGCCGCGTAGAGTTTCCAGAGCGTGACCGACGTCTCGGCGATGCGCGGCTTGAACCCTTCGGCTTCGGCGCCCGGCGCTTCGTTCTTGTAGAGCTGCTTGCCGGTGGTGCCGAGGTTCGGGAACACCGCCACGAAGAGCACCACGATGCCCATGCCGCCGAGCCACTGCGACATGGAACGCCAGAGGAGCAAGGGGCGGCTCAGCCGGGTTTCGATGTCACCGATGACGGTCGCGCCAGTGGTCGTGAGGCCGCTGACGGATTCGAACAGCGCATCGACCGGAGAGAGCCCGGCGCCCAGCACAAAGGGCAGCGCCCCGCACACGCCCGCCGCGACCCAGATCGCGGTCACCGCCAGCATCGCTTGCCGCCGGGTGAAGTTCTCTTGCGTCGAGCGCCTGCCCCAGCCTCGAACCAGCACCCCGACCACGACGCAGACCGCCGCAGAGATCAAACACGCGAACCCGCCGCCGGTGGGAAGCGACGCGTTGGGAGCCGCGAAGTCCCAGATCATGCCCGTCCCGCCGCACACCGCGATCATGACGCCCAGGCCCAAGATCACCGCGCCGGTGGGGCGGGCGACGGGACGGAAGTCGCGAAAGCTGGTGGCGGCTGCGATCAACGGTCGGTGCCTTTGCCGCGGAAGAGACGCTCGAGGCCCGGACGCGCGGCCCCGATGGTCATCGCGATCACCCGGTCGCCGTGGCGTACGACGTCGTCGCCGCGCGGAATGACGACCTCGTCGTCGGTGATGATCGCGCAGAGCAAGACGCCCTTGGGGAGGCGCAGCCGCCGCAGCGGTTTGTCCACGATGACCGCGCCACGCGCCGCGTAGAGCTCCACGACTTCGATGCGGCCACCCTCGAGCTGGTGGAGGCTCTGCACGAGCGAGGTCCGAGCGAATCGAAAGATGTGATGCGACGCGAGCGTGCGCGGCGACAGGACGATGTCGATGCCCAGCTGCCGGTAAATGGTCGCGTACTCTGCGTCGTCGACGATCGCTGCGGCGCGCGGCACCCCGGCGCGCTTCGCGATCAGTGCCGCCATCAGGTTCACCTCGTCCTGGCGGGTCACGCACGCGCACAGGTCGTACGAGTCCACCTCGAGTTCCTCGAGGAGCTTCGAATCGGTTCCGTCGCCGTGGTGGATGAGCACGTCCGGATGTTCGGCCGCGAGTTTCAGCGCGACGGCCGGATCCTTCTCGACGATGGTGACCTTCGCGCCCTGCGGCAACACTTCGCGCGCGAGCGCCTGACCGACCACGCCGCCGCCGATGATGATGATGCGGCGCGCTTCCCGTTTGGTGGAGAACAGGCTCTCCGCTTGGAGCACCGCGTCGGGCGTGCCGATGAGGTAGACCGTGTCGCCGGGCAGGAGCACATCCGCGCCCCCGGGCACGACGATCTCGCCGTCCCGCACGTACGCGGCGACGAGGGTGCCGACCGGGAGTGGGATCTTCGACAGCGGCTTGTTCGCCATGCGGGAGGTCATCTCCATCTCGACGAGCTCGACCCGGTCGGACGCCAGATGCAGCACGTCGACCGCGCCGTGGGACCACGCGATGCGGCCAAGCTCTTGGCCGACGAGCACGCGCGGGTTGATGACCACATCGACGCCGAGCAGCCCGTAGCGAATGCCTTCGGTCCAGCGGGCCCACTCGTTGCCCTGGGCGCGCGCGACAACGGTCTTCGCGCCGAGTTGTTTGGCGGCGAGCGCCGCGATCAGATTCACCTCGTCGTGGTTCGTGACCGCGACGACGAGGTCGGCTTTGCCCACGCCGGCCATGTCGAGGATCTCTTGGCTCGCGCCGTAGCCGGTCAGCGTCGAGACATCGAAGTGTTCTTCCGCGTTGGACGTGGCGACCGCATCGTTGTCGACCGCGACGACGTCGTGCCCCTCGTGCTGCAACACGCTCAGCAGGTGGCGGCCTACTTCGCCAAGTCCAATGACCACGATGTACATCAGGCGTGCGCTCCTTGAGGGTCGGGTGCCTCGGGCACCTCGTCGGGTTCGCGCTCTCGGCGGATGTCGCCCGCGTCGACCAGCAGACCGAGCAGGACGCGCGGTGCGACCAGATCGTGCAAGACCGTGGAGGCGAGCGCGACGGTGTACGCCACGTCCACGACCACTCCGTCGAACACCACCTGGAACGACACCGCCATCGCCACGGCGACCTCGCCGTGCGCCATGAACCCGCGGTAGAGATCGGGCCGCATCTCGTCCATGCCCCAGGCGGCCAGGCGGCTTGCGAGCCGCTTGCCGACGTAGCGCAGCACCAGGAACCCGCCGAGTGCGATGAGGGTCGGGATGAGCGGCGGCGGCTTCCAGAGCGCGCCGGCGAGCACGAAGAGCACGAGGTTGATCGGCTTCTCGGTGGTGCGGAGCGTCTGGTACATGATCGCGCCGGTCTTCGCGACGTTCACGAGCACGATGCCAAGCACCACGTTGACCGCGAGCGGTGAGAGATCGAGGAAGTACGCCGCGCCGGCGGCGAACGTGATGATCCCGACCATGGCCAAGAAGCGGCCGTGTTCGTCTTCGTTGCCTCCCAGGAAGGGCGTGAAGAGACCACCGAGCACAGCGCCGACGCCGAGCTGCACGAGGAACCATCCAGACGCCGAGAGGTGCAGCTGCGCGTCGGGCGCGGAGCGGTGGAAGAAGCAGAACACCAGACCGAAACAGAAGATGACCAGCACGTCGCTCAGCCGCGTGCACTCGCGCAGCTGGGACGTCAGCGATCCTTGGATGTCGTAGCGACGGCGAAGCACATCGAACGGCTCGGCGGAGTCGCTCGCGGCGCAACACGCCAGCATCAGGCAGCTCGCCGCCACCTCGCGCCAACCCATCGAACCCGTCCCGTACGGTGCGAAGAGGTACCCGCCCCACTCTCCCCAGAAGAACCACCACGCGAGCCCACCGACGAGTGCGCCGGGCACCAGCAAGTGGAGCATCACGATCCGGAACGTGCCCGTGCCTTGGCCGAACTGAACCTTGGATGGCCCCGTCAGCTGCAGCTCCATCCCGCGCAGCAGACCGACCCACCCGGCGGCGAGCGCGATGACGGGCAACATGCCGGTCAGATCGTCGAGCACATGAATCTGAGGAACGGCGGGTCCGAGTGCGAGGCCGAGCAGCACGTACTCGACACCCGCGATGATCAGGAAACGCTGCTGGAGCCGGTCGACGACCAGGTGGCCGAGCACGTAGGCCACAGCCACGCCGATGAGGAACAGGACAACGGTGAGCGTGCCCGCACCACCCGCCTCTCCCCCACCCGACGCAAACGCGACGGACGGCGCCGCAACGCTGGCGATGACGCCAAGCAGGAGTGCGGGCCACAGAGGTCGGGGAGATGGACGCATGGGGGGAAACAGTGTGAAGGCCCCAGCGAAAATCCGCGAAAGAATCGTGTGCTCACGTGAACAGAGGATCAGAGGCGTTCGGATGGCACCGGTGCAGTGCAAGGACACCCGACGCTGGGACCAGGTCACACCCGATGCCGGTTGGGCCGCGATTCGAGCCGTCTGAAGGGAAGGAGCGTCGCCTGGGTCCGTACTCTCCAACGTCATGAGCGCCAAAGACCTCAAGTCGCGTCCCTTCTCACCGGCGCCCCCGCGTCACAAACCGAGCGGCGTCTACCCGTGTGAGCCGGCTCCGCTCCCCGTGCCGATGATCACCGGAAACTACGACGCGCCGGCCATCCCGAAGACGCCCATGGCCTCACCGGCGTACGGACAGCTCGTCGACGGCGCGCCGGAGCTCACCGAGCCGATCGACCTCACCGCGCTGGCGGCGGGCACGGTGGCTCCAGGATTCGTGGGGGCGACCACGCTTCGAGATGGGGACCTTCCAGCGCAGTCCCGCGAGCCCACCGACGAAGAGCTCGACGCTGCCTTTGGACCGGCGGTCGCGCGCCCGCTCTTCGAGCCCGAAGACCCCGCTTCGGGAGGCTTCCAGCCGGACCCCGAGACCGCATCGCCGTCCGAGCCCCCTTCGGGAGGCTTCGCCGGGCCGAGCGAGGAGACCGGTCCCGTGACGACGTTTGGCTACCAGATGCGTGACCCGGCCAGCGAAGCGCTGGACGAGATCGAAATCGAAATCGAGATCGAAGTCGAGACCCCGGTCCGCTTGGAGGCGGCACTGGCATGGCAGAGCCAGAGCCAGCTCTGGGTGGACGGAGAAGGCACCATCGGCATCTTCTTGGCCAGCTACACCGTCCTTCCGATCGGCGCGGAGATCGAACTCCACGTGCACCTTCCCGGCGAGCAGCCGTTCACCGCCCCCGCCCGGGTCTGTTGGCTGCGCGAAGGCAGCGAGGGCAGCTGGCCGGGCCTCGGCCTGGAGCTCGAGTGGCTCACCCTCGAAGCGCACGATGCGATCGCGCGCTTCGCGCAGATGCGCCGCCCGTTGGCTCTGTAGGATCGCGCGACGTAGCAGGTCGCTGAAAAGCGACCTGCTCCCTTGCCGTTGCCCTTGCCCGTGCCCTTGCCCGCGTCGTGGACGCCGTGTGTTTCGCGACGGCGAGGCCGCGAATCGGAGCCCGATGCCGAGCGGACGAAGCCGCCGGGCATCGGTCGGTGCTACGCGGCGCAGCTCCGCAGCCGCGCGACGCCTAGGAGGTTGTATGCGGCGCCGGCCAGGCCTGCCGTGCGAACACTGATGCTCTGCGCGGACCTCATCAGCAGCTCCCGCGAGGCCGTGCTCACCTCCGAGACCAGATCGATCGCGCTGCGACTTCCGTCGTCGCCAACATCGCCGAGGGCGCAGGCGAGTTCAGTCCCAAGGAGAAGGCTCGCTTCTATCGGATGGCCCGGCGCTCCGCGATCGAGGTCGTCTCCTGGCTCGAAATCACGGACCGTCGGGCCGCGAATCGGAGCCCGATATCGAACGGGGCTCTCGCCCACCTTGAGCAGGTCGTCGCGATGCTCGTCGCGCTGATCAAGCGATCTGACCGCTGATCCGCGGGCAAGGGCAAAGGCGAGGGCAGGGGCAAGGGGCAGGCTGCGAGAACGCCCTGCGGGCGTTCTTCAGCAGCCTGCTAGGCGGCTTGGGCCTGGGGCTCGGGTTCTGCGGCGGCGCGCTTCTTGGCTTCGCGGGCGGCCTTCTCAGCGGCGCGGCGGGCGCGGCGCTCCAGGTCCTTCGCTTCCTTCTCGGTGAACGCGTAGGGCACCCGGGTGCCCATCAGCTCGTCGAACCAGGGCTTGGTCACACACCAGTTGGCGTCCTGCTTCGGACCCATGTGGTGGTCGTAGTGCCAGGGCAGATGCTCGCGCGCCCATTCGGGGTCGAGGTGCGACTTCTTGTGGACCCGGTAGTAGTTGTAGCCGCAGTACCAGGCGGTCATCGTGAAGAAGGGCGCCACCGGGAAGAGGGGTGCGATGAGCAAGCCGGTGGCGACCAGCGCCGCCGCCTCTTTGCCCTGCGAGTGCGCACCGAAGACCGACTGGTCGTAGTGCGGATCCGCCATCTGGTGCTTTCGGGACTCCCGGTGGTGCTCGTGCCAGTGAAACGCCCAGAAGCTGTCCTTCTTCTTGCCTACGCCGTGCAAGATGTACTTGTGCACCAACCATTCGGTCGCGTTCGAAGCCAGCAAAGCAAGGGGAATTCCAATCACGGTGGTACCTCTTTCGGTCCTTTCAATACAATGACCAATGGGTCAGTGTTCCTATAACATGACGCTTCGGTCACCGTTTGGCAAGGGCACTGCGTAAACTTTGTGGCACCAAGGCCCTAGCAGGTCGCTGAAAAGCGACCTGCTCCCTTGCCGTTGCCCTTGCCCGTGCCCTTGCCCGTCGTGGACGCCGTGTGTTTCGCGACGGCGAGGCCGGGCATCGGTCGGTCCGCAGCCCGATATCGAACGGGCTCTCGCCCACCTCGAGCAGGTCGTCGCGATGCTCGTCGCGCTGATCAAGCGATCTGACCGCTGATCCGCGGGCAAGGGCAAAGGCAAGGGCAGGGGCAAGGGGCAGGCTGCGAGAACGCCCTGCGGGGGTTCTTCAGCCTGCCGCTTGGTTTAGCGGGGTGGGCCGACGCGGATGCCGTCGAGCACCATCGAGACCACGACTTGGGCGACCTGCAGCGGGGGCGCGTCGAGGTTGCCGCGCAGCTGAGCGAGGGCCAGTTGCTCCACCGCCCCGACCACCGCCATGGCGCTGACCTTCGGATCGGTGACGTTCAGGAGACCTTTGTCGACCGCCACCTGGGTCAACATGATCGCGCCTTCGTTCATCTCTTCGGCCAGGGCTCGGATCCCGGCGCCCGAAGGATGAAGCGGCGCGCGGTTCTCTTGCAGGTAGAGCTGCACGACATCGAGTTGCTGCACCGCCGCCTGGGCGAGGTCCATGGCGAGCATGGCGTACGCAGCGTTCAGCGCGTCCGAGCCATCGGCACGCCCGATCGCCACCGCACACTTGCGCATCGACGTGCGCACTTCGGTTGCGATGGGCGCCAGGATCGCATCCACCAACGCGCCCTTGTCATCGAAGTACCGGTAGAAGTTGCCCTTCGCCATGCCGCCCGCGCGGGCGATGTCGTCGATCGCGACATTCGCGACCCCGCGCGCGAGGAACAGCTCGAGCCCAGCGCTCAGGAGCGATTCCGTTCGCTGTTCGCGGTTGCGCGCTCGTTTGCCCCCCTTGGGACCGGGGCGCTGAGGCGGGACCTTGGCACGACTCATCGCCCGCATCGTACGACAACCGGCGGGCGGCACAACAAACGCATTTCGCCCGATGGCCGCAGCAAGTAGGCTGCCGGCCGCGTGTTGGCCACCCTCGTCATTCCAACCTACCGCCGTCCCGATCGGCTTCGGGCCCTCCTCGAGTGCGTGGCGCGGCAGACCGGCGACAGCCTCGCCCGGGTCGTCGTCTGTGACGATGGCTCTGGAGACGAGACCGAGGCGGTCGCCCGCTCCTTCGCCGACCGGCTCCCGCTCGACTACGCCTCACAGCCCGACGAGGGATTCCGGGCCGGGCAGGCGCGCAACCTCGGCATCGAACGGGCCATCGGAGATGTGGTCGTCTTTCTGGACGACGACGTGCTCATCCGTCCGGACTTCATCGAAGCCCACCTGAACGCCCATCGCGGACACCCAGACCGGCACCGGGTCGTCATCGGGTTCCGCCACCGCACCGATCACTACGCTGGCCTCACCCCGACCTGGGCGGAGATCGTGGCGGCGGAACGAGACGACCGTGTCGTCGATCTCGAAGGCATGGAAGTCCACGAACATCCGCAGCCCTGGATCTTCGTCTACTCGTGCAACTTCTCGGTCTCGCTCGGAGGCCCGGAGCTGTTCTTCGACGGCGGCTTCCGCGGATGGGGCATGGAAGACACCGAGCTCGGCTACCGCCTCTTCCACGCAGGCTACTCGGTGTACACCGAACCCAAAGCACGCGTGCTGCACGTGGAAGACCCGGCGCCACGCGACCCATTCCGCTGCGAGGAGCGCGCGCTCCCGCCGAGCTACGACACCTACGTGCGCAACGCGGTGTACTTCATGGACAAGTACCCTGAGGACCGCGAACTCGAAGCGTGGATCCGCGGCGACGTCCGCTGGTACGTGCTCGACGAAGAAGGCCGCTGGGTCAAGAACGGCTTCGAGAACGACGTCGACTTCGTGATCGACCGATGCCGCTCCGACCGAGCCGCCCGCGACGCCGCCGGCGCGACCTAGGGCCGCCAGTCTCGCGAAGCGAGCCAGGCCACGAGATGACGCCAGCGAGTCAGGCGACTCCACCCGTGCACCTGCGCAGGCCGTAGGCCGAGCAACTGGTGCACTCCCCAAGTGCGTCATAGAGGCGGCGGGAGTGCATCGACCGCGCACAGCCGCCAAGTGCCTCAGCTGGGTTCACACATGGTCCCACTGGCTGGGCGGCGAGCACGTCGATGTGCTCTGGACGCCGCATTAGGGCCGCCAGTCCCGCGAAGCGGGCCAGGCCCGTATTGCCAATAAATCAGTGCCCGGTTTGCAGGATCTGTACGTCGGCGTGGCCGGTGTTCTTGTCGACCATCACCCGCAGGAACCGGGTCCGCATGGGCTGTCGGAGACTCACTTCCCATTGGTTCTGGTCGTTCGAGTGCACGACGACATCGGTGAGGTTGGCGGTGTCGTGCCCCTCGGCTTCGGCCGCCTGGAACGCGATCGCGACCGCTTCGGACTCACTGGTCGCGTTCGGGTCGTCGACCTCCGCCACGTGGGCGTTCGGGTCGACCTCGGTCTCTTCCCCAACGGTCTCTTCTTCTTCTGGCGTGGTGTCTCCACCGCACCCCAGCGACGTGGACAGGGCCGCGCACACGACGACACCCCGCACCATGAACTCTCGTACTGCGAACATTGGTCAGCTCCCCTCCGCCTACGGTAGTCGCATTTCGAGCGGAACAACACCCGTCCCGGCCCCCGTTTGCGGACCCGTCCGACCCAGCGCACCGAGCTGGCGAGGGACGGAATGAAACGACGTGCGGGACGGGTTTCGTCCGCATTGCGGGCTGCTATGCTCCGCCGCCTCCGCTCGCCCGAGCGGTACTGTCTCTCGCGAGGGAGGCTCTGTTCCAGAGCCGTTTCCAAGGGCCCCAAGACGGCCGAAGGCATCTGGGCCCGCAGGAACCCCGCGAGAGACAAGACACTTTGGACCTGACTTGGATGAGCGCATGAGTGACGAGAACGAAGACCCCCAAGACGTGCCGGATCCGGACGCCCCAGAGACGGGCGCCCGCGACTCGGTCGAGTCGGAGACCGACCAGGAGGTCGATCGCGACGACGCGGGCGAGCACGAAGGCGACTCGGACGACTCGGACGAGGACTCGGACGACGACTCGAACGAGGCCAACGACGACGCGGAGTCCGACGAAGACGACGCGGCATCCGACGAAGACGACGCGGCATCCGACGAAGACGACGCGGCATCCGTCGACGACTCGAACGCGGACGACTCGGACGCGGCCGCGGGTGCGGACGCCGACGACGTGAACACCGATGAGGACGCGGCGGCTTCGAAGTCGAAGAAGGGTGCCGGTTCGAAGAAGAAGTCGAAGAAGAAGAAGTCGAAGAAGAAGAAGTCCAAGCCGGCCGAAAGCGAAGCGGCCGCGCACGAAGCGAACGACGAGCGCGAAGCGAACGACGAGCGCGAAGCGTCGGACACGGACCCGGAGCGACCCGCACGGACGCACACGCAGACCATTCGAGGCGCGGTGTTGTTCGCGCTCGGCGGCCTCTCGACGTTCTGTCTGATGGCCAACGTGGATCAGGTCCCGCACGGCGCGCTCGTCGGCACCTTCACGCTCGGCGTCATGGTGTTCGGTCTGCTCGAACTGACGGGGTTGCTCCGCGCCGCGAGCGACCAAGCGGTGGACTGGCGCGGCACCGCACTCGGCCGACTCGAAGGCGAGGCGGCCTGGATGCAGCCGCTCTACACCGTGCCCACGGCACTCTTCATCCTGCTCGGTGGCGGCCTTCTCGGCGGCTACGACATGCTCCCGAAGGTGATCGTCGCCGCGCTCTGCGCGCTGCTTCCGAGTGCGATCCGGCGACCCGGCATGCTCGTGTTCACGCTCGTCGGGCTGATGTACCTGCCGCTGCTCGGCACGTTCTCGCTCTGGGATCCGTGGGAGACGCACTACGGCGAGGTCGCCCGCGAGGTCCTCTCCCGCGACGACTGGATCAGCACGTGGTGGGCGCAAGAGAACTGGTTCTGGTCCAAGCCCATTCTGATCTTCTGGACCGAGGCGTATTCGATGAGCGCCTGGGGCGTCGACTTCCATCCCGACGCCAACCCGCTCCATCCGGAGTGGGCGATCCGCAGCCCGGTGTGCGCGTTCGCCATCTGCGCCGTCATGTGCGTCTACGGGTCGATCAAACGCATCTTCGGCACGCGTGCCGCCGCGCTCTCCGCGCTCGTGCTCGCCACCGCGCCGCACTACTTCTTCCTGTCGCACCAGGCGATCACCGACATGTTCCTCGTGTCGAACGTCGTCATGGCGATGTGCATGCTCGCGCTGGCGTTCGCCGAAGATCCCGATCACCGAGTGCGCGAGGTCCGGCTCTTCGGGCGCGGCTTCAGCGCCCACACCGCGGTGGTCGGCGGGCTCCTGATGTTGGCGCTCCCGCAGGCGCTCTACCTCATCACCCGCAACATCGAGTTCCACTCCGGCTTCGGCGACGCCAGCTTCGGTTTCGCGTTCCACATGGACGAGATGATGTACGGGTCGGCCGGCAACACCGGCATCCCAGGCAACCCCGAAGTGCGCATGCAGCCCCCCCACCTCGACATCTGGTGGGGTCAGCCGCTCGCGCAAGGTCTTCTGTGGCTGAGCGTGCTCACCGGCGCCGTCTTCTTGCTGCGCAAGACCTGGCGGGTGCAGCGCCTCCAGATGACGGCCTTCTACATCTTCTGCGCGCTCGCGTTCATGGGCAAAGGCATCCCTGGATTGGCGCTGCCCGGTCTCATCGCGCTGCTCTACCTGGTCGCGTCGCGCCGGTGGAACGTGCTCGGCGACGGCCAGCTCCGGGT
This sequence comes from Deltaproteobacteria bacterium, assembly GCA_034670305.1. Taxonomy (GTDB): domain Bacteria; phylum Myxococcota_A; class Polyangia; order Polyangiales; family Houyiibacteriaceae; genus JAXMNT01. Next base: position 22,297 of record JAXMNT010000014.1, read on the forward strand.
CGGACCCGGCATCCTCGTCGCCGCGTGCGTGGGCTTGCCTTGGTACGTCGCGATGTTCGGCCGGCACGGTGCCGGGTTCACGGATCGGCTCCTGATCCACGACCACATCAACCGGCTCGCCCAAGGCGTGCACGGCGACACGGGCAGCATCCAGTATTTCTTGTGGCAGCTCGGCTACGCGACCTTCCCTTGGGTCGCGCTCATCCCCGCGTCGGTCCTCGCGTGGCTTTGGATGCGCGACCGCGGCGTCACCGTCGGCGCCCACAAGTCACCGCGCGGCCCCTACCGCACCGCGACCTCGAGCACCTACCTCCAAGACGAGGAACGTCGGCGCCAGACCTTGATGTTGATCGGCATCTGGTTCTTCGCCTCGTTCGCGCTCTTCAGCGCGATGATCACCAAGTTCCACCACTACATCTTCCCCGCGGTACCGCCGGCCGCGATCCTCGTCGGCGTCGTGCTCGACCGGTTCTGGGGACGTGTCGAAGGCAGCGTTCGGGGCGCGCAGATCGCGACGGTGGTCGCGGTGCTCTCTCCTTTGCCGCTCATCCTCGGCATCGGCGGCCTGTGGGGCAACCTGCGCGGCGTGGTGCCTGAAGAGGTGCCTGCACCCGAGCGCGGCGACTGGGTGCTCGACCACGGCATGTCGACGGTGCTCGCCTATGGGCTGGTCTTCGTCGGGGCGGCCGCGCTGGCGTGGTCTGGACGTTGGTTGTGGCGCCATCGAATGGTGCACACCCGATCGCGCGAGACGCGGCGCGAAGATCTCAGTCTCAGCGTGGCGGTGGGTGCCGGCACGATGCTGGTCGCGTTCGTCGGCCGGGATCTGAGCTGGGTGACCTCCGCACGGCCCCAGGGGTACGAGCGGCTCATCCACCTCTTCGTCTACAACTACGGCCGACCGTGGCCTGACCACTTCGACTTCCGACCCATCCTGACCGGCTTCGCGATCGTGGCCGCCTCGCTGATGGCGCTGATGGCCATTCGCGCGTCCCGCGAAGTCGCATCCCGGGCGATCATTGGCATGGCGCTCCTCTTCGGCGGGTGGGTGCTCAACGTCTACATGGTCGACTTGGCACCCCACTGGGGCATGAAAGAGATCTTCGCCGCCTACTACGAGCAACGCTCGGGTCCCGAAGAGCCGGTCGTCGCCTGGCAGATGAACTGGAAGGGCGAGAACTTCTACACTGGCAACCGGGTGTACGCGTTCGTCGACCTCGACAACGCGAAGATCAACGAGTGGATCGCCGAGCACCGAGGCGAGACCGCGTACTTCTGTTTCGAGCCGTCCCGGCTGGGTTCGTTCCGGAACCTCGTCCGCGGTCGCGAAGTCGAAGAGGTCACCGACAAACGATTGAACAACAAGTTCATGATCGTCCGAGTGCCCACGCTGTAGCCGTGCGGGCGCTGCGTGGAACAAGGAAACCGCACGAACGGCCAGTGCTGGCTTCGAGAACCGCAGTGCTGGCTTCGAGAACCGCAGTGCTGGCTCTGGGAACCGCAGTGCTGGCTTCGGAAATCGCGGTGCTTGACAGCGCCGGCCACCCCGCATCCAATGGCGCAGGGGATGGAGCGCGGCGGGTGGTGACCGGCTGCATGCACGATGATGAGTCGAGACACATGAGCGTCAGATGGGAACCGGCGTCGTGAACGCCCCCGCGGACGATCGGCCCGACGAGGCCAGCGAGAAGAGCAGTGCACTCGCAGAAGGCAGTGGACCGCGTCCGTCCGGCCAGGAGCCCGAGGATGGTGAGCCCGGGAAGTTGAGCGAAGCCGAGCTCCAGGAGCCGGACGACGATCCGGACCGCGAGACCTTCCCCCGCATGCTCACCGATCGCTACCGCCTCGAACGGCTTCTGGCGAAAGGCGGCATGGGACGCGTGTACGTCGCGACCCAGCTCGCGCTCGAGCGCACCGTGGCGATCAAGGTCTTGGTCGCGCCGCCGCTGATGAAAGCCGACTTCCGGCGACGCTTTCTTCTCGAAGCGAGCGTCTCCGCCAAGCTCTCGCACCCGAACATCGTCGTCGTGCACGACTATGGCGAGTCGCCCGAAGGCGATCTCTTCATGGCGATGGAGCTGCTCGAGGGCCGACCGCTCAACCAGGTGTTGCGCGACGAGGGCCCGTTCGAACCCGCCCGCGGCGTGGGGCTCACGCTGCAAGTCGCGCGCGCCCTGCGTGTCGCCCACAAGCGCGGGGTGGCGCACCGCGACTTGAAACCGGGGAACGTGTTTCTCGAACGGCGCACCGCCGACGACGACCAGGTCGTCGAAGTCGTCAAGGTCCTCGACTTCGGGTTGGTGAAGGTCTTCGAGGACGGCCGACCCTCGGTGGAAAGAGACGTGACCCAGGGCGACATGATGCTCGGCTCGCCCCGCTACATGTCGCCGGAGCAGATCAAGTGCGAGGCGGTGGACGCCCGGTCCGACATCTACTCGCTCGGGGCGCTCTTGTTCGCGATGGTGGCCGGCCGCCCGCCGTTCGTCGGATCGAGCCCGATCGAGATCCTCACCCAGCACCTGCAACGCGATCCACCGAGCTTCCAAGAAGTCTACGAAGACCTCGGGTACGAGACCCCGCCGTTCCAGTTCCCACCCGAACTCGAGCAGCTCATCCGTCGGTGCATGCAGAAGCGGCCCGAAGATCGCTACCAGACGATCGACGAGGTGATCTCGGACCTCAAGCACATCCAGCAAGAGATCGGCGGGACCGACTTCAGCGACATCTCCGCGTCCAGCCCCCGCGTCTCGGATTCTTCTTCGTTCGCCTCAGCCCGTGCGCACAGCGACCCGGGTTCGGGTCCCAGTACCCCCACCGACTCCGGACCGTTCGGTGGGCCTTTGCCCATCGATGTGGTCGAAGAAGGAGAGCCGGCCCCGAAGAGCTGGAGACCGCTGGCTGCTGCGCTTGTGGCGGCCGCCCTCCTCGCTGGTGCAGCCGCGTTCCTGCTGGGCGGCGGCGACCCGCCGAACGAACCGAACACAGAAGAAGCGCCTTCGCTTCGGGTGCCGGTGACCATCACATCGGAGCCTTCGGGCGCCGAGGTGATGTCCGGAGGTGTCTCCCTCGGCGCGACGCCCGTCACGCGCTCGATGGCCCGAACCCCCGAAGGTGCGCGTCGCGTGTTCGAGCTTCGGTTGGAGGGGTTCGAAACGGCCCAGGTGTCGCACCCCATCGACGGCGCGTCCGTCGAAGTCCACGCCGTGTTGGCTGCGCGTCCTGTGCCCGCCGATCCCCCCGATCTCGCCGAAGACATCGAAACCGACGTGGAACCCGCACGCGACATGCAGTCCATGCGTCCGATGCGCATGCAGTCCACGAACACGGACACACCGACCCCATCGATGTCCGTGTCGATGTCTATGGCGATGTCTGGAACCGAGACGATGGAAACGGACCGCGTCGAGAGGACGACCATGGTTCGGGACATCGTGGTCGACGATCGTCGACGCGTACCCATCGTCGACTGACCGCGCGGCGCGCCTTCCGGGTCCGATTGAATCTGCTAGCCTCGCGCGCATGCGGGGAATTCTTTCAATCGGCCTGCTGCCGACGCTCTTGTGCTTGTTTCAATGCTCGCTGGCACTGGACCCACAGCTGTCCGAGTCGGGAGACATGGCGTTCGGCGACACGTGCTCGGACAACTTCCAGTGCCAATCCGGCACCTGCCGAGCGAACCGCTGCGCCGCCACCTGCGACGCAGCCACCGCATGCCCTGGCGATGCGCCCTGTGGTGGGGACGGCTTCTGCCGCTACCTCAGCCCGCCGGCCAAAGAGACCCTTCAGGTGGGCATGCTCTACGTCGGGCCGGTGGGTGACCATGGCTGGACCAAAGCCCACGACGACAGCCGCATCTTCTTTCTCGAACAGCTCGACAACGTCTCGGCCATGGTCGCGCCCTCGGTCGCCGCACCGGACGCGAGTGGACGCATCGACGAGTTCGTCGCGCGCGGCGACAACGTCGTCATCGCGACCAGCTTCGACTTCCTCGTCCCGATGCAGAACGCGGCGCTTCGATACCCGGACGTGAACTTCTTGCTCTGCTCAGGGTTCACGGAAGGGCCCAACCTCGGCTCGTACTTCGGCCGCATGTACCAGGTGATGTACCAAGCCGGTCGCCTCGCCGCGCAGATGACCAATACGAACCGAGTGGGCATCGTCGGACCCGTCGTCATCCCGGAGACGGTGCGCCACGTGAACGCGTTCACCCAAGGCGTGCGCTCCATCGACCCGAGCATCGAAGTGGTCGTCGTCTGGGCGTTCGCTTGGTTCGCGCCCGAAGCCGAAGCGGCCGCCGCCAACATGTTGCTCGACGCCAACGTGGACGTCCTGTTCGGTCACACCGACACCACGATCCCGATCGAGACCGCCAACGCGCGCAACTCGGCCGAGACGCCCATCTACACCATCGGCTACGACAACCCCGACAGTTGCACGTTCGCACCCGAGACCTGCATCACCAGCGCGTACTGGAACTGGGGCCCGATCGTCACCCGAACTTTGCGAGAGATGCAGACCGGCACGTGGCGGCCCAGCGAACTTCCGTGGGACCAGATGTCCGCGGACCCGGCCACGAGCACTGCGTACCTTGCGCCCATGAACACGTCGCTCGTTCCGTCTGCCGTGCGCCTCGACGTCGAGGGACTCGTGGACGATCTCTCCGCCAACACCGATCAGGCCCGGTACCTACCGTTCGCTGGTCCGGTGCGGGACAACACCGGAACGCTCCGGGTCGCCGAAGGCGAACTCCCCGACGACCGCGATCTCTTGAACATGTGCTGGCACGTCGAAGGCGTGGTCGACACCGAAGGCATGCCAGCCGTCGTGCCGCCCGGCTGCGTGGGGGACCGATGAAGACCGGATGTATGATCGCGATCGCGATCGCACTCGCCGCCGCGCCGACCCCGACCGTGCGTGCACAGTCCGCCGACGCCGCCCCGACGTACGACGAACACCTCGACGCTGGGCTGGCCCACTACGAAGCCCGCCGGTACGCCGAAGCGGCTCGGTCGTTTCGCGCGGCGTTCGACCTGCGCCCCGAACCGGACCTCATGTACAACGTCGCGCGTTCGCTGGAGCGGTCCCTCGAACGCGAGGACGCCATCGCGGCCTACGATCAGTTCCTGACGTTGTCCGGGACCACGTCGGAGATGCGCGCCCGGGCACGGGATGCCCGCGACAGCCTGCGCCGAGAGCTGAATGCGATGAACGCACCCGACCCGGTGGTTCCGGATCCCGTCGACGATCCGGAACCGGTGGACACCGGCGCCACGGGCGAAGTGCAGCATCCGGACCCGCCGCTCCCTGAAGAGCCCAGCTCTCCGCTCCGGCCCGTGGGCTGGTCGCTGCTCGGTGTGGGTGCGGCCGCCGCGATCGCCGGTGGCGTGTTTGGCGGCCTGGCACTCTCCGCCAACTCGGACTTCGACGACGCGACCGATCGCGACGAACAGGTCCGGCTGCGCGACGACGTGAATCAGTACGCACTCCTCGCCGATGTGCTCGTGGGCGGCGGCGTGGCGCTGGCGGTGGTCGGCATCGTGCTCGTGGTGCTCGGAAAGAGCGACTTGGACGAAACGAACACGCAGGCGTCGCTCGAGATCGCGCCAGTGGTCGGGGCCCAGGAGCTCGGCCTGACCCTGCGCGGCGCATTCTAAGGGTCGGCACGCCGCCTGACGTCGTGGTCTCAGTCGTGTGCAGCCAGCCGCAGTCAGTCACGTTGGCGGTCGCACGACCTGGCGCGAACGATGGCCTGGAGACGAGCAACCGCTGGTGTCGGCTGGGACGGGTTCTTTTGCCGTCTCCCCATCGGTCCAGTCATGATGCGGTCGTGATCCGGCGTCTCCTCTGGCTTCTGTGCGCGCTCGTGCTGCTTGGCGGCCTCGGGTGGACCGGCGCGACGCTGGCCATGGACGCCCGGGTCACCAGCCTCTCGGGACTGCGGGTCGACGGGCAGCGGCTCCCGCCGACGACCGATCCACGCGCCGAGCTGCAAGCGCGGGCGGACCGGTGGCTCGACCAGCCGCTCGGCGTGCGCGCCGGTTCGGTGATGGTGGTCCGCACCCGTCGGCAACTCGGCGCGCGGGTCGACGTCGAAGGCGCCGTCGAACGCGTCTCCGCACTCGGACGCGCAGGCGGCACCTGGCGGAACGTGAACACCTGGTGGGACGCACGGCGCGGACGGATCGACGTGCCACTCGCGACCGAAGTAGACCGCGCCGCGATCCAGGCGTTCGTCTCCGGCCTCACCGATCTGGTCGACCGAGAGCCCGTGGTCGCGCGCTACAGCCGAAGCGGCGAACTGCTCGAAGCGGGCATGCCCGGCCTCACGCTCGACGTCGACGCGTCGACGGATGCGATCGCCACCGCGGTGCTCGACGAAGAGGTCGTGCTCGAGCTGCAAGTCATCGAAGACCAGCAGCCCGCCGCGCCCGAACCCCCACCCGTCCAGAGTTTCGGCGAAGTCGTGGCCACCTACTCGACGCGCTTCGGTCGCAACGGCGGCCGTGCCCACAACGTCCGGCTGGCGGCGGAGCGACTCGACGGCGCCCTCATCGCACCGGGTGGCGAGCTCTCGTTCAACGGACAGGTCGGCGCGCGCGACCGGCGCGATGGATTCCGCACCGCGCCGGTCATCGAAGGCGGCGAAATGGTCGACGGAGTCGGCGGCGGCACCTGCCAAGTCGCGAGCACCCTGCACGCCGCGGCGTTTCTCGGCGGCCTGCAGATCGTCGAACACCGGCCGCACAGCCGCCCCGCCGGCTACGTACCGCTCGGACTCGACGCGACCGTCGTCTGGCCGAACGTCGACCTCGTCGTGCGCAACCCGTACGGCTTCCCCGTCCTCGTCCGCGCCACCCACGCCGGCCGAACGCTGCGGGTGGATCTCCTCGGCGCGCGCCGCCCGCCCGACGTGCGCTGGGAACGCGCCGTCGCCCAGACCGACGAACCAAGCGAACGTCTGGTCGAAGACCCATCGATCCCCTGGGGCGAAGCCCGCGTCACCCAAGACGGCATCCCCGGCTACCTCGTCGTGCGCACCCGCACCATGGACCGCGGCCACGGCCTGATCACCGAACGCGAAACCCTCCGCTACCCAGCGACCGACCGAGTCGTCCGCATGGCCCCGGTCCCCCCGAAGTAGCGGCCGAGCCCGAGCAGCGCTTAGGCCTCGAGGACCATGGTGTCCGTCGGAATGGGAGACGGGTCGTCCAGCATCGCCTGCAACCGGTCGGGCAGCGGGTGCGTCGGCTCGAAGTGGTCCAGCACCCAATGGGTGAGGTTCGGCAACGCGTCGATCGCGGCGATGTCGGCCGGCGTCGGATCGAAGTCGGTCCGCAACGTTCGGATCGGCAGCGCGCCCATGGTTTCGAGCGGCGGAAACCCCTCTTGCCCGGCGCGCAACCGAAGATGGGTGAGGTTCGGGAGCGCCCCCAGCGGATCCAGATCAAGCGAGCCCACGCACACGTCGAGGCTGGTCAGCTGGGGGAGGCGGTGCAGTGCGCCGATCAAATAGTCGGCAGAGAAAGGAACCGTCAACGACCGAAGCGCAGGCAACGTCTCGAGACGGTCCATCTCGGCCTGCGCGTGCGGGTAGCCCCCACACGACACCCCGAGCCGCACGAGACTGGGATGCCCGCGGAAGGGTTCGAGATCCGAAGGCTGACGCGTGAACAGACACAGCTCCTCGAGCGGCAGATCGAGCAACGATCCTTCAAGCGTGCGCCAGGCGACCACAAGCACCCGGCAGCGGGGCAACCCCGACACGTCGAGCGGTTCCGAACCGTTCCCGATCCGAACCCGCTCGATCGTCCGGTCGGAGAGCCCCAAGGACAGCGGACCGGGCGCGTGGGTCGGGCCCGCAATGGCGATCGAACGAACCGCAGGGAACGCGGAGAGGACCTCGGCGTCGAACTGGTGCGCAGGGAGCACGAGGTCGTGGACCGCGTGGCGAAACGCGACCGCCGGCGCGTCGGTGCAGCCTGCCAGCAGGGTCAGCAGCGACCAGAAGCGCGTGTCCCAGGCGGGGCTCCCGGCGTTGCGCAACGAAGGGTGTTCGAAGTGCCACTCCATGGGCGTCGCCCAAGGGTCGTTCGCTGGTGGTGGACGGGGAACGAGTCGGAGCTTTCGCAGGAGCGCCAACCGGAGGTGCGCTCGTCCCGCGGAGAGCGCCAAAGCCGTCGCCTGTCGAACCATGCTCGGGTCGTCGCTTCCGAGCATTGTCCGAAGTTGCTTCAAGCCGCCCGAGGGATCGGGCCCGGCCGCGAGCTCGATCGCGGGCGCGCGCAGATGGGGTTCCTCGACAAGCGCGACGAGGGACGCGGGCACCTCGTCGTGGGCGTGAACGGAGCCGCGCAGCGAAAGCGTGCACAGCGACTCGGGTGCTTGAAACGTGGCCACATCGAAGTTCGTACAACCGTCGAGCACCAGACGCCGAAGGCCACTCGGTGCTGCGAGGTGCAGCGTCCGAAGCCCCGACAGTCCACGGAGCTTGGCGGTATGGACCGAGCTCGGAAGCGTCAGCGCTTCGAGCCGCTTCATGGACTCGAGGCGGACCCGGGAGAGCCGCGGCGCCGCGCTCAGGTCGAGCGTCTTCGTCTTGAACCCGTGCAGGTAGAGCGCGTCGAGTTCGGGCATGGCCCGCGGATCGAACCCGAGGGTCCACGCATCCCGCCAGCGAAGGACGCGCAGCTTCGGCAAGGGTCCGAGTTCGGCGTCGCCCGACAGCTCGAGGCGGACCAACCCAGGCGGTAGCAGCGTCGCGTACGCGCCGCCCCGATCGACGCGGAGCCGCTTCAGTGAAGCGGGAAGTCTGGCGAGTGTCTCGGGATAACCAGGACGACGTTCGTCGCCCGAACGGCCGCGGAGCTCGCTCAATTCGACTTCCTCGAGCGTCGCGGGAAAGGCGTCGACCTGAATGTTGCCGTGCAACCGAAGGTAGGACAGCGCGGGAAGCTCCAAAGAGACGTCGAGCGGTGCGTCGGACAGGAGCTCGAGCCCCTCGAGGTTCGGGAAGCCGCGCACGGCGACCCGGCGGAGGGGCGCCCCGCGCCAGCCAGACTCGATGAGGAGGGCCGTCACGTGGTCGTGCGCGAACTGTTCGACGGGACAACTCGCCGCCAGGGTGAGCGCGTCGAATGGGGTCCGTCGATAGTCCGCTTGGCCACGCACCCGGTTGCCCGAGGACACCACCACCTCTTGCAGGTTGGGAAAGCGCGCGACCATGCCCACGTCCACCTCGCCCTCCAGGTTGTGGAGCGACAGCGTCCTCACCCGGGCGCGCTGAGACCGCGCGTGGGGGTGGTCCGAACGAAGGAGAACCGCACGCCCGAGGATCGAGCCGAGCACCGGCTCCTGTCCCTTCAGGTAGCCACTGGCGCTCAACTCGAGCGCCTCGACGCGGGCGACGACCTCGGGTCGGTCGCACAACTGGCGCACCGCCGCGTCGAGCGACGCATGGGTCCACCCATCTCCCTTGAGGGCGGCGATCTCGGCCTTGAGCGCGTCCACCGATGGAGGGTAACCACGGGAACGGCCGTCGGTCGGCCTTGGCGTCCGCCTCGGGATTCGGATTCGGATTCGGATTCGGCATCGGATTCGGATTCGGCTTCGGATTCGGCTTCGGCTTCGGCGTCGGCTTCGGCTTCGGCGTCGGCTTCGGCTTCGGCTTCGGCTTCGGCGTCGGCTTCGGCATCGGCTTCGGAACCAAGGGCAAGGGCAAAGGCAAGGGCACGGGCAAGGGACGGCCACCCGTGGCCGTGGAGTAGGATGCCGCCCGTGGACCCCGTGCCCTACCGCACCCGCTATGCGCCCTCCCCGACCGGCGCGATGCACCTTGGCCACGCGCGCACCGCGCTGGTCGCGTGGTTGCGGGCGCGGCAGGCGGGCGGACGCATCGTGATGCGGATCGAAGACCTCGATCCGCCCCGCGTCGTGGAAGGGAGCGCGGACTCGTTCCTGTTCGACCACGAGTGGCTCGGGCTCGACTGGGACGAAGGGCCGTTCTGGCAATCGAAACGCTCCGCACGCTACGAAGCGGCGATCGAGGCGCTGGGCGATCGGGTGTTTCGATGCACCTGTTCACGCCGCGACATCCGAGAAGCGTCCGACGCACCGCACGGAGAGATGCTGCGCTACCCAGGGACATGCCGCGACAAACCCGCCGGACACGAGGGCGATCGGCGGTTCGTGGCGCGCTTCCGCTCCGAGGCGGCGCCGGCATTCAACGACGTCATCGCGGGGCCGTGCGAAGGGGCGGGCGACGATTTCGTGATGCGCCGCAAAGCGGGCATGTACGCGTACCAGCTGGCGGTGGTCGTGGACGATCACGAGATGGGCGTGACCGAAATCGTGCGGGGCGACGATCTCCTGCCGAGCACGCCGCTGCAGATCGAACTCTTCGAAGCGCTCGGTTGGCCGGTGCCGACGTTCGTGCACGTACCGCTGGTGCGCGGCGCCGATGGAGACCGACTGGCCAAGCGCCACCACGCGCCACCGGTCGCCGCGCTGCGCGACGCCGGCTGGTCGCCGGAGCGGGTGCTCGCGGTGCTGGCCACTGGGCTCGTGCCCAACGTGGGGTCCGAGGTGTCGCTGGAAGTGCTCCGAGCGCGCTTCTCGATCGACCAGGTCTCGCGGGACCCAGTGACGCTCGACGTGGACGCGCTCTTGTCGAGGGACAAGCCGTGACGCTCTCGGAGTACGAGGCCTGGCTGCAGAGCCGCGGCGTGCGCCTCATCGACAAGAAGGACAGCGGGTTCTCGAAGTTGCTCGACCGCCTGGTCCGCATCGTGACCTTCGGCGCGCAGAAGAACTTCATGACGCGGTACGCGACCACCATCGGCCGCACCGTCTACCTGCCGGACAACTGGCGCACCCGAAGCGAAGCGAGCCGCCACATCACCCTGCGCCACGAGGCGGTGCACGTCGCCCAGTTCGAACGCTACACGGTGGTCGGCGCGTCGCTGATCTACCTGCTCCCGTTCTTCCCACTCGGACTCGCGTACGGACGCGCCCGGCTCGAGTGGGAAGCATACGCAGAGACCTTCCGCGCCACGGCCGAGCTCTGCGGTGAAGCGGCGGCCAAAGACCCAGCGTTGCGGGAACGGGTCGTGAAGCAGTTCACGACGGGCGCGTACGGATGGATGTGGCCGTTCCCAGGCCAGGTGAACGCGTGGATCGACGAAGTGCTCGAGGACCTGTAGCGGGCTCCCGCTTCCGCTTCCGCTTCCACTTCCGCTTCCGCTTTCGCTTCCGCATCCGCTTCCGCTTCCGCTTCCGCGACCGCGTCCGCTTCCGCGACCGCGTCATCTCGAACCGAACGCGTCGCCGCCCAGCCGACGATGTACGCGGGCTGGGCGGTGAATCAGAGCGCTGCTGGGAGACGGGTTACGACATCCAGTTGGCGTCGGGCTGGAGCGACCACTTCGTCGTGATCTTCTTCTGCTGGCTCCAGAAGTCCACGCCGCCGGCACCGGTGATGTCGCCCTGACCGAACTTGGACGCTTTGGTTCCGCCGAACGGGAACGGCTCGCGCGGCACCGGGACGCCGATGTTCACGCCGACCATGCCGGTCGCCGCGTGTTCGGAGACGTAGCGGGCCACGTCGCCCCGCGTGGTGAAGACGCTCGCCGCGTTGCCGTACGGGGTCTTGCCCTGGAGCGCGAGCGCCTCGTCGAGCGTGTCGACGCGGACGATGGTCAAGATCGGTCCGAAGAGCTCCGTCGCCGCGCAGTCCATGTCCGGCGTCGCGTGGTCGAGGATCGACGGCGCGAGCCAGTAGCCGCCTTCGAACCCATCCGGCGCGGGCACACCGCGGCCGTCGAGCACGAGCTTGGCTCCGTCGGCGACCGCCTTGTCGAGGTCCTGGCGCAGCCGGTCGTGCGCGCCCTTCTCGATGATGGCGCCCATGTCGCGGCCGAGCTGCATCTGGCCGGCGCGCTCCACGATGGCGTCGATGAGGTGGTCCGCCTTGCCGACCGCGATCATCAGACTCGCCGCCATGCAGCGCTGTCCGGCGCAGCCGGTGAACGAACGGGTCACGCCGTCGACGGTGACGTCTTCGTCCGCGTCCGGCACCACGATGAGGTGGTTCTTCGCGCCGCCCAAACACAGCGCGCGCTTTCCTTCACCAGTGGCGCGCGCGTACACGGCTTTGGCGATGGTCGTCGAACCGACGAAGCCGATTGCGGCGACGTCCGGATGATCCACCAGTGCTTCGACCGTCTCGCGGCCGCCGTTGACGATCGTGAAGACACCCGGCGGGTAGCCCGCTTCGATCATCAGCTTGCCCGAGTACTCCGCCGCGAGCGGCACCTTCTCGGAGGGCTTGAGGATGAACGCGTTGCCGATCGTGATCGCGATCGGGTAGAGCCACATCGGCACCATCGCGGGGAAGTTGAACGGCGTGATGCCGGCCACGACACCGAGCGGCTCCCGGCGCACTTCGCAGGTCACGCCGCGGCTGACTTCGAGCACGCCGCCCTGGTCGAGGTTCTGAAGACTGAGCGCGTACTCGATGACCTCGACGCCCTTCATCACACCGGCGCGCGCTTCGTCCACGGTCTTGCCGCACTCGAGCGCCGCGAGCTGACTCAACTGTTCGATGTGTTCGAGCACGAGTTCGCGGAAGCGGAACAGCGTCTGGGTGCGCTCCTTGAGCGGGACGGCGCGCCACTTCACGGCCGCTTCCCGCGCTGCGGCAACCGCGGTGTCCACGTCCTGCTTCGAGCTCATCGGGACCGTGCCGACGACCTTGCCGGTGTACGGGCTGAAGATGTCCGCACGCTCTTTCGAGGTCGCGTCGCGCCACTCTCCGGCGATCAGGTTCTTGCAGTCGATGGGCTTCTCGGGCAGCTGGACCAGGGTCATCTCTTCTTCTCCACGTTCGGGCCCGTTCGGGCCTGGGGCACGTCTCCACAATCGAGACGGCAAGCAATCCGGGAGCCTGCCACGCCGTCCGAACCCGCGCCAGACGAGCCAAGAGGCTTCTCTCGCAGCCTGCGGGCGCATACCTTCCAGCCCATGAAACGACTCGGCTTCGTTGCCCTCCTCAGCCTCGCCCTCTTCGGCTGCCAGTCCAAGACCGCTGGCTTGAACGTCCTGTGCCAGGCCCCGCTGACCTGTACCGAATGTGCGAACGCGGACCCGTCGATGCGGGCAACCCTGCTGGCCCGGCACATCGAAGACAACCTCTCCAATAGCGAGGTGAAGAACATGTTCGAAGCGCTCGCAAACGCGGACCCGGCATCCCGGGTGGAGCTCGTCCAGGTGGAGCTCGACGCCGCGGGCATCACGGAGTGTCCGATGCTCGACATGTGGGCACCGGTGCAGGTCGAGTTCGAGCTCCCCAGCCAACCGGAGTAGACGGGCCGCGTTCCACGCTGGGCGGGCTTTCGACCCGCGGCCTGTCCAGTTGTGATATCCCAGACGGCCCGGTGGAGGAACCTCCACCACCCAACCCCACGCGCTGGTCGCGGCCCCGTGCCCCATCCCGCGCGAGAGATTTCGCAGGAGCAGAGTTATGTCGCGCAAGGTCATCGGAGGCCTGATTCAGTGTTCGAACGCGCTCAACGATCCCTCGGCCACGGTGCCGCAGATCCGCGACGCCATGTTCGACAAACACATCCCGCTGATCGAAGAGGCCGGCAAGAAGGGCGTCCAGATCCTCGGGTTGCAAGAGATGTTCAACGGCCCCTACTTCTGTCCGAGCCAGGACGCGAAGTGGTGCGACATCGCCGAAGAGGTCCCCGGCCCCTCGTGTGAGCGGCTCGCCGAGTACGCGAAGAAGTACCAGATGGCCATGGTCATCCCGGTCTACGAACGCGCCATGGCAGGCGTCTACTACAACACCGCCGCCGTCATCGACGCGGACGGCACGTACCTCGGCAAGTACCGCAAGAACCACATCCCGCAGACCAACGGCTTCTGGGAGAAGTTCTTCTTCAAGCCGGGCAACCTCGGCTACCCCACCTTCCAGACCCGCTACGCGCGGATCGGCGTGTACATCTGCTACGACCGCCACTTCCCGGAGGGCGCGCGTCTGCTCGGCCTCAACGGCGCCGAGATCGTGTTCAACCCGTCGGCCACCGTCGCCGGTCTGAGCGAGTACCTCTGGAAACTCGAGCAGCCCGCCCACGCGGTCGCGAACGGCTACTACGTCGCCGCGAGCAACCGGGTCGGCACCGAAGCGCCGTGGAACATCGGTGAGTTCTACGGGCAGAGCTACTTCGTCGACCCGCGCGGACAGATGCTCTCGGTCGGCAGCAAGACCGACGACGAGCTGGTCGTCGCGGAGATGGATCTCGACCTCATCGAAGAGGTCCGCCGCACCTGGCAGTTCTACCGCGACCGTCGGCCGGAGACCTACGACGACATGGTCGAACAGCTCCCCTGAGCTTCGAGCCATGAGCCGGCGCCGCGAGTCCCTCGCGGCGCCGTCTTCGCATCAGCAGAAACAGCGAAGCGAACAGCGAACGGCGAACAGCGAACAGCGAACAGCGAACAGCGAACAGCGAACAGCGAACAGCGAACAGCGAACAGCGAGGACGAGACAGTGGGAACGATTCTGATCAAGGGTGGCCGCGTCGTGACGGCGGTCGACGACTACTACGCCGACGTCTTCATCGACGGCGAGCAGATCGCCGCCATCGGCAAAGACCTCTCCCACATGGGCGCGGACCAGGTCATCGACGCCAAGGACCGGCTGGTGCTGCCCGGCGGCATCGATCCCCACACCCACCTCGACATGCCCTTCGGCGGCACGACGAGCGCCGACGACTTCGAGAGCGGCACCATCGCCGCGGCCTTCGGCGGCACCACCACCGTCATCGACTTCGCGATCCAGAACAAAGGCGAGTCGACGATCAAGGGGCTCGACACCTGGCACGAGAAGGCCAGCGGCAAAGCCACGATCGACTACGGCTTCCACATGATCATCACCGACATGCCGGACACCCGGCTCTCGGAGATGGGCAAACTCGCCGACGAAGGCGTCACCTCCTACAAGCTCTTCATGGCGTACCCCGGCGTGCTCTACGTCGACGACGGCACGCTCTACCGCGCCTTCCGCCAAGCCGGCGAGAACGACACCCGCATCTGCATGCACGCCGAGAACGGCATCGTCATCGACGAGATCGTCAAACACGCGGTGCTCGACGGAAAGACGGAACCGCGCTGGCACGCGAAGACCCGCCCGACCCGCATGGAAGCCGAAGGCGTGCACCGCGCGATCGCGATCGCCGAGGTCGCCGACGTGCCGCTCTACATCGTGCACCTGAGCTCCGCGGACGCACTCGACGAAGTGAAGCGCGGCCGCGCGCGCGGCGTCGACGTCATCGCCGAGACCTGCCCGCAGTACCTCTTCCTCGACGACACCTACTACGACCGCGTCGGTCCCGCCGGCTCGCCCCACGACGGCAAGTTCGAAGGCGCCAAGTACGTCATGACGCCGGCGCTGCGCGAGAAGTGGAACCAGGACGTGCTCTGGCAGGGCCTGCAGTTCCGAGACCTCGAGACCATCGGCACCGACCACTGCCCCTTCTGTTTCAAGGAGCAGAAAGAGCTCGGCCTCGAGAGCTTCACCAAGATCCCGAACGGCGCCCCCGGCGTCGAGAACCGGATGTCGCTCGTCTACGACGGCGGCGTCGCCAAGGGCCGCATCTCGCTCAACCGCTTCGTCGAGCTCACCTCGACCGCGGCCGCGAAGGCGTTCGGCCTCTTCCCCCGCAAGGGCACCATCGCGGTCGGCTCCGACGCGGACATCGTGATCTTCGATCCCGAGCGCAAAGAGACCATCAGCGTGAACAACCCACTCACGCACCACATGCGCGTCGACTACTCGACCTACGAAGGCTTCGAAGTCCAAGGCTTCACCGAGACCGTGCTCTCCCGCGGCCGCGTGATCGTCCGGAACCACAAGCTCGAGACGAAGGGCGGCGGCCAGTTCCTGAAGCGTGCGCATACCGGCGCGCTGCTCCGCTGAACCCGAACGGGTTCAGCGGCCCTTGCCCCTGCCCTTGCCCCTGCCCTTGCCCTCGGTTCGGTAGCCGCTTCCGCTGACGAAAGCCGAAACCGAAGCCGAAGCCGAAACCGAAGCGGAAGCCGAAGCCGAAGCCGAAGCCGAAGCCGACCCCAAAGCCGACCCCGCCGTCCTGACGCCGTGTCCCAACTGCACGCAACGCGTGGACGAACTGACACCGGCAGCGATCCCCGCCGGCGCCAGTTCTCACCACGCCGCCGCGCGACGCCTGTTGGCACCGGACTTGCGATGGGCTGCGGCATGGAAGCTCCGTTCGTTCAGCCCACCGCGCCCCTCGAACCCAGCGCACCCGACCACGAGGTCGCGCACGCCGCGCCAACCGACCACGCCGCGCCAACCGACCAGACGGCACCGCCCGATCGCTCGGCCAAACGCGCGACCCCACAACCGGCCGCCGCAACGCGCGGTCGCACCGAAGCGCGCACCTGGGCGCAACTCCGGCATCGGTGGTTCGTCGAGTACGACCCGCTCCCGCTGATCTCCGCTGCGATGGTGCTCGGCGGGTTGTGGATCGCGTCGCGCGCGATCGCGGAGCACCCCGGCGACCTCGGTCTCTTCGGTTCCATCGGTGTCGGTTTGATCGCGGAGCTCTACGGGTTCGCGCTCGTCGCAGGCGCGGCGCTTTTGTGGCGTCGCAACCGAGGTCCGCACATGCGGCGCTCGGCGGTGATCCTCGGGCTGCTCGCGGTCGTGTACGAACTCGATCCGATGTTCACCCTCGAGACCAACGTCTACCGCGGCACGATCGGCGCCGTGGCCAGCGGCGCCTGGTGGGTCCTCTTCGCCGCCAAACTCTCGCTGCTCTGTCGCGCGCTCCGAGTCCGGCTGCCGCGCAACGCCATGTGGCTGCTCTGGGGCGGCGCCGCTTGCGTGGCGCTGGTCCCGTTCCTCCTTCGCGCGCTCCCGGACGCGACCACCCGCGGCAGGCTGCTCGTCTGGGTCGTCGGCGGCCTGCTGCTCGGCGGGCGCTTCGTGAACCGGCGCCTCCAATCGCGGGCCTCGTTCGACCTGCGGGGCCGCCGCGCGGTGCTCGGGTGTTGGCTCATGTTCGGCGCGGCGCTCTTGGCGCACGCGTGCTTCTGGGTCGCTCAGTTCCGGGTCGACGCGACCCCGCTGCTCGCGCTCGTTCCACTGCTCGCGATGACGTCCGTGCGCACCGAAGCCGGCTACTGGCCGACGTTGGTCGCCGCGGTCGCGATCGCTGCACTACTCGGCGCATTCGAACCGGCGGTCACGCTCGCTTCGGTCGCGACCTTCCTGATGGCCTGGCAGCGCCGGCTCGGCTCCTTCGAGCCGGAGGGCAACCCGTCTTCGCCCTACCGCGACCCGGGCTCGATGCGTGCGGTCTTCGTCGTCTCCCGCACCGCCCACGGCCGCCTCTACTCGGCGTCCGCGTTGCTCGCGTACCTCGGCAGCGTGACCTCGTTCGGAACCACTTCGTACGCCACCGCCGCGGTGCTGTGCGCGCTCTTCGGCCTCACCGTCGCGCTCGTCCTGCTCGCCCGCGCCAAAAGCAACGCCTGGCTGGCCGCACCGCTGGCCCCCGTGTACCTGCACCTGCTGGTGGCAGTCGACGTGCTGCGACTCCCGGCAACTTCGCTGGAGTGGGGCGGCTTCGTCGTCGCCTCCGGCTTCGCGATGCTGGCCGCTTCGGTCGGCTTCCGATGGCGCTCCGAAGGCCATTCGGAGAGACAGGCCGTGCCGCCCCCCGACCCTCCACCGTTCCGTCGACCTAGGCCGCCAGTCTCGCAAACCGAGCCAGGCCCGTGATGGCAGCAAACACCGTCGACGGGCCGCCGGGTTTGAGGCATCGTTGCCGCCTCATGAACAGCGACGACGTCCGCAAGAAGCACAAAGAGTTTCTCTTCCCCTCCGTGGCCAACTTCTACGAAGAGTCGGTCGTGCTCTCGGAAGGGAGCGGGACCCGCCTGAAGGATCTCGACGGCAACGAGTACCTCGACTTCTTCGGCGGCATCCTCACGGTCTCGGTCGGGCACTGCAACCCGAAGGTGAACGACGCGGTCATCGCGCAGATGCAGCGCCTCGGACACGTCTCGACGCTCTACCCGACGATCCCCATCGTCGAGCTCGCCGAGAAACTCGCGCGCATCACGCCCGGTCAGCTCCAGAAGTCGTTCTTCACCGCGAGCGGCACCGAAGCGGACGAGACCGCGGTGATGATGGCGCAGGTCGCGACCGGCAACACCGAGCTCGTCACGCTCCGCCACGGCTACTCCGGCCGCAGCGCGCTCGCCCAGGCGATGACCGCGCACTCCGGCTACCGCGCGCTGCCCACCCAGATCGCCGCGATCAAACAAGCGCCCTCCCCCTACTGCTACCGCTGCCCCTTCAAGCTCGAGTACCCGAGCTGCGGCGTCGCGTGCGCCAAGGACATCGAAGAGCTCATCCAGACCACCACGGTCGGCCGCGTCGCCGGCATGCTCGCCGAACCGATCCAAGGCGTCGGCGGCTTCATCACGCCGCCGAAGGAGTACTTCGAGATCGCGGCCGAGATCGTGCGCCGCTACGGCGGCGTCTTCATCAGCGACGAAGTCCAGACCGGCTTCGGCCGCACCGGCACCATGTGGGGCATCGAGCAGTACGGCGTCGAGCCGGACATGATGACGATGGCCAAGGGCATCGCGAACGGCCTGCCGCTCGCGGCCTGCATCGCGACCCCGATGATCGCCGACTCGTTCACCAAGGGCACCATCAGCACCTTCGGCGGCAACCCGCTCAGCACCGCCGCCGCCAACGCCGTCATCGACATCATCGAAGAGGACGACCTCCTCCAGAACGCGGCCGACCGCGGCGTGGAACTCAACGCCGGCCTCAAGAAGCTCCAAGCCGCACACCCGAAGCTCATCGGCGACGTCCGCGGCAAGGGGCTGATGCAAGCGATCGAGCTCGTCGTCGACGAGACCACCAAAGACCGCACCCCGAACCCCAAGGCCCAAGCGCGGCTGCTCGAAGAGACCAAGAAGCGCGGCCTCTTGATCGGCAAGGGCGGCCTCCACGGCAACGTCTGCCGCATCAGCCCCGCGTTGAACATCACCGCGGACGAGATCACCGAAGCGATGGGCATCCTCGAGGAAAGCTTCGCCGCGATGAAGGCGTAGCCGCCCGGGGCGGCTCCCTTGCCAGCGCCAAAGGCGCGATGCCCTTGCCCCTGCCCTTGCCCGCGTTGCGGTTCTGCGGTTCCGGAGACCAGAGCTTCTGGCGTCCCAAGAGTGTCACCTATGTCCCCGGTTCAGACCCAACCGCGGGCAAGGGCAAGGGCAAGGGTCGGCACGGGTCCGGCTCTGCGGTCCTGCAGCTCTGCGGTCCTGCAGCTCTGCGGTCCTGCAGCTCCCTTGCCAGCGCCAAAGGCGCGATGCCCTTGCCCCTGCCCTTGCCCGCGGTGCGGTCCTGCGGTCCTGCGGTCCTGCGGTCCTGCAGCTCTGCGGTCCAGCTCTGCGGTCTGCGGTCCTGCAGCTCCCCGGGTTCGAGAAGTACCGGTTCGTCATCAGAACGTGGTGAGTGCCCTCGTCCGGGCGGCCTTCACCGCCCAGCGCCCGAGCAGCTCCGCGGGGACCAGGCCGGCCGGCAGGAGCATGACCATGGACTTCCACGTACCGGTGACGAGGACGAAGTACGCGACGGCGCCAACCGCCAGCACCGCGAAGAAGGCGCCCTTGAAGCCGGCTTCGCCCAACGCCGACTTGCCGATGCTGGCCGGTGTGGCGACGGATCCCCATGCGCTGAGCCGGCCCATGAGTTCGTCGAAACCCTCCGTGATCCTCGGCACGATGATCTGCGTACCGCGGCCGTACGCGGCGAACGCGCTGCGGTTCTGCATCATCGTGCGCACGTGCCGTTGGTCGAGGCTCGCGTGTTTCCGCCCGCCGACGAACCTGGTCAGCAGCTGCCCTTCGAGCGTGAAGTGTTCGGAGGCGGGGTGCTTGAGTTCCCGAAGCGCACGCCAGGTGCTGTAGCCGGAGGCGAGCGCGGTCACGCCGCAGACGACGACGAGCAAGACCAGCTCCTGGCGCCAGCTGATCAACGAGGCGGCGAGCAGGGGCGTGCTCGCGCCGAACGTGCGCACGCTCGACATCATCGCCGCGGCGCGGTGCGCGACCAGCGGCTCTCCTTCGGCGCGGTACATGGGCGCCAGTGTGGGTCGTGGAGTGTTCGACGTCACCCCGCGGGCATCGCGCCTTTGGCGCTGGCAAGTCTTCTCGAACCCGCTTCTCGAACCCGTGCTTCTCGATCGCGGCCTCGTGTCGTAGCCTCTCGCCGATGGGCAAACCTGTTTGGACGCTGCCGGACGACCGGCTCGAAGCGAAGCTCGGCGAGAAGAAGCCGCTCTACACGAAACACGAGGCCTTCACGGAAGCCAGCCGGTGCATCTACTGCTCCGACGCGCCGTGTGTGCAGGCGTGCCCGACCGGCATCGACATCCCGGAGTTCATCCGGAAGATCGCCACGGACAACGTGAAGGGCTCCGCCCGCACCATCCTGGCCGACAACCTCCTCGGCTACTCCTGCGCCCGCGTCTGCCCGGTCGAAGTGCTGTGCGCCGGCGCCTGCGTCTACAACGACTGGGAGCGCCCGCCGATCGCCATCGGCCGCCTGCAGCGCTACGCGACCGAGAACGCGCTCTCCAAAGATCCGGATCTCATCGCCCGCACCCGCGCGGCAGCGACCGGCAAACGCATCGCGTGCATCGGCGGCGGCCCCGCGTCCTTGGCCGCGGCCGGCCACCTCGCGCTCGACGGACACTCGGTCGTGATCTTCGAACAGAAGAAGGTCCCCGGCGGCCTCAACACCCTCGGCATCGCGCCCTACAAACTCCAGGGCACCGACGCGCTCCGCGAGATCGACTTCATCCTCAACCTCGGCGACATCGAGCTCCGCACCGGCGTGACGGTGGTCAGCGGCGAAGCCGGCGAAGGCCAAGTCTCGACCGCCTCGCTCCTCGCCGACTTCGACGCCGTGTTCATCGGCATCGGCCTCGGCCCCGACAACCAGCTCGGCGTGCCCGGCGAAGACGGCGAAGGCGTCGTCGGCGCCGTCCACTACATCGAGCGCATCAAGAGTGACGCCTCCTTGTCGCTGGACGACATCGAGACCGCCATCATCGTCGGCGCCGGCAACACCGCCATCGACGTCGCCCGAGAGCTCGCCCTGCTCGGCGTGAAGAACGTCTCGATGGTCTACCGCAAGAGCGAGAAAGAGATGTCCGGCTACGTCCACGAGATGTACGGAGCCCGCACCGAAGACGTCCGCCTCGTCGAGTACCGCCAGCCGGTGGCTGTGGAACGCGACGGGTCAGGCAAAGTCACCGGCCTGCGGGTGTCGAAGACCAACGGCGAAGGCGAAGAAGTTTTGGCCTGCGATCTGATCGCGATCGCGATCGGGCAGGCGCGACTGACCAAGCTGGCCGAGGCGTTCGAGGGCGTGAAGCTCGACGCCAAGGGCCGTGTGGTCGTGGACCCCGCGACGAGCCGCACCGGGCACGCGAAGGTGTACGCGGGCGGCGACTGCGTGAACGGCGGGGCCGAAGTGGTGAACGCCGCGCAGCACGGCAAGCTGGCGGCGCGGGCGATCAGCTCTTCGTTCTGAGCGATCCCTGAACCCCGTGCTCCTGGCCGGGGTGAAGCCAGTCGTGATTGGCAACAAGCACGCGTCGCGAACTCGGAGGAACGGTAGAGCTTGGGTCGTCCGGTCCAGTTCAGATCGTCTGTCCAGACCGAGACGAACGTCTGAAGGCCGGCGCCGGACTGGCGCCTGCACATGCTGCAGTAGCAATGCGTGACGTCCGTGATCTCGCCATCGAGGGTGAACGTGATGTCGTCGCAAAGGCATCCACCGTGCAGGACCATGACGAGAGAATGACGCACCCCAGACGGTGCCGCGACCGTTCGAGTTGGATGGAACCCGTGTGATCTCCGACAGGCGAATCATCGTACGTGTGCTGGCGCACGAGAACTCCGACAGGTGGATCGCTGCTGACGCATCCATGTGGGTGGTCACTTCGTCGCGTGTGCGCCCTTTTCACCGATGTGGGACCGCCCACGATCTCAGCGGCCTGCCGTGGTCGGCCCGCGGCGCCTGTCCTCTGGGTGCGATGGAGACGGAACCCCCTCGGCTTTGTTCACGCCGGTTGCCCCTTCAGGAACCCGAGAACGGCGCTTCCGAGCGTCTTGGGGTCGGCGCGGAGCGGGATGCGGATGGTGTCGCCCGGTTGCTCGCAGCCGCGGTGTGGTGAGAGCGCCGTGCGGACGAGCCGGCGACTCTTCGTTCCAGGGCGATGGACAAGCTCGGCGATCGCGAACTGGGCGTGGGCGGCGGCAGGGCCGCGCAACAGCGCGGGGAACGAATCAAGGCACGGCGGAACCGACACCGAGTTCTCACGTCCGGCGCGTGCATCTGCGGCGACCTGCGCGACGTCGTGTCCGAGGGCGAACGCGAGGTGCTGCTCGAGCGCGTGTCCAAGGGTCCCGGCGTCGTCGCTGTCGAGCGCGCTGCCGCAGACGCAGGCCGCGCGTCCGGCGGCGAAGACGACATGAGCCAGCAGGACGACACGAGAATCGCTGCGCCGCCAATGCACGCGCACGTACACGTCATGCTTCTTCACATGACGAGCATAGCTGAGCACCCGTGCTTCTCTGCGAAGGAACTCCTCCACACGCACCTGAACTCCCCTGAACTCTCGAAGTTGAACGGAACAAGCCAGGAGTCCGCGAGGACCGACCACCAAGCAGGAGAGCCCCGCCCACGAGAACTCCAACAGGCGGATGGTCCTGTGCTGGAGGCGGCTGAAACGGCGCATGCGTGATCACTCCTGCGGTCTCCGCGTCTTGGGAACGCGCCTCCTCTCGCGCGTCCATCGCGGCGCAAGGAGTTCGGGGGAGTGTGGGGGAGGAACACAGAGAGTCGGAGAGCGACCGAGGATCACTTGCGCCCACCGAGTTCGAGCGGCTCCACGTCGCTGCCGGTGAACGAGACGACGCCGGTCTCTGCGACGGAACTCCCCCACACTCATCGGAACTCTTCTGAACTCTCCCAAAACTGAACGGGCGCCGACGGGTGACGAAGCAACCGCAGGCGAGACCACGCCCAAGGCTACGGCACAGAAGCCTTCGGCGGGCTTACATGAACACCCTCATCGACACCGCCAACTGTCGGCGCTCTAGCGGCAGCTGATGACGATGGATCCGACCGCGCTGCCTGTGGTCGCGCAGGTTCCTGTGCCTGAGGACCAACGACAGTTGAAGAGGTTCCGCAGCCGGCCACAGAAGATGTGGTCGAGGTGGGGGTACTCGGGACGGACCGACGTGTCGCAGACGGCTTCGTCCGTGATTTGGCTGCACGGCGGCGGCTCGGTGTCGATGCGACCGTCGCAGCTGTAGTCCCAGTACGCAGGGTCGCCGACGCAGGTGCCGCCGATCATGCAACCGGTGCCGCCGCTGCCCACGGTGCACGCCATCGATCCGGCTGGGCATGCGGGCGCGGTGAAGAGACCGGCCTGGGCAGGGTGCACACTCGAGTCCGCGTCCGCGCAGTCCGGCAGGGTCGTGGCGGGGTTGAAGTTGCTCTGGTTGGACCCGCAGTTGACGACGCAGAACTGCGACGGCATCGCGCCGGCGGGCGCGTACCCGTCGTTGTCCGCGTCCGGCCAGCAGTCGCGCCGCGTCACGACCGCGTCGTTGCCGTCGTCGCAGTCCGCGACGCCCCCAGGCGGGATCGCGGTGTAACAGAAGCCGTCGGCCGCCGGACATCCGCAGTCTTCTACGCAGAAACGGACTTCCGACGCGGCGGTCGCGGCGAAGCCGTCTTCGTCGTCGTCCCGCCAGCAAGACTTGAGGAAGACCACGTCGGTGTTGCCGTCGTCGCAGTCGATGCGGCCTTCGCTCACCGGCGCCGTCGGCGTCATGCCGCTTGGGCACATGCCCATCTCCGGACACACGTCCATCGGCGCAACCGGGAACGCCGCGAACCCGTCCATGTCCGCGTCCACGTAGCAGGTCAGCGCGACGCCCTCGTCGGTGAACCCATCGCAGTCTTGGTCCTCGCTGTCGCAGGTCTCGCTCGCGCTCGGATGAATGGTCGCGTCGCCCGGTGCGCAATCGATCGAAGCGCCACTTGGCGCGGTCGCGGTGAACCCGGTTGGGCAGGTGCCCCCCACCGGACACAGCTCGCTGCGCCCAGCGCCCGTGGGCGCGAAGCCGTCGTCGTCCACGTCTGCGTAACACGTCAGGGTCGTGCCCTCGTCCACGCGCATGTCGCAGTCGTCGTCGTCCCCGTTGCAGGTCTCCCCCGCGACTGGGCTGATGGCCGGGTTGCCGTCGTCGCAGTCCAGTCCCGCGGCGGGCGGGCTGGCCGTGCGCGCGCCCGGGCAGCTGCCTGCGACCGGGCACATCGAGGTCGGCCCGACGCCGCTGGTGAAGGTGTCGCCGTCCGCGTCTTGCCAGCAATCGAGCCGCAACCCCTCGTCGACGAGGCCATCGCAGTCGTTGTCGTCGTCGTCGCAGGTCTCGCCCGCGGTCGGGTTCACCGACGCAGCGCTGTCGTCGCAGTCGCCTCCCATCGCCGGGCTGCGCGTGGTCTGGTTGGCCGGGCACGTGCCGGTCCCCGGATCGGGGCACGCAGTCGTCCCCGTCGCCGTGGTCGGCGCGAAGCCGTCGCCGTCGCCGTCCGGGTAGCAGGTCACCAGCGTGCCTTCATCCGTCGCGCCGTCGCAGTCGTCGTCCTGTCCGTTGCACGCTTCGCTCACCGCGGGTGAGGCGCCGACGTCGTCGTCGTCGCAGTCGATGCCGCCGGCCATCGGCGCCCGGTCCGTCGTCCCGCTCGGGCAACTGTCGCCCGGTCCAGGACAGAGCCCCATCGCCATCGCGCCGCTCGGTGGATACCCGTCTCCGTCGAGGTCCTCGTAGCAGCTCACCAGCCGGCCCTCGTCCACCGCGCCATCGCAATCGTCGTCGAGGCCGTTGCACAGTTCGATGGCGTCTGGGCGTCGGTCGTCGTCTGCGTCGTCGCAGTCGAGCTGGCGAATCCCCATCCCGTCGACCCCCACCGGCGCGCGGTCCGTCGTCCCGAGCGGGCATCCGCCGACCAAGGAGCGGGTGGGATCGGGGCAGCGCTGCAGCTCCGTGCTGCCCGTCACGGCGAAGGTGTCGTTGTCGAGATCTTCGAAACAGCGGACCGTGAGCATCTCGTCCACCGTGCCATCGCAGTCGCTGTCGATGCCGTCGCAGGTCTCCGCGGCGGGTGCGATGGAACACGCGCCCCACCCGCCGTCGATGCAGTTCTGGGTGCCGCCCCCACAGGCGCCGCCGAGGCCTCCCTCCGCACACGTGCGGGACTCGCCTACCTCGCAGTTGCAGAGCGCGTCGGGGTTCGCTTCGTCGTCGCAGTCTTCGTCCAGCGGGGGAACCTCCGCGTCGCAGATCTCGACGCCGCCCGGTCGCACGTGGCCACGGGTGTCGTCGCAGTCGCTCGCGGACTCCGCGTACCCCTCGGGCGTGAAGCAGGCGTCGATGCTCTCGCCGTCTTCCGCGCCGAACCCATCGCCGTCCTCGTCGATGACGAATGTGCGCGTGACCCCTTCGTCGACCGCGCCGTCGCAGTCGTTGTCGAAGCCGTCGCACGCTTCCGCTTCGCCGGGGTGCGCGCTCGGGAGCGTGTCGTCGCAGTCGGGGCCACAGGACGCACCGTTGCAGCAGCGCGCGTCCGCGAACCCGTCGCCGTCCGCATCGCGGAACCCGTACGTGCTTTCGTCGCAGTCCTCGTCGTGGCCCGCTTCGTCGCAGACCTCGAGGTTGCCGGGAAAACGTTCGGGGTCCGTGTCGTCGCAGTCGTCCCCGCCGCAGCCCCCATCGCCGTGGCCGTCGCCGTCCGCGTCGGGCGCATCCGAGACGCAACCGCCGCGGGCTTCGACGCAGCGGTCGAGACTGCACGCCATGCCATCGTCGCAGTCGGGCGCGACGCCCGGGGCGCAGACCTCCCGGGCGCAGACCTCCACGCCGTTGCAGACCAGCCCGTCGTCGCACTCCAGGTCGCTCACGCAGCCCGCAGCGCCCGCGTCGTCGCCCGCCGCGCCGTCCGGAGGCAGGCTGGTGTCGTCGTCACCGCACCCGAACGCGAAGACGCAAAGCAATGCCCCGAGGGCCGCGGAGAAACGTTGCCTGTTCATTCGTCCATGCTCCCGGCGCAGCCGCCATCGACTTCGTTGCCCGCTCGTTCGTCCGCGGTCGCAGCGTACGAGAGCATCACGAACGCGAGGAGTGCCCTCCGCGTTCGAGCCGCGTTCCCCCTACGAGTTTCCCCCGACCCCACCGCGGCTGAGTGTAGCGCGGCTGGACGAGGCTCGCATCGATCGACGGCGACGCAGAGGTTTGCGCGAACGAGCCGCCCTCGTCGCGCTTGCGCCCCCTACCGGCCGCGGCGCCGGGTGCGGCGTTGTGCCTGGCGGCCGGCTCGGGTCGAGGGGAGGTGGACGCGCATGAAGTCTTCGGCGCCGGCGGTGTTCGTTCGGTAGCCGAACAACGTGTCGCCGACCGCGTGCAGGTAGCAGTACTGCTGACGGTCTTGAAGCAAGGTCTGACGATCCCCGGTGCTCAGCTCGACTCGAATGATCGCCGGCGTCGCTCGGCGCTGCTGGATGTGTTCGAAGAGCAGCACTCGGTTGTCGTCTTCGAACGAGGCGCCCCGGAACCTGATCGATCCGCCTGGCTCGGGCAGGCGGGTGACGACTTGTTCTGCGCCGGTCTCGAAATCGTGCATGACGAGGTTCCAGTCGCGGTTGAAGATCACCCGGTTGCCCGAGGAGGAGAAGGGCCGCGCGTTGTTGGGCCCGTGGATGTGGCTGTTGCCGAGGCGCACCACGTTGCCCGTCGCGAGGTCGAGGCACTCGAGCTCCGACGCGCCCCGGTAACACATGCGTTGCCCGCGGTCGTCGAGGAAGGGCAGCGACTGAGGCCGGACGCCGAGGCTTCGCCGAACGAGCGTGGGCTGGGTGAGGTCGACGGCGTGCACGAGTTTGTCGCGCGTGTCGGTCGAGTAGGCGCGCTGCTCCAACGAGTGGTCCGCGAGGAGCACACGTCGCGCGCCGGCGGCGGGGACGAACGCGACGAACCCCATGTCGCCGAGTTGCACCGGCGCTTGCCCTTCGCGGGCCAGGTGGGGCCCCGGGTCGTAGCCGCGCCAGATCACTTTGCCTTCGTGGTCGTACGCTAAGTCGCAGATGCCGCTCGCGTCGCGGCCTTGGGAGACGTGCACGACGCGCACGTTGCCGCTCGCCGTGTCGTACGCCCCGATGCCGCCGGCGTAGCTGAACGCAACCTTCTGTCCGTCGCTCGACCACCCGATGGCTGCGCACCGGACGGCACCAAGTTCAGGTGTGGCGACGCGGGTCCGCTGCTGCGCTCGGACGTCGTAGACCTCGAGGCCCTCACTGCCCCAGTAGGCGAAGCGGTGGCCGTCGGGCGAAGCTGCGCCGCCGAGCCCCTGCCCACGTCGCAGGATCTCGACGCCCGGTTGCGGCCGCAGTCTCTGCGCCTCGGCGCCCGACGACTGCGACAACATGCAGAGCGCGAGCCCCGCGAGACACCAGGACTTCACGAGGGCTCGAATGCGATGGGCGTCGTGATCCCGCGCACGCCAGGTCGAAACGGGGTGCCGGCCACCACCCGTTCGGCGCACCGGAGGGCGCCCGGAGACACGTTCTGTCCGGAACGGGCGGTGACGACGGACTCGAGCACGCGGCCATTGGCGCCGATGCGCGCACGGACGGTGATGCGGGTGCGCACGGTGGGGTCGATGCAGCGGCGAAGGTCCGCTTGGGCGGCGCTCAGCACTTCGCGGTCGGTCAAGGTCGTCGGAGGAGCGGCTTGCCGAGGAGGATTCCGGCGGGCCGGCTGGGCGACGGCAGCCCGGGGAGGCGCTGGTTCTCGAACCCGAGTGGTCCGGACGGTGGCGCGGGGCGCTTCTCGTTGGGACTGAACCTGGACCCTCGCTGGCGTCGTCATCACCGAGACGGCAACGTCTGCCCGGACCTGCACGTTGGCGCCCGGACGACAGCCACGTCGGGTGAAGACTTGTTCGGGCGCGGTGTGCCAGCGACTCCCTTGCACGGGGCGGGTCCGCAAAGCGCAGCTCGTTGCGGTCTCTCCGACGGCGTAGACGGCCAGCTGCCGATGACGCCGCGCACCATCGGGGCGCAGCATGAGGTATCCGTCGCCGGATCGATCGCCGGCCATCCACCAGGTGCCGTTCTCCACCTGCCGACCGTCTCTGAGCCTCGCGCGGTAGCGGAAGTACTCGGTGTTCGCTGTGTTCGCTGTCCCACCCGCCGCACGTCCAGGCTCGGCCGTGAGTTCCAGGCTGAGCAACCGCGACTCGCCGGGGGCGTTTCTGGTCTCCGAGATGTCGTATTCGCCGACGAGGTCTGAAGGAGAGGCTTGAGCCGCGGCCAGCGACCCCACGTGGAGACCGCAGAGAACGCAACTGAGAGCAACGAGACGGAACATGGTGACCTCCAGAAACTGGTCGAGGGGAAGCTGACGCCCCTCCCGGTCCCGTATTCATTGCTCCCAGTGCGATGGAACACAGACGGGGCATTTCCACCTCGCCGAACTGCCACGACGCCGCAACCTCGCCTCCAGTTGCCCGACCTTCACGGTTTGTTATGAGCAGTGGCGCTTGAGTTGATGGGGATGGTTGGGGGGAACGATGCGGGGCAGTCTGGGGTCGAGGTTCGTGGTGGTGTTCGCCGCCATGCAGAGTGCGACGGTGTTCGCGCAGGTGGGCGTCGACGCGTCTGCGCAGGCCGATGGCGCTGCGCAGGCCGATGGTTCCGCGCAGGTTCAGGTCGACGTCAACGTCGATGGGCAGGTGCCCGTTGTCGAGCACCCGTCCGCCGCAGCGGACGCGTGCGTGCCTTCGTGCCGTTCCGGCTACGTCTGCCTTCGAGGCGCGTGCGTCAGCGCGTGCAACCCGGTCTGTGGTGCGAACGAACAGTGCACCGCCACTGGTGAGTGCATCCCGACCGCGCCGACCAGCGTGCAGGTGCAGCCGGTCTACAACGTGCGTCCTCCACCCGACCCGCAGGCCGCCTTCGAACGCGATGTCTTGCGAGAGCGGCGCCATCGGCTTCGCCTTGGCATCTTCGTCGATCTCGGTGCGGCGTTCTTCGAGGCGCCCGGCGGCAGTTTCGGCTCTCTGGACACCGTTGGCCCGCTTGGAGAGTTTGGCTTCGAGCTCCGGAAGAACTTCGCCTACCGGGTCGGCGTTCGCTTTCGCACCGGCGTAGCGGTCTCAGGCGGCCAGGACGAGTCGGAAGACACGGGCCTCTGGCTGCTGCGCATCTTCGCGAGCCCCAGCTTTCGCATCGGGCCGTTTGCCCAAGGGTTCCCGTTCTACATCGACCTCGGCGCGCACATCGGCGTGCGCATGGTCGGATCGTCGGCAGCGGAAGATGGACCCGTTGGCGAAGGCGGCGGCTCGTCGTCGTCGGTCGACGCCCAGTTCTCTGCGGGACCCGAGACGGGTCTGGGGTTCGTCTTCGGCGAAGAACGTTTCGACATCGCCCTGCGCGGCAACAGCGGCTTCGGCGGCGACGAGTTCCAGTTCTGGTCGGCGAAGCTCTCATTCGGCATGTCGTTCCGCTGACTTGGCTCCCACGCCCTGGCGTCTCGACACAGTGATCTGACGGTTCAGTTTCGACGGCGCACGCGGTAGGCTCGCCGCTTCATGGCCGACCTCTCCATCGACTTCTGTGGCATCAAGAGCCCCAACCCTTTCTGGCTCGCGTCCGCGCCGCCCACCAACACCGGCGACCAAGTCAGCCGCGCATTCGACGCCGGCTGGGGTGGCGCCGTGTGGAAGACGCTCGGCAACCCGATCGTCAACGTGTCGAGCCGCTTCGGCGCGATCGACTACGGCCCGATGCGCATGGCCGGGCTCAACAACATCGAGCTCATCACCGACCGCCCGCTCGACGTGAACCTCGCGGAGATGAAGGCGGTCAAAAAGCGCCACCCGGACCACGTGCTGGTGGCCTCGCTCATGGTCGACACGCCCGAAGAGTGGCGCGAGATCATCAAGAAGGTCGAAGACGTGGGCTGCGACGCGCTCGAGCTCAACTTTGGCTGCCCGCACGGCATGTGTGAACGCGGCATGGGTTCGGCGGTTGGCGCGGAGCCGAAGGTGCTCAAAGAGATCGTCGGCTGGGTGGTCGATTGCGCCACGACGCCGGTGATCGTGAAGCT
The DNA here is from genome assembly GCA_034670305.1 of Deltaproteobacteria bacterium. GTDB lineage: Bacteria > Myxococcota_A > Polyangia > Polyangiales > Houyiibacteriaceae > JAXMNT01. The sequence continues at coordinate 52,582 of JAXMNT010000014.1, forward strand.
CACCCCGAACGTCGGTGACATCACCGAACCGGCCATCGCCGCGCTCGAAGCGGGCGCGCATTCCATCAGCCTGATCAACACGGTGAAATCGATCATCGGCGTCGACCTCGACAAGATGGTGCCGATCCCCGTCGTCGGCGGCGGCTCGTCCAACGGCGGCTACTGCGGTCCGGCGGTGAAACCGATCGCGCTGCACTTGCTCGGCCAAGCCGCGCGGGTGTTCCCGAAACCGATCAGCGGCATCGGCGGCATCTCCGACTGGCGCGACGCGGCGGAGTTCCTCGCGCTCGGCGCGACCACGGTGCAGGTCTGCACGGCCGTGATGCACTACGGCTTCCGCATCGTGGAAGACATGGCCGAAGGCCTGAGCGACTTCCTCGACGAGAAGGGCATGAGCTCCGTGCAGGAGCTCGTCGGCCAGGCGTCGCCCGCCTACAAGGAGTGGGGCGACCTCGATCTCAACCACCACGTCGTCGCCAGCATCGACGCCGACAAGTGCATCGGCTGCCAGCTCTGTTACGTCGCGTGCCTCGACGGCTCGCACCAGTGCATCCACCTGCCGGGCATGAGCGACGAAGAGAAGAAGAAGGCCGGCCACATCGCGTTCCCGAAGGACGTGCCCGAACACCTGACCAAAGACGGAATGCGCGTCCCCTTCGTGCACGAAGAAGAGTGCGTCGGGTGCAACCTCTGCGCCCTCGTCTGCCCCGTCGAAGGCTGCATCACCATGGTCGAGCAGCGCAAAGGCGACGAAGTCGAGACCTGGAACGACCGAGTCGACCGCGGCGATCCCCCGCCCCCCGGCGGCCTGGACTCGACGATCGCAGCCGCAGCCGCGGCCGACCCCGCGGAGTAGAACCGGTCGCGGCACCATGAAGAACCCGCCGAGCCAGCAAGCCCCCAAGAATCGAATGCGACTCCGAAGGAGAGCATGAGCGCGCGACTCCGAAGGAGAGCGTGGCCTGTCGCTGTTGCTGAGTCTGTCGCTGTTGCTGAGTCTGCTGCTGTTGCTGACTCTGCTGCTGTTGCTGACTCTGTTGCTGTTGCTGTCGCGCGGCCGAGTCGAATCCGAATCCGCTACCGCTACCGCTTCCGCTTCCGCTTCCGCTTCCGCTTCCGCTTCCGTTTCCGCTACCGCTTCCTTCTTTACGAGGGCAAGGGCAGGGGCACGGGCACGGGCAAGGGGAACCCTCGGCTTTGCCTCAGGTTCTGCTAGACCCCCGGCCATGCCCGTCTTGGTCGCTCAGGGATTGCAGCGTAGTTATGGTCCGCGCGAGGTCCTCGCGGATGTTTCGCTCGCCCTCGAACCGGGCGAACGGGTCGCGCTTGTCGGGGTCAACGGCTCCGGGAAGAGCACGCTGGCGCGCATTCTGAGCGGGCTGGAGGTGCCAGACGGGGGCTCGGTGGTGCTGCGCAACGACGCGCGGATCGCCATCCTCGCGCAGGAGCCACAGTTCAAGGAGGGCGCGACCGCGATCGAAGCCGCGCTCGAAGGGCTGGCGGACTGGCGCGAGGCGATGAACGCGCACGAGCGGGCGTCGGAAGCACTCTCGACCGGGGACGACTTCGAGAAGTGGCTCGAGGTGCAGGCGCAGGCGGGCGCGGACATCGAGCGGCTCGGTGGCTGGTCGCGGGAGAGCGAAGCGGAGTCGATGCTGCAGCAGCTCCAGGCGCCGCCGGCCGACCGGCTCGTCTCGACCATGAGCGGTGGCGAACGACGCCGGGTCGCGCTGGCGCGCGCGCTCGTCTCCAAAGCCGATTTCTTGGTGCTCGACGAACCGACGAACCACTTGGACGTCGAGACCATCGAGTGGCTCGAGGGGCACCTGCAGGATCCGGCGGCGCAGCCGGGCGCGGTGCTCTGCATCACCCATGACCGCTACTTCCTCGACCGCATTGCGACGCGCACGATCGAACTCGAGTACGGCGTGGTGCACTCGTTCGTCGGCGGCTTCACCGCGTACCTCGAAGGCAAAGCCGAACGGGAAGCGCACGACGATCGGGTCGAGAAGAACCGGCAGAACTTCATCCGCCGCGAGCTCGCGTGGCTCCGGCGTGGACCGAAGGCACGCTCGACCAAACAGAAGGCGCGCATCGACCGGGCGGAGTCGGTCATCGGCGCGAGCGGTCCGAAGAAGCGCGGCGACGTGAAGTTGCACGCGGCGGTCGCGCGCAGCGGTCGCACGCTGCTCTCGCTCGACAAGGTCTCGATCGACCTCGGCGAGCGCCGGCTCGTGAACGAGCTGACCTTCACCCTCAACAAGGGCGACTGCGTCGGCATCGTCGGGCCGAACGGCGCGGGCAAGAGCACGCTCATCTCCGCGATGCTCGGCACCGCGGTCGAGGACGCGATCATCGGCGGCGACGTGCGCCAAGGCGAAACGCTCAAGGTGGTCTCGCTCGACCAGAAACGAAGCGGACTCGATCTCAACAAGAGCATCGTCGACAACGTCTCCGAGGGCGGCCGGGTCGACTTCCAGGGCCAGAGCCTCGACGCGCGCACCTACCTCGAACGTTTCCTGTTCGAATACAAAGAACAGGACCGCCCGGTCGAGACGCTCAGCGGTGGCGAGCGGGTGCGGGTGCTGCTCGCCAAGCTGCTCTTGCAGCCGATGAACCTACTCGTGCTCGACGAGCCGACCAACGATCTCGATCTGCACACCCTCAGTGCGCTCGAGTCGATGATCGGCGATCTGAAGGCGACCGTGCTGCTCGTCACCCACGATCGCTGGATGCTCGATCGGCTCGCGACCCAGGTGCTGTGTTTCGAAGGCGAAGGCCAGGTCACCGCGTACGCGGGCGGCTACACCGACCTGCTCGCCCAGCGCGCGAAGACCCCGGCGCCGGCGTCCGTCGCGCCGCCAGCTCCGAAGAAGTCGAAGAAGAAGAAGGGTTCAGGCAGGGGCCGCCCGAAGTTCGGGGCCAAAGAGCAGTCCGAACTCGACGGCATGGCGGCCGCGATCGAAGCCGCCGAGGCGGAGAGCGAAGCGCTCGGACTCGCGCTGGCCGAAGGTGCGACGAGCGGCGAGGCCCATGAGAAGGCCATGACCGCCTACGAGAAGAGCGTCGCCAAGGTCGAAACACTGATGGCCCGCTGGGAAACCCTCGAAGAACTCCGCGCCGAAGCCGACGACTGACGTGCCGAGCGCTTACTCTTCTTCGGACGAAGCCTTCTTTTTGGGGTCGTCTTCCTTGGGCGCCTTCGCTTTGGGATCCGCGTCGCCTTCTTCTCGGAAGCCTCGTTCCCAGCGGCTGCCGGGGATGGTGTTGTCGAGGAACAGCGCGGTGAACGCGCCGACCGCCATGCCGGTGCTGCCGAGGGTGTTGACGAGGTCCTTCAGCCAGCCGGGGCCGTAGTCGAACGGCACCGCCGCGAAGTACTCCGGCAGGCTCAGGCCCATGAAGAGCGAGAAGCCGACGATGAAGAGGTTGCGCGGGGAGTTGAGATCGACGAGCTGCAGGTTCGACAGACCCACCGCCGCGATCATGCCGAACATCGCGCAGTACATGCCGCCGACGATCGGCTGGGGAATGGTGGTGAAGAGCGCGCCGAACTTGGTGATCGATCCGAAGAAGATCATCAGAATCGCGCCGGCCTGGACCACGCGGCGGCTGCCCACGCGGGTCAGCGCGATGGCGCCGATGTTCTCGCTGTACGAGGTGGTGCCGTTGCCGGTGCCGAACACGCCGGCGATCGCGCAGCCGAGGCCTTCGATGCCGATGCCGCGGCTGATGGTCTTGGCGTCGGGCGGGGGCGCGCCGCTGAGCCGTGCGCAGGCGTAGTAGTCGCCGATCGACTCGACCATGCTCGCGAGGTAGCCGGCCAACATGCCGACGATCGCGCTCGTCGCGAAGATGGGCATGCCCCACTGAAACGGCATCGGGACGCGCACCCAGGGGGTCTCCGCCAGGATGGTCGTGCTCACGTGTCCGGGGTGTCCTTCACCGAAGACGCCCGTCCAAGTGAGCACCGCAGCGAAACCCCACGCGCCGATGATCGCCATCAAGATCGGGAAGAGCCGAAAGACCTTCGCTTTGTTCCGGAGGTACTGACTGAAGAGGATGATGAGGCCGATGGTCAGTGCGCCGAGGCCCCAATGTTTGCCCGCGATCGGCGCGCCGAACTTGAAGAGCGCGAGGCCGATGAGCGCGATGGTCGGCGCGATCGCGACCGGGCTGACGAAGCGCACCATCTTGCCGACGAGCCCGGTGAAGCCGAGGATCATCTCGACGATCGAGCCCGCGATGATGGCGCCCTGGATGTGCTGCATGCGGACTTCGAAACCTTCGTTGCGCAGGCCCGCCATCGCGCAGATGGCGAACGTCGCCGACAAGAAGCTGAAGGTGCCGCCCTGGACGATCGGCAGCCGGTTGCCGATGGTCGTCTGCAGCATGGTCGCGATGCCGCTGACGAAGAACATCGTGCCGATGAGCATCGCGAGCTGCTTCGGGTCGTCGTCGATGCCGAGCGCAGGCGCGAGCAGCAGCGGGACGGCGACCGTGGAGCCGAACATCGTCAGGTAGTGCTGAAACCCCAGGAACGCGGTTTCGATGGGGGGCGGGACATCGTCGATGCCGTAGACGAGGTCGTGTTCGGGGGCCGGGGCGCTGCTCATTCGCGGGACCGTACTGATTCTGGACCGCCCCGTCACGAAGCCGCCCTCCGGCCAACCGAGCGCCGTCCATAGACGCGGGTGGAAACCGGATTGTCGGCTATGGTCCGGCCGTGGGCGTCCACTCCACCACACCGTTTCTCCAGCACGTCGCGTGGGCGGGGTTTGCCGCACTGGCGATGTCCTGTGCGATGGCCTGTGCGACAGCGATCCCGACCTACTCGGGTGCGTCGACCACGCCCAAGAAACGTTCGGACCTCATGCTGGGTGGCGCCGCGCGCATTCCGGTCGGATCGCTCCGCGACTTCGGTCCGGCCGACAGCCGGTACCGGGAGACCGCGGAGACCGGCGGCATCGTGCCGGTGGCGGCGTTTCGCCATGGCCTGACCCGGCACCGAGACCTCGGCGTCATGGTCGCCGGCACCAACGTGCGGCTCGAAGTGCGGGGCGAGACCGGGGTCCGCGAAGGATCGACCCGGCCCGCGTGGATCTGGGCGGCGGCGGCGTACGGGGGCTACGTGCCGGACCGCGACGGCGACGGCGGCGGCGGCCGGTTCGGAATCGATGTCCCGGTCGTCTACGGCATCGACTTCGGCGGCCTCTACGACGTCTGGATCGGACCGCGGCTCGGCGCGCAGATGGTGGTGGGCGATTTCGAGTTCGAAGACGGACGCACCGAAGCCGCCACCGCCGGCGCGCTCTCCCTCGGTGGCGTGGTCGGTGTCGCTGCGGGGTTCCGCCGGGTGCACGCGATGCTCGAAGTCACCGTGGCGTACGAACACTGGTTCGGCAGCCACGGCGACCAGAGTCTTCGACGCGGCGGGTTCGTCGTGACGCCCGGCTTCGCACTGCGGCTGCGGCTCTGATGGCCCGCGGCTAGGCGGCTGAGGGACTCGCCGAGAAGATCGTCGTCGACCTGTCGGCGCACCGGTTCCAAGCAGTGCCGCCGCCCCCAGAAGCCCTCCGCTGGGACTGAGCGCACCGTCCAAGGGACACGCTTCGCGCCGCTGCCAGGTTGGTTTCCTTGCCGACAATTCCGGTCTTCGCGGCGCGTCGTGCCAGCCTGAAGCGGCATGGACACGCTGCGCAAGATCCTGGCCACGATCGGGGAGAGCCTCCAGATCGAGCTTTTCGCCATCTCGGGCACCACCGTCACCCTCGCCACCGCGCTGACGGCAATCGCCATCGTGATGGTCACCATGCTCGCGTCGCGCGTCATGAAGCGGGCGATCGCGCGCGGGTTCCAGGTGCGGGGGGTGACGGACACCGGCACGATCGCGCTCGTCACGAAGCTCGTGCACTACGTCGTGATGGCCGTGGGTCTGGGGATCGCGCTGCAGACGGTGGGCGTCGATCTGAACGCGCTGTTCGCCGCGGGCGCCGTGTTCGCGGTCGGCATCGGCTTCGCGATGCAGAACGTCGTTCAGAACTTCGTGAGCGGGATCATCCTGATGGTGGAACGCACGATCAAACCGGGCGACGTGCTCGACGTGGGCGGCACGATCATCCGGGTCCAGAAGATGGGCATCCGGTCGACCCTCGGCGAAGGCCTCGATGGCGAAGACCTGCTCCTGCCGAACTCGCTCCTCGTCCAGGACACCGTGAAGAACATGACCCACCAGTCGGCCGACTACCGAGTGCGGGTCCCCGTCGGCGTCGCGTACGAGTCGGACATGGCGCACGTGCGGGCGGCGCTCGAAGCCGTCGCGAAGAAGCTGCACGATCCGAAGACCAAGGGAGAAGCCCTCGTGTTGATGACGGCGTTCGGTTCCAGCAGCGTGGACTTCGAAGTCTGCGTCTGGACGAAGGACCCGTGGCGGATCCGGCCACTGCGGTCCCGCATCCACCACGCGATCTGGGATGCGCTCAAGGAGGCGGACGTCGTCATCGCGTTCCCGCAGCTCGACGTGCACTTCGACCGAGGCGTGTTGGAAACCAAAGCCGCGGCGTGACTGCTAGCGCGTAGTCCTCAGCCGGCCGGTGCGTCGTGGCCGAGCGCCGCGCGCACACGGGCGACCAGCCGATCGCAGCGTTCTCCGTCGAAGGAGAACACGGACTCTGCGTCGGGTCCCCAGGCCGCGCCGAGCGACTGACGCATCATGGCGCGCGCTCGATGCAGCCGGACTCGGACCGCACCCACTTCGAGCTCCAAGGTCTCGGCGACCTCCCGACTCGACATGTGCTGCACGTCCCGCATCACGAGCACCGTCCGGTACGGGAATGGCAGCTCGTCGACCGCACGTTCGAGCGCGACGCGCAGCTTGGACACTTCGGCCCGGTGCTCGGGTGTGGGGGCTCCGCTGTCCTGCACGGTCAACTCTTCCTCCCGGCTCTGCTGCCGGACCCTGCGTAGGGCGTTGCGGGCCGCGATCCGAGAGAGCCATCCGCCGAACGCTTCTGGCGACTGGAGCTGGTCGAGCTTGCGGTAGGCGGTGACGAATGCGTCCTGGCACGCGTCCTCCGCTTCGCTGTCGTTCTTGAGGATGCTGCGCGCGATGCGGAACACCCGAGGGTTGTAGCGACGCATCAGTTTCGTGAACGCTTCGTCGTCGCCTGCGAGCACACCACCCACGAGCACGGCGTCGGTTGGATCCTTGGTCTCGTCAGGCATCGGTGGGGTGGCTGCGACTGGTTGGAGGGCCATGGCTCTCGGGCTCATGGTGGAGAGAGGCGCGAGCAGGCCAAACGTTACACGGTTCCTCAGACCCGCGGCAGTCGCCAACACCGTTCGTAACGGAACGGGCGGCTCGTGCTCTTGGTCCCATGAAACGACTGCTCTGTCTCTCCGTGGTGGTGGTTGCATGCGCCAGCGCACCACCGCCCAACCTCAACGATCCGAACCTCTCGCAGGTGGAAGTCGGCCAGCAAGCCTACGCCCACGCCTGCGCGGGATGTCACGGCGATGCCGGTGAAGGGGGCCGTGCATCGGCGCTCCTGGGAGACGGTTCGCTACCGGCGAGCCGCGAAGGCCGGCCGGACTTTCACACCGCCGCCGATCTGCTGACGTGGTTGCCGGTCGCGATGCCGCCACGTGAGAGCGATCGACTCGCGCCGGCAGAGTACGCCGCGATCGTCGCGTTCGTTCTGGAAGCGCACGGCGTGGATCTGCAGGGCCAGAACGTCACCGAAGAGAACGCGGCACAGTGGCCGCTTCGGTAGAGACAGCGCACTCCGCCGCTTCAGTAGAGACAGCCGCCTCCGTTGGACCGATGCGACAGGTGACCCAGGTCGCGCTCACGTTTCTGCAGGTTCTGCTCTGGCTCATCGGCGCGGCGTGGATGGAGTCTGCTTCCATCGCACCCCACGCCGATCAACGTTTGCGCTGAATGTCCGCCGTCGGGTCGTTGTCCGGGGTCACGTAGATCTCTTCCGCGATGAGCGCACCCGAGGCACCGCGACCGAGTTCGGCGGCGTTGGCTTCGTCGGTGTCGATGTGCATCTCGAGTGCGTAGGAGTCCTTCACGCGGATCAGCACGTCGCCGAAGGTCAGGTCGCGGTCACCGCCGGTGACCTTCACCTCGACGTAGTCCTTGTCCTTCACGCCGTAGGCCTCGGCGTCCGCCACCGTCATGTGGATGTGGCGCCATGCGCAGATGAGGCCTTCTTCGAGGTGCAGCGTGCCCTTCGGCCCCTCGAGCGTGATCGGTGCGGAGCCTTGCACCTTCCCGGAGTGACGGACCGGCGCGTCGACGCCGAGCGCGAACTCGTCGGTGCGGGACACCTCGACCTGACACGCGGGGCGGAGCGGCCCGAGGATGCGCACCCGTTCGATGCGTCCGCGCGGTCCGATGATCGCGAGGCGTTCCTCCGCCGCGAACTGACCGGGCTGGGAGAGGTCTTTGTAGTGGGTCAGCTCGCTGCCTTCGCCGAAGAGCGTGTCCATCGCTTCGCGGGTCAGGTGGATGTGCCGGCCGCTGATCGCGATCGGGATCGGCTTCTTCGGGTGTTTCACCTTCTTGTCGCCGCGTGCCACGCCTGCACTCAAACGCGCGATCTGCAGTTCTTCGTTGGTGGCGACCACCAGCGCACGCACACGCGCAGTGCTCGACGAGATGTCGGCGACCGGGCTCTCGTGGCTGACCTTCGCGTCGCGGTTCTTGTCTTCGTCGATCCGGATTCCGAGGAAGTCGAGCCGCTGCAAAATGCGCATGCGCATGTCCGAGCCGTTCTCTCCGACGCCACCGGTCAACACGACCGCGTCGAGCCCGCCCATCACCGCGGCGTAGGCGCCGATGTACTTGCGGACCCGGTGTGCGAACACGTTGATGGCGAGCCGCGCGCGGTCGTCGCCTTCTTCCGCCTTGTTCTCGATGTCGCGCAGATCGTTGCCGATGCCGCTGATGCCGAGCAAGCCGCTCTCGCGGTTCAGCATGCGGTCGGTCTCGTCGATGCCGTGTTCGCGCGCGAGCTTCAGCACGAGCCCCGGATCGAGGTCGCCGCTTCGGGTGCCCATCACGAGGCCTTCGAGTGGGGTCAGCCCCATCGAGGTCTCGACCGACCCACCGAACTCGATCGCACACGCGCTCGCGCCGTTGCCGAGGTGCAGCGTGACGAGTCGCAGCTCGCGGAGCGGCGTCTTCAGGTGCCCGGCTGCGAGCCCTGCGACGTACGCATGCGAGGTGCCGTGGAACCCGTAGCGGCGCAGGGCGCCCTTCTCGGCGAGTTCGTAGTCGATGGCGTAGGTGCGCGCGCGACGTGGCAGACGCGCGTGAAACGCGGTGTCGAAGACGGCGACGTGCGGGACGTCCGGCAGCGCTGCGCGGGCCGCCTTGATGCCCGCAAGGTTGGCCGGGTTGTGCAAGGGCGCGAGCGGCACACACGCTTCGATCGCCGCGATGACATCGTCGTTGATCGCGGTCGCGTCGTGGAACTTCGCGCCGCCATGCACGACCCGGTGCCCGACCGCTTCGACGGTGTGGTCCTTCACCGCGGCGAGCACCTCCGCGAGTGCGTCCGCGTGGGTGCGGCCTTCGTCTCCGATGCGTTCGACCTTGCCCTTGGCCAGAGCCGCGCCGCTCTCGGAGTCGACGACTTGATACTTCACGCTCGAAGAGCCGCAGTTGATGACGAGTACCTTCACAGAATCCCACTCCCTTTGAATGCCCGAATGGGCAGAGGCCGCGAGGCTACCCGATCTGCGTTCGTTTGATCACGCCTTGGATCGTCGAGGCCCGCCGACGGATGGCCGGGTCTCGAGCCGGGTGCGAACCCGCTCGATCAGTGCGCGCTCGGCGCCGCGTTCCAGGCGAGACGCAGGCAAGCCAGCGAACACTTCGATGTCGGGCAGGCCTTCGATCGGAAGTCGCCGGAGCGCTTTCGCGCCCACGTGCACTTCGGCGGTCACGTCGGGCAACACGGTCAGGAGCTCGCCCGAGAGGCAGACCCGCAAGTTCGATCGCAACAGGGTGATGCGCATGCCGACTTTGCGCGGGAGCTCGGTCGGCCAGCCGTCCATCACCTGCCCCGTATCGCCGACTTGGGGAATCGAGAACGGATGCTCGAGCACCATCGCTTGGGTCAACTTTCGTTTCCGGAAGAGCGGGTGCGTCTTGCCGCAGTAGACCGACATCGGGGTCGCGCCGAGCTTCTCGACCACGATGCCGTCCACGGAGAGTTCTTCGTAGTAGAACGCGACGTCGATCTCGCCACGCGACAACATCGCGGTCGCGTCGGCGGTGCGTAGGTTCAGGCTCTCCGGGATGAGCCCGGCGTGGTCGCGCTTCATCTCGATGAGTGCCGGCACGACGAAGTTGTCGGTGAGCACCCCGAGCGACGCGACGCGGAAAGGGCCGAGGAAGGGATCGGCCAGGGTCCGTGAAAAGCCCTCGTCCACGGCGGCGACGGCGGACTTCACCGCGTCGCGCAAACTCGCGCCGCGGGTGTTGAGCACGAGCTGCCGACCGACCCGGTTGAAAAGCGGCTCGCCGACTTCCGCTTCGAGAAGGCGGAGGGTGCGCGAGATCGCCGCCGGCGTCAGATGCAGACGCCGACTCGCGCCAACGATGCTGCCGACTTCGGCCACTTCGAGGAATGCAGGCAGCCAGTTCCAGGCGCGTTTTCGGAGTTCGCGGGTGATCACAACGTTCCTCGCGGGTCGCGGGGGTTTCAGCGGGCCTCGACAACCGACGAAACAGCTCCGGCGCGAAAGACAACTTTTCCTTGTCGGTTTGACAAGAAAGTATCGTTTTTCTTAGTCGCGCACCACCTCTAGGTTGATTCTCGTGGAAGCAGCCCCCTCCAGCGACCCGAACGTGTCCCGCCCCAAGCGGACGACCGGCTCGGTCGCTGCGCGTCCGAAGCCATCGGCCCTGCGCCGAATCGTCTCCGTCGGGCTCTCCCTCTGCGTCGCCCTTTGGGTCTCCGAGCAGGTCGCCGCGTCGGTGCGGGGCCACGCGTTCCCGTACCTGAACGCCTTCGAAGCCGACGCCCGCTACGGGGTGCGCTTGTCCGCGAATGCGCGGACCGCGGTCCGCAGCTTCGAAGGTCGGGTCACGTCGATCGAACTGAACGAACACGGCTTCCGTGGGCCGAGTTGGAACCTGGAGTCACCGACCGACGGCGGTCGGCGGGTGCTGCTGCTCGGGGACTCCCAGGTGTTCGGGTACAACGTCTCGTACGCGGACTCGATGGCCGCGCGGCTCGCCGACGCACCCGAGGCCAGCACCATCTTCAACGCGGCGGTCCCGAGCTTCGGCCCGACCGAGTACGTGCTGGCCGCCGAAGAATGGGTGCCGCGGCTTCGCCCGACCCACGTGGTGTTCGTCGCGAACGTGGCCAACGACTGGTTCGAGTGCGAGGTGCCGAACCGCCTGCGCACGACCGCACGCGACGGCTGGGCAACCGCGCAGCACGCGGACCGCACACCGCCGACCGAGTTCTGGGGCCGCAGCTTTCTGATGGGCCGTTCCCACCTCGTGTTCGCGGCGCGCTCGGTGCTCTCGAAGGTCACCGGTCCGACGCCGCCTCGGGTCTCGACCGTCGACCAACTGCGCGAACGACTCGACGAGCTCGGCCGGGCACCTGCCGCCCCAGACGCGGCACAGCATGCCGTGCGCAGTCGCCTCACCCGACACCTCGAGGCCACCCGCCGGATCTGCGCCGAGCATGGCTGCGAGGTGGTCGCCGCCGCGTTGCCGCTCGATGTGCAGGTCTACCACGGCGAGTGGGGCAAGTACCGGGCGACCCCGCGGGATCTGCGCCCGACCGAACGGATCGCGGCCGACTTCGTCGCGGACGCACAAGACCTCGGGGTGCCGGCGGTGAACCTCCTCGGGCCACTGCGCGCCGCGTCGCCCGGCGCGTTCTTGCCCGACGACTACCACCTCAGCCCGCGCGGGCACCAAGCGGTGGCGTCGGCGCTGCACGCCCTCCTCTCGACGCAGCACCACGCCGCTTCCGTTCCTCACTCGCCATCCGCGCCCATGGATCCCGTTCCTTCCGTTCCTTCCACCCCCGTCCCGACGTTGGCCAACACGTTGCCCTCGGAGCTCCCATGATCCCCTCCGCCCAGTCGCCCTCCCTGCTCACCCGCCTCGCCCTCGCGATCTCTTGGAACGACGACGCCAAGATCGCGAAGCGCTTGGCCGGGTTCTCCGCCACCGAAGCGGGCAGCGCGCTCGACATGTTGAAGGCCGCCGAGGAGTGCACGGAGCCGAAACTCCGGCGCCTCTTCTTCCGGCACGCGCTCGACGAAGCCCGGCACGCGGACATGTTCCACGCCGCGGCGATCGCCCTCGAGCCCGACACCCAGACCGACGGCTACGACCTCATCCACGCCACGCGGCAGAACCTCTGGGCGCAGTACGGACTGATTCGTTTTCTCGCCTTCGTCTACGTGGCCGAAGCCAAGGCCGCGCAGCAGTTCGCGGTGCTCGTTCGCAAGTTCGAGGCCCGGCCGGAGATCGCTCAGCTGTTTCGCGACGTGCTCAAGGACGAGCGGTTCCACGTCGCCTACAGCCGGCACCTGCTCGACGAACTCATCGCCGAAGGCCACGGCCAAGCGGTGCGGCGCGCGCTCTGGCGCGTGCGGGTGAGCGGCGCGTGGGGTGCGTGGCGACGCGCCGGGCGCCGCATCGGAGACTTCGTCTCGCGCGGCATCCTCACGGTGCTCTACGCCACGGTGGTGCCGGTCTTCGCGCTCTTTCAGCGCGTCTCCGAACGCCGGCCGGCCACGGGTTGGCAAGCGGCCCCGGAGCCGCCCCGCACCCTTGAAGATGCACGGGGCCAGTCGTGATCGTCCTTGGCATCAGCGCCTACTTTCACGACTCGGCCGCCGCCTTGGTCATCGACGGAGAGATCGTCGCAGCGGCTCAAGAGGAACGCTTCAGTCGGGTCAAACACGACGCGCGCCTCCCGATGGACGCGATCCGATTCTGCCTCGAGCAGGCCGGCATCACGCTCGACGAGGTCGACCAGGTCGTCTTCTACGAGAAGCCGCTCCGGAAGTTCGAACGCATCCTCGTGACCCAGTTGCGCGAGTTCCCGCGCGGGGCCGGCCAGTTCGCGCGCGCCCTCGGCACCTGGCTGACCAAACGGCTCTGGCTGAAGAGCGAACTCTGCGCGGAGCTCGGCTGCGCGCCGGAGCAACTGCTCTTCGTCGACCACCACCTCTCGCACGCCGCCTCGAGCTTCTTGTGCGCGCCGTTCGAACACGCCGCGGTGGTCACGGCCGACGGAGTCGGTGAGTGGGCGTCCACCACGATCTACGACGCGCACTCCTCGAAGGACTCAACCCGGATCGATCCGGTCGAAGAGATCCGGTTCCCCGATTCGATCGGGCTTCTGTACTCCGCGCTCACCGCGTACCTCGGGTTCCGGGTCAACGAAGGCGAGTACAAGGTCATGGGGCTCGCGTCCTATGGAGAGCCCCGGTTCGCGGCGCAGTTCGAGAAGCTCTGCATGCTGAAGGACGACGGCAGCTTCCGGCTCGACCCGACGTACTTCGCCTACCAACGCAGCGCCGAACACAGCTTCACGCCAGCCATGGTCGACTTGCTCGGACCGGCGCGAACGGCGGACGCACCCCTGCGGTTCGAACAGGGAACGGTCGGCATGGGCGGCGCAGAGGATCAGCGCTTCGCGGACATCGCCGCGTCGCTCCAGCACGTCACCGAACAAGCGATGCTCGGCCTGGCGCGGCGCGCCAAAGAACGCACCGGTGCCAGCGCGCTGTGTCTGGCGGGCGGGGTCGCGCTCAACTCGGTCGCCAACCGCAAGATCGCCGAGAGCGGGATCTTCGAACACGTCTTCGTCCAGCCGGCCGCCGGCGACGCGGGCGGCGCGCTCGGTGCCGCGCTCTACGTCGACCACGTGCTCGGCGGCACGCCGCGCCGCGGCGGGATGGGCGCGCCGTTTTACGGGCAAGCGTTCGCCGACCAAGACGTGCGCTCGTTTCTGGCCGACTGCCGCGTGAAGCACACCCACCACGCCGACGACGCCGGCCTGCTCGGCGACGTCGCCTCGAGGCTCGCGGGCGGCGAAGTCGGCGCGTGGTTTCAGGGCCGCTTCGAGTGGGGCCCGCGCGCACTCGGCGCACGTTCGATCCTCGCCGACCCACGCGACCCCTCGATGGCCGATCGGGTCAACCGCAAGATCAAGTTCCGCGAACCCTTCCGCCCGTTCGCGCCCGCGGTGCGCGCCGAAGAAGCGGGCCGCTGGTTCGACACCGGCAACGACGAACACCTCACGCGGTTCATGCTCTCGGTCGCGCCGGTGACCGCGGAAGGCCGCAAGACCTTGCCCGCCACAACCCACGTCGACGGCACCGCGCGGGTGCAGACGGTGCACGCCGACGAGAACCCGCGCTTTCACGGCTTGCTCGACGCCTTCCGGGCGGAGACCGGTGTCGGGGTGCTGCTCAACACGAGTCTGAACCTCAAGGGCGAGCCGCTCTGTGCATCGCCGGCGGAAGCCTACGGCGTGTTCCGCAGGTCGGCGCTCGACTTCCTCGCGATCGAGAACTGCGTGATCAGCAAAGCCGACATCCGCCGACGCGGCGAAGCCGAGCGAAGCGAGCGTTTGGGGGCTGTGCCCCCAAGATCGGAGAGACGACGATGACTGTCGAACAGGTCCAAGGCCACCGACTCGGGCGCCCGCGCGCTGAGCGCCCATCCAAGCGGCGCGGCGGCCAACACCCGCTCACCGAACACCGAAAGCGGGCGCTGCCGCGACGTCGAGTGGGACGACTCGGTCGCATCGGCATGCGCTTTCGAGTGCTCGGAGAACTCTTGCGTTCGTTCGTTCGGAACGGTCGCTACTGGCTCGCGCCGATGGTCGTGGTGTTCGTGCTGGCCGGGCTCTTGCTCGGTCTGGTGCAGGTCCTCGAGTACGTCGCGCCCTTTGTCTACACGATGTTTTGAACTTGGAGATTTCAGTGCGCACTCAATGGATACTTTTGCTCGCCTGTGCTGCTGCATGCAGCCAGGTACATACCGAACCCTCAACCGATGGGGCGATGGGAGACGCGGGCGCCGACGCCCCCCTGTGCGTGGCGCCGTTCGACGTCTGCCTGCTGGAGGGACTCGACTGCTGCGACGGCTACTGCGCCGACATCGGCTACGGAGACGCCACGTGTCTTCCGCGGCAGGCGGACGGCCAGTTCTGTCTGACCGACGACGCCTGTCTGAGCGGCAACTGTCTGGAGAACGTGTGCGGCGGCCCCGACGCACCCGAGTGCTCCGCAGAGGGCAGTGCGTGTGGCGACCCCGGTGACGAGGCGTGTTGCGAAGCGCTCGTCTGCATCGTGCAGGAAGACGGCAGCGGCGCGTGTGAGGTCCAGCGCACGGATGGGGAGCCTTGTCGCGTCCGTGGACAATGCGCATCGCTTCAGTGCAACGACGGCACCTGCGGCCCGCCCACCGAATGTGTGTCGGAAGGCAACACCTGCGGGTTCGGATTCGGCGACACCTGCTGCGGCGAAGCCGAGTGCCGGATGATCTTCTACGGCAGCTCCGTGTGCACCGTGCCCAAAGCGGATGGCGCCGCCTGCAGCTACCGGCAGGAGTGTGCATCGAACCGTTGCTACGAAGGGCTCTGCCGGTCGGCCGAATGTGCCGAGCTGGAAGGCGCGTGCAGCTACGACCACCAGTGCTGTGCGGGGTACTGCACGGGGCTCGGCGACTACGTACCTGGCGCGTGCGCGAACCGGCATCCCGAAGGCGAGCCGTGCATGCGCAACGAGTGGTGTGTCAGCGGAAGCTGCGTCGACGGCGCCTGCGAGTAGCCCAAGAGTTCGTGCGGCGGGCTCCCTTCCACACAAAGGGAGTCCGTCGCACAACGTTGTCTCTTGGGGGCACAGCCCCCAAACCCCGTCCCGGTGACACCCCTGGCTCGCTTCGCGAGACTGCACGCTGTCGAGTTCTCATGGCCACTGCGGGCCTGGCTCGCTTCGCTCGACTTCGCCGCGTCGGTGCGGCCCTAGCAGGTCGCTGAAAAGCGACCTGCTCCCTTGCCGTTGCCCTTGCCCGTGCCCTTGCCCGCGTCGTGGACGCCGTGTGTTTCGCCGACGGCGAGGCCGCGAATCGGAGCCCGATCGTCGCGCTGATCAAGCGACCTGACCGCTGATCCGCGGGCAAGGGCAAAGGCAAGGGCAGGGGCAAGGGGCCGGCTGCGAGAACGCCCTGCGGGCGTTCTTCAGCAGCCTGCTAGAACGCGCCGCCGTAGCCGAGCGCCAGCAATAGGAAACCGACGACGCCGGTGAGGATCGTGAGTCCCCGCGCGACCGGTCGGAGCAGCGCGCGCGCGGACCCGCCGGCCCCTGGTCGTTTGCCGAACCCGAGTCCGATGAGCGAGACCGCCAGGCAAAGGAGCCACGCGAGCGCCGCGCCGGGTGTGTCGGAGTCCGGCCGACTGTGTCCGACCGTCATCAACCCGACGATGTAGACCGCGGTGACGTTGCCCATCGCGGTCACGGTCGCGATCAATGTGGCGACGAGCGGCTTGAGCGAGAGGGTCTGGCCCGCGAGGTCTTCGCCGATCTGATCCCGAAGCCAGGCTTCCTTCTTCTCGGAGTCCGCGAGCGCACGTTTCGACGAGGCGAGCTTCGAGCGCAGCTGCGCGACCTCGGCTTCGAGCGACTCCGCTTGGCGCTGGAGGGCCTCGACCGGAGACTCGCCCGGCGCTCCGCCTTCGGGAGCCGCGAGGCTCATCGCACGCCCCCAAGCGCCAGGTTCACGACCGGCAGGATCGCCACGAGCAGTCCGACCGCGAACGCCAGCTGGAAGCGTCGTCCGGTGCCCGCGTAGGGCCAGGCCACCGCCATCGTGAGCAGGCCTGGCGCCCCGAGCCACAGAATCGCCGGGATGACCGTCGGGTCGCGGCTGATGTAGTGGTGCCACTCGATGTGAATGAGCGAGGCGAGCAAACCAACGGTGGCGAGCACCCACACCGCGACGTCCACCCGATCCTGCCGCCATCCGCTGGGGCCGCTCTTCGGGCCCGCGGTCGCCAAGCGGTCGGCGCTCTTCGCGGCCCGTGCTTTCGATGCGGTCAGCGCGTCGGTCGTCTCGAGCAACGCCGCGTCGAGCTTCGTGCGCGAGGCGACAAGGGCTTCCACCCGCACCCGCAGCGCGGCTTCTTGGTCCCGGTAGGCCATGACTACTGGAAGTTCTGCACGCTCCACATGCTGCCGCCGGCGTCGTAGAAACCACAGGCGACGCGGGTGTGCGCGGTGTTCGACATGTTGATGTAGTGGCCGTGGGCGCTGAACGGTTCGCCCGGGCCCTCGTCCCACATCGCTTGCAGACACCCGGTGATCACGTGTTCGTGGCTTCGCCAACCGGGGCACTCGTTCTGTGCGCGGCCGCCCGGCGAACAGATGCGATCGCGGAAGCCGCCATGCGCGCCGGCTCCGTTGGCGTCGTACTCCGCGTGTTGGTCGGCGCAGCCCTCCGCCTCGGTCCACCGCATGAGCGGGGGCAGGCACTGGCACTCCCAGCGGAACTGGTTGATGCGGTTCACACAGTCTTGGTACGGGTCGCCGGTGGATGCGGGCGGCGTCGGCGCACACGGTGTGATCGGCGCGGCGAGCGGGCCGCTGGCGCATTCGCCGGGCGGCGGTCCGCTGTCGGTGCCCATCGGACCGGTGTCGGTGCCCATCGGACCGGTGTCGGTGCTCATCGGACCGGCGTCGGTGCCCGTCGGTCCGGTGTCGGTGCCCATCGCGCCGCTGTCCACACCCGGTCCGCCATCGACCCGTGGGCCCGAGTCCCGCGGGCCCACGTCGGCGAGCACCAAGTCGCCCACGCGGGTGAGCTCGCCTTCGCATCCGACGAGCGCCATCAGCGCGATGCACTGCACGAGTGGGAGGCGGGTCGACACGGCGGCAGGATAGCAAGGATGCCCAAACGACGCTCCCAGCGGCGCGTGCGTCAGCAGGTGGCCCAGACGAGCACCGCGAGCAGTGAGATCGTCAGCGCCATCGAGGTCGCCAGGCCGAGCAACGGTCCCCGGACCGCGCGCGGCCCTTTGGCCGACGGGTTCGGCGGACCACCGGGCACACCACTCACGACGCGGACTCCGACTCGGGTGTCGAAGAAGCAGCCGCGGCGGCTTCGGCCAGCCGATCGGCGAAACGTTTGGGTGGACTCAGATGCCGGTTGGGCTCGAGCGCACCTTGGCACTTCGGACAACGCACCGCCTCGACCCGCGCCGGATGTCCGCACTTGACGCACGGACGGCGCAGGCTGCGATCGGCGACGAACGAGAGCGCGAACCCAGCGGTCGCCCCAAGGGACAGCACCAACAACAAGAGCAGCGGCACGATCGGGAAGAAGATGAGCAGTGTGCCCATCGTCACGAGGCCGCCCTCCTCGAACCGCGCAATCCACGCCGTCGCCGCGTCGTCCACGACCTCGCGCGCGCGCTCTCGGACGGTGGAGCGGATGAGCCCCATCATCATCGCGACGCCGCCACCGGAGGCGACTTCGAGCGAACCGAACTCTTGGTCGGTGAGACCCGCCATGGTCGCGGCCGCCGCGAGGGAAGCCGCCGCGGCGAGTCCCACGCGGACGAAACGCAGGATGACGTCCGCGCTCGCGCTGGAGTCTCGTTCGTAGAACAACTCGAACACCGCGAAGCCGCACGCCAGCGTCATCGCGAGCGGGTGGCCCAGCATCTCGAACGCACCATTCATCTCGACCGCGCCGAAGCCGATCAGGAGCGAACACACCGCAATCGAGAGCGAGGGTCGGATGCCGGCCAACATGCCGGCTTCAATGATTCGTAGGCTGTCGTCGTTCATGGGTCAGGCGGTCAGGCGGATGCCGACGCGGCGAGGCAGAGCGCAGCATCCGCAAGGTCAGGCGGACATGCACATGTCCATCATCGAGGTGTATAGCTCGTAGACCAAGTCCACGACTGCGAGTGCGACGAACACACCAAAGAGCATCACGAAAAGCGACGCGACGAGCAACAACCACTCTCCCCCACTCACGGGTGTGCCGGCGCGCTCCCGCCCGACCTGCCACAAACAGTAGATGCGGCCGACCTGCCAGAGCAGCGTGATCAAGAGCACGGTCTCGACCGACGCGGCGCACGGCATGAAGAGCGCGAGGCTGCCGAGCGCGAGCAACCAGGTGGTGGTCAGCCGCAAGGTCCACCGGGCCACGAAACGCCGTTTGCCGGACGTCAGCGAAAGGCACGGGTTGG
Source organism: Deltaproteobacteria bacterium (assembly GCA_034670305.1). Taxonomy (GTDB): domain Bacteria; phylum Myxococcota_A; class Polyangia; order Polyangiales; family Houyiibacteriaceae; genus JAXMNT01. The sequence continues at coordinate 71,841 of JAXMNT010000014.1, forward strand.
CCACCCAGAACCGGAACGCGATGAGCGCGCCGATCTGCGGCAGAAGCGAAAGCATCGGCAGCGGCGTCACGATCACGCTCACGAGCAGCGCCATGCCGAGCACGATCCAGAACCGTTCCTTGGTCAGCGCGGCGAGCTCCGCCTGGACCGTCTCCCCGAACTTCTGATCCGGGAACACGCCACCACACACGTCACACGGCTCACTGCGCAGCACGCCCGGACGCGACGTCACCTCGGCACAGAACGGACACCGCCCCCGAAGCGCGAGCGCCAGCCCATGCTGCTGGATCAGAGCGCTCGGCGGCGCTTCTCGAAACGGCCCCCCCATGGGTGGGCGAAACCTACCCGCTTTCGGCCGCTGCGACACCCGGCTTGGCAGATGGCTGGTGGAACGGGCGCCAGGTCTGGGCCCAGGTCTGGGCCCGGAGTCCGGACGGGACTGCGGCCCAACATCAGCGCGGATCCAGGACTGCCCACGGCCAGCTGCGGCCGCTGGGACCGTCGCCCGCGGGGCTCTGTTGCTTAATAGGGCGGTGGGGTTCCGGCGCGGGGAGGCCTCTCGGGGGACTGAGGCGTGCGGACGGCGCGTGGGCGGGGCTGGTTTGCCAATGCAGCATGCTGCTGCACCGCTTGAACTGCCGTGTTCTCGTCGCCGCCGTTCGTTGCCCGGCTCAGGCCTTGAAGCGCAGCGCCAAGACTGCGTCACCGCGCTCGAAAAGTGGCTGCGCGGAGCAAGAAGGCCTGGATGAGAACGTGGGAATGTGCTATCTATGCTAAATCAAAATGGCACGTCGCACCCGAAAACCCAGGCAGTTGAGTCTTCACTACCGCCGCCATGGTGGCCGCCGATCCGGTGCGGGTCGGAAGCCGAACGGCGAGCGTTCCGGGGTGTCGCACCTGCGTCGACCTCGGGTTCAGAACCGCCATCCGGTCCACGTGACCATCAAGGTCGCGAAGGGACTCCCAAGTCTCCGCCGCCGCGATTTGTGTGCGGCTTGTTTCGCGGTGCTCGAGCAGGCAGCGGAGCGGAACGGGATGCGCATCGTTCACTTCTCGATTCAGAGCAACCACATCCATCTGATCGTCGAGGCGCAGGGCACAGCGGCGCTCTCGCTGGGCATGCAAGGGCTGTCGGTGCGCTTGGCCAAGCGGCTCAACAAACATCTCGGACGACGCGGCAAGCTGTTCCCCGACCGTTACCACGCAGAAGCACTCAAGACGCCCACTCAGGTCCGCCACGCGCTGCGTTACGTGCTCAACAACGCGCGCAAACATGCGGTGCGGCGGAAGTTCATGCAGCGGTGGGTCGACCCGTGCTCCACCGCGGGCACCTTTGACGGCTGGACCTCGACACCCCGGTGTCCTGACGACTCCGCGCCGGCGATGCCGCAGGCCGGCACCTGGCTCTTGAGGGTCGGATGGCGAAAACGAGGCCGGATCCCAATCGACGACACACCCGGCCCACGCCAGAGACGGTGAGACACTCCGTACGGATCAACGCAGCCGCGATTGGCGCTGCACGTTGAGCAGCCACCTTCTGACAGCGGTGGACGGCCCAGAGCGCTGCGCTTCAGCACCTGAGCCGGGCAACGAACGGCGGTCGCCGAACACGGCAGTCCAAAGCGGTGCAGCAGCATGCTGCATTGGCAAGCAAGCCCCGTCCGTGCGCCGCCCAACGGCCTCGGTCCGCCGCGACCTCCACACGCCGGATCCCCGCCGCCCTATTAAGCAACAAGGGCCGCTGGCGGGGTCCTCAGGCACTGCGGTTGCACGATTCGGTTCGCGTCCTCACGCGCACTGTCAGGGCGCGCGACTTCAGCGTGGGCGCGGTGGTAGGGGTCCAGGGCGTCCACTCAGATGCATGGCCGAGCCCCAGCGGAAAGCGGCTTCGGGCAACTCGCTTCTTCGATTCGGTGAGGGCTCGGTTATGCTCGCGCGGTGAGCGACGCGAAACCTGTGGACCACACCGCTGCCGAGCTCAGACGCATGGGCGGCAACGGCATCGTGCTCGGAGGCGGAGGCGCCCGCGGCGCCTACGAAGCCGGCATCCTCGCGGGGCTGACCGAAGTCGCGCCGACCGACGCGTTGCACATCGGCGAACACGGGCTCTTCGACGTGGTCACCGGAACCTCCGTCGGCGCGATCAACGCCGCGTGGCTGGCCGCACATTCGGACACCCGCGACCACTGCATCGAAGGGCTGCTCGACCACTGGCGCTCGCTCAGCCTCGAGAAGCACCTGCGTCCGGATGTGCTCGGGTGGTTCGGGCGCCGCCGCACCGGCGTGCTCGGCAAAGCGATCCTCGACCCGCGGGAGCTCGAGAAGCTGGTGCAGGACGGCGTGCCGTGGGACCGCCTTCGCAAGAACGTAGACGCCGGGTACGTGCGCGCGCTCATCGTGACGGCGCTGCACGTCAAGTCGGGCAAGACGACGGTCTTCACCGACCTCGCTCCGGGCGCCGAGTACCCGGCCTCCCGTGATCCGCGACGATCGCACGTCGCGTCGCACGTGACCTCGGATCACGTGCTCGCTTCGGCGGCGGTGCCGCTGCTCTTTCCTTCGCGACGGATCGGCGAGAGCTACTACAGCGATGGCGGTCTGCGGTTCAACACACCGCTGGCGCCGGCGCTTCGCATGGGCGTCGATCGAGTCGTCGTCATCCCGCTCCTGATGGAGAAGCCGAAGAGCCAGGAAGCCGAGGTCTATCCCGGAGCGGTGTTCTTGCTCGGCAAACTCTTCGACGCGCTCCTGCTCGACCCGATCCGCTACGACCTCGCGGTGCTCGAGCGCTTCAACCGATTCTTGACCGTGCTCGACGACGCGCTCTCGCCCGCGGAGTTGAAACGGCTGGAGGCGGCGATGATCGAAGCGCGCGGCGCGCCCTACCGCAAGGTCGACACGCTGGTGTTCCGACCGACCTCGGACATCGGTGCGCTGGCCCGGCGGCGCGGCGAACAGCTCATGCGCCGCGGGTGGCGCGGTCGTTTGATCCGCCAGCTCACCAAAGCAGGCGGCGGCGTGGACGCGGACTTCCTGAGTTTCATCCTGTTCGATCGCGAACATGCCGAAGAGCTGATCGAACTCGGCCGCCGCGATGTGCATGCCCGCAAAGACGAAGTGCACGCGTTCTTCGGCGCCCGCTGAAGCGCTTCGTACCACGCGCCGTCAGTAGTGGTTCATTTGGTTCTCCATCTCTTCCCGCTGGCGGCGGATCCGCTCGCGACGCGCAGCGCGTGACTCGACCTCGAGTTCGAGTTCCACCTCGACGTCGGCGTCGATGCGCGCGAACGGTTCGAGGGTCCCGTCCGGCATTCGGCGACGACCGGAGACGGTCTGCATCAACGGTTCCGCGAGCGCGGCCTCCACGCACTGGTTCATCTCAGGACTGCCGCCTGTGACCTGGACCTCGAAGGCTGGCGCATCCATGACGCCCCGGACTTCGATGCGAAGCTGGGTCGCGGGCGTGTCCGGGTCGACGACCTCGGGTTCGTCTTCGGCGAGGCACTCGGTGGCGAAGTTGCGCGCGTAGGAACCGAGGTGCTGGGAGAGCAGCGCGGGGGTGGCGATCGGTCCGAGCGGACGTCGAGTCGAGGCGCGCAACCGCCACTGCCCGGCGGCGAACTGTGAGACGCGCTGCAAGACGAGCTCCGCCAAACACTGCGCCACCTCGTCGTTGCGCGGCGCGGTCTTCACGACGACCCGAAGTTCCTCCGGGCTGGTCTGCACCCGGACGTAGGCGTACTCGGGCACGGCGCCGGGCCGAGGCAAGCAGCCGGTCGCGTTGGACTCGAGGTACAGCCCTTCGAGGGCCTGCTGGAGCAACTGCGCGGGCGGGGTGACCTCGACCCTCAGCCGGGCTCGAAAGCGCGAAGGAGATCCGTCGTAGGCGCCGCCGCCGCGGAAGTTGGACTCGGCGTGCTCCAGGAAACACGCGACGAAGTCGGAGCCGTCGCGGGACGAGAGATGGGCTCGGCCGCTGCTGTCTCCGCGGACTCGAATGGTGAACGACTCGGGCGGCGGCGCGCGGCGGGCACACGCGAGGGTCAGTGGGTCTTTCATGCCCTCGAGCGCCCGCAGGACCGATGCTTCGGTTGGCGGCGGCTCGTACCCGGGCTGGATCATCGCAAGCTCGCGGACCGTGAAGCCATGGACGCTGGCCCACTGCCGCACGCCGGTGCTTACCTCGGGAACCGCAGTGCTGGCTTCGGGAACCGCAGTGCTGGCTTCGGGAACCGCAGTGCTGGCCTTGGGAATCGCAGTGCTGGCCTTGGGAATCGCAGTGCTGGCCGCTGACTCGTTGGTCAGGACGGTCTGGATCTCGGGCACCAGCGCATACGGCTCGCGTTCGTTGATCGCCTGAGCGAGCGCACCGTGGCCACTGACCGCCATCAAGTGGCCGACCGCGCAGTGCACGCCACGGTCGTCGATGAACCTCGGGCGGCGGCCCGCGTAGTTGTCTTGAGTGCGCCGCGGGAACACCCCGGCATCCACATACGCTGCGAGTGCTCGAAGCGCGGCGCTCCGCCGCTGAAGCTGCGCTTCGTTCCACCGGTCGGAGGTCTTGTGGACCAGAAGGTCGTGCACGTAGCGCAGGTGGACCTGAAGGCGCTCTTGTTCCGGCGCTGCGCTCGGGTCGGTCCCCCGCAGTCGGTGCCAACTCGCATCTCCCAGGACGCTGTTGACCGTACGATCCAGGGGGTCGGCCGAGGCGGTTTGGGCGGTCGACAGAAGCGAACCGAGAACGGCGAGCACGCAATACAATCGAAGCATGGGCGTCCAGACGGTCGAGATGGGCTCAGGATCTCGAAAAAGAGGTGGAGCGTTCAGAGCCTTGACTCCCAGTCCTCGGCGAGCACATCGGCGAACGCAGGGTCGGAGGTGAGCACCTTCCGCGCATACGAACAGTGCGGCAGAATTTTCAGGTCGTTCTCTCGGACGTAGGCGACGCCGCGATGGACGAGCTTTCGGGCCCAGCCGCCCCCTCGGAGCGTCTCGCGTACGCCGGTGTGCACGATGTCGATCGTCTCCTCGTCGGGTCGCAGAAACGTCATCTCGCCGAGCGTCTCGCCGTGCTGGAAGATCACCCACTCACCGCCAGCCTTCGAGGGCACGAGTTCGATGTGGGGCTCTTCGTCCGGCAAAGGAATGCGCTCCTCCGTGTCCCCCGGCACCTCGCCGAATGCGTCGTGCGCCCATTCTCGTTTGGCTTGTTCAAGCCGGATCTTGGAGCTCGAGACGAAGTTCCACCACAGGTGGCGTGGTCCATCGAGCGGCGCGCCACCCACCACGACCACGTGCGCGTCGGACGACGCGGTCAGCGTGGGTGTCATGCCTTCGCGCACGACCAGAAGATCGCCGGAGGGGTGGGTGCGGCCGGCGCAGACCACTTCGCCGCGCACGACGTAGACGCCGCGCTCGACGTAGTCCGCGGGCACCTCGAACGATGCCCCCGCGCAGAGGGGCACATCGAGGTAGAGCGTCGGTGCGAAGGTGGCGACCGGGGAGGTCGCGCCAAACGCGGATCCGATCAGGACCCGCGCGGTCACCCCGCCTCCGACCTCGACCGAAGGCAGGCTGTCCGGCCCGTGGTGATGGAACGCGGGCTCGACCTCTTCGTGCGTCTTCGGGAGCGCCAACCACAACTGAAGGCCGTGGGTGCGCAGGCCGTCGCCGACCAGGGCCGGGGTCTGACGTTCCGAATGGCTGATGCCGCGACCGGCGGTCATCCAGTTGATCGCGCCCGGCCGAATGGTCTGGATCGACCCGACGCTGTCGCGGTGTTCGACGGCGCCTTCGAAGAGGTAGCTCACCGTGGCCAGGCCGATGTGCGGATGTGGCCGAACCTGCATGCCTTGGCCGGGCGCGACGACGACCGGGCCGAAGTGATCGAAGAAGACGAACGGCCCGACGGCGCGCTGCTTCGCCTGCGGAAGCACCCGCCGCACCGCGAACCCGCCGAGGTCCCGCTCCGCCGCATGCACGGTCCGAACACACGCCGCGTCCTCGCCATGTTCAGTGCAGCGCGCCTCGCCCTCGGGGACCTTCTCGTCGTGACTCATGCCCCCGATGTCCCACACAATACGTCCGCCTGACAACGTTGGTCTGGGCCGACGACGTGGTGGCTACCGCGCGGGTTCGCCGACCAGCGCGCGGACCACGTCCACGTCGCTGAAGACGTGTTCGGTCGTCCCGATCGTCTGGGTCTTCTCGTGGCCCTTGCCCGCGACGACCACGACGTCTTCTTGGCTGGCGGTCTCCAGCGCCGCCTGAATGGCGCGGCGTCGGTCGGGCTCCTCGACGAACGCGGCGCGGCCCTCGGCCCCCGCCCGGACCATCGCTGCGATGCGTTCGGGCGGTTCGCGGCGCGGGTTGTCGCTGGTGAGGATCGCCACGTCGGCGAGCTCGTCGGCGGTCGCACCCATCAAGGGCCGCTTGCCTTCGTCGCGCTCGCCACCACAGCCGAAGACGCAGATCACCCTGCCCTGGCCTCGAAGCAGGCGCGCGGTTTCGAGCGTGGTGCGCAGGCCGTCGGGGGTGTGCGCGTAGTCGACCACCACGAAGGGCTGTCGCAACACCACCTCGAAGCGTCCGGGAACGCCGGCGAAGGATTCCAGGCCGCGCACGATCGCCTGGTGGTGCACGCCGAGCACATGCATCGCGAGCGCCGCGGCCAGCGCGTTGCTGACGTGCACCGTTCCGAAGAGCTTCAGCTGCACCTCGGCGTCGAAGACGCCTCGGAACGTGGCCGACGTGCCCTCCCGCGTGACCTGCACCGCCTCGGCGCAGAGGTTCGCACCGGCTGCCTCGTGCCCGTAGCGCAGCACCGTCGCGTGGGGCGGCACGATCTCCGTGAGCAGCGCGCTCGACGGGTCGTCGGTGTTGAGGATCGCGGAGCCCCCCGGCAAGAGCGCGAGAAAGAGCTGCGCTTTGGCGGCGAGGTAGGCCTCCGGGGTCCCGTGCATGTCGAGGTGATCGCGGGTGAGGTTCGTGAACACCGCCACCTTCGGTCGCCACCGACCGGCCAGACCGCCGGCGAGCGCTTTGGAGGTGGTCTCGAGGGCCAGCGTCTGACACCCGACCCGGACCGCTTCTTCCACGCAGCCGAGGAACACCTGCGCGGGCTGGTCGCCTTCGATCGGGCGCTCGCCCACCTGGGCGCCGAGCGTCGTCAGGCGGGCGCCCGGTTCACCGTGGGCGCGCGCGATCGCATCGACGAGCGAGGTCGTGGTGGTCTTTCCGTTGGTGCCGGTGACACACACGCTCCGGAGCTTGGCGTGCGCCGCCGCGAACCGCCCTGCGAGTGGATCCTGTTTGGGAGTCATCGGGGAATCTGGCCAATGCCGCGGCAGAGCAGACAGCGCCGTTGTCCGTGGCAATTGAGGCAGCGCTTGCCTTTGTCTACGCCAGTGCCTTGGCAGACGTAGCAAAGACCGTCGCCATCACATTCGTAGCATTCCTCGTGGCCATCGGAGAGCTCGCGGAAACGCTTCAATCCCGGGCCCCAAGGTCGTTCCGGCTTCTCTTCTGGTCTGCGCATCACGTAGCCCTGCTGCTGCCCGTCCGCCGATGTGTGCCACCGGTGTTCCGGCAGTGGTGGGCGCGCGGGCGCGGAGTCTCAGACTTCCGAGATCGTGTCCCAGCGAATGCACTCTCCGCTGGGATCGTAGTCGGCGCACTGCACCTCATCCCACCGGATGCACTCGCCGGTCGGGTCCCGTTCGGCGCAGCCATCGTCGCTGCCATACGCTTCGTCGGCGCTCGCCCAGCCGATGCACTCGCCGACCGCATCCCAGTCCACGCACTCGCTCGCGGGTTCGTACCCAGCTTCTTCCGCCGGCCCACCGTTCCACGCAATGCACTCGCCGCTGGCATCCCACTCGGCGCAGCTGCCGTCTTGGGTGGCGGCGACCTCTTGCCCGCTCGTCTGTTCGCTCGAGTACTCGGTGGGCTGATCGTCGACGACGATGCAACCGGTCACGCTCTTGCCGAGCCCCATGGACAACGCGATGAGGAGGAACTGCTTCCGATCGATCTTCATGGCGGGTGAGACTACCGGGCTCTGAGGGACCTTGGAACCCAAGGATGAGCCTGGGCGTGTAGTCTCCTCGGCATGCCGATTCTTCGCATCCTGTTTGCCTCCGCGCTCGCCACCTTCGTTGCGTGTGGAGGTTCTGAGTCCCCGTCCACCGAGACCGAACCGGAATCGGTCGGATCGGGCGGCGAAGCCGAAGAGGTCTCACCGGCCCCCGCGTCCGAACTGTCGGTGACGGGATGCAACTCGTACACGTACACCCCCGACGACTGCACCGGTTCGCCCGAGAACCCGAGCTGTTCGCAGAACTTCGAGCTCCACGGCGATGGGACCGGAGAGATCACCTTCGACGACATCATCGTGAGCGCGACCTACGAGGTCGAGGGTTCCACGTTGACACTCCGAGCCCCGCGCTTCGAAGCCACCTACACCATCGAAGATGGGGGTCAGGTGATCGTCGGCGATGGCGGCGAACGCTACGACCGCACCGACTGCGGAAGCTGAACTCGGTCAGCTGCGTCGCGCGCGGAGCTCGGCCGCAAATGTCCGGGCGGCCTTGAGCGCGTGGCCTGCCTTGGCGCGCACACCCGGGGCGTAGATCAGGCCGCTGACCTGCTGAACCAAGGCGTAGGTCGTCTCCTGAATCGGGTACACCGAGACCCCGCCGCGGCTTGGCAGGCGCGAGAGCGGCCAGCGGTCGGCGACCACTGCTTTCACATGGCAGCAGCCGCGAAGGCCTTCGCGGCCGTTGATGCGGCCGACGCCGCTGATGCCTTCACCGCCGAACGGGAGGGCCTGGATCATGTAGGCGATGCCGTAGTCGTTGATCACCGTCATGCCGGTCCGGAGCTGGCGCGCGATGCGGTCTCCGCGGGCGGCGTCGCGGGTGAAGACGCTCGAGCCGAGGCCGTACTCGGTGTCGTTCGCGCACTCGATCGCGTGTTCGTCTGAGGTCACGCGGAAGATGACCATGATCGGTCCGAACTGCTCTTCGCGGGCGACGCGCATCTCGTGGGTGACGTCGACCAGGATCGTCGGCGCGAAGAACTGCGGTCCCGCTTCGCTCGCGCGGCCGCCACCCACGAGCACGCGGGCGCCCTTCTTCACTGCGTCGGCGACGAGCTCGTCGAGGATGTCGAGCTGGCGCGGCATGGTCATCGCGCCGCAGTCGACCGTCTCGGTCGTGCGGGCTTTGCCGGTGCGGCCCGGGTGCGGGGGCACCCCCTGGCGGAGCTTCTGGGCGCCGGCGGTCACCTTCGCGACGAACGCGTCGTACACCGCGTCGTGCACGTAGATGCGTTCGACGCCGACGCACATCTGACCGCACGCCGTGAACACGCCGAGCATCGCTTGTTCGGCGGCGTGTTCGAGGTCCGCGTCGTCGCACACGATCATCGGATCTTTGCCGCCGAGCTCGAGCACGACTTCCGTCGGCGCCGCGCTCGCCGCTTCCATCACCTTGCGACCGTTCTGCGGTGAGCCCGTGAAGAAGATCTTCTCCACGCCGCTCGTGACCAAGTAGTTGCCGGTGGCGCCGTAGCCGGTGACGACCTGGACGAGTTCCGGATCGTGACCGTGCCGGACCAGCGCATCGCGCACGAGCGCCAGGTAGGGCTCGGCCGACCAGGAGGTGTGTTCGGACACCTTGGAGACCACGCCGTTGCCGGCGAAGAGCGCGGGCACGAGCGGACAGAGCAGGTTGTGGAACGGGAAGTTCCACGGACAGATCACACCGACGACGCCGAGCGGCAGGTACTCCACCCGGGCGGACTTGTGGGCGAGGATCCCAGACGAACGTTTCTCGGTGCGGAGGTCGCGCTCGCCGTGGCGGAGCACGTAGCGGATCTTCTCGAGCACCGGGAAAACTTCTCCGAGGGCCGCGTCGACCATGGTCTTGCCGGAGTCGCGGACCGCGATCTCGCAGATGGATTCGTGTCGCTCGACGATCAGTTCCGCGAGGGTCCGAAGCACCCGCCGTCGCTCGCGGAAGCTCGTGCTGCCCCACGCCACCTGGGCGGCCCGGGCGCGCGACACCGCGGCGCCGACCTCGGCTCGATCCATGGAGCGCAACTCGCCGAGGCGTTCTCCGTTGGCGGGGTCGACCGCCGGGATCGTCTCGTGGTTCTGTCGCTGCGTCGTCTGCATGGCTGTCCCTGTCTCCGGTGTGGTGCCGGCGGGGCACCATAGACAAGGTGCGGGGAGACTCCAGCCCCGATTCGCCAACCGTCGACAGTGGCCGGGAGCCGGTCTGGAACCGACGCGGACGGTCGGCGGGTGGTCCCGAGGGATCGATGGAGGCGCCGGCGAGGGCCATCCGCCACGGTCGAAGGTTGCCCTCGGGGTGGGTTCGGGCGACGATTGGCCGGCATGGACCTCGCTGAAGTCGATCTCGCCCTCGAAGCCCTCGGAACGCCCCGTTCCTCCCCCGCGTACGAGGCCGGACTCGATCTCGAGGAAGTGGACGCGGCACTCGAAGCGCTCTCCGAAGGAGTCGGAGAAGTCCACGTACAAGGGCTTGGGGTGGCGCCAGTCGAGCGCCCCGCGTCGGAAGCGCCCGCCTCGGAAGCACCCGCCTCGGAACCGCCCGCGCCCCAAGCGGAAGCGGCTCTGGAAGCCGAAGGTCCGATCACCCAGGAAGTCGGCACCGACGAACTCGCGGCCATGGAAGAGAGCGCGGCGCAGTCCAGCCCGCCCCCGCCCGCCGCGAAGCTCTCCGCGAGCACCCTCGAAGACATGTTCCAGGGCATGGACCTGGACGACGAGGACGACTCCCTGATGGTCGCGCCGCCGCCCAAACTCGGACTCAACGAGGACTCGCTGTTCGGCGATCTCGACGGCGCCTCCGTCGCGCCTCTCGTCCTCGACGACGAGCCAGCAGCGGAGGAACCGGCCGCCGCCGACGGGTTCGAGGAGTTCGGGGAGTTTCAGGAAGAAGAACACACCGCGCTCTTCAGCGCGGCGGATGTGCAGGCGATTCGGCGTTCTTCGGCGCCGCCCCCGCAAACCGCGAAACCCTCCGTTCCCCCGCCCGTGCCCGGCGGCGAGAAGGCCGTTCAGGCGGCGCTCGACGACATGGTGATCGGCGACGCATCCGAGGACGAAGAGTTCGAGCTGTTGATCGACGACTTGGTCGAAGAGGTCGAGGAAGACGAAGACGAAGGCGAAGGCGAGGACGCGACCTTCGTGGGCACGATGGAGGACTTCGAAGGAGGCTTCGAGGACTTCGACGACATGACGCAGCTCGAATCGCCCCTCGCGGCCGAAGCCGCCGCGCCGGTCGAAGGCGCGCCCGAGGGCCAAGGCGCCGCCGAAGCCGCCGAAGCCGCCGACGGCGAAGCCGCCGAAGGCGAAGAAGGCGAAGACGGCGACGGCTCCGGCCGCAAGAGCTTCTTCAAGAAACTCTTCGGCTGACTTATTGCCGCCTACGGGCCTGGCTCGCTTCGCGAGACTGGCGGCCCTAATTCGCGCCCGTCGCCGCCTGCACGTGCTCGCCGCCACTGCACTTGATGGAATGAAGAAGCATCTGGGGCGATTGGCGGCTGCGCGCGTCCAGGCGCTCCTATCGGCGCTCTCGGGGCTCGATTGGGGAGTGCACCAGTTGCTCGGCCTGCGGCCTGCGCAGGTGCACGTGTGGGCGACAATATTCTTGGGGGCACGGCCCCCAAACCCCGTCCCGGTGACACGGCTTGCTCGCTTCGCTCGGCTTCGCCGCGTCGAATACTTATTGCCGCTACGGGCCTGGCTCGCTTCGCGAGACTGGCGGCCCTAATTCGCGCCCGTCGCCGCCTGCACTTTCAGCCGCCGACGGCGCAGCCGACGTCGATGTCGACGCGGCCTTCGACGGCTTCGATCTCGGCGCAGGTGTCTGGGCAGAGCACGATCCGTTCGCTGCCCTCGAAGTACCACCAGCCGTCGCCACACGCGTCTTCGGTGGGCTGCCGGTCGACGAAGGTCGGGGTCGGATCGTCGCCCGAGGTGTACGAGATCCGGAACATGCGTTCGTCGTAGACGATGCCCGAGGGGGGCGGCTGCGGCAGCGTGTAGCCGCACCGGATCGGAATCCGGACCGCGATGCGCTCGGAGAGCAACTCGAAGAGCTCGGACCAGTCTTCGTTGCAGATCGAGAGCTTGATGCCGCCGGTCTCGTCCGAGAGCGCGTAGTATTCGTGGCCCGGTCGGCTCGCGGCGCTGGTAGGCGTGGAGCAGGCGCCGGTGGGGTTCTCGATCGTGGGCGTCACGCGCTCGGAGGCGACCGAGTGGAACGTGTAGGGTTTGCCGAGCATCTCGCTCATCTCGGCGTGAAAGTCCTCCCAGGGGAGGGCCCGGCTGTCGTCGTCGGTGACGGCCACGAAGTGCGTGATGGCGTCTTCGCGGAGGTACCGCTCGTACCGGCTGAAGTTCGAGAGCAGCTTGAGCAGCAGGTCCCAGGAGTTCACCCGGTCGTTGATCTCGTAGTAGCGGCGCGCGAACTCGATCGGTGCGCCGGGTGCGAACCCACTCTGGCTGACGAAGATCACCCGCGCGTCGACGTTCGCGTCCAGGAGCGCGTCCCAGAACACGTTCACGTTCGAGCGCATGCGCTCGACGTCGTCGATCATGCTGCCCGAGTTGTCGATGACCCAGATGATGTCCACCGGGATGCTGGCTTCGCGGCCGGCCACACTGACCGGATCGGGGCACATCGGAATGAAGGTGTCGGGGTCTACGAACGCGTCGGTGCCGGCGTCGATCGACAGTGGCGCATCCACGCCCGCGTCCAGGCTCCGTGCATCCATTCCACCGGCGTCCGGAAGCTCGACTTCATCCGGCAACGGCAATCCCGTCCGCGCGCCGCAGGCGACGACCAACAAGAAGCAGGGACCGAACGAGGAGAGGAGGGGTTTCATGGATGGTGACCGGCGCCTACGGGGGCGGGCCTTCACGACGCGTTCAACAGGCGCTACGGGCAACAGGCCCAGAGGCTCAACAGGCTCAACACGGACAGCAAGAGCGATGCCAGCACTTTGACTCGGGTTTTGGCCTCCCGCCATCGGCGACTTGCCACCCGCGTGCAATTGCTGACGCATCCTTAGGCGCGCTCGAGTTCGTAGAGGATGGCGCCGCCGTTGCGGGGCACGAAGAGCCCGCCCCCACAAGAGACGAAGTGGGGGTCGAGCCGCTCGCGGTACCAGGTCCCTTCGCGGAGAAACACGTCGCCGTCGGTCACCGTCTGCGAAACCGATTGTTCCCAGTCCAATCGGGTCAGCGCTTCGAGGTAGAGCGCGCCACCGGTCAACGTCGCCAAGTTGTGGATGGCTTGGTCGCAGGTGTTGTCGTCCAGGTATTGGAGCACGCCCTGACAGATCACGAAGTCGGCCTGATGTGGCTGCTGGTAGGTCGCGACCGAGCCCTGGATCCAGCCCAGCCGCTCGCAGACGTACGGGCTGATCTCGACCCCGGTGTAGGAGCAGCCGGCGAAGTGCCTCTGGACCACGTCCCGCCAGAGCCCGATGCCACACCCGAGGTCCAACACCGACTCCACCTCGACGTCGAGGTAGTGCACGTAGTGGCAGACGAAGTCGCTCAGAACGCGGAGCGACTCCGCATCGGCGACCGCCGTGTCGGGATCGAAGTAGTGGCGCTCGTAGTACGCCTCGTCGAACCGGTCCGGGTCGCCCATCGCGACCCCCTATGACACGGAACGAGCGCGGTTTGAAGGACTCACCGTGGTCGGAACCCCAACGCAAAACGCCGCGTCCCGTAGGAACGCGGCGTTCGGCGAGGTCGCCTCCACTCAGAAGTAGAAGTGGGCTCCGAGGGTGGCGCGGGCGCCGGCGCTGGTGTCGGTCGAGCGGTTGTTCGCCGGGTCGTAGAACTCGGGGCGGGGGTCGTCGTCGCGGTCTTCGCCGACGCGGGTCCGGATGAAGCCGCGGATGTCGGCGCTCAGGGCGAAGCGGGGCTTGATGCGCCACTCGACGCCGACACCGATCTGGCCACCGAAGTAGCTGAAGTCACGCTCCATGAACGTGCCGTAGCCGTCGTGAAAACCCTCGGTCTGCGCGAACGACATGCCGAAGCCCGCCAAGAGGTACGCCTGGAACCGGGAGGCGCGGGGCAGGAAGAACATGAAGTCGAGCGTGATCGGCACCTCGGTGCGGTCCATGTTGTTGTAGTCGGTGCCTGCGTACATGCCGGCGGCGAGCTCCATCGCGAACATGCGGGAGGGACGCAGCCGGAAGCCGACCTGCGCGCCGCCCATGCGGACGTTGTCGCCGACCATCGCGCCGACTCGGCCGGTGACGCCGAACTTGCGGTTCTGCCAGACCGGCCGCAGGCGGTACTGCCGCTGCTCCTGCTCGACGACCACCACCGTCTGGGTCTGCTGGGGGGGCTGCTGTTGGACGTAGACCTGTTGGGGCGGCGGGGCTTGTGGCGCCGGCTGCACGACCACGACCCGACCGCGGTGGCGGCGTTGCCGCTGGACGTAGACCGTCTGGGGCGGGGGCGGCGGCGGAGGCGGGGCGGCCTCCGTTTCCACCGAGACGCTGCCCGAGACTTCGATCTCGGCGCAGAAAATCGCGTTGTCGTCGCATTGGGCCTCCGCGGGAGTCGCCCAAGACAGGGCGATCGCGGGGACGAGGAGGGACAGCAGGGCAACTCGGTTCATGGGTGTATCTCAGAAGAGTGGGAACGCGGTGGGCGTCGGTACGGGTGGTACTAGAGCAAGAGCAGTGCCAACCGGTCTTCCTTTGGTGACCCACGAGATCATTGAACAATTTCCCGGAACGGGTTCGATGGGCCGTGCACTACGGTCCACTTCGCCAAGCGGTCGTGAACGGTTCTTCACAAGTGGATCGCAGATGATTCGTCCGCGGTGCCTCGATCCCGCTGAACGAGAAACGCCGCGCGTGCAGGGCAGGCGCGGCGTCTCGGGTCGAGCCGAAGCTCGTTCGAACCAGGCTCAGAAGACGATCGGGTTCGCGCGGCGGCTGGCGGAGTCGCCTTCTTCGCCCTCTTCTTCGGCGTCCTCTTCTTCGTCGCGCGTCACGTGGACGTAGAAGGCCGAGGGGCGGAACTGGAGCCCGAGGCTGAAGGTCGAGAACTCGTTGAAGAACATCTTCTCGATCGAGCCATCGGAGTCCGGGTGAATCGCCGTCGTGCTGTAGCCAAGCGACAGCGTCATGTACGGCGCGACGTCGTAGCCGACGCTCATGGAGTAGGACGTGGTCCAGTTCCAGTGGTTGTCGTTGTTCTCTTCGAGGCAGAGCTGCTCGCCGTTGGCGGTCACGACATCTCCACCCAAACATGCCTCGGCGAGGTCGTAGTTGCGGGCCGGGAGCGCCACGAAGCTGAGGTTGATCTGCCAGCCATCGGCGGGGATCAGGGTCCCGAAAATCGCCAGCGTCAGGGTGTGCTTGTTGGCGAGGGCGTCGCCCGCGTCCGGGTTGCACTGCCGGCCGAGTTCGGTCGCACCAGTCGAGTTCGCACCGCGGCAGTTGACGGGCGCGCCGTTTTCACCGTCCTCCCGAATCGTCGGGGTGTTGCTGCCGCCGGCCCACCCGAGGTAGCCGAGCTGGATGCCAGTGATGAAGCCGTTGAGCACCGGGTTGGCGCGCATGATGAGCATCGTCGCACCCATGCCCGCGTAGCGGTTCATCACCCGACTGAACTTGGAGCTCGGGACCCACAGGTTGAGCGAGGGGATGAGGAGGAGCCCGCCGGGCTTCCACGGGAGCTGGTAGGTGAGGTCGAAGCGGCTGTCGCCCCACTGCATTTCACGCCGGTTGTGCGTGATCTCGGACGCGGTGAGCTGAACGCTCAGGTCCTGGCGGAAGCCGAGGGAGAGCGCGGGGGTGAAGTTCCAGCGTGGGCGAATCGAGTACCACGTGCTGACGTTGGGGTTGTAGGTGAGCTGGCCTTCGGGCGTGAGGGTTCGAACCGTGAGGCTCGGGCTGAACGTGAAGGGTGCGGACCACGGGAGACCGGCGGTCGGGTTGGCGCTCGCGAGTCGACTCGAGGTGCTGAGTTCTTCTTCGCCGTCGCTCGCGGGTCCGCCACGGCGTCGACGCGGTGTGGGCGTCGCCGCTTCTTCGCCTTCGCCCTCGGCGGCGCGAAGGTCGTCCTCGACGCGGGTCTCGGCGACGCCGAGTTCGTCGGCGCTCTCGCCAGCCGGCGCGGTGACCGGAGCGGAGACCTCGGGTTCCGGTTCGGAGACTTCGGGCTCGGGATCGGCGGCCGCTTCGGCCTCCTCCTCGAGTTCTTCCTCGATCTCGCTCGGGACCGCCGGCGGTGCCTCTGCGGGGACGGTGGGCGCGCCGGGCGCACCGACGTTGTTGCCGGGATCGGCGCCTTCGTCCTGCGCGGACGCCTGCTGCGCCGTCGCCATCGAAAGCGTGGCGATGAGCACGCCAAGCAAAATGCGCAAAGATGCGTTTCTCAAGATCGACTCCACCGAAAATCCAAATCCCAACCCAAACCGAGGATGCGAGGGGCGTTTCTCCCACATGCCCTAGGCTTGTCAACGCTCGCCCGTCACGTGACGCACGATCCGGTGGCCTGAGCAGGCCCCCAGGCGCTGTTACTCAAGATGCGTGCCTACCGCTTCGAAGGGGCCCGATCGCCCTGATCTCGGGGGTTTAGACCGTGGCCGGCTTGGGAAGACGGGGCCATTCAGGCGCCCCATCGCGGACTGAGATGGATCGCACGGTCCAACCGGAGAGAAAGCCGCGTGATTCCAGATATTTGGGGTTCGTGCGATCTTTGACGCCTCACCCGTTGGGGTCGGTACGCGTCAGCCGTTCGGGTCGGTCGGGTCGTCGAACTGGGGCAAGCCCTTGGTGGCTTCCTCGTAGTCGTCGAGGTGGGTCATGACGGTCGCCTCCTCGAGCACGACCGGTGCGAGGACCGAAGGCACGGCGGTCGCGTCGTCGAGGATGGCCGCCGGCGCGGGGACCATCGTGGCGTCGTCGTCTTGGTACGCGGGGATCGCAGCGGGCGGCGGAACGGGGGCCACCGGTGGAACGGGTGCTGGGGGCGTGGGGTCTGGATGTGCCGTTGCTGCCCCGCCCTGCTCCGGGTGAAACCCGTGGTGCTCCGGTTCGATCGGCGGCTCCTCCTGGCGACGGATCAAGACCCGCACCCCGAGTTGCCACGTGAGGCCGATCGCCAGGAACCCCAAACCGAACCGTTCCCCGATCGGCGAGTACCGAATGCCGTACGCGTAGGTCAGGAAAAAGATGCCGATCCCGATGAACCACAACGGCCACACCGCCGCGTACTTGTCGTGCTCCGAGGCCACTGCGCGGGAGCATAGCGTGTCGTCCGCACTTCCGGCCCAGCGGTTGACGTATCCTGGCTCCGTGACCGCGCCCGCCATGAAGAAGTTGGACTTTGTCCGCCGCCCTCCCGAAGAGATGCGCAAACGCGCCGCCGGGTTCCACACCGATCTGGTTCGCCGCCGTTCGGTCCGACACTTCTCTACGGAGCCGGTGCCGCTCGACGTGCTCGAGCGCTGCATCGAAACCGCCGGGCAGGCCCCGAGCGGCGCCAACAAACAGCCGTGGCGTTTCGTGCTGGTGACCGACCCGGCGGTGAAGACGAAGATCCGGGAAGCGGCGGAGAAAGAAGAGCGCGAGTTCTATGGAGGGCGCGCGCCGGACAAGTGGATCGACGACCTGCGGGCGCTCGACACCGGACCGGACAAACCGTTTCTCGAGGAGGCGCCCGCGCTGATCGTCGTACTGGCCCAGCGCCATGGCGAGACCCGCGAAGAGCGGCACTACTACGTGAACGAATCGGTCGGCATCGCGACCGGCTTCTTGTTGGCCGCGCTTCACCACGCCGGCCTCGCGACCCTCACCCACACGCCGAGCCCGATGGGGTTTTTGGCCGAGGTGCTGGAACGTCCCGACCGCGAGCGCCCCTACTTGTTGATCCCGGTTGGGTACGCGCACCCGGAGTGCGAGGTGCCGGACATCTCCCGCAAGCCGCTCGAAGAAATTCTGGTTCGCCGCTGACCCACGCACGGCACGTTCTGGTGGTTGACGACGACCCCGACATTCGGGAGCTGATCGCGCTCACGCTCGCGGAGCTCTACGGCTGCACGGTCACGGTGTCGCAGAGCGGAGACGACGCCCTGACGCGGCTTCGTTCAGGCGCCGTCCGGCCGGACCTGATCCTGCTCGATCTGCAGATGCCGGGCATGGGCGGGGCGGAGGTGCTGCGGGAACTGAAGTCGCGCGGCGCGAGCCGGCACATCCCGGTCGTGCTGTTGACTGGGAGCCAGGACCCACACGGTCTGCGGGTTGCACGCACCCTTCTCAAACCGATCGACATCGAGCAACTCGGGGAGCTGCTCGAGTCGGTGGCGGCCGCCAAACCCCCGAGCCTCGACGACAAGGTCTCTGCGATCCGGGCGCGGTTCCTTCGTGGCGCTCGGGAAACTGTGGCGGGCTGGGCAGAGCGCTCCGAGGAAGACATCCGGGCGGACGCCCACCGGCTCGCGGGCACCGCCGGACAGCTCGACCTGCAAGAGATGGCCGATCTGTTTCAGGCGATCGAACGCGACGTGGGGACCCGTTCGGTGGCGGCGGAGATCGAGGCGCTCCGAACGCAGCTGTCGGACGACGCCCCGATCGAACCCTCACCGTTCTGACCGCTCAGGGCACGGCAGCCGCGGCGGCTTCTTTGTCCGCCGAGCGAAGCACCCGTCGAAGCGTCGCCGCCAACGCGTCGGGCCGGATGGGCTTCAAGAGGAACGCCTTGACCCCGAGCCGGGACAAGACGAGCCAATCGGCCGCGGTTCCCGTACCAGTCAGAACCACGAGCGGCGGTGGAGAGGCGAAGTCGGAACGCACGAGGGCGGCCACCTCCATGCCGTTCTGATCGGGCAGCTGCAGATCCAACAGCACCACGTCGTACGTGGATTGTGCGAGCGCGTTGAAACACGCCTCCGCGGTACGAACCGAGTCGATCTCTCCGCGCGGAAACGCCGCCTCCAAATACACCGTCATCAGGTCGGCGAACTCCGGGTCGTCTTCGACGATGAGGATGCGGCGCCGGTCGAGTTCCACCCGCTTGAGCTTCGCGATGGCGTCGTCGAGCAGCGTTCGGAACTCGATGCAGCTGGCCGGTCGCTTCGCCGGGTCCTTCTCGAGCGCCGCGCGGAGGGGCGCATCGAGAAGCGGATCGACCCCGGGCACCGAACTCGCCCGGGGCACCGGGTCGTTCACGTGCATCGCCGCCAGCCGCTCCGGCACCTGATGGCTGAACGGCAGTCGGCCCGTGAACAGCTCGTAGGCCACCACACCGAGGGAGTACACGTCGACCCGGTCGGCGAGCTTGGCCTGCACCTGTCGCCGGACCCGCTCGGGCGCCAGGTAGGCGGGGGTGCCGACGAGCCGGGACACCCGCGCGAAGTCGTCGTTCGGCCGCACGACCCCGAAGTCCGTCACGCACACTCGAAACGAAGGACCGACCAAGAGGTTGGCGGGTTTGACGTCGCCGTGGACCAGCCCGCACTGATGCACGGCGTCGATCCCCGCCGCGGCCTGCTGGATGATGGAATGGGCGACATCGAAATCGGGGCGGCCGCTCTCGCGCACGAACTCGGCGACCGAATGCCCCTCGACCATTTCCATCACCAGGTAGGGCGAGCCGTCGTGCTCCCCAAGCGCGAAGACGCGCGCGACGTTCGGGTGTTGCACCTGCGCCATCGCACGGGCTTCCCGCTGAAGATCCACGCTCATCCGATCATGCAGCAACTTGATGGCGACGGGGCGCTCGAGCCGCATGTCGAACCCGGACAGCACCGCACCGAACCCTCCGCGTCCGAGACTGCCGCGGACCTCATAGACGTCCCCGAGCAACGTGCCGTACGGGATCTCGAGCGGTGGCGGAGCGACCGAGACTCGGAACTGCTTCCACTCGGCGATGAGGTCCTGGAGCGAGCCACGATCGGCGGGATCGGGCTCCAAGCAGTGTCGAAGCACCGGACCGAGCCCAGGAAAGTGATCGACCTCGATCTGGGAGACATCGGCCGGTGGCGGCGACCCGGTGGCAAAGAAGTGCGCCACCGCCGCGAGGCTGAAGACATCGGTGCGGGGGTCCAGGTGGTCGGTCGCAGGTGCCGCGTAGTTCGGGTCTCTCTCCCCCGACCTCCCCGCGAGGAGCGCCCCCTCCGTACCGATGCTTCCGAAGCCGAGCAGTTTCACGCTCCGTTCGGTCTGATGGTGTTGCACGAACACGTGCCGAGGCTCGACCGAGCCGTGGACGAATCCGAGTTCGTGGGCGGACCGAAGCGCCTGCGCGAGCTCTCCCACCCAGCCCACCATCTCGTCCATGCTCGGCGGCGCGACCCCGACCTCCTCGGTGGCGAGCGCCCCGATCAATGGCTCCATGACCACGTAGGCGCGGTCCGACGAGAGGACCAGATCGTACACGCGCATCAGGGCGGGTTCGTTGCCGGCGCCGCCGAGAATGCGCACTTCGCGCTCGAGCGCGGTGCGCCGGGCGGGCTCTACTTCGCCTTCCAGCAGCTGCACGCTGACCGCCCGATCGAGTCGGGTGTCCTTTGCGTGAAACCATACCGATCCACGATCCCGCGCGAACGACTCGCCGAGTTCATACCGTCCCCCGAGTGGCATCATGCCGGCCTGAGCATGGCATCTTTCGCCGCCACAACGAACCAACCGGGTTCGTTGTGGTGGACCCTCCCTACCTAGGGACGCTCTGCGGACGGGCCGAGCCCCGAAGCCGCCGACGCCATCCCCACAGCCCTAGGAGCAGGAGCAGCGAAGCACTGCCCGCCGGGTGGCTTCCCCCAGCCGAACACGCGCCACCGCCGGCGTACCCGCCAGGGCCGGTGGGTGTGTCGTCGGTGGGATCGAGGTAGTTCGGGATCCCGTCCCCGTCGGAGTCCTCACGCCCCTCTTCGAGGTCGGTCAGCCCGTCGTTGTCGCTGTCGGTGTCGAGCCGGTTGGGAATGCCGTCGTCGTCCACATCGTCGTCGGGACCACCAGGCAGCGCGTCGCCGTCTTCGACTTCGGTCCGGGTCGGGATGCCGTCGCCGTCGTCGTCCGTGTCCAGATGATCGGGCAGCCGGTCGCCGTCACTGTCGCGCGGCATGCCCGCGTCGAGTTCGTCGCGGGTGGGAATGGAGTCCCCGTCGTCGTCCGTGTCGAGGTAGTCGGGCATGCCGTCGCCGTCCGTGTCGGGACACGACACTTCAGGCGGACCGCCGCACTCCACGATGTCCGGCAGCCCGTCGCCGTCGCTGTCGACGGGACCGGAGTCGCTGTCGAGGTAGTCGGGGGTGCCGTCGCCATCCGAGTCGGGACAGCCGGATGCCGGATCCGAGCACTCCATCATGTCGGGCATCGTGTCCCCGTCGGAGTCGAGGTCGAGCCAGCTCGGCAGTCCGTCGTCGTCGGGATCGTCGTTGCCCAGCGCCATCGAGTCGTTGCGTTCGGTCAACGTCGGGATGCCGTCGTTGTCGTCGTCCGGATCGAGGTAGTCGAGCCGGCCGTCCTCGTCGGAGTCTCTGGGCGACGACGCGCCACCGGCACCGAGCTCGTCGATGGTCGGAATCGAGTCGCCGTCGTCGTCGGTGTCCAGGTGGTCCGGCGTGCCGTCACCGTCCGTGTCCTGGTCGCCCTCCGGTCGTTCCTCCCGGGTGGGGATCGAATCGCCGTCGTCGTCCGGGTCGAGGTAGTCCTCGGTGCCGTCGTCGTCGGTGTCGGGGCAGCCATCCGCTGGATCGCCGCCGCACTCCACCACGTCCGCGATTCCGTCACCGTCCGTGTCGACCACGACCGAGTCGGGGTCGAGGTAGTCCGGGATTCCGTCGTCGTCGAGGTCGAGGCGGCCTTCCACGAGGTCGCTCGCTCCGTCCCCGTCGCTGTCGGTGTCCAGGTAGGCCGGGATCCCGTCGTCGTCGGGGTCGCCGAACATGGCGACGTCCATGACCTCTTGCGCGGTGTCGATTCCGTCCGCGTCGTCGTCGGTGTCCCGCCAGTCCGCCGGTTCGGTCATGTCGCGGTTCGGAAGGGGCGCCATGACGCCGCCGTCGTCCGGATCGAACGCATCGTCGAGTCCGTCCATGTCGGTGTCGTCGCCCGAAGGCTCCCGATCGGCCACTCCATCGGCGTCCGCGTCGTGGCCTTCGATCGCATCGGGGACCGTGTCCCCGTCGGTGTCGAGGTCGAGGTAGTCCGGGCTGTCGTCGCCGTCGATGTCGAAGCACGCGCCGATCGCGCCGCACTCGATCGAGTCCACGATGCCGTCGTCGTCGGCGTCGATGTCGAGGTGGTCGCTGAAGCCGTCCGAGTCGAAGTCGGGCGGTGTCGGTGCCACGCCGCCATCGTCCAGGTCGTAGGCGTCGTCGAGTCCATCCATGTCGGTGTCGATGCCGAGCGCCGGCGTGTCGGCCGCGCCGTCGCCGTCCAGGTCGTGCGCTTCGATCGCGGTCGGGATGATGTCGCCGTCGTCGTCCGCGTCGCGGTAGTCCGGGTCGCCGTCGCCGTCGGTGTCGACGTCGCTCTCGTCCGCAGTGAGCAGCCCGTCGCCATCGTCGTCGACGTCGCGCCAGTCGGGTCGGCCGTCCTCGTCGGTGTCTTCGCAGGCGGTGAAGCCGCTGCACTCGTCGATGGTCGGGATGCCGTCGCCGTCGTCGTCCGGATCCATGTAGTCCGGATCGCCGTCGCCATCCGTGTCCGGGCAACCGTCGGCCGGGTCGCCGCCGCACTCGATCGAGTCGGGGATGCCGTCCAGGTCGGTGTCGACGGGGCTCGAGTCCGGGTCCAGGTAGTCCGGGATGCCATCCATGTCGAGATCGACGGTGCCTTCGGTCCGGTCGGGCACTCCGTCGCCGTCGCTGTCGTCGTCGTACCAAGCGTCGATGTCGTCGTCGTCCGGCGTACCGAACTCGGCCTGGTCTTCGATCTCAGTCGCGGTCGGGATCGCGTCGCCGTCGTCGTCCGCGTCGCGGAAGTCCGGCCGAGTGTCCGTGTCGGAGTTGCGGCAGGGCTGCGAGGGACACTCTTCGGTGTCGGCGAGCGTGTCGTCGTCGCTGTCCAGATCCAGGTAGTCCGGCATGCCGTCCATGTCGGTGTCTTCACAACCGGCGGGCGTCGTGCATTCGACCGCGCTCGGGATGCCGTCGTCGTCGTCGTCGTCGTCGAGGTAGTCCGGGCCCGGGGTACCGTCGCTGTCGCCGAGCGGGAACTCGGTCCGCGTCGGGATGCCGTCACCGTCGTCGTCCGCGTCCAGGAAGTCGGGCTCCGGATCGCTGTCGTGGTTCGGCGGGACCGCGCCTGGGTCGTACGCGTCGTCGAGTCCGTCCGCGTTCAGATCGGTGCCGCTCGGAATGGTGTCCGGTTCGCCGTCGCCATCGACGTCGTGGCCTTCGGTCGCGTCGGGAACCGAGTCGTTGTCGCTGTCGAGGTCGAGGTACGCCGGCATGCGATCCATGTCCGGGTCGGCCATGCCCTCGGTCTCGTCGGTCAGCCCGTCGCCGTCCGAGTCCAGGTCGAGGTAGCCCGGGTGTCCGTCCGCGTCGAAGTCACGACACATGGTGGGCATCGGACACTCTTCCGCGGTCGGGATGCCGTCGCCGTCGTCGTCGGTGTCTCGGTAGTCGGGTCGCGGCGCACCGCCGGCGTTCGGGATCGCGGCCATCATGCCGCCCGCGTCGGGATCGTAGGCGTCGTCGAGTCCGTTGCCGTTGCGGTCTTCGCCGCTCGGCAACACGTCGGGCGCGCCGTCGCGGTTCACGTCGTGTCCCTCGATCGCGTCGAGGATGCCGTCGTTGTCGCTGTCGGTGTCGAGGTAGTCCGGGTCCGCGTCGCCGTCGCTGTTGCGTCGGCCTTCCACGCGGGTCGGGATGCCGTCGTTGTCGTCGTCGACGTCGAGGTAGTCCGGCCGCCCGTCCATGTCGGAGTCTCGGCAGGTGCGCATGACCATCGGACACTCGTCGGCGTCGTCGATGCCGTCGTTGTCGCTGTCGCTGTCGAGGTAGTTCGGCCGGCCATCGCCATCGAGGTCGCCCGGCTCTTCGATCACGGTGGGGATTCCGTCGCCGTCGTCGTCGGTGTCGAGCCAGTCGGCGATCGCACCGTCGGTGTCCTGAAGCGGCGCGCGGGTGCCGCCGTTGTCCGGGTCGTACGCGTTGTCCAGGCCGTCCCCGTCCGTGTCGACGCCGGCCGGCATGCGATCGGCTGCGCCGTCCATGTCCGCGTCGTGGCCTTCGATGGCGTCGAGCACACCGTCACCATCCGAGTCGGTGTCGCGCCAGTCGTCGGCGCCCATCATGTCGGTGTTCGGGGTGGGAAGGGGGCGTCCTTCGACCGCGTCGGCCAAGCCGTTCCCGTTCGTGTCCGCGCCGCCGTCGAGCCGGCCGTCGCCGTTTCCATCGCGGCCGCCCGCTTCGGTCGTGTCGGTGATGCCGTCTCCATCGGAGTCGACGTCGAGGAAGTCGTCCGCGCCATCTCGATCGGTGTCGGGCGGGGTGGTGGTGACGGTGGCGATGAGCGGGTTCGCCGGCGCGGTGTCGACCGAGTCGATCACCCCGTCGCCGTCGCGATCTGCCTGATCGTCTGGCAGGCCATCGTCGTTCGCGTCGAGTGCGCCGTTGTCGCTCTCGAAGACATCTGGGAGTCCGTCGCCGTCCGCGTCCAGATCCTGGTGGTTCGGCGTACCGTCTTGGTCCAGGTCGAAGCGGTCGTCGATGTTGTCGCCGTTCGAATCCACGAACCCGGGCGTGCCTGGATCCCGCCAGTCGGGCGTTCCGTCCATGTCGATGTCCGCGTCGGGCAAGAGGCCCACACCGAGCTCGTCGGTGTCGAGGATGCCGTCGTTGTCGTCGTCCGGATCCATGTCGTCCGGAACGCCGTCGCCATCGAAGTCGGCGTTCGGCGGGCACTCGGAAGACAGGGGCGGAAGGGAGACGGTCTGGAAGCCGCCGATGCCACCGGTGCCGTTGCCGCCACCGCCGGTACCACCCGCGCCGCCCGCGATGTCGGGCGTTCCGGCGATCGTGCCGCTCGGGGTCGCGAGCACGACGAAACCGCCGCCGCCGCCACCACCCGCACCATCGTCCGCTTGGTCGGTGTCGCTTCCATCTCCGCCGACCGCCTGCACGGTGAGGGCGCCGAGCGTCGTGTCTTCGGTGTGGAGGAACAACGTGCCGCCGCCACCACCGCCGCCGCCACCTTCTTGGTCCTGGCGCTCGCCGCCATCGCCGTTCGCGGAGAGCACGCCACCGCCGGCCAACGACGCCGCGCGGATGTAGAGCACCCCACCGCCCGCCTGGCCACTGACGGCGGCCACTTCGGTGTCGTCGTCGAGTGAGCCGGAACCGCCGCCACCTCCAAGGAGGATGCGGTCGAGATCTCGATAGCCGGTGCCGGGACGCGCGACCGTTGCGGCGGTGTCTCCGCCTGGACCGACCGCGCCCGTGCCGCCGGGACCACCGCCGCCGCCGCCGCCGCCGCCCGAGTCGATGACGGTTCCCGGATGGGTCGCACCCGCGTTGCCTGGCGCGCCGCGCAAGTTCTCGGTGCCGAAGATGCCGGAGGTGGCCCGGGTGCGCACGCCGAGCGCGCGGCTGTAGACGCGCGTCGGCGTGCCGTGGATGCCCTCGCCTTTGACACCGTCGGTCTCGGTGTCGTTCACCAACGGAATGACCGGGCTGCCGCCGGAGAAGCCGAGCCCGTCCACGCTGATGCGGCCGGCCACTCGAAGTTCTCCCGTGACGTCGAGCACCACGAAGCCACCCGAGCGTCCATCCCACGGCGCACCGGTGACGACGCCTGTGCCTGTGACGCGCAGGTCACCGAAGGTCGGTACACGAACCACCTGGTACCGGTACACGCCGCCACCGAGGTTGCCGGCCACATCGGCGGTGTCGTCGCCGATGTAGAGGTTGCGGGTCGTGTTCACGAGGGGCAGCACGCCGCCCGCCACGGGGCCCGCGGCGATGTTGAACTCGTACAAGCCGGCGACGAACTGAGCCTCGTCCAGCACGCCCTGTCGATCGTCGCCTCCCGGACCATCTCCGTAGCGACCGTTCACCGTGCCCTCGGCTCGGCGGTCGATGCGCGCCCCCTGCACCTGCACGAGGAGGACCAGATCACCGGCGGCGATCACCCCCGAGCCGCGGCGGGCCGCGGCGTCGACCGGGACCACGCCGCTCCCCACCGGCACAGTCGTGAGACCAGCGGGGTTCGGATAGTACGCGTTGAGGATCGTTCCCGGTGCGGCCACGACCTGGTCGGGCCCGGTGGTGCCACAGGCGGTCTGCGCCTCGACCGGAGAGGACAGCCAGAGTCCAGCCGAAAGGAGCGCGATGGCCCCACAGATGCGGTTGCAAGAAAAGCTCGAAGTCATCAGAGTTCCTTTGGCATCACCTAAATTTGACACGGCTGTAGAGCCGGCGATGCCTCACCTCAATGGGGTGCGTTTTCGGTCACGCGACAGTGCAAGCCACGTTCCGCCGAGTATGACAGAAAAACGTCCGACCGATCCGGCGGATCGACCTCACCACTGTGGGTGATTTACATCAAGTGATGGACAGAACCATCACCCGTTTGGGTCAACGGCCGGAAACGTGCCCGAGCTGCGGGTCGAGCCGATGGCTGGCGCGAGCGCGAGACGGAGGGCGTCCGCGGCGGTCTTCGGTCGATCGAAGCCGTCGGCCGGCTCGACGAGCCGTAGCTCGTCCGCATCGACGTGGCCGTCGAGCAGCAAAAGCGTCTGCGCCGGGGCCAGGAACGCGCCGAGCCAGGGACGGAGGTTGTCGTCGGTCGGGAGTGCGAAGACCTCGACGTCGGTGCCACCCAGGCGAAGCCGACCGAGCGCACCGAGCATGCCGTTGCCGACCGCGGAGGGCCGCGCCGCCGCCACGAGGAACTCCTCGATGCCGCTCAGCGCTCGTGCGAAGCGGGTCAACGCATCGAAGGAACCTGCCACCCCGAGTCGGACGGGGCCGTCGACCCCAGGACGGCGGAGGCGGAGCGCGGCGGTGCGCATCGCGGGGATCTCCTCTTCGTCGCAGAAGCGGGTGCGCGCGATGGCCTCGTGGGCGCGCAGCGCGTTCTGCCCCCAGAGCCCGACGAGCACCTCGAGGATGGCCACGTCCGAGTCGGCGACCAGATCGAGCACCTCCTGCAGGGACCGAGGTTGCTCGAGGCGGCTCGCGATGGCCTCCGCGAGATGCCTCGGCACGTCGCGGATCGTGCTCGGCGCCACCGTGAGGTGGACCTGGGTGTCGAGGCTCGGCAACTCGTCCAACAGACGGGTGCGCTCGTCGCTGTGCCGCACCGCTTCCATGAGGAGGTGATCGGTCGCGCGGTCGATGCGCCGGCGGGTCGCGGGCCGGTCCGGCATGAAGATGAACTTGCCCTCCCGCTGTCCGAGCGCTCGAAAGAGCGCCTTCTCACCGGTGACCGCCCCGCAGCTCGCGTCGACGATCGCACCGGAGCGGATCCAGATCTCCGCTTCGATGCCGCCGCTCTCCACCCGCAAGAGGCCCGTGCGCCGGTTCTGTGCGAACACCTGCAAGAGATCGAAGAGCGCGACTTGCTGAAGATCGCCTTCGAGCTCCGCTGCCCGCGCCGGCTCGCGCCGCGCCCGGATGACATCGAGCACCCGCGCCGCGACCTCCTCGGCGTGAAACGGTTTGACGATCGGTTCGGCCCGCGCGTGCAGGGCGCCGAGCTCCGAGCGGTCGCCGCGACCGAGCACGAACACGTGCGCGTCGGCCGTGCGCGGGTTGTCGGTCAGCACGTCGAGAAAGGTGCGGATGTCGAGGATCGTGACGTTGCGATCGACGAGCACGACTTCGGCCGCGATCTCGACCGCACGTTTGAGTCCGCTCTGTCCGTCGGTCGCCAGCGCGACCTGATGGCCCTGCTCGCGCAGGATGCGGGCGAGTAGATCGAGCGTGTCCCAGTCTTCGTCGACGACGAGCACGCGCGCTTTGAGATCCACCGTCATCCGATCTCCGGCTGCAGGTGGTAGGTGCGCTGCAGGGACGCGACCAGACCATCGACGAGATCGAGATCGCTCGCGTGGTACGCGAGCACGCTCTCGGTCGGGAGCGATGCGCCCTCGAGTGGCCGGGCGATCAGCAGGTACCCGCCGAGCTCGGTGAGCGCGAGCAGGAGCACCCGGTCCCGGATGCGCGGATCGTCCACCCGCAAGGTCCGCGGAGAAGCGCCGGTCGGCGCGGCGTTGGGATCGAGGACCCAGCCACGCACCGGCCCGGTCTCGGCGACGTCGAGCGCTGCTTGCATCGCAATCGTCATCGAGCCGTCGCCCATCGCGTAGAGCACGCCGGGTGCCTTGTGGCGCACCGCATCTTCGGTGAGCAACGACGAGATGCGGGGGAGCAGTCCGCGCGGAACCACCGCGTGGCACGAGCGGTGTCCATGCGCGCCGACCAGGTCGCGGTGCAGGGAGACCTCACCGTTCGGCAACACGGCGACGTCGTCGTCGGAGCCTAGGATCCGGTCGAGCGCGTCCCAGAACCCGAGGCCCGAGAGCCCCATGCGGCGCCACACGCCTTCTCGGCTTCGTTCGCTTCGGCGCCTCGAGACCCGCAAGAGCCGGCCGAGATCGCGCCCGTCGAGTGGATACACGGCGACGCCGCACACCAGGTCGAGTTGCGCATCCAGGATGCCGACATCGGTCAACATGGATGGGAGTTCGGCCAGCGACTCGAACCGCGCGAGGATGCGGCGGCGGGCGGCGAGCGCACCGAGCAAGCCCGTCTCTGGAAGGAGCAGGTAGAACTCGTCGTCCTCGACGCGCGCGAGCACATCCGAGTCGCGGACG
Organism: Deltaproteobacteria bacterium; assembly: GCA_034670305.1. Lineage (GTDB taxonomy): Bacteria > Myxococcota_A > Polyangia > Polyangiales > Houyiibacteriaceae > JAXMNT01. The sequence goes on from JAXMNT010000014.1 coordinate 100,684, forward strand.
GCGCTGAGCACTGCGTCGGTCACCAGCCGGCGAAGGTTCAGCCGTAGGTCGGGGGAGACGCGTTCGGCGATCTCTCCGATGCCTTCGAGGCCGATCGTGAGCAGTGCGAAACGCCGGTTGTGGCGCGCGGCGCGGTCGATCTCTCGGCCAGCGACGTCGCCGAAGTAGGCGAACGTGTACGCGCTGGTCTCGGGATCTTTGAGCCCCGTGCGCGCGATCGCGTCCACCTTGCGCGCGCTCGCAAGCGCCGCGGTTCCGAGCGACGCGACGATCGTCAACGCTTCACGGCCGAGATCGTCGAGCGGCGTCTCGGGCACGAGCACCGCACACGCGGAGGCATCGCGATCTCCGAGAAACAGGATTCGAATGACGTGGTCGTCTTCTTGAACCGGCTGGGTCGGATCGAGCGTGGCGAGCACGGCGCCGTCCAGGTTGTTCGGCAGCTCGTCGCCTGCCGCGACGACCGAGGTGCGCACGTAGGTCGTGGCATTCGGGAAGGGCGGCACGTAGATCGCGCCCGCGGCGAGCGCGATCTCTTCGCTGCAGGTCTGGAGAATGCGCTCGGCCACCGAACGTGGATCGATCTCCGCGACGAACGCGGCGCAGCGTGCGTAGGTGGCCGTGCGCAGCCGACCCCATCGCGCTTCTTCACCGAGCTGCTTGCGCTGCTCCAGCAAGATGCGCCGCTCCCGGGCCCGCCCGACCGCCACGAGCAGTGCGTCTCCGGTGAGCGGACGCATCACCGTCTGCAACACGCCGAGCGCCATGGCATGAGAGGCCTCTTCGAGGTCCTGGGGCGTGGTGAGGACGATGACGTCTACGAGCGGATAGAGCGCGCGCAAGTGGTGCACGAGTGCGAGTCCGTCGCCCCGCGGCAGCGAGAGCGAGACGAGCGCGACGTCCACGTCTCCACGGCTGAGACGCTCGAGCGCATGGGGCACCTCGAGCACGACCTCGACCAGGTCGCCTCGGTCCTCCAGCACACTGGCCGCGAAACGTGCGTCTTGTCGCTCGGCGGCGACCACCAGGATGCGCAGCTGACTCACGGGCTCCCGGTCGATTCGCGCGAAGCCCGAACGTAGGTTCCATCGAAGACGTGCCGCGCAGGTCCCCGCATCACGATGGGGGCACCGGGCGCATCCACCCGCACCGTCAGCGCGCCGCCCGGCAGCCGAATGGTCAGGTCGGTTCCCCGTTCGGCGCGTCCGGTCTCCACCGCTGCCACCGCTGCCGCGCATGCACCGGTGCCGCACGCGCGGGTCCACCCGGCGCCGCGCTCGAGCACGTTGAGATCGATGTGACCAGCGGCCATCTGGGCGAAGCCGACGTTGACCCCCGCGGGGAACATCGGGTCGGTTTGCAGCTGGGGTCCGAGTGCGAGCCGGGCGTCGGTCTCGATCGGATCGAAGGTCACCGCGTGGGGGTTGCCCATGCCGACGGTCGTCCAGTGCAGCCCGAGCAGGTTGTCGTCGCGCAGGGCGCGTTTGCAAGGGATCGCCTCCGCCTCGAGCGTGGCGGGGCGCATGGCGATCTCGACCCACGCTGTCGCGTCGTCGTTGTCTTTGGACGCACCGTCGTACAGCTGGAGAACTTGGCCGCGGTGGGGTCCCGCATCGGTCGTCAGATCGACGGTCTCACCCATCGGCAAGACCCCGGTGCGGACCAGGTGCCAGACCACGCACCGCAGTCCGTTGCCACACATCTCGGCGACCGAACCGTCCGCGTTGAGCACCGTCATCGATGCGGGATCGGCGCCGACGCTCAGCACACCGTCGGCGCCTACGCCGAGGTTTCGGTCGCAGATCCGGATGGCCTCGTCGGGTGTGATCTCTTCGGCGGCGTCCACGACGACGAAATCGTTGCCCAGGCCTTCGTACTTCGAAAAGCGCAGCCCCACCCGAGGGTCGTACCATGGGCTCCCTCAGGCGTCCGCCGAAACCTGCGGGGACTAGCGCACGGAGACGTAGGTGGTCCGTTCGTCCGGTGTCGGGAAGATCGCCGTCCAGCCCGGCGGCAGCGCCGGCTCGGTGAAATCGAACAGGACGCGCGCGTCGCGTGGGGCGAGGTTCACACACCCGTGGCTCTTCCGGCGGCCGAAGTCGTCGTGCCAGAACGCGGCGTGCAGCCCGTTCGCACCTTCGAAGTACTGAACCCAGGGCACCCGCTCGAGCGCGTAGTTGGACTCGAGGTCTTCGCGTTCGAGGTTGTCCATGTCCGAGAAAGCGAGCTTCACCCAGAGCCGGTGCACGCCTTCCGGCGTCGCGTGGCTCGGACGGTTCTTCCCGGTGCTGACCAACGTGGCGTAGACCGGTTGGTCCCCGCGGTACGCAACCGCGGTCTGCGCGTCGACGTCGACGTCGATCCAGGTCCCGTCTTCGGCCACGCCTTCGGGGCGTTCGGCCGGTGCGGCGACGACGATGTCGCGGGTCCGCACGAAGGTGCCATCGGTGAGTTCGGTCCAACCGCGCTCGGTGGCCCGCACGTGGAGCACTTCACGGGCGCCCGCCCGACGCACGACCCGGCCTCCCCGCCGTTCGTGCATGCGGGCACCGCGTCGACCGACCCACGCGATGTCGAGCGGGGTGCCAGGCTCGATGGCGACTCCGCCGAAGTCGCTTCCGCGGGCGCGGCGGAGCGCGTCGGACTCCACGTAGAGCCCGCGCCGGGTGCGCGCGAACGGCACGCCGCGGTGCATCTCGTGACGCCGGACGATCACCCCGAAACCGGCACCCATCGCCTCGACGTACTCGTCGGTGAAGTAGTCCTCCGGGCGGGCGAAGGCGCGCGTCCCGTCGACCGCAACGAACGCGTATTCGTGGGGGAGCAGTTCGCCCTCCGGCATGTTCGGGTGCGTGTGGGTGTGCGGCCGCGCGGAGGTGTACCGGACGTGCTGCTCGCACACATAGGTGGACGGCGCGATCTCCGCCCACGCGCTGTCGCACCCATCGGACGCGATGCGCCGGCCGACCGGGAAGCGGGCGCCGCGGGCCAACGTGCCGCGTCGGGTGGCCCCTCTGCGTGGGGCCAAAAAGACGGGCGCGTCCGCGTTGATGATCTCGAGGCTGTGGGTGCCCGAAGGCGGCGGCGGCAGGACCAGCTGCCTCGCACCAGCCGACTGCGCCGGCGCCTCGGTCGGCTGGAGCAGCACAGCACACAGCGCGCACAACACCGCCAGCGTGCCCGCTGCAGAAGGTCCACTCGTCCGGCTCGATCGCATCCGCCCGCAGTATAGGAACCGATCTCCCAGCCCCCAACTTCCGATCTTTTCTTGCCACTACGGGCCTGGCTCGCTTCGCGAGACTGGCGGCCCTATGTTCGCGCCGCACCACCGAGGGCAAGGGCAAGGGCAAGGGGTGTGTCAGGGGTCGGTGTGGGCGCCGCGGGCTTCGGCCGCCGGTCCACCGGACCGCACGCCGAGCCGCTCCGCCCACGCTCGGTCGACATCGATGTCGAGGGCGCGGAGCTTGGGAAAGATCTCGGCCTCCAACGTCGCGTAGAAGATCGCGGCGAACTGCTCGGTCGTGAGCGTGCCGAGGTTGGGTTCTTCGCTGGCCTCGATCACCACTTCACGCCCCGCGAGATCTTCGATGCGGAGCTCGCCGCAGGTCGTGTGCTCGAAGCCGGCGAGCGCCCGGCTCAACCGCGTGTGGGCGGAGGCGCGCTCCTCTGCATCCAGTGTCGGCCACAACACCTCGAGTGCCTCCCAGCCGAAGCTCGCGTGAAACTGCTCGTCCTTGAGGATCTGCTCGGCACAGAGGATCGCGACCGGGTCGGTCGACACCAGCGCGACCGCATCCAGCATCGGGCGGCTCAACGACTCCCCGATGCAACATGCGGTCAGCACGGCGCGCGCGGCCCACCCCCGCACGGCGTGCTCGTGCGCTGGGTCGGGGGTGACCTCCGACCCGAGCTGCGGTGCGCCTGGCCAGGGTGCGCGCGGGGTTCGCCAGTTGAAGAAGCCAGGCTCGTCCGCACCCTCGGGATAGAACGTCTTCGCGGCGGTCGCGCACAACTCGATGTGGCGGACCTCGTCGGTGATCAGTCGGGAGAGCCCGCCGAGCATCTCCATCGGCGCCCGCGCTTCGCAGAGCGCGTGCAGCAGCGCGGAGAACTGGTGCACCGATCCATGTTCCGCTTGGGCACGGCTGACCCAGTGCCAGCCCGCATGTCGACGCAGTTTGACGTCGTAGCGCGAAGGATCGAACGCCTCGAACTCCGGCCAGGGGTCGCGGTGCACCTGGAAGCGGTGCATCGCACCAAGCGCCCGCGTGGTCGGCGCGAGCATGCTGTCGAGGTCGGTCAGGGCGGACCTGGCGCGTAGGGCATCAACAGGAGGTTGGGGTCGGTCACTTCTTGGGTGGCCGTCGGTTCGGTTGCACCGGCTTCTGCACCTGCGGGCGCCGGCGGGGGTTCCTGCCTGGCCGGGGTGTTCACGGTCGGCATCTCCTCGGGCGCGGGTGGGGTCTCTCCGATCGGGGGCGGCGGCTCGACCACGGGGTTGGAAGTCTCGACGGTCTCTGGCTCCGGGTCGGCCGGGACGTTGACGTGGGGAGGCGCGGGCGTGTTGACCATGTCCCGTTCGGTCGGACCACATCCGACCGCGAGCCCACCGGCAGGCGCGGCCACGAGAAGCGCCGTGCCGATCGCGAACCGGAGCCGCTTGCGCTTCTTCGCGCGGGCGGGCGCCCTGCGCGTCTGTTTCTTCTGCGATGGCTGCTTGCTGCGTGTCTTGTTCATGCGTCTTCCCATCCCAGCGGCGGTGAATTGGCCAAGAGTCCGGTGAAAGACCGCTCTCGACAACGCTTGGAGCCGACGCTCGCGCCTCCGGGATCGTCGCTCAAAGCTCGGGTTCGTCGCGCGACGGGCGCACGTTGGTGCGCTCCTGTGGCGGGGGCGGAAGGACCATCGGGACCGGGTTGCTCCTGTGCGTCGGGGTGGTGCCCCTCCCATCGTCCACGGGCTCTGTTTCGGGATCGGTCTCGGGCTCAGGCTCGGTCTCCGGCTCCACCACGGGCGGCGGTTCCTCGCCGGTTGGGTTGGCCGTCTCCATGGGCTCGATCGGCACGACCGGGTTGGAGGTCTCCACGCTCTCCGGTTCCGGATCCGGCGGCACGTTGATGTTCTCCGGCGCAGGCGTATTGACCATGTCCCCCTCGTCGGGGCCACAGCCCACCGCGAACCCGCCGGCCGGCGCCGCCACGAGGAGCGCGGTGCCGATCGCGAAGCGGAGGCGCTTGCGCTTCTTCGGCCGAGCCGCCGCCTCGCGGGTCTGCTTCTTCTTCTGCGATGGCTTCTTGGTGCGTGTCTCGCTCATGCGTGCTCCCCGATGACCCACGCGCGGTGGGTGTTGGTCGATGGTCCAGGGAAAGACCCTTCTCGGCAAGCATGTCTTGGGATAGACGGTCGCGATGGAACTCTCAGACGACGAGCGTGAAGAGCTGCGCGAGATCTTCGACCACTTCGACACCGACTCGAACGGGGTCATCGACCGGGAAGAGTTCCGGAAGATGCTCCTGAGCATGGACGGCAAGTTTCCCGAGAGCGACATCGCGCAAGGGCTGATGGCGCTCGACGGAGACTCGAACGGCGTGATCGACTGGGACGAGTTCGTCGAATGGTGGTGCGGCCGCTAGCAGGTCGCTGAAGAGCGACCTGCTCCCTTGCCGTTGCCCGTGCCCGTGCCCTTGCCCGCGTCGTGGACGCCGTGTGTTTCGCGACGGCCTAGAAGCCGGCGTCGCCGGGCTGGCCTTCGACCGGCTCCGAACCCGCGGCATCTTCGACGGGCTCCGAACCCATGCCGCCCTCGACCGGTTCCGAACCCGCGCCGCCTTCGACCGGGCCCGTGCCCGTGTCGCCGAATGCCGGTGCGGCCTCGGGCTGCGCGACTTCGGGCTCCGGCTCCGGTGTGATGTCGGGCTCCGGCTCGACTTCGGGCTCCGGCTCCACGAACGCCGACGATCGGTACTCCACGCCGCCCTCGCCTTCGCGGGTTTCACCGCGGCCGAAGTGGTAGGAGAAGTCGACGTAGATGCCGCTGAGCTTGATGGAGTACTCGCCGGCTTCACCGCACGACAGGCACCCATCGCGTCCATCGATGTCCTCCGGCGTGATCGTCGTGCTGCCGGTTCGGAAGGCGTACGCCACGTTCAGCTGCCAGGGGCCGGCGTTGTAGCCGAGTCCTGCCGTCGCGACGTAGGTCGGCGCAGGCGGGGTGCCGAACGCGGTCGGGTACGCGCGGTTCGACGTCTGCTGGTCCCAGATGAAGCCGAGCCGAATCGGCAGCTTGCCTTCGAGCAACCGGTACTCGGCGCCGAGGCGCACGGTCCAGGCGTTGGTCCAGTCCGAGATCTGCGTCACGTCGATGACGCCGCGGCCGCCCGCCTCTTCGAGTTGGCCGCGCGGGTTCTGCGACTGCAGCCCGTACTCGGCGTCCACGGCCACGCCGAACGCGCCGTAGTCCATGCGGCCGCCCATGCTCAAACGACTCGGCAGGGTGAAACTCCCGACCCAGGCGGTCTCGGCGCTCTCGTCGAAGAGGAAACCCTGCCCCTCCACGTCGGTGGTGGTCTTGTGGCGGTACGCGAGACCGACCGAGAAGTGGTCGAGGAACTTGTACTGGGCGCCGACCCGAAAGCCGGCGTAGCTCAGCCCGGACAGATCGAACGCGGCCGCGGTGCCCTGGTCTCTCGACCGGTCAAGGCTCGCGTAAGTCACGCGGTAGCCCGCACCAAAGCTGAGCCCGGTGTCCGGGATCTCGACCGCGACGCCCGGAGAGATCTCCAGGAAGAAGAGCGTCGTCTGGTCGATGCCTCCGTCGTACTCGTACGTCGCGCCAGCCGACGCGACCGGATACACCGCGAGCCCGACCGTGAGCCAGTCGGTGATGCGACCGGAACCACCCACGAGGAAGAACGGACCGACCGTCGTGTTCGACGTGAGGTTCTGGTTGTCCTCGGCCGGGTTGCCCGTGATGGTCCCGACGAGGAGCGAGAAGTCGCCCATCAACGTCAGCCGATCGGTGCCGCTGAGCCCTGCCGGGTTGTGAAAGAGCGCCGAAGGATCGTCGACGTACGAAACCGCGGTGCCACCCATGCCCATGTGGCGCGCGGAGTAGAGCATCGGGGTGTCGTACCCGCCCGCCTTCGCCTGCGAGGGCGCGAGCAGTCCCACCGTGGTGAGTGCGAAGAGGGCCGCGGCCATCCACCGGGCCGGCGTCGCGGCTGTTGCGTTCATCATGCGTTCATCCTCGGTGTCTCGGGTCATGGCCGCCCGAGCCTAGCACTGCCGACCGCCCACGCGATCCGCCAGCTTGGCTTCGGCTTCTTCGGCTTCGGCTCCGGCGTCGGCGTCGGCGTCCGCGTCGGCTTCGGCTTCGGCGTCGGCTTCGGCGTCGGCTTCGGCGTCGGCGTCGGCTTCGGCTTCGGCGTCGGGTTGCGGCTTCGGCGTCGGCTCCGGCCGCCAACGGCGGCGCATCTGGGCCCGTCTGGTTGACCGTTGGCGGTTGAAAGGCGAGGTTGCGGCGGTCAATCCGGTCCGCACCGCACCAGGACCGCAGAGGGTGGAGTCGCCATGATCAGGGTCTGCAAGTCGTCGTTCGTTCTCATTGCCGCCTTCGGGCTCGTCGCCTGTGGCGCGAACGATGGGCGCCGCCCGACCCGCGACGGCGGCGTTTCGGACGGAGCCGCCGGCGATGCGATGCGGCGGGACGTGGGTGAGTGCGAGCCGACCGGCAACGAGGGCACCGTCGAGACCTGCACGGACGGGCTCGACAACAACTGCGACGGCCGCCTGGACTGCAGTGATCTCGCCTGCTCCGGCGTCGGCGAATGTCCGGTGTGCGGCGAGGTCGAGACCCCGCTGGGCGCACCGCTCGCGCTGCCGGACGGGGTCGGCGGCACCGACTGCACCTCGGATGCGTCCTGCCCCGGCGAGCAGCGCTGCTTCACGACCGATGCCCCCGACATGGAGTGCCGCGAGTCGTACCGCTCGACGCTCGACTTCATCGGCTTCGGTCCCGCCATCTTCGACTCCGTGAACGACATCCGCTCGGTCTGCGTGACGATGGAGCACTCCTGGCTCCGCGACCTCGAGATCACGCTCGAAGCCCCGAACGGCCAGCGGGTCCGTCTGCAGGAGTTCCTCGGCCAAGAAGGCGGCGAGATCTACCTTGGCCAGGCCGACGACTGCGACGACAGCGGTTCCCCCACGCCGGGCACCGGCGCGCACTACTGCTGGACCCCGACCGCGACCCGCCAATCGATGCTCGACTACGCCAACGCGGGCGGCGCGATGGACTCCGCACCCGACTGCCTCTTCGGAGGCGACACCGACATGATGCCGCCGGGCGACTACTCGGCCGCCGACGACTGGTCCAACCTCATCGGCACTCCGCTGAACGGCAACTGGACCCTCTCGGTCACCGATCTCTGGGGCAGCGACAACGGCTACATCTTCGACTGGTCGATCTCGTTCGACCCCGTGACCGTCGAAGACTGCTCGTCACCGCTTATCTAACTGCCAATACGCGCCTGGCTCGCTTCGCGAGTGGCGGCCCCATGTTCGCGCCCGTCTTTCTGAAGGGAAACGTGCTCGCCGCGGAGGCGAAGGGCCTCCTTCACCCAGTGCACCGAACGTTCCTGTGCATGACTCGTATGCACTTGTGGGAGACTCACCGAGTCGCGCATGAGCGCCTCCGTTCCTCCAACATGGATACCCCCACCTTGACTCGATTGCTCTGCGTCAGCGCCCTCGCCCTCACCCTCTTTGCTTGCACAGACGACACACCCACATGCGGTGTCGTTGGTTCCACCCAGACTTGTGTCTGTCCCGGCGGGGCGTCGGGTGCCCAGACATGCCAAGCCGACGGCACGTTCGGCGTGTGCAGGTGTTCGGGGATGGACGCGGGAGGCAGCGTCGATTCGGGTACGGATGCCGCGTGCATCCCCAGCTGTGGCGCACGTGTGTGTGGCGACGATGGCTGCGGTGGGGTGTGTGGTGAGTGCACGGCGCCCGAGACATGCTCGCCGGGCGGCACCTGTGCGTGTGTCCCCAGCTGCGGCGGCGCCGCGTGTGGAGCGGACGATGGGTGTGGGGGCGTGTGCGAAGAGGGCACCTGCTCGGGCGACGCGACCTGCATGGCGGGTGCGTGCATGATCGAACGCTGCTTGACCGAGTGCATGGATGCAATCCACTGCGACGCCGCCCTCGAAGATTCCTACTCGTGCCTCTACTACCCAGACGGAGTTCAGGGAGGCTGCACAGGGTTCATGCGGGATCCATCGAACCCGAGCTGCGAGTTCGAAGCTTGTCCAGAGGGCTTCACGTGCCGCGGCTTTGCGTGCAACCGCAACTGTGAGACCGCGGCGGACTGCGGTCCCGGCCAGACGTGTGTGGGCGTCAACGGCCCACCCACCCCTTCGGTCCCGAGACACTGCGCGGTCCGGCTGACGGTCCCGCCCGAGAGTGGCCCGTGTGGACCGGACGGGAGCTGCGCCGACGGCACCCAGTGCCAGGCCGTCCCCGCGCCTTAAGCCTCGCGCGCTTCGGCCGCCGGTTGGGTCACGCCGTCGCGGCTGGCCCACCAGTCGGCGAGCACCGGCCAGAGCTTGCGGTGCGCGCTCGAGCTCACGACCGCGCCGACGTGCCCGCCCGGCAGGTGGGTGTGGGTGAGGTCTTCGCTGGATGCGCGTTCCACGAGCGGCAGCGCGCTCTTCTTCGGCACGATGGTGTCGTGTTCGAACGTGAGCACGTGCATCGGCATCGCCAGCGTTTCCAGATGCACCGGGTGCCCGTCGAGTTCGAGGGTGCCGCGCATGAGCGCGTCCTCGCGGTAGAACTTCTGCACCCACGCGCGGAAGAGTTCGCCGGGCAAGGACACGTTGTCGTTCGCCCAGCGCTCCTTCGCGAAGAAGCCATCGAGCATGTCGTCGGTCCACTCCGCGTCGTGGCGCGCGCGGCCGAGCAAGAACATCGCCTTCGAAGGCGAGAGTAGAGGCTGCGCCAAGGTGAACGCGGTCTGCAGGAGCGTGGACGGAGCGTTGCCGAGCCCGCCGACGAACGCATCCACGTCGAAGTCCGGGTGTCGGGTCCAGCGCGCGAGCACCGTGTCGTCGTCCTCGAACGCGACCGGTGCCGCGAGCGTGGTCAAAGACGCGATGCGCTCCGGATGCACCGCGGCGTGCACCGTGGTCAGCGTGCCGCCCATGCAGTAGCCGAGAAGGTGTGCCTTCGGTGCCCCGCTGTGTTTGCACGCGCGGCGGAGCACACGGCCGATCGCCGTGCCGACCAGATCGTCGAACGAGGTGAACCGGTCCTCCGGCGCGGGCTGGCCCCAGTCGACCACGTAGACCTCGTGGCCGCGCGCGACGAGCCACTCGACCAGGCTGCGTCCGGGCGCGAGGTCGAGCACGTACCAGCGGTTGATGAGCGAAGGCACCATGACGATCGGCGTCTGGTACCGGCGCTCGGTCGGCACGAAACGCAGGAGGCGCCAGCGGCGCTCGGCGTGCACGACCTCGTGACGGGTCTGCGCGACCTCGGGCTTCGGCCGGCGCAAGAGCCCGGCGAGGTTCTTCCACATCGCCATGGTCAGCCCGGCTCCTCGTAGAGCGCCGCGAGCCGCTCCCCGAAGCGTTCGTAGATCGCCTTGCGACGGATCTTCAACGTCGGGGTGAGCAGCCCGTCTTCGACCGTGAGCGGCTCGTCGATCACCGCGAACTTCTTGATCGTCTCGAACCGCGCGAGCTGTGCGTTGACCCGATCGATGCGGGACTGAACGAGCGCGTCCCGCGCGGCCAGCCGTTCGTCCGCCGCGACGCCGTCGAGCTTCTTGGCGATCGCGGCCTCGTCGATCCAGACCCCCGCCACGAGGTACTTGCGCGCGTCGCCGTAGACGACGACCTGGGTGACGTAGGGGTCGGCGGCGAAGCGGGTCTCGATGTTGGTCGGGGCCACGTTCTTGCCACCCGCGGTCACGAGAATGTCCTTCTTGCGGCCGATGATCTGAAGGAAGCCGTCTTCGGTGAACCGGCCGAGGTCGCCGGTGCGAAAGAAGCCGTCTTCGTCGAACGCGGCCGCGGTGGCTTCGGGGTTGTCGTGGTAGCCGCCGAAGATGCTCGGCCCGCGCGCGAGGATCTCTCCGTCGTCTCCGAGTTTGAGCTCGACCGAAGGAAACGGCTTGCCGACCGAGTCGAAACGAAACGCGCCCGGCCGGTTGAGCGTGAGCGTGGGCGAACATTCGGTGAGGCCATAGCCCTCGAGCAGGAGCACATCCTGCGTGAAGAAGAAGTCCTTCACCCCGCGGTCGAGCCCCGCGCCGCCGCTCAGACAGAACCGCAGCCGGCCGCCCGTCACCCGCGCGAACTCGGTCGCGGCGTCCGGCGCCTTCTGGGACCACGTCGCGAGCTTCTCCCATACACTCGGCACACTCATGAAGACGTGCGGGCGCACCCGCGGAAGGTCGTCCATCACTTGCTTCGGATCGCTCAAGTAGCTGACCCAGCCGAGCTGGTTGCCGGCGCCCGCTTCTCCGTAGCCGAAGATGTGGCTCATCGGCAGCCAGAGCAAATCCACCGCGCCTTCGTCGAGTCGCTCGGCGTTGTTCTCGAGCCAGTCGCGCCCGTTGACGCCGACGTTGCGGTGGGTGAGCGGCACCCCCTTCGGTGGTCCGCTCGTGCCGCTGGTGTAGAGCATGATCGCCGGCTGATCGAGGTCGATCGCCGCGAGCTTCGCGTCGAGCGCGCCCGGATCCTCCGCCGCGACGGCCGCGCCTTTGGCACGCAGCATCGACCAGGTGAGCACCCGCTTCGCAAGCGCCGGCACCCGCTCTTCGAACCCGGCCCGAAGCCGCCCGGCGAGCCCGTCCTCGAAGACGACGAACGCGTCCACGTCGGCGCAATGCTCAGCCGCTTCGACGATGCGGTCGATGAGCGGCGCGGTGTCGACGAAGAGCACCTTGGCGCCGCTGTGCCCCACCACATACGCCGCCTGTTCGGCGGTGCTCGACCCGTAGATCGGCACCATCACGCCGCCGGCGGCCTGGATGCCGAGCGCGGCCGAGAGCCACTCGACGCGGTTGGGCGCGAAGATGCACGCGCGGGCACCCGGTGCGATCGGCAGGCCGAGCGCGACGTCGCGGATCTGTTCGGCGAACGTGCGCCAGGTCACCGGCTGCCAGGCGTCGCCGTCGGGCACCATGAACCGCGCCTGCTCGCCGCGCGCTTCGAGGTGGTCGAAGATCACCGCGGGGGCGGGACGGATCGCGAGGTAAGGAGAGACGTCCATCTCACGCTCCGTCGGTGGAGGCGCCGCGCGCGGCTTCGAGATCCTCGAGCTTCTCTTCGAGGTCGATGAGCCGGCTCTGCAGCTCGTCGATCGCACGCAGGGTGCGGACTTGGTCTTGCTGTGTCGCCAGCCCGAAGCCGCCCCACCAATCGCGCAGGAAACGCTGCTGCTTGCGCTGCGCCCGCGTGACCAAACCAAGCACTTTGCCGGCCGGTGCGAACGTCGAAGCACTGCCGAGCATGGACTCGAAGAGGGGGGCCGCGGCGGTTTCCCAGGCGCGGTAGGTCTGCTCGAAGAGCGACCAGGGATCGGGGGTCTCGTGCGGGTCGTTGGGCTGGGTCATGGGTCTCGTACCTGGTTGGCGAATCACTCGAGGGAGAGGCGGCGCAGCTCGCTGGCCACGTCGAAGTCGGGGTTGGTCTCGTCGGGGCGGCTGGTGGCACGCGCGACCTCGCCGAAGCACTCGAAGAGCCAGCTCACCTGGCGGCGGCTGGTCGGTGCGCCGACGGTCGGTTCCACGGTGACGCGGGTGTCGACGCGGTGCGCTTGGTCGAAGCTCAGGTCGGGCAGCTCGAGCCGCCCGGTGCCGACCACGCGCACTTCGTAGACGTCGCGTCCCGCGTAGGGCAGACCGAGCAGGGTGCCGCCCGACACCTCGCCAACCGACACGTGTTCCGAGCCGGCTTCGATCGGGAAGCGGTAGAGCAGCACCGGCGCGGTGTAGACGAGCAAGGTCTGTCCGGAAGCCGGCGCCTCTTCGCGGCTCGCGACACCGTGCAAACGCAAACCGTCCGGGTCGTGGGTGTAGACCCCGAGCGTGTTGCCCGCCGCGTCCACCGGCGCGGCGAACTCACCAGCCGGGAACGAGTCCGCGAACCAGTGATCGCCGAGCGCACTGGCTTCGATGCGGGCGATTCCGTCGTCGGCGAAGTCGAGTGAGAGGTCCCAGACCCGCTGCTCGTCGATCACCGTGCCGACCACGTTCACGGCGCGCTCGGTGCCAGGCGGGTTGACGACCAGCCCGACCGGGATGCCGAGCGCCGGTTGGATCTCGACCGCGTCGATGCGGCCGTCGAGGTTCGGGATGCACTCGAGCCCGCCCGCGTCCGGACCGACGAATGCGTCGCGGATGGGGAAGGTCTGGTTGGTATTGCAGGCGAGCAAGAGCAGCCCGGCGAGCGCGACCGTGGGGGTTCGGAACGTCATCAGTAGTGCAGTCCCAGTCGGAAGCGGAGCAGCTGCGCGGGTTTCGCGTCGAGGCCCGCGCTCGGGTTGTCAAAGGCAGCGAATGGAAAGAACGCCGCGTACTCGATCGCGGCGACGAAGCCGTTCGTGGTGGTGTAGGCGAGCGTCGGGTCGAGCTCGATGCCGAGCGGGCGCGCACCGCTCGGCGTGCTGGAGGCCTGCGCCGCAAACGACGCGATGACGGCGAGGGAGAGATCGAGGCGGCCGGGTCCGACCTCGGCCAGGCGGATGCGGCCGTGCGGCCTCAGGTAGATGGTGTCGGTGACGGTGCCGAGGATCTCTCGGAAGAGGATCCGGTCGATGCGGTAGTCGGGATGAAACCGGAAGTTGTCGACGCGGGTGTCGAAGGGCGCGGACGCCTGCGGTCCGTCGATGTCGCCGGCCACCGGCGCGGGTGCGTTCGGACCGCCGTTGCGTGCGCCGAGCTGCGCACCGAATCCGGGCGAGGGATCGCCGCTCGCGTAGCCCGCGTCGAAGCCGGCTGCGACGCCGCCGGTCTGCACGCCGTGATCGGGACCGAACTCGGACTCGAACGCGAGCCCGAACTGGCGACTCGTGAACGCGTCCCGCAACTCCACGCCCGGAATGAGCGAAGGCTGACCGATGCGGGCGCCGAGGTACGCCGCTTCGAGTTCGATGCGCCCGGTCGGAAGCGTGAGCCGCGCCCAGACGTCCACCGCGGTGGCCCGGAAGTCGCGCGGGGTGACCTGCGCGCCGTCGATGGCGACGGGGCTCGCGACCGGGAGGTAGTGCGCCGGCACGTCGCGGTCCTGCCAGCGGTGCGACACGTACGCGCCGTACTCGAAGCTCGGCTTGCCGGCGCGCGCGCGGCGCCGGCGCGCGACATCGGAGTGGAAGTCGAGCACCGCGAAGGTCACCGTGCGCACATCGTCCCACGGGTCGAGGTCGACGGCGCGGCGGGGGTGGTTGCGCGGGGTGCTCGGACCGGTCGCGGTGAAGTCGTAGCTGATCGCCCACACGTGGCCGAGCAGCGGCGTGAGGAAGGCGATGCGATCGGCGGCGTCGCCGCTGTCGCAGCTCGCGCAGTCTCCGCCGTTGGCGAGCATGCCGAGGCCCCAGTGGTTGCCCATGCGCCCGAACGCGAGCAACCCGAACGGGGTCAACACCTCGCCGTACGCGCGTTTGATCCGGATGGGCTCGCGCGCATCGCGTTGCGACACCGCGACCGAAGGCACCCCGTCCGGTTGGGAACCGAGCGAGAGGTTGTCGAGTCCGTCGAGGCGGATTTTGATCGCCACCGACGCGGCCGGCACGATGAGCGCGATGTCGGTGCGCAAGCGCATGTCCGCGTGGGTCAGCGTCTGCGCGTTCGGGTCGGAGAGCGGCACCGGGAAGAGCGCCTGACCGCTCGGGCTCAGCCCGCGGTCGAGGTCGAGGTTGTAGAGCAACTCGAAGCGCGCCCGAAGCGCGCCCGAGAAGTGCACGGTGGTCTCGGCTTCGGACTCGATGTCTTGGCCGATGTCGGTGAAGCCGGACGCCTCCGCGGGCGACGCAGCCGCCAGCACGAGGAGCACGGAGAGCACGGCCCACGGGCACGCGGTCCTTGCGGTCCGTGCGGTCCGCATGGGGCGCGCGCGCCGCGGCTGCGCGAACGATGGACGCAGATCGATCATCGCGTGCCCCACGGGTTGCGGCCGGTGTCGCTCGGTTCGTTCGCGGGGGCATCCGATGTTGGGTCCGATGGATCCGCAGTGTCCGGGTCGGCGGTCGGGCCGTCGCCCAGGTCGGGCCGCGGAGCCGGAACCGTCTGCGCCTGCGGCGGTTCGGTGGAACGCGCGGTCGAAGTTTCGGTGGCTTCGCCCGGCTGCAGGAACGCCAGCAGGTCGCGGGTCGAAGGACGGGCCGCTTCGATCATCGGGAAGTGTCCGCAGAGCGGATAGACCTCGAGCCGCGCGTTCGCCAGATCGTTGGAGAGCCGTTCGCCCACCTCGAGGGTGGTCACCGCGTCTTCGCGTCCCCAGAGCAGCAGCACCGGCTGTTCGATCTCCCGGTAGTGCGTTTGCTGGGTCTCGAAACGCATCGCCCGAACCGACGCCAGCGCCGCGGCGCGGGTGCCCGGCCGCCGAACTTGCGCCTCGACTTCCTCGACGAGCGCCTGCGGGATGATCTCCGGGTCGTGGAACGCGAGCGCGATCTTGTCCTCGGTCCGCTCCGCGTAGAAGCCCGCGAAGATCATCTCGCCGACACCGCGCGCACGGGCCCAGTGAAACGTGGTCGGCAGCTGCTCGGCGTACACCCACGCGTCGTAGAGTGCGATGCGCTCGACCCGTTCGGGCGCGACGAGCGCGACCTTGAGCGCGATGGACGACCCGTAGGAGTGGGCGACGAACGCGGCGCGATCCACGCTGCGGGCGTCCATGAGCGCGAGCACGATGCGCGCCTGCTCTTCGGGGGAGTAGTCGCCCGCAGGCCGGCCGCTGTGGCCGAACCCTTTGAGATCGAGCGCGAGCACCCGGTAGTCGTCTCGCAGCGCTTGCCGCACGCCGGTCCAGACGCCGATGGAGCTCGCGAAGCCGTGGACGAGCACGACGACCGGCGCGTCCCGCGGGCCCTCGTCGACGTAGCGGATCGAAGTGCCGCGCAACGTCAGGAAGGTCGCCTCGTCCGGCGACTCGGGCAGCGTGCCCGCGTGGTAGGGCAGACAGCCGCTCAAACTCACCAGCGTGGTGAGAGCGGCGAGTCCGAACCGGACCGACCTCCCTCTCCGAGCACGCGTCGCGGCACCGGTCACGGCGCGAGCCTGCGGACTTCGGCGAGCTCGATGAGCTCGTCGCCGTCGTCGTTGTCGTTGCCGGTGAGCACTGCGACCGTTCCGAAACACTCGGTGACGAGCGCGAAGCTGACTTTGGTGGTCACCGCGAAGCCCACGGTGCGGCGAAGCTCGGTGCGGACCCGCAGCACATCGAAGCGGCCGAACGGCGTGACGAGCGTGCCCTCCGCATCGACCTCGCTCGAGTACGTCTCGGTGTAGTTGCTGAAGATCCCAAGCGCGAGGCCACTGACCGTCACGTCGCTCTCCCAAGAGGCGCCGAGCGAGAGCGGAAACTGCAGCACCGAGACCGCCGGGTCGTTCTCGAGGTTGGTCCGGTCGAACCCTTCGTCGGGCGAGACCACCCCACGCAACGAGAGCGTGCTGCCGTCGACTTCGAAGACGCCGAGCAGGTCGCTCTCGAGGCTGAGCGGGGTCACGTACGTCGCGCCGGGATAGTCCGAGTCGAACCACTCCCCGCTCGGGTCCGCGGTCTCGACGAGCACCATGCGGTCGCCGGTGAAGTCGGCGCTCAGATCCCAAGTGCGCACGCCCTCGACCATCGTGCCGGCGGTGTTGAACGCGACGTCGGTGGCGCCCCGAAAGGTGGCCCGCAGGCCGGCGCGGATCGGGACCTCGGCGCGTTCGATGATCCCGTCGCGGTTGGGCGCGCAGACGATGCCGCCGCCGTCGCCGGCGTCCATCGCCGGCGCGTCGGCTGCCGGTGCGTCGACCGCCGCGTCGACGGCTTCGGGGGCGTCGGGCTGGAACGCGTCGCCGGCGCCAGCGTCGGCGTCGACCGGCACGCAGCGACCATCGGCCATGCAGATGCCGGACGCGCAGTCGGCGCCGACGGTGCACTGGCGCCCACTGTTCGCGGCGCACGCGCCCACGACCAAGCCCAGCACCACCCCGATCCACCCGTGCACGTTCACCCGACACCTCCATCGACCTTCGCACGTGCAGGAGAATCTCTTGCGCAGTGCAGCGAGGCCGAACGCCGACGAAATACGGGACGTTCCGAGCACTGTCAACCAGATTGTTGCAACGCACAATGCTCGACCTTGCAGCGCAGCACGAATCCCGCTATCACCCTCCCCGTGATCATCGTCAAGAAGTACAGCAACCGGCGCCTCTACGACACCGACCAGAGCCGCTACATCACCCTGGACGAGCTGGCCGAGCGCATCCGCGCCGGAGACGACGTGCGGGTGGTCGACGCGAAGACCGGCGACGACCTCACCCAGCCGGTCCTTGCGCAGATCATCCTCGAGAGCCGCGGCGCGGCGAAGCTCTTGCCCGCCACGCTGCTCGCGCAGCTCATCCGCATGAACGACGAGGATCTCTCGAATTTCATGGGACGCTACATGTCGTGGGCGCTGGAGATCTACTTCCAGGCGAAACGCGGCGCCTCCCATCTCGGACCGCTCGGAGGACTCGCGCAAGCACCGTTTCAAGCGACGAGCGCGATGGCGCGCATGCTTCAGGGCATGGGCCCGTGGAACATGCCGGGCATGCGGCCGCCTGGGGTGACGCCGACCCCACCGGTCGCACCCGAACCGCCCGCCGATCAGGTCGACGACCTGGCGACCCTGCGGCGCGAGATCGAAGCCCTCAAAGAAGCGATGGGGACCAAGAAGTGAGCGCACGCACAAGAGTTTGTGCACCGCAACATTTCTGTCTTGACGGGAGGCCTTCCGCGACCCAACTTCGGCTCGCCGCGACAGCGAACTAACGATTTTCACGAACAAAGCGCGGCAAGGAGACCTCATGGACCCGATGACGCAGATGCAGCAGAACATGGCCGCTCAGGCCCAGGCGATGATGACCG
Source organism: Deltaproteobacteria bacterium (assembly GCA_034670305.1). GTDB lineage: Bacteria > Myxococcota_A > Polyangia > Polyangiales > Houyiibacteriaceae > JAXMNT01. The sequence goes on from JAXMNT010000014.1 coordinate 118,812, forward strand.
ACACGGTCACGAAGTGGTGGAAGACCGCGCTCGAGACCCAGGTCGCGCAGATGAACGCGATGCTCGTGGAGCTCGGCAAAGTGGAGACGAAGGGCGTCGAGCAGGCCGGCACAGCGATCGACGAAGTCGCGCGGCTTGGCAAAGCGGGCCTCGAAGCCAGCGCACAGCTGCAAGCGGCTTGGCGCCGCATCGGGCAGCAGGTGATCGAGAAGGTCTGAGCGAAGACCGGGTCGCCTCTCGAGGCCGCCCGGAAACCCACCGCCGACGCGGGCCGGTCAGCGGTCCGCGTTCGTGCGTTCCATGTGTTGCGAGAGGAGAGACGTCGTGCAGTTGAAAGACCTGAGAGTGATCGTGACCGGCGGTGCGTCGGGCATGGGCCGCCACTTCGCCGAGCAGCTTCACGCCGCGGGCGCGAAGGTCGCCGTCGGTGACGTGGACGAGGCGAAGCTCGCCACCTTGCCCGAAGGCATCCACCGCGAACGCCTGGACGTCTCGAACGAAGACGAGGTCGTGCGTTTCGTGAAGTCGGCGGCCGACGCGATGGGCGGACTCAACGCGCTCATCAACAACGCCGGCATCCTGCGCGACGGCTTGCTCGTGAAGAAGTCGCGCAAGACCGGCGCGATCGAGAAGATGTCGCGCGCGGATCTGGAGAAGGTCTTCGACGTGAACCTGACCGGCGCGATCTTGATGGTCCGCGAAGTCGTCGGCCACATGCTCGAACACGACGCCCAGGGTGTGATCGTGAACATCTCTTCGATCGCGCGGCACGGTTCACGCGGTCAGACGAACTACGTCGCGGCGAAGGCCGCGCTCGCCGCGAACACAGTGACCTGGATGCGCGAGTTCAGCCGCCACGGCATCCGGGTCGGCGCCGTCGCCCCCGGCATGGTCGAGACCCCGATGACCGACGGCATGCGGGACGACGCGCGCGATCGCATCGTCGCGTCGATCCCCCTCGGCCGCATCGGCACCCCCGAAGACATCTGGATGGCTGTGCGTTTCATCTTCGAATGCGACTATTTCACCGGGCGAACCATCGACGTCGACGGTGGCGGTGCGATGGGGTGACCGAGACTCCTTCCCCACGAATCCGCCGGACCGCGGCGACGCCTGAGACATCGCCGGCTTCGAGCCAACCCACCTTGGCCAGCCTGGCCCACCTGACGCGCGGGCTCCCGCCGCTGCAACAGATCACGCTCGGCAAGTTCCGGATCGCGTACCGCGCCAACCTCACCGGCCGGGGCGAACCGCTCCTGTTCGTGCACGGGCTCGGCAGCTCGCACCTGGTGTGGGCACGCGCGCTGCCGCTCCTCGGTCGCCCTTACGTGGCAGTCGACCTCCCCGGCTACGGCGAGAGCGACAAACCACGCTACGGCTACACGCTGCCGTTCTACATGCGGCGGCTGACGCGCTTGCTCGATGCGCTCTGCATCGAGCAAGCGACGTGGGTCGGTCATTCGATGGGCGCCCAGATCGCGGTGCTCGCCGCACTGGAAGCGCCCGCCCGAGTGCGCGCGCTGCGGCTCTTCTCCCCGGCCGGCTTCGAGACCTTCGATGCGTCGCAGGCCGACGTGCTGCGCGCGCTGACCACCGTCGGCAAGGTGCGGAACGCGCGCCGCGCCCAGGTCGAGAACGCGATGACCATGGGGTTCTTTCGCCGCCCCGCCGAAGCCGATGCGCTCGTCGCCAGACGGATGGCATTCCAGGGCGCGGAACTCGATGGCTACGCGCACGCGTTCAGTCGATCGGTCCGCGCGATGCTGGAGGCGCCGGTGCTGCACCGCTTGAGCGAACTCGAGGCGCGAACCCCGACTGTGCCCATGTCGATTCGGCTCGGCGCCGAGGACCAGCTGGTCCCGAGCCGACTCTTCGGTGCCGCTTCGCCCGCGACACTGCTCGAGTCCATCCGAGACGAGCTCCCCGACGCCGAAGCGGCCTTGGTTCCGGAGGCGGGCCACCTGCTCCCGTTCGAGCGGCCCGAGATCGTGGCAGAGCTTTTGGCGTGACCCGGGTCGTGCTGCAACGCACAATAGATTGTTGCGGCGCACAAATCGACGCGCTACACCCTTTTTCGGAACGGAGACGGCATGGACAACTCGATCGCATGGGGGGCGTTTGGCCTCTACCTCCTGGTGACCACCGGCCTCGCGGTGCGCGGCATGATGAAGACCACCAGTGGCAGCATCGAGAGTTTCGCGCTCGGCAACCGCGACATGGGCCCGCTCTTGGTCGGGGTGACGCTCGCCGCCGCGATCGCCAGCACCGCGACCTTCGTCATCAACCCGGGCTTCGTGTGGAAGGACGGCCTCTCGTCGCTCCTGCACTTCGGGGTGGCCGGCACCCTCGGCGTCGTGGTCGGGCTCGTGCTCTTGAGCCGCGGCTTTCGCCGGCTCGGTGAGAAGCACCGCGCGCTCACGCTGCCGCACTGGGTCGGCGCACGCTTTGGCAGCCGCGGCATGCGCACCTACTTCGCGGGTTTGAACCTCGTGCTCGCGATCGCGTTCGTGGTGCTCATCGTGAAGGGCTCCGCGCTCGTGATGTCGAGCACCCTCGGCCTCTCCTACGCGACCAGCGTCTTCGTCGTCATCGGCTTCGTCTTCTCGTACATCCTGCTCGGCGGCACCTACGCGCACGCCTACACGAACGCGCTGCAGGGTTCGATCATGCTGGTGGTCGCGCTCGCGCTCATCGGCAGCGGCGTGCACCTCTTCGCCGACGGCGGGGTCTCCGGTTTCTTCGCCGCGCTCGAAGCGCAGGACCCGGCGCTCGTCGCGATGACGAACCCGAACAGCCCGGTCGCAGGCAGCTTCTTCGAGGTATTCGTCTGCGGCTTCGTCGTGAGCTTCGGCCTCGTCTGTCAGCCGCACATCTTGATGAAGTCGCTCTACCTGCGGAGCGAGAAAGACCTGAACCGCTACCTCGTGGTCGCAGCCCTCGTCGGCGTCGGTTTCGCGCTCGTGCTGCTCGTCGGTTTGTTCGCGCGGGTCGCCTACCCCGAGCTCGCGGTCGGACCGGAAGCGATCACCCAGGACGCGGTGGTCCCGGTCTACATCCAGCACGCGTTCGGCAGCACCGCCGGCGCGCTCATCAGCGTCGCGCTCTTGGCCGCCGGCATGAGCACCATGGACGGCATCCTCGTCTCGGCCTCGACCATCGCCGGCAACGACCTGGTCCTCGGTCTCGTCGGAAGCCGCGTCGCAGAAGAAGAGCGCCCCGCCCTCGCCCTGCGCGCAAGCCGCGTGCTGCTCGTGCTCATGGGCGTCGTCTCCTTGGTCATCGCGCTCGACCCGCCGGCCGTCGTCGGCCTCTTCGCGTTCGCCGGCATCTATGGCCTCGTCGCGGCATCGGTCGCGCCGGTGGTCTTCGGCATCTTCGTCGACCGCACCCCACCCCGCTGGGCATTCGCCGCGTCGATCGTCGGCCCCGCCGTGCACTTCGTCCTCTACCTCGGCGTCGGCGTGACCAACCCCGCCGTCACCGGCACCTTCGGCGTCGTCGCCGGCTGCGCCGTCCTCGGCCTCGGCGTCCTCCTGCAACCCCAGCCCCTCACCGAATCCGCCGCGGTCGCCGAAGGCGCCTGACCCAGGTCGTTCAGCCGAACGGCGAGCGCTGGTAGTTCGGCCCCACCCACACCGGCTGCGCCTGCGCCAAGACGCGCACAGAGAACTCCGCTGCTTCGGCGATGGTCTCGCCATCCAGCGTGGCGCCGAGCGGCTCGCCGATGACTCGGACCCGCAGCGACCGCACGGCACGGCGCTCTATCTCGGGATGGTCGACGAGCTGACCGAGCCGGGCCTCGCCCGCGATGCGCGCGAGCGACGCCATCGAGGTCGCGTTCACGACCAACACATCCAAGAGGCCGTCTTCGGCGTCCGCTGTGGTGGCGAGTTCGAAACCGCCACCCGCGAACCGACCATTCAACACGGTGAGGGCCGCGACCTCGAACCGTTCCTCGGCACCTTCGTCGAACCCGAGTTCGATCACCCACTGCGCGTCGGAGGCGGCCTTCGCGCTGCCGACGAGGTACGCGAGCGGGCCGAGCGTCTTCTTCAGCGAACCGTCGATCGCTTCGCCGATGCGGTGCGCCACCCCGAAGTTGAGCACGTTGATGCCGACCCGTTCGCCGCTTGGGGTCTGCACTGCGATCAAATCCAGCGCATGCGTCCGGTCCGACGACTGACGGCCGAGGTTCTCGGCCAGCGCGACCAGCGCCTGAACCGCCTCGCCGGTCTCGAGGGGCAGACCCAAGGTCCGGGCGAAGTCGTTGCCGGTCCCGAGCGGAAGCACACCGAGCACGCTCGACGAGCCCGTCTCACCCGAGCCCGCGCGCAACCCAGACAGGACGTCGTGCACGCTGCCGTCTCCGCCACCGGCGACCACCACCGGGACCCCGGCGGCCGAGGCGTCCGCCGCGGCCTGCGTCATCGCGCCGCTGGAGTCTGGGCGCGCGACGTCGAAGTGCGCCTCGAGCGCGGACAGATGGGGCGCGAGCGTCTCGAACCCGCTGGCGTGATCGTTCAGCAGCACCAGCGGGCGCGATGGGCCCGATCCGGAACTCGAAGAAGCCGAGGTCAACTGGCGGAGAGGCTCACGTTCAAGGGGATGCTGCCGCCGTCGGTGACCGTGACCATGCGGGTCATCGGTACGAACCCCTCGGCGGAGACTTCCACTTCCCAGGTGCCCGCGGGCACGCCCATGAAATTGTAGTTGCCGGTGCCGTTCGTGAGCTGGTCGGACACGATGCCGCGGTTGATGCGCACCCGCGCGCCGGAGATGGCCGCACCACCCGCCGCGTTGACGACCTGACCGACCACACCCCCTGCGCCCGGGTCGTCGCCGATGCGTACCTGCCGGTGTCCGCCAAGACGGGTGAGGTACCCGCGCGTGTCGATCGCGACGACGTGCAGGACCCAGAGGCCGTCGGCCAGACCGCTGCGCAAGAGTGTGGTCTGCGTCACGGGCAGGTAGGTGTCGGCCGCGGTCGGCACGGTGTCGCCGTAGTGATCGAGCACGTAGTAGAACCCGGTGTAGTTCTCGGGACCGTTGGGCGTCGTCCACGCGAAGAACGCGTCGCGGTTGGCAGACCACGCGGTCTCGGACGGATGGCTCGACGAGCTCATGCCGGGCGGCGCAGTGTTCAGCCGGATTCGAAAGCCGGTCTCGACGGTGCCGACCATCGAACTGGGATCGACCGACGCGACGTGGAAGTAGTTGTCGCCGGACACGAGCTCGTCGCGGTCGACGCTCACGGTGTCGGTGCTCGCGAACGTGCCGATCGCCGGCGTCGGCACCCGGTGCTGTTCGTTGCTCAGCAGCCAGTAGTAGCCGAGGCGTCCGGGGAACGCGCGGTCCCAGGCCACCGTGACGAAGGGGAAGTCGTCGTTGTAGTAGAGGTCCGAATCGGGATGGGTGCTCGAGCTCGGGTCGAGCGGCGGCAGGAGGCCTTGGGTTTCCACTGCACCGGCCAGCGTGCCGGTCACCGACCGGGACTCGCCGGAGAGGATCTTGATCCGGCCCTGTCCACCGGTGCCCCCGTACGTGCCGGAACTGATGCCGGCGCCAGCCGCGCTCACCGAACCACTGACCTCCACGATGTTGGCCGCGAGCAAGACGCCGCCCCCCGCGCCGCCTCCGGTGGAGAGCCCGCTCGAGCCCTCTGCGCGAACACCCGGCACACCATCCGCGGTGATCTGCCCCGACACGTCGATGGTGCCCGTGGCGATCAACCGAAGCCGGCCACCGCCCGGTGAACGAGGCGACGTGCTTCCGCGCACATCGCCGCCCGGACCGCCTTGGGCGACGGCGGAGTCTTGGGCGGAGCCGAACGGGCGCCCACCGCTGCTGCACGCGCGTCCACTGCTGCCGATCGGTCCCCGCGTCCCCGCGGTGCCGTACCCACCCCCGGTGCCGCCGTGGAATCCGCCCGTGCAGAACTGGCCTTGTTCGCCCATGCCGTCCGGCCCGAGCCCGGACGCGCTGACCCCAATGGATGCGCCGCTCTCGACCGTGATGCTGCCGGCGCGAATGGTCAGGTCGCCCAGAGAGGAACTGAGCGTGACGCCGCTGCGCACGAGCACGTCCCCGTCGACGTAGATCTCGCCGTTCAGATCCATGTTGGTCGCGATGTCGAGCCCGTCCAGCGCGCAGGTCCCGTAGGCGCAGAAGGTGCCGCAGGTTTCCGTCGCGCTCCACGACGCGCCGCCCGCGTCGCAGGTCTCGACCATGTCGCCATTGCAGCGCCGGTCGCCGGGTTCGCACGCGCCGGTGCAGAGCCCGGCCGCGCAGCCCGTGCCGCAGGTGCGCACGTGCAGCCATGCGGTGCCAGCGCTGTTGCACGCCTCGGACACGCTGCCGTTGCAGCGGTATTCGCTCGGGGTGCAGGTGACTTCGGTCACGCACTCCCCCGCCGCGCAATCGATCGCGCAGGCCTCGTCGAAGACGAAGGTGCCGCCACTGCAGACCTCGGCCGTGCTCCCCACGCAGCGGCGTGCGGTCCCAGTGCAGGTGTCGCCGCCGCCGTCCACACCGCCGCCGTCCACGCCGCCGCCGTCCACGCCGCCGCCGTCCACGCCGCCGCCGTCCACGCCGCCGCCGTCCACGCCGCCGCCGTCCACGCCGCCGCCGTCCACGCCGCCGCCGTCCACGCCGCCGCCGTCCACGCCGCCGCCGTCCACGCCGCCGCCGTCCACGCCGCCGCCGTCCACGCCGCCGCCGTCGGTGTCACCCACGCATCCCATGCCGACCTGGCAGGTGAGCTCTCCACCACAGACGGCGTCGACCGGCGTCCAGTTGCAGAAGCTGTCCACCCCGCAGGTGTCGACCGTGCACTCGAAGCCATCGTCGCAGTGCGCATCGGTCGTGCACGGCTCCCGATCCGGCGGCACGTCGTCGTCGCCACACGCGATCAGAAGCACGCCGGCCAACAGGGTGGAGGCGACACGGGGAAGACGGGAGAGAAGTGGCAGAAACCGGTTCATGGATGGGTCCTCGGGGCGGGGCGCGGGTCCGAGAAGGGACCCCGACGTGGCGTCATACGACCGCAGCCGCGTCTTCATACCCTGGGCGGAGTCGGCGGGGTAGAGGCGGCAGCGGCAGCGACAGAACCAGCGACAGCTTCAACGGCAGCGCGGCTTCTTACTCGAGCAGCACGCAGCGGAGCGGGCTCGAGGATTCCTGCAACAGATCGCGGACCATCTCGGTCACCCGGAAGGCTTTGTCCGGGGGGAAGTGGGTGCGGTCGTCCGGCATCGCGTAGAGGCGCAGCGTCTCCTCTTCGCCGAGCGCCGTGAAGGTCTCGTAGCTGCGTTGTTCGAGGTCCAGCAAGGTCAGGTCGTGGTCGCTGGCGACCCGCCGCACCGCATGGGCGTAGTCGCCGTGGGTGCGCGAGATCTCGTCGCCAGAGAAGACCATGCGGCTGACCGGCGTCATGAGGATGGGCGTCGCGCCGGCGGCTTCGATCTCCGAGATGTAGGTCTCCAGATAGTCGCGAAAGGTCCCGAGAAACTCTGGTGCGTCGCCGGGCTCGGTGCGGCGGTAGGCCTCCGGCTTCGAATCGTTGTGCCCGAACTGGATGAGGACATAGTCGCCGGGCACGAGCGCGCTCCGAACCGCGTCGAACGCGCCTTCGTCGTAGAAGGACTTGCTGCTGCGGCCCGAGCGGGCGGCGTTGGTGACCGAGACCGCCGCATCGACGTAGTCCTCGAGGAAGTCCCCCCACCCCGATCCACTGGCCACGGTCGAGTCGCCGATCAGGTGGACCGAGGGCGCTTCGACCGCTTCGCACTCGTCCACCGCCGCGTCCTCTCCCGCATCGTCGCCGCCCGAGTCCGGCGCGCCCGCATCCCCAGCCGCCGCATCGTCGGCGCCCGCGTCCTGCGCATCCACGACCGAACCATCGCGCGCCACCGCATCCACCGACGCGTCCGCAGCCTCGCCGCCATCGCCGCATCCGATCGCCATCACCAGAACGAAACCTAGCCAAGTCTTCACGCCCAACGCCTTCCAGGTTCGAGTACAGGCGCAGCTTCTCACAGCTTCGACGGCGCCTCCGCCGAATCGGCAACCGGCTCGCGTGGGCTGCGCCGCTCTGCTAGGCGGTGCGGCCATGAGCCAGACCATCAGCGACAAAAAGGTCGTCACGATCGACTACGTCCTCCGCAACGCCGCCGGCGAGGAACTCGACAAGTCGGATCCGGACGCCCCGATGCTCTACCTCCACGGTGGGCACAACATCGTCCCCGGCCTCGAGCGCCAGCTCGTGGGCAAGACCATTGGCGACGAAGTCGTTGCGGTGGTCCCTCCGGCCGAGGGCTACGGCGAACCCGACCCGCGCCTCAAGCCGATGCGCGTGCCGAAGTCGTCCTTCCCGAAGGACGCCGCCCTCCGCAAGGGCATGCAGTTCATGACCAAGACCGAGCAGGGCATGGTCCCGCTCTGGGTGATCAAGGTGCAGGGCCCGACGGTCATCGTCAGCGGCGAACACCCCCTCACCGGCGTCGAGCTCCACTTCACCGTGAAGGTCATCGACATTCGCGACGCCACCGAAGTCGAGCTCGCCCACGGGCACGTCCACGGCCCCGGCGGCCACCACCACGGCGAAGAAGAGTAGCGAGCACGTGCAGGTGCCCAGGTGGGGAGGAGGCCGAAGGCCGGAGGGGGAATCCTTCCCCCTCAGAAAAGACGGGCGCGACTTAGGGCCGCCAGTCTCGCGAAGCGGGCCAGGCCTCGAACAGCGCCAAAGGTCAGGCGGCTCAGAGTCGTGCACCTGCGCAGGCCGTAGGCCGAGCAACTGGTGCACTCCCCAAGTGATCACAGAGCGCCGAACCGACCCGGTGCAGCCGAGCGAAGCGAGCCAGCCGTGTCACCGGGACGGGGTTTGGGGGCCGTGCCCCCAAGCAAAAGGAGCGCCTGGACGCGCGCAGCCGCCAATCACATCAAGCGGTTCTCCAATGGACCCATCGAATGGCGGCGAGCACGTGCAGGCAGCGACGGGCGCGACTTAGGGCCGCCAGTCCCGCGAAGCGGGCCAGGCCCGTAGTGCAGAAGAAATCAGAGATCGAGCGCGCGCAGGCGGGCGTACCAGTCTTGGTGCAGCTCGACCTCTTCGGCTTCGAGCGAGACGATCGCGCGGGTCGCCGCGTCGACGGTTCGCACGCCTTCCGCGACGCTCTGACCGAGCTGCCGGCGGAGCGGCGCGTTGCCCGGCACGTCGCGCAAGGCGCCGAGCGCGTCGCGGCGTTGATCGAGGGCGCGGCGCTGCACGGTGAGGTCCCGGTCGTGTTGCACCCGTTCGCGCACCATCTCGTGAAGTCGATCGACGATGGTCCGAAGCGGCGCGACGTCTCCGCCGCGCGCTTCGATGAGCTCGAGCAGTGCCGGCACGAACGCGTGCTTCGGTTCCGACCCGAGGTCGACGGTGCGGGTCTCGGGCTGAACCAAACGCACACTGGCTTCGGCACCTTCGACCGGTACGAAGTAGCCGGCGCCGGTGACGATCACATCGCCCGCAAGACCCTCGGGTTCGAAGCCGGCTTCTTTGGGCGCGAACACGTACAAACGGTCGCCCTCGGTGCGGCGGCCCGTCACTTTGTAGCGGTGCTCCACGACGCGCCGCAGCCGAACCCGCAGCTGTCCGCCGGTCACCGAGAGCCCGCGGATCTCGTCCTGGCGTTGCACGCGGCTCGCTTCGATGCCGACCGAGGGGTTCATCGCGTAGGCGACGAACGCATGTGCGTTCGCGGGAATGGCCGCGGTGACGCCATCGCCCTGAAAGCTCCCGTCCGCGTAGACCGTGACCGGTCCGGTGAGGAGCGGTGACTCGAGCGGGTTCTGGAACATCACCGCGTGGTACGGGTGGCGGTGGCTCGAGCCGGGCGTGCCGTTGCGGACCGGGGCCGGCTTGAAGAGCAACACGCGGCGGCCGGTCGTCTGGGTGTCCACGAAGGGCACGAGGCCCGACTCGCCGGCGCCGAGCGTGAGCCGCTCCGGCGTCTCGAGCGTGAAGCCATCCGCCGGGTCGCGGTCGTCGATCGCAGAGATCGCGTGGGTGGTCTGCGGTTCGGCGACCGGCTGCGCCTGAGGCGCCGCTTGCAGGTTCAAGTCGACCTCGGCCGCGTTGCGCTGGTTCATGCGTTGCCCAGCGCGCTGCGAGATCTCGTTGCCGATCGTGTTCGCTTGTCCGTACGCGTTCTGCACCGTGCCGGTGGGCACCGGAATCGCCGCGGTGAGTTCGGGCGCGAGCACCAGGCGGCCGTCGCTGTTGAGGGTCGGTCGCTGCGCCACCCGCGCGGTGCCGACCTCGTACCGGAACGCGAGCGGCACTTCCGTGGAGAGCGCGAGGCGCACGCCGGTCCAGTCTTCGCCCGAGGGGTTGTCGACGACCGCGAGCCCTTGCAAGCGGACGTTGCCGTCGCCGGTGTCGATGACGCGGTAGGTCGGCCGCCAGCCGGACGCTTCCGCCACGTAGGCGATGGAGAGGTCGCGCGAGCCTTCCCCGCTCAAGCCGATGCGCAGCCGCGCGCCGTCTCCGTCTTCGAGGACCCGCACGCCGGTGATGGCGCCGCCGTCGTGGTCGACGACCGAGAGGCTCTTGAGCACGTCGTGAATGCCGGCGGTGGCGGTGCGGAGATCGATGGTGGACTCCTCGACCTCGCCGCGGCGTTCGATGTACGCCATGCCGTTCTGGAACAGCACGACCCGCTCGACCGGCAGTGGTTCGCTGGTCTGCATGGTGGGGGTCTGTCGCGCGCCGCACGCCGGCACGAGGAACAGAACAGCCAAACCAGCGCTCGTCAGCACACCCAGCGTGACCATCGTCGTCACTCGAAACTTCGTCTTCGTCATCGTTCGCCTCCAGTCCACAGCCTGAAGCCAAACGCACGACGCCGACGTAAAGCTCAGGTCAAAGCGTGGACGACTCGCCCACTGGGTGGCGAAACACCTCTTGCAGGATGGCGGCGGCGGGTTTGCCGCGGGGCGAAAAGCCGCCGGGACCTTCTTCGCCGGTGTCTGGATCGGTGAACCACTTCCAGAGGTAGACCCCGCGGATGTTCGGACGCGCCGCCACGCCCGCGAAGAACACCCGGTAGGCGGTGGCCTGGGCGATCGGATCCACCTGCGCGTCCGGTCGGTGTTCGGTCCACTCGTACGGACGCACCGCGCAGCCGGCCACCGACTTGTATCCGACCTCGGTGATCAGCACCGGCCGCTGCACGCGTTCGCTCAACGCATCGAGCTGGTCGAGCGCGACCGAGAGACGCGCCTGCATGGAGGCTTCGTCGGCGTGTTCGTCGTCGGCGAGCGATGGGTAGAACTGGACCCCGACGTAGTCGAGCGCATCCCAGAACGGCACGTCGTCCGACGCGTCCCAGTTCGCCGCGTAGACGAGCTCCCCTTGGTACACCGCGCGGACCCGCGCGATGAGGCGGCGCCACGACGCGGTCTCGGTGAGCGAAGACCGCAGCTCGGTGCCGACCACCAACACTTCCACGCCCGTCTCCTGCGCCATGCGTGCGTAGTCGAGCAGGAAGGGTTCGTACGTCTCGAAGAACGCCTCCCATCCGGCCGCCGGCGCGAGCTCGGCGCGCCAGGCGCCGCCTCGGATCCAGAGGTGCGGCTTGAGCATCACCTTCAACGAACGGGCATGCGCGTCCTCGATGACCCGCCTCATTCGCTCGTGGGTCTCGCCCGCCGCACCCGCCGTGCGCACCGAGCGGACCTCGTGGCTCTCGAGGGAGCTCATGAAACCGAACGGCGTCACGCTGACCCAGTTCGCGCCGAGCCCGCGCACCTCTTCCAACTGCGCGCGCGACGCGTCGCTGCCGTAGCCATGTGCGCCGCCCGACTGGTAGCTGTGCGCAAAGCAGACGCCGCGGTGCACGTTGGGCCCGAGCGCCGGCAGACGTTCCATGCGAACGGCAGGTGACTCCGCGGCGGTACTCGGGGTGGTCTGCGCAGTGGACGGCTCGGTACGCTCGGAGCTGCCGCACGCCACCAGCGCGGACACCAGGAGCCATCGGTGCGCGCCTCGAGAACCGCGGTGTGCCCCTACCGTCAAGGCGTGCGCGGCGGAGGGACCCGCACGTCGATGTGGTACTCGGCCCGCAGCGCTTCGAGCGGCGTCGCGAAGTGATCCCAGGGATCCCACCCGTCTGAGAGATCCCGCGTGCAGCGGGTGCCGCGCACGAACGCTTCGAGCATCGTGGCGGGTTTCATCTGCATCTTCTCGACGCCCGCGATGGGGGAGATCTGCAGCCCCAAGTGAAACTGACAGAGGACGAAGAGCAGCGAGAAGAACGGATCGTACGACTGGAAACCCGCCTGGTACGACGCCGCGAGCACTTCCTCTTCCGGCGTGGTGTCGTAGCCAGCGAGCACATGCACACAATCGTGAAACGCGATGGGCTCCGGCGCGCCGAACGCCTCGCCCGGCATCGAGAACTCGTTGGCGCGAATGAACTCCGCATACGCGCGGCCGAGCGTGCCCGCCGGGTAGGTCTCGAGGCTGCGGTACCTATCGGCGAGCGCTTTGACCTCGGTGCCCCGAAACGTCCGGGCGATCTCGACCATGCCGCGCACGCCTTTGTCGGCGAAGTGTTGCCCCACCCGTTTGCCAATGAACGAGCGGCGCACGATGTCGATGCGCAGCGTCTGCAAACGACCGTGCAAGATCCGCGAGAAGTCGTGAAGCGGCGCGGCGTCGAGATCGAGCGCCAGCGCGAACGAGGCCAGAAGCGCTTCTTCCTCCGCGCTGGCCTCCGCGTCGGTGAGCGCCATCAGGGTGCACCCGCGCAAGATGCGCTCTCGGAACTCGCCGGCCGGCACCAGGGCGGCCAGCTCTCCGGGCGTGATCGGTTCGAGTGCGTCTACGTCGAACGAGGTGTGCAGCAGGATCGACTGCACCGACTTCAAGAGATCGCGCTCGAGCGGATGCACGATGCCGTCGGCAGCCGCGATGGTGGAGAGCGCGCGCAAGCCAGCATGCGCCACTTCGGAAGGCGGGATGGAGAGTTCCATCGGCCGCAGCATACAGGTTCACGGCTCGGTGGCCGTGTCGGCTGGGCGCAGATATTCGACAGCGCGCAGCCTCGCGAAGCGAGCCAGCGGTGTCACCGGGACGGGGTTTGGGGGCTGTGCCCCCAAGGAATATTCGACAGCGCGCAGCCTCGCGAAGCGAGCCAGCGGTGTCGGGGCGGGGTTTGGGGGCTGTGCCACCAAGTAATATTGGAGGGCATCGAGACCACCCGGACGGAGCTCGGACGCGGTTAACAGAACTCACGTCTGATCCTCGATGGCGAGCACGAGGACGCACACGGGTACGTGCACGTGCACGTGTACGTGTACGTGCACGAAGGCCGGGCCTACGGCCCGTTCAGCAGACATTCGGCACGCCAATGTGTGCCAGGTCTGGCCAACCGGAAGTGAACCCAATAAAATCAGCAAGTTGCATCCGAGCCAGGGCGCGCCATTTTTTCTGACGGATGTCGGTCCCGCGATCCACCAACCCCACAGCACATGCTTGGAGGTCGACTGATGAAATGGATTTCTTGGACGCAGATGGCGTTCGTGACGATGGCCCTCTTGGGGGCGTGTACGAGCAGCCAGGTGAACCTCGGCGGCGACGACGGGGGCCGAGACGCGGCCACGTCCGACGCGGGACGCGCCGATGCGGGAGAGACGACTCCGTGCGGCGACAACAACTGCGTCGGCGGCGAGTATTGCTGCAACGAGAGCTGCGGCATCTGCGCCGCACTCGGCAGTGGCTGCCCCGCGATCGTGTGTGAGCCAGAGCCCTTCATCTGCAACGGCGTGGTCTGTGAAGAAGGCGTCACGTCGTGTTGCGCCGGCTGCGGACCAGGCGAGTCCACCTGCGGTCCGAGTGACGGCTCCGAATGCCTGCCCCCGCCCTGTCCGCCACCAGAGACCTGTCCCGACGGCACCGAGTGCGGCGCCGATGGCATCTGCTGTCTCGCCAGCTGCGACGGCGACTACTCGTGCGGTTCGCCGGACGGACCGTCGTGCCCGCTGCTCGACTGCCCGCCTCCGCCCCGGTGCGAGGATGGGACCACCTGCGGCGCCGGTGAGCAGTGCTGCCCCGGATGCGCGGGTGAGTTCTGCGCCCCGATCGGTGGCTCGTGCCCGCGCCCGGCGTGCCCGCCTCCGCCCGATCGCTGCGAAGCGATGGATGCCCGCGGCGAAGGTCCCTGCGACGCCATCCTCGGCGTCGCGTTCGACGGAGAGTCCTGCGTGTACCTCAGCGGCTGCAGCTGCGTCGGCGACCACTGCCCTTACGTGCACGACTCGGTCGAGGCGTGTGAGAGCGCCAACTGGAACTGCGGCATCACGACCTGCATGGCCGACAAGGACTGCGCCGTGAGCGACTACTGCGACGAGTGCGCGACGAGCAGCTGTCCCGGATGCGAGGACTGCGTCGGCGCCTGCGTGCCGCACAGCTGCTTGACGGAGCCCGCCCCCACCTGCCGCGCCGAACGTCCTGACTGCGCCGACGGCGAGGTCGCCGTGGTCCGCGACGGTTGCTGGGAGTGCACCGAGCTCGCCCGCTGCGGGGTGCCTGGATGCGCCGCGATTCTCTGCGGACCGGGCACCACATGCCAAGAGTGCGACGGCGACGCCGCGTGTGTCCCGGATGGAGAGATGTGCCCGCCTCCGTCGGACCCCTGCGCTCTGATCGACTGTGAAGACGGACACACCTGCACCGTGTGCCGACCCGGCGAAGGCGTCTGCCTCGCGCCCGACGAGGTCTGCGCCTTCTGACCGATGCGGGCGGGCGCTGAGTCCGCCCCAGAGTTTCGCTGGATCTCATCCAACCACCACCCCCGAGGGCGCCTGCAATCCTGCAGGCGCCCTCGACTAATTCTATTGCCGCTACGGGCCTGGCTCGCTTCGCGAGACTGGCGGCCCTAATTCGGCGTCCACTGTTTCTGAGGGGGAAGGGTTCCCCCTCCGGCCTGCGGCCTCCTCCCCACCTGGGCACATCGACGTGCTCGCCGCCCTTCACTTGGCGCACTGAAGAAGCGATTGGAACATCTGGCGGCTGTGCGCGGTGAAGGCACTCCTGCCGCCTCTACGACTCACTTGGGGAGTGCACCAGTTGCTCGGCCTACGGCCTGCGCAGGTGCACGGGTGGAGCCGCCTGACTCGCGGGCGCTGAGCGAGGCCTGGCTCGCTTCGCGTTCCGCTTCCGTTTCCGCTTCCGCTTCCGCTTCCGCTTCCGCTTCCGCTCAGTCTGCGGGGACGGCGCGGTCGTGGCACCAGTTGCGGAGGGCTTGGAGCTTCTCGGCCATCGTGACGCTGAGGGGGCGGGTGGCGTGGATCTCGCCGAGCACAGACTCGGTGTCGATGTCGCGGTCTTCGGCGAACGCGCCGTAGAGCGCGGCGAGCACCGCCTGTTCGATCTCGGCGCCGCTGAACCCTTCGGCTGCTTCGCCGAGCGCCTTCACGTCGAAGTCCTCTGGGTCTCGGTTGCGGCGGCGCAGGTGCACTTCGAAGATGCGGGCGCGGGTCTCGGCGCTCGGCAAGTCCACGAAGAAGATCTCGTCGAAGCGTCCCTTGCGCATCAGCTCGGGCGGCAGGTGGGAGATGTCGTTGGCGGTCGCGATGACGAAGACGCTCTCCTGCTTCTCTTGCAGCCACGCGAGGAAGGTGCCGAAGACCCGCTGGCTCGTGCCGCCGTCGTTGTCGCCCTGTCCGAGGCCCTTCTCGATCTCGTCGACCCAGAGCACACACGGCGCCATGTCTTCGGCCATCTTGATCGCGCGGCGCAGGTTGCGTTCGCTCTCTCCGAAGTACTTCTGGAAGAGGTTGCCGGGATCGAGGCGGATGAGGGGCAGCCGCCATTCGGCCGCGACCGCTTTGGCGCACAAGCTCTTGCCGCAGCCCTGCACCCCGAGCAGCAGCAGCCCCTTCGGTGGGGTGAGCCCGAAGTCGCGTGCGCGCTCCGGCTCGGAGAAGGCCATGCGTCGGCGGCGCAGCCACTCTTTCAGGTTCGCGAGCCCCGCGATGTCTTTCATGCGGTGGTCGTGCGGGAAGTACTCGAGCAAGCCGCTGCGTTCGATGATGCGGCGTTTGGTCGCCAGCACCGTCTCGAGATCCGCCCGGTCGAGCCGCCCGTCCTCGATGACGGCTTTGGTGATGATCTTCCGCACCTCGAAGAAGGTCAGGCCGTGCAAGGCAGACAGCAGCTCGGCCACATCCTCGCTCGAGAGATCGACCTCGATCGGCCGCCGTTTGGCGACCTCGCGCAACAGATCGGAGACGAACCGGTGGTAGGTCTCGGGCGAAGGCGCTGGAAGACTGATGGCGGAGAAGAGCGGCTCGAGATCCGGTGGCAAGTCCACCGCGGGGGCCGCGAGCACGAGTTGTCCTCGGTGT
Source organism: Deltaproteobacteria bacterium (assembly GCA_034670305.1). Classification (GTDB taxonomy): domain Bacteria; phylum Myxococcota_A; class Polyangia; order Polyangiales; family Houyiibacteriaceae; genus JAXMNT01. The sequence continues at coordinate 135,204 of JAXMNT010000014.1, forward strand.
TCGAAGTACAGCCGATAGATCGACTTCATGCGGGCGATCGCACCGGGCGACTCGAGCGGCGGGAACCCGGGCAGGTAGAAGATGGCTTCGAGGTTGGCCCGCTCGATGAACGCCAGGCAGCCCTCCGGGTCCTGCGTGTTGGCGGGACGACCGGCGTCTGGGCCCCGCATCTCGAGGCCCCGGTTGGCGTCCCACACGAAGAGCGGCAACCCCACCCGGTCCGCGAGGTACCCGAGCACCGTTTGCACCCGGTCCTCTTCAACGGTCTCGATCAGCAGCAGGGGGTGGTTTGCGCGGACGAGCACTTCGAGCTCGGCCACGAGCTCAGGCGACGGGGGAACGGCAACCATCGGAGACACTGTACTTCAGCCACTACGGGCCTGGCCCGCTTCGCGGGACTGGCGGCCCTAATTCGGCGTCCAGAGCACATCGACGTGCTCGCTGCCTGTTCATTGGGTGCACTGAAAAGGCACCTAGAACTCTTGGCAGCTGCGCGCGGTCGATGCACTCCTGCCGCCTCTACGACGCACTTGGGGAGTGCACCAGTTGCTCGGCCTGCGGCCTGCGCAGGTGCACGGGTGGAGCCGCCTGACTCGCTGGCGCTGAGCGTGGCCTGGCCCGCTTCGCGGGACGGGCGGCCCTAATTCGGCGTCCAGTGTTTCTGAGGGGGAAGGGTTCCCCCTCCGGCCTTCGGCCTCCTCCCCACCTGGGCACACTGGTGGGCGCCGGGCCGCTTGACCGGACGGGCTGGGGGGCGAACACTCCGCGGCCCGGAGGAAACATGGCGAAGATTGAAGACCTGACGATGGACAAGCGGATCGTGGACCGGAACCTAGAGAAGGGTCTGGTGACGCGTGACGAACTCGACAAGCACATCGCTGGGTTGCCTGATCTGACCGACAAGTCCGAGTACATCTCCGTGGACACGCCCGAAGAGCTCGAGCCCGCGTCGCCCCCGGACGACGAGGACGCCCCGGCCGCAGCAGCACCCGTCGCCGACTCGCGCGAAGAGGAGTGAGCCCATGGTGAAGGACCTGACCCCGGAAGAGCGGGCCGAAGCGGAACGCAAAGCGGACGCGGCGGAAGAGAACCACGCGCCTGCGCCAGGCATCGACTTCAACACCTTCGTCCTGTCGCTGAGCAGCACTGCGCTCGTCCAGATGGGCGCCGCGCCGAAAGAGCTCTTCGGCGGTGAAGAGCCGCCGCCCGCGAACTTCCCGATGGCCAAGCAGACGATCGACCTGATCGCCATCCTCGAGAACAAAACGCGTGGCAACCTGACGGGCGAAGAAGAGCGGCTGCTCCAGCAGGTCCTCTACGACCTCCGGATGCGCTACCTCAAAGCCGTCGGCTGACCTCGTCGCGCCAGCCGTTCCCATGGGCTCGAGCGCCCGGGAACCGCTGAGACCAACCGCAAGGCCGAAACCCATCGGGACGGGTACACTGCGCCCCATGATGCGGACTCGAGCGATCGCGGTGATGTGGGCGGCCTGTGCGGTCGCCGGGTGTGGCGACGACGACGGCCTCGGTGATGCCGGTGGCGATGCGATGGCCGAAGACGCCGGCGTGGACTCTGGTCCCGCCGTGCCCGTCTCGACCGCGCACTGCACCTACGAGACGCCGCCCTCCAACGCGAATGCGTCGGGCGCGGTCGAAGCCGGGTCGCTGGAAGCCGGCGCCGCCGAAGGCATCATCGACGTGCCCATGGGTGCCGCGCTCGGCGCCTACACCGCCCGGGTGGATTTCCTCGGCGACATCGATCCGCCCGACCGACGCTTCAACGAACTGAGCGGAAGTTTCGCGCCGAGCATCGGCATCGAGACCCGGCCGATGGCCAAAGCGGTCGCGCTGCGCGCCGGCGGCGAGACCATCGTTCTGCTCAAGACGGACCTCTCGCTCGCGGACGAAGCGCTCCTGCACGACATCGAGATGCGGCTCATGGAAGACCACGGGCACGACCTGTCCGGCAAGGTGCTCTTCGCGACCAGCCACTCGCACTCCGCGTGGGCGCAGTACACCGCGAACTCGGTGCTCTGGGTCGGGCTCGGCCGCATCCGAACCGAGATCGTCGAGGCCGTGGTGCGCGACCTCGCCGCGGTCGCCGCGGAGGCGATCGACAACCTGGAGCCGGCGCAGATCGGCATCGGCCACGACCCGGACTTCGACCCCGACGACCAAGTCACGCGCGACCGGCGCTCCGAGAACGACGCACTCGCCGGAGGCCCCTCGAAGGACCGCGACCTGTTCGTCGTGCGGGTCGACACGATGGACGGCGCACCGATCGCCATCGTGCCGATCTTCGGCATTCACGGCACGGTGACCGGCGCCGACAACTTGCTCGCGTCGTCGGATGCGATCGGCGCGATCGAACTCGCGATCGAAGAGTCGTTCGATTCGCCGGTCGTGGTCATGCACATGCAGGGCGCCGGCGGCGACGTCTCTCCCGCCGGCACCGGTGGCGTCCGCTGCGATGGCCAGCCCTGTTACCCGTTCGCCCGCGCCGAGATGGTCGGTCTGCTCGCCCGCGACATGGTGCTCACGACTTGGAGCGACGCGGGCGACGCCCTGACGGACACACTCGCGATGCAGATGGTCACCCGGCACATCGAACTCGGACCGAACTGGGAGAACTTCGACAGCCGCGGCGGCACCCTTCGCTACGCGCCTTGGGATGGCACCACCGTCGCGGACGGCGATATCTTCTCGGGCGACACGCTGCTCAGCCCCATCGACGAGTTCAACGCACCGCACGGCGCGGCGCTCTGTGGCGAGGACAACAACGCCCTCTTCCCCCGCAGCCAGTTGCCCGGCACCGATCGGCGCGACAACCCGTACCGGTCGTGCGCGGACATCGAAGCCGCCGCGCCGATCCTCGGACGGCTGATGGTGTTGCCGTTCGAACCGATGCCGGCGTGTGCGACGACCCGGACCACGATCAGTGCCCTGCGCATCGGCGACCACCTGATGATGACGGTGCCGGGCGAACCGGTGACGCTGTACGCCGACCGCCTGCGCGCAGGTTCGCCGGTCGACCCGGCCCACACGATCGTGGTCGGGTTCGCGCAGGACCACGTCGGCTACGTGATGACTGCGGAGGACTGGCTCCAGCGCGGGTACGAACCGAGCATCAACGTGTGGGGACCGCTCGAAGGAGAGCTCATCGGCGAGCGCACCCTCGACCTGGCGCCGCTCGCGATGGCCGCGGAGCGCGCGGACGGAACCGAAGGACACGCGACGCGGTACGACCGGCTCCCGATCGACGACACCGACGTGCCCGAACCCGACGCGGCCCCGATGGCCGGCACGGTGGAAGACGTGCCGTGGGAACGGCAGTACGTGCGCGGTGGCGTGCCGCTCGAGTCCGGACAACCGCGCGCGACCGTGCCACGGCTCGAGTCCGCGGTGTTCGCGTGGATCGGCGAGGATCCGCGCAGCGCGACGCCGGCGGTGTCGCTCGAGCGAGAGGTCTCCGAGGGGGTCTTCGAACCGGTGCGCCGGCGGTCGGGACGCCTCATGGCCGACCGGGATCTGCTCGTCACCCACACCCCCGACCCGCTCGTACGGACCGACCCGACCACCCCGCGCACGCACCGGTTCGCGGTGGAGTGGCAGGCGGTGGTCGCGGGCAGTGGACCGTCCGATCCGCTGGAGGATCGGGTGGGCGTGGCGCTCGGCCGCTACCGGTTCCGCGTACAGGGCGCCGGGTACGACTTGGAGAGCGCGCCGTTCGAAGTCGTGCCCGCGACCCTCATCGTCGACGCGCGGATCGAAGGCGGGCGCCTGGTCGGGTCTGCGTCTCTGCACGCACCCACAGGCTTCCGCCTCTTGCACGCGACCCTTCTTTCGAACGAACCCATCCCCGCGAACGGCGAGGTGGTGCTCGCCATCGAAGGCGGCGCGGAGATCGAAGAGCGCACGGTCACACTCGACGCGGACGGGAACTTCGACACCGAGGCGCCGGCGGTGGCCACGCGGGTGACGGTGACCGACCGCTTCGGCAACACGGGTGCGTTGACGCTCTGACGGCGAGGCGAAGCCGAAGCCGAACCCGAAGCCGAAGCCGAAGCCGAACCCGAAGCCGAACCCGAAGCCGACTCCGAAGCCGAAGCCGACTCCGAAGCCGAAGCCGAACCCGAAGCCGAAGCCGAAGCCGAAGCCGAACCCGACTCCGAAGCCGAACCCGACTCCGACCCCGAAGCTGACCGCTCGAGGCCGGCTGCCTGCTACTCGAGGTCGGGGAGGAGGCCTTTCCAGCGGCCGCGCGCGTAGTCTTTGAATCGGATGCGGGTGTCGTGGCGGTGGTCGGTGACGAGGCCGTCTTGCACGCGGATCGTGCGGATCTTGTCACCGCGCATGCCGCTGCCGACGAGGGCGCGGCGGGTGGCGTCTTCGGCCTTCTTGCGGCGGGTGGCGCGGGTGTCGCGCAGCCGGGCGAGTAGGGTCGAGAACGCGAGTTCGCGGTTGCGTTCGCGCGAGCGACCGCTGTCGATGCGGACGGATGTGCCGGTGGGCACGTGCACGACGCGGACGCCGGTCTCCGTCTTGTTGCGGTGTTGGCCGCCTGGGCCGGAGCCGCGGAAGGCACTCCACTGAAGATCGTGGAGATCGATGGGCGGCGCGCTGGACGAAGAACGGCCGAGCACCGCGACCGTCACCGTGGAGGTGTGGACGCGGCCGCGTTTTTCGTTCGGTGGAACACGCTGCCAGCGGTGGCCGCCGGACTCGAGAAGGAAGAGGGATGCGACCGCGCCCTTGACCTCAAAGCTCGCGAAGCCTTCGCGCGAGCCGATGAGTTCTACGTCGTCAAAGACGTCCGGTGCTGTCCGGGCGCATCGCAGTGCTGGCTGGGCGCATCGCAGTGCTGGCTGGGCGCATCGCAGTGCCACCCTGCGTGCGACGGAAGGTCTGCACACGCTTGAGGTAGATCGACAACTGGAGTTCCACGAGGCGTCGTGCGTCTTCGCCGCCTTCCCCCGCGCGGAGCTCGATCAGAACTGAACTCTGTTCCATCTTGAGGCTCCTCGAACACGCGCCCGGTACGGACGCGAACGCGCATCCTAAACACGATGCGCCCGACTTCAAGTCCGAGTGCCCAGTCCACCGAGGCCGTTAAGGAGAACAAGGCGCACACATCGTCGATGTGCCGCCTTGTTCCGAACGAGTGTGTCGAGTCAGGGTTTCAGAGACTGCGTTTCTTGGCCCGAACCCCGCGACGGCTGCCCTTCGCGCGCTTCTTCTTGCCCTTCTTCTGCCAGGAAGTGCTCTGACCCCACTCGTCCTCCTGCACCGGCGCGCCCCCTTCGGGTGCCTCCTCGCCTTCCGTTCCCTTGTAGCGGCGCTCGTCTGCGTCGTACTCGGGTTCGATGGCTGGGGTGCCGTCCGGTTTCACCGGACCGACGCCGATGGGCGGTGGCCGACGGGGCGGCGGACGCCCGGGCGGCGGACCTCCTCCCGCACGCTCGGCACGTTCCCCTGCGCCGCTTCGTTTGAACTCGGCGATGGGGGACTGGCGAGGTTTGCTGGGACGCGGTCCATCGGATCGAGGAGGGGGTGGCCCTCCCGGTCCGCGGCGGCGGTCTTCAGCGGCGTTGATGTTCAGCCGGCGTCCATTGAGCTCTTGTCCATTGAACTGCTCGATGCATGCCGTCGCTTGTTCCTTCGTCGCGAACGTGACGAACCCGAAGCCGCGAGGGCGTCCGGTTTCACGATCGGTTGGAAGAAAGCAATCGATGATCTCCCCTGCCGCCGACAAGAACCCGCTGAGTTCTTCTTTTGTCGTCCGGTAGTTGAGGTTGCCTACGAATACTTTGGCGGAAATCGTCTCTCTCCTGCGCGCACCGACGTGGACACCCTCACCATGAGGGGCGGTCCCTCGAATGAACGAGGCGACCTCGCTTCCGCTCCCAGCATGGGAACGTTGCGCGAATCGGTCCTGCATAGAGTAGCAACGATCCAGCCAGAACCCCAGCCGACCCATTCCACCGAATCCGAACGCACCCGGTCGACGCGCTCACGCACCCACGGTCGCGCGCACACTTGGCAACCGCATCTTCCAGAGGAAGCCGTCGAAGTAGAAGTGGACCATGGACTGGAACACCGTCCAGTAGCCGACCCACTCGTAGGTCGAGATCTGGCGCACGCGGGGCATCGACTCGTCGGCGAAGATCCATCGCCCGTAGTACTTCAGGTAGATGAAACCGCCCGCCAGCACGAGCGCGCTCCCCACGTAGGTGAGCAGCGGAAACCCAAGAAATCGTTGAATGATCGGCCGGTGCGCCAGTGGCTTGTCGTAGCGGCGGCGCTGGTACGCCCAGACGAAGACCATGTACTCGACGCCGTGGCTGAACGCGTACGCGAGGTACGCCTTGAGCGGATCGACGAGCACGAACGTGCTGGCGAGGAGCGTCGTGCCCACCGCCATGGTGAGTCGCGCGCGGTTGCGAAGTCCGCTCGCGCGGTGTTCGTAGAACACCCAAACCGCCACACTCACGACGACCAGCAGCGCCGTTGGCACGAGAAAAAGATTTGCGTACTCGGCGAAGAAATCGAACAGCGGCGCGAGCGTTCGACGCCCTCGGGAGAAGAGCCGGTCGATCTGTGCGCGGTAGGTCGTCGCGAGATAGAAGAAGTAGAAGGGCAGCCACGCGAAGATCAGGAGCCGGTCGACCCAGCCCGGGACCGGACGATCGGCGCGGCTCTTCGCCGCGTACATCCGGAAGATGCCGTACTTCTGCATGTACACGTGCCAGATGTTCCAGGCGCCCGCGAACACCGCTGCGAAGTTCAACACGTGACGCATCGAGACCCCGTCCGACGGCGCGAGCACGAACACGGGCACCAGCCCCGCGGCGATGGCGAGCAGTGGGAAGACGAGCACGCGGACCTTGCGGTGGGCGATGTACGCGAAGAGATCCAGGCCACACACGAAGAGCGTGAACGCGATCCACAACCCGCCCGAAGGACCGAGCGTCTCCGGCGCGATGTACCACCCGATCGCCACACCGGCTGCGAACGAAGGCAGACCCACGAACACGATCTCGTGCAGTGGGGTGCGGGTGTTCGGTCGGTCGCGCAGACACAGTTGCACGAGCCACACCACCGCGGCGCAGAGCGCCGCCACCCCGAATGGACTGAGCGTCACCATGCGTGCGAGCCACGGCGAGAAGACGAAGAGCGCGAACATGGCGACTGGGAACAAGACGAATCGCGTGGGGTGCCGCGCGAAGACTTGGCGGTCCATGTACACGTAGGGGAAGCCGTAGTGGCGGTGCACGTCCGTGACCGAGAGCACGACGATGTACGCGATGAGGTAGTCGTGCTGACGGCTCATGCCGACGAACGCGATCGCGAGCAGGAGGGGCAACCAACTGAACGCATACGCGCAGACGTCTACCCAGGGGGCGACGTGCCAGTGACGCACGTTGTGATCCGGAGGTGGGACACCCAGCACCCCGCCGTCATGCACGGGCCGGAGGTGTTCAGCAAGGCTGCGTGCCGCGGAGGTGGTTCGGCGGGGTGTCTTCGAAGCCCGGCGAAGCCGGGCTCACGTAAACGTGCTCGTGCACGTACTCGTAGACGTGCACGCAATCGTGAGCGTCCTCGCTTCAGCACATCTTGGAGAGCATCGGGACCACCCGAACGAGGAACTCCTTGCCCTCGCGGGCAGAGGCTCGGTTCCGGCACTCATTGTCCCGCAGTCGAAGCCGTTCCAGAGCATCAACCGCAGCTCGGACGCGATTAACAGAACTCACGTCTGATCCCCGATGGCGAGGACGAGGACGCACACGGGTACGTGTGCACGAAGGCCGGGCCTAAGCCCGGGCGGGTCAGGACGCGTGGCGGCGGGCTTCGCGCATCATCAGCACGAGCCCTTCCCGCACCACGTCCGGCGGGGCGTCTCCACCCCGGAACGGTTCGACCATCTTCTGCATCTCGCGGACCACCTGGCCAAGCTCGCCGAACCCGTGGGTCTCCGCGGAACCCGCCACCAGATCGGAGAGCTGCCAGACCCGCTCGACCGAATCGCTGCTCCCGGTGCGAATGAGATCGCGGAGCGCGCCGTCCAGGGGTCCGAGTTTCTCTTGCAGCCGGGCGGCGTAGCTCGCCCGCAGTTTCTGCACCGTCTCGTCGAGTCCGCGGCTCACCCGATCAAGGTCCCACCGGTCGACGTCCGTGGCAAGCACCAGCCGATCCCAGCCAGGCCGAGTCGACGGGGCGAGGGCAGCGGCGAGGGCAGCGACGTGTGCCCCGAAGACCCCGGTCGCTAGGCGACCATCGTCTTGCTCGTCGTGCGGCTGAGTCGAATCGGCACCCTCCACAGACCGAGGGTCGGGTCCTGATCGACCCGTTCCGGTTCGCCGTCGAACAGCGCGCCGAACGTTCCGAAATGTTTGCGGCCGCGCCATTCGACGATCGCCGGGAACACGTAGGTCCGGTCCGCGCTCGTGCTGTCGAGCCGGATCAAGATGCGCGCGCCCACTTCGGGTGGCTTGCGGGTCGAGACCACCACGCCCGCGCCGGTGAGGGTGCGGATCTCACCCTGGCCAAAACCACCGGGGACCGTGAATCGAATGCCGTGCGCGTCCGCTTTTCGAGTGGCGGCACACGGCTCCCAAGGCGTCTCACTGCCCAGCAAACTTCCGAGTCCCATCAGCCGCGCGCGGGACGCGCGGGTGGGATCGACGTTCGCCTGCAATGAGCGGTACTCGTGAATGAGTTCGAGCAGGGTGTCCATGAGAGAGCCTCCGGGAGCGGTAAAGAGCAACCACCGTGCCGACCGAAAAGGAGAACGATCCCGCCCGTGCCAACACAGCAGTGGGACATCGATGTCGCGATCTTCGTTGGGTCGTGAATCACGGTACGCACCCACATAGACGCACCAGAGGCCCCAAAACTTTCATGCCATCGCGTCTGCGGGTGCGCTCCACCCCGTCGGGTTCGGCTTCGGCTTCGGCTTCGGCGTCGGCGTCGGCGTCGGCTTCGGCTTCGGCGTCGGCTTCGGCTTCGGCTTCGGCGTCGGCTTCGGCGTCGGCGTCGGCTTCGGCGTCGGCGTCGGCGTCGGATTCGGCTTCGGCGTCGGCTTCGGCGTCGGCGTCGGCTTCGGCGTCGGCTTCGGCGTCGGCTTCGGCTTCGGCGTCGGCTTCGGCGTCGGCTTCGGCTTCGGCGTCGGCGCCCGCCGCGGAAGCCTTCAGGGGGCCGTTGCCAGGAAGGTCTCTAGGTTTGAGCGGACGAGCGTTCCGGAAAAGGTCTCGTCGCCATCGACCACGCCGAGCTGGTCTTCTTGCACGGTGAGGTACCAGCACATCTTGCGGGCCAATCGGCCCGCGAGCTGGCCCACGAGCTCGGCCGGCAACTGGACCACCTGCACGTGTTCGGCGCCATGAATGGTCCGGCTCGACCACTCTTTGATCAGCACCACCGGCTGCTTCTCCGTGAACACCAGCACCCGGTCCGCCTTCTTGCTGGCGCGGTGGAGACGGTCGGCGGTGGGTGCGCCGACATCGATCCATGTCGCGATGTCGCCGCCGCCGCGCGGTGATGGCGTGAAGAGCGCCGGGTCGTCGGAGTGCGAGAGCCCGCGACCAAAGTCCAACCCGTCTTCGTGGGCCAGCGCGCGGGCCAGCACCCGCACCACGAGTCGCTCGTGCGATTCGCTCGGGTGACAGGCGACGCGCAGCTCGAGGCTCTCGTAGACGGAACGATCGATGTCCGCGAGCTCGAGCTGAATCCGGAACAGTGTGGACGTCAGCGCCAACGTGCGGGTTCCCTGAAGGGCATGCGGGTGTCTACCACCCCTGCGGGTCGAGCGGGCGGCCAGTCGCGGCCCGTACGGGTTCGCTCCCTACTCGGGCGGGCGGATGTCTTTCAAGACATCGGCGGCCTTCGAGGGATCCGCGAGTCCGGCGAACGTCTTGTCGTAGTGACGGCGCAGCCCGAGATTCACCGCCACCGAGTACCCGACGAACGCGACCACCGAGACCGCGACGAAGAGGCCGAGGACCACCGCGCCGATCAACGCCCACGTCGGGCCCTCCATCGCCAGCGGGATGAGCAACATCAGACCGATGAGTCCGCCCGTCATCGACAGGCCGAAGCCCACCATCGACGCGATCAGTCCCCTGCGCAGTTTCGCGAGCTTCGGGTCGGACGCGAACGCGGGATCTTGGAGGCTGAAGCCGTTTGACGAATCGTTGTCCATGCGCGCTACATCCCTTCCAACACTTCCCGCCACGCGTTCAGTGCCACGTCGTCGTACAGCCACACCTGCACGTGGTTCAACCCCGCGCTGCCGATGAACGAGAAGGTTCGGATGGTCTCGAGCATCAACTTCGCGCCGAGCGCGTGCGGCACTTCCCCGATGCCGGTGCCGAGCGCAGGAAACGCGATGGACTTGGCGCCGCGGCGGCGCGCGCCGAGGAGCGACCGGATGACCGCGCGCTGAATGCAGATCGCGCCGTCGATCGCCGCGACCGCGTGGGCGACGTGTTTCGCCTTCAGCTTGCCCGCGGAAGACCACACCACCTCACCCATTGCGCACGGTGCGAGCGCGATGACCTCGGACTCGATCTCCACCCCGCCGTGCCTCAGAAGCGACGCGGCGACGCCGAGGTCCATCGTCAACTGGGGGTTGGCGGCGTTGACCAGGACATCGGCCTCGGCGGTGGCGAGATCCCCGACGTGCAACGAGATGTGGATGCCGCCGACCTCGGCCTCGCCACTCTTGGTGTGGTGGGTGAAGGTCGGCAGCGGCTCTTCGATCTTGCTCAGCGTGCGCACCAGCTCGGTCGCATGCGCTGGCCGCTTCGACGGATCCTTTTGCAGCAGGCCCGCCATCGCACTGAAGAGAAACGCGCGGGTGGGATCGGACTGCGGCAAGGTGACGTAGGGCTGCGTCGTGTGCGCGTAGAAGAGCGCGGTCGCGGTGTCGCCGCGAAAGGGCGCGGTGCCGGTCGCGAGCAGATGGGCGGTCGCGCCGAGTGCATAGAGGTCGCACTTCGCGGTCGGCTGGTCACCGGCCCAGATCTCGGGCGCGAGGAAGAGGGGCGTGCCGGCGATCGGTTCGTTCGAGCCGTCGATGCGGTTGCTGTCTCGGGCGATGCCGAAGTCTCCGAGCAACGCTTGGCCATCTCCGCACAGAAAGAGGTTCGCGGGTTTGATGTCGCGGTGGACGACGCCGGCGCGGTGGATCGCGGTCAACCCGCGCGCGACGTCGGATACGATCCGGGTGACCGCCGCGGTCGAGAGCAGTTCGGGTGAACGATCGACCAGCTCCTGCAGATCGACTCCGTCCACGTAGCGCTGCACCAGAAAGGGCACCCCGTTCTCGATGCCCGCGTCCACCACCCCGACCACATACGGAGAGTTGACCCGCGCCGCGAGCTCGGCTTCGCTGAAGATGGCTTCGGGCGAGGGCGCTTCGGCCAACTCCGTGGGGTCCATCACCTGCGCGGGAGTCGCGTCGGCGCCGAGTTTCGGTTCGGGCGGGCGTGGTCGGAAGAGCTTGAGGATGAGCGGCCGCCGAAGCACCGCGTGGCTCACGAGATAGGCGACCCCCATGGCGCCGTGGGCCAGGATGCCGTGGACACGCAGTCCGTGAAACTCGGTCCCGCGGCGGAGTTCAAAACTCATGGCGAGACCGTGGCCGTGCGCGCGGTGCACTTCAAGCGAGCATTCATGCGCTGGCTAAGGTGGACAGACGCCGTGCGTCGGGTGACCGATGTTCATGCACGGAAAACAGTCCGGGGGATCGAGCTGACAGATGTTGGCGCACCGGCCGTCGAAGCAGACGAAGAGGATGTCGCACTGGTCGCTCGAGGTGCAGCTCGCGCCGAGGTTGCCGCACGGCTCGCAGGTCTCGCACCGACCCTCGGACGCGGAATAGAAGCGGCAGACCTCCAGCGACGCGCAGTCGCCGCGGCCACCCGGGCGATCGCAGGGGGTGCCGCTCGGGTCGGCGGGCGACACGCGCGGATCGAGCGCGCCCCCGTCTGGAGATCCCGCGTCGCGCGGCCCCGCGTCCACGCCCGGCGCGTCGACACCTGGCGCATCTCGCCCCGGCGCGTCGACACCCGGCGCGTCCACACCCGGCGCGTCCACACCCGGCGCGTCCCGGCCCGGTGCGTCGGCTCGGGCGGCATCGACCGGGCCTCCATCCGGGCGTGCCCCGTCGCTCCCGGTTCGGCGCCTGTCGTTCGAACAACCCGCCACCACCGCCAGTGCGAGCAGGCTCGGTAGGATCCTTTTCACGGGCCCCATCTTCGCACAAAACGTCGTGACCGCGTGGCGAACCGGCCCATTGCGCGCCATCCTCCGCGCATGAAACGCCTCTCGTTGCTGTGCCTCCTCCTTTCGATGACGTCCTGGTCCTGTGGCGACGATGGCCCGGGCGGTTCCGCGGACCATCCGAACGTGGGCTGCGACGACGTCGAGGCCGCCAACTGCACCCTGATCGCCAGTGGTGACTCGGCCGGCCTCATCGACGCGGTGAACCTGCTGACCGACGACACCGCGATCATTCTCGGCACGGGCACGTACACGTTCGACAACCAGGTCACGATTCGGAACGCGGACGACGTCACCCTGATCGGTCAGGGCATGGGCACCACCACGCTCGACTTCGGTGCGGTGACCACCCAGGTCAACGGGGTCGACGCGGTCGGCGACCGGTTCCACATCGAGGGGCTGACCATTCTCGACGCACGCAAAGACGCGCTCCGGGTGGAAGACAGCGACGTCGTCACGATTCGCGCGGTGGAGACGACCTGGTCCGGCGGTGCGCTCTCGACCAACGGCGCCTACGGCATCTACCCGGTCAAGTGCAGCAACGTGCTGCTCGAAGACTCGGTCGCCTCGTTCGCGAGCGACGCGGGCATCTACGTCGGTCAGTCGGAGAACGTGATCGTCCGCAACAACACCGCGCACGACAACGTCGCCGGCATCGAGATCGAGAACACCCAGTTCGCCGACGTGTACGGCAACACCGCCGAGAACAACACCGGCGGCCTCGTGGTGTTCGACCTCCCCGGCAACCCGATCGTCGGCCGCGACGTGTGGATCCACGACAACGTCGTGCGCACCAACAACCACGCGAACTTCGCCCCGGGCGGCACGGTCGCGCAGATCCCGCCGGGCACCGGGACCTTCGCGATGGCGTCGCGCCGCGTCGTGCTCGAGGACAACACCTACGACGGCAACGCGACGGTGGACATTGCGATCGTCAGCGGACTCGTGATCGCTGGCAACCCGGCCGACTGGGCGCAACCGGCGTCGAGTCTGGTGGGGCAGTGGGACGATCTGGCGCTCGTGCAAATGGAAGACCAAGTGTTCAACTTCCGCAGCGAGAACATCGTGGTCCGCAACAACACCCACACCGGCGGCGGCACCAACGCCAACCTCGGCGAGTTCGAGCCCGAGTTCGGCGCACTCTTCCTCACCGTCTACGGCAGCGAGACGGTCGACAACGTGGTCTACGATGCGATCGGCGAGTCCATGTTCAGCGCCGACGACCCGTCGATGAACAGCAACGACAACCGCATCTGCATGGGCGGCTCGTCGGCGACCTTCGCGAGCCTGGACCTCGAGCACCTGGAGCCGCGGGTCTCCATGCTGGAGCTCGGGCTGATCGACGCGCTCTACCGGCCGGACGCACCCTACGCCCCGTTCGACTGCGACGCGCTCGAAGGCGGCGCGCTCGTGGCCGTCACGCTGCCGCAGCTTCCATGAACCCCGTCTTTCGCGAGGGAGGCTCCGGGCCCGGGCAGGAGCGAAGCGACGAGCAGGTCCAGAACCGTTTTCAAGGGTTCGGAAAGCCGAAGGCGTCCGGGCCCGCAGAAACCCCGCGAGAGACCAGCAAGAACGTGCGCGCGGTCGTCTTGTGCCTGCTTGGAGCCCTCGTGGCTTCGTGTGGCGACGACGGGCTCGGCCCGGTGTCGGTGAACCTCGACGGTCCGCCGCCCGCCCAGCTGAGCGCGACGAACTTGCTCGTCTGGGACGGCACGGCCTTCACCTACAACGACCGCGTCGTGCCCTACGATCTGAACACGGAGTTGTTCAGCGACTTCGCGCTCAAAGACCGGGCCGTGTACGTGCCGGACGGGTCGAGCGCGACGTATGCAGACAATGGTGTGTTCGACTTTCCGGTCGGCACCGTGCTCGTGAAGACGTTCTCGTTTCCAGCCGACTTCCGCGCCCCGACCGAGAACATCACCCTGGTCGAGACCCGGCTCTTGATCCGCACGGCCGGTGGCTGGCAAGCGTGGCCGTACATCTGGAACGAAGCCCAGACCGACGCGACCCTCTCACCTTCCGGTGAGGTGCGGACGGTGACCTTCCTGGACGCCGAGGGCGCGACGCAGACGTCCAACTACCTGATCCCGCAGCGCAACCAGTGTCAGTCGTGCCACGAGCTCAAGGACGAGGCGGACGACACGTTCATCACGCCGATCGGCCCGTCCGCGCGCAACCTGCACCGGTCGCTGGACGGCGTGAACCAACTCACCGCGTGGACCGATGCGGGCATCCTCACCGGGCTGCCGGCAGTGGACTCCATCGAGGCCGCGACCGACTTCCGGCCGATCGCACAGGACGGGATCGCCGGGCTCGACGCGGCGCAGATCGAAGCCGCGGCCCGCGACTACCTGGACGTCAACTGCGCGCATTGCCACAACCCCCGCGGCGTCCAGGGCATCACGAGCCAGCTCTTCCTGAACCACTCGAACGACGACGAGTTCAGCCTCGGCGTCTGCAAGCGGCCCGGCAGCGCGGGCGCGGGCACGGGCGGGTTCGACCACGACATCGTGCCGGGCAACCCCGACGAATCGATCTTGATCTTCCGGGTCGAGACCACGGAAGTCGGCGCGATGATGCCGCTCCTCGGCCGCTCCCTCGCCCACGATCGCGCGGTCGAACTCCTCCGCGCCTGGGTCGGCAACATGACCCCCCTCGTCTGCGACTGAGGCCCGGCGCGAAGCGAGCCAGGCCCTTGATGAGATCGCCACTCGTGCACCTGCGCCGACGGCCGAGCAACTGGTGCACGCCAGTCTCGCGAAGCGAGCCAGGCCCGCAATGACAAGAAAGAGACCGCCACTCGTGCACCTGCGCAGGCCGAAGGCCGAGCAACTGGTGCACTCCGCAATCGAGCGCCGAGAGCGCCTTGAGGAGCGCCTGGACGCGCGCAGCCGCTCAAGCGTTCCAAGAGCTCATTCAATGCTTCAAGCGAATGGGGCGGCGAGCACGTGCAGGTGCGACGGGCGCGTGCATAGGGCCGCCAGTCTCGCGAAGCGAGCCAGGCCCGTAGTGGCCGTACGTCAGGCTGCGGCGCGGATGTCGATCGTGATGGCGATCGTGTTGCTGACCTTCTCTTGCACGAGCCGGTTGATGGTGACGTTGTAGTCGCTCAACTGGATCGAGAAGGTGGCGCGGCCGCGGATGCCGCCGCTTCCGTCCCAGCGGGCGCGGACGCGCGCGCGCACGTTCTTCGTCTGGCCGTGAAGGGTGAACCGACCGATGAGCGTGAACTGGGCCTCCTGGTTGGCGGTGAGAGCCGTCGCGCCTTCGACGCCCGTGATCTCGAACGTCGCGTTCGGGTGGGCGGCCGCGTCCAGCCAGTCGCTGCCGCGAAGGTGTTCGTCCCGCAGGTCGATGCCGGTGCGGATCGATGCGATGGGCACCGTCAGCGTGCCGCGGGTGGCGGCGAGGTTCGATGGGTTGAGGGAGATGCTTCCGGTGAGGGAGTTGCTGACGCCGTTGATGGTCTCGAGCGACGCGACCGAACGGAAGGTGGCGCGGCCCCGGCTGACGCCGAAGTCGCGGGCCTGGGCCTCGGCCAGACTCGTGCCTCCGAGGGCGAGTAGCCCAAAAGCCAGAACGAAGGTGAGTCGGGAAATCTGCTTCATGTCGCCTCTGCGTCAGGTCGGCACGACGCCGACGGTGGGATCATCGATGGGAGGGCCGCATTGCAGCCGATGCGGGTGGGCCAGGTCAACCGTGTTGGTCTCGCCGACGTCGGTGGGACGAGGTTGCAGCAGCGGTATTCACCAACCCGGGCACCCAAGAGAGTACGAGACAGCAGGACTTTCGTTACCAAGCACCCGGTTGTGCCATCGCACGACCTGCTAGCAGGTTGCTGAAGAACGCCCGCAGGGCGTTCTCGCAGCCTGCCCCTTGCCCCTGCCCTTGCCTTTGCCCTTGCCCGCGGATCAGCGGTCAGATCGCTTGATCAGCGCGACGAGCATCGCG
>JAXMNT010000015.1:0-148416 GCA_034670305.1 Deltaproteobacteria bacterium
GCAGGGCGTTCTCGCAGCCTGCCCCTTGCCCCTGCCCTTGCCTTTGCCCTTGCCCGCGGATCAGCGGTCAGATCGCTTGATCAGCGCGACGAGCATCGCGACGACCTGCTCGAGGTGGGCGAGAGCGGCACTCCGACAGGCGCGCATGCCGAGTTCCTGATATGGCGGGGGCGTGAACCACCCCACCCTCAGCCTTCCGCCCAGCTATGACCCGATCGGTCAGCGTTTCGGCGCGTTCGGTGGCCGCTTCGTCGCGGAGACGCTCATGCCCGCGCTCGACGAGTTGTCGACGGCGTTCTTCAGTGCCTGGGCCGACCCGGTGTTCCGCCAGGAGCTGGACGGACTGCTCCGTCACTACGTCGGACGCGCGACCCCTCTGTACCGTGCGAAGCGGCTGAGCGAGGCGCTCGGCGCGGAGATCTGGCTCAAGCGGGAAGACCTCGCCCACACCGGCGCCCACAAGATCAACAACACCATCGGTCAGATCCTGCTCGCGCGGCGCATGGGCAAGACCCGCATCATCGCGGAGACCGGCGCCGGGCAACATGGGGTCGCGACCGCCACCGCCTGTGCCCTCTTCGGGCTGCCGTGCGAAGTGTTCATGGGCGCCGAGGACGTGCGGCGACAAGCGCCCAACGTCCACCGCATGCAACTTCTCGGGGCCACGGTGCACTCCGTCGAGAGCGGCGCACGAACGCTCAAGGACGCGATGAACGAGGCGCTGCGCGACTGGGTGACCCACGTGGACACGACCTACTACTGCGTGGGCTCCGCCGCCGGCCCGGCGCCCTACCCGCTGATGGTGCGCGAGCTGCAAGCGGTCATCGGTCGCGAAGCGCGCGAACAGATGTTGACCCAGGCAAAGTCGCTGCCGGACGCGGTGGTCGCGTGTGTGGGCGGGGGCAGCAACGCCATCGGCATGTTCGCCGAGTTCCTCCAGGACGATGCGGTGCAGCTCTTCGGGGTGGAGGCCGCAGGCGAAGGTGTGGACACCGACCAACACGCCGCCACGCTCGGCGCGGGTCGGCCCGGGGTGCTGCACGGTTCGCTCAGCTACGTGCTTCAGACCGCCGATGGACAGATCACCGAAGCGCACTCGATCAGCGCTGGGCTCGACTACCCAGGGGTCGGCCCCGAACACGCGCACCTGATGACTTCAGGACGCGCGACCTACCTCTCGGTGACCGACGACGCCGCGCTGGCCGCGCTGGTGCAACTGTGTCGGCTCGAGGGCATCGTGCCGGCGCTCGAGAGCAGCCACGCGCTCGCGGCGCTGGGCGAGATCGTGGAGCGCGTCGGCAGCGGCAAGCGGGTGCTCGTCTGTCTGAGCGGCCGCGGCGACAAAGACCTCGCGACGGTTCGATCCCGCCTGGAGTCCGCATGACCCGCATCGACCACGCACTCGCGCACGCCCGGGACGAAGGACGCGCCGCGCTCATCATCTACCTGTGTGCCGGAGATGCCCCGGGTGGGCTGGCGGGGACCGTCGAACTCGTCGTCGAAGCCGCCGACGCCGGCGCCGACATCGTCGAACTCGGGGTGCCGTTCAGCGATCCCACCGCGGACGGTCCCGCCATCCAGCGCGCGTCCCGTCGCTCGCTCGACGCCGGCACCACGCTCACCACCGTGCTCCAGACGATCGCCCAGATCCGCGACCGTCGACCCAACCTGCCGCTGCTCTTGTTCGGTTACTACAACCCGATCTACAGCTACGGCGAAGAAGCCCTGGTCCGGGATGCGGCCCAAGCGGGCGTCGATGGCTTTCTCGTGGTCGACCTTCCGCCCGAAGAAGCCAAACCGTTTCACGCGCACATCGTGAAGGCGGATCTGTCGTACGTGCCGCTGCTCGCGCCGACCAGCACGCCGGAGCGCATCAACGAGGTGCGCCGGCTGGCGCGCGGGTTCGTCTACTACGTGTCCATGACCGGTGTGACCGGCTCGAAGGCGGCCGACCTGCCGGTGGCCGCCGAGCGGGCGCACGACCTCGCGGACCGGATGCAGTGTCCGGTCGCGGTCGGATTCGGGATCGCGACTCCGGAAGACGCCCGCATCGTGGGCGCGAAAGCGGATGGCGTCGTCGTGGGCAGCGCGGTGGTTCGAGCCATCGCAGAGAGCGCGGATCTCGAGAGCGCCAAGTCCGCTGTCCGCGCCATCGTCACCGGCCTGGCAACCGGGTGCGTGCGGGACTCGCTGGCGTGAGCCGGACCCATGTGCCCGTGCCGGCGCGCCGCTAGAGCACGCGCCGCGCGGCTTGCACGAACGCTGCAACGAGATCGAGATCCTTCACGCCCGGCCTGGACTCCACGCCGCTGGCGACGTCGACGCGGGCTGGACGCACCGCTGCGATCGCCTCCGCCACGTTGTCGGGACCGAGACCACCCGCGAGTGTCAGCGAACGCTCGCGCGCAATGTCTCCCGCCAGCGCCCAGTCGAAACGAGTGCCCGTGCCGCCCGGCATCGCGCCGGGGACGCGGGCGTCGAGCAGCAATCGTTCGCCCGGGAAACGCCGGGCCGCCGCCACGTCGGCCGCCTCGGCGATCCCGCACGCCTTGTACGCGAACGGAAGCAGCGCTTCGACGTCGGCCGGGGACTCGTCCCCATGAAGTTGTGCCCACGCGAACCCGATCGCTTCGCGCCGCGCCCGCACTTCGTCCAGTGGCGCGTCGACGAAGACACCCACGAGTTCGACCTGATCCGCGAACGCCGCCACGATCCTGCGGGCGACCTCGAGTTCGATCCGCCGCGGCGTGCCCGGCCAGAAGTTCAGTCCGAGCGCGTCGACCCCCAAATCCACGCAGGCGGCGGCGTCCTCGAAGGTCCGCACCCCACACACCTTGACCTGCACCGGCATGCCCCCCTGTACCACCCATCACAGGGTCCGTCAGACCTCCACAGAGGACTTTTTGGCCCAATGTTCCTCGGCCAAGCGCAGCAGAGCGGGGCACCTCGCCGCGACAGGGTTGCAAGGCAGTCTCTCCAACTCGACGAAGAACCCCCCACGGCGAGTGCCCCTGCCCGTGACGCGGACAGGTCCGGTGCTATAGGACGCCCAAATGACTCAAGCGACTCCCACGACGGACGTCCTCCGCGAGGCACTCGACAGCGTCGTCATCCGCTTCTGCGGCGACTCCGGCGATGGCATGCAGTTGACCGGCGCCCAGTTCACCTCCGCCACCGCGCAGATGGGCAACGACCTCGCGACCTTCCCGGACTTCCCGGCGGAGATCCGAGCCCCGGCCGGAACCACCTACGGGGTCAGTGGGTTCCAGATCCATTTCGCGGACCACGACATCCTCACGCCGGGCGACGCGCCCGACGTGCTCGTCGCGATGAACCCGGCCGCGCTGATGGTGAACCTGCCGCAGCTGAAAATCGGCGGTCTGCTCGTCGTCAACACCGGCGCCTTCACGAAGGGCAACCTGAAGAAAGCCGGCTACGAGAAGAACCCGCTCGAAGACGAGTCCCTCGCGCCCTACCGCTTGCTCGCGATCGACATCACCCGACTCACGCTCGAAGCGGTCAAGCCGTTCGAGCTCGGCGCCAAGTTCGGCGCACGCTGCAAGAACCTCTGGACCCTCGGGCTGATGTTCTGGCTCTTCGGCCGGGAGCGCGACACGACCACCGCGTGGCTCAAGAAGAAATTCGGATCGAAGCCGGACATCGCCAACGCGAACATCGCCGCGATGAACGCCGGTCACATCTACGGTGAGACGGCCGAGCTCCCGCACGGCATCGGCATCTACCAGGTTCCGAAAGCCAGCCTCGAGCCCGGCACCTACCGCAACATCAACGGCAACGAAGCGACCGCGTGGGGCCTCGTCACCGGCTGCAAGCTCGCCGGCATCCCGCTCTTCTACGGCAGCTACCCGATCACCCCGGCGTCGAGCCTGCTCCACAACCTGGCGAAGCTGAAGCACTTCGGCGTCACCACGTTCCAGGCCGAAGACGAGATCGCCGCCGTGTGTGCAGCGGTTGGCGCGAGCTTCGGTGGCGCGCTCGGCATCACCGGCACGAGCGGCCCAGGCGTCGCGCTCAAGGCCGAAGCGATCGGACTCGCGATCTCCACGGAGTTGCCGCTCGTGATCTGCGACGTGCAGCGCGGCGGTCCCTCGACCGGCCTGCCGACCAAGACCGAGCAGTCCGACCTCTTCCAGGCGGTCTGGGGGCGCAACGGGGACGCGCCGCTCATCGTGCTCGCCGCGGCGACGCCCGGCGACTGCTACTACGTCGCGATGGAAGCGGTGCGGCTCGCGACCAAGTACATGACCCCGGTCGTGCTCCTCACCGACGGCTACCTCGCCAACGGCGCCGAGCCCTGGAAGATCCCGGACGTCTCCTCCTTCAAGCCGTTCCCGGTGAAGTTCCACACCGAGCAGAGCGAAGACTTCCACCCGTTCATGCGCCCCGATCCCGAGACGCTGGCGCGCGTCTGGGTCAAGCCTGGGACGCCAGGTCTGATGCACCGCATCGGCGGGCTCGAGAAGAACCAGAACAGTGGGCACATCAGCTACGACCCGGACAACCACCACGCGATGGTGAAGTTGCGGGCGGAGAAGATCGAACGCGCCGCCAACGACTTCCCCGAAGCGACGCTCGATTCGGGCGAGGCGGGCAACGACATGGTCGTCGTCGGCTGGGGCTCGACCTACGGCTCGATCAAGCAGGCGGTGCAGCGCTCGCGCGCCAAGGGCCGCAGCATCGCGCACCTGCACCTCCGCAACATCTGGCCGCTGCCGCGCGGACTGCGCACGCTGCTTGAGAGCTTCGGCCACATCATGGTGCCGGAGATGAACAACGGACAACTCGACTCGCTGCTCCGGGCGGTGCACCAGGTCGACGCGCAGGGTTTCCAGAAAATCGCGGGGCAGCCGTTCCGCATCGCAGAACTCGAAGCCGAGATCGAACGCCGCTTCGACGGCATGGCCAAGGCGTAGGAGCAGACGATGACCGAGAAGCTGACCCGCAAAGACTTCGCCAGCGACCAAGAGGTCCGCTGGTGCCCCGGCTGTGGCGACTACGCGATCCTCGCTGCGATCCAGAAGACGTTGCCCGAAGTGGGCGCTTCACTGGAGACCAGCGTGTTCATCAGTGGCATCGGCTGCTCGAGCCGGTTCCCCTACTACATGAACACCTACGGGTTCCACACCATCCACGGGCGCGCGCCGGCGTTTGCGTCGGGCCTGAAGATCACCCGGCCGGACCTCGACGTCTGGGTCATCACCGGCGACGGCGACGGACTGAGCATTGGTGGCAACCACCTGCTCCACCTCCTGCGACGCAACGTCAACCTTCAGCTCATCCTCTTCAACAACCAGATCTACGGACTGACCAAGGGTCAGTACTCCCCGACCTCCGACGTCGGCCAGATCTCGCCCTCGAGCCCGATGGGGTCGATCGATCAGCCGGTGGTGCCGGTCCGGTTCGCACTCGGCGCCAACGCGAAGTTCATCGCGCGCGGGTACGACGTCGACAAACGGCTCCCGACGCTCTTCCAGGCCGCGCACGCGTTCCAAGGCACCGGCTTCGTCGAAGTGCTGCAGAACTGCCCGGTCTTCAACGACGGCATCTTCGAGCTCATCACCGACCGCAAGCGCGGACCGGAGCACCGCCTCTGGGTGGAGCACGGCAAACCGCTCATCACCGAAGACGGCCAGAAGGGCGTCCGGTTGAACACGAACTCGTTCGCGGTCGAGGTCGTCTCGATGGAGGGCGTCGAGCCGAGCTCCCTGCTCGTACACGACGAGACGAACCGGAACCTCGCGTGGATGCTCTCGGACCTTCCAGGCATCAAGGCACTCGGCGTCTTGCTCCGCGAGACGGCCGCGCCGGTCTACGACGACGGGGTGCGCGCGCAGTTGGCCATGGCCAAAGAAAAACACGGCGACGGCGACCTCGACGCGCTGCTTCGGCAGGGCCACACCTGGTCGGTCGAGTAGGGAACGCTAAGCACCGGCGTGATCAATCGCCGGCCGGCCAGTTGCCGATCCACACGTTGCCGAACCGGTCCCGCCGTGTGGGTGGGTTGGCCGAGGTCGCAACGGTGAGTTCGTCGACGAACACGTGGTTCGAGGGGGGCATCTCGCCCGACCACCACGAGAACAGAAGCGCCGCGGGAACGACCCGGTCTGCCTCGCCCAGCGTCGGAAGGTCGGTGCGGTCGAAGAGCAGGTTGTCGTCGCGCCAAACGCGGAACCTCGCCGCTCCCATACCTGGGCGGTGGTTGAACCGAAGGTACACTTCGTAGCGCTCCCAGGTCTCGGTGGGAACCGGCAGCCCGTCGTACGACTCGTAGACACCGTGCCCTTCTTTGATGGTGCGGAATACGTCGGAGGGTCCACGCGCATTGGCGATCATGAAGTCGTTGTGTCCATCGAACGTACGCATCGGGCCTTCGGTGCGGACCCGGACGAGGTACTGAAACGGCATCGCGGTGAACTGAAACGTCTCGGGCCAGCGCACATAGAACCGGACCCAGAGTTCGTCGCCCTCGCGCAGTACGGGGTCGAGCGGAACCGACGCGCCCCACTCTCCGAAGCCGCCCCCGTCCTCCGGTTCGATCGCCATTCGTGCGGCCTGGGCCCCTCGATACGAGTATTCCCTGGTGACCGTGGTTCTCGAGAAGGTGCGGGGCGGGGTGTCTCCGACCGGGTGCGACTCGAAGTCGTCGTGGAAGTAGGGGACCCAACCACCGCCCGCGTCCGGGCCTCCGTCTTCCGGTCCCGTCGAACCATCGTCGCGCCCAGAATCCTGACTCGCATCCGGGTTCCCCGAATCCTCGAGCCCCGAATCCTCGCTGCCTGAATCTTGGGGTCCTGCGTCGACCTCGCTGCAGTCACACGCCCCAAACCCTGTGCCGTCCGGCAGACACATCTGTGCGCCAGCGCACCGGCCCGGCCCGATGCACTCGCTCGTTCGACCAGGCGTGCAGGTTCGAAACTCCGGCTCCGTCTTGCAGCCCACGGACAAAAGGCACGCGAGCGCCAACAGAGTTCGAGTCCACATCCACCCAGAGTGTACGCGATTTCCAGGCTGCAGACCTTCTGCGCCCCCAACCGGGCCCGCGCACCTGCGACTTCGCGACTTCGCGTCCGTCGGCACTTCCGGCCGGGCCTCCAGAGGGGTACCGTCCGCACGTCATGAGTACCGCCAGCGCGGATTCCCCCGCCGACACCCGCAGTTTCGTACGCAAGATCGACGACGCCGTCTTCGCGGTCGAGCAGACCGTCGTGGTCACGTTCTTGAGCGCGATGACCTTGATGGTCTTCATCGACGTCGTCGACCGACGCCTCACCGCACCCGACAGCAAGATCGGCGAACTGCTCGCGCGGATCGGCGGCGTCGAGAACGAGGCCACGCGGGCGATGCTCGACGGAACGGTCGCGCCGATCCTCGGCGGCGTCGTGGGCTTTCTGCTGCTCGTGTTCGGGTTTGGCACTGTCTCGAAGGCCGAAAAGAAGTTCGGCGCGCCCACCTTCGTGCGCGCGATCGGCGCCGCCGCCATGCTGGCGATGCTGGGCTGGATCATGACCGCGCAGCACGAGGTCGCGGACGAGTGGGGCGGCATGCGCCAAGCCCGTCTCTTCCCGAGCAAGTACTTCTACTTGCTGCTCTACGCGCTGGTCGTCGTGCCGTGGACGCTGAAGCTCCTCCGCAACAAGCCGAAGGGGTGGGAGAAGCGGGTGCTGGGCTTCGTGGTGGGCGGCGGGCTGCTCGCGTACTTCGGACTCACCTACTTCCCGGACGAGTACTCGTGGTCGCTCGAGGTCTCCGGGATCATGCTGCTCTGGGTTGGTTCGCTCGGCGCCAGTGTGTGCGTGTACACCGGCAAACACATCCGGCTCGAAGCGCTCCAGAAGACGGTGCCCGGCAAGTTCCGGAAGTACGTCATCGCGGGCGGCTTCTTCGTGGCGGCCGGGTTCATCGGGTTCCTCGCGTACCTCGGCTACGACTACGTCGCGGCCCAGATCGAGTTCCACGCGGTGTTCGAGCAGACCGGCATCCCCGACTGGGTCGCGTCGATCGCGATCCCAGTGGCGTTCCTGCTCGCGGCGATTCGATTCGCCGGCGGCGCGGTGAGTGCGCTGCAGGGTGGGAGTTATGGGGTGTCGAAGAACGAGGAGTTGGCGGCGGCCGCGGCGGCGCTGGAGGAGTTGAAGGCGGGCGGGGCGGATGCGTCCGGTTCCGATTCTGATTCCGAAGCCGAATCCGAAGCCGACGCCGACACCGATGCCGACGCCGACGCCGAAGCCGAATCCGAAGCCGAAGCCGAATCCGACGCCGAAGCCGAAGCCGAGGCCGACGCCGACGCCGAAGCCGACGCCGAAGCCGACGCCGACGCCGACGCCGACGCCGATGCCGACGCTGATGCCGACGCTGACGCTGACGCTGAGTCTGACTCTGACGCTGACGCTGACTCTGACTCTGACGCTGACTCTGACGCTGACTCTGACGCTGAGTCTGACGCTGAGTCTGAGGCTGACGCTGACACTGACACTGACTCTGACGCTGAGCCCGACGACCCCGACGACTCTTCCGACGGGTCGAAGGGGGGTGCGTCGTGAGTTCCGCGAAGAGGGATGGCGCGGCGCCCGACGAGGCCGCCGCCAAGGACGGGGGCAAGCCGCCGATCTTCTACCTCGTGCTCTTGCTCGCGCTCGGGCTTCCGCTGCTTGGCAAGGGCGGCGCGGTCGCCGGCGCGGTCATCGGGGCGGCGCTGCTCGGGGTGCCGCTCTTCGCCCTGATCGGGCTCATCACGATTCTCTGTTTCGTCCTGTTCAGCGACTACGACTCCGCGCGGCAGTTCTCGCCGATGGTCGAGCGCATGCGCGGGCTCATCGACCAGAAGAACCTGGTCGCCATCCCGCTCTTCATCATGAGCGGTGCGATCATGGCGCGCGGCGAGATCAGCAGCCGGTTGATCGACTTCGCGCGTTCGGTGGTCGGGTGGATTCCGGGTGGGCTCGGCATCAGCGCGGTGAGCGCGTGCGTCTTCTTCGCGGCGATCAGCGGATCGAGTCCCGCCACCGTCATCGCCATCGGCGCGATGATGGGCCCGGCGCTCGTGGACGCCGGATACGGCGAGCGGTTCAGCCACGGCTTGCTGACTTCCGCCGGTTCGCTCGGCATCCTGATCCCCCCTTCGATCCCGATGATCATCTACCCGATCGTCTACCAGGGCGAGGTCATCGAGACCGAGCTGCTCTTCGCGAGCGGCTTCGGTCCGGGATTGGTCATCGCCACGCTCCTTGGCGGCTACTGCATCGTGCAGGGCGTCCGCAACAAGACGCCCCGGGACGAGTTCTCGTTCAAGCAGGTCGGCGCGAGTTTCGTGCACGGTTTCTGGGCGATCATGTTCCCGGTGCTGATCCTTGGCGGCATCATCTTCGGGGTCTACACGACCGTCGAAGCGGCCGCATTCAGCGTGGTCTACGCGGTCGTGGTCGAGGTGTGGGTGCACCGCGCGATCAAACTCGACGACGTGCCCAAGGCGTTTGAAGAGACCGGCATCTTCCTCGGCTCGCTCCTCGTCATCATGGTCATGGCACTCGCCTTCGACGAGTTCCTCCACGAGCGCGGCGTGCCCGAGATGCTCGTGCACTGGATGCGGTCGCTCGACCTCGAGCAGTGGCAGTTCTTGCTGTTGCTCAACGCGGTGCTCCTGGCCGTGGGCATGATGATGGACATCCTCAGCGCGATGTTCATCTTCGTCCCGCTCCTCGCACCGGTCGCAGTCGCCATGGGCATCGACCCGCTGCACTTCGGCATCATCTTCATCGTGAACCTGGAGATCGGCTACCTGACCCCGCCGGTCGGACTGAACCTCTTCGTCGCCAGCACGCTCTTCGAGCGACCGCTCGGGCACATCGTCAAATCGGTCCTCCCGTTCATCGCCCTGATGATGATCGGCCTCGTGATGATCACCTACTGGCCCAAACTGAGCGTCGGCGTCGGCCACGTGCTCATGGGCCGCGACATGCCCGAGAGCTTCGGCCGCGATCCCGGCGCCGAACCCGACGAAGACCGCATCCCCTCGCTCCAAGAGATGATGGATGGTGCCGACGGCGATGGGGACGGCGACGGCGACGGCGACGACGGTGTGATGAGCCTCGAAGAGATGATGCGAGAGGCCGAAGGCAACGCCGACGACGGCGACGGCGACGACGACCGCGTGCTCACCCTCGAAGAGATGATGGAGGAAGCCGCCGAGAACGCGGAAGAAGCGCAACAAGAGGAGGCCAACGAGCCCCCCAGCTCCATGCGCGTCCTCTCCCTCGAAGAGATGATGGAAGAAGCCGGCGTCGACTGAGCCACCGTCGGCGTCGGATTCGGCGTCGGCGTCAGCTTCGGCGTCGGAGTCGGAGTCGGATTCGGCTTCGGCTTCGGCTTCGGCTTCGGCGTCGGAGTCGGCGTCGGCTTCGGCGTCAGCTTCGGCTTCGGAGTCGGCTTCGGCGTCGGCGTCGGCATCGGAGTCGGCTTCGGCCTCGGCTTCGGCTTCGGCATCGGATTCGGCTTCGGCTTCGGCGTCGGCTTCGACCGTCTCCATCCGCTTCGTCACGGGCAACACCGCCCCCCGCCCTCGTCACGCTGCTCAGTCGAGTTCGCGGTCGAACGCTTCGAGCCCCACGAGCCGCCCGTTCATCGTCGTCATGGGCGTCGTCATCGGCGTCGTCATCGGAACGACTTCGACCATGCGCGGGGGATCCGGGTCGCGCTCCACCGCCATCGTCGGAGGCGTGGTCGTCATCACCGCCGTCTGCTGCGACGCGGTCTGCTGCATGGCGCTGACCATGCGCGGGCGCATCGAGGGGCGCTCGACCATGCGAGGGGCCGCGATCTCGGGTGCCGCGACCATCTCGGTCGCGATCGGAACGGGCTGCGCCATCTCCACCATCGCGGGCGGATCGACCTCAACGGGATCCGCGACCGGCTCAACCGTCGCTGCGGGCTCGAGCGTCGTCTCCGGCGGCGTCTCCGGCGGCGTGTCCGGCATCAGCAACGCCGAGCCCACGCCCACCCCCGCCCCGACCAGCACGATCGCCGCCACGATGAGCGGCGCGGGCAGACGGCGTTTGGGCGGCGCGACCATCAGGCTGCCGGGGGTCCGCGAGACGCCCGAGGCATCGATGTCGGAGACGCTGTCCAGCGAGCCCTGCATGCGCCCATGCATGTCGGTCGCGGAGACGTGGCTCGTCTCCTCCACCAACTGGAAGGGCTGGGAGTTGTCGAGACCGCCCGAGTCGTCGCCCGAGAGCGTGACCTGAATGTTCTGGCGCATCTTCTCGAGCGCCACGCCACCCGCCGCCCGGACGAACTTGCCGATGTCGGTCGGAGAGGGGAGCTCGACGCCGCCCTTGCGCGCCGCCTCGCGCAATCGGAGCGCGAACTCCGATGCGGTGTCCGGCCGGTCGTCGACGCCGCGCTCGAGCGCCCAGAGCACCACCTCGCTCACTTGTTCCGGCACGTTCGACCGCACCTGGTGCGGCGGAAGAATCGGCATGTTCGCGACCCGCTCCATCGTCGCGAGCGGGTGCTCGGCCACGAAAAGGCGCTGGCCAGAGATCATCTCCCAGGCGACCACGCCGAGCGAGAAGAGGTCCGCCCGGCGATCGATCTGCTCGGAGCGAAGTTGTTCGGGCGCGCAGTAAGCGAACTTGCCCTTGATGCGGCCGGCGTCGGTCTTGGTCATGCGGAGCACCGCGCGGGCGACCCCGAAGTCGGTCAAACGCGCGCGGCCATCCACGCCGACCAGGATGTTCTGGGGAGACACGTCGCGGTGCACGATTTCGAGTGCCTCGCCGATGGGGGTCGACGCTTCGTGCGCGGCATCGAGCCCCTGGGCCGCTTGCGCCACGAGTTCGATCGCGATGCCGAGCGGCACCACCCGCCGCACCTTGGCGGCTTCTTTCATGATGCGGCCGAGCGTCACACCGACCACCAGCTCCATCACGATGTAGAGCGCGCCTTCGGAGTCCCGCCCGAGATCGAGCGTCTGAACCACGTGCGGGCTGGAGATGTTCGCCGCGACCCGGGCCTCGTCGAGGAACATCGTGACGAACTCTTCGTCGTCCGCGAGCGTCGGCAGCATGCGTTTGACGGCGACGAGTTTCTGGAACCCCGCCTCGCCGAGCACCCGCGCCGCATACACCTCGGCCATGCCGCCCGCCGCGATGCGGAACAGCAGCTCGTAGCGCCCCATGGTCCGGGGCGGTCCGTCTGCGCCAAGCGCCAAAGCCATACGTCAGCGTAGCAGGTAGGGCGCCGCTGTACCGCAAGACCGCCGATCCGGCCGATCCGGGCGACAACCTCGGCCCCATCCTGGCCCATCTGCGCCGGTCAGGGCGGGCAGCTCGGTCCGCCGGTCTGCCAGGCGCCATCGACACAGCGGCTCGTCGAGATGCAGCAGTCTCCGTAGCCGCACGCCTGGTCGGCCTGCTGACAGGGCGCGCCAGTCTCGGGGATCTGACCTGGGCACCCGTCGGGCCGCGTGGTCCCCGGTCCGTAGTTGCAGCGCCAGGTCGGCGGGCCGGGCGCCCAGTTGGGACCTGGGTCGATGCCGCCGCAGTAGCCCGTGGTGCCGCAGCTGCAGGTGCCTTCCGGGAAGGTGCACTCGGTGGCGGTCGCCGCATCGCAGTACCCGCCGCCCTGCGCGAACGACGCCGGGCACTCTCCCGAAGCCTGAGGCGTGGTGCCGTCGTTCTGGAGGCTCGTCGCGTTCCCCTCTCCGCCCGACGATGTCTCGTCCTCCGGAGACGAGGTCTGGCAACCGAAGAAACACACGACCAAAACAAGACGGGCGACGCGCATGCGTTTGCAGTACCAGCCGGATCGTCGCGGCCGCAAGCGTCTGCGGGTTCAACGCGTGGGTGGAGGCCCGACCAGATGCAGCGCGTACGGAAGTGGACCACGCGGTGGCAGGTGCCCGGTCGGCCAACGCGCGCCGGTCGAAGGACCGCCGTCGAGGTTGAGGGCTTCTTCGCAGCCACCGGCCTGCAGCTGCGTGGCGAGTTCGAGCAAGGTCGGGCCCTCCCCTTCTTCCCCCGGCACGACGACGACCTCGAGCACCTGGCCGCCGCTCCGGATGCAGAGCGCGGTCCGCGCGGCGCGCCGGCCGCTCTCCGACTGGATGTTGATCTCGGAGTTCACGACGAGGCGCGGCCGGCCCTGAATGGCGAAGCGGGGCATCGCGGCTGGAACCTCGAAGATCTCTCCGTCGTGTTGTTCGAACCCCGCGTCACCGAACACGAGCACGCCACCGCCGAGCGAGCGGTCGTAGGACGCGACTTCGGCGCCGTCGACCACGAGCCACCCTTTCGGGCGCACTTCGCGATCGAAGAAGCCGCCGTTGACGACGACCCCTCGGCGGACCGCGGGCAGCCGGACGTTCTCTTCTTCGAACCGCAAGAGCGCGACGGAGACATCGGTTCCGAAACGCCACCGCGGCACGGTGGGCGGGGGCGCGACCAGCGGGGTGACGTTCGAGGGCGGTGGTTCGGGCTCTTGGCGGTGGACCTCGGGTTCGACGGCGCCGCCACAGCCGAACGAGCCCGCGAAGCACAGGGCAAGGACCCGCAAGGAGCGATGGATCGGCACTGGGGAGCGGCGGTCGGGAGACGTCATGCTAGAGAGGGTCGGCGAGTCGAAGCACGCGCTTCGAAAACAACGCCGCAGGACGAAGGATTCCATGTCGCACTGGTACGAAGAAGAGTTTCAAGCCACCCGACTCTCGCTCGAGGTCACGAGGAGCGTCTTCAAGGGCAAGAGCGAGTTCCAGACCGTCGAGGTCTTCGACACGGTGGCCTACGGCCGCGCGCTGGCGATCGACGGCGTGTTCATGACCAGCGAAAAGGACGAGTTCCACTACCACGAGCTGCTCTCGCACCCGGCGATGTTGACCGCGTCCGATCCGAAGCGGGTGCTGGTCATTGGCGGCGGCGACGGTGGCACGGTGCGCGAAGTGCTTCGTCATCCGGGCGTCGAGCAGTGCGTGATGATCGAGATCGACGAACTCGTCGTGACCGCGTGCAAACAACACATGCCGATGATCGGAACCGCGTGGGACGACCCGCGCCTCGATGTGCGCTTCGCCGACGGCATCGACTACGTGAAGAACTCGGACGAAGAAGCGTTCGACGTCATCTTGCTCGACGGCACCGATCCGATCGGCCCGGGCGAAGTGCTCTTCGGCATGCCGTTCTTCCGGGGCTGCAAGCGCATGCTCAAACCGGGCGGCGTGATGGCGCTCCAGTCCGAGACCCCGATGTTGATGCGCGACGTGTTCTTCGAGACCCAGAAGAAGCTCGGCGAGCTCTTCGAGAAGGTGCACCCCTACTTCGGGCCAGTGCAGCTCTACCCATCCGGGATCTGGAGCTGGACCTGGTGTTCGGACACCCAGGACCACCGCGCGCCGGACGAGACGCGGGCCGCGGCCATCGTGCCCGCCTGTACCTACTACAACCTCGACATCCACCATGGCGCGTTCGCGCAGCCGAACTACGTGCGGCAGGGCCTCGCGTCGCTTCGGGAAGAAGGCTGATGCCAGGCGGCCTCGGCGCACCGAACGCACTCGACCGCGCCGCGCATCGTCGGAGCGACGAGGCATGGCTCACAGCCAAGATCGCCGACCCACAGTCGCAGTTCGTTCCGATCTGGCGCAACCGGTCGCTGGTCTCCGCGGAGCGGCCGCCGGTCATGGTCCGGACGGACGGTGAAGCGATCGCCACCGTGCTGGGCCGCCCGCCCCAGCTCGCGGACGTAGTCTTCTTGGGCGTGGACGGGGAGGTGGCGCACTTCGCGATCGACCTGAGCCCGCTCGACGAACCGGCATTCGAAGACGCCAAGTTCCGAGACTTGCGCATGGTCGGCGCGTTCATGGCGATGACCGAGTTCACGCCGCTGGCCTACGCGCGTGGCATCACCCGCTTCGAACGGAAGACGAAGTTCTGCGCGGCGTGCGGCGGTGCGCTGACCACCACGCGCGCCGGGTTCGCCAAGCGGTGCGCGGGTTGCGACCAAGAGACGTTTCCGCGCGTCGACCCGGCGGTGATGATGCTGGTGACCTTCGAAGACCGCTGCTTGCTCGCGCGACAGGCGGGGTTCCCGCCCGGCATGGTCTCGGCGCTCGCAGGGTTCGTGGAGCCTGGCGAATCGGTCGAAGCCTGTGTGCACCGCGAAACACTCGAAGAAGTCAGCCTGCCGCTGCGCAACGTGTCGTACGTCGCCTCGCAGGGGTGGCCCTTCCCGCAGTCGTTGATGATCGGCTACCGATGCGAAGCCGAACACGACGCGTTCGCGCTCGACGAAGACGAACTCGAAGCCGGCCGCTGGTACACCCGCGACGAGCTGCGCACCCCGAAGGGGTTCTTCTACCCGCCGCCGATGTCGCTCGCGCATCGGTTGATCCAAGCGTTCCTGAACGAATAGCCAGAGCCTCGGCTTCGGCTTCGGCGTCGGCTTCGGCGTCGGCCTCGGCTTCGGATTCGGCTTCGGCGTCGGCTTCGGGATCGGCGTCGGCGTCGGCTTCGGGATCGGCGTCGGCTTCGGCCTCGGCTTCGGCCTCGGCCTCGCCGCTACTCGTCGCGGACCTCGTTCACCGTGCCGTAGCCAGCGGTGACGAAGAGCGCCGTGCACGAGCCCTCGACGGTCGCGGTGTGCCAGACCCCGCGCGGGTTGATCGCGCCTTGGCCAGCCTTCATCGGGATCTCCGTCCGCACACCATCGACCTCCTGGATCAAGGTCATGGACCCCGCGATCACATAGACGAGCTCGGCGCCCTCGGGGTGCATCTCCCAGGTGCTCCAGTCGCTGTCGAAGGAGTGCACGGCGACCAAGCGGCCCTCCACCCCGTCCTCGGAGTGGTTCTTGCCGTAGGTCTGGTACCACTGTGGGGTGCCATCGAACGACGGCAGGACGACGGCGGTGGCGCCGAGGCCGAGGTGGACGGGGTGTTCGCCAAGATCGAAGGGTTCGGTCATGCGCGGAGCATACGTCGATCCAGGGGGCGGTTGAGGTTGAACCGCGGGCGGCGTTCTTGCACCGTGCGGGCATGGGTAAAGCAGTACGGATTCAGGGATCGGGCGGACCGGAAGTGCTCTCGATCGAAGGCTACGAGTGTCGACACGCGGGACCCGGCGAGGTGCGGGTCTCGGTGGCCGCCGCGGGGTTGAACCGGGCGGACTGCCTTCAGCGGCGCGGGTTCTATCCGGCGCCACCAGGCGCACCCAAGGACATCCCCGGTCTCGAGTTCGCCGGGACCGTCTCGGACGTCGGCGAAGGCGCACGCTGGTCGGTTGGCGATCGGGTGATGGGCATCGTGGCCGGTGGCGCGATGGCCACCGAGTTGGTCGTGCACGGCCGCGAGCTCATCCCGGTGCCCGCGAACTTGGAGTTGCACGCCGCCGCGGCGTTGCCCGAAGTGTTCGCGACCGCGCACGATGCGCTCTTCGGTCACGCGCGGCTGCGCATGGGCGAGACGGTGCTCGTGCATGCGATCGCGAGCGGGGTCGGCACCGCCGCGCTGCAGCTCGCGCACAGCGTGGGGGCCCGCGTGGTCGGGACATCGCGCTCGACCGAGAAACTCGATCGCTGCGCCGAACTCGGTCTGGAGTTCGCCGTGAACACCCGCTCGGGGTCGTTCGCGAAAGAGGTCGCCGCCCTCGCCCCAACGGGGTGCGATGTGGTCCTCGACACCATCGGCGCGAAGTACCTCGAAGAGAACCTACAGGTGCTGGCCCGCCAGGGACGCATCGTGACGCTCGGACTGCTGGGCGGGGCCAAGGGCGAGATCAACCTCGGTGCGCTGCTGGCCAAACGTGCCACGTGGATGGGCTCGGTGTTGCGGGCCCGCCCGCTCGAAGAGAAGGCGGGCCTCGCCCAGATCTTCCGTCGCGAGATGGTGCCGCTCTTCGAACGGGGCGCGCTGGTCCCGGTGGTGGATGCGGTGCTGCCGATGGAGGAGGTCGCCGAAGCGCACCGGCGCATGGACCACAACGAGACGTTCGGAAAGATCGTCCTGACCTGGTAGGCGCGCTCCTGGCCGAGGCGAACTCGCTCGGTCCGAGCGGACGACCGGTGTACG
This sequence comes from Deltaproteobacteria bacterium, assembly GCA_034670305.1. Classification (GTDB taxonomy): domain Bacteria; phylum Myxococcota_A; class Polyangia; order Polyangiales; family Houyiibacteriaceae; genus JAXMNT01. The sequence goes on from JAXMNT010000015.1 coordinate 17,075, forward strand.
GTGGCGCCATGTGGAAGCTGATCCTGGTCGGATGTCTCCTCCTGAACGCGTGCGGCGGGGACGAACGGTACGCGGGCGCGGAGCACGCAGTGCGGCTGGCGTCGCGGGCGCTTGTGGACGTCGAGACGAGTGGCGGCGAAGACCCTGACCTACAGCAGGCGCTTCAGGAGAGTCACGACTGGCTCGAGCCCGCCGAGACGGCGATCGAACTGTGGAGCGAGGGCGGCGACGTCGCGTTCGACCGAGTCGCGCCTTGCCTGGGGGTCGCGCTGACCTCGGTCCGTGAACGACTCGCGACCCTGGAGCGCGAGATCCCGCCATCCCTGGAACAAGCCGAAGCGGAGACGCTGCAAGCCAGCGAAGAAGGCTGTCAGCGGTAGCAACGGTTGGCTAGTGGCCGGCCGGCGGAACCGAGTCGCCGTTCTCTTTTTCGCGGCCGAACATGGTCGTGCCCGGCGGCACGGACTCGACGAGCCAGACGTTGCCGCCGATCACCGAGCCCTCGCCGATGACGGTGTCGCCCCCGAGAATGGTCGCGCCCGCGTAGACGGTCACGCGATCCTCCAGCGTCGGGTGCCGCTTGCTGCGTCCGCCCCGGCCCTTGGCCGAAAGCGCGCCGAGCGTCACGCCCTGGTAGAGCTTCACGTCGCGCCCGATGACCGCGCTCTCGCCGATCACCACGCCCGTCCCGTGGTCGATGAAGAAGCGCTCGCCGATCTTGGCGCCCGGGTGGATGTCGATGCCAGTGCGGCTGTGCGCGTGTTCGGTGAGGATGCGCGGGATCATCGGCACCTTCATCGTCCACAGTTCGTGCGCGAGCCGGTAGGCGGTGATGGCCGCCACCGAGGGGTAGCTGAACACGATCTCTTCGATGCCGCGCGCCGCGGGGTCTCCGTCAAAGGCGGCTCGAAGATCGGTGTTGAGCACCCGGCGGATTTCAGGGATCAACGCGAAGAGCTCGAGGACGATGTCCTCGCCCGCGCCGGGATCCGGACAGTCCCGACTCTCCCCGTGCCAGTGCTCGTAGGTGAGCGCGCGCTCGATCTGATCGAGCAGGATGTCGTGCGCGCGATAGAGGTGTTCGGCCAGCGCGTGCCGCAGGTTGTCTTGGGTGAGCTCGCGAGTCGCGAAGAACCCCATGTACAGCACCGGCTCGAGTTCCCGCAGCGCCTCGACGCAGCGCCGCTTGTTCGGCAGCGCGGCGCTCTCGAGGTTGTTGATGGGTTCGTCCGCATCCGCGTAGCTCTCGGCGATCGCGTCGATCGTCTCTTCGAGGGCTTTGTACTGGGTCGGGCGCTTGACCATGCCCATCACCTGTAGCGCCCGGTGACGGCCCGGCAAGTCGGGGCGGCGCAACGACCGGTCGTGCTTCGGGCGCGGCCTGCTAAAGCCCGGGCCACGTGTCTGCCCTCCTCATTCGCGCGGAGCTGAAACCCACCCTGCGCCTGGCGTTTCCTCTGATCGTGCTGCAACTGGCCCAGTCGGCCATCGGGGCGGTGGGTACGGCGATCGTCGGTCGGGTCAGCGAGGCGGACCAGGCGGTCGTGGGGCTCGGCAACGCGCTCTACTTCGCGGTGACGGTGCTGGGACTGGGCCTGGTGCTGGGGTTCGACCCGTTGCTCGCGCAGGCGGTCGGCGCCCGCGAACATGGCCGGGCGCGGGGCCTGTGCGCGCAGGCCGGCTGGCTCTCGATGCTCGCCGGCATTCCGCTCGGGCTCGTGGTCGCCGCGATCGCATTCGCCATCCCCGCCTTCTGGCTCGAGGATGCGAGCGGTGTGATGTCGCGGGACTATCTGCTCGCCCGGCTCCCCAGCATCTTCCCCTTCCTCGCCGCCGCGGCCGCCCGCGCATACTTGCAGGCGACCGACTTCACCCGGCCTCTGCTCTGGAGCGCGCTCATCGCCAACGTGGTCCACGCGCCCCTCGCCTGGTGGCTCGCCATCGACTGCGAGATGGGCGCGGTCGGCACCGCATGGGCGGTCAGCATCGCGAACATGTTCATGGCCGGGGTGCTGGTCTTCGCCGTCTACGGAAAGCTGCAAGCCAAAGACGCGCCCTCCGAGATCCCGCTCGCACGACCGCATGGGCCCACGTTCCGCAAGGCGCTGCGGCTCGGCACGCCGCTCGGTCTTCAGCTCTTCGCGGAGGTCGGCGTCTTCACCATCGTCACCGTGCTCTGCCGCGTGCTCGGCGAGCGGGTGATCGCCGCGCACCACGTCGCCCTCACCCTCGCGTCCCTCTCGTTTCAGATCACCCTCGCCATCGGCGCCGCCGCAGCGGTTCGGGTCGGCCACGCGGTGGGCAACGCAGACCATTCCGTGGGCGTGGATCTTCGACCGCGGTACGCGGGGTTGGCCGCGGTGGCTTCTGGGCTGACGATCAGCCTGACTGCGTCCATCCTCTTCGTGACGATCCCCGGCCCGCTCGCCTCCGTGCTGACCGACGACCCGGACGTCATCGCGGCGGCGGTGCCGCTCATCCTGGTGGCGAGCGCGTTCCAGTTGGTCGATGGCGCGCAGGCGATCGGCGCAGGCGCGCTGCGCGGGGCCGGCGACACGACCATGACCTTCTGGGTCAACGCGCTCGGTCACTACGCGGTCGGCCTCCCGGTCGGATTGGTGCTCGCGTTCGTATTCGACTGGGGCGCCGTCGGGCTGTGGTGGGGACTGAGCGCGGGTCTGAGCATGGTGGCGATCGCACTCGTGTACCGGTTCCACCGGCTGAGCCTGCGACCGATCCAGCGCGCCTGACGGCCTCTACCTGTGGAGGCGGGTGGCCACGAGTGCGCCCCGAATCAGTTGCTCGCGGAGCATGCGCCGCAGCACCTTCTGGGAGCGACCGACCGGCAACGCCTCCACCTCGACGCACTCCCGCGGACGTTTGGATCCAGACAGGCGCGCTCTCAGAAACGCATCGAGGCCGCTGCGATCAAAGGTGGCGTCGGCGACGACGACCGCGACGACCTCTTCCCCGAGCACCGCGTCCGGCCGACCCACGACCGCGACCTCGCGCACGCCGGGGTAGGACGCGACCACGTCTTCGACTTCCGCGGGATGCACGTTGTGGCCGCCTCGCAGAATCAGGTCCTTGGCGCGACCGACCAGGGTGAGTCGGCCTTCGCTGTCCACGTGCCCGAGGTCGCCGGTGCGCAGCCAGCCTTCGAAGGGCGGTTCGCCTTCGTAGCCGTCCATCAGGTTGTCGCCGCGGACGAGGACCTCGCCAGCCTCCACCCGAAGTTCGACGCCCGGGACAGGCCGGCCGACGGTGCCCGGTGCGGGCGGGGCGGGCGGCGCGTCGAGGGTGCAGAAGGTGGCTTCGGTCAGGCCGTAGCCCTGACGGACCGGCGCACCGAGCCGACGTTCCGCGCGCAGGCGCACGTCTTCGGTCAGCGGCGCACCCGCGCTGAGCGCCCACTTCAAAGTGCCCCAGGGCCGCCCCTCCACCTCGGCCCAGCGCGCGAACATCGTCGGCACACCCGCCATCCACGTGACGCCCGCGCGGCGACACCGGTCAATGCTCCGCGACGCGTCGAAGTCCGGTTCGATCTCCACCCGCGCGCCCACCGCGAGCGGCGCGAGCGCGGTCATCCGGATGCCGAACGAGTGCGCGAGCGGCAGCGTCGCGAGGACCACGTCGTCGGGGCCGAGACCGAGTACGCCGGGCCGCTCCGGCGTACCCGCGAGCGCTTGCGTGTGCCGGAGAAGCGCCCGGTGGCCAATGCGCACGATGCGCGCGTCGCGGGTGGTGCCGGAGGTGAAGAGCAACATGGCCACACCGTCGGGCGCGGGCACCGCCTGGAGCTCCGGATCGTCGACGGGTTCGGCCTGCGGATCGAACAACCGGTCCAGACGAAGGCTCTCGAGTTCGGCGCCGTGTTCAGCGACGTGCGCTTGGTCGACCAGCAGCAGACGAAGGGCCACCCGCTCCGCGTCGCGTGCGACCTCGGCGGCGGTGGCTCGGGTGGACAGGGGCACGACGGTCGCTCCGCGCGCCACGACCGCCAACCACGCCGCCACCACATCCGGCGACCCGTCCGCCAGCAGGCCGACCCGGTCGCCGGGCTGGACGCCGCGCGCGGACAACCCCTTGACCATGGCGGCGACGCGGGCCTCCAGCTGCGCGTAGTCGAGCGCCTCGTCGGCCGAGACGAGCGCGACGCGCTGGGTTTCGAACCGACAGCACTGGGCGTGTCTCCGAGCCGCATCCAAGATCCACGCGGCGACGTTCACTCGCCGAGTGTGCGACGCGACAAACCCCGCCGCAATCGCAGGCAGGGTCGGTGTCGGGTCGGGTTCGACGGGCTTCGCCGTCTTGGGAGGCTCAGCCCGTGGCGCGTTTGAACACGAACATCACGACCTCTTCGTCGTGGTCGTCTTCGGGACTCTCGTCGCGGGTCATGCCCACGAGTTCCCACCCCTTCGCACCGCGCTTGTTGAGTTCTTTGAGAATGCCCGTGGTGGCCATGCCGTGGCCCCACTGGGTGGTGTAGATGTCGTACTCGAATGCCATGGTGTTCTCGCTCCGTTGAGGTTGCGAGGGGTGGGGTATCCGCCCCCAAGGCGCAGCGTCAAGCGTTTCTGTGGGTGGTCTCCGACGTCCAGACGCCGGCGACCTGGCACCGACCCCTCGCGGGCGATGATCAGAACCGCACGGTCAGCGACGCACCGCCGAGGCCGAGGCCGAGCTCCGCGCTCGGACAGTCGAGATCGTCGAGGTCGAACGTGGGCGGTCCGAGGTCGATCGAAGGCGCGTCCACGTTCACGTCTGCGTCCACCGACACATCCACGCCAGGCACCGACGCGTCGGCGTCGAGGTCGGGGGCGTCCGCATCGAGCGCCGCAGAAGCCCGCTTCTTCAGCACGAGCGCGATGGTGAGCACCGTACCCACGACGACCGCGGTGGTGACCGCCAGTCCGATGCCCCAGTTGCCGAGGCGCCGTTGCTGCGCCTGCAGATCGAAGGCGACCTGTTGCTCTGGGGTGCAGCCACCCATGCCGCAACCGGCGTCGGGCAACATGACGTCGGGGGTCTTGGCTTTGAGCCGACCGACGAGGGCGACGAGTCCGGCCACCAGGACGGCGCCGCCACCGATGCTCGCGCCGAGCACGACCCCGAGCGAAGGTCCGGTCGACGGGGCGTCGACCTCCGGGGCCGTCAGATCGGGCGACCCGGCCGCGGCAAGCGCCGCACCGAAGTTCACGTCGGGGCTCGGCACATCGACCGTCGCGTCGGCCGCGACGTCGACTTCCATCTCATGGACCAGCCGTCCTCCGGCTCGGAATCCGATGGAGAGGGTTCCGACCGGCACCGCAAACGATCCCCCGATCGCATCGAGCGGTACGGCGCGCCCGTCGACATCGATCCGAAGACCGGCGCGGACATGGGCCGCCAACGACGCATCGAGCCGGAGCGCCCCGGTCGGTCCCGTGAGCGCAATGTCTGCGCCCGCCCCCAGCTGGAAGTCGACGTCCGGTCGCGGGATGGCGAGCTCGCCGCCCGCCTCCAAGCGCACCGACCGCTCAAAACGCACCCGGCCGTTTGCGCGGAACGCGACCGCGAGGTCTGCGCCGGCGCGCACCGCCAAACGGCGGCCGATCCAATCGAGCGGCACCAGTCGACCGTCGACCTCGATCCGGAGTCCCGCGCGCACCTGGGCGGCGAGGGCGCCATCGAAGCGCAAGAACCCAACCGGCCCACTCACTTCGACCCGTCCCTCGATGCGGGCCGCGAGTTCGGGCGGCTCTGGGAGGGTGAAGTGGGCCGTCGCCTCGAGCCGCACCCGCTGCAGGTGCACGATCCGCGCGCCCATCCGCAGCGCGATGTCGATGTCCGCACCCGCGCGCGCCGCGAACGGTCGGCCCACCCAGTCGAGGGGAACGGGCTGACCGTCGATGTCGACGCGAAGGCCCTGTCGGAGGAACGCCTCGAGCGAAGGCGGGAGTACGACGAACCCTACGCGGGCAGCCAACGCGGCGCGGGCGCGGGCCGCCAGCTCGATCGTCGCACTCGGCAGCCGCGCGCCGCCATCGATCCGCGCCCGCAGTCGAGCGCCGATGCCCGGTCGTGGCGTGTCGGCGGCGAGGCCTTCGACGTCCAAGTAAGCCGAAAGCGCGGCTTGCAGCCGACCCGATGCCTCGAGCGCGAGGCCCCAGCGAAACCGGGTGTCCGCGTTGGCTTCCAGCTCGAACGAAGCGGCGAAGTGAACCGCTGCCGCACACGCGCGTCCCTCGTCGAGATCCTGCTTGCCCGCGTCGTACTCCGAGCGGGCGCCGGCATCGTCAGGGCCCGCGTCCGCCAGCGCCGTGGCCGTCACGGTGCCCCATCCGAGCGCCAGCACGGCCGTTCGCACCGCGTTTCGCACGCCGGTTCGCATGAGCGAAGCGGCCCCGCGGGTTCGATGCGTGCGGGGCGCAAACGGGTTGGTTCGGGCTGGATCATCCAGCCGCGTCGTCGTCGTCTCTAGCTTTCCCATGCCCACTTCTCCTCTGAGTCGCGGACCCCCCAAGCTGGCGTCCAGAGTCCCACGCGGGCTCGAACGTGGTCCAGTCCAATCGCGCCGAATGGATGCCGAAGGCTGTTCGGAACCCGAAGAAGCCAGGCGGCGGTTGTGGGAGTCGCCGTGCTGGCTCCGGGAACCGCAGGTGCTGGCTCCGGGAACCGCAGGTGCTGGCTGCGGGAGCCGCAGCGGTGGCCTCGGCATCGGCTCTCGACCCTCCGCAACCGACGCGGTATGTCGGCGCATGCGCTTCCTTCCGATTCTGGCCCTCGTCCTCGCGTGTGGACCCGCCGGCACCCCGTCGATCGAACACCCGGAGGCTCCGGCCTCGGTAGCGGACCCAGCCTTCCTCGAGCAGTGGGCGGCCACTGGCGGATTCCGACTCGGACAGCCGACGGCGATCACGATCACACCCGATGGCAGCGAAGTGCTCTTCCTGCGATCCGGTCCCCGGGACTCAGAGCGGGATCTCTACGCGTTCGATGTCGCCACTGGAGAAGAGCGGGTCGTGCTCACCGCCGATCAGATCCTCGGCGGACAAGCAGAGACCTTGTCGCCCGAAGAGCGCGCGCTCCGGGAGCGCCTGCGCATGACCGCGAGCGGCATCGCGTCCTACACGCTGAGCCAAGACGGGTCGAAGATCCTGGTGCCGCTTTCGGGCAAACTCTTCGTCGTCGATCGGAACGCCACCGAGAACAACGTGCGGGAGCTCCCGTCCGAAGGCGGCTACGCCAACGACGCACAGTTCAGCCCGGACGGAAACCGCGTGGCGTGCGTTCGGGAGGGCGACGTCTACGTCATCGACGTCGCCGGCGGCACCCAGCGCAGACTCACCACGCGCGAAGGCGACCAGCAGACCTACGGGCTCGCGGAGTTCGTCGCGCAAGAAGAGATGAGCCGCTACCACGGCACCTGGTGGTCGCCGGACTCGACAACGCTCGTGGTCCAACACAACGACTCGTCGGACGTCGAGACGCTCTACGCCAGCAACCCCATCGATCCCGCGGACCCACCGCGCGCCGCGCGTTACCCGCGGGCGGGCACCAACAACGTCGTGGTGAGGCTCGCGTTGTTCCCCGTCGCCGGTGGAGACGCGCGCTGGATCGAGTGGGACCAGCAGACTTTCCCGTACCTCGCCTCCGTGCGCTGGCCGAAAGAAGGACCGCTGACCGTCCTCGTGCAGGACCGCCGTCAGCAGGTCGAACAGATTCTGCGGGTCGATCCGGAGAGCGGGCAGACCACTCGGCTTCACTTCGAGCGGGACGAAGCGTGGCTGAACCTCGATCAGTCGGTGCCGCGCTGGATCGACGCCGAGCAGATGCTCTGGAGCACCGAACGCGACGGTCAATGGCAGCTCGAGCGGCGCGGGCCCGAGGGCGCCAACACCCTCACCCACGCCACCCTCGGCTACCGCGAGCTGCTTCACGTCGAGACGAGCGACGACGGTCCGGAAGCGGTCTGGGTGGTCGCCTCTCGAGACCCGACCGAAGCCCACGTGTGGCGCGTGCCGTTCACGGGCGAGCCGACTCAGATCTCGGAGGGCGCGGGCTCCCACACCGGCACGTTCGGTGGCGAGACCGACGAAGGCCTCGTGTGGGTCCACACCTCCGACACCGTCGACGAGGGCCCGAAGTGGACGGTTCGGCGGGGCGCGGAGACCGTGGTCGGCACCCTGCGCTCGGTCGCCGAGACGCCCACGTTCACACCCACCGTTCAGCACCTGACCGTTGGCGAACGGGCCATGCGCGCCCTCGTCGTGCGGCCGCGCAACTTCGAACCCAGCCGGCGCTACCCGGTGTTGCTCTCGGTGTACGCCGGACCGGGCTACGCGAAGGTGCGCAAGGGCAAGTACCGCCAGCTGCGGGAACAGTGGCAAGCCGACCATGGGTTCATCGTCGTGAGCGTGGACGGGCGCGGCACCCCTGGGCGGGGACGCGATTGGGAACGGGTGGTGCGCGGCGATCTCTCGGCCATCGCGCTCGAAGATCAAATCACCGGACTGCGCGCGCTCGGCCAACACGTCGGCGAGATGGACCTCTCGCGGGTCGGCGTCTACGGCTGGAGCTTTGGCGGGTACTTCTCCGCGATGGCGGTGATGCGCCACCCCGAGGTCTTCCGCGTCGGGGTCGCCGGAGCGCCGGTCGGTGACTGGCGGGACTACGACACCCACTACACCGAGCGGTTCATGGATCTACCGGCGCGCAACGAAGAAGGCTACGACGCAGCCTCGGTGCTGACCTACGCCTCGCAGCTCGAACGCCCGCTGATGATCATTCACGGGACGAGCGACGACAACGTCTACTTCGTGCACGCGCTGAAGATGCACGACGCGCTGATGCGCGCTGGGGCAGAACACGAGTTCGTGGTGCTCGCCGGGTCGACGCACATGGTGGCCGACCCCGAGGTCGCGCGTGCGCTTCAGGGACGCGTCATGCGGTTTCTGAGTTCGAACCTCGCGCCCTGACGCGGCTCTCGCCGCCAGACAGGAACCGCCGACGCCCTGGGACGGATGGGCGACGGCGGACGCATTTCGGGTCGAGTGAGGCTCGAGTCGGAGGCTCAGTCGCTATCGCTATCGCTCTCGCTATCGCTATCGCTATCGCGCGAGTCGCGCGAGTCGCGCAGTCGCTATCAGTCGGACGGGTGGGAGTTGTGCTCTTCGGCGATCTGCTTGGCCATGTCTTCGAGCACTTCGCGACACTCGGCTTTGCCGCTGAGGTGTTCGAGAAGAATCGCGGATGCATCGACGAACGACTTCTCGTAGCCGAGCGCTTCGCGCACCCGCGTGGCGATGCGTTCCCGCCCCGCTTGAAGATCGTTCTCGAGCGCTTCGCTGTAGCGAAGCAGCTGCGCCTTGAGCTCGTCGATCTGCTTGCGGAGAGACGCTGCGTACTGCTCGCGCTCTTGTGCGCGCCGCTCGTAGTCTCCGATGACGCTCGCCAGCGTCTCCACCCGCGCCTGTGCCGCGCCGAAGGCGCGGTGCAGTTCGGCGGTGTTGGCCGAGGCGAGCTGTTTGTTGATGTCGACGACTTCGCGATCGGCCTGCGCACGGAACGCACCCAGGCGACCGGCCCGTTCTCGTTCGGCGAGTGCTTCGCGCATCGCGCGGCTCTCTTCGCCGGCGAGTTCTTCGACCTTGCGACCGATCTCTGCGCGCAGCGCGCGCCCGCGCTTTTCGATCGCTTCGAGTTTGCGAGAGTGACTGGAGAGTTCGCCTTCGAGTCGGGAGGCGCGCGCCGCGAGATCCCACATGCGGTCGGCGGCTTTGCGGATCGCATCCGGCGCTTTGCCGTTCGGGTAAGCCCGCGCGGTGGCGCGCAAGAAGTTGGCGGCGCGGCGGGACCACTCGACGACCCCGGCCGTGGGTGCCGGCGGGGGAGGCGGCGGGCCCTCGGGCTGCGAGCCGTCGTTGTTCTTCTGCATCTCCCAGACGTTCGAGGGGAGCGCGCGCTGGAACCGCTTGAGTTCCTCTTGGAGATGGTGGCCGTCGCGAAACCGCTTCTCGGCCGACTTCTCGAGCAAGCGGAGGCAGATCATCTGCGCCTGTTCCGGCACGTCCTCGCGGTACTGACGGGGCGGCACCGGCGCCTGACTGCGCTGCATCTCGAGCAACGTGTCCCGGTCCGCGGAGCGGAACGGAAGTTTGCCGGTCATCATCTCGAAGAAGAGGATCCCAAGCGCGTAGAGATCGCTGGTCGGCACGGCGTCTTCACCCCGGGCCTGCTCCGGCGACATGTACTCCGGGGTTCCAAAGACGGCCCCCTTGGGCGCGAGACGCGGGTCTCGGGCCAGGGCGGCGAGCCCGAAGTCGAGGATCTTGACGAAGTCCTGTCGACCGCCGCGGCTGGTCAACATGATGTTGTCGGACTTGAGGTCGCGGTGCACCACCCCGAGGTCGTGGGCACGGGCAAGCGCTGCGCACATCTGCTCGAGGATGTCGACGGCGCGGGAAAAGGGCATCGGGCCCTTGGCGATCTCGGTCGAGAGCGCCACCCCCATCAGGTACTCCATCACGAGGTAGAGCTCGCCTTGTTCGGTCTCTCCCACATCGTGAATGTCGACGATGTGGGCGTGGTCCACCCGGTTGGCTGCGCGGGCCTCGCGAAGCATCCAGGCGCGAAGATGGGTCTCGCCGCGGAGGTCGGGGCGGATCAGCTTCAGCGCCACGACTCGGTCGATCAGCACATGGCGGGCGCGGTACACGACCCCCATGCCGCCCTCTCCGAGCCTCGCTTCCAGGCGATATCGGCCCGCCACGACCTTCCCCAAGTAAGGGTCACGGCTGCGCGGGGACGCTTGTCGCGGACTCATCGAATCGTTTGCCTCCCGCGGGGGTTTGATGGCTCCCGCATGCGCCGCGACTATACATAAGGACCCATCCCAAGCGGGGATTTTCCGGCCCGGAAAGGCCTGACTGTGGTCCCGCCCCCAGGAGGGGTATCCTGTGGTCATCCGTTTTCCAGTGGTTGGTTGGTGGATGCGAGAGAGGAACCCCTTGGGCCAAACGCCGATCGGCCCCTACGAAATCGAACGCCGCCTTGCACTGGGCGGCATGGCGGAGGTGTTCGTCGCGCAACGCCAGGGGCCGCACGGGTTCTCCAAGCGGGTCGCGCTCAAACGCATCCTCCCCCAGTTCGCGGGGGATCCGGACTTCGTCTCGATGTTCATCGACGAAGCCAAACTTGCAGCGCGCCTGCAGCACCCCAACGTCGTCCAGGTGTTCGACTTCGGGGAACACGGCGGCGAACTGTTCCTTGCGATGGAGCTGGTCTCCGGCACCAACGTCAACAAGCTCGTCCGAACCTCCACCCTCAAGCAGCTCCCCATCCCGCTGGACGTCGCCCTCTACATCGTCGCCCAGACCGCGGCGGCCCTTCGGTACGCCCACCACCTCACCGACGACCAGGGCGAGCCGCTGGGGTTCGTGCACCGAGACGTCAGTCCGGCGAACATCCTCCTGACGGACACCGGCCACGTGAAACTCACGGACTTCGGCATCGCCATGGTTCGACAGCGCAACCCGCGGACCGAAGATGGGCATGTCCGCGGGAAGCTCGGCTACATGTCGCCCGAGCAGGTCATGGGCAAACCCATGTCGGACCGCAGCGACGTCTTCACACTCGGGAGCGTCTTCGCGGAGATGCTGATGGGCAGGCCACTCTTCGGGACCGGCAAGGAACTCGACGTGCTGGTGCGGATCCGAGACGCCGACATCGGCGCGCTCCACAAAGCGGAGGTGCCGCGCGACGTCGTGAAGATCCTCGAGGCGTGCCTCAACCGCGCGCCGGAACAGCGACCGAGTGCCCGCGAGCTCGGCGAGGTCTGCGACGAGGTCCGCCGGCGCAGAGGCATGAGCCACGGACCGGAGCGTTTGGTGCGTCTGCTCAAGAAGGTGGGACTCGTGGAAGGCGGCGTGTCGGAGCGACCGAGCCGACCGGCCGCGTTCGTCGACACCAGCGTCTTGAGCGCGGAAGCCGCGCGGCTGGTCGATGGGGTCGGGGCCACGAGTCCGGCGATCTACTGGGTGCGCCAGGAGGACAGCGAGGTGGGTCCGATGAGCTACCCGAAGCTCGTGGAACTCATCACCGCCGGCACGGTCGACCGCGAGACGTTTGTCCGGAAGGAAGGCGGCGCGTTCGAACCGGCGTTCGCGCTGCCCGAGCTCACGCGCTTCGTGACTTCGGTCGCGCTGCAGTGGCAGGCACTGGAGATCGAAGGCGCCGAACGCACCGGCACGCTGCAGGGCATCCAGCTCGTCGGTCCGCTCTTCGAGATCATGCGGGACCGCCGCAAGGGCGTGCTGCATCTGTGGGAGGGCGAGCGGCGGAAGAAGATCTACTTCGTGGACGGCAAGGCCGAGTTCGTCGCTTCGACCGATCGACGGGAGTTGCTTGGAGAGCATCTGGTCGCATCCGGGCGCTGTCTGCGGATGGAGATCGAGATGGCCCTCGCGCTCTTGCCCCGGTACGGCGGCCGGATCGGAGAAGCACTGGTGGGACTCGGCATGCTGCGGCCGGTCGAGCTCTTCCGTGCGATCAACGAACAGGTGCGCGAGCGGGTGCTCGAGGCGTTCCGGTGGCGGTCCGGCCGATGGGCATTCGTGGCCGACGTCGAGAGCCACGAAGAGACGTTTCCGATCGGCGGCACCCGCTTCACGCTGCTCCGCGATGCGGTCGCGCGGGCCCATCCAGACGAGCTGGAGGCCGCGCTGGCGAAGGACTGGGAGAAGGCGATCCGACTGGTGGAGACCCCGCCAGTCGCCGCCCGCGAGTTCGAGATGCCACGAAGCTGGATCGAGGGCCTCGCGCAGGTCGAAGGTGGGACGACCGCGGGCGCTCTGCTCAGCCGGGCGGTCACGAGCGGCGCCGATCTCTTCGATGTGTACCGCGCACTCTTCCTCGGCATGCGCACCGGTCTTGTCGCGTAGCCATGTTGGATGCGTCGCGCACACCCGTGTGTCGTGGCGGCCGGCCGTGCTAGACCGTTGCGGGTGCGCACCATGGACGTGAGCAAGGCGGGGTCGGCGCAGTGAAACCGGTCGGAGCGAGCAAGCCACACCGGACTGCCGGTGAGCCGGAGCTGCCGACGTTCTTCACCTTCGCGCGCGGCACCTCGCCGGTGCTGGTGGAGGTGCCCCACGCGGGACTCGCCATCCCGGAGTCCGTCCGCGGCGAGCTCCGCTCGCCCCTGCACAACGTGCTGCGCGATGCGGATCTGTTCGTGGACAAACTCTACGACGGGGCACCTGGCGAAGGCGCGTCGATGCTCGTGGCGCTCACTTCGCGGTACGTCGTCGACCTGAACCGGGCGCCGGACGACGTGGATCTTCGCACCGTGCCGGATCACCCGGCGCCGCGTGGGGTGCAGAGCCGCGGCGTCGTGTGGCGGGTCACCACCGACGGCCGTCCGTTGCTCAAGCGGCCGCTGAGCTACGCGCAACTGCAGAGCCGGCTCGGGCGGTTCCACGGTCCGTACCACCACGCGCTTCACGCCGAGATGCAGTTCCTTCGAGCGCGCCACGGCTTCGCCATCGGCCTCGCGGCGCATTCGATGCCGAGCATGGGGCGGGGACTCGGTGCACCGAAGCCGGTGCGCCGTCCGGACGTGGTGCCTGGTTCGCGCGGCGGCACCTCGGCCGACCGCCGGGTGCTCGAGCTGGTCGAAGCACACTTCACCGACGCCGGGCTCTCGGTGCGGCACGACGACCCGTACCGGGGCGGTCACACCACCGCCCACTACGGCCGACCGCACGAGGGTTGGCACGTGGTTCAGATCGAACTCAACCGCGATCTCTATGTGGACGAGCGAACGTCCGAACCCAAGACGGGGAACTTCGAAACGCTTCAGGCGGTGCTGACCGAGTTGGTCGGCAAACTTGGCCAACTCGACTTGCGGTGACGGCTCGCTTCGCGAGACCTGCCTGACCCGCGTGACCGCGCTACCTGGCGACGGCTACTTGGCGACGGCTACTTGGCGACGGGGGCTTCGTCGATGACGAGGCCCTCACCCGAACGCACTTCGAGCCGGTAGCGGCTGTTGGCGGTCTGGATGTAGTACACGTCGCGGTCGCAAAGTTTCAGAACCCGCTTCACCGGCGTCGTGACGTACTCGTGAAGACCGTCCGGAAACTCGATGACGACAACGGAGCCTTTGCGAGGTGGTCTCAGCAACCGTCCTACGACGGCTCGGCCAGGTCGTTTTCCGACCTTGCGCAACACTACCTCCACGACGCTCAAGTTAGCACAGCGGCCAAGGGGGGCAAAGTCCTTCAGCAACAGTGGGAGGGGAACAGTCCAGTCGCAGGCTGGTGAGTCGATGGACGTTTGGGGATTCGGCGGACCTGACGTATGGGATCGGCATGGCATCGACGGCACCCTCGTTGAAACGGCCCGCCCCGCCGCGACTGGCCACGGTGGCCGTGGTGGCGATCTTGGGGTTGGCGCTGGGGGTGTGGGCGGTGCGGGCGACGATCACCCCGGATCGTCGGGCGCTGGAGGCGGGCGGGGAGCCGGGGGGCTTGGACTCCGAAGCCGCTTCTGAAGGCGCTTCCGCTTCTGAAGCCGAAGCCGAGGCCGAAGCCGAAGCCGAAGCCGAGGCCGAAGCCGAGGCCGAAGCCGAAGCCGACGCCGAAGCCGAAGCCGACGCCGAAGCCGAAGCCGAAGCCGACGCCGAAGCCGACGCCGAAGCCGAAGCCGAAGCCGAAGCCGAAGCCGAAGCCGAAGCTGCCGCCGCCTCCGCTGAGCTCCGGTTCGTGCGGGGACGGGTGGCGTACGTCCGCTGTGTGGGGGGCGAAGGGGCGGATGGGCGATGCCCCAGGGATCGGGCGCTCGAGGATGGGGCGTGGGCGGCGCTCGAGGGGCTCACGACCTGTGAGCCGAGTCTCGGGCCAGGCGAAGGGGATGTGCGGCTGCACTACCAGGGCGGGGTGGCGGAGCTGAGGTTTCGCGACGTGGGGGACACGCCCTACCCGCTGGCTCAACTTCGCCGGTGTCTGCTTCCAGGCATGACCTCGGTGCCGACCGTTCTGAACGCGGATCCGCTGACCGTCTCGTTCCGATTCGAGCTGACCCGCTAACAGTACTGCTGCGGTTCCCACAGCCAGCACTGCGATTCCAGAGGCCAGCACCGCGACGCGGCAATCTGCCGCGGCATTTCGGGCCGGCCGCCGAACCACCGCGCCCACACCATTGGAACTGGCGCAGATCCCTCGCGAAGCCGGGGGCTCGGAGACGGCATGGCATTCGCAGTTGGGGGAGGCATCCCAACCCCTCTCCCCTTCTTGGAGCCCACCATGCGCGCACAATCCTTCTCGGTCCCCACCTCCATGGATCGCTACCGCGCGTCGCTCGATCGCATCGTCAAGCTGACGCCAGCCGCCGAACTCGAACTCGCCCGCCGGTTCACCGAAGGCGATGAGCGCGCCGGACACCAGCTCGTCGAAGCCAGCCTGCCCTTCGTCATCCGCGTCGCACGTGAGTACCGCCGCTGGGGCGTGCCGCTCGAAGATCTCGTGCAGCAGGGCAACCTCGGTTTGCTCAAAGCCGCCCGCAAGTTCGACCCCGCCAAGGAGTGTCGGCTCGTGACCTACGCGTCCTACTGGATCCGCGCGGAGATCCGCGAGTACGTGGTGCGCGCCTACCGCATCGTCCGGCTTGGCAGCACCCGCACCGAACGGCGCGCGATGCGGGCCTTCCGCCGCAAGGGGGTCGCCAACGCGAAAGAGCTGGCGGAGATCTCCGGCATGCCGCAGGCGCGCGCCGACAAACTCTGGCCGCTCCTCACCGCGTCCGACGTCTCACTCGACGCCGTCTACGACGACCGCCCCACCGGCAGCGACCGCCTCCCCGACCCGCACTGCGAAGACCCGGAGTCCTTGTGCGCGCGTCGAGAAGCGGTGAACGGCGTCCGTGCCGCGCTGGGTCCCGCGCTCGCGGAGCTGACCGAACGGGAACAGCGGATCGTGCAAGCCCGCATGCTGACCGACGAACCCACCACCCTCGAACAACTCGGCCAAGAGATGGGCGTCAGCAAAGAACGTGTCCGCCAGCTCGAAGTCCGCGCCAAAGGCAAACTCCGCGTCTCCCTCGCCGCCTTCGCGGCCTGAGAGTCGGGAAATCGCCCGCGAAACGGAACCGGAAGCGGAAGCGGAAGCGGAAGCGGTAGCGGTAGCGGTAGCGGTAGCGGTAGCGGAAGCGGAAGCGGAGTCGGAAGCGGTAGCGGCTTGGGAGTCGGTAGCGGCTTCGGTAGCGGCTTCGGATTCGGCTTCGGATTCGGATTCGGGGTCGGCTTCGGCGTCGGCTTCGGCATCGGCTTCGGGATCGGCTTCGGCGTCGGCTTCGGGATCGGCTTCGGATTCGGGGTCGGCCTCGGGGTCGGGGGTCGGCTTCGGCTTCGGCTTCGGGGTCGGCTTCGGCGCCGGCTTCGGGGTCGGCATCGGGGTCTCGGCTTCGATCCGTAAGGGCAAGGGCAAGGGCAAGGGCACGGGCAAGGGTGTTACCCCACGATCCCCAGCGCCACCGCCGCCGCGAGCAGCGCGCCGCACGCGAGCAGGCCCCAGAAGAAGAAGCGCATCATCGTGCCGAGCTCGGTGCGCAGCGCGTCCTGCTCGGCGCGGCGCACCGTCTCCTTGCCGAACGTCCGCTCGAGTTCGGCGCGGGCCTCGCGCCGCTCCTCCGCGTCCATCGGATCGGATCCGGCGAGGTGGTAGAGGTGGTGCTGCACCTCGTGGTCGATCGTCTCTTCGATCTCCGCGTCGACGTCGTACGGGGCCTCTTCGAACATGGAGCGAAAGGTCCGGTAGTAGAGCGTGATCTCGAACCGCACCGAGGTGAACGTCGGCCCGTCGTTGTCGTAGATCGGTTGGTAGCTCCCGAGCAGCGGTTCGCCGCCATCGTCGACCGCCGGCACCCCGTCCTCCACCACCAGCACGAGCCCGCCGACGTCGCGCGCGCGGTACACCTGGTCCGCGATCGCAACCGAGCGCTGCGAGAACGCGTCGAAGGAGGGGAACGTGGCCGAGTCTCGGTCGGCGTCCGCGAGCGGCGCCCACGATCCTTCCAACTCGCGCAGCGAGGGGGTCGGGAGATCGTGGATGGCTTCGCAGTGCCGGCACCGCACCGGCACGCTGCATCGGAGTGGGTACGTGCGGTCCTCGTAGTGCGCGCTCAGCACGTCGATGAGATCGTCGGAGGCGTCCGAAAGCAGCCGCGCGAGTTCGGCCGGATCTCGGAGGCGGCCGCGGGTGGTGTGCATCGAGACGATGCCGAGGCCGCAGACGATCGCCGGCGTGATCGCCGCGGGTGGGTCGGCTTCGACGAACTCGAAGAGCGCGATCGCATCGACCACATCGACCGCGCGGCACTCGACTTCGAGCACCCCGTCGATCGGCGTGTCGAGACTCAGCAGCAGCGGCGCGGTTTCTTCTTCGTCCGGGTGGGCGGGGGTGAGCAGCGGTTCGAGCAGCGCGTCGGCCGCGGGGCGCGGAAGTCGTTTGCCGCAGTTGCGGCAGCGGTGCGGGGCCGGCCGTTCGCGCGCCAGCACGCCGCACCGCTCGGCGAGATCCCGGACCAGATGAAAGTCGCTGACCGGCAACGCATCGAGCGACGACACGCCATCGATCCGCACCGCGCCGCGATCGAACGCGTGGAAGAAGCGACCGGCGAACCGGCGGCGGCCACCGACCACATCGTCGGCGAAGGGCCGCTCCGGTAGCGCGAGTCGAACCTCGAGCGTCGAGCCGTCGACCCGGGTCAGCGTGTGGGTGAGCGCCGGTGCGACGGTCATGTGCGCGCGTCCTCCCACGCGTCCTCGGGGGTCGTCCGGTGCACCGCGGCGCTCATCGGGGCGCGGCCTCGCGGATGGCCCGCACGGTCTCGTCGGTGGTGCCGCAGCAGCCGCCCACGCCCGCCACCCCGCCGGCGAAGGCGCGCGCCGCCCACGCGGGCACGTCGAAGTCTTCGGTGCCGACGTCGTCCGGGCGCCACGCCCCGGGAAGGATCGCGAACACCGGCACCGTGGCGACTTCGGACATCGCGAGGGCCGCCTCGGCACAGGCCGCCGGGCTCACGCCACAGTTCGCCGCGATCGCGACTGCACCCGAAGCGCTGAGTGCCCGCGCCACCTCGTCCGGCGGCGGCGCGCCCGGCAAGAAGCAGAACGACGCGACCACCTCGAAGCCGGCCGTTCGCGCGGTGTCGATGGCGCGCAGGTGCGCCGCGAGATCGGTGAACGACTCGATCAAGAGCGCCTCGACCCCCGTGTCTCGGAACGCGTCGATCGCGCCGGACAACGAACGCGCGCCCGGTCCCATCGATCCCCAGATCCGCGCGCTCCCGGCATCCCGATCACCCCACGCCCCGCGGGCGAGCGCGGTGGCCGCCTGCGCCAGCCGAGCGCCGTCGTCGCGCGCCGCGATCATGAACGTGTTCGTCTTCGTGACTTCGGCGCCCGCGTGAAGGTGCGCTTCGTGGAGCGCCCGCACGCGGTCCGGCGCGGTCCAGCAGAGCGCGTCGGTCGGCGCGCCGTCCGAGCCGAGCGCGGTGCCGATCGCGGCGTCGAGCACACGCGGAGGAACGAAGGTCACGGTCGGAAACGAAGGAGCAGTCAGCCGCCCGGCATCGCGCCGTTCATGATCCACTCGCGAATCGGTTCGAGCACCTCGGCCGGGAGACCGGAGTCGCTGGCGTTCTGCGGCATCGGACGACCGCAGTCGGGTTCCGACCCGAGTTTCAAGAAGAACGCGCTCATGTCGGGTTGGTTCGGGACGATCAGCATGCGGTCGGCAACCGTACTCGGGCACCCCACAAACTCCCGTTGTTCTGCGGGCTGGTTGACGAGGGCCATGAGCACCGCAGCCGGGTCGCAGTCGAGATCAGAGGGGCGGTCGCCATCCGCCACCGTTGGATCGCCGCACAAGTCGAGCTCTTGCAGTTCGGCATCCGGGCCGAAGTTGTCGTTGCCGTTGCCGAGATGACACGCGAGGCAGAGCGGCTCGATGACCTTCTCGAAGATGGAGTTCCAGTTCGGATCGGGTGGGTCGACCGCGCCCGCGCGGTAGATGCAGTCCACCGGTTGGAACACGTCGATGGTCTCGTCGCCGCAGTAGGTGCCCGCGCGGGTGGTCGCATCGGGCGGCTCGAGCGCACGCTCCACGACCGGAGAGCCGGAGGCGAGCCAGTTGCGCAGGATTTCACGACCTTCCGCAGTCTCGATGCCAGGCATGGGATCGACGTAGTCGTCCAGCAGAGTCCCAAAGGTGTCCGGCTGTAGGCCGAAGTAGTACTCGGTCTCGCCCTGGACCGACCCCTCGGGCGGCATCGAGCCGTCCTTCACGGTGCGCCAGATCTCGTTTCGGAAGTCGTGCGTCCGTGTCTGGCTCTCGTACAGGGTCGCGAGGCGCGCGTCCGCGCTCGGGCAATCGTCTTCGTCGATGCAGTCGCACCCTGGCTGACCGGGGAAACAGGCGATGGCCACGTCGAAGTCCAGGCCGCCCGGGGCGCCGCCGCGGGCTTCGCCAGTCGCGCCCGCGGTGTGACAGAAGCTCGCGTCGCTGCAGGACTGGTACAGCAAGGCCTGCCCCGCAGTCATGGGGACGCCCAGGTTGCCGGTCCGAGCTTCAAACACGATCTGGCCGGCGAGGGCTCGGTCCGGTTCGCCGATTTCGGGCACACAGGCAGCCATCCACAGGACCGGGAGCGCCAGCAGGATTCGCATAGCCCGAAGCTTGTCGGCTCGGTCGGGCGAGGGTCAAGCCTTGGATGCGACGCGCCTTCTTCCGAGCCACGACCGCGACCGAACGCCGCCGGACCGACGACCATCGGCCCTTTCAATTGTGCAAGCACCCGACGATCCGAAGGCGCCCGCCCTCGATCGTATGGCCGACCGCCCACACGAGCGCCCGCGAACGTGCTTCGCGCCTAAAAACCAAGGCAAAACGTCATGGTATGCAGATTGCGTACAAGTCTGCCGTGACGACCACCTTCACCCGCAACTTTCCCGCGCTGACCCAGAAGCAGCTCGACGAGACCGGACGTCGTCTCAACCTTCCGGCCTCCAACGAGACCGAGTTGGACCGCCGGCGGATCTCCGCGGCGATCCTGACCTCGGTCGTGCTGGCGATCCCCGTCGCCATCGAACACGTCGTGATGGACATGTGGCCCATCACCGTGGCGATCGCGGCGACGGCCGCACTCGGTCTCGCCATGTGGTGGGCCATCCGCCGAGGCGCCGACGCCAAGCGGTGTGGCGAGGTCGCGCTCCTCGGACTCTTCGCCCTCATTCTCGGTGGGCTCGCCTACACCGGCGGCTTCCGACACGCCGGCGGCTGGCTCTGCGTGTTGCCCGTCGCGGCCACAGTGCTCCTCGGCCGCGCTGTCGCGACCCGGTGGACCGTGTTCACTGCCCTCGGGGCGGTCGCCTTCTACGCCGCGGATGTCGCCGGTTGGGTGACGCCGCGCAGCGATGCCCAGACCCACTCGGGACACATTCTCGCTGGGCAGGTTGCCGCCATCCTCGTCATCGCGGGTTTGATGCATCTGTTCGCCCGCGCGCAGCGCGCGCTCCATCAGGCCGCGCTCGACGCCAACCGCGCACTCGAACAGCAGAAAGACCGGTTGCGCCTGCTGGCGCTCCTCGACCCGCTCACCGCGCTGCCGAACCGGCACCTCTTCGATCGTTGTCTGACCCGCGCGCTCGAGTGCAGCGGCGCGGCCGTGGTCTACATCGACCTGGACGGTTTCAAAGACGTCAACGACAGTCACGGACACGCCGCCGGCGACGAAATGCTCCGCCAGGTCTCGGCCCGCCTCGAACGCCTCGTCGTGGGCAGCACCCCCGCGCTGGACGAATTGGATGGCCTGTACGTCGGCCCGCTCGTGTCTCGCCGCAGCGGCGACGAGTTCACGATCATGCTCCCGCGGCTCTCGCGCGCCGACGTCGAGATGCTCTTGCCCCGGCTGCGCGCGATCTTCGCGCGCCCCTTCGGACTCCACGGTTCGCCGGTCCGTGTGCGCTGCAGCATGGGCGTCGCGATGCTCGACCAGGGCGAGTCGACCGAGTCCGCGCTGTTGCGTTCGGACGCGGCGCTCTACCGCGCCAAACGCAGCCACACCGGCGGCGACGTCGCGTTCTTCGACGAAGCCGAGTACGCGTCCCAGCGGCGTGCCCGCGTCCTGCGCGAGGGCCTCCGGGGCGCCGCCACCCGTGGAGAACTCGAAGTCGTGTATCAGCCACTGCACACGGTCGGCGGCCGACTCGTCGGCGCCGAAGCGCTCCTGCGTTGGGAGAGCCCTCTGCTCGGATCGATCTCGCCGGTGGAGTTCATTCCGATCGCGGAGGAGAGTGGCGTGATCGTGGACGTCGGCGCGTGGGTGCTGCAGCAAGCGTGTCATGAGGCGGCGAGCTGGCCCGGCGACGTGCGCGTCTCGGTCAATGTCTCGGCCGTGCAGCTCGACGATCCCTCGTTTGTCCAGCGGGTCGCCAAGGCGCTCGCCTCCAGCGGGCTGCCAGCCGACCGGCTCGAACTCGAGGTCACCGAGTCGGTCGCCGCGCGCGACCTCTCGTCGATGATCGACGTGCTCGACGCCCTTCGGGAGCTCGGGGTCGGCCTCGCGCTCGACGACTTCGGCACCGGCTACTCCTCGCTCGGCTACCTCCGAAAGCTCCCGGTGGAGCGCTTGAAGATCGACCGCTCGTTCGTGAACACGATGCTCGAAGACGAGAGCGACGCGGCTGTTGTCCGGGCCATCATCGCGCTCGCCAAGGCGCTTCGACTCGAAGTGTTGGCCGAAGGCGTCGAGACGGACGCGCAGCGCGACGCACTCACCCGCATGGGGTGCGATGAACTCCAGGGCTGGCTCCTGGGACGGCCCGCCCACGCATCCGCGATGTTGCGCCGCGCCCGGGAGGCGGTGGGCGCGGAGTGCTCGGGCGTGCGTCTGTCCGATCCCCCAGTGGCGATGGCCAACTGAAGACCGTCCAGGAATCTCGCCACACACGGCACTGGAGGCTATCGTCCCGGCGTGTCGCGTTCGAGTTGGCCAGCACCGGGTGTCGTCGTGTGGGGGGAAGCCGCCGGCGGCGTACGTTTCGGCATCCGCACCCCACCGGGTGAGGTGGAAGCGGGCGGAAGCCTCTTGCTCGATTTGGTCTGCGAGAACCGGAGCCCACAACCCGTGTTCGTGTTCGGGTTCCAGCCCGGCTACCCGCGCTCTTTGCGGGTCTCGCCCCCGAAGGCCCACCGGCCGTTCATCCGGGTGTCCTTCGGCGATGTGAACGTGCTGCATCCGCCCGAGGCGTTCGTGCGGCTCTTGCCCTCGGCCACCATCACCACCACGCTCGATCTCTCCTTCGCCTTCGACCGCCGCGGCGCGGGTTCCTGGGACGTGGCGTTCGCGTACGACGGAGTACGCGCGAGCGGACGCATGGAGCCCTACGTCCCGGACCGCGAAGTCGGCACCGGTGTCGCACGCCTCCTCGTGACGACCGCGCGTTCGCTTCGCGAAGCCGGCATCGACGAGACCGTCGAAGAGGCGCTCGACGCCGCGTTGCTTGGTGGACACGCGGACACGGTCGACCGGCTGCGGCACTACGGCATCGGCGGCGCGAAGTTCGCGGCGAGGCGCGTCGCACGCATCCTCTCCCCGGGTGGCGAATCGACCGTCGGCTGGCGCGCGCTCGACGCGCTCGCACTTCTCGGCGACTTCGGTCTTCAAGCGCTCATCGAGACCCGCACCCAGTTGCCGCACGCCGAGACCGCGCTCGCATTCGGCGAAGCCTGGCTGCGTCACCGACGGGGCGATGGACCGGCCCCCGGCGATCTCCGGTTCTTCACCCAGCTCGACCGGGTGGTGAGCCAACCCGATCAGCGCGGCAACTTCCTCGTGACCTGGACCCCGGTGGACTCGGAGATCCACGGCAGTCGGCGCCTGCAGCTCTTTGGCAACGGCGAACGCATCGTGACCGCGCGTCCCCCGGGCGCCGTCGTCGGCGCGACCCGCCGAAGTTTTCTCAACGCCATGCAGCTCCAAGCAGTGGTCGAAGCCCTGCGCTTCGGCGCGGTGTGGCTGTTGCGACCGCTCCGCGAGATGGGGCTTCCCGACGAACCGCGCCCCACCCTGGAAGTGCAGCTCGGTCTCGGGGAAGTGTTCTCGCGTCAGATCGCGATGTGGAACGGCGAGTGGCGCCTCGGCCCCGCGAGCCAGCTCGCCGAACTGCTCGACCGCTTGAGCCGCGACGCGTCGCCGGACTCGGTCATGCCGCCCGCGTACTCGCAGTCCTGATCGCGGGGTCAGAGATCGACGAGGAAGACGCCTCCCGTGGTGCCGGCGTGTCCCGGCGCGCCAAGCATGGCCCCCATCGAATCCAGATGCACCGAGGTGCCGACCAACGCCTCGGGATCGGCCGCATCGGGGACGAGACGCGCCACACGCACAAACCGTCCACCCTCCAAGACGTACAACTGGGCGGCGCCTCGACGCACCCCGCCCGTGGTCGTACCTGGTGCACCCACGAGCAGCCGATCCCCATCCAGCGACACCGACGCACCGAACCCACCCACCCCGACGCCCGGCCCGAGCACCTGGATCTCTGAGAGTCCGGGCGTGAGGGAGAACACGTGGACGGACTCGTCGGCCAGACCAACCACCGCGTGGGTCGTCGAAAGCGCGACGCTGACGACGCCCGGCAGGGGCAGCCGGTCGAGTTCGGCCGCAGAGCCCACCTCGAAGAGCACGATCGTGTCGGTGGCACCCACCAGGAGGCGTCCACCGGCCGCGTCGAGCGACCCGCCGAAACCCGCGAGCGGCAGCTGCCATCCGATCGTGACGGCGGTGCCGTCGTAGCGGTAGACCGCTTGGCCGGCGGAGTCCCCGATGAACAGATTCGAGCCGTCGTGGGTGAGCGACTCGCCGAACTGAGAGGTGGGTTCCAGGCTGCCTTGGAGACCGACGACGGTGGGCGTGAGGTCGTCCGCCCCGATGAGGTTCACGATGACCGAACCCGCCGCGCCCGAGTCGGGGCAGCCGAGAGCCACGTGGCTGTTGGTCACCCGCACCGCGACCCCACAACGAAGCCCGGCCTCTCCCGAGAGGAACCGGCGGTCGGCCCGATCCCGCGTGATGTGCACCGCGCCCCCGTTCGGCGCGGTTCCGGTGGGGCTGCCCGAGTACCCGGGTTTGCCACTCATCGCGTAGCGCCCCATACGGTGCACCGATTCGCCGCGAAGCTCCCCCGCCACACCGCCCGGCGGTTCCTGCGGCATCGATCCCGCGAACACGCACTCTCCGGCCGCGAGGTCGCACACTCCGATCGTGCACGTGGGCGGACACATCGGACCCGCATCCGCGCCACCGTCCGCGCCTGCGTCGGGTGGTCCCGCGTCGGTGTTCGGGAGCAGCTGGCAGCCGGTCTCTGGGACGCAGACCGAACCCGTGGGGCAGGATCCGTTCGGCCGGATCAAACAGGTCCCGGTCGCGCAGACCGCCGAAGCACAGCTCGCCGCTGGGGCTGGGCAATCGGTGTCGCGAGTGCACATCGCCTCGCCGCATTCGGGTTCGTCACCCCGAACACACCCGGGCGGTACACACCGCCCCCCGAGACAGCTGGTCGCGGTCGCCGGATCCCCAGCCGCAGGACACATGCGGCCTCGACACGCGCGCGACACCACGACCACCACACTCGTCGTGTCGCCCTGCACCCGCGCCACGGTCTGGCGCACCAGCACCACGTCCGAACCGAGGTACACGAACACGTCGACCGGCAGGTTGCCCTCGCGGTCCGCTTCGAACGTCGCCACCCGAACCCCCTCGTGCCAAGGTCCCGCGTTCGCGTCGAGCTCCGCGCGAGACCCGGGCTGGGTCGGCAGCTCGACCACCATCCGGTCGAACTCCACCCCCGGCACCAGGTCGCTCCGCACGTCGACGAGCAACACGTGGGTCGGGTCCGAACACGCGGCGCAACACAACAGAAGCAAGAGGATCGAAGCACGGCGTCGCAAAGCGTGCCTGAAGGGTACCCCCGCGAGCGCGGTCCCCGCCAGCGGCGGCGAGCCGCTGCGGCAGAGACCGGGGCAACGGCAGCGGCAGCGGCAGCGGCAGCGGCAGAGACCGGGGCAACGGCAGCGGCAGCGGCAGCGGCAGCGGCAGCGGCAGCGGCAGCGGCAGCGGCAACGGCGCTCGGCTTCGGCTTCGGCTTCGGTGTCGGTGTCGGTGTCGGCTTCGGCTTCGGCTTCGGCTTCGGCTTCGGCTTCGGCTTCGGCTTCGGCTTCGTCGGCTTCGGCTTCGGCTTCGGCTTCGGCTTCGGCTTCGGCTTCGGCGCCTACACCCCACGCGAACACGAGGGCACGGGCACGGGCACGGGCAAGGGCCGGGCCCCCCGATCACGGCGTGAAGCGGATCCTCGACTGCGCGGACGCCACGACTTCCGCTTCGGTGAACGGCACCTGTGTCACCTCGTTGTGGCGCCACCGCTCCATCTCGTTGCGGTGGAAGGGGCCGTCGGGATCTTCCGAGTTGCCTCCCGGAAGTGCGTTCCATGCGGTGGGTCCGGTCGGGGACATCTCGACGACCAGGCGCTGCTGCGGCCCGCTGCCGTAGTCGATGCGCTCGAAGTCGAACACGCCGAAGTTCGACGCGTCGACCACGTCGCGGTCGCCATGGCGCGGGAACCCATCCGGGAACATCGCGTCGTCGGGGGTCGGAATGCTGAGCGGGTCGCTTCCGAGCACGCCGATCGGAATCACCGCGTCGAGTTGCACCGTGTGCAACCGACCCCAGCGCCAGTCGTCCATCGTCGCGGTGGAGAAGCGGGTCTCCAGCCACTCGAGCGCGGCGGCCATCGCGCGGACCACCCGGTCGCCGCGGGTCTCGACCGCGTCGGTCGAGATGTCGTCCCACAACACCGAGTCCATGCGGTCCGCCTCGTAGGTCGCGAGCGACTCCACGTCGGTGGCCATCAACACGATGGTCGTGCCGAGCGCGTTGCTGCGGCGGATCGACCCGTCGAGTGCACCGTCAGCGTGCAGGTCGAGTTCGTCGTCGAAGGTCAGGCGCATGAGGTGTCCCATCGCCACGTTGAAGATCGAGGTCGCCACGCTGTCTGCGATCGCGTCGGCGCTCGGTGTGCCTTCGACCGCCGCCGGCGTGTCGAACCGTTCCCACGCCGCCAGGCGCGTCGCGGCCGCTTCGATGGCGTCCATCGCGTCGGCGAACTCGGTCACCGCCGCGGTCAGGTCCGGGTGCATGCCCGGAGAGGTGCGTTCTTCGCTGGCGCGCGTGAGTTCCGCGAGCATCAGCGGCGTCAGGATGCGGCCGAAGGGGGAGACCGCGTCGTTCTGCAGTGCGCTCATGTCCTCGGGCGTGATGCCACCGGCGCTCACGAGCGTCTCCAATCGCTCGGTGATGCGCGCGATGCGGTTGCCCCGCGCGAAGTCGCAGCCGATGTAGAAGTCGTCGGCCGGGTCCGCCGCGTCGACACCGTCGAGCGCGTTGCCGTTCGCGGTCACGCCGACCGGATCCGCGTTCGCGGTCGCGATGAAGCCGGACTCTGGGTTGCGGCCGTGCGGAATGTAGCGCTCGTCCAGGTTCTCGCCGGTCCACTCCATCGTGCCGCGTCCATCGAGCACGTAGCAGGGCGAGGTGCCTTCGAGCGTCGCGGGGTCGTACGTCAACGCACCGGCCTGGCGGACCGGGATGCGCACGCTGCTCGTGTAGTCGATGTTGCCGGACGCATCGACGGAGACGAGCGTCTGCCCGCCGACCTCGAACTTGCGGAACGCGGTGCGCGCGTCGTCCGCGTTCTGCGCCGTGTAGAGATCGAGGAACGCCGCCGCTTCGTTGCTCGGCTCGTTGCCGGTCCAGGCGATCGAGAGCGCTTGTTCTTTGCCGACCTCACACGGGGCCGCATCTTCCGCGGTGCAGGCCACTCGGCTGCCGGGCACGATGAGTCCGTGGTGCGGCACGAAGTCGAACGTCACGACGGTCTCGGCGCCCAGATCGGTGCGGATCGTCTCCGTGATCGTCTGAATCGGGACCTGTGCGCCGTCGAGCTCCACCGTCGCGGGATCGCCGGGCGTGATGAGCTCCATGTAGACATCGCTCACGTCGTAGCCGCTCGTCGTGAGCCCCCAGGCGATCTTGTCGGTGAATCCGAGGATCGACACGGGCGTGCCTGCGATCATCTGGCCGGCCACATCGACGTCGCCGCCGGCGCGCCGGGTGTTGACGTGGCTCATCCAGAAGAGCGGTGGGCTCGTGAGCGCGAGGTGCGGGTCGTTCGAGAGGATCGGCAATCCGCTCGCGGTGTGGTCGCCGTGCACGACCCAACTGTTGGAGCCTCGGAATCCGTCGCCGAACACCTTGGTGAACCGCGCCTCTTGACGCTCCGCAAACGCGAGCGCCCCTTCGAGGCTGCGCGCCGTCGGGAGCTGGAGACCCCGCAGGTCGCGGCCGGGCCGAATGCGCGCGCGCGACCCGCTGTCGGTGGTGACGTTCGGGAAACCGTCGATGTGGAAGACGTCTCGAGCGGGCCGCGTCGGGAAGAGGTCGTGGTAGGCGAGCGCCAAACGGGCGACGCGAGGATCGGGATCGTCTGCCGCGAAGTGTTCTCGCCAGCGCGCGAGCTGATCGGTGCGTGAGAGGTCGCTGAACGCATCGAAAGAAAGCGAGGCCGCCTGGAAACGCGCGATGGCCAACGTCTCCACCGGCTCCCACACCCGCAGGTTGTCCGCGTTGACGAGGTCGCTCACCCCGCGCGGCAAGGTCACCTCACCGTTGATCACCTGGTTGATGCGCACGTTGACGCCAGCGGCGTAGACCTCGAGCAGCTCCCGCTCTTCGGCGGGCAGCCCTGCGAGAATGGCTTCTGCGTTGCGGCCGTGTCCTTCGAACCGTGTGTCGGCGTCGGAGTCGATGAGCGACGGATCCAGAGACCCCGCGAACTCGGCGGTCCGGCCGGTGGCGGCGAGCCGAATGAAGTGCATCTGACCGAGGCGGTCGACCGCCTGGAGGTACCCCTGCGCCCGGATCGCGTCGTTCAGGTTCTGCGCGTAGATGTGCCACATGCCGCGTTCGTCGCGCACCGCGTCCACCGCGGCGCCCAGACCCGGCATGCCCACTTCTTCCTCGATGGGCAGCCCTTCGATGGTCGTGGGGTCGGCCGGGGCATCGACGCCTGCGTCCATGGGGCCGGCGGCGTCGTCGTCTCCGCACGCTCCGAGCCCGGCGAGCAGAAGCACCATGATAGACGTCGAGCGCGCTGACTGGTTCATGGGCGCATTTGTGTCATGGAGTGGTCCGCCCGTGCCAGTGCGGGGCTGAGCTTTCTCCCGCCGAAGAGAAGAACGTGGCTGAAGACGACGAGACCGAAACGGCGGACGAGAGGGACGCCGGCAGCGATGAGACGGGGCGCGCCGCGTCTGGTTCGGCCGATTCCGATGCGGAATCCGGTGCCGAGGGCGACGCCGCTGCCGACGCAGACTCAGGCAAAGAGGGCAAGGGCAAGGGCAAGGGCAAGGGCAAGGGCAAGTGGCTGGTTCCGCTCTTGGTCTATGTCGTGTGTGCGGGGGTGTACTGCGCGACGTTGACGGGGCGGGCGTGGGCGCCGAGTCCGGACAACCACTTCGTGCACCTCGCGGCGTCGTGGTTGAACGGGCAACTGCATCAGCAAGGGGACCCGCCCGGCAACAACGACTGGGCGTGTTACGACCGAGAGGAGCACGACTCCTGCCCGAACAACCGCTGGCACTTCTCGGACTCGGACCGCTACCGCTGGTACGTCTCGTTCCCGCCCTTCCCGGCCGCCGTGATGGCGCCGATCGTCGCGGTCGCAGGCACGGACATTCCGGACCGGTTGATCTGGGCGCTGCTCGCCGGCTTCGGACCGATGTTGCTGCTGCTCTTGCTCGGTCGACTCCGGCGGAGCGGCCGTTCGAAACGCACCCGCACCGAAGACCTCTTGCTCGTCGCGCTCTTCGCGTTCGGCAGCGTCTTCTACTACACGTCGGTGCAAGGCACGGTGTGGTTCGCGGCACATGTGGTCGCGGTCAGCCTGACCTTCCTCTACTTGCTCTTCGGCATCGACGCGCGGCGGCCCATCCTCGCGGGCATCGCGCTCGGCTGCTGCTTTCTCACCCGGCCCACCACCGCACTGCTCGCGATCTTCTTCGGACTCGAGCTGATGCGGGTGAACCGGCGGGCCGGCGCACCCTTCGACGAAGACGCGTACTGGCCCAAGCGGCTGTGGCAATGGGTCCGCGGCACCGACTGGAAACCGGCGTTGCGGACCGGCGCGCTCTTCTCCATTCCGATCCTCGTCTGCGGCGCGTTCGCGATGTGGCACAACCACGCGCGCTTCGAGGACTCGTTCGAGTGGGGCCACTCGTTCCTGCAGATGCGGTGGCGCCCACGCATCGAACGCTGGGGCCTGTTCAGCTACCACTACTTCGCCAAGAACCTCGCGGTGTTCGGCGCCTCCACCCCGTGGCTGACCCTCGATCCGCCCTACCTGATCGTCGGCCGCCACGGCCTCGCCCTGTGGGTCACGACGCCGGCGATCCTGCTCGCGCTCTGGCCGAAGAAACTGACGCCGCTGATGATCGGGTTGTGGTGCGCCATCCTCCCGGTCGCGGTGATGAACCTCTGTTACCAGAACAGCGGCTGGGTTCAGTTCGGCTACCGCTTCGCGCTCGACTGGTTGCCGCTGCTCTTCGTATTGCTCGCCCTCGGCGGACGACGTTTCCGGCTCGGATTCGTGGTGCTGTTGATCTGGTCGATCGCCATCAACGCTTTCGGCGCGTTCACCTTCGATCGCGCACACCAGTTCTACGACGGAGACGCCAGCCAGGACGTGGTCTTCCAACCCGATTGATGCGCGTCCCCATTCGGAGACAGCCTGTGTAGACTCGGCGCGCCATGACCGCCCCGCTTCGTCCCACTGAACTTCGACACCGCACCGCGCCGACCTCCGAGCCCCTGCCCGACTGGGCGCTCAAGACATTCGAGGCGTACCTCCCTTACGTGCTCGGAGTCACCGAACCCGAACACGCACCGCTCGTGAGAGAGGCGACCGAACGTTTTGGCGCGTACGTGCAGGCCATCCCTGCCCACGAACGTGGGCGGGACGATCTGTGGACGTTGCTCATGTGGACCCGGGTGCACGGCACGTTCTTCGGCGGCTTGCCCGTCGCTCCCTGGCAACAATCTCCGGCGCGCCGAGAGCGGTTCATTCGCCGTTTCTACGGAAGCGATCGAACCGCAGCCGACTGGGTCTTCGACAAAATCGTCTCCAAACTTCCTCTCCCACAGAGCCCCACCATTCGAGACCTCGCCAAGAGTCTGCGCGAGATGATGGGCCTCGCCTTCTACACGAACCCGAACGCGGATCCGATCACCGGCTACACCCGCGTCTGGGACCGGACCTATCCCGACCATCCGGACGTCGACCTGGGCCGGCTGCGCGCCACCCGGCAGCCCGCGACCTTCGACCCCCGGGAGGTCGCCTCCGTGCACATGCAAGGCCACCCGTACGAAGTGCCGCGGCTCTTCGCGTACGACGGTCGGCCACGCGTGGCGGTGATCGGGTCCGGCGCAGGCGGCGCGGTGACGGCGGCTCGGTTGGCGCAGACCGGCAAGTACGACGTCGCGGTGTTCGAGTCGGGTCCGCGGCTCAACCCCGGCCGCTACCCACTCGACACGCTCGTCGGCATGAGCCAGCTCTTCGAGTCCGGCCTTCTGACGTTGAGCAAGAACCTCGACATCCATCTGCTCCGCGGGCGGCTCGTGGGCGGCGGCACCGTGTTGACCTCCGGCCTGAGCGTGGAGCCCCGCGCCGAAACGAAAGACCTCTGGTGCGCGACCAACGGGCCACTCTCCATCGGAGTGAAACGCGACGCGTTCGACCTCGGGATCCAGAAGGTCTTCAAGCGCCAGGCGCTCGGCAAGATCGATCCGCGTGTGTACACGGACGCGTCGGATCTGCTCGGCGTCGGCGCGAGGAAGATCGGAGACACCGAACCGTGGGCGTTCGATCGCGACGTGCAGTGGAACAACGTGATGATGCGGCGCGACCAGCGGCCCGAGCCGACCCGCGATCAGAACGGCGACAGCTGCTTCGGCTGCGGGCTGTGCAACTACGGCTGCCACTTCGGCCACAAACTCTCGATGGACCTGACGTACATCTTGGATGCCGAGCGCGCCGGCGCCCGCATCCACCAGAACCTGCCGATCGAACGACTCGAAGGCCATCTCGAAGAAGGCGGCATGCGGGTGACCCACCTGGTGTTCGGGCGCGGGCTCGATGAACGGGTCGAGGTCGATCACGTCGTGCTCTCGGCGGGTGCGGTCGGCTCCCCCGCGGTGCTCCTGCGGTCCGAAGCCCACGACGGAAGTTGGGGCCGGCTGCCCGCGTTCCAGAACGATCACGTCGGCACGGGGCTCGGCTTCAACTACGGCTCGGGCGTGGTGGCGCGGTGGCAGAACGAAAGCGCGCGACCCGGGCACATGGGGTTCCAGATCAAGTTTGTCGCGACCAAGGGCGGCGACCCCGATTTCGAGATCCCGATCCCTGGCAAACCGGCCCACCGCGCGCGGTACGTGCTCGAGAACGCATTCGTACCGCCGGGGCTCATGAGCAACGTCGTGCCCGGAGTCGGCGCGGGTCACCGGGATTGGATGACGGACTACAAGAAGCTCGCGATGTGCGCGTCGACCATCGGTTCGCCGCAGACCGGCGTCATCCGGGGCGACCGAACGGTCGAGTACAAACTCAACCAGGCGGAGATGGACCTGAACCGCGACGCCCTCGCGGGGATCGCGCGACTCTACTTCGCGGCGGGTGCCAGCGAGGTCGGACTCGGCGGCATCCGGCAACCGCCCGAAGGCGGCGCGTCCGAGACCGACACTGGCCAAGGCCTGCGACTGCGTGCCGAGACCCACGGCGACCTGACCCAAGCCGAGCTCGCCGCCGCGCTCGAACCGGTCGTGTTCGAACCCGAACACATCATGCTCTCGAGCGCCCACCCGCAAGGCGGCCTCCGCATGAGCGCCCACCTCGACGCAGGCGCGGTCGGCCCCGACTTTCGGCTGCGTGGCGCCCACAACCTACACGTCGTCGACGCCTCGCTCTTCCCCTCGACCATCGTCGTCAACCCCCAGTGGACCATCGCCGCCCTCGCCGAAGTCGCGAGCGAAGCGATCGCACAGCAGCTCGGCTGAGCCAGGGATTCGGATCGGCGGCTTCGGGGTCGGTGTCGGTGTCGGTGTCGGCGTCGGATTCGGGGTCGGCGTCGGCTTCGGGATCGGAGTCGGCGTCGCGGGATCGGAGTCGGCTTCGGCTTCGGCTTCGGGGTCGGCTTCGGGGTCGGCTTCGGAGTCGGCTTCGGGGTCGGCTTCGGCTTCGGCTTCGGCTTCGGGGTCGGGATCGGAGTCGGCGTCGAGTGACAAACACGGGTAGGCAACCGCACATCCTCACCTTCGGATTCGGATTCGGATTCGGAGGGCACGGGCAGGGGCAAGGGCAAGGGCAAGGGAACCGCGCATCCTCTCCTTCGGATTCGGACTCACGGGCACGGGCAAGCTCGATCCGATCTTTCCCGCCACTGGAATGAAGTCTTGGGTTCGCACGTACCCTTGGTATGGCCAAGTCCACCCAGCCTGCGGGCATCCGTCGCGTCGCCCCGCCCACCGACGCCAAGGAGCCGCGGCTCGCTTCCGGATTGGCCGGCATCTGGGGTGCGCTCCTCACGCTGGGAAGTGGCGCGACCACCGTTGCGCTCGTCGAACACAACACCGAGTGGATCCCCGCCTGGGTAGTGGTCACGCTGCTCTACGGTGTCGGGTCCTGGGGTCTCTTGACGCGCAGGCATTGGAGCCGCGCGTTCGGCGCGGGGCTCTCGCTCTTCGCCGTGGCCGCGTGCGCCCAGTGTGTCTACGCCCTCGGCCCGCTTCCGACGACGCTGGTCGCCGGCGGCGTACACGTGGTGTGGCTGCTCCTGCTCTTCTTCGTCCGCAGCGCGCAAACCCGGCGCGAAGGACTGTCGATGGTCGCCGCTTCGGTCGCGCTGATGCCCGCGGTCGGCTTCGCGCTCGCACCCGAGCAGACCGGCGGCGTCATGATCGCGGTGCTGGCCGGCGCTGGCATCCTGCTGCTCGGCACCATGGGGCTCGCGCGCGGCCGCACCTGGGGCCTCTTGCTCGCGCTCGTCGGTGCGCCGGTGCTCGCGGTCAGCGTGCTGCACGCACCGAGCCTCTCGCACTTCACCGGTCCGCACGCATTCGTCGGGCAACCGCTGCAGCCCTTGATGCTCGACGCGCTCGGCGTGGTCGCGGCCGCAGCCGCGGTCGGCGCGGTGCTGCCCTACCTCGTGCCGATGGTCCGCTTCCTCTTCCGCCCCCAGCCCGCGTAGATCCGGACCGGGTAGATCCAGACGGCGAAGCTCCGCACATCGAGCACCCTGGGCTCACGGGGCGACTTCAGTGGGCGTCGAAGTCGACGGTGAGCAGCGCACGCACTTCGTCTCGGAACGCGGCGTAGGTCACACGCTCCCCCGGGGTGAGCGCGCGCGATTGGCGGCGGGGCACTTCCTGTGGCCGCTGCGGCGTCACCAACCACCAGCGCTTCTCCGTCCGCTCGGGAAGCGGCGCGGTGGGCTCCAACCAGTAGAGGAAACGCCCGCGCTTCGCGATCAATCGACCGCCCACCCACCGACCGTGTTCGGTCTGTTCCCACCGAAGCGGGCGCGGGTTGTATCGGGGACGCCGGTTGCGGACGCGCTGCCTGTACCGAAGCACCTCGTCGTCGTCGACGAAGAACTCGCCGCGCGAGTGGTGCACCCGCCATCCACCACGCAGCGTCTCGCGGGCGCTCTGGCTGGGAAGCAGGTGCCCGAACACGACGTGCCGTCCCGCCAGGGTTCGCAGATCGAAGGTCTGGTAGATCAACCCCTCGACCTCGGGCCACGGCTTGCCGGTGTGTCCGCGCAGCCATCGGTCGGCGGCCGACAACCGGTCCGCGAAGTGTTTGCAGATCGGTTCGAGCGGAAGACCGCGGACCACCTCTGGATCCGCCCGCAGTTCTCCCAACAAGACCCGCAGCGCGACACGCTGCTTCTTGTGAGACTGCCGACGCAAGTACTTGCAGTAGCCGACGCGCCCGCCTTCGATGACGGTGCGCGCAAGACGTTTCGTAGACATGACCTCTCACCCCCGCGCCCGGTTCGCGCACCGCCATGGGTGCGCCGTGCGCCGGTCGCGATGCGCCCCGCGCGCCCGCATCGATGCGCAGCGCCACGGAACGACTCCTCACATTCAGCCGCGCGCGTTCCCGAAAAAACGGGAACGCACACGATCGGTTCAGGAGTGGTGCGTCTCTTCGAGCATCAGGCAGCGGAACCTAAACACGCGAACGAACGCGTCAACCCTGGAAGCGGAAGCGGCGGCGGAAGCAGAAGCAGAAGCGGAAGCGGTTTCGGAAGCGGAAGCGGAAGCGGATTCGGAAGCGGAAGCGGAAGCGGAAGCGGAAGCGGAAGCGGAAGCGGAAGCGGAAGCGGATTCGGAAGCGGATTCGGTGTCGGCTTCGGCGTCGGCGTCGGCGTCGGCGTCGGCGTCGGATTCGGCGTCGGCGTCGGATTCGGCGTCGGCTTCGGATTCGGCTTCGGCTTCGGCTTCGGCCTCGGCTTCGGATCCGCGCACCACGGCTACTCTTCTTCGGTCTCGCCCCTCAGCTTCGCCAGCCGCGTCCGGATGTGCGCCTCGAGCCCGCTCTGCGCCGGCTCGTAGTACCGGCGCCCGACCAGCTTTTCCGGCAAGTAGGTCGCGCCCTCGGCGTACCCGCCCTCGTCGTGCGGGTAGCGGTAGCCCTCGTGGTAGCCCCACTCCTTCATCGCTTCGGTCGGCGCGTTGCGGAGCGACATGGGCACGGGCAGCGCGCCGAACTGCTGGATGTCCGCGCGGGCGGCCTTGAACGCCGCGTAGCTCGCGTTGGATTTGGCCGCGATGGACAAGTAGGTGCAGCACTGGGCCATGGCATGCATGGCTTCGGGCAAGCCGAGCCGGGCCAGCGCCTGGTCGGCCGCGATCGCGAGCTGCAGCGCGCGTGGGTCCGCGTTGCCAACGTCTTCGCTCGCAAAGATGATGAGCCGCCGCATGACGAACCGCGGATCTTCACCGGCGTCGAGCATGCGCATCATCCAGTAGAGCGCGGCGTCGGGGTCGGAGCCGCGCATCGATTTGATGAACGCGCTGACGACGTTGTAGTGCTCCTCGCCCGCCTTGTCGTAGAGCAGCGGCTGGGTGTCGAGCGCCGCTTGGACCGCTTCCGCATCGACCACGCGACCGTCGGCCGCCAGGGCTTCGAGCATCGTGAGTGCGCGTCGCACATCGCCGCGGCTGGCGAACGCGATCGCGGTGAGCCCTTCGTCTTCGACCTTCGCGTCCGGCACGCCGTTCGGATCGGTGAGCGCACGGCGGAGCAGTTGCACGACGAGGTCCGGTGCCAGGGGTTCGAGACGGATGACGCGCGTTCGACTGAGAAGCGCGGCGTTCACGGCGAACGACGGGTTCTCGGTGGTCGCGCCGATCAACGTGACCGTGCCGTTCTCCACATGCGGCAGCAGCGCATCTTGCTGCGCTTTGTTGAAGCGGTGGATCTCGTCGACGAAGAGGAGCGTCTTGCGGCCGAGGCGCCGGCGCTCTTTGGCCGCGTCGAGCACTTTGCGAAGCTGCGGTACGCCGCCGAGCACCGCGCTGAACGGTTCGAACGTGGAGGAGGTCTCGTGCGCGATGACGCGCGCAAGCGTCGTCTTGCCGGTGCCTGGTGGGCCCCACAGCAGGAGCGACGGCACCTTGTCGGCGCGAATGAGCCGACCGAGCAACGCGCTGCTTCCGATGGCTGCGTCTTGTCCCACGACCTCCGAGAGGCGTTTCGGGCGCATGCGCTCTGCCAAAGGCGCGTCTGTTTCCGCCTGACGATCGAAGAGATCCACCGCGGGAGCCTTCGGCTTGGTCGAGAGCGCTGTCAAGCGCATCGACGCGCCGAAACGGAGCACGGCGAAGCACGGACGTCAGCAGGACGAGGTTCTGGGGGTGACCGCCGGGTCCCATCGAGCGCAGCACGGACCAGATCGCATCGGGTGTGGCCAATCGACCCGCCAGCGCGACATCCATGTCCGGGCGCTGTGGTCAAAACTACGCAGCATCGGCGTGCTGCATGCTGAACATGCGACTGCGTGGGTGTGCGATCTGCGGGGATCGTGGCCCTGCATGGACCTCACTCTCCATGGCATGCGGGTTGCAGTTCCCCAAACATCCACACCCGCGACACCCAACGTCGCGGCGACCTTCGTGGTCTCACCCGTACCGACCCATGCATCTGCTTCACCTCGTTCACGATCACCAGCGACTTCTCGTGAAGTCGGACATGGTCCCGTTGAGCGCGACCGAGCGGACGTGCTTGAACGCGCTGGCCCAGGCATTGGGGTCTTCGGAAGACGTGCGACGGGACGCGCCCCGGGTGGACACCCGGCTCGAAGTGCAACTCGCGAACTGCTGCGCATTCGAAGCCGCGCTCGTGCGCGACATCTCTCGAGGCGGCTTCCGCGTGTCGACGACCCTGCGCGCACGCGTCGGAGAGCGTCTGACGCTTCACGCGCGGAGCGAAGCACAAGAAGAGTTCCTGTTCCCGGTCCGAGTGGTCTGGCACGACGGCGACGCACTGGGCCTCGAGCTCATCGGCATGCCGACCTGCACCCTGCGCCGCGCCGCCTAGAGCCCGCCCACGCCGCTGACCAAGCTTCAAGGGCAGCCACTTCGCAAACCAGGCGCTCGGCTTCAGCACTCTGGCTTGTGGGCCTCGAGCCGCCAAGCGAAGCCAGCCGCGCCGCCTGACTCACCGCCACGCGAAAAGCGCGTCGACGCTGGTGGGGTCGAGGAGCGCGGGGGCGAGTTTGACCTGCGCGCTCACACCGGCGTGGGCGAAGAGCCCCACACCGCCACCCTCGAGCAGCGCTTGCCACCCGGGCGAACCGACCACGAAGGGCGCCCCTTCGAGCCGCAGCCGGACGAATCCGTCGGTGCGGTCCATCACCCGGATCCGTCCGTTCGCACGCATCGACGCGCGCCACAGATGCGGCACCAGCCGCGCCAGGTGCGAGAGGCTCTTGCCGAACGCGCGCTGCCAACTCCGCTGCAGATGCGCGAGGCGCCCCGTCGTGAGCTGATCGATGATGACGTCGCGCCCAGTCGCGACCACACGTTCCCGACCGACCTCCCTCATCCAGAGATCGATGAGCGCGGACCACGCGCTGGCCGGCACCCATTTTGGCAGCGGGTCGAGTGACTGCGCGAGCGCAGGCCGGTCCTCGGCAAGCGTACGAATGAGCGCATCCCAGCGTCCTTCTTCGAGCAAGTGCTTGCGCACCGGGTACGCGATGATCCCGAGAATCGCCGGCTCCAGATCGGGGCGCCCGTTCATGCGCGACTCAGGGTGTGGGCGGATTGCCGCACGGGCCGCGTCAGCCCTCGGGGTGGGCGGTCAGAGACGAGAGGTACTCGCCGAGTGCGTCGCTGACCGTCAGGAGGTTCGGCGTGATCTGGCGGACGAAGAAGCGCTCCACCGTGTTGGAGACCGGCGTGGCGATGAGCTCTGGCACCATCGGTACCCGGCTGAGGTCGATCTTGATCTCGCCCTGGATCTCCACCCGCGTGCGACCGCCTTCGTCGAAGAAGCGGTTGGTCCCTTCGCACCGGACGGCCTCTGGGAACGCGTGGCTGCGCAGTTTCCAATGGCAGATCCACTCGGTGTCGTCCCAGCGCGCGAAGTCGTGCCACGAGAGCACCGGCGGGAGAATCTTGGCCGCGACCGCCGGGATCTTGGCGGCGCCATACCAGACGTTCACGAGCTCCACGATC
The DNA here is from genome assembly GCA_034670305.1 of Deltaproteobacteria bacterium. Classification (GTDB taxonomy): domain Bacteria; phylum Myxococcota_A; class Polyangia; order Polyangiales; family Houyiibacteriaceae; genus JAXMNT01. The sequence goes on from JAXMNT010000015.1 coordinate 54,968, forward strand.
GGCGGCGCGTCCGTGCGGGACTCCACTTCGATCTTCCGGATCCGAGGCAACGCGCCCACCAGTCGAGGCATTTCGTCGCGGTACGCGCGGTAGACCCGGCTGCGGGGATGCTCGATGAGAGCGTCGGCCTCGATGCGCATGCGGCGCACATAGCAGGCACCGCAGGGGTCGGCACGCCGAGGCCATTAAACGAAACGAGCCCGCCCGACACATGGTCGGACGGGCTCCAGAATCGCGATCTATCAGAAGCCGTAGCCGGACACGGTCACACCGGGAGACTGCGGACCCGCGCCCGCGATGCCGCCGTGCGGGACGAACATGCCGGTGTACTCCGGCTGACGCACGATCGATTGGTCGGTGCCGGCGGGCACGCCGCCGCCGCCGTACGTCACGGTCGCAACCACCACGCCGCCCGACGTCCGAACGGACACGGTGTCGCCGCCGTTGTTCAGTCCAAGCGAACCCGTCGATGCGGTCTGCACGATCGACCCGCCGAACAACCCCGTGGGGGTGCCGCCACCGAAGACGATGAGGCTGGAGGCGGCCGGAATCACCGTACCCGCGGGGAACACATGACGGAGCGAGCTCGCTGCGCCGTCGTGCAACTCGAAGCCACTCAAATCCATGGCGCCACCGGTCACGTTGACGATCTCGACGAACTCGTCCTGGGTGGTGCTCGCCGTTCCGTCACCGTTCGGGTCCGCGCCGGGCGCCGGGTCCGAGAGGATCTCGTTGATGGCGATGTCGTCCAGCGCGGGCACCGGCAGACCGGACAAAGAGGTTCCGTAGATGTCGTAGCTGCCGGTGCGGTTGTCTTCCCAGAAGACGAAGCTGCCCGACACGGTCGGATCGGCCTGGGTGCCCGGATGGGTGGAGAGCACCGTGGGCGCGCCGCCACCGTAGCCGGTGAACGCAGGGTTCCAGTCCCCGGTGGAGAAGTCGTTGTACACGATGACCGTGCCGCCGATGTCGGTGACCGACTGGAATGCCCGGGTGTTCACGATCAGGTCCTCTCCAGGATACGTGGCGAATCCGGGCTGCACGTTGAAGAGCGACGAGTAGAGGTTGTAGTTCGACGCGGTGGTCGGCATCGCATCGGTCACGAGTCGGCCGTCCGTCCAGACGATGCCCACGTAGTCGAGGCGGACTTGGATTTGCCCTGCATCCGTAGACGCGGCCGGTGTCTGTTGCACGGGGACCGGAGTCATCGCGCCATAGTCGACCATCCACACCCGGAAGCCTGGGCTGGTGGCGACATCGCTGAGGTAGGCGAGCCGGTTGCCGGTGAGGTGGGGCCGAATCTCGTTGTCGGTGCTCGCGCCGCCGAAGATGTCACCGCCGGTGCCGGTCTCGATGTCGTAGGTGTGGACGTCGTAGTCCGAGCCGTTGAACTCATCGAAGACCACCGTCTGCCCCGAGATGTCGACCTCGAGCGTCTGGTCGCTGCTGAGGACCGTCTCCGTGCCGGCGGCCACGTCGTAGAGCACCGCACGGGCTGCGGCGTCTTCGCCGCGGACCCAAACGACGTAGTCGCCGTAGACGCGCGGTCCGTTCTCGTTCGCCGCGGTCGTGGTGAGGCGCCGGGTTCCGCCCGTGTTCATGTCTTGGAAGACGATGTCCCAGTTCCCGTCGAAGTTGACCTGGTAGACGAGGTTCTGGTTGTGGAGGTTCGGCAAGACCCGGTCCTCGGGACCGGTCGAGACCGGAATCGCGATGCAGCCTTCGTCGGCCGTGCCGTCGCAGTCGTTGTCGAGACCGTCGCACACCGCCTCGTCGCCAGCGCCGTCCTCGTCCTCGACGTAGGAGCCGCCGTACGTTGCGTCGTCGCAGGCCATGAGCCCCGCGGCGCCTCCGCACGTCTGCGTCGATCCCATGCACACGCCCATGGTGAGCGGGCAGGCCGGAAGCACGACGCCGTCGTCGGTGACACCGTTGCAGTCGTCGTCTGCGCCGTTGCAGATCTCCGTGGTGGGCTCGACCGCGCCTTCGCAGTCGCCGAACGCGCCCGCGGTGCAGGTCTGCGTGCCGCGTTCGCATGCGCCGGTCGCGACACCGCACGCCTGGGTCTCGCCACCCACGCAGTCGCAGCCTTCGTCCGTGGTGCCGTCGCAGTCGTTGTCGAACCCGTCGCAGGTGGTCTCGTCCGCCTGGTAGGTCGGGCCGTAGTCCGCGGCTTCACAGGCACCGAATCCGCCGCCCGCTCCGAGGCAGGGCTGCCGCGCGCCGGAGCACACGCCGATCTGAAGCGCGCAGAGCGGCGCCATCACGTCTTCGTCCGTGGTGCCATCGCAGTCTTCGTCCATGCCGTCGCAGGTCTCGTCCACAGGCGGGACTTCGCCGGCACATCCGCCGAACGAGCCCGAGGTGCACGTCTGGGTGCCGGTCTCGCATGCGCCGACCGAGCTGCCGCAGGACTGGGTCGTGCCGTCGATGCAGTCGCAGCCTTCGTCCGTGATGCCGTCGCAGTCGTTGTCGAGCATGTCGCACAGGGTCTCGTCGGCCTGGTAGTCGCCGCCGTAGCTGTCGACGCCGGTGCAGGCGATGAAGCCCGCCGCGCCGCCGCAGTTGCGCTTGCTGCCGACACACACGCCGAGCTGCAGCGGGCAGTCGGGTGCGGTGAGGTCGGAGGGTTCGTCCGACATGCCGTCGCAGTCGTTGTCGAGTCCGTCGCAGCTCTCGCCCATCGGCTCGACGTCGCCTTCGCACGGGCCGAACGTGCCACCCGCGCAGGTCTGGGTGCCGGGCATGCACGCACCGACGTCGCTGCCGCACGCCTGGGTTGCTCCGTCGTCGCAGGGACAGCTCTCGTCGGTGGACCCGTCGCAGTCGTTGTCCATGCCGTCGCACGCTGCTTCGACCGCTTCGTAGTTCGCGCCATAGGAGGCCGCGTCGCAGTCGAGGAAGCCGAGCGCGCCGCCGCAGCGCTGCACAGCGCCCGCGCAGACACCTTCGGTCAGGGGACAGGACGCGCCCATGAGCCCGTCGTCGACCATGCCGTTGCAGTCGTCGTCGGCGCCGTTGCACACCTCAGCCGAGGGGGTGCACATGCCGGTGTCTTCGCCTCCGCCATCGATGAGCATCCCGGTGTCGCCGGTACCAGCGTCCGAACCCGGAACCACGTCGTCGTCGCCGCACCCCACAAGGGCAGCAAGGGAAACCAAGATCACAATCTTCTTCATCACGTCAGACTCCTCCGTCGGCTGGTACGCATGCGGGCACGCAGACCTCCCCTGACGGTCGATCGAAGCCCCCGGTCCATGCATAGCCGACGTGGGCGCTTGGAGTCAGCCCTGTGTGGTTTGATTCAATGCGAACGTGTGAAGCATCACCGCGCGAATCCTGCACACCCCGCGCTTCAACGCCTGCCGTTGGCGAGGGACGTTTGTCGTCTGAGGGACCTCCGGCCTGCCCTCCTGGCGTCCTCCCCGACTTCGCTTCGCGCGAAGAGCTGTGCACTTAGACGGTCTTCAACGCTTGAACAGCGCTCTCGACTGCGGGACGCTGGGTGCATGGTCGATGAAGTCTTGGTGGAACAGGCGCTGACCGCGCTGGGGTGGGAGACCACGCCGCACGGCAAACGCACGCTGCGATCCGTCCACGGGACCGGAGACGACGAAGTCGTCATCTACATCCGCCGCGACGACAACTGGCTCATCGGATCGGTGGTCCCGTTCCTGAGCACGCGCGGAGACAACTCCTTCGAGCTCGGCCGCTGGTTGCTTCGAATGAACCGCGACATGCACCAGTGCAAGTTCGCCTACGACGAAGACGGCGACGTCGTGCTCACGGTCGAACTCCCCACCGAGTCCCTGGACGTCGCCGAGATCGAAGCGGCCTTCGCCGCGCTGCTCGAACACGCCCAAGCCCACCGCGCCACCCTCCGCGCCGCCGCCGGCGCGTAGGCCAAACGCGGCTTCGGCTTCGGCGTCGGCTTCGGCTTCGGCACCGGCTTCGGCTTCGGCCTCGGCTCAGACCGTGTACGTCCCCTTCGGCGCAGGCAGCCTCCCCGACCCACCCTCGTTCACGGGCCCCTCGTACCAGGGCTTCTTCCGATGCGCCGCGCGGACCACGAACACCGCGACGAGGAAGCACACGAACTCGAAGAGCCAGCCCCAAAACGCCACCGACGAGTTCTTGCCGAACGAGCTGAAGCGCGGCTCGGGCGGGACCAGTCGGATCATCACGGTGTCGCCGACGTCGATCGTCTGGAAAGCGTTCCGATTGATCTCGTCTTCGAACGTGCGGTCCTCTCCGTCGGACCCGTTCGCGTACGCATACTCGCGGTACTGCACCGTCGCGTTGTAGTGGTGGTGGATCGAGCCCTTGCTGCCGCGCGTCGTCCAGTGATCCGTGTCGAGCACCGTCCCGACGCGGCTCGCCCCCTGCAGAACCCGCATCGCGTAGCCGTACACGCCGATCTGCGCCACGGCCAAGAGCAGGAACGCCCACGCTGCGGCGCCGAACATTCGGTTGCCCCGCTGGCGGTGTCGATCGGAGAGCGGTTCGGCCGACACGTGGATCGGATCGCCGGCCTCTCCCCGCATCACCCAACCGCGTTTCGCATCGCGGTACCCCCCGCCCGCCTGTTTGAGCTCCGGGTCGTAGCCGTGATCGAGGTGGCCTTCGACGATCACCTGCTCGCCCGCGGAGAGTTCCGCGGTCCGAACCCGGTTGTGCCGGGTCGGCCAGTGCATCTTGTCGAGTTGGTCCACGAGCAGCACGTCGTCGTCCGGTTCGACCCGCACGCGTTCGCCGCTCTGGAGCTTCACATAGAACGGACGGGCCACCACCGAACGGCCCGCCTCCTTCCACTTGTGGGACCAGCTGTTCTTGTACTTGTGCTCCGTGCCGACCTGCTGGATCTCAACCCTGATCGCTTCCGTTTGGTCGAACGCCAACTCCACCACACCCGCGATGTACGCGTGGCCGGGCGCGAGGATGGCGTCGGGGTCGAACAGGGTGGCGGCGCGGCGGCCATGCATCCGGGCTTGAATCCCGCGCTTGATCGCGAAGCCGATGACGTACACGGCGCCGAGCATCGTCAGCCACACCAGCAGGTGCGCGGCCGGGGGGTCGATGTGACCGGCGCTGTAGAAATTGAAGTCGGCTCCGGAGAAATGAGACATCCGCTGCGGCACGACGCGAAGGGTACCCCAGGTCCGCGTCCGCGAGCCCCGCCCGGAGAAGAGGCCGCGGGTTCCACACCCGGCCATTCGATGGTACCCCGCGGTCCAGGCTGCGAAGTCGCAGCCCCAGCCTTTTCGGGCCCAGCCCTCGCTCGGGGGACCAAGGAGATCTCATGCGCAGCGCCGTTCTATTCATCGTGTTGGCCACGCTCATCGGCTGCCCCCCGCCCGGAGGCGGCGGCTCCCGAAACAGTGGCGGTGGTGGCGGTGGTGGCGGCACGAGCGGCGGCGACTCCGGCCAGCTGAGCAACCGGTGCGCGACCGCTCGGTTCGGTGCATCGAGCGCGGCGCTCCGGGTCCAGACGTTCTTGGGCGCCACCGCCCGCTTCACCAGTGCCACCTCCGAGCTGCAGGCGTCGCTGTTCAACCTGTGCCGCGGCGTCGGTGGATCGCTGGGCATGAGCGAGGCCGAACTCGCCGGGGACATGCGCGCCACATGCGACGCGGTGGCCGCAAAAGTACGCGAGGAGATTCGCCTCTACAAAGAGGAGTCGAACACCGAGATCCGCATCGTGACCACGCCGCCGCGCTGCGAGGTGAGCGTGGACGCCTACGCCGGATGCGTCGCCGAGTGCGACGTCAACGTCCAGCCGGGCGAACTCGAGGTCCAGTGCGAAGGCGGAGAGATCTACGGCCAGTGCAGCGCCGAGTGTCAGGGCTCCTGCGAGGTCGAAGTCCAAGGCGCATGCACCGGCATGTGCGAAGGCAGCTGCCAGGGCGGCTGCACCGGCACCTGTCAGGGAACCTGCGAAGGGGCGTGCTCCTCGCGCGGTTCCGACGGTCAGTGCAACGGCACCTGCGACGGCACCTGCCACGGCACCTGCTCGGCCGGCTGTCAGGGCAGCTGCGAAGGTTCGTGCTGGGTCGAAGGCCAGGCCAGCTGCGAGGGCAGCTGTCGCGGAGGATGTTCGGTCGAGTACGAACGCCCGCAGTGCACCACCGACTACACGCCGCCGCAGGTCGACGCGGACTGCCACGCGTCATGCGACGCCCGCTTTCAGGCCGAAGCGCGGTGCACCCCCGGTCGGGTCGACGTGAACGTGAGTGGTGACGCCGCTGCCGGCGCGGAACGGCTCGCGCGGCTGCGCGCGGCGTTCACCCAGTTCGCCGAACTCGGGGTGCTCAAAGAACGCGCGCGTCGGGTGAAACACGCGGGTGAAGAACTGGTCGCGAGCGCGCGTCGCCTCCGTGGTGTCGCCGAAGCCGGGGCCGGCGCCATCGCGTGCATCGCGGAATCCGCCCTCGTACTGCCGAACGCACTCGCGTCGGTGAGCGTCAGCGTCGAAGTCAGCGTCAGCGTCAGCGCGTCTGCGACGGTGGAGTAACCATGCCGACCACCATGATCGTAGGCGGCAACCGCGGCATCGGGTTCGAGCTGGTGCGTCAGCTCCATCTTCGCGACCACCGCGTCATCGCCACGTGCCGCAAGTCCAGCGCCGCGCTCGATGCGCTCACGACCAGCACCGAGGGCAAACACCCGGTGCAGTTGGAGGCCGGGGTCGACGTCACGAAGGACGACTCGGTGGCGGCGCTGGCCGAGCGACTGAAGGACCGAAAGCTCAACGAGCTCATCGTGAGCGCAGGCGTGTTGCGGCAGGAGTCGCTCGACAACCTGGACTTCGACTCCATCCGGTTTCAGTTCGAAGTGAACACCCTCGGACCGCTGCGGGTGATCGCGGGCGTGCGGCACCTGATGCGCGACGGCGGCAAAATCGGGATCATGACCTCGCGCATGGGGTCGATCACCGACAACACCTCGGGTGGTTCCTACGGCTACCGGATCTCGAAGTGCGCGGTGAACATCGTGGGCGTCTCCCTCGCGCACGACCTTCGAGACCGCGAGATCTCCGTGGTCATGCTCCACCCAGGCTTCGTGAAAACCGAGATGACCGGGGGCCGTGGCCACCTGGAACCCGAGGAATCGGCTCGACTCCTGCTGGATCGGTTCGCGGACCTCGACCTCGATGCGAGCGGCAGCTTCTGGCACGCGGACGGCGAAGAGCTCCCCTGGTGACCCCTGGGACTGCGCCGCCCAAGGGCTGGCGCAATTGACCCGAACTCGGAAAGTGGCCAGGATGAAGGGACGATGAACACCCGCTGGCTCCTCCTGGCCCCCATCGTGGCGGCCCTCGCATTCGCGAGCGAACGAGGCCGAGCGGACGAGCCCGTGGTGGTGGTCATCGAGTCCAACTACGCGCAGCTCCAAGCCGGCACGATCCGCCGCCAGATCGAAGACGCTGGGCTGCCCGCACTCACCCTCGCGGAGGACGCCGCACGGGGCACCGACACGGTGACCATCGTCGTGGACGCGAGCGGCGACAGCGCGACGGTTCGACTGCGGGGCCAGACCGCCATCGATGCCAGTTTCCGGCGCGGCAACCGCACCGCCGCCGCATGGCTCGCGGAGGACGTGGTCAACCTCGTCCGTCGCACCCGCCCCGCGGGCACACACACCACGACACCCGTCGAGGTCGCGCGGGTTCCCGTCGGCGGCGAGGTCCTCGATCCCTGGTCCGATGGCCCCGCCCGTCCCCGGGCCGAGGCGCCGACGCCGCGCCACCGGAGCCGCACGGACACGGAGGTGCTCGATCCCTGGGGTCCCCGCAGAGCCGATGATCGGGCCCCACAGGCTGCGACGGCCGAGGTGCGCCGCGTGCCGCCGGTGGAGGTGCTCGATCCCTGGTCGGATGCGCCCTCTCGACCGACGCGCGTGCGTCCGGTTCGACGCGCGCCGGACCGCCCGCGTCCCGTCCAGAGCGAAGTGCTCGACCCGTGGCGCACCGAGCCCGCCGCTCGGTTGGCGCCGCCGCGACCGCACCGCTAGGACGGGGTCGATGCGACCTCCTGCCCAGGCACTGCTCGACGTGCCCGACGACGACCTCGAGACACTGCTGCGCGCGGTGCACCGCGGTCAGATCGAGTTTCCTCTGACCCGAGCCACGCTGCTCAACTGGGGCAAGCACCGCCTGGCCGAGGATGGCGACCTGTTGGTCGGGCTCGACGAAGCCGGCCTTCGTGCGGTGCTCGCGGCGGTCCTGGCGGAACGCCGCCGCGGCCGCCCGACCTCCGCCGAATAGCCACCGTCCGCCGCCACCACCCAGGACGGGTGCCGAAGGGCCCTCTCGCGAAGCGCGCAGGGCCGTCGGGGGAGGGAACGCTTGGCGCGAACGCGCGGAGCCTCTACAACCCCCGCATGGGAACGCGACCTGGGCAGCCTGAACTTCCGACCATCGACGTGCGCGAGCATGGCGCCAGCCGTGGCGAGCGCGAGCAGACGATGGATCGTCGCTTGTTCATGCAGTTGCTCGTCGGACGCGCACCGGCGGGGGTGGACCCCCAGCGGTTTCACGATGCGTTCGAGAGTGCGCTCGAAGACGAAAAGCGGCTGAGCGCGGTTGTCTACGCAGACGTCAGCGACCCGCGCGGCTTTGGCCTTCTGACCTGGAGCGAAGACCCGACGTACTTCGTGGAACACGTCCGGCCCATCTTCCGGCGGCAACACCTGCAGGAGCTCGAGATGCGTCCGGACATGACGATGTTCGGACGGACCTACTCGGTCGGCTACGAGCAGAACCTGCCCTTCTGGCTGCTCCAGAAGCCCGTCGACACCGTCACCAACGCGGAGTGGCCCTGGGCGGTCTGGTACCCACTGCGCCGCCTCGGCGCGTTCAACCAGCTCGACGCCAAAGAGACCCGCGGCATCATGGGAGAACACGCGACCATCGGGCGGGCGTACGGCGCGCAGGATTTGGCCCACGATGTTCGGCTCGCGTGCCACGGCATCGACCAGAACGACAACGAGTTCGTCATCGGGCTCGTCGGCAAGGAACTGCACCCGCTCAGCCATCTGGTGCAAGCGATGCGCAAGACGGTCCAGACCTCGACCTACATGGAGAAGATGGGACCGTTCTTCGTGGGGCGTGTGCTGATGAGCCGCGTCGGAGAATAACGATGCCGGGCAGCAGTGTGGGTCGTGCGTTTCGGGTCACGACCGCGGGCGAGAGCCACGGCGCAGGCAACGTCGTGATCGTCGAGGGCTGCCCGCCAGGCATCGAGCTGAGCGCGGCCGATCTGCAGCCGGACCTCGACCGCCGCAAACCCGGTCAGTCGTCGCTGGTGACGCAGCGCAAGGAACCGGACGACGCCGAGATTCTCAGCGGCGTGTTCGAAGGGAAGACGACCGGCACGCCGATCGCGATCCTGGTGCGCAACAAGGACGCCAAGAGCAAGGACTACTCGGCGATTCGAGAGCTGTACCGGCCGGGTCACGCCGACCACTCCTTCGACGCGAAGTTCGGACGCCGCGACCACCGAGGGGGCGGTCGTTCGAGCGCCCGCGAGACCGTGGCCCGCGTGGCCGCTGGCGCGATCGCGAAGAAGGTCCTGAAGCTGCAATGCGGCGCCGACGTGCTCGGCTACGTGATCCAGGTCGGCAGCATCAAAGCGACGGTGCCGGACGACGTGACGCTCGCCCAGGTGGAGACGTTGCCCGACGGATCTCAGAACGAGGTGCGCTGCCCCGATCCCAAGGCGTCGCTGGAGATGGCCGCCTTGATCCGCGCCGTCCGCAAAGACCAGGACTCGATCGGCGGCATCGCGGAGATCGTTGCGCGCGGGGTGCCGGCTGGGCTTGGCGCGCCGGTGTTCGACAAACTCAAGGCGGACCTCGCCAAAGCGCTCTTCAGTCTGCCGGCGGTGCTCGGCGTCGAGTACGGCGCCGGCTTCGCGGTGGCCGAGCGCCGCGGCAGCGAGAACAACGACATCTTCGTGATGCAAGACGGCGAAGTCCGCACCGAGACCAACCACCACGGCGGCATGCTCGGTGGGATCTCGAGCGGCATGCCGATCGTGCTGCGGGCCGCGGTGAAACCCACGTCGAGTTTGCCCCGCGAGCAGCGCACCATCTCCCGAGACGGCCAGCCGGCCACCATCCGCACCACCGGCCGCCACGACCCGTGCCTGTTGCCGCGCTTCGTGCCGATGGCCGAAGCGATGGTCGCGCTGGTCCTGGTCGACCACTGGCTCCGCCAGAAGTCGGTCAGACCCTAGCCACGCCCGCGAGACGGGCGCGGTCTGAACCGAGCAGTCTGCTCCTTGCGCCGAGCTCCCCCACGAGGGCAAGGGCAAGGGCACGGGCAAGGGCTGACTCTGACGCTTTCAGCATTCAGAGTCAGGTCGCGGTCCAGGTACTCACGTCGTTGCTGATGCCGGCGGAACCGCAGCCGCTGTTGACCGTTCGGGTCGTTTCGACACGGATCGTATAGGTCGGTCCGGTGATCGCCCCGAACGTGAAGCTGCCAGTGGCCGTCGAGGCGCCCGGCATCACCGCGAAGGTCCCGACCGGGGTGCCGTTGATCACCACGCGCATGTCCTGGTTGTCGCAACTGAGCGAGTTGCCTTCGAGCGTCATGCTGAACGATACGCCGGTCATGCTCGGCAAACCCAGGGTGCGGTTGCCCTCGATGTAGTCGCCCGCGTTCCAGAGGTTCGGGAACCGGGTGACGCGGGTGTCGCCGCTGCTGGGGAACGTGAAGTTCTCCATCGGGGAGCGGCACACCGAGCTGAGGCACATCTGTCCCGGTGCGCAGACCATCGCGCAGGTTCCGCAGTTCATCTCATCGGTGGTCGTGTCGACACAACTGCCACTGCAGTTGGTGAGCGCGCCGCAGTCGGTGACGCACGCGCCGCTGTTGCACACTTCGCCCGCTTCGCAGGCCATGCCGCACGCGCCGCAGTTGGCGGCGTCGCTGGACGTGTCGATGCAGGTGCCGCCGCAGTTCATGCCGCCGGGGCAATCGAGGAAACACGCGCCGGCGACACAGGTCTCGCTGCCGACGCAGGCCGCATCGCAGGCACCGCAGTGGGCGACCGAGGTGCTGGTGTCCACACACGTCCCGCCGCAACCGGTCTCTCCGTCCGGACAGGGCGACGCGCAGCTCCCCGCGTTGCAGACCATGTCTGCTCCACACACGTTGCCGCAGACGCCGCAGTTCGAGGTGTCGGTCGCTGGATCGATGCAGACGCCCTCGCAGTTGAGTTCGTCCTCCGCGCACACGACCACACACGCGCCGCCCATGCAGCGCGTCCCGCCCATGCAGCGCGTGCCGCAGGTGCCGCAGTTGAGAATGTCCATCGAGAGATCGGTGCAGGTGCGTCCACACGCGGTCTCGGGCGCCGTGCAGTCGGGCATGCAGACCCCAGCCACACAGTCCTCGCCCTCGAAACAAGCGAGGCCACATCCACCGCAGTGCTGGGTGCTCGTCTCGGGGTCGTGGCAGGTGCCGAGACACTCGACTTCGCCAACGGCGCAGCCGCCATCCGAGCCCATCGGCGCATCCGGGCGCGGGCCAGAGTCCACCGTACCCACGGGCGTCGCCGAACACGCCATGATCCCCACCAAGAGCAACACACCACCCAGCCGCAATGAATCCATACCGTCAGGATATCAGGTCGAGCGCCTTCTCGAAGTACAGGACGTCCGGCTCGGGATTCTCGGTGTACGGCGCGGTTCGTTCGAACCCGAGCGACTCGTACAGATGCACCGCCGGCTCGAGCCGCGCGAGCGTGTCGAGACGCAACACGCGGTACCCCTCGTCGCACGCTGCGACGCGCAGGGCGTCGGCCATCCGTCGACCGAGGCGTGCCTTTCCGCGGAACGCCGGTGCTACGAACATGCGCTTGAGTTCGGCGGCGTCGTTCGAAGACCGCTCGGCCCGCAAGGCCGCACACCCGACGAGGACGCGATCCGATTGTTGTTCGGCTACGAGCAACCGGCCGCCTGGTGGCGCGTAGGCACCGGGGAGTTCGGCGAGTTCTCGATCGAATCCTTGAAAGCAGAGGTCGATTCCGAGCTCCGCCTCGTAGGCCCGGAAGAGTCGGCGCACGTCGTCGAGGTCGGTCTCGGTAGCCCAGCGCAAACGAATCGCAGGCGGTGCGGTGGCGGCTTCGATGGGCCCGAGATCGGGTGGGACGAACCCGGCGCGTGCGACGTCCGACGAGAGGGTCTCCACCCGATAGAACCGGCGGAGGAACGTCTTGTCCGCGTGGGTCTCGAGGCGGGCGAACGCGTTCGCCGGTTCCGACCGGAACGTGCGCTCGACGACCTCCATCCACGCCCGAGTGATGGACTCGTGGTAGCGGTCCGGTGGGATGCCGAGGGTACGCAGCACGACCGCGAGCAATGCGCGCATGTCGGTGAGCGCCTCGGCGGACCCACGGGTCTCCACGAAGTGAAGCGCCACCGCGAGGTGGGCCCGGTGGGTCCAGGTCGCTTCGTCGACCTCGCCTGCCGCGACGCGTTGCGCGAACGCCGCGCGTTCAGGCGCGGCGTGGAAGTCGACTTCGGTCACCGTCCGGCTACGTGAAACGCCAGAGCAGCAGGCCGCCGACCACAGCGAGCAGAAGCAACGTCCAGATGTGGTCGGCCCACGTCTTGCGCTTCTTCTTCTCGACCCCGACCGCTCGGCGGAACCCGCCGACCATGCTCTGCATGGCGCCGCCCCCGGTCTCGGTCACCGGTTTGCCCTGCGGCCCCGCGTACTTCCGATCGCGCTTCTTCGTGCCACCGGACTTTTTCTGACGCTTCTTGCCCATTGTTAACTCCCCACGCGAACAACCACTTTTCCGAAGTGGGTGCCGCTGGCCATCTTCTCGAACGCTTCGGGGGCCGCGGAGAAGTCGAACACTTCGTCCACGACCGGCTGCATCTGGTGCGCGGCGATCGCGCGATTCATCGACTCGAATCCCGCCCGGTGTCCCACCAGGATCCCTTGCACCCGAATCTGATTCATCAAGATCTTCGTGAGCGCAATCGGTGTCTGCACGCCGGAGAGGATTCCGATGAGTGAGATGGTGCCGCCAATGCGCACCGCGCGCAGCGACTGGTCGAGGGTCTTCGCCCCGCCCACCTCGATCACGTGGTCGACGCCGCCGTCCGTGAACCCCGCCGCCGTCTTGCCCCACGCTTCGTCGGACCGGTAGTTGATCGTCTTCCAAGCGCCGAGTGCGGAGGCGCGCTCGAGTTTCTCATCGCTGCTGGAGGTGACGACGACGCGCGCACCGAGGATCTGTGCGAACTGCAGGGCGAAGAGGCTGACGCCGCCGGTCCCTTGCACGAGCACCACATCGCCGGGCCCGACCCGCCCTTCGACCGCCAGTGCGGACCATGCGGTGAGCGCGGCACACGGCAACGTGGCCGCGGCTTCGTCGCTCAGATGCGCGGGCACCTTCACGAGCCCCTCTGCGTCAAGCGTGCGGTGAGTGGCCAAGAGGCCAGGCAGCGGTCCGCCCCGCGTGTGCCGCGCCACGTCGCGGTTCGGCGGACCGTCGAGCCATCGGGGTGCAAACGTTGCGGCGACTCGGTCCCCGACGGCGACGCGCGTCACGCCTTCGCCCACCGCGACGACCTCGCCCATGCCATCCGACACCGGCACGAGCGGCAGGCGCATGCGCGGGTCGTACTGGCCCTTGACCATCAACAGGTCGCGGAAGTTCAGCGACGCCGCCCGAATGGCGATGGTCGCCTGCTTCGGCCCCGGCGCCGGCTCCACCACCTCCGCCCGCTTCAACTGGTCCAGACCGAACGCATCGATCGACCAGGCGTGGCCTGAAAACGTCAACTCATCGCCGTGGGCGTCATGTCGAGCGGCGGATCGAACTCGAGCCGTTCCTCGACGAGGAAATGCGGCACCCCCTCGATCACGAGGTACGCCCGAGACCCATCGGCGCTCACGTACGCGCCCTCCACCGACTCCGGCAGTGCCCCGCCATCCGGGCGCGTCGCCGCCCCGCACTTCAGCGCGCTCTCGAGCTGGGCAATCGTCTTCGAATCCGCGAGAAACAAGGGCGCGTGCCCCTCGGGATCGGCGAACGGTACAGATGAATCGGTCACGCCAGGGACCTTAGAGCAACCACGAACGGCCGTCGAACAGAGCCCACCTCAACGGGAAGAGGAAGGGTCGGGCTCGGCATCGGCATCGGATTCGGCGGCGGCATCGTCATCGGCTTCGGCGTCGGCTTCGGCGTCGGCATCGGCTTCGGCGTCGGCTTCGGCGTCGGCATCGGCTTCGGCATCGGCGTCGGATTCGGCTTCCGCGCCCGCGTCCGCTTCCGCTTCCGCTTCCGCTTCCGCTTCCGCTTCCGCCCCGAAGGCCGGCATGTTCCGCAAGACCCCAAACGCCAGTATCGCGTTCGTGAACACGATGCCTTCCGCGATGACGATGCCGTGCACCTGCGTCACGTAGACCGCCGCCGCGTCGAGCGCCGCGTGCCACACCACCGCCAACCACACCCAGCGCGACTCGCCGGTTGCGACCGCCCGGCACACGAGCACGGAGAACGCGACGTGTGCGACGATCGTCATCACCCGCTCGAGGGCGCCAAACAGCGGCAGCGGCCAGTAAGTGTCCCAGTACGCGCGGGCCTGCTCGACGACCTCCCCGACCTGCGCTTCGGGCACCCCCATCGCCATCAACTGCTCGGGACCGGCGCCGCGGATCGAGAGCATGCCGAGCAGCGTCAACGCGACGAGGCCGCCAAGTGCGATCGACTCCACCCCGCCATGCCCGAGACCGTGCGCGATGCCGCCAGCGCGCGTCAGCCATGCAGGTCGGCGCCGATGCACCATCCGCAACCCGACGTACCGCGCCCACTCTTCGCACACGCCCGCGCTCAGCCCGAGCAGGATCGCGACCACCACGAACGAGGGATTCAGACTCAGTCCGCGCGCGAGCTTCTGGGCAAAGAGGTTCAGTGGGATGTGCAGGATCTGAGAGGCGGCGAACGTGGCCGTACCCACGGCCACGAGCACCAACGTCGGTCGCACCGATCGGTCCGGGATCCGCCGACGCGCCGCAAGCACCACGACCGCCACGATCGGGACGAGCACCATCACCGCGATCTCGAGGAGCGTCAGGCTCAGCATTCGAAGTCGACCTCGTCGAACCGCGAGAGCAGGAGGCGCAGCAACAGGGGCGACGGGGCCAGCGGCGCGGCGACGCGAAAGGCGACCGAGCGACCGTCGCGATCCGGGTGGGCTGCGGCGGCCTCCGCCATCTCGCGCGGCACGTCCTGAGTCGTGTGGCGGCCGGGCCCGAGAAAGAATGGCACCGCCACCACCTCGGTGGCGCCCGCTTCGACACACGCAAGAAAGCCCTCCGCGATCGTGGGGCCGGCGATCTCGAGATGGGCGCATCGCACGATCAAATCGGGTCGACTCTCCTGAAGATCCGCGGCGATCTGCGCCGAGAGCGCGTTGGCCTCGGCGCGGCGGGACCCATGATCGATGAGAAGCAGCGCGCGCATGGGCTCGTGCTACCACGGGGCACGTGACGCCCGCATCTCCCTCGACGGCCGAGGCCGAAGCTTTCGAGACCGGATTCGGACGGGTGTCTCTGGTCGACGAGGGTCCGCCCGATGGCAAGGCGTGGGTACTCGTACACGGGATCCCCGGCAGCGCCCGCGACTTCCGCTGGTTCACGCCAGCGCTCCGAGCCGCGGCGCCCTCGGACCGCATCGTCCGCGTGGAGATGCCGGGGTTCGGGGCAACCCCGCTGCAAACGGAGCCGGACCCGTCCGTCGAAGCGCGGGCCCGCTACGTCTGCGACGTGGTGGCGGCCCTCCCCCTCGAGCGGCCGATCCTGGTCGGACACTCGATGGGCGGCGTGGTCGGCACGATGGCCGCGACGCTGCACCCGGAACGGTTCGCGGGTCTCGCGCTGGTGAGCAGCCCGGGACTGACCAAGCACCGCGGCCTGCGTGCGTTCCCCGCGAAGCGGCTCGCGTGGATCCTCGGCCTACCGGGTGCCGCGCGACTGTTGCGAAGACGGCTGCGCGCGGGGTTCGAGCGGGCCGGATTCCGCGGACACGACGACGCCGTCCTGCAACACACGGTGCGCTGTGTGGCGGCGCTCGACATCGACGCGCACGCGGCGCGGCTGAAGGGTCTGCGGGCGCTCGGCGTGGCGACCCACCAGAGCTACGGCATCGACGACCCGCTCATCGAACGCGACATCTTCGAAGCGCTGGCAGAGTTCGTCGACGTGACCTTGAGGTTCGAGTCGGGCGGGCACAATCCACAGAAGGCGTTCGCAGTCGAACTCGCGGAGGCGCTGGTGGCCTGGCAGTCGTGACGCGGCGCGGCCTGTCGCACTCGAGCCTCGAGTGGGTCGAGACCAGGACTCGAGCACCGGTCGTCGGTCAGACCCACGTCCAGACACTCTGGAGCGGGTACGGCGCGATCACTCGACTCGAGCTCGAGGACGGTCGAACGGTGGTGCTGAAGGAAGTCGCCCCCGCCGACGAGACCACCCACCCCCGCGGCTGGAGCGGCCGTCGCTCGCATGAACGCAAACTCCGTTCGTACGAAGTCGAACACCGTTTCTACGCGTCGCACGTGGGCGGGTCCGGTTTGCCGCGCGTCCCCACCCCGATCGCGCTCGACCGCTCGGCGACCGGTTGGCGCTTCTTGCTCGAAGATCTGGACGCGGCCGGCTACGCAGGACGCGCTCGCTCTGGTGCCACCGACATCCATGCGTGTCTCACGTGGCTCGCGGGTTTCCATGGGCACTTTCTTGGGCAGCCGCCGGATGGGTTGTGGCCCACCGGCACGTACTGGCACCTCGCGACCCGCCCCGACGAGCTGGCCGTCACCGAAGACCGCGTGTTGAAACGCGCCGCGGCGGGACTCGACCGACTCCTGAACACCTGCCAGCACCAGAGCTTCGTGCACGGCGACGCCAAACTCGCCAACTTCTGCTTCGGCGACACTGCAGACGGGGTGGCCGCGGTCGACTTCCAATACGTGGGTGGCGGCTGCGGCATGAAGGACGTCGCCTACTTCTTCAGCAGCATCTGGCACGACCGCGAATGCCGCGCCCGCGCACCCGCAGCGCTCGACTTCTACTTCGAGCGACTGCGCGAAGCCGTGCCCAGTGGTACGGACGCCGACGCGCTCGAATCGGAGTGGCGCGCGCTCTACCCGGTGGCCTGGGCGGACTTCCACCGGTTCCTCTCAGGTTGGGCACCGAGCCACCAGAAGATCCACCCCTACACCCGAGCGATGACAGAGGCCGCCCTTCGCCTGCTCTAGCCGGTGCTGTTTTCGGGAACCGCAGCGCTGCGCTGCTGCGCGCGGCGTCAGTCCTCGGCGGTCTCGGGTCCGATCCAGGCTTCGAACGCACGGCGCTGCACCGGGGTCGCGTTCGGGTCGCGCTCGAGCACCCAGGTGTCCTGCGGCTCGGTGCCGAGCGTCACCTCGATGCGGCGCAGGTCGCCCCGGCGCGAGACCAGAAGATCCACGGTCTCGCCAGGCTGGTAGAGCGCGAGCCGTTCTGAGATGTCCTGGGGCAGCCGGCGGTCGTCCATGGCGATGAGTTCGTCGCCCACGTTGACCCCGGCTTCTCGGGCGGGCGTGCCCGTCGGCACGTGGTCCACCATCAGCCGCCCGGACGAGGCATCGACGCCCACGCCGAGGTAGCCCTTCGGGTCCTCTTCCTCTTCCGGGACCCGGAAGCGCAGACCGAACTGTTGCAACGCGAGGTTCCAGTCCATGTCGTTCGCGCCATCGACGTTGCGCCGGAAGAAGTCGCCGAGATCGGCGCCCGCCACCTCCGCCGCGAGCGCGCGGAACTCCTCGCTCGTGTAGCCGGTCTCCTGCGGGAACCGCTCGTAGGCGGTGCGCATGACGTCGTCGAGGCTGTGGGTTCCGCTCGCCGCTCGGATCTCCGCGTCGAGCAGCCAGGCGACGAGCGCGCCCTTGAGGTAGTAGCTGACCGCGGAGTTCCGGCTGTTCTCGTCCGGCCGGTAAAACTTGATCCAGGTGTCGTACGACGCTTCGTCGAGCGACTGCACCAGGCGGCCGGGCGTGTCCTGCAGGCGACGGATGTTGCGCGAGAGGACCGAGAGGTAGTCGTCGCGGCTCATCAGCTCGGTCCGGCGCACGAACAAGTCGTCGTAGTACGAAGTGATGCCCTCCACGATCCAGAGATCGCGGACCATGTTCTCGTGCTCGTAGTCGAAGTCGCGCAGGCTCTGCGGCCGAAGCCGTTTCACGTTCCAGGTGTGAAAGAACTCGTGGCTCACGAGCGAGAGCCAGTTGCGGTAGGTCTCTTCGTCGCGGGTCGCCCACGCACTGCCCATGATCAGCGTGGAGCGCTCGTGTTCGAGGCCGCCCCCGCTCTCGAGCAAGATGTTCTCGAAGACGTAGTGCGAGTACGGCACCACGCCCCAGAATTTCTGCTGCGCGTCCACGAGGCGCGCCACGTCTTCGCTCGCCCGATCGTGGTCGAAGAGATCGGTGCCGCCGAAGCTGGCGAGCTGGTGCGCCACCCCGCCCACCTCCATGTCGCGCACGACCGGGTCGCCGCACACGAGCGGTGAGTCGACGAGCTGGTCGTAGTCGTTCGCGACCCACCGGCGCTGGCTCACCGCGTCCACCGGCTCCGCGCCGTCGTCCGCCGCTTCGGCGACCGGGTCGAGCCCCGTCACGCAGCGCTGCCACGACTGCGGGAGTTCGACGCGCAGATCCACCGTCGTCTCCCTCGCGTCGATCGGGGTCAGGAACGTCGCCGCGCCGTTGATGATCGCGATGCCGTCGTCCACGAAGTTCGTCCGCACGCTCAGCTCTCGGGCGTACACGCGGTAGCGGACCACGACCTGATCGGGCAGGTCGCCCTCCCCGGCCATGATGCGCCATCGGTTCTTCGCCACCTTCACCACGCCGAGCGGCTGCTCGTCGGTCGTGGAGGCCGACACGTTCTCGACGTGCCGCGCGTACTCACGCACGAGGTAGGACCCCGGGGTCCACACGGCCATCATCAGGTCCAGCTGTTCTCCGCCCGCCGGGTAGACCGCATCGACTTCCACATAGTGGCCGTGGGGGTTCGGAAAGCGCAGCGTGTACTCGATCTCGCTGCCATCTCCTCGAAGCGTCACCGGCGACGGTCCCGGCACCACCGTCGGAGCCTCGGCCTCCGACTCTTCCCCGCGGGACTCGCACCCGACCTGTTCGGGCGAACAAGCCAAGGAGAGGAGCATCGCAAGAAGAAAACGCGAGAGTGACATCGAAGTTCCGGGGCTGCAGAGGTGCGGGACGGCGCGAGAGGCACATGCCTCTCGCCGCTGGGACCCTACACCTGCTGTGCGCGCCACGCAGCCAGGATGCGGCTCGGGTGTCCCATCGGGTGCGTGAGGCCCGCCGGGTCAGCGACCCCAGGACTTCTCAGCGGGTGCGCCACCAGCGGGCGTACTCCGCCTGGGCCGCGATGAATGCCTCGCGGTCGGACAGGTCGCTCAAACCACAGTCGAGCCCGCTGAGCTGCACCAGCTGGGTCCACGCGCCGAGCCGAAGCTCCTCGCGCCGGTCCGCGAGCGCATCGATCAACCAAGCGACCCGGTGTTGGCGGCCGTGCGCCTTGAGCCACCGGCGCCAAGGCAGCCGCATCGACCCGAAGTCCTGACACGTCAACTCGCACAACGCGTTGTGTGCCGCCCGCGCGATCGCGCGGTCGCCATCACCGAGTGTCTCGACCAGCATGGGCGCCGACTCGGCGTCCCCCAGTTCCGCCAACGCCTTCATGGCGCGCAGTTTCCAGACCTGGCGCACTTTGGGGAGCTGACAAAGGTCGCGGATGTTCGTGAGCGCGTCGTTGAAGCCAGGCGCGGTGCGGTGGCCGGCGAGCGCGTGCCGCGCCGCCTGACGCACTCCGGCGTTCCCGTCCAACACCAGCCGCGCGATCGGCATCGTGTAGCTCGGCTGGGGTACTTCCGCCGCCACGAGCAGCGCGTAGAACCGAATGTCCTCGTCGCTGTGCCCGAGCAACCACTCGACGTACGGCGCCGCGTCGTCGGCGGCCACCACGAGCATCGCCGCGATCGCCGAGACGTGGCGGCCCGGCGGCAGCTTGCGGTAAGGCAGCCGGCGGTCGAACCAGAGGGGACCCGGGAAACTCTGCGCGGCAGCCTGCAGCCCACCTGGGATCGCCAGGAAACGATCGACGACGAGGGACTCCGTGCCAGGGGCCGAGGTCATCAGCTCGTGCAGCCGCGAGCGAAGCGCGTTGGGGGGCGGAGGCTCGACCGACGGAGCGCCGAGGGCATCGATCTCCGTGGGGCGCACCCGTTCGATGCGGCGCAGCGTCTTCTGTCCCGCGCGAATCCGCCGATGGGTCTCGCTCGCGCGCTCCGGCTCCTCGAGCGACTCCACGTCCGTGGGTGGCGGCGGCGGCAGGTCGGCGGGCAGGGGCGGCGGACCCGGGACGCGCCCCGAACGAAGCGCGCCGAGAATGGAATGGCTGCCGGTGTCCGGCTCGGGAAAGCCACTCTCGACGTATCCCGGCGGCGGTGGCGTGGTGGCGCGGGACGGATCCTCGGGGGGTGCGCTGGAACGCGGAGGACGAGACGGACGACCGCGCACGACATCGCTCGGTGCATCCCGAAGCAAGTAGGCCCCCCCTACCGGCTTCTTTTTCGTCGCCATTCACCGCTGCTATAGCAGAGTGTGGGTGCTTGGCGAGACGGGATCCGTCGCCCGCCTCTGAACCAGAATGCGCGATCGAACCCAGAGGCCCCCCCGGAAGCGATGGAAGCGGGTGCTTCTGGGGATATTGGTCGCGGGACTGCTGTGGAGCGTTTGGTTCGAACCACGCCATCTGGTGGTCCGCGAGCGGACGTTGCGCCTGCCCGGCTGGACCTCTGCGCCACTTCGCGTGGCCATGATCGGGGACTTGCACGTGGGGGCACCCCCGATGGATCGGGCGCGGCTGCGACACACCCTCGAGCGCGTCAACCGCACCGAGCCCGACCTGATTCTCTTCTTGGGCGATCTCATGGACACCAAGAGCCTGTTCCGCGCCGACTACAACCCGGTCCGGATCGGAGAGGACCTCCAGGTGTTGCACGCGCCGCTCGGGGTGCATGCGGTGCTCGGCAACCACGACCACTGGTACGGGGCGAATCGGGTCCACGACGCCTTGGTCTTGGGCGGCGCGTCGGTGTGGTCCAACGAGGCGACGAGGCTTCGAAGCGAGGACCCGTTCTGGCTGCTCGGGGTGGACGACGAGTTCACCGGCCACGCCGAACTCGAGCCCGGACTGGAACGCATTCGTCAGGGCCCGGACGGCTGGCCAGTGCTGCTCGCGACCCACACGCCGGACCTGTTCACCCGGGTGCCAGACCGGGTCGCGCTCACGGTGGCCGCGCACACCCATGGTGGCCAGGTGCGTTTGCCCTTGGCAGGGCCGCTCTTCGTACCGTCGCGCTACGGCGCGCGCTTCGCGCATGGACACATCGTCGAGCAGGGGCGGCACTTGTGGGTGACGAGCGGGGTCGGCAACAGCATGGTCCCGGTCCGGTTCGGGGTTCCGCCGGAAATCGTCGTGCTCACGCTCCGAGGAGAGTGACGCGGACAAGGGTTCGGCGAGACCTGGCCACACGCAGAAACGGCGGGGACCGAAGTCACCCGCCGTTCGCGCATGCTGTTCGCTGGGTTCTGGTTTCTAGCGGTCGAAGCCGGCCGGTTCGTGCATGCCGCCGCCGCGCAGGTCGCTGACGAGCAACCGGGTGAGCAGGTCGTTGAAGTACTCGACGGCGACCCGGTCGGTGTCGGCTTCGCGGTGCGGGTTGCCCACGCCCGAGTCGTCGGTGAGGTAGACGTAGGGGCTGGCGGTGAAGCTGCCCATGGCGCGGAAGAGGAACTCCACTTCGCGGTCGGCGCCGGAGGCCGCGACCGGCACGATGCGGATGCCGCGGCGGGACGCTTCGATCATCGCGTCGCGGTAGGTGTACTGGCTCTGGTAACGCTTGGGCGGCGCGTCCGCGATGGTGATGAGCGCACGGACCGCGTCGCCGGTCGACCACTGGAGCCCCTGCATGGCGGTCATCAGGCCCGAGTCGAGATCTTCAGGGTAGTCGCCACCGCCGCTGGCGCGGACGTTCTGCATCGCGCTGGCGAAGCCCTGGATGTCCTCGGTGAACCCGATGCGCTGAAGGGGCACACTGTCGCTGCGGTCGCGGTAGAAGATGGCGCCGACCCGGATGCGGGCTTCGGGTGCTTCGCTCCGGACGCGGGCGACGATGTCGGTGACCTCGCGGTTCACGTAGCGCAGCTCGTCTTCCATGCTGCCGGTCACGTCGATGAGGAACGCGAGGTCGAGGATGCGGGCGTTGCGCTGCTGCTGCGACTGCACGTGGTCGAGGCGCACGGTGACGTCCTGTCCGTCGCCGTGCGAGGGGATGAGCACGCGGCCGGTGCCTTGCGCGTTGAGTGCCTCGACAGCGACCGTGGCGTGGCCCGAGCCTCCGCCGTGGACCGCGCGGTAGTAGTCCCAGGTGCCGTCCGCATGGGTGCGGCCTTCGATGGCGCCTTGGTTGGTGGTGAGGACCAGCCGGGCGTCGTTGACCGGCTGTCCTTGGCCATCGACCACGCGAAAGCGCACGCGGTGGTTCATGTCGAGGCCGAGGCGCTGGGCTTCGACCGGGTGCCGCTGCAGGTAGCGGAGGTAGTTGTCGCGGCGATCGTGGTCGCCGACCGACGCGGCGGTCAGAAGACGCTGCGGTTCGACGTAATGTGGCCGCACGACCGGCTCCGGCGCGACGGGCACGGTGGGCTCGTCGACCGTGACGGTGACCGTGGTCGTGGTCCGAACGCTGGCCCGGGTGGTGCCGGGTACCGGGCGGGCCGTCGGCTCTGCGGCCATGCGGCCCTCAGCGCCGCCGCCCGTCACCGCCGCCCGGGACGGGGCGGTCGCGCGGGACGGCGCCATCGTCGGAGGAGGAGCGGCCATGTCGTCCATCGCGACGGATTCGCCGCCGGACGGGCCTGCGTACCCCCCGTGGTCGGCCATCGGCGGGGCTTCGGCTTCGGCGTAGCCCCCCGACTCGCCAGCGGAGGAGGAGGTGCGAACGTCGGACTGATGGACCCCCATCGATGTGGCGCTCGAACCGCCGCCGCATCCCCCGAGTCCTACCAAAATCGCCAGAGCAAGTGCCTTCGTACCGTTCATTGCGTCCTCCATGGCGAGACAACGGCTGGCAAACACCGACGCTTACACCCATTCGAAAAATCTCTTCCCCCTTCGGCTTCGGCTTCGGCGTCGGCGTCGGCTTCGGCCTCGGCTTCGGCGTCGGCCTCGGCCTCGGCTTCGGCTTCGGCGTCGGCTTCGGCGTCGGTCTCGGCTTTCAGCTCTCGCGAAAAGCGAACCAGGCGCCCAGTGCCAAGAAAACAGACTGTAAGCAGACGCGGGTTCGTTCGTTCCTTGATTGGCATGCGGGAATGCACGACAAGGATGGGCAGGGGCTGGCAGCGCGCCCCATTGCACCATGCGGGAGGACGAACTCAGCTCCAAGGACCGACTGGCCTGGGAGAAGAAGTGCGTCGAGGCCGCGCTCCGTGGGGATCGGCGGGCGTTCGCGGAGCTCTACAAGGAGTACGCGCCGCGGATCTTTCAGCGGGTCCTGATGCCCAAGCTCGGCAACCGAACCGCGGCCGAGGACGCGCTTTCGGAGACCTTCCGGGTCGGGCTCGAGCGCCTTGGGCAGTGGGAAGCACGCGGGGTCTCGCTCTACTTCTGGTTCTCCCGGATCGCGAGCAACAAGGCGACCGACATGCACCGAGTGCGGCAGCGGACGCGGCGCGCCCTGACGAGCTTCGAGCAGTTGCTGGTGCCGCTCTTGCCACACACCTCCGATCCCGACGAGTTCGAGATCACCGAACAACTCGATGGACTGCGCGCTCAGATCGAAACCGTGCTCGACCGGTTGAACCCACGGTACCGGGAAGCGATCGAACAGCGGTTTCTGCGGGACCGGTCCCGCCAGTCCTGCGCCGATGCGCTGGAAGTGAAACTCGGCACCTTCGATGTGCTCGTGCTGCGTGCGCTCCGCGCGTTTCGTCGCGAGTGGGAACGTGCGGTGGGTGCCCCGCCGGAACTCCGGGAAGAATGAACGACCATGACTGACCACGACCACGACGACGCAGACTTCGACCCGGACCGTTCGGCCACCGACGACGAGCTGCGCGCCGCCACGGCGCTCGCGCGGGCACTCGATCGAGGCTCGTTCGACGCGGTCCATGGAAGCGACACCTTGGAAGACGGCGACCTGCGGTTCGCTGCCCTGCTGCAGTACTCGGCCGACGAAGGCGCGATCGACCCCGCACGCCTCGACGCGATCCTCGCGGACGTGTTCGACGAAGCGCGCGTTCGACCGGTCGCGGCCCCGGTGCCGTGGTGGAAGAAGATCCTCGCGCCGACCACCGGCTTCGCGCTCGCCGCGACCATGGTCGCGGTGCTCTTCACGGGCCCGCCCGAGGGCATGGCGCTGCCGTCGCCGAACGCTGGCTTGCTCGAGGCACAGATGAGCGCCGCCTCGGGCGACACGGCAGGCGCGCTCCAGGATCAGATGCGGCCCTACCGCTCCGAACTGCTCTCAGCCCTGGAGGATCAGTACCGCTGATGTCCCCGCGCTTGGAACATCGCCGAGCCCAGCTGTGGAAACCGCAGCGCCGTCTGTGGGAACCGCAGCGCCGGCTGTGGGAACCGCAGCGCCGTCTCTCGCGAGGGAGGCTGCTTGGCCGCTCGGGCTTTTGGGGGCTGTGCCTCTTGTTCGCCGCACTGCTCGGCGGATGCGGGGACCAAGCGCACACCGCCGCCGCGTGGATCGAATCCGCCGCGGCCGCCCACGCCGAAGCGGACACCGCGCTCGAATCCGCGCAGGTCGGCCAAGGCCGCGATGCGCTCGTGCGGTTCTTGGCCGAGCCCATCCCAGCCGACATGGCCACGGAGGACGTTCGGGTCGTGCGGCAGGACGCCCACTGGCGCCTGGCAGAGATGGCACTCGACGAAGGAGAGCCGGTGCGCGCACTGCGCCATGCGAACGGTGGCCTTGCCGAGGGGCGCGGACGCGACGTCTTCACCGCCAACCTGCTCGTCTCGCGCGGTCGCGCTCGAGAAGCGTTGAACGATCCGCTTCGGGCTGCGTCGGACTACCACGAGGCGCTTCAGATCAACGACGCGCTCCTGCACGAACTCCTCGACGGAGTGGAATCCGAATGACCCATCGCCGAACCCATCTCGTTCTCGCCACCCTCTGCGTGGGACTCGTCGCGTGTGGCGGAAGCAGCGCACCGAGTTCTTCGGAGGATCGGACCAGCGGCGGCGAAGCGACGACCACCCGCGCCGCGACCACCCGCGCCGCGTCGACCGCGCCCTACGCCGGGGAAGCGGAAGCCACCCCAGAACCGGGGATGATGGACGACATGGCGTCGCCACCTCCGAGCATGGAAGGCGGGGGCGCGGTGCAGACCACGCGTCCATCCCGTCAGCCGCAGCGACAGACCGTGCAGGTCGAGACGATTCACCGGGACCCAGGCCCTCAGGGCGTCGGCGGCGCACGCCTCGAGTTCACCGCGCTCATGGGCACCGAGTCCGAGTTCGCCACCGCGTTGAGTCAGAACCGGTGCGAAGACGCGCGCGACCTGCGCGACCGGATCTGCGATCTCAGCGAGCGCATCTGCGACATCGCCGAGTCGCATCCAGACCACGTAGACACCCGCGCCCGCTGCCGAGACGGCGCCCGCCGCTGCGAAACCGCCACGGACCGCGTCGACGCCTGCGACTGAGTCTGCGGCCACGGGCACGGGACGGTGACCCCGTCACCCGCGCGAGTACTCCCTACACGAAGCGTTCGGTGCCGGTGGTGCCTTCGGAGACTTGGTCGTCGCTGTAGCGGTGCCGCTCGTCGAGCAGCTCGTTGATGCGGTCCATCACTTCGTCGACCACCCGCTGAAATGCGTCGCGGTGTTGGTCCGCGGCCCGGGTGAGGGGCGGCACGTCGCGCGGCGCGACATCGCCCCAGTGTTCGGGCGGAATCGGGTCGCCGATCCGGTAGACGATGTGGCCGGGTTTCGTGACGATCGACTTGCCCGAGTAGACCAGATCGCAGTTGTTGCAGCCGACCGGGACGATGGTCGCCCCGAGGTGGAGCGCCATCTGTGCGAGGCCGACGTGTCCTCGGGACAAACGGATCGACCGGGTCCCCTGCGGAAACACGAGCACGTCCGCGCCGATGTCGAGCGCCTTCTTGTTGAGCTCCACGAACTTGCCGTGCAGCAGATTCATCAGCTCGTCGATGGCGACCACGTAGTGTTCGCTGGAGGGGTCGAACGGCCGTCCGAGGATGGTCCGCGGCTTGGAGAGCAGTTCGTCCGGAACCCCGGAGAGCGTCTTGTCGAGGGACTCGACGGCGTCGCGAATGAGTCGGTACTCGTCCTTCTTGGGTCGCCGGCCCGTGACGCCGAGAAAGTCCCGGGTGATGACGTAGCCGCGCGAGGCGAGCGGGATGTTGTTCGTCGTTCGCATGAACCACGACACGAAGGGATGTTCGTAGTTCTTCCCCTTCACCCACGCGGCCATGTAGCGCTTCCACTTGCGGTGGAGGAAGTACTGGAACGGCCAGTAGTTGAAGTTGTCCGTGTGGTTCATCGCGTAGATGACCGGATGATCTGGAATCTTCTCCAGGCCTTCGACGTCGATCTTCACGTTGCGGTAGTCGAACCGCAGGTAGCCATCTGCGATGAGTGCCTGCATCCGCGGCCGGGCGCTGAGCCAAACCCGATCGTACAGTTCTAGGTCGAGCATGCCGCGGTGTGGCGGGTCACGGTGGTTCCGTCAAGCGGTGAACGAGCCTTGCACAGCGGTTTGCTGCCCCCGCTGGCGGTGTGGGCGCTGATCGGCGACTGTTGCCCGCATGAAGGTTCGTCTCCCCACCTCCGCGGGACAAATCTGCGAAGCCAAGCTCACGACCCGTCCGAGCATGATGTCTCGCGACCAGACCGACGTCGTCCTCGAAGTGAACGCGAGCGGCGCCCCGGTGCAGGTCGAACCACCCACCGGCGCCGGCTGCGAGATCGTAGAAGCCACGGACGCAGAGATGGCGGAGCTGCAGGCCTACGGGTTCACGCTGCCGGATCGCCGCGCGGCGTTTGGTCCGAAGAAGCTGGGGGACGACCCGGTGGCCCGCATGCTCCTCCCGGTGGGCCGCTCGTGGTGGGCGATCTCCGCCGGGTACGCCGGCCTCTTCGCGCTGGTCCTGTTCCCCGCACCGATCGCGATCGTGCTCGGGGGCATCGGCATCTGGCACGTGAAGAACAACCCTGAGAAGCGCGGCTTGCCGAGGGCCGTCTTCGGTCTCGTCATGGGTGTGCTCGGCACCGCGGCGCTCATCGCCGTGCTCAGCGGACAGTAGACAGGGACAAAAGGAGGGGACCATGGACGACAGAGTGGCGCTGATCACAGGAGGCGCGTCGGGCATCGGCGCGGCGCTCGGCCGGGCGCTCGCGGCGCAGGGCACGATGGTGGTGCTCGCAGACCGGCAAGCGGTCGGTGCAACGGAAGTCGCGGAGTCGATCCGAAGGCAGGGCGGCCGCGCGCGGGGCGTGGCCCTCGACGTGCGCGACCGAGACATGTTCCGCGAGATCGCGGAGCACACCCAGCGCCGAGAGGGACGCATCGATCTCTTCTTCAACAACGCAGGCATCGGCATCGGCGGCGAGATCGCGGACTACGACCGAGCGGCGTGGGACGACGTGCTGGACGTGAACGTGCGCGGCGTGGCGTACGGCATCGACGCCGTCTTTCCGATCATGCGTGCCCAGCGCTCGGGCCACATCGTCAACACCGCGTCGATGGCGGGCCTCATCGGGATGGGCAGCATGGGGAGCTACACCGCGAGCAAACACGCCGTCGTCGGGCTCTCGAAGGCGCTGCGCATCGAAGGCCGCCGACATGGCGTGCGCGTCTCCGCGCTCTGTCCTGGCGTCATCCGAACGCCCATTCTTCACGGCGGCGAATATGGCGGACACGTCGGTCGGCGCCTCACCCGCACCAACATGGAGCGGCTGGTGAACCGGCTGCGGCCGATGGAGCCGGACCGCTTCGCGCAGCTCGTGCTCGAGGACGTGGAGAAGAACGAACCGTTCATCATCGTGCCGCGGTTCTGGAAGGCCGCGTGGTTGCTCGACCGGCTCGCCCCTCGACTCACGGCCCGCTTGTGGGATCGCTTGTACAGCGTGGCGCTCGCGGAGCTCGACGCCCAAGAACGGAGCGCGCCGAAGACCGTCGACTCCAAGGAGACGACGAAGGCGACGGTGCCGGGCGTCCGCGTCGGGCGCTGAGCGGTCCCTTCCGGTCGGCCCCAAGGACGCCACCGTTCCGATCCGCGCTGGGCGCTGAGCCCGGCTTGGGCGACTACTTCGCAGGCTTCTTCGAGGTGCGCTGAAACGGATACAAGAGCTGGCCGAAGAACGTGCGGGGCAGCCGCTTGAGGGTGCCGTAGTGTTTCGGCCAGTGGCCGTCCGGCAGGTGGTACGAACGGAACATCATGTCGAGCACCGGCAGGTGCGCCGCATAGTTCGTGTCGATGGCCGGCTTGTCCTTGCTGTGATGCCAGTGGTGAAACTGCGGCGTCACCATCAGGTACCGCAGGGGTCCGAAGTTCCAGCTGAGGTTCGAGTGAATGAGCACCGCTTGGAACGCGACGATCACCACATAGATGTTGAGCGCCTCGCGGTCGGGGCCGAGCAGGTAGAGCGGCACGAAGACGAGCGAGCGGTCGAAGAGGGTCTGCACCACGTGGGTGCGTGACCCCGCGAGCCAGTCGATGTGTTCCGCGGAGTGATGCACCGCGTGCAGTCCCCAGAGCCACGGGATCTCGTGGTAGGCGCGGTGCACCCAGTACTGCACGAAGTCCGCGCAGAACACGAGCAAGAGCACCTGGGCCGGCAGCCACAGTCCGGAGACGAACCGCTGCACGTCGTCGTTGGTGGCCCACCCGAACACGCTCGGCGCGAACCCGTTCGCGATGATCAGCAGCACGCCGATGAGCAGGTGGTTGACCGCGAAGTAGCCGAGATCGAGCTGCCACTCCGGCCGGAGGATCGGCTGCTCCGGGTACTTGGGCCACATCTTCTCGAGGAAGATGAAGATGATCGTCGACTTGAGCAGATCGAGCACCATCCAGTCCACGCCGATGCCCGGCCCGACTTGATGCACCGCACCCACCGGCACGCGGTAGCCGCCGGCGAGGAACGCGCCGATCGTGAATGCGACGCCGATCGCACCAAGCGGACCACGTCCTCTGCGGCGGATGAAACTGAAGATGCCGGTACCGAGCGCGACGTACATCGACACCATCAGCACGTTGCGGAGCATCGGGACGTCGTAGACCTCGCGCAGCTCCCGCGTCGTGAAGATCTCCGGGTAGTGAAAACACATCACCCCGAGGAACGAACCGACCCCGAGGATGAAGGCGATGCCGCCCGTGATGCGCCCTTCGCCAGGCCGCAGCGCGTGCGCCGACAGATCGCCGACGTCACGCTCTCCATAGCGGTACGCCGCCGGAGAGTCGGCGACTGCCTGCGACTCGTCCGGTTCGGCCGGCGGCTCGGCCGGTGGTGGGTCGGGTTCGGACACGGCCGGGAATCTACCAGCTCGGGCGGCCGCGATCGCAAACTTGCAGGCCAGAGGTTGACGCCCGAGCCGCGCGTGCGCAGTGGTGGCGCCTTCCCCGGAGCCACTTATGGACAGCGACGCAATGCCCACGAACCGCCCGACGATCCAGCCACCGATCGTCTTCTCGTGCCTACGCTCGACCCGCTGTCTCACTCCTTGGAAGGACCCGGGTTCGGCATGGAAGCCGTGCGGATCTGACCCCAGTGTTTCCCTGCGTCGCCAGTAGCGACGCCCACTGGAGAACGCGCTCCCCGCGCACTCAGACCCCCTCGCTCCACGCACCGTGAGCCGCGAGCACGCTTGAACCCGGACGCTGGGTTCGAGCCTCCGCTTGCCATCGGCGCCCTCTTCCGCGCGGAGAGGCCGCGCCCGCGTACGTCCCTTCGTGGTCGACGTCGCACCCGCCCCCGATCCCGCCTCCTCGTCTTCTGGTGCCGCCGTGAACCCCTCGAGTTCCGAACCCTCCGAACCCTTCGAATCCGAACCTTCCAGTTCCCTTTCCTCTTCTCGCTCCGAACCCTCCGCTCCTGATCCCCTGGAGTCCGCCCGCGCCATACGCGGGGAGCTCTTGCGATTGAGCTGGCCCATCGCCGTCTCGATGATCTCGTACGCGGTGATGACGCTCGCCGACACCCTCTTCGTCGGGCGCCTCGGCTCCGCCGCCCTCGCCGGCGTCGGCCTCGGCGGCGTGGTCTGTTTCACCCTGCTGTGTTTCCCCTTCGGCTTGATGCGGGGCGCCAAAGTCCTCATCTCCCAAGCCGTCGGCGCCGCCGACACCGACGCCGTGCCTCGGCACGCGCGCGCCGCGCTCGGCGTCGCGATCGCGCTCGGCTTCTTGGTCGCAGGCCTCGCCTGGTGTGGTGCCGACCTGCTTCGCTGGGTCGCGGCCACCCCAGAGAGCGGCGCGGCCGCCGCCAACTACGCCGCCATCCGCTGCAGCGCCGGCCCCTTCGTGCTCGCGTACGTCGCGATGCGCGAGAGCCGATACGGCATCGGCGACTCCCGCTCGCCCATGGTGTCTGCCGTGCTCGGCAACATCGCCAACGTCGCGCTCGACGCCCTCTTCATCGTGGGCTTCGACTGGGGCGTCGAAGGCGCCGCGCTCGCCACGTGCATCGCGCACGTGCTCGAAGCCGGATTGCTCGCCGGCATCGTCCGACGGACTGCGCCCGAGACACTCGGCATCTCGTTCCGTCGCGACGACCTGCGCGCGCTCTGGGACATGGGCATGCCGACCGGCGTGCAGTTCTTCCTCGAGGTCGGCTCCTTCACTGTCCTCGCGGGACTGCTCGCGTCGATGGCGGAGCTCGAGATGGCCGCGCACCAAATCGCGCTGCAGGTGATGCACTTCACCTTCTTGCCGAACGTCGCGGTCAGCGAAGGCGCCTCCGTCCTCGCCGGTCAAGCTGTCGGCGCGCGTCGATTCGAACGGGTGCCACGGGTGGCGCGCGAGTCCCTCGCCATCGCCCTCGGCTACGCCGTCTTCTGCACGTTCGTGCTGGTCTTCTTCGGAAGCCACATCGCGCGCGGCTTCACCGACGAACCGGATCTGATCCGTGCCGTCGAACAGCTGCTCTGGGTCGGCGCCGTCTTCCAGCTCGCCGACGCCGCCAACGTCATCGCCCGCGGCGTCCTGCGCGGCACCGGCGACGTGCGGTACGCCGCCGTCCTCGGCATCGCCACCGCCTGGCTCTGCACCCCGCCGCTCACCTGGCTCCTCGGCTACGAACTCGGCCTCGGCGCCCTCGGCGGCTGGCTCGGCCTCTGCGCCGAAATCATGGTCGGCGCCGCCCTCCTCTGGCTCCGCCTCCGCTCCGGCGCCTGGAGAAACACCGCACCCCGAGTCCTCGTCCCCGCCACGGCGTGAGCGGGCGGGGGGTCGGCTTCGGGGTCGGAGTCGGCTTCGGCTTCGGCGTCGGCGTCGGCGTCGGATTCGGCGTCGGCTTCGGCGTCGGCGTCGGCGTCGGCTTCGGCTTCGGCGTCGGCGTCGGCGTCGGCTTCGGCTTCGGCGTCGGCTTCGGCGTCGGCTTCGGCTTCGGCTTCGGAATCGGCTTCAAGTTCGGCGTCGGATTCAGCTTCGGAATCGGAGTCGGAGTCGGATCCGGATGGATCGCAGATCCATCACGGCGACCACCTCGGGTCCACCGAGGTCGTCACCGCAAACGGGCTCGTTGTCTCGCGCTTCTCGTACGACGCCTGGGGCGCGCGCCGGGACTTGCCGTCGACGTACGACAACGCCAACGGCGGGTTCGACCACGGGTTCACCGGGCACGAACACGACGACGAGTGGGGCGTCATCAACATGCGGGGGCGGCTCTACGACCCCGCAATGCGCCGCATGCTCTCGCCCGACCCAGTGGTGGTCGATCCCTACGCGAGCCAGGCCTACAACCGCTACGCCTATGTCCTCAACGACCCGCTCAACCTGACCGACCCCACCGGGTTCACGCCGGAGGGCGGCTCCTGCCACGACTGCAGCTTCAGCAAGGCGGAGGGAAGTTTCGTCTACGGCGATCCATCCGGGGGCGCGTCAGGCGGACAGGGGAGAGAGACCGATCCCGCCATGGCGGGCGTGCAAGCGGACATCGCCGCGGGCCGACTGCCGAGCCAAATGGAGCTCGCCCACGACGGCGCCGGGAGGCTCGGCCGAGCCATGGAGGGCATCAACATGGGCCCCACCGGACCCGGCGGCTTGTCGAGATGGACCATGTCACCTGGGAGCTCTCTCGGGGCACTGGTCGTACTCGGGGACACGCAAGGCCGGGTCGAGAACTGGGAGACGCTGACGGATGATTCGGCGTCCGGCGGCGACCGGGCTGGTGCGCTGGGCTGGGAAGTACTGGCTGCTCTCCCTGGCGTCGGTGTGGTTCTTGGTGCGACCGCCAGGGGGGCCAGACTGCTGGTCGGGCTGAAGAACATCGCAACGCGTGTAGTTGCGGAGGGTGGGCGCCTGGGAAGCAGGGCTGCGAGACTTGCCCAGTTCTTGCGAACAGTTCGGCTGCGGCGGCATTCGGAGCATGACCTGGGAGTGAGCTTTCGGGCAGCCGACAACACACGATTCGATATCGGCCGCCTGCCGGACAAGGCGACACTGCCACCATCTGTTCGGAGTCGATACGCGCCGCACTACCATCGGCGGCGCCTTGACCCCGACGGTGGCACCCAACATGGCCAGGGAATTAGCCGGCACCGCCCCTGGGAAACGCGCCCCTCGGACAACAACTTCTGGGATAGGTTTTGAGTTCATGAGGGACATCTCTGCATCGCTCCGAGACCGGCTCGTCCGGGCTCTCCAAGAAACGCTGCGAACGGACGTCAGCATTTTCACAACGCTTGAGGCCACCAAGGCGGAGCATCAAGAGCTAATCAAATGCGGCTTCTATCTATTGATTGACGGCGCAGACACACTTGGCTTCCTGCTGGAGCACGGCGAAAGCGAAAGTGGTGGGGTCACCGTCCGCGAAGCCCGCGCGGAGCTCGCGCGACTCACCGAACGAGTTGCGGCAGGGGAATCCGAGTTGGGTTCCACGATCCTACGGCAGCTGATCGACGGTAAATAGACGTGAGCATGAGCCAACTCAAAGGACAGCCACCGATACATGGTGCTTGCCTGCTGGCGACCATTCTGACGGCATGCGCCGGGCTGGATGGCGCGTCCGAGGATGCTGCGCCTGACGGCAGTACCCCCGACGCCGGCGAGTGCGCCCTCTACGGCCTCGACGGCGACGGCGACGGGTTTGGGACCGATCCGCTCTGTCTCTTCGCGCCGACCGAGACGCACCACGCGGAGACGCTGGGAGATTGCGACGACTCGGATGCACTCGTGGCGCCGGGGGCGGAGGAGCGGTGCAATGGGCGGGACGACGATTGCGACGACGCGGTCGACGAGTCGGAGGCGGTGGATTGTGTGGTGTTCTTTGCGGACGCCGATGGGGATGGGTACGGGGTCGCGGGGGACTCGAGCTGTCTTTGCGCGGCCACCGATCCGTATTCGGTGACGATGCCCGGGGACTGTGACGACGCGGACCCGGAGGCGTTTCCGATGCGTCCGGAGGTGTGCGACGACGGGGTCGACAACGACTGCGATGGAGACACCGACGAGGGGCCGAGGCGGAGTCTGTTCGTGGACGCGGACGGGGATGGGTTCGGGGGCGCAGCGATCGAGGTGTGCGGCGACGCGGAGGGCGTGGTTGGGTTCGATGGGGACTGCGACGACGACAACGCGGCGGCGTCGCCCCGCGGGGTCGAGATCTGCAACGGAGTGGACGAAGACTGCGACGGGGTGGTCGACGAGGGACTCGATGCGCCGTGTGCGGCGTCGGACATGGACGACGACGGCGTCGTCGACGACCTCGACAACTGCCCGGCGGACTTCAACCCGTGGCAGGAGGATCTCGACGACGACGGGCTCGGCGACGCATGCGATCTCGACCGAGACGGCGATGGCAGCACCAACGACGAAGACTGCGAACCGGACGACCGGCGGGTGCGTCCGGGCGGCTTCGAGTTCTGCAACGGCGTGGACGACAACTGCGACGAGTTGGTCGACGAGGGCTACGACGTTGGCGTCTCCTGCACGACGAGCGGGGTCGGCCTCTGCGCCCGAACCGGCGAGATGATCCCACCCAGCGGCCCGGTCGAAGCCCTGTCGCCCATTCGGGCTGCCTGGCTCCACCCCGGCCCCGCCAGCCGCCCGTAGGGGATCGGGGATCGGGTTCGAGCCGAACCGGGTACGGCACAGGAACCGCGCATCCTCTCTTTCGGATTCGGCGTCGCGGCGTCAGCTTCGGCTTCGGAGTCGGCTTCGGCTTCGGCTTCGGCTTCGGCTTCGGCTTCGGATTCGGATTCAGAATCCCGGACCCGAGGGCAAGGGCAAGGGCACGGGCATGGGCAAGGGGAGCTCACCCTGGCGGGTTCGCTCTAGGGCGTGGTGGACTGCTGCTGCTGCAATCGCTCGAAGCGTTCTTGCAGCCGCTGCCGTCGTTCCTCGTCGACCGCGTTCCGCTTGTGCGCTGCGTACGCGAAGCTGCCGGCGACGATCAGGATGCCCATGAGCAGCGCGACGAACACGAGCGTCATGCCGACGTGAGAGCGGGGGCGTTTCGAGGCTTCGACGCCCTTCAGGATCCGCGCCGGCGTATCGTCCGTCACCCGCGGGACCCGCGGACGGGCCGGCGGCAGCGAGTCCGGGGAGAGGATCGGGGTCTGCACCACGGCCCGCTTGCTGGTGCGTGCGGGATCCACGACGGGCGCGGGCGTGGGCGCAGCCGCTGGCGGGTGCCCCGCCCCGTGAGAATCGTCGAAGAGCGACACGGCCTGAAGCTGCAGCCCCGAGTCTTTTCTGGGACGCGGGAGACGCTTGATCGCTTCTTCGGGCACCGCGGCCCGCCGCCGCTCGCGCTCCATCGCTTCGAGGTCTTCGAGCGAGAGATCGTCGGCGCTCGCGATCGGTTTGGGCGGATGCAGGTCGGCCCCTG
The DNA here is from genome assembly GCA_034670305.1 of Deltaproteobacteria bacterium. Classification (GTDB taxonomy): domain Bacteria; phylum Myxococcota_A; class Polyangia; order Polyangiales; family Houyiibacteriaceae; genus JAXMNT01. Next base: position 90,134 of record JAXMNT010000015.1, read on the forward strand.
AATCCATCGCCTCGAGCTCGTCGAGTCCGATCTCCTGGGTGCCCTCTTTCGCCGCTTTGGCGGGCACCGAAGGATCGAGCGGCACCTCGTCGTCGTCGTCTTCTTCGAGGTCCTCGAACGCGAGCTCTTGCGTACCGTCTTTCGCGGGCTTCGCCGGGACCGAAGGGTCGAGCGGAACCTCGTCGCTCCCCTCGATCGTGATGCCGAGCGCCGCGCGGACCAGCCGGGGGTCGAGGGCCTCCTCGGTCGAGTCCGGCGAGCCGTCCAAGATGTGCCCGCCCTCCTCATCGGATTCGACCCCGCCCATGTCGAGCGAGTGCGAGTCGCCGAGCAGCGGACCCGGGTCCGGCGTCTTCGCCATCGCGGCGCGCACGAGGCGGGGATCGAGGCCTTCGGCGGGCGGTGCGGACTTCTTGCGCTTCTTCTGCCGCTTGCCTTCGTCGAGGGCTGGGAACCGCCGGGTCTCCGAGTCTGGGGCCACCGCCGCTGCCGCCTTCGTGCGCGCGCGGGCCCGTGCCGCCGCGGCCAGGACTTCCGCTGCGGCGTCCTCATCCATCGCCGGCATCTTCTCGGTGTCCGCCGCGAGCGAGGGACCCATCACATCCGTGGACGCGCCCAGCAACCCACCGAGCCGAGGCGGCGCGATGGCGGATGGCGCCTCCATCTCCTTCGCGGTCGACTCACCGTCGAAGTCGGAGGTCGCGCCCCGGGCCGGGCGCTTGGCTTTGGCGTGTCGCACGTCCGTCTTGGCGTCGGGGTCCGGCGGCGCCGAGCTCCGCAGGGCGAACCGGCGCGCCTTCTTGAACGGCGCCGGTTCGAGTTCCGGCACCGCCAGACCGGCCTGTTTGGCCAGGCCCTCGAGCAGGGGTTCGAGCGAGGTCGCGCGCCGCCTGGGATCGGGATGGAGCAACGCCGCGAGCGCTGCGGTGAGCGCACCGAGCGGCCGAACGCTCGCGCCCGGATCGGGCGGTGGCTTGAGGGTAAGCGCCTCGTGCGCGACCGCGGCCACGCCGTATCGGTCGGCGCTGATCGAGCCCACGCCCCGAACCACCTCGGGTGCGTAACGGCGCCGCAGATCGCCATGGCGCTGCAGCACCGCGGCCACCACGCCGGGCGGAAGCGCCGGCACCAGAAACGCGCCCGTCATCTGAAGGCGCTCGGGGTCGATCCAGACCGCGTCGGCGCGCACGTCGCCGTGACGCAGCGGCGGTGGGATCGCGGTGAGCGCGGCATCGAGGTGCGCGATGACGGGCAGGAGTTCTTCCGGGGTCAGTGGCGCGTCTTCATGGATGCGGCGGTCGAGCACGGAGCGGAAGGACACCCCCTCGGGCACCGGCTCGGTGGCGTACACCCACATGGAATCACGGTCGGCGTCGAGGAGCCCAGGCAGGTACTTGCCGCCCATGCCGACGCTGCGTCGAAGGTCGCGCACCACTTGTTTCCGGTCGGTGCTCTCGAGCAGCTCCGGGCGCACGATGCGCAGAAACACGCTTCCTTCGGTCTCTTGATCGAAGGCCAGAAATCCATAGGAGAACGGATCGTCGCGAAGCCGTCCGCGAACCTCGTAGCGTTCGCCCACGACCTGCCCTCGTTTGGGCCCGACGGCACCGCCGAGTGGCGTGCCCGTGACGGCGGTTTGATCCGAAGTGCTCATCGAAGGTGTGGTCTCAGACTATCAGGTCGACGCCGGACCCGAACCCGGTTTGCGCCCGGTGCCGGTGCTGCCAAACCCGCCTGCACCGCGTTCGGTGTCGCTCAAGTCGCTCAAGGACTCGACCTCGACCACGGTCAACTGGGGGGCCGGGGCCAGTACGATCTGCGCGATGCGCATGCCTGCCTCGACCACGAAAGGTTCGGTGCCGTGGTTGACGAGCAACACCTTCACCTCGCCGCGGTAGTCCGCGTCGATGGTGCCAGGCGCATTGAGCACCGTGACCGCGTGTCGGAACGCGAGCCCGGACCGGGGCCGGACCTGCGCCTCCCAGCCGGGCGGGATCTCGAAGGCCAGCCCGGTCGGGACCGCTGCCCATGCGCCCGGACCGAGCACCATGGACGCGTCGAGCGCCGCAGAGACATCCATCCCTGCGGCGCCCGCCGATTCATACTTGGGCAGGACCGCGTCGTCTCGCAGCCGAAGGATTCGGAGCTGAACCGACGCGTCCATGCCTATCTACTCAGGAGTCCGTCGAGGGCGGACCGCCGCCCTCGTCTTTTTCCGGACGACGACGACGCCTGCGACGCGGACGATCTCCGTCGTCGCCTCCGCCACCCTCGCCGCCGCCGCCGCCTTCACCGCCGCCGCCGCCTTCACGGCGCGGTCCACGACCACCACGGCCACCGTCGCGTCCGCCACGGCCACCGTCGCGTCCGCCACGGCCACCGTCGCGTCCGCCACGGCCACCGTCGCGTCCACGACCACCGTCGCGTCCACGACCGCGGTCACCGCGGTCGCCACGATCGGACCGGGCCGCGCGGCGCTTCTCTTCTTCTTCGTCGAAGCCTTCGGGCTTCTCGAGCAGCGGCTTGAGGGAGACCTTCAGGCGGCCTTCCCGGTCGACGCTCGAGACGACGACTTCGATCTCGTCGCCCAGTTTGACGACATCGTCGACCGACTCGACGAACTCGTACGACATGTCCGTGATGTGGAGGAGGCCTTCCTTGCCGGGGGCGATCTCCACGAACGCGCCGTAGCGCTCGACGCGCTTGACGAGACCCTTGTACTTCGCGCCGATCTCGGGCTCGGTGGTCAGGCCTTCGATGATGGCGATGGCCTTGAGCACGGCTTCCGGATCGGAACCCGCAACCGCCACGGTGCCGTCGTCGCTGACGTCGATCTTGGCGCCCGTCTGGTCGACGATGGCCTTGATCATCTTGCCGCCCGGTCCGATGACCAGACGAATCTGGTCCGGCTTCACCTTGATGGTGGTGATGCGCGGGGCGTGCTTGCTGAGCTCGGGACGCTGGGTCGCGAGCACTTCGTTCATCTTGTCGAGGATGTGCAGCCGACCGCGGCGGGCCTGCTGAAGGGCCTCGAGCATGACCTCGTTGCTGAGGCCATCGACCTTGATGTCCATCTGGATCGCGGTGATGCCCTTGGAGGTGCCACAGACCTTGAAGTCCATGTCGCCGAGGTGGTCTTCGTCACCGAGGATGTCCGTGAGGACGGCGTACTTGTCGCCTTCCATGATGAGACCCATCGCGACGCCCGCGCAGGGCGCCTTGATCGGCACACCAGCGTCCATGAGCGCGAGCGAGCCGCCACACACCGAAGCCATGGAGGACGAGCCGTTCGACTCGGTGATCTCCGAGACGATGCGCATCGTGTAGGGGAACTCTTCTTTGGAGGGAAGGAGTCCACGAAGGGCGCGCTCGGCCAGGTTGCCGTGGCCGATCTCGCGACGGCCCGGTCCCCGGAGGAACTTGGTCTCGCCGACCGAGTAGGGCGGGAAGTTGTAGTGGAGGAAGAAGTTGTTCCAGTACGACTCCATGAGGCCGTCGATCTTCTGCTCGTCCGCAGCGGTGCCGAGGGTCGCAGTGACGATGGCCTGGGTCTCGCCGCGGGTGAACAGCGAGGAGCCGTGCACGCGGGGAAGAAGACCGGCTTCGATCGCGATCGGGCGAACCGTCTCGTAGTCGCGTCCGTCGACGCGGCGTTTGTCGTCGAGGACCTGCGCACGCATCGTGTGGAACTGAAGGTCCGAGAACGCGGCCTTCACGTCGTCGATGTTGTCCGGGAAGGTGTCGGCGAGGTCGGCGACGACGGCCTTCTTGGCCGCCTTGAACGCTGCGTAGCGCTCGTGTTTGACGGCGACGTTGCAGCATTCCTTGATGCGCGCGAGGCCGACTTCTTTGACCTTGGTGTCGATGGCGGGGTCGCGGGTCGCGGGCGTGTAGACCCACTTTTCCTTGCCGGCCGCTTCCTGCATCTGCTGCTGCAGCTTGAGGATCGGCTGAAGGGCCGCGTGGCCGAACGCGATGGCGGCGAGGAGGTCTTCTTCCGTCGCTTGGTCCGCTTGGCCTTCGACCATCATGATCGCGTCGGGGCCGGCGGCCACGATGATCTCGATGTCGGCTTCCTTCGACTGAGCGAAGCTCGGGTTGGCGACGAACTCACCGTTGAGGCGTGCGACGCGGACGCCGCCGATCGGGCCCTTGAACGGGACCTCGCAGAGCATGAGCGCCGCCGAAGCACCGCACATCGCGAGCACGTCGGTGGGGTGCTCGGGATCCGCGGACATCACCGTGGCGATGACCTGGATCTCGGCGCGGTAGCCGTCGGGGAAGAGCGGGCGACACGGACGGTCGATGAGACGGCTCGTGAGCACTTCGTGGTCGCGGAGGCGGCCTTCGCGCTTGAAGAAGCCGCCCGGGATCTTGCCGGCCGAGTACGTCTTCTCGACGTAGTCCACGGTGAGCGGGAGGAAGTGCTGATGGGGGCGCGCCTCTTCGGCACCGCAAACGGTGACGAGGACAACGGACTCTCCGCAGCTCACGAGCACGGATCCGCCCGCCTGTTTGGCGATGCGACCCGTCTCGAGCGTGACCGACTTGTCGCCGACCTTCACGGACTCTCGAATGATCATGTGGTTCTCCGCCAGTCTCCGGCGCAGGTGGCGCGGGAGCTGGTCGTTCTTGGGTTCAGTAGCTGAACTCGGAAGGCGGAGACTGAAGCTCGGTCCTCGGTCAGAACGCTCGAAATCGCGGAGTTTCGCGTGCGAGCCCTCGGAACGAGGTACGAACCAGCTGCCCCGTCCTTCGGAGCCGCCGCATTCTGTCCGACCCGCCCCAAAACGCAACCCCGGACGGCGGCCGTGAGCGACCGCACGCACCTGGTCGGGTGTCGACCGGTCCGCGCGCTCAGCTCGGCGGGATCAACGAGACCTCGGTGGGCGAGTGAAGCGGCATGCCCTCCGAACCCACCCCCAGCTGGCCGTGGGTGTTGCGGCCCCAGCAATGGAGTGCGCCCAGCACGTCGATGCCGCACACATGCGCTTCCCCTGCGCTCACGAACCGCCAGACCCGGCCGCCCGCGACCTCCACCAACCCCGCCCCTGAGCTGTCGCTGGGGCCGTCGCCCAGTTGCTGGTCGTCGTCCGTGCCGCTGCAGAACACGTGACCGTCCGCACGGGTCAGACACCGGAAGCCGAGCCCCACGGTGACCGCGGCGTACACATCGGCGTCGTAGGTGGTGTAGGTGACCAAGACCGTGCGGATCTGATCCCAGCACACGACGGCGCCCGTCGTCGTCACCGCACACATCTCGACCGCGGTCGGCGCCACGTCCGCGAGAGCCAACCACTCTTGCCCGTCCGGCGGGATCATCTCGAGCGGGGTCGCCCGCCGAAAGCCAGCGAACCGGCCCCAGCAGTAGATCTGCGACCCCCGACGGGCGCAGGTGGCGTCGCCCAACGAGTCGAGCTCGTCCCAATCGGTGAAGCCGCCGGCCAGGAGCGAGCCGGTCAGGCGCGGACTGGTCAACGTGTCGTCGCCCGCCTGTCCCTCGGTGTTCTGACCCCAGCACCGAATGCTCCCAACGCTTCCTGCGTCGGCGTCGACCGCGCAGCTGTGGGCGCGTGCGCTCGCGATGCCGGAGACGCTCGGGGTGACTGTCATGTCGACGGGGCTGAGCCGCTCCGCCGTGGTTCCATCGCCGACCTGCCCGAACTCGTTCTCGCCCCAGCATCGGGCCCCGCCGTCGCTCTGCACGCCACACGCGACCGTGAGGCCGCTGTCGATCGACACATACCCTTGCGGCCCCGACACCGGTACATCGGGGGAGGATCGGGTCGGGGTGCCGGCGATGCCACGGCCGAGCGAGCCGTTCAGGTTGCGGCCCCAGCAGAACGCCACGCCGTCGCCGCGAACCGCGCAGGAGTACTGCGCGGACAGCGACACGTCGCGCACGTTCGACATGATGCAGACGCCGCCTTCGTCGACGTTGCCGTCGCAGTCGTCGTCGCGGCCGGTGCACTGTTCGGCGGCGATGTGGTTGGTCGATGCCCGCAGGTCGTCGCAATCGGGCCCGCAGGCGTCCCCATTGCAGCAGCGGGTCGCCTCGAAGCCATCCATGTCGTGGTCGAGTCCTCCGTAGGTGGTGGGGTCGCAGTCCTCGTCCACCCCCGCGGCGTCGCAGACTTCTGTGTTGCCGGGGAAGCGGTTCGGGTCCGCGTCGTCGCAGTCGGCGCCACCACACGCGACGCTCCGCGCGCCATCGCCATCCGCATCCGGGCGCGAGCACGCACCGCCGCAGGCTTCATCCACCATCGTGTCGCAGTCGTTGTCGGCCTCGTCGCAGACTTCGTCGGCGCCCCGGAAGACCGTCGCGTCGCGGTCGTCGCAGTCTCCACCGCCACACGCCGCGTCCGCCACCCCGTCGCCGTCGTCGTCTTCCCAGTCGTTGACGCCGATGACGAAGTTCGCGTCGCCGTCGCAGTCGTCGTCGATGCCGTTGCACCGCTCGGGCGCCCCCGGCCGCACGGCTGGATCGGTGTCGTCGCAGTCGATGGGCAAGAGCGCGAACCCAGGCACCGGCGAATCGGACTCCACTGTGGCGCCGTCGGGATCCCCGTAGCCGTCGCCGTCCACATCCGCGTACCAGGTCACCACGGTGAACGCTTCGTCGACCGCTTCGTCGCAGTCGTTGTCGAGGTCGTCGCGCAGCTCGGCTTGGGGCCCGTTGATGGTCGGGTCCGAGTCGTCGCAATCGAGCATCGAGGCGCTCGTGCCCGCACGCCCCGGACAGCTCATGATCGGCATGTCGGGATCGCCATGCAGGTCTCGGTCCGCGTCCACGTAGCGCAGCTCGGTGAGCTCTTCGTCCACGAGCCCATCGCAGTCGTTGTCGAGTCCGTCGCAGACCTCGGGCACGTCCGGGTTCGTGCCGCGCCGCACGTCGTCGCAGTCTTCGCCGCAGTCGTCCCCGTTGCAGCAGCGGCTGTCTTCGTGGCCATCCCCGTCGCGGTCGACGCCGCCGAGGGTGGCCGGGTCGCAGTCTTCGTCGATGCCCGCCGGGTCGCAGATCTCTTCGTTGCCTGGGAACCGGTTCGGGTCCGCGTCGTCGCAGTCGGTTCCGCCGCAGGCCATGTCCGGGGCGCCGTCGCCGTCCGCATCCACGCAGCCGTCCCCGCACATCGACAAGGCCTCGTCGCACACGACCCCATCGGCGCAGGGCGGCGCCCCAGCCACACAGCCGGTGGCACTGGCGCCTGGGTCGGCCGGGTCGCACTGCTCGGGGCCGTTGCAGAACAGCCCGTCGTCGCACTCCGTCGCACTGGTGCAGAGGGGACCGCTGTCCGGGACGAATCCATCGTCGTCTCCGCACGCCACTGCGCACGCCACCAGGATCACCAGCACCCGCCCAAGCCGCTCTGCCCCACGCATGGGCCGAGCATACCCGACGCCTGGTGTTTGCAGTCCAGATGCGAGGATCGGTCCGCCGCTGGAAGCGAATGCGGAGTGGGAGCCACAGAACGTCCCGATTCGGCGACGATTGGCCGCTTCTTGTCGCCGAAGCCGGCCGCTTGACCGTCGTTCGACCCCTGCCATACTCCGCCGCCTTGCTCGGCAAAACGTCGAGTGAGACCCAACTCCCACGCGTTCGCCCGTGCCGCGAACGCGCCGGTCCTCGGCACGAAAGACAACACACCATGGCCCTGCATACCGACCGCAAGAGCGAACTCATCCAGTCCTTCCGCGTCCACGACGGAGACACCGGTTCGCCCGAGGTCCAGATCGCCCTCCTCACCGAGCGCATCATCTACCTCACCGAGCACTTCAAGACGCACAAGAAGGACCACCACAGCCGTCGTGGTCTTCTGAAGCTCGTCAGCCGCCGTCGCCGTCTCCTCGACTACGTCCGCGGCAAGGACGTGGAGCGCTACCGCAACATCATCACCGCGCTCGGCATCCGTAAGTAAGCCGACCTGCTGGAGCGATGAGAAGAAGTGAAGGCGTCCGCATCGCGCGGGCGCCTTTTTCTTTTCGCGGGACAGCGACAGAGACAGAGACAGAGACAGAGACAGAGACAGAGACAGAGACAGAGACAGAGACAGCGACAGACACAGCGACAGCGACAGAGACAGCGACAGCGACAGACACAGCGACAGCGACAGACACAGCGACAGCGACAGACACAGCGACAGCGACAGCGACAGACACAGCGACAGACACAGCGACAGCGACAGCGACAGCGACAGCGACAGCGACAGACACAGCGACAGCGACAGCGACAGACACAGCGACAGCGACAGACACAGCGACAGCGACAGCGACAGCGCGGCCGGCGCCCCGAGGGACGCCGGCCTCAATCTCAGCGGCTGAGCTTGTAGAGCATCGCGCACACGTGGTCGCACTGGTCGAGGAGCGCCTCGTCCACCTCCACGTACCCGAAGACCTCGGCCAGCTGCATCGCAGCCTTCAGCTCGCTGCACTCGCCGTACGCAATCGAGAACTTGTCGTGACAACGAAGCCCTCGCGCCTGCCGAGCCTCCGCGATGTTGAGGACCACGCCCTGCGCCGCCCGCTGCATCTGAGAAGCGAGCGAAGCGTCGTGCTTGCGAACGCTCGGCAGCACCTGAGCGCGCAGCGAACGCACGAGTTCAAAAGAAGTTTGTAGAACGATCATCGGAGACCCCTGTGTGAACACGACCGAGCGACATGCCCGGCGGCCGCAGGCCGCCGTCGTCTGGCGGGTCAGGGGTCAAGGGCGAAGCGGCGCGCAGGCGCCGGGCCGAAGGCACCCTTGAGGCCTGGCACGCCAGACGACACGCTTGATCACCCGCCGGGCACAACCCCACCCCCAATGGGCTCTCGAATCCGACTCCGAAGGAGCGGATGAGGCCGACTCCGAAGGAGAGGCTACAGCCCGGAGCGAAAGGAAGCGGAGGCGGGAGCGGGAGCGGGAGCGGGAAGCGGTAGCGGTAGCGGTAGCGGTAGCGGGAGCGGTAGCGGTAACGGAAGCGGAAGCGGAAGCGGTAGCGGTAGCGGAAGCGGATAAGCCCCTACTCCCGAATCTCGATCACCGCCCCGTCCGCCACCGCCCCGTACAACTCCTCCGCTTCCTCATCCGTCACGGCGATGCAGCCCGCGGTCCAGTTGCGCATGAAGCGCGGCACGAGTGCCGGTGTCCCGTGGATCCCGATCGCACCACCGATGCCCACCACGTCGCCGTCCTCGTCTTCGGGGAGCTCGCCGCGCTCGCGAAGCCCGCGGTACCGCCGGCGGTCGTCTGCGTTCGGATAGGAGACGTGGAGGAATCGATGAAACGAGGCGCTGTGGTGGCGGCTGTCGATGCGGTAGCGGCCTTCGGGGGTGCGGGCGTCGCCTTCCCACTGCTTCGGGCCGAGCCCGCCCACGCCCACCGCGACCCGGTACACCTTGATGAGTTCGCGCCCACGGTACGCGCTCATGGTGTGGTCGCTCTTGTCGACCAGCAGCCGGGTGATGCGCATGCCGCGCGGCAGCGGTCCGGTCACCGAACCTTGGGCCAGCGCGGCGCCGCACGCGACGAGCACGCTCAGCGCGACGAGGGCGAGGCGTGTCTGGGTGCGGAGCATCATCCGCCATCCTACACACGAGCGGTGCGCGCGCATTCCACGCGCGTGATCACAATTGAAGTAGCGGCGTCGCCACCCGTGCGACCATGTCCACCATGCCCGCCACGAAGACCTGGATCCCCATCAACGACGATCTCCGCGTGCTCGAGTACAGCTTCGGGCCGGGCAACTCCAACGCGTTCGCGTTTCGAGCCATGGATGGCTGGGTGATCATGAGCCCGCCCTGCAAGGTCGACGAGTCGGCCTACGAGGGGTTCGATGGGGGCGTGACCGCGCTCGTGGCCACCAACGGCTTTCACCACCTCGGTCTGCGTCCATGGAAGGAGCGTTTCCCGGACGCCACCCTGCACGCGCACGAGAAGGCCGCGAAGCGGATCGCAAAGAAGCAGAAGGGCCTCGCGCTCGACTCACTCGATGCGCTCAACGAGAAGCTCCCCGAGAGCACCCAGGTCGTGGCCACGCCACACTTGAAGACGCCCGACGGCCACGTGTTCGTCTCCACCGACGCGGGCACCTACTGGTACACGGGCGACACCGTGGGCAACTCTCCGTTGCCCAAGAACGCCGTGTTCGGCTGGCTGTTCAAGATCACAGGCAGCGGCCCTGGCTACAAGGTCAACCACCTCATCCTGAAGTTCCTCGGCGCCAACAAGCCACCGTTGAAGCAGTGGATGCTCGAACGGATCGAAGCGAACCCGCTTGCGGGTGTGATTCCTGGGCACGGCGACACGGTGCTCGAGGCGGACGCCCACGACCGCACCAAGTCCATGCTCGAAACCGAGATGTAGAACGGGTTGGGTTGCTGCGCCTGGCGGCTACCCAGCGAAGGGGATCAACGTGCGCAGCTGCCGCACCCGTTCACGCGCCAGCGGCACCCGCGGCGTCTCGGGGTGGTCGAGCACGATCTCGTAGGTGCCCGCGCCGCTCGGCTCGAGGCTCCGGATGCTCGTGATGCGTACGAGGCAGCTCCGGTGCGAGCGGAAGAACTCCCCTTCGGGCGCGCGGCGCGTCACCGCCGCGAGGGTGAGATCGAGCGCGTAGGCGTCGTCCTGGGTCACCGCCCACACGAGCTCGTCGCGCACGTGGAAGTACACGACGTCGGCCACGTCGACGACCACGTACCCGCCGCGGCGTCGCACCGCGAGCCGGTCGAGCGTCTCTTCGCTCGGACGGTCGCCCTTGAGGTTGGCGCGCACCCGCTCGAGCGTTGTCTTGAGGCGCTCGAGCCGCACCGGCTTGAGCAGGTAGTCGAGCACTTCGGCTTCGTAGGCGCGCAACGCGCCGTCGTCGTGGGCGGAGACCACCACCACGTTCAAGGCCGGGTCCTTGGCCCGCAGCGCTTCGGCGAGGGCGATGCCATCGGGGCCGGGCATTCTCAGATCCACGAAGGCCACATCGGGTGCCGCGTCTTCGACCACGCCGACGGCGGTCTTGGCATTGCCGGCTTCGCCAACGACTTCGACGTCGAGCTGGCCGAGCAAGAACGTGAGTTCGTCGCGGGCCAGCGGCTCGTCGTCCACCACGACGGCACGGATCTTCTCTTTGCTCATGCAGCGGTCCTCTCGGCCTCCGGGTTCACCTCGTCCCAGGGTATCTCGACCCGGGCACACATCCCCGTTTCATGTGGATCGAGGGTGAGCTTCGCCTCCCCTCGAAAACGCATGGCGAGCCGCTCTCGCAGCGTCTCGAGCGCAATGCCCGCGCCGTCCTCGAGCACCCCGATGCGGGTGCCTTGGGAACGGTCGATCACCCGCACCACGAGTCGGTCTTGTTCGATGGTCGCCTCGATGCGCACCACGCCCGGTCCATCGTGGGCCCCGACGCCGTGTTTGACCGCGTTCTCGACGAGCGGCTGCAGGAGCAACGCCGGGACCTGCGCTTGGGCGGCGCGCGGGTCCACTTCGGTCTCGACCACGAGCCGCGCGTCTCCGAGCCGCGCGCGTTCGATCGCCAGGTACGCGCAGGCGTGGTCGACTTCGCTCTGGAGCGGCGCGTCCTGCGGGTGGTTGAGCAGGTAGCGGTACAAGTCAGAGAGATCGTTCACGAGCTCGCGGGCTTTGGCCGGGTCGACGCGGATCGTCGCGCGGAGGGTGTTGAGTGCGTTGAACAAGAAGTGCGGTTCCAAGCGGCGGCGGAGCGCTTCGAGCGCGAGGTGATCCGCGGCCGCCTGGGCTCCGACGAGTGCGACGGCCGCTTCTTCACGCGCGAGTACGACTCGGGTGGTGAAGACGAAGATCGTCACGCACACCGCGACCCCGCCCGCCTGCACCAGGATGACCGGCCACGTCGCCAAGAAGTCCAGGGTCGTGCCGCCGCCGCTCGCGGTCAGGGCGAGCGTCAGCGCGATGAACCCGAAGCGCAGCACCTCCGCCGAAAAGGTCGTGAGAAACGCCCGCCAGCCTTGGAACCAGTCCGGGTGCCGTTCGATGACCCAGGCGGCGAACATGCCTTCGAAGGTGGTCGCCGCGACACCGACCAACCCGAGCGAGGGCTCGACGCGGTAGACGTAGAAGAGCCCGCTGAGCAGCCCGGTCATGAGGCCGACCCGGCCGCCGCCAAGAATGGCGGCCATCATCACGCCGACCGCATGAATGTTCACGTGGGCGCCAAGCCACCATTCGCCCATCTTCGCGCCCCACATGGCGAGACAGAAGCCGATCAGGAGCGCGGCAAACCGGTCGCGGGGATGTCCCCCGAGTCCGAGCAAACGGTTGCGGAGCCACGGCACGAGCACCGAGACCAAGCCGGCGGTCACCACCAGCCCGAGCTTCTCGGCGATCTCGATGAGGATGAGCCGGATGTCCACGGCGCGTACTCTAGTTCATCTGACTTCGCCGCAGCACTGCGGCTTCGGCTTGCCGCATCAGCTCGCGCGCGCCGCGATCGATGAGTCCCTGTGCGACCTCTTGGCCGAGCGCTCGCGCATTCTCGATCGCCGACGCGTCCGTGGTCTGGAGGTAGAGTTCGCCCATGCCATCGAGGATCGACCGACCCTCGATGTCGCCCACCATCGCCTGGAGCGACAAGCGGCCGTCGGCGAGTCGCGCGTGTCCCGCGATCGGCACCCGGCAGCTGCCTTCGAGCGCGATGAGCAGCGCGCGCTCCGCCTCGGTCACCACCCGCGTGTCGGCGTGTTCGAGCCGGCGAACGAGTTCGACCGTGTCGGTGTCTTCGAGGCGGGCCTCGAGCGCGAGCGTGCCTTGCCCGATCGCCGGCAAGCAGACGTCCCGTTCGAGCAACACATGCGGCTGCCCCTCGAGCAGACCGAGCCGGGTCAGCCCCGCCGCCGCGAGCACGATGCCGTCGTAGTCCCCGTCGCGCAGACGCTTCAGTCGGGTGTCGACGTTGCCGCGCAGTGTCTTGAACGCGAGGTCCGGGCGGTGCCGCCGAAGCTGGGTCTCGCGCCGGAGCGAGGTCGTGCCGATGACCGCGCCCGCGCTCAGGTCCATCAGGTCTTCGCCGTCACGCGTCAGCAACACGTCGCGCGGATCTTCGCGCTCGGGAAAACACACGAGGCCGAGTCCTTCTGCGGGCTGCACGTCACCCGGGACATCCTTGAGCGAGTGCACCGCGAGGTCGGCTTCACCGCGAGCGACGTACGCTTCGACCTCGCTCACGAACAGCCCCTTGCCACCGACCTCGTGCAGCGGCCGGTCCTGCACCCGGTCCCCTTCGGTGACCACCTGGATCTCTTCCACCTCGAGCCCAGGCTCGAACGCACGAAGCTGAGCCGCCACCCAACGGGTCTGCCAGAGCGCAAGGTTCGATCCGCGTGTCGCGATCCGGAGCTTCATGCGCGGGGGCATAGCATGCCAGTGCCGAACCCAAAGGAGTCGGAGTCGGAGTCGGAGTCGGAGTCGGGCGTCGGCGTCGGCGTCGGCTTCGGCTTCGGCTTCGGTTTCGGCTTCGGCGTCGGCTTCGGCGTCGGCTTCGGCGTCGGCTTCGGCTTCGGCTTCGGCGTCGGCTTCGGCTTCGGCTTCGGCGTCGGCGTCGGCGTCGGCGTCGGCTTCGGCGTCGGCGTCGGCGTCGGCTTCGGCGTCGGCTTCGGCTTCGGCTTCGGCTTCGGTATCGGCTTCCGCTTCCGCTACCGCTTCCGCTACCGCTACCGCTACCGCTACCGCTACCGCTACCGCTACCGCTCCCGCTTCCGCGCCCCCCCCCGCCGCTCAGGAGCGTGACTTCTCGGGCGCCAGCTTGCCGTCCTCGCTCGGCTCGGCGTCTTCGCCCGCGACCTCGCCGAGATCGAACAGGGTTCGGGTCGCTTCGATCAGCGCGGCGCCGTCCGGTCCACGCGCACCGCGTTTCAGTGCACTCAGCGGCGTGTGCAGAAGCTTCGAGACCATGGACTTCACCATGCGGTCGAGTACCTGACGTTCTTTCGGGCCCAGCTCGAGCTTGCCGCTCGAACGCTGCAGCTCCGCCAGCGCGACTGCGGTGAACCGTTCCCGCAGCGCGATGATCGTCGGCGTGAGATCCAGGCTCCTGCGCCAGACCTCGAACTCCTCGACCTCGATCTCGACGATGCGTTCGGCCGCGTCGGCGGATTTCGCGCGCTGCTTGATGTTCTCTTCGGCGACCCGCTGCAGGTCGTCGACGTCGTACAAGAAGACGTTTTCGAGATCGCCGACCCGGGGGTCCACATCGCGCGGCACGGCGATGTCGATCAAGAAGAGCGGACGGCCTCGGCGCGCCTTCGAGACATCCTTCATCATGGGCGCGGTGAGGACGTAGCTCGGACTCGACGTGGAGGTGATGACGACATCCGCCCGCACCAGCTCGGCCGCCAGCTGCACGTAGGGCACGGCTTCGCCGTTGCACGCCGTGGCCAACGCTTCCGCGCGTGCAGGGCTGCGGTTGACCACCACGAGGTGGGCGCCACTGCCCGACAGACTCTTCGCGGCGGCTTCGCCCATTTCACCGGCGCCGAGCAGGAGCACCCGACGCCCGGACAGGTCGCCGAAGATCTTCCGCGCGAGCGAGGTCGCGATCGAGGACACGCTGACGGTGCCTTCGGCGATGCCGGTCTCGGTCCGGACCCGTTTGGCGACCGCGAACGCGCGGGTGAAGCAGCGGCCGAGCAGCATGCCCACCGTGCCCGCCTGTTGCGCGCGGTCGTAGGCTTCTTTCACTTGGCCCAGGATCTGCGGCTCGCCGACCACCATCGAGTCGAGGCTCGCCGCCACTCGGAACGCGTGCCGCACAGCATCGCGCCCTCGGTGTCCGTAGACCGCGTCTCCGCTCGCGAGCACCTGCTCGAACGCGGCGCCGGCGCGCTCGCGAAGTACCGTGCGGGCGGACTGAATCGAACCGGCCGCGTCGTCGGTCACGCCGTAGAGCTCCACTCGGTTGCAGGTCGAGATGGCGACCGCCTCCGCGAACACTTCGCGGCGCAACAGCTCCGCAAGGAACACCTCGAGCGATCCGGTCTCGCCGGCCAGTTGCTCGCGCACCTGCAGTGGCGCGGTGTGGTGCGAGAGCCCCACGACGACAACGCTGCTCACGACGAGAGCCCCGTTCGAAGCATGTACCCTACGAGGACCACGGACGTGCAGAGGAACCCGACGATGGTGCCGTAGGCCGCCCGCCGGCCACGCCAACCGGCCGCCATGCGCAGTCCGAGCACACCGGCGAAGAGCGTCCAGGCGATGAACGCGAACGCGTGCGACGCGGTGAAGCCGAGCATCGCTTGCTCGAGTCGAAACGCCCAGAACGCGCCGCTGAGAATGCCGAGGGTCAGGAGCGGAAAGCCGACCAGCACCGCGCGCAGTCCGAACCGGTCGAGGACGTCGAGCGCCGGCAGACGCTCGAAGAGCCCGCCGAGGTTCTTGCGGCGGAGCATGCGCTCCTGCAGCACGTAGGCGAGCGACGCACCGAACGCGAGCGCGAACGCGACCAACCCGAGCACGTTGACGACGATGTGGATCGGCACGAGCAACGATTCGTTGGACGCGTGCTCGACACTGCGGCCGATCCCCGATCCCAAGAAGAAGAAGAGCGCGACCGGCACGAGGAACGCGCCGAGCACCGAGATGTTCTCACGGCGCAGCTGGGCCAACAGAAATGCGAGGGCGATGCCCACCGACAGCCCCGTGAGCGTCTGGTGCATGCGGCCCATCGGCGAGCCGAGCGAGACGTCCATGGACACGAACGCGACTTGCAGCGCGATCGCACCGAGCAGCGTCCAGCGGGCGAACCGGGTCGCGCGGTTGTTGCCCTTGATGAGCGAGGTCAAATAGAGACCGGCCGCGGCCGCATAAGCGAGCGCGGTGGCGGCGAAGAGTGCGGTGACCCACACGGCGCGTGCCTACCGTTGGCCCAGGAAGAACCGGGTGATGCGGCCGATCGCTTCGTTGCCTGCCACCTGGGTGGGTGGTTCACCGTCGAAGATCGGCTCGCCCAGAAAGCCCTCGACGACCTGGTACGCGCTCTCGTCGAGAATGACGGAGTCCGCGCAGTGTTCCCCGCCGATTTCGGCGAGCTGGTCCAGGTCCTTCACCTTGCCGATCAACTCCGCTTCGTCTCCACCGCCCGCCACTTCTTCCAGAAAGTGCAGCGCGGTCTTGAGCTGAAAGCGCTGTCCGCCCGACAGGGTGAGGATCTCCCCATCCACAGAGACGTGCTCCTCGGTCATCCAGACGTCGAGGGTCTCTTGCGAGACGAAGAGTCGGTGGTCGGTCATCGCGCGTTAAGGTAGCAGGGCTCTGCGGTCGGCGACAGGAACCCGCGTGGCCCAGCCGCGCTTGCCCCACCGCGGTTCGGGCGGGGCAAGGGCATGGGCGACTGGGTCCCTAGAGGCCGCGGTCCATCAGCTCGGCGATCTTCGCCTTCGGGGCCGCA
This sequence comes from Deltaproteobacteria bacterium, assembly GCA_034670305.1. Lineage (GTDB taxonomy): Bacteria > Myxococcota_A > Polyangia > Polyangiales > Houyiibacteriaceae > JAXMNT01. The sequence goes on from JAXMNT010000015.1 coordinate 106,525, forward strand.
CCGACGTGCTCCGCGATGACCTGGCCACCCTTGAAGACCTTGAGGGTCGGGACGCCACGGATGCCGTACTTCGCGGCGGTGCCCGGGCTCTCGTCGATGTCGACCTTCATGACCTTCATCTTGCCGGTGTACTCCTCGGCGAGCTGGTCGACGAAGGGCGCGATCTGCTTGCAGGGGCCACACCACGTGGCGGAGAAGTCGACGAGCACCGGGAGTTCCGATTCCACGACCTCCGAGTCGAAGTTGAGGTCGTTCACATCCTGTACGTGTCGGCTCATGTCCTGGTCTTTCCTCTGGGGCGGCGCACGGTGCGCCTTCGGGATTGGTAGAGACTCCGCTCCGCGCTGTCAACGCGACGGGGCAGCAGGTTGGACGTGTGTCAGGGCCCGACGTTACGTCACCCCGGTCCCAGTACCGCAGCGGCGCCCGAATCCAGTAGGATGCCGGCGGATGAGGATCGCAGGAAGGGCCCGTGGAATGAATCGAATGATCGCGCGCAGCGCGTGGGTGTTGGTGTTGGGGACGGCGTGCGGCACGCCCACCACAGGAGGTGGCGGCACGACGGTCGCAGAGACCCCAGCTGGAGAAGCCCCGACCGGCGTCCTCATGGAACAGGACGGCGCGCTCGCTGCGGACGACATGCAGGTCGGCCAAGCGTTCTCGGACCACTACGAGCTCGCCGTGCGCGCGGGCGACTCCATCATCGTCGATCTGACCTCCAGCGCGTTCGACCCAGTGCTCGAAGTCACGCCGCCGGGACAGGGCGCACTCGTCAACGACGACTTCGAAGGGGACCGGGCGCGGTCTCGGGTGAACACCGTCGTGTCGGCCGACGGAGTCCTGAAGATCCGCGTCACGAGCTACGGACAGGGTGCCACCGGCGACTACCACATCCGGGTGGCGTCGGCGGACGTGCCGGTGACGACGAACGTCGCGGCAGCGCCCTCCACCCGCGCCGTCATCACGCCGGTCCTTTCGGCCGGCAGCCCGTTGCGGGGCGCGCTCGACGCAAGCGACCCCCGACAGGAGGACGGTCGCCCGTTCGAAGTCATCGTCGTGCACGTCGAAGCCGGCCGTGCCCAGACCCTCTCGATCGAAGGCGTCCCCGAAGCGCTCGTCGTCGACCCCCAGGGCCGGTACCTGCGGGTGACGGGCGGCACGGTGCAACTCGCGCAGACGGGTACGTATCGGGTCCAGCTCGTCGGTGCTGCCGGCGAGTCCACCCCGTACGCGGTCTCGCTCGGCAACGCGGCTGCGCCTGCCGCCGAGACCCACAACAACCCATCGCTGGCACGCGACCACCACCAGGCGCCAGCCGGCGGCAACTCGACCCCGATCCAGGTCGGCCAGCGCGTGACCGGCGCGATCGCCGCGAGCGACCCCTCGCTCCCGAGCGGCGAGTCGGCCGACGTGTACACCTTCACCGGGCAACCCGGACACGAGGTCTCGATCGAGATGGAGTCCACCGAGCTCGACTCCTACGTGATGGTCTTCGGGCCGCAGGGTGAGATGTGGGAGAACGACGACTCGGGCGGTGGGCTCAACGCCAGCGTCACCGTACCGGTCCCCTCCCAAGGCACGTACCGCGTGGTCGCGACCACCTACCGCGCGGGCATGACCGGCGCCTACGAGCTGAAGGTCTTCGCAGCGAGCCGGCAAGCGTCGGTCGCGCCGCGCCGCCAACCCCACCCGACCCCGAGCGCCGCCACCCAAAGCGGCACCCTCGGAGAAGGCGATGGCCAGCTCCAAAGCGGTGAGTTCGTGGACCGCTTCGACGTGCAGCTGCAAGCCGGACAGCGGCTGGAACTCGCGCTCTCCTCCACCGAGTTCGACACCTACCTCATCGTGCGCGGACCCGACGGAACCCAGCAACAGAACGACGACATCCAGAGCGGCAACACCAACTCCGCCTTGAGCTACGCGGTGCAACAGAGCGGCCTGCACCAGGTGCTGGTGACGAGCTACCGGCCGGGCGAGACGGGCGCGTACACGCTGCAAGCGACGGGCGCCGCGCTCGTCGCCGCTGGCGCACCCGCGGCGAACCCGGCGAACCCGGGCACGAACCCCGGCACGAACCCGCCCGCCGCCACGCCCGGGCTCGATCGCCGCACGGGCGCGCTCGCGCAAGGCGACAGCCAGCTCGACAGCGGTGAGTTCTCGGACCGCCACGAGATCACGTTGCCGCCGCACGCGAGCGTCCGCATCCAGTTGCAAAGCCGCGAGTTCGACACCTACCTCATCGTGCGGGATCCGTCCGGGCACGCGCAGGACAACGACGACGTCACCCCCGGCAACACGGACTCGGCCCTCGATGTCCGGACCACCGCCGGCGGCGCGTACACGGTGGTCGTCACGAGCTACCGGCCGGGCGAGACCGGCAACTACGAGCTCTTGGTCCAGGGCGGCGGCGCACCAGCGGTCGCACCCACTCCGACCCCGACACCGCGCCCGGGCACCCGCCCGCCGGCCGTCGCGGCCGGCACCATCCGCGGTGCGCTCGCACGCGGCGACGGGACACTGCCGAACGGCGAGTTCGTGGACGAGCACACGATCCGACTGACCCAAGGACAGCCTGCCCAGGTCCGCGTGGAGAGCGACAACTTCGACACGTACCTCATCGTGCGCACACCGAGCGGCCGGCAGCTCGAGAACGACGACATCGCACCTGGCGTCCTGCACAGCGGTGTCGACATTCCGAGCGCCGAAGCCGGCGAGTACACGGTGCTGGTGACCAGCTACCGCGCCGGCGAGACCGGACGCTACACACTGCGCTCGGGCCAGAACCTCGGACCGGCCGTGCAAGCGGCGCCCTCCCCCGGCGGCACGCCGACCGGCGGCGGCGGCAACTTCTACGGCATCTTCACTGGCATCAGCGACTACCCGGGCAACGGCAACGACCTGCCCGAATGCGCGAACGACGCGATCAAACTCGCGGAGTCGCTGCGCGAGAGCGGACTGATGCCCGCCGCCAACCAGATCGTGCTGACCGATGCCCAAGTCACCGTCGCGGGTGTGCAACAAGCATTCGAGCGCATGGGCCAGCAGGTCCAGCCCAACGACACCTTCATGTTCTTCTACAGCGGCCACGGCAGCCAACGCGGCCAGTCGCAGGACGAACGCGAGCTCGACGGCATCGACGAGACGGTCGTGTTCTACGACGGCCAGGTCGTCGACGACACGATGGGCGAGTGGTTCAACGCCATCCAGGGCCTTGGCGTGCTCGCGCTCGACGCATGTTTCAGCGGTGGCTTCGCGAAGGACGTCATCACCCAGCCCGGCCGCATGGGGCTGTTCTCGAGCGAAGAAGACGTGCTCTCGAGCGTGGCTGGCCAGTTCCAGGCCGGCGGCTACCTCAGCCACTTCTTGCGGACGGGCATCTCGGGCGAAGCGGACAACGCGCCGCACGACCGAGTGCTCACCGCAGGCGAGCTGAGCCACTACCTGTTCAACCAGTTCGGCACCCACGTGCGCGACGTGCAGCTCAATGGCGCGTGGCAGCACCTGGTGGTCGACCGCGGCGCGGTGCGCAGCGACATGACGCTTCTCTCCTACGCCCGCTGACACCGGCCTCAGGGCCCATGAGAAGAACGCGCGCTCCACTCTCGGAGCGCGCGTTTCTTTTGTCCGTCGCACGGAGGTATCTTGCCTCCATGGGACGGATGGCAGGTGTGATCGCGCTGTTGTTCGCTGCGTGCGGAAACGTTCACACCCCCGTGGGTGGCGACGGTGGAGGCCACTGCACGGAGGATGCGCCATGCGACGACGGCCTGTACTGCAACGGTCGCGAACAATGCGACATGGGTGTGTGCGCGTCAGGAGCCGCTCCATGCCGCGCCGAACGCTGTGACGAGGCCAGCGACACATGCAGTCCCCTCTGACCCTGGTTGACCAGCCGCGACCTCAGTTGGCCGATAGGATCCGGTGCACGCCTTGGGTGCTGTGGTTCAAGAGCGCGTCGCGCGCGACGTTCCCACCGAGCGCGACCAAGAACAGATCTTGTCCGTGCAGGTGGATCGGGCGGACCGCGACCTCGCCTCCGCGCAAGAGCGGGGGCAGCGGCATGCCGAGCGGGGCGCGCGCCATGAGCGGTCCGATCGCCGCGAGCTCTTCGCACACGCCCGACTCGCCCGCGCTCGACACCAGGATCCCGCCGTCGTCGGCGAGCACCAGCGCTTCCAGCCGACCCCGATCCCGGGCGGCCTCGAGCTGATAGCGGAGCGCTTCGTGCCGGGCGCTGCTGCGTCTGCCGCGGCGTTCTTCTCGTAGCCAGTTCATCTGTTCGCGTCTCCGATTCGGCCCAGACCATGGGGTAAGGACATGTGGTTCTATGTAGGACAACAGCCTACCAACCCCCCTGTCCGGATCTCCAGAAACCGACCGGATCTCCAGAAACCGACTGGACCGACTGGATCTCCAGAACCGACCGGATCTCCAGAACCGACGCAGCGCAGCGAGGTGGGGCGCAGCCCAAAGGAAACGGACATCTCTCGCTTCCCGACCACGCCCACTGAACCAAGACCCTGTGACATGGACCCCACCGCGCTGGCCGAGCATCCAGTGGAAGCCCGCGCACCCGATCCGGCGAGTGACAGGGACGGCTCCCTGCGCTATGCGGGCCACCGCATGTCGCTCTCCGAGGTCCTTTCATCCCATCGTGTCGTCGTCGCGGTGGGAAGCGGAGGGGTGGGCAAGACCACCACCGCCGCCGCCCTCGCGATGTACGCCGCGATGCAGGGCAAGAAGGTCCTCTGCCTGACCATCGATCCGGCCCGGCGACTCGCCAACAGCCTCGGACTCGACGCGATGACCGAGGACGAACAAGAGGTCTCCGCAGAGATCTTCGCGAAGCATGGCCTCGAGCTGAAGGGCTCGCTCTCGGCGATGATGCTCGATACCAAACGCACCTTCGACGATCTGGTGACCGAACACGCCTCGAGCGAAGAAGTGCGCGACCGGATCCTGCAGAACCGGATCTACAAGTACGTCGCAGGCAGCCTGGCTGGCACCCAAGAGTACATGGCGATGGAGAAGCTCCACTCGGTCCGCAAGGACGCCGACTGGGATCTCATCGTGCTCGACACGCCGCCCACTTCCAACGCGCTCGATTTCTTGGACGCGCCCGAGCGGCTGGTCGCGGCGATCGACTCGCCCGCGATCCGCTGGTTCGTCCAGGCCTTCGAAGGCGCCGGCAAGTTCTCGTTCTCGATGATCGGCAAAGGCGCGGCGTTTCTCTTGCGCGGCTTGAGCAAGTTCACCGGCGCTGGGTTCCTCGAGCAGGTTGCCGAGTTCGTGACCGGCATCAACGATCTCTTTGGCGGGTTCCGCAAGCGCGCGGCGGAGGTCTCGGGCGCGCTGCGAAGCCCCGAGGTCGCCTTCGTCGTCGTGACGAGCCCGGCCCCGCTCGCGATCCGTGAAGCGATGTACTTCAGCGACCGCCTGGCGGAAGCCGGCATGCAACGCGACGGAATCGTGGTGAACGGCGTGCACCACCTGCTGTCCGAACCGTCCGAGTCGACCGCGGTATTGACCGAAGCGCTCTCTGCCGCGGCACCCAGCCTCGACGCGCCCAAGACCCTTGAGCTCCTGCGCCGTGCGCTCGAAGACGAGCGGCTTCAGGGGGTCGCGGACCGGATCGAAGTCGAACGTCTGAAGAGCCGGGTCGGCGACGACGTGTTGCTCGTCGAAGTGCCCGAACTCGAGCGCGACGTGCACGACCTCGGCATGCTCGCGATCATCGCGAAGCACCTGATGGCCGAGACCGCCTGAGCCGGTTCGCTCGACCGGGCGCCGCGCCGGTGTAGGCTCCGGCGCATGTCGACGAAGTCCCGTTTCGTGGGTGTCGTGCTCGCCGCTGGCGAGGGCACCCGAATGAAGAGCAGCCGGCCCAAGGTCCTGCACGAGATCGCGGGCCGGCCGATGGTGGCGTGGGTCGTCGGGGCGGCGCTCGATGCCGGCGCGGAGCGGTGTGTGGTCGTCGTCGGCCACAAACGCGACGAAGTCATGGCTGCGCTGACCGAACGGTTCGGGGAGCGGGTGCAGTTCGCGGTTCAGGAAGAGCAGCGCGGCACCGGGCACGCCGTCCAGCATGCGATGTCGCAGTGCCTCTCCGACTACGACGGGAGCGTGCTGATCCTCTACGGCGACTGTCCGTGTCTGCGCGCGGACCGGCTGCAGGAGCTCGCCGCGCTGACCGCCAACCACACCTTTGCGCTTGTGACCTCGCACCTGGACGAGCCGCGCGGGTACGGACGCATCTTGCGGACCGCCGGCGCGGTGGTGGGCATTCGCGAGGACAAGGACTGCGACGCGGCCCAGCGTGCGATTCAAGAGGTGAACCCCGGTCTCTACGCGGCCGACGCCGCGTTTCTTCGCACGAGCCTCGGGCAGCTCACCACCGACAACGCCCAGGGCGAACTCTACCTGACCGACGTATGCGCGATCGCCGCGCAGGCCGGCGTGGTCGGCGACCTGCACGCGCCGATGGAAGAGCTGCGCGGCGTCAACGACCGCTGGGAACTCTCGCTCTGCGCCAAGACGCTGCGCGCGCGAAGCCTCGAGGCGCTCGCGCGCAGCGGCGTGGGCATGGCCGATCCTTCGGCCGTCTACATCGACGCCGACTGCGAGGTCGAACCGGACGTCACGATCGCACCCGGCGTGCACCTGCGCGGGCGCTGTGTGATCCGGCGCGGCGCGGTGCTCGAGGTGGGGTGCGTGCTCACGGACGTCGTCGTGGAGTCCGGCGCGACGCTGCTGCCGTACACGGTCGCGTCGGACAGCACCATCGGCCCGTTGGCGAACGTCGGTCCGTTCAGCCACCTGCGGCCGAAAACGGTGCTGCACGAGGGGGCCAAGGTCGGCAACTTCTGCGAGACGAAGAAGACGATCGTGGGCAAAGGCTCGAAGGTGAACCACCTCTCCTACGTCGGCGACGGAGTGCTCGGCGAAGGCGTGAACATCGGCGCCGGCACCATCTTCTGCAACTACGACGGAGTCCAAAAACACACGACCACACTCAAAGACGGAGTGTTCATCGGCAGCGACAGCCAACTCGTCGCGCCACTCACCATCGGCGAAGGCGCCTACGTCGCGAGCGGATCGACCGTGACCAAAGACGTGCCCGCCGACGCGCTCGCGATGAGCCGCACCAAACAGGTCAACAAAGAAGGCTACGCGAGCCGGCTGCGCGCACGCATGAAGGTCGCGAAGAAGAGCCCTACCAAGTGACTCGGAGTCCGGTCCCGGTGGACCGGACCACGGGTCCCTCGGGTGCTGGGGGCGCAGGCGATGCGTCTGCCGGCGGCTCGGTGCTCGGCACGACCTGATCGGCCGGCGCGCCCTCCCCAGTCGACGAAGCCGGTCTCGCCTCGGACTGCGAGTTCGCTTCCGGCGCCACGTACAGGTCGTTGGCCATGCCAGCGCCACACGCCATCTGACGGATCACATCCCAGTCCCAGCGCGCCTGCTGCGGCAACGTCCAGATCCGGAACTCGCTGAGCAGGATGCCGCCGAGCGCGAGCTGCAAGACCTGCGGTGGATCCTTGAAGCGCACCGAGAAGTACGGCGTCCAGAAACTCGTCCAGAGCAGCGGAGTCACGTTTGCCATGAACCCGCGCCCAAGCGTCTGCCGGCCGGCCGCACGCTCGAGCAATCGGAGTCCGTAGCGGAGCTTCTCACGGCGGTCTTCTGGAGTGGCGGCCGGGTGTCGCCGAAACCGCTGCGGCGCAAACGCGGCCTCCTGCGGGATCAGCGTCACCTGGAGGAAGGACAGCCAAGCGCCCACCGTGCCGGTGACTGCGGGGAACCGCGACGGCACATCGTCGGCGGTGACCGCCAGCACCGTCTGGTACGCAGCGATCGCGCCCCACAACACCATCTGTCCGTACCACCACAACCGGGCGCGGGTCTTGCCGGCCTGGAAACGATTGTCGAGCCAGCGGTTCTGCGCCTCGACCTCCGCGTCGCTGAGCGTGTCGATGCACTCCGAAGGATGCTGCGCCGAGACCGATGCGGCCGTCGCGCTGCAGAGTACGAACACCAACGTCCATCGAGCCATCGTGGTCGTCCCACGCGGTGCCATCTTGGAAGACACCATGCTCGCTGGAGTCACGGCCGTTCGGGTCGAGCGCACGCCGAGACCATACCCGGTGGGCCGCTGGCTCGGGGACCGAAACCGAACTCAGCGTGCTTGCGCAGGGAAGAAACGTTCGTCGCCGGGCGACCGAACGACCAGCCGGTACTCGCCCACCGCGAGATCCGAGGGCACACCCACGCTCGCATGAAAGCGGCCGTCGGCACCGGTGGCGGTCACACCGAGCAAACGCTCTTCCGCGCCACGCAGCAGGATCTCCAGGCGCAGTCGTGCCGCGCCCGCTCCGTCGGGGTCGGTCGCGCGGCCGGTCACCGAGAGACTGCGTCCCCGGAAGACTTCGAACGCGCGGCCGTCGAGCTGCAGTCGCAGCGGGCGCGCGCGACTGACCGGTGTGAGGTTCTGCGCGTTCGTGGCCGCCGTCGGCGCCACCGGTTCGGCGGTACCCGGTTCACCCGGCTCGCCTGGTTCTCCAGGCTCGCCCGGCTGCCCAGGCTCGCCGGGTTCGCCGGGTTCGCCGGGTTCGCCACCCGCTTGGCTCGGGTCGCGGGAGAACCGGTCTGGGCCTTCTTCGTCGCGAAGCCCGCGCACGTCGCCGGCCAGCTGCGAGTAGCTCTGCCGGTAACTCCCAGGCTGCGGCAACGGATCGGCATTTCTCGCGTGGTGGACCGGACGGTCGGAGGCGCCGTGGGCTTCGAGTGCGTTGGCCGCGCCACCGAGGTCGATGCGCATCCACCCGAAGTCGGAGCTCCCTCGGGGCAACTTCACTTCCACCCACGCATGCGCCTCGTTCTGGACGAACCGCGCGTGGATGCCGAGCGCCTGCGCCGTGACGACGAAGCCGTACGCGCGGTGGCGGCAGACGCCTCGGCGGCCGCGCGAGAGATCGAGGTAGATGTTGCCGGTCGAAGGGGGCGGCTCGCGCGACTCGACGAACGACCGAAAATGATCGGAGAGCACTTCGAGCGCACGATTCATGGAGCCACCTGGCTCCAGTCCGAGTTCGGCCGCGAACATCAGCGCATCGCGGCGCGTGAGCTCGTCGAGCGGGAGGAGGTCCGACGCGAACACATTGGCTGGGGTCTGAGGCAACACGCGCCACCCGAAGTAGTCGGAGGGCGCGTCCATCAGGTACACGACGCGGACCTCTCCCCGCGTCCCCGCCGGCGCGACCGCGGCGAACGTATCGACTCCGTCCCGCTCGATGCGCAGCGCCACCTGCGGTTCGGTTCGCACACTCAAGAAGCGCGACTCGGGCGAGACCGACGGAAGCGGGACCCGCGTGCCGGTGTCGAAGTCGAGCACGACGCTCCCCCAGAACTGCTCGCGGGCGCGGCCGTCGTCCCGTGGATCGCCAACCGACACCTCGACCGAGCGCGGGTCCCGGACACCGAGCACCGGCACGCCGCCCGCCGACACCACCGAGTCCATCGCGCCCACCCGCTTGAACGGCGCGATGGTGGGGTTGAACACGGTGAAGTAGCCGAGCGTGCCTTCGAGCGCAGTGACCCGGTCCGGGCGAAAACTCGGCGAGCGCTGCCCTGGGTTCTCGCGTCCTTGCCCGTCGCCAGGCCGGGCCGTCATCGCGTGTTCGTCCGCCTGGCGTTCGCCCCCTTCCGGCCGCCGCAGCACTTCGCCCTGATGCACGATGGCCGCCGGCTCCCCGTCTTCGCCGCGCACCGTGAGGCCGGGCAGATCCGCGTCCGAGGCCTCCGGCAGAAACTCGTGGAGAATCGGCTCGTCGTCCGCGCGCACGTCCGCGCGCAGGAGCAGCAGCGCACCGAGCAGGAGCAGCGTGCGGCGGGCCCGGTGCATCACCCGAAGATGTCGCGCACGGTCACGAGCACCAGCACGCCCAATAAGAAGACGATGCCCACGGTGTGCACCACCGCCTCGAATTTCTCATTGGGTTTTCGGCGCGTGACCATCTCGTACACGATGAACACCAACCGCCCTCCATCGAGCGCGGGCAATGGCAGTAGGTTGAACATGCCGAGCGCCACGCTGAGCAGCATCACCATCGCGAAGTAGTCGGTCGCCCCGCTCTGGGCCGCCTGTCCGATCATCTTGCCCATCGCGACTGGACCACCGAGCTGGCTCGTGTCGCGGTCCTTGAACATCTTCCCGATGCCCTCGAGCTGCAGCACCGTCAGCCGCCACGGAAACGTCACCGCGGTCTTGAGGCTCTCTCCGAACGAGTAGGTCACCCCACTGGGCCCGACGGCCATCACCCCCAGTCTTCCGACGCCTTCGGGCGACGCCTCCGGGGTCATCTCCAGACTGCGGCGTTCGCCGTCGCGTTCGATGACGTACTGGGTGAGTTCGCCACCGCGGTCCTGGGTCTGCTCGATGAGCTCCACGACGTTCGCCACCGGGACGCCGTTCGCTTCCACGAAGATGTCGCCGGGTTGAAGACCGGCTTCGGCGGCGGGCGTCTCGGGCGCCACATCGTCGACGGTCATCGGGCTGACGGGCACCGGCTGGGCGCGGGGGTCGTCGGGCGTGAAGACGCGCAGCCAGTTGTGCGGCCAACCAACCATTCCGATGATGAACACGATGAGCGACGCGGTCAGGTAGTTCGCCACGGGACCGGCGGCGATGGTCACCGTCCGCGCGAGCACGCTCTTGTTGTTGAACAGCCCCGGGTCGTCGGGATCGACGTCCTCGTGCGGGTTCATGCCCGCGATCTGCACGTACGCGAGGAACGGAATCGCGGCGACCTGGAAGGTCGTCGGGCTGCCCTTCGGCTTGTACTTGAAGAGCGTCGGCCCGAGTCCGATCGAATAGCGGACGACCCGCATGCCGAAGGCCCGAGCCGCGAGGTAGTGCCCCGTCTCGTGCACGATCACCAGGATCGAGATGCCGACGAGAATGAGGATGATGGTCGTGGGTGTGAACAACGTGGGTTCCGAGCGGGGGTGAGGAGGTCAGCCTAGCGCGAATGTGGACCGCGCGAGAGGCGTTTTCAGGGAGCCACGCGCCGCACCTGACGTCGACGGATCAGCCGACGTGCACGGATGCGAAATCGTCGCAATTGTTCTTCGTCGAACCCAGTTCGGTCCCGCCCGTAGCTCATGATGTTGGCCGGATCCGGATGGTGCGGGGAACCGAGCACATGTCCGAGTTCGTGCGCCAGACCCACCGGTGCGAACTGCGATCGTTCGCGCGTGCCGAGCACGATCACGTAGGAGCCCGGAGTGCGGTTCGGCTTGGGGATGTGCGCGCCGCCGAGCCGACCGCTCGGGGTCCGCCCTACCCTCGCGGACGCCCTCGCAGTGGCCGCGCTGGGCCAGGGGTCGTGGATCTCGTCGACGAAGAACACGTTGATGGCGCGATCGCGAAGACGCCGCGCGAGGTTGTGGCGCGCGCGGTTGTTCCGGAGTGTGCGGTGCTCGGCATCGAGCGGGCGTCGTTCGATCATCCGAAACTGGACGCCCGCGGGCGCATAGAACCCGTTCGCGGTGTCGACCCACGCGTTCAACAACGCGTCGTCGAGCGCAGGGTCCGCATGCACCGCGAGCGGCAACATCACGACCGGCTCAGGTGCCGCGGCCTCGGCGCGCGGCTGCGCCTGCGGTGGCTGCGCATGCGCGTGTCCGACCACCCCTGGCAACCACGCCTCTCTGGAAACCAGAAGCACAGCCGTGCCCACGAACACCGACGCGACCAGGCCGACCCGCACGAGCCGGTCCCAGGCGGTGAACTCGGACCCATCGGAAGCGCGCATGAGGATGAGACGTCCCGCTCCGCCAAATGTTCTGGCGTGGCCCATCGCGCGCCGCCGGCTGGAACCCGAGCGACCGAGGCTGCTATGTGCCTCCCATGCCAGACGTCGTAGTGGTGGGCGCGGGAGTGATGGGGTGTCTGTCGGCCCTTCGGTTGGCGGAGGCCGGCCTCGACGTGCTGGTGCTCGAGCGCAGCGTGCCAGGCGCGGAGGCCTCCACCGCCGCGGCCGGGATTCTCGGACCGGCCTTCGAAGCGCACGACGACGACCCTGCGTTGCTGACCCTCGGGATTCGAAGCCGCGAGCTCCACGCCACACTCGCGGATCAACTGCGCGCCGACCACGGCCTGGACGTCGGGTTTCATCGGTGCGGTCTGATGCGGGTCGCCACCGAAACGGACGCAGCGTCGCTGGCGCAGCACCGTGATCACATCCACGCCGTCGCCCAGAGCGAGCTGATCGACGGAGACGAAGCGCGCCGACGAGAACCCGCGCTGGGCCCGAGCTTCGTCGCAGCGCTCGACCTTCCCGAAGAATCGCAGCTCGATCCAAAACGTTTCTTGCCGGCGGTCGCCATCGCCGCGGAACGCGCCGGCGTCACGTTTCGATCCGGTGCGGTGGTGCAGCGCGTCCTGGTTCGAAACGGGCGCGCGCACGGGGTCGAAGTGGGCGGTGAGACCATCTCCTCCAGACACGTCGTCGTGGCCGCCGGCAGCTGGACCCACCTCGTGCCTGGCCTCGACGTCGACGCCGCCGGCATTCATCCGGTGCGGGGCCAGATCTTGAAGACGACTTCGCGTCCGCCGCTCTTCCGGCGCATCGTCTTCGGCGCGGGCGGCTACGTGGTGACGCGCCCGGGTGGCGACGTGCTCTGCGGCTCCACCGAAGAGCGGGTCGGCTTCCGCCGAGAGGTCACGCTCGGAGGTACCCGCACCATCATCGACATGGCCACGACCCTTGCGCCGTCGTTGACGCACGCGCCGGTGCTCCAGCAGTGGTCGAGTTTCCGGCCCGGCACCGCCGACGGCCGGCCACTCGTAGGCGCCACACACCACGAGGGTCTGTGGCTCGCGAGTGGACACTTCCGCAACGGCATCTTGCTCGCACCCATGACCGCGCAGCTCTTGACCCAAGGCATCACCGAAGGCGCCATGCCGAACGACGCCGCGCCGATGGATCCCCGGCGCTTCTCGAACGGGGGCGCGTTGTGAAAGTCGTCGAACGGCACTTGGTCGCAAACGGTCTGCGGCACCACGTCGTGGAGTGGCCGGCGATCGGACCAACGGTGCTCTTGGGGCACGGGTTTCTGGATCTCGCGTGGAGCTGGCGCTGGGTGGCGGAGATCCTTCAGACCCAAGGCATCCGCTGTGTCGCCTGGGACTGGCGCGGCCACGGCGAGACCGAACACGTCGGCGCCGGCGGCTACTACCACTTTCCGGACTACGTACTCGACCTCGACGAGCTCCTGCCGCAGCTGCGCCACGAAGATGCGGCGCCCCACCTCGTCGGTCACTCGATGGGCGGCACGGTGGCCACGATGTTCGCAGGGCTGCGCTCCGATCGGCTGCGCAGCCTGGTGTTGGTCGAAGGACTCGGACCGCCCTCGCACGCGTTCGACCAGACGCCGCACCGGTTCACGGCGTGGCTCGACGGAGTCGCCAAACAGCGCGCCCGCACGAAACCCAAGACGCCCATGTCACTCGACCAAGCGGTCGGTCGCATGCGGGTGCAGAACCCCGCTCTGACGGACGAACAGGGCCGGTTCCTCGCCGACAAGTCCACCCGCGCCGAAGGCGAGGGCCGGGTGTGGCGCTTCGATCCCTTGCACCGCACCACCTCGCCGATGCCGTTCCGAGAGGAGGTCTTCGCGACCTTCCTCGATCGCATCGCGGTCCCGACGCTGATCGTCGGCGCCGACAAGGGCTTTCGACTCGCGGACGAACCAGCCCGCTACGGACGCATCGCGCAGCACGAGGTCGCCGAGATCGAAGGCTCGGGGCACATGGTGCACTGGGAGAAGCCGGCCGTGCTGGCAGCGCACATCGCCGCGTTCGTACGTCGCAACGAAGACGCCTGACCACCCCGACGACGCGTGCCCTCGACAACGGCTACCGCCCGAGGGATCCGTGGTCTACCCTCGGGCCAAGAGCTTGGGGTGTGGTGCGGCTGCAAGTCCACCCCACCAACATGAGGAGAGTGGGAAATGCTTCGATGGACGATGGTTGTGGCGCTCTTGTGCGTGCCACTTGCGGTCAGCGCACAAGCCGGCGCGGATGAAGAGAACGCAGGCATGGCGGCCCCCGCCCCTGCCGATGCAGCCGTCCAGGCGCAGGACTCCGAAGTCCCGCCGGACGACGACGCCGAGGTCGACACGGCGGACCCGGAGCACTCTGGGCGCATCGGGGACGAGCAGGTCCTCGCCCAAGAGGAGCTCGGCGAGGAGATCGTGCGGTCGAGCACCGACCCGTACGAAGATCCGTCGAAGACCTACTACTTCCTCGGCCTCGGCTACTGGCAGTCGTTCACGCCCTCCTTCATCATCAACCTCTTCGCCGAAGAGTCGGTGAGCACGAACAACCCTGCGTTCGCGCTGCAGTTCACCTACCGCAAAGACGGCTTCGACATCATCACGAGCGCGTGGTGGCAGAGCTTCTACGCGGAGGGCCCGTTCCGCGCGAACGGCGACTTGCCGCCCGAGACCGAGATCATCAAGAGCACCCTGAGCGTGCTCTTCATCGGCGCGGACTTCCTCTGGAGCACCGCCTTCAACGACGTCTTCTCGATCCAGTACGGACTCGGCATCGGGCTCGGCTACGTGTTCGGTGACATCAACCGCCACGAGGCCTACCCCAACACCGACCCGAGCCGCGCCCCGGTCTACAACGGGTTCAGCCGCTGTTCGGCCCCCGGCGCAGACAACCCGGCGTTCTGCGACTCGTCCTCCGTCCCCGACGGCGAAGAAGGCGGCCACTACGACGTCAACGCCCGCAACTGGGCCAACGGCGGCAGCACGCCCCTCGTCTGGTTCCGCCTCGCGCCGCAGCTCGGGGTGCGCATCAAGCCGATCAAGCAGCTCATGTTCCGCATCAACGGCGGCTTCGACATCCTGAGCGGCTTCTTCGTCGGCGCCAGCATCAACGTCGGCGTCGGCGGCAGCTGAGAAGCTTTCCCGCTGTTCGACTCGCAACGGGCGGCCCCATGGGTCGCCCGTTCGTCGTTCGGTTGCGGAAGCGGGAGCGGTCGCGCGGTCGCGGAAGCGGTAGTGGTCGCGGTAGCGGAAGCGGGAGCGGCAGCGGCAGCGGCAGCGGCAGCGGCAGCGGCAGAGACAGAGACAGAGACAGAGACAGAGACAGAGACAGAGACAGAGACAGAGACAGCGGCAGCGACAGCAACAGCGGCAGCGGCAGCGGCAGCAACAGCGGCAGCGGCAGCGGCAGAGACAGCCATGCTGTTCTTCGGGACCTCGCACGGCCCGAAGCCCCCAGGCCATGCTGCTTCGAGACCTGCGCGCGAAGGCAACCCGCGGGGGTAGCTGTGCTTGCCCAGGCTCAACGGCCGTGAAAGCTTAGCGCCATGGCCCTCCCCCGCGTCGACCTGGTCGCCCCCTTCTGCGTCGCCCTCTTCCTCCTCTCCCCCGCCGCCGCGCAGCCGGCGCCCGAGCCCGAGGCGCCCGAAGCCGCGGACAGCGAAGACACCGACGCCGCCAACGAAGCCCGGCGCGCACGCGTCTACGCACGCGTCGGCCAGGTCGTCATCTCGGTCGGCGACATCGAAGACGCGATCAACCGGCAGTCGCCGTTGCTTCGTTCCAACCACGACACGCCGGCCGCGTTGCGCCGGTTCGCGGATGGGCTCGTGCGGTTCGAACTCATGGCCCAAGAAGCGGAGCGCCGCGGGTACGGCGACAACCCTTCCGTGCGCCGCTCGGCCAAACAGAACGCCGTCCAGCAGCTGATCCACCGCGACTTCGATTCCGCGATCACTCCCGAGTCGATCACCGCCGAAGAGGTCGCGGCCGAGTACCAGAGCCGCATCGCCGAGTTCTCGAGCCCGGAGCTCGTGCGCGCGAGCCACATCCTCTTCGACAGCCGCGAGACCGCGGAGACCCATCTCGAAGCGATCCGCAGCGCCGACGAACGCGAGTTCCGCCGCTTGGCCCGCACGCTCTCGGTCGACACCGAGACCAAACTGCGCGGTGGCGATCTGCGGTACTTCGGGCGCGACGGTCGACCGGTGCGCGGACGCGAGGACGACCCGGCCGTCGACGCGCAGATCATCGAAGCCGCCTTCGCCCTCGAAGAGGTCGGCGACACCAGCGGCGTCGTCGAAGTCGGCGCCCACTTCAGCGTGATCCGGAAACGGGGCCACCGCCCGGCGGAGGTCCGTACCCTCGAGCAGGTCGAAGGCGTGCTGCGCAACGAGATGTGGCGGCAGCGGCGCCAGGACGGCATCGACGAACTCGTGCGAGAGCTCCGGACCACCCACCCGCCGGAGACGCACCCCCGCCGCATGGCGAACATCCGGCTGGACCCGCTCCCCGGCGCGTCCCAGCTCGGCAACCACCCGCCCGTGCCCGGGCGCGGCATGAACGGCGGCATGGTCCCGATGCTCTCGCCCCACGTCCCCGGCCGCACCCCCGGCGCCGGCCCCACCAAACAAATCCCCGCCACCGAATAGGCCCGCGTGCTGTAGGCGGAAACGGAAGCGGAAGCGGAAGCGGAAGCGGAAGCGGAAGCGGAAGCGGAAGCGGAAGCGGAAGCGGAAGCGGCCGGCGCCCAAGTTGGCCCAAGTTGGACGCCAGCCACACGCTCATCGGCTGAGCTTGAAGAGCATCGCGCACACGTGGTCACACCGGTCGAGCAGCCCCGGGTCCAGGTCGACGTACCCGAAGACTTCCGCGAGCTGCATCGCCGCCTTCAGCTCACTGCACTCCCCATAGGCAATCGAGAACTTGTCGTGGCAACGAAGCCCCCGCGCCTGCCGAGCCTCCGCGATGTTGAGGACCACCGACTGCGCCGCGCGCTGCATCTGGGAGGCGAGCGAAGCGTCGTGCTTGCGCGAAGCTCCTCGCCGAGTCCGAAGGCCAGGTGTTCCGGGCGCGACGCAGACCACCAGCGTCGTGAGGAAGAAGCACACCGTCGTGTGCACCTGCGCAGCCCGAAGGGCGAGCAACTGGTGCACTTTACATCGAACACTGAGCGCCAAGAGGAGCACCTGGACGCGCACAGCCGCCAGACGTCCCAATCGCCTATTCACTGCACCCATCGATCGGGCGGCGAGCACGTGCAGGTGCCCAGGCGGGGAGGAGGCCGAAGGCCGGAGGGGGAACCTTTCCCCCTCACAAGACACCGGGCGCGACGCAGGGCCGCCAGTCTCGCGAAGCGAGCCAGGCCCGTATTGGCAGTGAATAGAGCTGGGGACCGTTGACCCCACCGACCTGGAGCGGTAGCGTCCGCGGCGTGACGTCCATCGTCCCCGAACCCACCAAACTGCACTATCTCGACGGCCGCCCGACCGAGCTGACCCTGAGGCGTTGCAAGCTCGAGGTGGTGAAAGGCGATCGGGTCGAAGGCCACACCTTCGACCAGCGCGACACCATCCGAATCGGCGCCGCCGACGAGAACGATCTGGTCATTCGAGACGACACGGTGAGCCGCCATCACTGTGAAATCTTTCTGGAATCTGGCCAGTACATGGTCCGCGACCTCGGCTCGACCAACGGCACGTTCGTCAACCGCGTGCGGATCCGCGAAGCGTGGCTGAAGCCTGGGTGTGCGCTCACGCTGGGCACGACCGAGATGCGGTACGCCGCGAGCGACGAGACGTTCCGGATCGTCCCGAGCGACAAGAACCGCTTTCAGGACATCATCGGCGGCAACCCCCAGATGCGGGAGATCTACGCGATCCTGGAACGCATCGCGCCCACCGACGCGACGGTGATCATCGAAGGCGAGACCGGGACCGGCAAAGAGGTGGTCGCGCGCAGCACGCACCTGGCGTCCCGCCGCGCGGGCGGACCCTTCATGGTGTTCGACTGCGGCGCCGTGCCCGAGAACCTCATCGAGTCGGAGCTCTTCGGCCACGAGAAGGGTTCCTTCACCGGTGCGGTGTCCACCCGCCAAGGGGTCTTCGAACTCGCTCAGGGCGGAACGGTGTTCCTCGACGAACTCGGCGAGCTCGCACTGGACCTGCAGCCGAAACTCTTGCGCGTGCTCGAGCAGCGCGAGGTCAAGCGGGTGGGTGGCACCAAACCGATCAAGATCGACGTGCGCGTGGTGGCCGCGACCAACCGCACACTCGAAGAAGAAGTGCGCGCGGGCCGGTTCCGCGAAGACCTCTTCTACCGCTTGAGCGTCGTGCGTCTGCTCTTGCCGCCGCTGCGCGATCGGCTCGACGACGTGCCGCCCCTCATCCAGCAGTTCCTCAAAGCTGGTCGGTTCAACCAAGGTCCCGACGGCCAGCGCCGCATCCGGCAGATCAGCCGCGCGGCGCTCGACCGCCTGCTCGAATACGAGTGGCCCGGCAACGTGCGCGAACTTCACAACGTGGTCGAACGCGCCGTGTCGTTCGCCGACGGCGACACGATCGAACTGCGCGATCTGCCCGACCACATCGCGATGGCGCACCGACCGATCCACGAGGCGCCGACCAGCGTGGAGAAGGGCCCGGCACCGGCCGCCGCCGCGGCGCCAGACACGAGCGGCACCTTCAAAGACGCCAAAGAGGACTGGGTCTCGTCGTTCGAGAAGGAGTACATCGAAGCCCTCCTGAAACGAAACGACGGGAACATCTCCCACGCAGCGCGCGAAGCGGACATCGACCGGAAGTACTTCCGAAAGCTGATGAAGAAGTACGGCATCTCCGCCGACGGCAGCTGAGCGCCATGCGTCATGGGGCGCCAGTCTCGCGAAGCGCGCCACCCGTGGCGGCCCTAGGAGCGAAGCGACGAGCAGGTCTGGAGGCGCTTCGAAGGGTTAGGAAAGCCGAAGCCGTCCGGCCCGAAAAAGAACCGGGCAGGACCTGAACGCGCGCGGCCTGGGTGGTCGACTGTGCGCGTCGCGTCTACGAAGGCGGGGCTTGTTTGCTGGACAGGGCGGCGGGGTTCCGGCTCGAGGGGACTTCCAGCGCCGTTGAGACCAGGCGGCACGGATGCGGGGCTTGTTGCCAATGCAGCATGCTGCTGCACCGCTTTGAGCAGGTGGGGAGGAGGCCGAAGGCCGGAGGGGAACCCTTCCCCCTCAGCAAGCACTGCCGTGTTCGAACGAGTCGCCGGAGGCCTCGAGGACTGCGCCGCTCCTACGCCCGCGCGGAACCGCACGCAGCCGGCTCCGGGCCATGAAGCGCAGCGCCCGGTCTCGTCCCCCGCAGCTGGAAAGTGGCTGCGCTCGGCGAGACTCGGCGCGAGACTCGGGTGTTCACGAACACGCCTTCGACTTGTGTCTCGGGCCCGGTCGCTCGTCGGGGTGGATCAGCCCGCGTTTGCGCCATCCCACGCGCAACAGCCACGTGTGTGCGCGTGGCATCGGTGGGCCGCAGTCGAGTGGGGGTTTGGGAGCGGACGACCATCCATCGAAGTGCGGCGCCGTGGAACAGGGGTCGACCCAGCCAGGTCGAAACGTGCGGAGGGAACCCGCGTGCTTGCGCTTGTTGTTGAGCACGTAGCGAAGCGCGTGGCGGACCTGCGTTGGGGTGGAAAGAACTTCGGCGTGGTAGCGGTCCGGGAAGAGCTTCCCCGACCGTCCGAGGTACCGGTTCACACGCTTCGCGAGCCGGATCAGCAAGCCCTGCATGCCACGTGAAAGCGCCTCCGTGCTCTTCGCTTCCACGATGAGGTGGATGTGGTTCGTCTGGATCGAGAAGTGAACGATGCGCATGCCGTTGCGCTCGGCCGCCTGCTCGAAGATCGAGAACAGCAGCCGGCTGAGACGACGCCCGCGAAGATTCGGAACGTCGGAAGCCACCTTGATCGTGACGTGGACCGGGTTGCGGTTGGCAACTTTGACCCGCGGCCGATGCGACACCCCCGCGCGTTCACCCTTCGGCTTGCGACCGGCGCCCGCACGGCGACCTCCCCACGTGCCGGGAAGCGAAAGGTCGAGCTGTTTCGGTTTGCGAGAGCGACGCGCCATCTTGATTGAGCAATAGTACCACAATCCGTCTCCAGTTCAAGGAGTTTCTTGACTGCGCAGCCACCTATTGGGGGCGCTGGGCTCGGCCGCGCGCTGCGCTTCGTGCCGTGAGCCGGCAGCCTCTGCCCCCGTCCGGGCGTAGGAGCCTCGCAGCGGTCAAAGCCATCCGGCGACCGTTCCGAACACGGCAGTTCAAAGCGGTGCAGCAGCATGCTGCATTGGCAAAGGAGCCCCGTCCGCGCGCCGCTGAGCACCTGCCGCTCGAGTGCACATCCTCCCGCCGGAACCCGGCCGCCCTATCCAGCAAACAAGCCCCCGCCTCACGGACGCAGCGCCCAGCTGATGGCCGAGTGCGCGCTCGGGCCCTTAAGCCGCCTGAGAATGTATTCTTGGGGGCACGGCCCCCAAACCCCGTCCGTGACACGGCTTGCTCGCTTCGCTCGGCTTCGCCGCGTCGGATATTCTTGGGGGCACGGCCCCCAAACCCCGTCCGTGACACGGCTTGCTCGCTTCGCTCGGCTTCGCCGCGTCGGATATGCGAGCAGACACCCGCGTCCAAGTCGTGCACTCTCGTCGGGATCGCAGCGCGGCTGTGGGGGAGGTACCCGATGACTGAAGAAGCGGCGAAGCCCGAAGAGTTCAACCTGATGATGGGCATCGCGGGGGCGGCGGCAGGCGCCATCGCGATCGGACTGGCCTACGGCGCAGTCGGTATGTTCGTGGCGGAGTACAAGTGGCTCGCGCTGGCCACGGGGGCGGCGTCGGGCGTGGCGGCGGTTCGACTGGCCAAGGGCTACTCGATTCCGCTGGGCGCGGCGGCCGCGGTCTTGACCTTGGTGGGGATCATCGCCGGCAAGATGCTCATCCGACCCGAAGGCGCCGACTGGGTCGCGTACCACACGACGATGTTCGACATCTTGTTCTGCTACATCGGCGCACCCGCCACCGCGTTCGTGGCGGCCGGCACCGCGGCGGGCGGTTCGATTCGGGAACACCTTCCGTTCTGAGGGGGAGCCGGTTCGACGGACGAGAAACGCCCCGGCCGGACGGTCGGGGCGTTTTTTTTTTGGGGAGGGTTGGGCGATCACTCGCCGGCTTCGGCCACCTCCGCAGGCAGTGGCGTGGACGTCACCGCAGGACCGATGAGCGCGGCCACCGCCGGACTCATGGCTGGGAACGAGTCGGCCGCGGCCCGAAGCTCGCGGCGGAGCTCCATCCGGGTGGTCTCCGGCAGCTCGAACCACAACGCCTCGAAGCGGACGTCCGCGTGAATCGCATCGGATTGCCCGGAAAAGCCACGCCCCTTGCCAGCGGGCCTCGCGCCAGGTAAATGAACGTTCATTCATTTTCTGCGTTCCGGGGCGACCGGACGAGGAGTCCCGATGTTCCAGCCGTTCACCGAAGACCACAACGCGTTCCGAAAGCTGGTGCGCGACTTCGCCGAGAAGGAACTCGCGCCCCAGGTGGACGCCTGGGAAGAGGCGGAGCTCTTTCCGGACTCGGTCTTCCAGCGGGCGGGGGAGCTCGGGATTCTCGGCGCCCACTACCCTGAGGATTGCGGCGGCGCGGGCGGCGACTTCTGGATGAACGTGGTGATGGCGGAGGAGCTCAGCCGGTGCGGCGCAGCCGGCGTCACCATGGGCCTGCTCGTGCAGAGTTCGATGGCCACCCCGTGCATCGCCGACCTCGGCACGCCTGAGCAGAAGAAGCTCTTCCTGGAGCCCGCGCTGCGCGGCGAGAAGATCGCCGCGCTCGGCGTCAGTGAGCCTGGCGCCGGCTCGGACGTCGCGGGTCTGCGCACCACCGCGAAACTCGTCGGCGACGAGTACGTCATCAACGGCAGCAAGACCTACATCACGAACGGCACCCGCGCGGACTTCATCACGCTGATGGTGAAGACGGATCCGGAAGCAGGCCACGCCGGGATCTCGATCATCCTGTGTCCCACCGGCTTGCCCGGCTACGGGGTCAGCAAGAAGCTCGCGAAGGCCGGCAACTGGTCGAGCGACACGGCGGAGCTCTTCTTCGAAGACGTGAAGGTGCCGAAGAGCTACTTGCTCGGCCAACCCGGTATGGGGTTCATGTACCTGATGCAGAACTTCCAGTCGGAGCGGCTCGTCGGGTGCGCGAGCGCGCTTGCGGCGTCGAAGCGGGCGCTCGACCGGAGCGTCGAGTGGGGCCGTGAGCGGGTCGCCTTCGGCAAGCCGCTCATCAAGCGCGAGTACTGGCAGCAAAAGTTCGCCGAGCTGTACACGAAATACGAGGCCGGCAAGGCGCTCACCTACCACGCGTGCGATCGCTACAACGACGAGAAGCACGTCGGCAACGGCATGCTCTCGATGGAGACCACCAAACTCGTCTCGATGGCCAAGGTCTTCGTGGGCGACATCACCGGCGAGATCATCGACCAGTGCGTACAGTTCCACGGCGGCATGGGCTACCTCGAAGAACTCTGGGTCGCCCGAGCCTGGCGCGATCAACGCTTGCTGCGCATCGGTGGCGGCGCCACAGAAGTCATGCGCTACGCGATCGCCAAACTCATGGGGCTCTGACGCCCCTCCAACGTCCGGGGCAACCTCACTGCCCTGACCTCACTGCCGCGCTGCCAAGGAAGACACCATGACCGACCCCACCGCCTACATCCTCGACGCCGCTCGAACCCCGCGCGGCCGTGGCAAGAAAGACAAGGGCGCGCTCAGCGGCGTGCACCCGCAGGAGCTGCTCGCACAGACCCTCGAAGCCTTGGCCGCCAAGGCCGAGTTCGACCCGGCCGATGTGGAAGACGTCGTCATGGGCTGCGTGAGCCAAGCCCAGGAACAGGGCGCATGCATCGCCCGCAACGCCGTGCTCGCGAGCAACTGGCCGATCGAAGTCCCAGGCGTGACCCTGAACCGGTTCTGCGGCTCGGGGCTGCAGGCGGTGAACTTCGCCGCGATGGGCGTGCTCTCCGGTCAGCAGGACCTCGTGGTCGCCGGCGGCGTCGAGAGCATGTCGCGCGTGCCGATGGGCAGCGACGGCGCGGGCATCGACGGCAACAACCCGCACCTCCGCAAGAAGCACATGCAGGTGCCCCAGGGCATCAGCGCCGATCTCATCGCGACCCTGGAAGGGTTCACCCGAGAAGACGCCGACGAGTTCGCGGCCGAGTCCCAGAAGCGCGCGGCCGAAGCGATCGAACGCGGGTGGTTCGATCGGGCACTCTTCGACGTGAAGGATCCCGCAACCGGAGACGTGGTGCTCTCCCGCGACGAACACCCGCGGCCCGGCACCACGAAGGAGTCGCTCGCAGGGCTCAACGCGTCGTTCGTCAAGATGGGCGCGATGCCGGTCGGACCGAATGGTGAGACGCTCGACGGGATCGCACTCGCCCGCTACCCGGAGGCGAAGGCGATCCAGCACATCCACCACGCGGGCAACTCGAGCGGCATCGTCGATGGTGCCGCCGCGGTGCTCCTCGCCTCCCAGGCCTACGTGACGTCGCACGGTGTCAAACCGCGCGCGAAGATCCGTGCGATGGCCACCGCCGGCGCCGAGCCGATCATCATGCTGACCGCACCCACGCCCGCTTCGAAGCGGGCGCTCGAGAAAGCCGGCATGACCGCGGACGACATCGATCTGTGGGAGATCAACGAGGCGTTCGCCGTCGTGCCGCTTCAGACCATGCGCAACCTCGGCGTCGATCGCGCCAAGGTGAACATGGCCGGTGGATCGATCGCGCTCGGACACCCCCTCGGTGCCACCGGCGCCATGCTGCTTCAGACCGCGGTGGACGAGCTCGAGCGACGCGACCTCAACACCGCGCTGATCACGCTGTGCATCGGTGGCGGCATGGGCATCGCGACCATCATCGAACGCGTCTGACGGGACTTCGGGCGACGTCTGGGTTGGGATTCGTGCCCGCGGACCCCACCCAAAACGCTTGCGCTGATCTTCTACCGAGCTACACCCGGCTGGCGTTGGGGGACGCATCGACGCGAACCCATGAGCACCCTCGGAATCGACCTCGGCACCACCCACACCGTCTTGGCACGGGCGGGACGCGCGCTTCATCCCAAGGGCCGAACGCCCATCGTGCCGAGCGCCATGTCGGTGCCGCCCGATGGACCCGTGCTCGTCGGCCGCCGCGCGCTCGACCGCCGCGCCATCGATCCCGAACAGACCATTCTTTCGTCGAAGCGTCTCATCGGCAGACCCTTCGTCGTGTCGTGGCGCGACGAGTTTCAGTCGTACTTCGGGCCGCGGCTCACCGGAACAGGCAGCAACGAGTTTGGTTTCCGGACCCGTCTCGGCGTCTTCAGCCCGACCCACGTCGCCGGGCAGATCGTCAGCTACGCCGCCCACCGCGCCGGCGTGGTCGCCCGAGACACCACCGCCATCGTCACCGTGCCGGCCGCGTTCGATCAGCGGCAGCGCTCGGCGACGCGCGACGCGATCCGAGGCGCTGGGTTCCCGGCCATCGGCGTCATCGACGAACCGGTCGCGACCGCCATCGCGTACCTCCAGCGAAGCAACCTTCGCTACGCCGCGGTCTACGACTTTGGCGGGGGCACCTTCGACCTCGCGATCGTCGATTGCCACGCGTTCCCGTTCCGGGTGCTCGCGTACGACGGCGACCCGTTTCTGGGCGGCGACGACGTCGACGAAGTGCTCGCCAAACGGGTCGCAGGCATCGTGCTTCGAGAACACCGCTGGGACCTCGGCTCCGATCGAAGCACCTGGCGGCGACTCGTCAGCGCATGCGAGTGGGCCAAACGCACCCTCGCCACCCGCGACGAGGTCGGCATCCCGATCACCGAGATCGACCCCGCCGCGCCGCAGAACATCGATCCGGTGCCGATGACCCGAGAGGTCGTGGAACACATCGGCGCGAGCTTCGTGCACAAGACGTTCGCGCTCTGCGACGCAGCGCTCTCCAAAGCCCGCGTGCCGGCCCAACAAATGGACGCCGTGTTCCTCGCGGGCGGCTCCACGATGTTGCCCGGGCTCCACGAACTCGTCGGCACTTACTTCGGAAAACGGCCCCGCTTCGACCTGGACCCGATGCACGTCGTCGCGCTCGGCGCCAGCTACGCAGCCGTCCGACCGGACCTGCACAAGTTGCTCGACCAACCGATCGCACGACGACCGCAGTCGCGCCCTGATCTGATTCCTTCTTAATTGCACTACGCCTGGCTCGCTTCGCGAGACTCGCAGCCTGCCCCTTGCCCCTGCCCTTGCCTTTGCCCTTGCCCGCGGATCAGCGGTCAGATCGCTTGATCAGCGCGACGAGCATCGCGACGACCTGCTCGAGGTGGGCCAGAGCCCGTTCGATATCGGGCCTCGATGCCTCGGCCCGACGGTCCGTAATTTCGAGCCAGGAGACGACCTCGATCGCGGAGCGCCGGGCCATCCGATAGAAGCAGGCCTTCTGCTTGGGACTGAACTCGCCTGCGCCCTCGGCGATGTTGGCGACGACGGAAGTCGCAGCGCGATCGATCTGGTCTCGGAGCTGAGCACGGCCTCGCGGGAGGCAGACGCAAGACACAGTTCGCCGCCTACCTGGCCGGCGCCGCAACAACCTCCTACGCGTCGCGCGGCTGCGGAGCTGCGCCGCGTAGCACCGACCGATGCCCGGCGGCTTCGTCCGCTGGGCATCGGGCTCCGATTCGCGGCCTCGCCGTCTCGAACACACGGCGTCCACGACGCGGGCAAGGGCACGGGCAAGGGCAACGGCAAGGGAGCAGGTCGCTTTTCAGCGACCTGCTAGCTGACGGCCATCCGGTAGATCACGCTCTCCCACCAGGAAGAGGTGCCGACGAGATCGACGATGGTGATCGACTCCGCGGCCGCGCGATCCGGCCGCATGCCGAGTGCCACCGAATCCGCCGCGAGCTGCTGCGCCAGCGCATAGCGGGTGGCGAGCTCGGTCCGGTACTGGGCGAACGAGGCGTAGCCGGTCCAGTACATCATCCAAATCGAGTCGGCGATCCACGCGGCGTAGACCGTGCGCGGATCCTTCTCCTTGGTCCGTTTCTCCGCCCGCTCGTAGGCATCGGACCAGGGCCGGACGGTCTCTGGGTTCTTGAGCTTCATGCCTTCGCGGCGGCAGATGCCGTCGCCGAAGATCCGCATGGCGTGGTCGAATCGGGTGTCGCCAATGTTCGCGCTCATGCCGCCCCCGACCTTCTTCCAGTCTGCGGTCTTCAGCTTCGGGAACGGTTTCGCGTCGAGGACCTGGGCAGGGTCCGCGCCCGACTCCAGCGCTTCGAGCATGGGCGTCTCGATGCCGACGTAGGTCGCGAACTTCACGTGCGCGCGCCCGCTCATCTTCACCCGAGCACCGACGCGGTGGTTGGGGCGCAGGCGGCCACCGCGATCGACGAGCACGGGGTGGGTGGCTTCGACCGTCACCTGCGGTGCGTCGCCGAGGTTCTGACACGAGCAGCGGTGTTCGACGGTGACCCGTCCTCCGTCCGGGGTGGCGGTCAAGCCGATCGGGAAGCGCTTGCAACTCCGCGGCAAGAGAAGCCCGTCCATCGCGTCGTGCACCATGCACCGCTGCTCTTGGCCGAGCAGCACACAACTGCCGTCTTCCTTCTTCATCTTGAGCACGTGGCTCTGCACCAGCGAGTCGAAGCCAGTGAGCCCGTCGGCCACAAGCGAGAGGTGCACACGCTCCTTGCTGGTGATGGGACCGATGGCGTGAATGTCGGTACAGCAAAGACCGTCGCCGAAGCATGCGTAGCGCGCACCGGGCCGCACCTGCAGTGGACGCAGTTTGCCCCGGATGGTGCGCTTCTTCTTCTTCTTCGTCTTCGAGGCCGTTTTGGTGGTGGTCATGTCAGCTTTGCACGACGGCGAGCACGGGCTCGCTGGCGAGGTACACGACCTCGTCGTCGGGACCGATCTCGACTTCGTCGGCCGGGTTGATCATCTGTTTGGAGGTGTCGGGGCACACGGTGCCGACCACCTGGATGCCGTGTCGTTTGCGGAGCGCCGCAGAGACTTCACCGTAGGTCTTGCCGATGAGTTCCTTGGGCACCCAGCCCACGTAGAAGTTGTTGCCACCGGCGGCAATCACTTCACTCGTGACCGTGCCCACGCCGGGGAACGCCAGGGTGTGCGAGAGCATGACGAACCCGAGCCGGCGAGACTCGATGATCTCGTCCGCGCCAGCGGAGCGCGCATGGGTGATGTTCTCAGAGTCGAGGATCTCGACCACGATCTGAAGCGGCATGTGCCGGTCCTTCGTGCTCTCCTGTTTGGCCATGTAGGAGCGGATGGTGAATGTGGTCAGCAGCGTGTTCGCGTCCGCCATCTGAGGGGTGGTGGCGCGGGAGCCGATCACCACGACGCCGCGCGCATACGACATCCGCACCTTGGCCAGCTCGCTCTCCTTCGACGGGTCTCCAGTGACCCACAGGATCTCTGGTGGGATCCCGGCGGGCCGCTCACTCGGCGCGAAGAGCACGACGCGGGTGCGCTCGATGTCGAGTTCGTCGTCGAGCGCCTTGATGAGCAGGTCGTGTCCTGCTTCGTATCCACACACGACGATGTGGTTCGTGTAGCCACTCATTCGAAACTGCTCCTCGCGGATGCTGAGCACCGCGTTCAAGAGACTGTGACCGACCAGGCCGGCGAAAAGTGCGAGGGTGAACATGCCGCCCACCATCAAGAAGCCGGCGATCACCCGGCCGAGGTCGGTGGCCGGCGTGACGTCCCCGTAGCCGACCGTCGTCAACGTCACGAGCGCCCACCAGATGCCTTCGCCGACACTCTCGACGCCGCCGGCGCTGCGTTCGACGAGGTAGAGGCTCACCCCACCGAGCGCGGTCTCGATGCCCAGCACGGAGAACGCCGCCAGCCAGAGCACGCGGTCGCGCTCGAACGCGTGGATCATTCCGGAGAACGGGTTGCCGTACTTGAACAGTCGGCGCGATCGCAGCAGCCGCAACAGTCGCAATGCCCGCAGGCCGCGCAGTGCGGGAACGACCGCAAGGACCGTGATCAGGTCCACCATGTTCAGCGGTCGCGCGAGGAACCGGACCCGGCTCCAGATGTGGGCTCGGAGTGCGCCGATCGGCGGCTTGCGGAACACGGCGAGTTCCACCGGCTGGAAGGTGGCGACCCTCAACACCAACTCGATCGCGAACAACCCGAGGATGACGACATCCACCACCCGCCCGACCAGCTCGGCGGGGCCTTCGAGGAAGGGTTCGGCGAACAGAAGCAAGATGGAGACGACGAGCAGGAACCAAACGCTGCTCTCCACGGCCCGGTACGCGCGGGTGCGCGGGTCATGAAACGTCCGGTGCAATGCCTCCCACACCGAACCTCTGTACCACCGGATGCAACAAGGCGGCAGTATCCGGTGTGCGGGCCGCGCCGGTGCCGGTGCCGTGCCCACGCCCGCAAGACAGCGCAGGACGTCGAACGAACCGAGCCCGCCGTGTTGTTTGGATGGGGTTTTGGGCCTCGGCGAGGAGAACGGAGGCCCGTCTTCAGCGCTTCGTGGCTGTTACCCGAGCAGGGAAGAAGCGATCTTGGAGGCCATCTTGCCGTCGATGGTGCCGCGGTGTTTGGCCATGATGGCTTTCATCAAGGCGCCCATCTGCTTCTTCTCGGTCAGGCCGAGTTCCGCAACGAGCTGCGTGATGCTGGCCCGTGCTTCCTCTTCGGTCAGGGCCGTCGGCAGGTACTTCTCGATGACGAGGATCTCGGCCCGCTCCCGCGCCGCGAGCTCCGGCCGCTCGCCATCGTCGTAGGCGCTGGCGCTCTCTTTGCGGGTCTTGACCCCGCGCATGAGGATCGCGAGTTCTTCGTCCGCGGAGAGGGCGGCGCCCTTGTCGAGTTCCGCTTTGCCCAGTTCGGACTTGAGCATCCGCAGCGTGTCGCGGGTGACCTCGTCCTTGGCCTTCATGGCGGTCTTCAGATCATCGAGTAGCTCGGTTTGCAGTGACATGGCTGCCCGAAGGTGGGGTCGCGACGACCGCTGCGCAACCGGCCCATGCCACGACCGGCCTGGCTCGCTTCGCGAGACGGAGCATGGGCTGCCTCGCGCTTCGCGAGACTGCCAGACGGATCTATCCTGCCGAGAGGTCAGAAGTAGGAGAGCACGAGCGCCCGCGCGAGCAGGTACCAGCCCTCCACCAGCACGAAGAGCAACAGCTTGAACGGGAGGCTGACCGTGGTGGGACTGAGCATGTGCATGCCGAGCGCGAGCAAGACGTTCGCAACCACCATGTCGATCACCAAGAACGGGATGAACACCAGAAACCCGACCTGAAACGCTTCGGCCAGCTCTGTGATCAAGAACGCCGGAAGCAGCACCATCAAGTCGTCGGCGTTCACGTCGTCGCGGGTATCGGGATCGCGGGCCCGGCGCGCGAGGTCGAGAAAGAGCTCCCGTTCGCGTTCGCCCGCGTTGCGCTCGAGGAACTCGCGGAGCGGTTCTTTGCCCCGGTCGATGGCCTCGAGGATGGCCTCCATGCTGTCCTCTTCGAACGGCTCCTGAAGGTCGATGCGCTCCACACTCGGGCCAGCCGCCTCCGCGATCCGTTGTCCGACGGGCGTCATCACATAGAGGGTGAGTATGGCCGCCAGTGCCGTGATGACCGTGCCCGAGGGGACCTGCCCGGTGCCGAGCGCGTTGCGCAGGATCGAGAGCACGACGCTGATCTTCACGAACGAGGTCGTGGTCATGAAGACGAAGGGCAAGAGTGTCAGCACGGCGAGCGCGACGATGCTGACCAACGGCCGGGACGCGACCGACTCGTCCTGCGCGTACCCGAGCGACGGCGCGACGAACGTGGCCGCCAGCGCCAGTCCGATCATTCGCCAGCAAGATCGCTTGGATGCATCCACGGCGGCGCGAGCATCGCGCTTCCGGGTCGAGGCCGTCAATCGGTCATGGGCCTGCGGGCGAACCGGGGGTAAGGAGGCGAGCGTTTCTTCTGTGGCGCCAGCCTGTATGCTTTGCGCCATGACTCGTGTTTGGTGGGTGGCTGCCTTGGCCTGTGGGCTCTTGGCGTGTGGGGACGACGACGGAATCGAAGTGGACGCGGGAGAAGATCCCGTCGACACCGGTGAGGTCTCAGACACGTTCGTGCCTGGCGACGCGGGGCCGACGGTGACGTGGGAACTCGACGTGCGCGATCTGCTGACCGGCGACGGCGTACCGAATGCGGTCGTGTGCGTGGACGGGTTCGACCAGCTGCCGTGCACCACGGTTGCCACCGATGGCACCGGCGAAATCGAAGTCCCGGTGAACCTCGAGTTGCAACTGCGCAGCAACGCGACCCGTTACTACCCGCTCCTGAGCACGTTCACGTCGACCGACGAGACCCGCCGGGTGCGTCTCGAGATCGTGAAACGTTCGAACATCCAGCCGCTGCTCGCCGCGGTGGGTGCGACGCTCGACCCCGACAAGGGGCAGCTGGCGTTTCTCTCGCAGTCCGGACCCGGCGAAGGCCTCGCCGGTGTGACCGCCACGCTCGATCCGATGTCGGGCGAAGGCCCTTACTACACGATGGACTCCATCCCGAACGGGGAGCTGACGGCGACCTCGGACGACGGGCTTGGCATCTACACCAACGTCGATCCGGGCGACCTCGAGGCGCTGTACGCCAACCCCGCGGGCGATTGTCTGGCGGACGAGGGGTGGGAGCGCGGACCGAACCGAGTGGGCACGCGCATGCAAGCGGGCCACCTCTCGATCATCATCGCTCGCTGTGCGGCACCGATGATGGACGACGCGGGCGTCGACGCAGGCACGGACGAAGACGCCGGAACGATGGTCGATGCGGGCGGCATGGACGCGGGCGTCGACGGCGGCTGAACCTGAGCGGCGGCTGAGCGCCGAGACCTTCGCGGCTTAGCGCGCCTTCGCGGCTTGGCGCAGCGCGCGGCTACGCTGGTTCGGGGTTCGGGTCCGGCATCAGCGCAGCGATCGCCTTCTCGAGGCGACGGCCAGCGTCTCCCTCTTGGCTGATCTTGCGTGCGCGGATCTTGATGTGGGTCGGCGTCGGTTCTTTCTGCAGCCGCTCCATGTGGCCCTGCAGTTTCCGGCGCGCCTCATGGACCCGCCACGCGACCGTGCCTTCGCTCGTGTTGAGAACGACGGCAGCTTCTTTGTAGGAGAGGCCCTGCAGCGTCGTGAGGACAACGGTGGTGCGCAACGTCGGGCTGAGCCGATCGAACGCAGCCAGCAGATGTGCGTAGGCTTCCTGGAGTTCGAGCGCGCGGCGTGGATCGCCATGGGCATCGACCGCGACAGCGGCCATGACACGCGGGTCCTCGAGTCCCACCGTGCGTCGCCTGCCCCGGTTGCGACGCACATTGAGCGCCCGGTGCAGCGTGATGCGGTACAGCCACGTGAAGAACTCACTGCGTCCTTCGAACCCGGCGAGTTTGCTGTAGGCCTTCAGGAACGCATCCTGGGTGATGTCTTCCGCATCGCTCGGCTGACCCGTGAGGTGGAGCGCGAGCGCGTAGATGCGCGGACGGTAGCGACGGAAGAGCTCCTCGAACGCCCGGTCGTCGCCCGCCTTCGCGGCATCGACGAGGGCGGTGGCCTCTCTGGCCCGCCGCTCCGTTTCCGTGATCTTGTTCACCGACATGCTCTCCCTTGGAAACCTAACGGGTACGGCAATTGGGATCACGGGCATTTTTTTTCTTCTCGAGGGGTTTCCTCCCGTGGTCCACAGGTCCCCATTCTGCCGTCACCGGGCTGCCGGTATGCCGACGTCCCCAAATAGGGACAGGAGTTTCCCCGCGTGCCCTCGCTTGATCACCCCCTGGCGATCTGTTAATACCCAGTGACCCCAGTGGTCGTTGTCTAGGAAAATCACAAGAATCTCAGGCATTTAGGTTCCGGTCGCGCGCTCTTCGCGCGTCCCACCCACCCACGGCCGCGCATCTCGCGGTCTCACGGACGACGCACTCAGGTCGGGCAGCCCCATGCTCTTCGATTGGCTCTACGGACTATTCTCCAACGATCTCGCGATCGATCTCGGAACCGCGACGACCCTGATCTACGTCAAGGGCCGCGGCATCGTCTCGTGTGAACCCTCGGTCGTCGCGGTCCAGCAGGACCCCCGCGGCGCCAAGAAGGTCCTGGCCGTTGGCAAGGAAGCCAAAGAGATGCTCGGCCGGACGCCGGGCTCCATCACCGCCGTCCGCCCACTCCGCGACGGCGTCATCGCCGACTTCGAGATCACCGAGGCCATGCTCCGGTACTTCATCTCCCGGGCGCACAACCGGCGCACGCTGGTGAAACCGCGCATCATCATCTGTGTCCCGTTCGGGATCACCGAGGTGGAGAAGCGGGCCGTGAAAGAGAGCGCTGAGGGCGCCGGCGCGCGTGAGGTCTACCTGATCGAGGAGCCGATGGCGGCGGCGATCGGGGCGGGACTGCCCATCACCGAACCGAGCGGCAACATGGTCGTCGACATTGGCGGTGGGACGACGGAAGTCGCGGTCATCTCGTTGGCCGGCATCGTCTACTCGCAGTCGGTGCGTGTCGGTGGCGACAAGATGGACGAAGCGATCATCGCGTACATGAAACGCAAGTACAACTTGCTCATCGGTGAACAGACCGCCGAACGCGTCAAGTGCACCATCGGCAACGCCTACGCGGAAGACGAAGGCAGCACGATGGAAGTCAAAGGCCGAGACTTGGTGGCGGGTGTGCCGAAGACGGTCATCGTCAACGGGGACGAGATCCGCGACGCGTTGAGCGAGCCGATCAACGCCATCGTCGAAGCCGTGATGACCGCATTGGAGCGGACGCCCGCTGAGCTCAGCGCGGACATCGTCGACAAGGGCATCGTCCTGACCGGCGGTGGTGCACTGCTGCGCAACCTCGACGTGCTCCTTCGCGAGGAGACAGGCCTCCCCGTCATGGTCGCCGACGAGCCGATCTCCGCGGTCGTACTCGGGTCGGGCAAAGCGCTCGACCACCTCGACCTCCTCAAAGAAGTCACGATCAACTGATCTGGCGTGTGTGGCATGACCGCCGAACACACGTCCATCGCTCGGGCGAGTAGCGCCTCGTGAACCAGTTTCGCCGCTTCCGGGACGCCGCGATCACGGTCGCCTTGCTGGTGCTTCCGTTCTTCTTCTTGAGCGCGAACCTCAAGGATCCGGCGGACACGAACGTGCTCGACCAGATGTTCCTCTCGCTCAGTGGCCCCGTGCAGTACGTCGCCGCCGAGACCGCCTTCGCGACCAGCGGGGTGCTCGAGGAGTACTTCTATCTGGTCGATGTCGGACGCGACAACAGCCGGCTGCGCACCGAGAACGAACGGCTCCAGGAAGAGGTGCGGCTCCTGCGGAGCGAAGCCCGCGAGAACGAACGCCTGCGTGATCTGCTGCAGCTGCGCGAACGTCTCGGCGGGGAGACGATCAGCGCGCGCGTCATCGCCAAGGACATCTCTCCATTCTTCCGTGTCATCCGGGTGCGGGTCGATCGAGGCGCGCGCGACCGCGTGCGACACGGCATGCCGGTGGTCAGTTCGCTGGGGCTCGTCGGCCAGATTCGTCGGACCGCCGGACGCCACTCCGACGTCCTGCTCACGGTCGACCAGGAGAGCGCGATCGACGTGGTCGTCCAGCGGACCGGCGCGCGCGGCATGTTGCGCGGCACCGGTGAGACCAACCGCTACCTGTGCCGGGTCCAGTACCTCGGGCGCGACGACGAGGTCGAGGTGGGGGACGAGGTCTACACCTCTGGGCTCGGCCGGCGGTTCCCCGCATCGATCTTGGTCGGTCGGGTGACTCGGGTGGAGCGCCAGGAGTTCGGGCTCTACCAGCAGGTCGAGGTCACCCCCTCGGTCGACTTCTCCGCACTCGAAGAGGTGTTGATCCTCACCCACGGGGCCCGCCAGCCCGCCTCGGCCAGGGACGAAGAAGACGAGGAAGAGTGATGCAGCCGAGCTTTCGCAGCATCGCGATCGTCGGACTGGGATTCTCCTTGCTGCTCGTGCAGTCGATGCTGGGAAGCGTTCTGACGATTCATCCGTTCTCCCCGCACCTGCTCCTGCCCATCGTCTTGTACGTGGGGGTCGCGCCGGACGTCCCGCTCGTGCGGGGTGCATTCGTGAGCTTCCTTCTCGGCTATCTGTTGGACCTCTTCAGCGGCAACCTCATGAGTCTCCAGACCTTCATCTGCGTCGCGACGTTCGTGCTCGCGCGCGGAGCGGGCCTTCGGCTCTTGTTGCGGGGGCCGGGGTTCCAAATCGCGCTGACCTTCGTCGTGGCTGTGCTGGCCGGCGGAACCACCGTCGCACTGCGCGCCATCTTTTCGCTTCCCGCCCCCTTCCCGGCCGGTGGCGCCGCGGACACCGCGCTGGTCCTCCTCGCACCGGCAACCTCCACGGCGCTGCTGAGTCCGATCGTCTTTACGCTCGTACAGCGCATCGATCAGAACCTCGGCCGCAAGCGGGAAGAGAGCCCCGCGTGACCTGGCGTGAAATGCACCGCGGCTCCAACAGCCCGCACCCGTGCCGGGTGTCCCGTCGGCAACCCACCGGAGGGTCTCACGCATGGTGATGCTCTCCCCACGTCGAGAGGTCGGCGAGTTTCGCAAGCGCTACAAATGGATGGCGCTGGTCGTCTCGATCGTGTTTCTCGCCCTGGTGGGCCGCATGGTCCAGCTGCAGCTCGTTCAGCGCGAACACTGGTCGGCGATTGCACGGGAGAACATCACCAAGACGTTTCGACTCCCGGCCACCCGCGGCATCGTGCGCGATGCCCGCGGCAGACTCGTCGCGAGCAACCGGCCGAGCTACGACGTCTACCTCACGCCTCAACTGCTCAGCCCCGAGGACATCGATCTGCTGTGCGAGCTGATGGATCTCGACCCGGACGAGCGCGCCCACCTGCGCCGGCGCATCGCGGCGATTCCGTTGCATCGGCGCATGCACCAGATCGAGATGTTCCGCGACATCGACCGCGACCAGATGGCCGCGATCGAGACCCATCAGAACGACCTCCGCGGTCTGGACGTCTTGCCCCGCCCAGTGCGGCTGTACCCGTACGGGGCGCTCGGCGCGCACGCCGTCGGCTACCTCAACGAGGTGAGCGCAGAGGACCTCGAGCGGCTCGCGGAAGACTACGGTCCCGGGGACGTCGTAGGCCGGATGGGGGTCGAGCGGGCGTGGGAAGATCAGCTGCGCGGCCAGCGCGGATTCCGCCGGGTGCTCGTCGACGCGCGGGGCCGGCGACAGCGCAACGCCACCCAACTCGCGGCGGAGCGCGAAGAGGTCAACCCACCCGAGCCCGGGCACGATCTCGTCCTCAGCCTGGACATGGAGCTGATGCGCTCCATCGAACACGCGTTCGCGGGACACCCCGCCGGCTCGGCGGTGGTGATCGACGTGAAGAGCGGCCGCGTGCGCGCCCTCTTCAGCAAGCCGACCTACGACCTCAATCAGATCTCGAACGGCATCAGCCACGCGGCGTACGACGAGCTTCGCGCGGACCCGTTCCGGCCTCTGATCGACAAGACGATCTACGAATCGTACTTCCCCGGATCGACCTTCAAACCGATCAGTGCGCTCGCGGCGCTCGGTGACTCGATTCTCAACCCGTCCGACCGGGTCGAGTGCATCGGCTACTACACGGTCGGCAACGACACCCGTCCCAAGTTGTGCACCAGCGCGCACGGCGAGGTCGACATGCGGACCGCGTTGGTCCAGTCCTGCAACGTCTACTTCTACAAGCTCGCCGAACAGGTGGGCCTCGAGCGCCTCAACCGGCAGGCCCGCAGCTTCGGTCTCGGACAGCGCACCGGCATCGGCATCAACAGCGAAGCGCGCGGGTTCCTGGCGACGCGGGAGTGGTACGAGGATCGGTTTGGGCGCTTTCGCGTCGGCTACACCCTCAACACCGCGATCGGCCAGGGAAACACCCGCGTGACGCTCTTGCAGCTCGCCCTCGCGTACGGCGCGCTCGCGAACGGCGGCATCCTCTACCAACCCCAGTTGGTCGAGTCCATCCGTGAGCCCGATGGAACGCTGATCGAAGAGTTCGCACCGGTCATCAACCGCCGGATCGACATCACAGACGAGCACCTCGCCTTGATCCAGAGCGGACTGAACGGGGTCGTGAACCAGCAGGGCGGCACGGCCTACGACGCGCGCATCGAAGGCGGCGTGGACATCGCCGGCAAGACCGGAACGGCCGAGATCGCGCCGGGCACCCCGCGACGGGACGTCGACACCCGGCGGGCCTGGTACTTCAACCGCTCCCACGCGTGGTTCGCCGGGTACGCGCCGGTGGACGACCCCGAGGTGGCGATCGTGGTGCTGGTCGAGCATGGCGGCCCCGGTGGTCGCACCGCCGCGCCGATCGCCATTCGCATCTTGCAGGACTACCTCGGCGGACGGCCCACGACCGCCTCGCTCGAGCCCTCGACCACCGCGCGCCCGACCCTCCGCGAAGACCGACGTGTCCCGCACCTGCGCGACGCGTTGCGTGCCAGCCCACCACGGGGGCGCCGCTAAGTGGCACTCGTCCGGACGTTCCGCGACCAGTTCGACTGGCCGCTCTTCGTCGTGACCTGCGCCATCGCCGTGCTCGGTGTCGTGAACCTGTACAGCGCGACGAGTGCGAGCGGCGCCGTCGCCGATGCGTACATCCAGCAGATCTACTGGCTCACGCTCGGTGCGGGGGTCGCGGTCCTCGTCGCAGCCATCGACTACCGCCACTACGAGCGCAACGCCTGGCTGATCTACGGCGGCGGCGTGACCCTCCTCGTGCTCGTCTTCCTGCTCGGCACCACGATCCGGGGCTCGACCCGATGGATCAACCTCGGCGGGTTCTCGCTCCAGCCGAGTGAGCTGATGAAGATCTTCTTGGTGATCGCGCTCGCCAAGTACCTGCACAACGATCCGAAGACCGATGGGCGCACGCTCAAAGATCTGGTCATTCCGGGACTCATTCTCGCGTTCCCGATGGGTCTCATCCTGGCCCAGCCCGACCTCGGCACCGCGCTCATCTGTGCATTCATCTTCGGTACCGTCATGGTGCTCACGAACCTCAAGCTCCGGTCGCTCTTCACCTTGGCGGTCGCCTTCACGCTCAGCGCTCCGCTGACCTGGACGTACCTGCTGAAGGAGTACCAGAAGAACCGGATCCGAGCGTTCTGGGAGCAGTGGATGGGCGACTCCCAGGACCTGCTCGACACCGGCTGGCACGCGCACCAATCCCAGGTCGCGATCGGGAGCGGTGGAGCCTGGGGCAAGGGTTTCATGCAGGGCACCCAGAACCAGTTCCGATTCCTGCCCGACCAGCACTCCGACTTTCCGTTCAGCGTGTGGGCCGAGGAGCAGGGCTTTGCAGGCAGCATGTTGATCCTCGGGCTCTACCTCTTTCTGGTGATCTGGGGATTGAAGACGGCGTCTCAAGCCAAAGACCGGTTCGGCGCCGTGGTCGCGGTCGGTGTCAGCGCGATGATCTTCTGGCAGGCCATCATCAACGTCGGCATGGTCAGCGGCATGCTGCCCGTGGTCGGCATGACCCTCCCGCTCTTCTCCTACGGCGGCTCGAGCGTGCTCACGGTGATGATGGGCATCGGCCTGCTGATGAACGTCAGCATGCGTCGCTTCTCGTACTGACCAGAGTTCTTCACAAACGATCGGGAGATCATCTACGGTAGCCCTCCCCGTGACGGACTCGACACCCGCCCTCCCGCCTGGTCCCCCCGTCGCGTCCGCCCCGGCCGCCGTGGGCGGCGAACCCACGGGTGACTCGGGCGGCGCCGTACCGGAGCAGAACGGAGGGCGCCAACGGGTGCTCTTCGGAACCTTCACCGGCGTCTTCCTGCCGACGCTGCTGACCATCTTCGGCGTCATCATGTACGTCCGGATTGGCTGGTCGGTGGGCAACGCCGGAGTCATCGGCACTTGGCTCGTGATGCTTCTGGCGATGGGCATCACCGCCGCCACCGGACTCTCGCTGAGTTCGATCGCGACCAACACCCGGATCGGTCCAGGCGGCCCCTACGCGATCATGGCGCGCTCCCTCGGCTTCGAGGTCGGGGGCGCGATCGGCTTGCCGCTCTACCTGACGCGCCCGCTCGGCGTCGCGATGTACATCATCGGGTTCCGGGAGGGCTGGCTCTGGATTTTCCCCGACCATCCTCCGCTGGTCATCGACCTCTGTGTCTTCACGGTGCTCGCCGCCATCTCCTACATCAGCGCCGACCTCGCGTTCCGCGTTCAGTACATCATCATGGCGATCATCATCGGGTCGCTGATCTCGATCTTCGGCAGCGAGGTCACGTTCCATCCGGTGACGCAAGACCCGATGTGGTGGGGCGAGTACCAAGGGTTCCCAGAGAACGGCTTCCAAGGCACCGACTTCTGGGGAGTCTTCGCGGTCTTCTTCCCAGCGACCACCGGCATTCTCGCCGGCGCCAACATGTCCGGCGATCTGAAGGACCCCCGCCGCGCGATTCCCGCCGGCACCCTGTGGGCCATCGGCATCAGCTCGATCGTGTACTTCGTGCTCGCGTACTGGTGTGCCGGTGCCGGCACCCGCGAAGAGTTGCTGACCAACTACAACATCGTCATCGATCGGAGCATCTGGCCGCCGATCGTGCTCGCGGGTTTGCTCGGCGCCACGGCTTCCTCTGCCCTCGCCGGGCTCGTTGGCGGTCCCCGCATCCTGATGGCCATGGGACAGCACCGCGTCATTCCGTTCGCGAAGACCATGGCGAAAGCCTCGCCGGACGGGAACCCACGCGCGGCGATCATCGTCACCTCGCTCTTGACGCTCGGTTGCGTGATGGTGCGCGACCTGAACGCCATCGCGCCCGTCGTCACGATGTTCTTCCTCATCACCTACGCGGTGCTGAATCTGGTCGTGCTGGTGGAGAACGGCGTGGGGCTCGTGAGCTTCCGACCGACTCTGCGGATTGGGTTCGTGATCCCCCTCTTCGGCTTGGTCGGATGCATCTTCTCGATGTTCATCGTCAACCCGACGTTCGGCCTGATCTCGTTCGGCCTGGTGATCGCGTTCTACATCTACATCTCGCGCCGAGGTCAGTTCGACGAATCCGAAGACGTGCGTTCGAGTGTGTTCGTCGCGCTGGCACAATGGGCCGCCGCGCGGGTCACCGAAAAGGACCAGACCAACCAACGCGCCTGGAAGCCGAACATCATGATCCCGGTGATCGATCCGGAGATGGTCCGCGGACAGTTCCAGCTCTACCTCGACCTCACGTCCCCCGACGGGTCGATCACGCTGCTCGGCCTCGGCGACGGCGACAAGGACGCGATGCGCGAGCGGTTGAAGAAGCTCGCGGAGAGTTTTCGCGAAGGCGGCGTCCAGTCGAGCGCGGCGGTGGTCCATGGGGAGGACACCGTGGCCGGGGTGCTCCAGAGCATGGAGGCACTGCAGGCGGCATTCTTCCGGCCGAACGTGCTTGTCATTCCGTACGACGAAGAACACATCGAACGCGCGGACACGCAGCGCTACGCCGAAGCGGTCCAGCAACTCGGCGTCGGCATGCTCATCATCGCCATGCATCCGAAGGCCGGGTTCGGCGAGCGCAAGCGGGTCAACCTCTGGGTGCGCACGCCGCCGGGTGAACTGGACGCGGTGGAGGCCTTCTCCTC
This sequence comes from Deltaproteobacteria bacterium, assembly GCA_034670305.1. GTDB lineage: Bacteria > Myxococcota_A > Polyangia > Polyangiales > Houyiibacteriaceae > JAXMNT01. Next base: position 146,065 of record JAXMNT010000015.1, read on the forward strand.
GGGCAACCTCAACCTCAACCTCCTGACCGGCTACCGACTCCTGCGACGCTGGGGCGCCGATGTCCGCCTCATCTCCTGCGTGCCCGAGGGCACGGACGTCGAGGCGGTGCTCGCGTTTCAGCACGAGCTGCGCGACCTCGCCCGCTTCCCGAGCGACGTGGAGTGCAAAGTGATGGTCGGCGGGTTCGAAGAGAGCCTGGCGGACGCGCCCATCGCCGACGTGAACATCATCGGCATGCCGCCGAGCCCGGACCCGGAGCTGCTCAAACGCTGGGTCGGCCTCGCGCACGCGACCTGCATCTTCGTCCGGGACAGCGGCCGAGAGAACGCGCTGGTCTAGCAGGTCGCTGAAAAGCGACCTGCTCCCTTGCCCTTGCCCGTGCCCTTGCCCGCGTCGTGGACGCCGTGTGTTTCGCGACGGCGAGGCCGCGAATCGGAGCCCGATGCCCAGCGGACGAAGCCGCTGGGCATCGGGCAGTGGTACATCGCGTCGAAGTCCGACGAGAGAGCCGCGAGCGCCTCATCTTGAGCAGGTCGTCGCGATGCTCGTCGCGCTGATCAAGCGATCTGACCGCTGATCGGCGGGCAAGGGCAAAGGCAAGGGCAGGGGCAAGGGGCAGGGGCACGCGGATGAGGAGGCACCTCGCGCGGTTGGCTGGGGTCGGGTACACCTCTGTCCGTGGAGTGGCTCGCCCAGGTGAACTCGTCGACGCAGGTGGCGTTCGTCGTCGCGGCGTGCCTGATCTTGCTCCTCCCGGTGCTGCTGCCGGCCGGAACCCGTGGCGCGGTGAAAGCACCGCTCGTCTTCTTGGTCATCGCGGTGCTGCTCATGTTCGCGCACACCCTGGATGAACCGGGACGCATCGAACGGGAGCCACTTCGCGTCACGTCCATCTTCTTCCTCGGTCTGTCGTGTGCGCGCAGCTTCTTTCTGATCCTGCTGCACTCCGTCGTCACGAAGATGCTCGGCGGGGATGTGCCGCGCATCGTGCGGGACTTGATCCAGGCGCTTCTCTACACCGGCGTCGTGTTCAACACGCTCCGTTCGGCCGGGGTGGAGCTCGGATCGCTCTTGACCACCTCGGCCTTGCTCACGGCGGTCATCGGCCTGAGTCTGCAGGACACCCTCGGCAACCTCTTCGCGGGGCTCGCCATCCAGGCCCAGCGACCCTTCCGAGTCGGAGATTGGATCCAGTTCGACGACATCGAAGCCCACATCGGGCAGGTGGTCGAGATGAACTGGCGCGCGGTCAAAGTGCTCACCCTGGACGAAGTCGAGATCATGGTGCCGAACGGCACGCTCGCCAAAGCCGCGCTCCGGAACTTCACGCTGCCCACCGCCATCGCCCGCAGACACGCCTACGTGGAAGCCCCGTATGGCGAGTCGCCAGAGAAGATCATGCCGGAGCTGCTCGAGGGCCTGCGTTCGGTGGATGGGGTGATCTGGGATCCGGAGCCGACCGTGCTCGTGCTCGAGTTCAACGAACGGGGCGTGCGCTACGAAGTCCGCTACTACATCGACGACTTCGAACGCCGCGAGCAGATCGGTGGGGCCGTGCGCGAACGCCTCTGGTACGCGCTGCAGCGGCTCGGCATCGAGATCCCAGTGCCTCAGCGGCAGGTCCGCATGTACGACCTGACCGAAGAACGACTCGAACACGAAGCGGAGGCGCGGGTCGCGGAGCGCGACCAAGCGCTGCGGAGCGTCGACTTCCTGGAGGTGCTGCCAGACGCGGCGCGGCACGTGCTCGCAGAGCATTCGATCCTTCGCATGTACGCCCCGGGTGAGTCGATCATCGAACAGGGCGACCACGGCGAGGAGTTCTTCATCATCCAGCACGGAGAGACGGTGGTCGAAGTCGGCGAGGGCGCCGCCCGCAAGGAAGTCGCTCGCGTGAAGGCCGGACAGTTCTTCGGCGAGATGTCGCTGATGACCGGCGAGAAACGCACGGCGTCCGTAACCGCCGTGCGCGAGACCGTCGTGCTCGTCATCCACAAACACGCGGTGCAGTCGGTGCTCGAAAAGCAGCCCGAGCTCGCCGAGACGATCAGCAAAGTCCTCGCCCGCCGCTCCCAGGAACTCATCGACGCGGAGATCCGGAAGACGTTGCCCGGCGAAGTCGCCCGCATCGTCGAGAACGAAAGCAGCGTCCTGCTCCAACGCATCAAACGCTTCTTCTCGATCGGGTAGAGCAGGCGCGACAGCGCCCTGCTCCCCTTGCCCCTGCCCTTGCCCTGTACCGTTCTTCGTGTCCCGTGATCGTGTGATCATGGCGACTTGAGCGGTCTGCCTCCCGAGAGTGCCTCTCTTGCCCCGCGCCTCGAGCGCCTGGCAAGGATACGCGCCTCGGG
>JAXMNT010000016.1:0-147614 GCA_034670305.1 Deltaproteobacteria bacterium
ACGGGCTCTCGCCCACCTCGAGCAGGTCGTCGCGATGCTCGTCGCGCTGATCAAGCGATCTGACCGCTGATCCGCGGGCAAGGGCAAAGGCAAGGGCAGGGGCAAGGGGCAGGCTGCGAGAACGCCGAACCGCTCCGTTCAGAGAATGAACTTGGCGAGCTCTTCGTTGCCGAGGATCGGCTCGAGTTTCGCTTCCACGTACGCGCGGTCGACGGTGATCGTCTGTCCGCCCATCTCGCTGGCTTGAAACGAGAGTTCCTCGAGCAGCGCTTCCATGACGGTGTGCAGACGGCGCGCACCGATGTTCTCCGCCATGTCGTTTGCGCGCGCGGCGTAGGAAGCGAGCGCGTCGAGCGCGTCTTCTTTCAGCTCCAGCGTCACCCCTTCGGTCTTCATCAGCGAGATGTACTGACGGGTCAGGGAGTTGCGGGGCTCCTTGAGGATGCGCGCGAACTCGGCTTCGCCGAGCGTCTCGAGTTCCACCCGGATCGGGAACCGGCCCTGAAGCTCCGGAATGAGATCGGACACGCTCGACACGTGGAACGCGCCCGCCGCGATGAAGAGGATGTGATCGGTCTTCACGGGGCCGTACTTCGTCGAGACGGTGGACCCCTCCACGATGGGCAAGAGATCCCGCTGGACCCCTTCTCGAGAGACGTCGGGCCCACCCGAGGCGCCTTGCCGCGATGCAACCTTGTCGATCTCGTCGAGGAACACGATGCCGTGTTGTTCTGTCTTCTGGAGCGCGCGGCGTTGCACAGAGTCGAGATCGATCAGCTTCTTGGCTTCCTCGTCTTCGATGAGTTTGCGCGCGTCGGGCACCTTCACCTTCCGGCGTTTGGTCTTGCCCTGAAATCCGGGCACCTGGCTGAGCATGTCTTTGAGGTTGAACTCCTCCATGCCCTGCGCGCCGAAGATGGTCATGAACGGGTTGCCGGTGTCCGCGACGTCGAGTTCGAGCGTCTCATCGTCCATCTCTCCTGCCCGAAGTCGATCCCGGATCGCGTCGAGCCGATCGCTCGGGTGCTGTGGACGGGGCTGGCCCTGGGGCTGTTGAATGACGAACGGACCGAACATCTGGCCGGGCTTCGGCCCCTGCTGCATCGGGGGCGGCTGCTGCGGCAGGGGTTCGAACTTGTCGACGAGCAGCTTCACGAGCCGCTCCTCGGCGTGTTCGGTGGCCCTCGCTTTGACCCGATCCATCTCTTCCCGCTGGACGAGCTGGAGCGCGCCTTCCACCAGATCCCGGATCATCGATTCGACGTCGCGCCCGACGTAGCCGACCTCGGTGAACTTGCTGGCCTCCACCTTCACGAACGGCGCTTTGGCGAGCTTGGCCAGGCGGCGCGCAATCTCGGTTTTGCCGCAGCCGGTGGGCCCGATCATGATGATGTTCTTTGGTGCGATCTCGTCCCGCAGCTCGGGCGGCACCTGCTGTCGGCGCCACCGGTTGCGAAGCGCGATGGCGACCGCGCGTTTGGCGGCGTCTTGGCCGATGATGTAGCGGTCGAGCTCGCTGACGATTTCGCGGGGCGTAAACGCGGTTTCAGTCACAGCTCCTCCAGGACGACCGAGTTGTTGGTGTAGACGCAGATCTCCGCGGCGATGAGCAGCGACTCGCGGGCGATGTCCGCAGCCGGCTTGTCGGTGTGCCGGGCGAGCGCCCGCGCAGCCGCGAGCGCAAACGGGCCGCCCGAACCGATGGCCACCACGCCTTCGTCGGGTTCGACGACGTCCCCGGTGCCGCTCAGCAAGAGCGTCATCTCCGCGTCCATGACGATCATCATCGCTTCGAGCCGGCGCAGGTACCGATCGGTGCGCCAGTCCTTCGCGAGTTCCACTGCGGACCGGAGCAGGGTGCCGCGTTGCTCCTTGAGCTTGGACTCGAACCGCTCGAGCAGGGTGAAGGCATCCGCGGTGGCGCCGGCAAACCCCACGAGGACCTTGCCGTCGTGGATGCGGCGGACCTTGCGCGCGCCACTCTTCAGCACCGTCTGTCCGAAGGAGACCTGGCCATCTCCCGCCATGGCGGCTTGGCCATCCCGACGCACCGCAACCACGGTCGTCGACCGAAACGCACGTTTGCTCATGCGCGGCGGTGTAGCACCTGCTGCCGGGAACGCCGAGAACCGATCGGGCATCCGGGAGTCCGCGCGCTTCGGCGAACCTCCGGATGCCGTCTGTTCAGAAGGTTCCGCTCAACGCGAGACCGCCTGGGTTCACTCCCAAACGCAGCTGTCTAGTCGTCGTCGGGTGCGCCGGCGAGCGGGTGCGACTTGTCGTAGACCTCGAGCAGTCGATCGACGCTGACGTGCGTATACCGTTGCGTGGTCGTCAAACTGACGTGACCCAGCAGCTCTTGGATCATCCGCAAGTCCGCGCCCGCGTCGAGCAGGTGCGTGGCGCAGGTGTGCCGCAACGCGTGCGGGTGCAGATCGCTTCGCCCGGCACCGAGCCCACCGTAGCGGCGCACGATGTGTTGCACCTGGCGTGTCGTGAGCGGCTTGCCTCGGCGGCCGAGAAACAGCCTCGACGGATCCGGCGGGTCCTTCTTGGTCCTCAAGCGCGGACGAACCACGAGGTAGGCGGCGAGCGCTTCGAAAGCTTCGCCCCCGATGGGGATGCGGCGCTCCTTGTTGCCTTTGCCCACCACCCGCGCCGTGCCGTCGACCAGGTCCAGTTGATCGAGCCGCAGCGAGACCAACTCCGACACGCGCAGCCCCGCGCCGTAGAGCAGCTCCAACATCGCCCGATCTCGGAGCTGGAGCGGTTCGGGCCGAGCCGTGTCCGCGCTCGGCGCTTCCACGACGTCGTTGGCTTCACCCACCCCGAGGAAACGCGGGAGCTTCGTCGGCTTCTTCGGCCCGACGAGCAACGCCGCCGGGTTCTTCTTCACCAGGCCGCGTCGACGAAGGAACTTGTAGAAGCTGCGGAGCGACGAGAGCCGGCGACCGATGCTGGCGGGTTCGAGGACGCCGAAGAGAGAGGCGATGTACGAACGAAGCGCGTGCAGCTCGAGGCGGCCGGCGTCGAGCGGCCACCCCTTGGCCTCCAGGAACGCGCTCAGCGCCTCCAGATCGCGCCGGTACGCATCGAGGGTATGGACCGACGCCCGCTTCTCCCCCTCGAGGTACGCGAGGAACGCATCCCGTTGCCGATCGAACGGCGAGGTCGTGTGCTGAGGTTCCGCACCCACGGGACCACCCTACCCGCTCGGTCGGGCCAGGCGAAGAGAGTGCGCTACTTGAGGCGTTCGCCGGGATCCAAGAACGCGATCGGCGCGGCGAGGCATTCGTCCGGGATGCCGAACGCTTCGCAGAACCCGAGCGCGTTCGAACCCACTTCGTCGATCAGCTCGTCGACCTCGTCGCGGATGGCGGTCGCTTTGGCGCTCTCGAAGATGTCGTTCTCGAGGAACCAACCCACGTCCGCTTCGATCCGCCACAGGCCAAACAGATCCAACGCCTGATCGAGTGCCGCGCGGACCTGCGTGTCCTCGGCCGCGGAAACGCCATCGGCGAACGCGTCGAAGACCAGCCGCTCCATCGTGGCCCGCGCCATCGCGAGCACGTGGTTCTGCACTCCGAGGAACGCGTCCGCTACGTTCATGCCCGACTTGGTGCGCGACTGAATGCGGCGCGCGACCGACTCCACCAGCGACGACTCGCGCAGCTCGAGGGCGCCGCGCACGAACTCGCGGCTGCGAAGGTGTTCTTCGCTTCGAAGCCGCCGCGCGATCGGGTTGCTCTGGTTCCAGTGGCGCCCGGCTTTGTCCGTGATGAAACGAAGCACGCCAAGGACCTGGGAATCGCGGAACTGACGCTTGAAGTCGCTGAGGCGTGCCTTGGCGACGAGCTGCAGGAGCACTGTGTTGTCGCCCTCGAAGGTGGTGAACACGTCGCTGTCGCTCTTGAGCGGACCGATGCGGTTGGCGGCCAGGTACCCCTGCCCGCCGCACGCCTCGCGACATGCTTGAAGCGACATGGTGGCGTGGTCGGTGCCGAACACCTTGGCCGCCGCCGCGAACATCTCGACCTCGCGGGAGTCGCCGCCCGGTTCTTGGTCGAGGAACATGCGCCGCGCCTTGGCCACCGCGAAGTGGGCGGCCAGGCCCTGCGCCAACATCGGCACCAGCCGCCGACGATGCGCTGGGTACTGCCACAGCCGCATCTCCGGCTTGCCGGGTTCGCCGAACTGCCGGCGCGACGCGCCGTACCGGAGCGCGATGGCGAGCCCGACCTTCGACGCACTGACGCTGCCCGAAGCGACGCACACCCGGCCCGCGACGAGTGTGCCGAGCATGGTGAAGAAACGGCGGGACTGGCTCGGGATCGGACTGGCGTAGGCGCCCTCGTCGGTGATGCTCCCGTACCGGTCGAGCAGGTTGTCGCGCGGGACGCGCACGTGGTCGAACCAGATCCGGCCGTTGTCCACGCCGTTGAGCCCGAGCTTGTAACCGCAGTCCCCGAGTCGAACCCCTTCGGTCGGGTTGCCTTCGTCGTCGCGGATGCGAACCAGGATCGCGTGCACGCCGTGGGTCTCGCCATTCACGACCAGCTGCGCGAACACGGTCGCCATCTTGGCGTGGAGCGCTGCGTTTCCGATCCACTCCTTGCGGGCCGACTCGCTCGGCGTGTGCACGACGATCTCGTCGGTCTCGGGATCGTAGGTGGCGGTGGTCTCGAGCCCCATCACGTTCGAGCCGTGGCCGAGCTCGGTCATGGCGAAGCAACCCGGCAACTTCAACGAAGCGATGTCCCGCACGTAGGCGTCGTGGTGCTTCTTCGTGCCGAGGAAAAACACACTCCCGCCGAACAGACCGAAGTGCACCCCCATCTTGACCAAGAGATCGAGGTCCCCATATCCGAGCGTCTCGAACGCGGCCATGAACGGGCCCATGTTCTCGTCCTCGCTGGTGATCCCAGGGTACGCCATCGCGCCGATGCCGCGGTCGGTGAGGATCTGGAGGAGTTCGAGCACGCGCTCGCGCCGTTCTCCGTAGGGCCGGGTCCGGTCGAGCCGGTGCGCGGGGTCCGCCAGAAATGTGCGCGCGATGGTCCGGGCTTCCATCCACTCGGGTTCGAGCGCGGCGCGCATCGCGTCTGGATCGAACCGCGCGTCGAACGCGGGCGCCGGCGGTCCCGACTCCGCGCCATCGGACGCGCCGGCCGCACTGAACAGGGCCGCTACCGACAACCCCTCGAGCCCGAGCGCTTCGACGACCGATGCGAAGGCGGCCGCGTCTTGCGTCGAGAGCGCACCGGCCATCGCGGCGATCGAATGCCGTTCCGACTCCGCGAGCGTCGCGGCCGAGGTGCGCGTCGCCGCAAGCCATGATTGAAGTTGCTGCGGAGAGGGCGGGGCATCCACGTCCAGCCACGCCGCGAGCTGCGTCCGCGCCTTCGCATCGAGCCACGGGCTCTCGACGATGCGCTGTTGCAACGCGCCGACTTCTTCCCGCGTCAGATCACCATCCGCCCACGCGAGGTAAAGGATGGGGAGAAACGGTCGGAGCTGCGGATCCTGCAATGCGGCGTCGGTCATGGGCGAGAGCATACCCAAACCCCTGCCCAGCCCGAAGCACGGCGGAACGACTCCGCGTCGGCACTACCGCCTGCGCACGTACGCCCCTTCCCGCGCTTCGATCCACCCGAGCACGACCAACTCCAGCAGCGCGCTCTGCACCTCGCGCACCGGCATTCCGACCGCCGCACACAATGCGTCGCAGGTGCGCGGGGTGGAGGAGAGTTGCTCGAGCACCCGGCGCAGAGGCGGTGACAGTTCCTGCCCATGATCTCGGGCCCCGCTGGCCAGCGTGGGTTCGCTGGCAGGCGCGGGTCCGGCGGAAGTCGCGCGGGCTCCTCGGGCCTTTGGCTTCGACGGGACCGCCAGCCCGAGGACCCGTCTCACGTCGTCCGCGTCACGGCAGAGCACCGCCCCGCCGGCCAGCAGATCCAGGTTGCCCGCGCCCCGGAGATCCCAGGGCGCAGCCGGCAGGGCGAGCACCGTGCGTCCGAGCGCGCGGGCATGGCGCGCGGTGTTCAAAGCGCCGGAGCGCCGCGGCGCCTGCACGACGACCACCACCTCAGCGAGCGCCGCGATGATCCGATTGCGGCGGAGAAAACGCCCACGGTGGGGCGGCACGTCGCGGTATTCGCTGACGAGGGCCCCACTCGAAGCGACCTCCGCGAACAGGTCCGCGTGGCACGTCGGGTACGCCCGCTCCACGCCGTTCGCGAGCACCGCCACCGTCGGCAAGCCCACCTCCAGCGCGGCCTGGTGGGCGGCTGCGTCGACCCCCAACGCACCGCCGCTCACCACCGCCAGACCGAGGTCGCGAACCAAGCGCGCGGTGAATCGAAGCGCCTCCGGGTCGGCCCGGCGCGTGCCGACGATCGAGACCCGCGGCCCTGGAGGGAGCACACCCACCACGAACAGTTCCGCAACTCGGGTCTTCAATCCGTCGAGGCCCGGGTCCCAGCCGACTTCTCCTGGTGCCAGACGAACGACGGAGAGGTCCATGGGGATGCGCGGCAGCATGGGTCGTTGTCGCCCGCGCTTGGCGAGAGTTGTGCGGCGTCGCGGCTCGACCGGGGCCAGCCGCCAAGCCATGGTTTTGCCATGTCGAACCTCGAATCGAGTGCGGTGGTGACGGTGGTCGGTGCCGGCCTCGCGGGCAGCGAGTGCGCCTGGCAGCTCGCTGAGCGCGGGGTGAACGTTCGGTTGCTCGAGCAGAAACCGAAGCGGCGGACGCCTGCGCAGCAGTCCGACTTCTTCGCCGAGCTCGTCTGCTCGAACTCGTTTCGCGGGGCGGGGCTGGCGAACGCGGTCGGACTGCTCAAGATGGAGATGCTGCGGGCGGGTTCGCTGATCATGCAGGTGGGGCTGGAAACGCGCGTGCCTGCGGGCGGGGCATTCGCCGTCGATCGCGAACGCTTCGGCCCAGAGGTGACGCGGCGGCTTCACGAACATCCGCGCATCGAGGTCGTCTGCGAGGAGGTCGATGCCCTGCCGAAGGCGCCCGAGGCGCACACGCCCTGGGTGATCGCCACCGGTCCCCTCACCACCGACGCACTCGCAGCCGATCTGGCCGCGACCGTGGGTCAGCAGCACTTGGCGTACTACGACGCGATCGCACCGGTGGTGGTCGCGGAGTCGATCCGCTGGGACGAAGTGTTCGAGAAGTCACGCTACGACAAGGGCGGCACATCCGACTACATCAACTGCCCGATGGACGAAGCGACGTACGATGCGTTCATCGCCGCCCTGCTCGCCGCCGATGTCGCAGGCGAGAAAGAGTTCGAGAAACTGAAGTACTTCGAAGGCTGCCTGCCGATCGAAGTCATGGCGTCGCGTGGAAGACTCACCCTCGCGTACGGACCGATGAAACCGGTTGGGCTCGAGGACCCGGAGACCGGCATCCGCCCATTCGCGGTGGTTCAGCTCCGGGCGGAAAACCGGGCGCGCACGTCGTTCAACCTCGTCGGCTTCCAGACCCGGATGAAGTGGCCGGAGCAGAAGAAGGTGCTGCGCATGATTCCCGGCCTGCAAGACGCGGAGTTCGAGCGGCTGGGTTCGGTCCACCGCAACACGTTCGTGAACGCGCCCGAAGTGCTCGACCCAGAGACACTCGCGCTCAAGGCGCGGCCGAACGTGTACCTCGCCGGCCAGGTGAGTGGGGTCGAGGGGTACATCGAGAGCGCGGGGTGTGGCTTGGTGATCGGCGCGATGCTCGGCGCCCGGCTTCATGGCGAGACGTGGGCCGAGCCGCCCGTCGAATGTGCGCTGGGCGCCCTGCTCACCCACCTGCGCACGCCGCGGCCGGACTTTCAGCCGTCGAACGTGGTGTGGAGCCTGGTGCCTCCGCTCAAGGGGCGGCGGATCCGGAAGCGGCGCGAGCGGAGAGAGAAGCTTGGGCACCGGGCGCTCGAAGCGCTCGAGCCATGGCTGGACGCATCGGGCGCACGCGAGGTGCAGGCACGCTTCGAACCGGTGCCGGACGCGGCCCTGTTCGAGTCCGAATCCGAAGCCGCGGCCAAGCAGCTGTAAGCGCGAAGCAGCCGAAGCCGAAGCCGAAGCCTCGGGCTCAGTCGGTGGCGCGCGGGACGATGATGACGACCTGTTTCTCGTCGAGCACGGTGATGCCGTCGCCGATGACCTGGAGGGTCACGGTGAAGACCTGGTCCTCGTCGAGTTCGGCCACGGTGTCGTTGAACGCGATGATCGTGAAGCTCACGATCGTGCCTGGCGTGAGATCGACGAACGAGTCGAAGATGCTGTCGCCGTCGAGGTCGGCGACCGAGGGGGAAGGGGCACCCGGCGGCGGGGTCGCCGAACGAGGAATGGTCGCCTTGATGAAGTTGTTCGGATCTCCGACCACTCGGATGGAGACCGTGTCGAGACTGATCGAGGTGACGAGATCGTTGACCGCGTCCACCAATGTGTCTGCGAGACCGGAGCCGTTCTCGCGCGCGTCGAACACGAGCGGGCAGACTTCCGTCCCGTCGGCCAACATGTCCGGCGGCCGCGCCGAACCGGAGATCCCGGTGAAGCAGTCACCGCCGGTGGGCGGGATGTAGGTCTCGGTGTCGAGCGCGAGTTGCACGAGCTGCGCGCGCGCTTCGCTCCGACTCGCGACACCAATGAACCGCGCCGACAGAGCCCCGAACGCAGTCACGACGTCGTCGTGGTCGTGGGTCCCGGTGATGCCCATCGCTGCGTAATCCGCCGGGATGTGGCTCGTCGCGTCGGTGACGTGGATGACCATGGGGAACGCGTCGTCGCGGAATCCGACGCCGCCGCGCGTGCCCTCCGCGCCTGGCGTCGGGGTGAAGGGAGGTACGGCACCGCCGCGGAACGTGATGCCCTCCCCCGTCGCGATTTGGTAGAGCGCTTCGTAACCGGATTCGGGAAGATCGGCGCCGCAGCCGAGCGGCATGTCGAGCACCCGGATGGCGCTGTCGACCCGACCGACCACCGTCGTGATGGGCTGAAGCAACTTGAACGGCTGGTCGGGATCGCCCGCCGCACCGCCGCAGTTCAGGTTGCCGAACGGGTTGATTGGGAAGTCTTCGTATTCGCTCACGCCGAACGCGGTGTCCGGAATGAACGCGCGGATGCCCGGAATCACCGAGGTCCGGATCGACGACTGGAGGTTGTTGATCTCGCCACTCATCGAGCCGGTGGTGTCCACGCTCACGTGGACATCCGCGCGCCGGATGTTGGTGTCGAAGGTGAGCGTGGCGGCCTTCTCGCCGCTGGGGTCGTCTTCCGGAAGGATGAAGAAGAACTCGGGGATCATCGACGACGGGTCGCAGGGGTCGGTGCCCGCCGTGACCTCAGCCAGGTCCGTCTGGCCATCGCCATCGGTGTCCGGGTCGGTGGGATCCATACATCCCGACTCGCCTTCGTCACGGTCGCTGACGCCATCCGCATCGGAGTCGAGGTCGCGGAAGTCCGGGATGCCGTCGCGGTCGGAGTCGACCGGCTGGGTGCCGGGGTCGCGGTCGCCCGCTTCGATGCGATCAGGGATGCCGTCGTCGTCGGAGTCGTTGTCGCGGAAGTCCGGGCGGCCGTCGCCGTCGGTGTCGATCCCCGACTCCGCGCCTTCGTCGATGTCCGCGATCGTGTCTCCGTCGGTGTCGGTGAGATCACGGATCGGAATGCAGCGCGACGTCCGGCAGACGCTGTCGCTCGGACAACGCACCCCGCAGCCGCCGCAGTTGTCGTCGTTCATCTCGGTGTTGACGCAGGAGCTCGCGCAGTCGGTCGTGCCGCTCGGGCACTCGAGCACGCAGTCGCCCATCGAACAGCTTTCGTCGAGGCCGCAGAACCGCCCGCAGGATCCGCAGTTGCGGGGATCGACCGCGGTGTCCACGCAACTCTCGTCGCATCGATCGAGCGGCACGGGACAGGTGTCGGTGCAGCTGCCAGCGGAGCAGAATCCGGTGTCGCCGCAGGAGCGACCGCACGCACCGCAGTGAGACGGGCTCACGTCGAGGTCGACGCACACGTCGCCGCATACCTCGAGGGGGCAGGTGTCGGAGCAGCCGCCCGACGCACAGAACTGGCCAGGTCCACACGCGATGCCACAGCCCCCGCAGTGGTTGAGGTCCACGTCGAAGTCGACGCACTCGTCGCCGCACAACCCGAGCACGCCGGGGCACATCGGACCACCGTCGATCGGGCCGACGTCCGGTCGAGGCATCCCGGTATCCAAGCCCGGACCCACATCGATCCCAGGACCCGCGTCGAACCCACCACCATCGACCCCAGGACCGGTGTCGTCGCGTGAAAAGTCGTCGAGCCACCCCCGGCTGCCGCAGCCCACGGAGAGAAAAGTCAAAGCTGCCAACAAGAGGGAGACGCGCATGCCCGCAAAGTACGCCACTCCGCAGCCAGGGACCAGTCGGGTCCCCATGAATCCGGCACGTTCTGACCCGGCGGGGCACCGAACTCGACCGCACACTCACCATCCGGCCGAGCCAAGTTAAAAACAAAACGCCTCGAGCAAGCTCGAGGCGTTTTGGAAGGTCGACTTTCATCACCGAATCTCGGTCTCCGAAGAGCCTCGATTCCTTCGCGGTCGTTTCGAACACTGGCCTAGCGTTCCCGACTCCCACGAACCGCCGATGGGCGGGCGACGACGTGGTCTCGCTCATGACACGAGACCCACACACGTCTTTGGGTAGGTTTGAACCGCCTCGGGCACTCCGAAGAGTGCTTCGAGGGCCCGACGACTCCGAAGAGCTGCCGGGTCATGGGTGGCGTAATTGCCTCCCATGCAACGTTCCATCGCGATTCATCCGAGGATGAATTCACGAGCTTCGACCGACGTGTGTGATGCACCCGTCTGGCGACGGGCCGTGCGCTGTTGCGCACTGTGCTGACATACCGTGTTCCTTCTCGGGTTCCGAAGAATCCGCGAGTCGAGCGGGCACTCGAACCCTTGGTGCGAACCAAAAGTCGAATGTCGCTCGGTATGCCCGTATCCGCTTTCGCGGTTCCGCGTCATTGGGAGCCACCCTCTGCGTGCTGAACGGCCTGTTTTAGGTTCCGCGCGATGCCCTTGCCTCGTTGGTCCGAAGACCGCCGTTGACTCGTGCACCCCGTCCCTCTCGGGATTCTCACTGGGAGAGCTTGTGTCACTCACATATCGATGTCTGATGTCTTGGTCGTCGAACTGGCACCTGCACGTTGGTTCCACGGCCGGTTTCGACTCTCGTCGCCCTCGACCCCTCCGTACCTGTCTCGTCTTCTTCACCCGACCCTTTGCTCCGAGGAGCACTGGACTCGAGGAGTGGAAGCACCCGCTCGACCAAGAACCACCCGTTCGCCACCGAAGTGACGTGCCGTTTGGTCCCGACATCTCTCGTCGTCTTCTGGTCCGCGCGAAGCCAAGCTCCGCCCACACTCGATGTTCACCGAACCATCGCGCGATGCGCGCGGTTCGAGTGCCCTCTTCGGTTCACGCTGGGTAACCAGTCGCTCTCCGAGGAGTTGTCCCACCGCACGAATGCTGGGGACTGCACGCGATGTTCCTGAGCCCAAGTTGGACAAGCCAACTCGAGCGAGAAACTGCTGAATCATCGCCACACCCATTTCACTTCGAAATGCCTGGTCCTTGCGCTGCCCGAAGACTGCGCCCGGTTTTCTCCATTCATTTCGCCCCTCCTCTCAAACCCGTTGCCGGGTCTGGACGAACTTCCGAAGAAGCACGTTCCCATTGCTGGCCAAGTGACTTCCGGAGAAGTCCCATGGTGGCGCAGGGTTGGCGTTCCATTCGAGCTCGGCGAACCGAGGAACGAACTTCTTGCCTGGGGCACCGACTCCATCGCGCCGCGGTCTCTCGACCGGCAGCCCAGACGCAGAACGTCTGGTCGAGCGCTGGCGAACCAGCACTGCTGTTCTCTCTCGAGAGCGATGGGCACTCGCTTTCACGAACACCTCTGAGTCGACTTGTTCTCTCGTGACGCCGTGTGATTCCCCGTCCGTCGCGAATGTCCAAAGACGTTCGCGGCCGAACCCGAAACCTGCACGACCTTCGTTGGCCTTCCCCCGATCGGCTCCTCGCCGGACCGTGTTTCCACGTTCCCGCGCAAGCTTCTCGCTGCGCACGCGAGACCCGAAGATCTCCGTGCTCCCTCCCTTCGACTCTCTCGAGCCGTCTTTCGAAACGGAAGAGGGTTGGTCCTGAACCCGCCCGAGCTCGGTCTTGCGACCGGTTCGTTCGTTGGTGCGAAGCACCTGGTTCAACCGAAGTCACACGCGTTGCCGCGTGTCCTGTCCAATCCACGTTGGCTCTCGCCAAACCTCACCGACGAATCGGCGTGGCTGCCCGAGGGTGCTCCCCCCGGTTGCCCAAACACGTTGCCGCGCTTGGGTCGTGGCTCTCGAAACGGTGCACGAATGCACCGCCTCGACGAGATCTGGATGCGTCGAATCGACGATTTGCAACCTACCTATTTGTTTTTCAAAGACGCACACCCGCGTTTCGATGCGGTGTTCTTTCTCGCCGTCCTGCGCGAACGCCGAGGAGCCGAAGCGCGACACCTCGCGCTGACCCGTGTTGGTCGTCCGTTCGCTCGTCCAGCCCGTTGTCGGGGCCTCGTGAGCGGGGAGACCAACCTTCTTCGTCATTCGCGGTCTCGTGAGCTGGATTTCTCAGCTCGGACACCGGCGAATCGAGATGTTCGGTGCGTGCGACACGTCCCGGACCGAAGTCGCGAGAGGGTGTGTGCCGACACGTCGTTTCACCCGAAGAAGTCTCTCTTCGAAGTCTTGCACGCGGCCTTTTGAACCGGTGAAGCCTCGATTTCGATGTGCAAAGAACACTGCCGCGAGCATTTTCGCGAACTCAGCCCCGACTTGCGTCGGTGGGTGCGAACCCAGCCGAACCACCTTCCCCGAGGAGCTTCCTCCCACCCTGGGTTGCCCCATGGTGCGTCCGTCCAACGAGTTGAACGAAGCGGACGCTGCCCCCGAATCCGAATGATTCGCCATCCAGTGCTCCCTCCCGAAGAAGGGCTCCCTTCCGAAGAAGCGAGGTCGTCTCGTGGACATCGCTCGACTGGCGCCGATCGACCTCCGCGAAACCAAGGATTGGCAAGCCAATCCGCTGAATGGTTCCAGCAAGACCCGTGTCCCCCTCCTTGCGGAGCGGACCACTGGCGGTGACGCGAACGTCATCGCACTCGACCTTCCTCGACCGAAGTCTCGGTTGGCCGTGCCCCCTGCCTTCTGCGGCTCAGAAACTCGCGGTGTGTGTCCCGCGACCTTCGAGAGTGTTTCTATCCGATGGCCCAACTCATTGCAAGAAGAAAAGGCAGGTCAATGCACTTTTTTTATCCACAACACGCCGCGGAGCCATTCCCAAGTTTTCCACAACACGTCGCGCAACGCTGTTTTTACGGGGCTTTTGGGATCGCCCCTCCCGACCGACCCGCCATTCAAACGTTTGATTACCGGAAAGAATCTTGTTTGTATCTACGCAATCTATGCGCACTGATAACTTCCGGCACCGCACACCCGTTTCTTGACCACGGGCTCGAAACCGTTGAGAAATCTGGTGGTGCCCCAAGCGCTTCAAACCTGGTTCCCGTGGGCCCTGGCCGGGACCTTGCTCGCCCTCCTACTGGGCCAGGTGGGCCGGCTCAGACGTCTCCGGAGCCAGCCGAAGCGCCGGATGGAACGGGCCAGGATCCAAGGCGCGGCCGGGGAGGCCCGCGCACCTCAAATCCTTCGAGAAGCGGGGTACCGGGTGATCGCCCACCAACCCGAGGCCATGCACCCGCTGCGCATCGACGGCTCCACAGTGACGTTCCCCGTACGCGCGGACTTTCTCGTGGCCCGCGGCGGGCAGCGTTTTGTCGCGGACGCAAAGACCGGCGCCTCGGCGCGCCTGAGCCACCGCGGCACCCGCCGGCAGCTGCTGGAGTACGCGCTCGCGTACGAGGTCCATGGCGTACTCCTCGTCGACGCCGACGCCGGGACCGTGTCACGCCTCGAGCTTCCGCCCCGCCGCGTGCACTGGCCAGTCCTGGTCGCCGCGCTGCTGGTCGGCGCCGCGCTCGGCGGCTGGGTCCACGCCCGATGGATCACCCCACCCAGCGCCCAAGCCGACTGAAGTCGCCAGCGGCTTCGGCTTCGGCGTCGGCGAGGCCGCTAACCGAACACGGTGAGCAGCGTCGGCACCACGATGCCGATGACCAGAAACGCGATGGCGGTGTATCCCACGATGTCCTTCGCCTCGAGCCGCATGATGCCGAGCAATGGGAGGGCCCAGAACGGCTGGAGCATGTTCGTCCAGGCGTCTCCGTAGCTGAACGCCATCACCGCGGTCGCGGGGTCGACGCCCAGATCGTGGGCGGCGGTCATGAGCACCTCGCCCTGCACCGCCCACTGGCCCCCACCGGAGGGCACGAAGAGGTTCACGACACCGGCCGAGAGAAACGCGAGCGCGGGGAACGAGGTCTGAGTCGCGATGGAGACCAGGCCGTCGCTGAGCCACGCGATCATGCCGGCGGCTTTCATCACGCCAAGGATCCCAAAGTAGAACGGGAACTGCAGCACGATGCCGCCCGCGCCCTTGGCGCCGTCCGTGACCGCCTTGGCGTACGCGACGACCGACCCCTGCAGGCTCAAGCCGATGAAGAGAAACAGGAGGTTCACCAGATCGAGGTCGAGGCTCAGCGGTCCGAACATCCATGCGTCGAAGACGAACAGGAACCCGGTGAGCCCGAAGACGCCGCCGACCCACTTCGAGTGCTGGAGCCAACCAACGACGCCGGAACCCTGCGCGCGGTCAGGCGCAACCTCCTTCGGGACATCGACGGGTTCTTCGGAGAGTGGAATCAGCTGCGCTGGGTCGCTCGGGGTCAGCACATAGAACAGCACCGGCAACAGCAGGACGAGCGTGCCGGTCACGATGAGGTTGAGTGGAGAGAACAGCGTCTCCGAGACGGGCAAGACGCCCGTCAGCGCCTCGACGAAGTGACCCTGCTCCGCGACCTTCAAAGGCGCCGATCCACTGAACCCGCCGTGCCAGACCGCGAAGCCCGAGTACGCGGCGGCTCCGAGCAGCGGGTAGTGCACCGGCCTGCCGACCCGCTTCGCGTACCGTCCCATCTCCCGGGCCAGAAACGCGCCAACGATCGCCCCGAGCCCCCAGTGCGCGACGGCACTCAAACAGGAGACGAAGGCCACCAGCGCCGAGGCACTGGCGGCGGTCGGTGCGCGGCGCGAGAACCAGACGACAACACGCTGCACGGGCGGAGACGTGGCGAGCGCGTGTCCCGTGACCAGCACGAGACACATCTGGAGCGCGAACGCCAAGAGCGGTCGACTGGAGAAACCCTCGACCCAGCCCGGCACCAACACCGCCGGGCTCCCGCCCGTCGCCAGAAGTCGCCAGGCACCCAGCGCGAACACGACAACCGTCAGCAAGAGCGCGAGCAGAAACGGCTCCGGAACCCAGCGTCGTGCACCTCGGGCGAACCGATCCCCGAGTCGCGTGACGAGGCTGGTCCCGCTCACGTCAGTGCCCGCGCTTGTCGAGCGCCCGATGGATCTCACCGAGCACCGTGTCCGGGTCGCTCCCCATCTCGAATGGCACGTTCGCGTAGGTCGAGTCGAACTCGAGCGCCTGTCGGTGGTAGGCCGACTTGAACTCGGTGAACTTCAACCCGTGGGCGGTCGAGACGACCACCACCCGCTCGTGGCGCTGGATGGTCTTGGCTGCGACGAGCTTCTCGAGGCACGCGAGCGCGACGCCGGTGTGGGGACAGTTGAACATGCCGGTGCGGTCGGCGCGGGCGACCGCGTCGGCGAGCTCGGGCTCGGTGGCCTGTTCGACGATGCCGCGGCACGCGACGAGGGCCCGCACCGCTTTGGGGAGCGACACCGGGTTGCCGATGCGGATGGCCGACGCGAGGGTCTCGCCCGCTTCCATCGGCTCGAAGTCAGCTTCGGTGAGATCGCGGTTCTCCGCTTCGGCGCGCTTGTACGCGAGGTAGAGCGGGTTGGCCTTGGCGGCCTGGCAGCAGACCAGGCGCGGGAGTTTGGCGATGATGCCGAGCTCCTTCATCTCGAGGAAGCCTTTGGCGATCGCGGACACGTTGCCGAGGTTGCCGCCGGGCACGAGCACCCAGTCGGGCACCTCCCAGTCGAACTGCTGCACCATCTCGAGCGAGATGGTCTTCTGACCTTCGACCCGCAGCGAGTTCATGGAGTTGGCCAGGTAGATCGACCGGTCTTCGGTGAGCCGCTGCACCACCCGCATGCATCCGTCGAAGTCGGTGTCGAGCGCGCACACGAGCGCGCCATTGGCCATCGGCTGGACGAGCTGGGCGGCGGTGATCTTGCCCTTTGGAAGCAACACGACCACCGGGATGTTCGCCGCCGCACCATAGGCGGCGAGCGCCGCGCTCGTGTCTCCGGTCGACGCGCACGCGACCGCGCGGATGGGTTGGCCCTCCGAGATCATCTGCTTCACCGACGAGACGAGCACCGTCATGCCGAGGTCCTTGAAGCTGCCGGTGTGGCTCGTGCCACACTGCTTGACCCACAGGTCGTCGAGACCGACGTGTTCCTTGCCGTAGCGCTCCGCCCAGAAGAGGTTGGTGTTGCCCTCGTAGAGGGAGACCACGTTCTCGGGCGCGACGTGCGGCTGGACCCACTCGTGTTTGCTCCAGACCCCACTGCCGTAGGGCCAGCGGGTGCGGCCGTAGCGTTCGTCGAAGACCCGCATCCACCCGGCGGCGCTCCGCTGCTTGAGCGCGTCGAGATCGTGCACGACCTCGAGCAACGAGCCCGTGGTGGGGCATCGGTAGATGACTTCGTTGAGCGGATGCCGGGCGTCGCCCGCGTCCGCCGACACACTCTGGAACCAGGCACGCGGCTGCATGCGGCTGCTTACCGCAAAGCCGCCAGCGAGTCTCCCCGGGACTCTGTCTCCCAATGCACCGCGGTTGTGATACGCCACGGCGGTGTCGCGGGTGGCCAAGGCGCTGGGGTTGGAGGGGGTGGCGCTCGGGCCGGTCGTCCGGCTCTCCGTTGTCTTCGCCGCCGTCGGCGCCTCCACGGCGGTGGCCGACACGCTGGTGCAGGCAGCCTTCATGGCGCGGGCGGGCGCCGACGCCCTCCCCTGGGTGTTGATCGTCCGGTCGGTGCTCAGCCCGATCCTGGCCTTCCTCTACACCCGCTACGCACGGGCGCGGCCGAGCGCCTCGGTGCTCGCCACCGTCGCGGTGCTGAACGCGTGCGTGGCCCTCTTCGCCCGGTTCGCGATCGAGACCGGCGCCGGTGGCGCCATCGCCGCGTATGCCGCCCACGAGGTGGCGAGCAGTGTGCTGACCATGCACTGGGGCATCTACCTGCTCGACCACCTCGGCGGTGCTCAAGCGCGCCGCTCGGTGGCGGTCATCTACGCCGCGTCTCGGGGAGGCGCCGCGCTCGCGGGCATCGGACTCGGACTCTCGAGTGCGTACGTGGACGCGGAGTCCGGGCTCTTCGTCGCTTCCGGGCTCTTTCTGCTCATCGCGCCGCTCTCGTTCTACCCCGCACGCCGGAAGCACCACGACCCGCTCGAGCTCGATCCGACCGAGCCGGAAGAGGGCACGGCCGACGCCGACGAACGCAAGCGCGGTTGGCAGCTGCTGCGCCGGTCTCCCCTGCTCGTGTGGTTGTGCGCGGCCACCCTGGTGATGGTCGTCGTTCGGATCACGCTCCGATATGGCCAGCAGTCCATTCTCCAGGCCTACGACGAAGCCACCCTCGCCGGTCTGCTCGGCTGGTACACGGCCGCGGCCAACGGCCTCGGCATCGCGCTGCAACTCTTGCTGACGTCCCGGCTCTTGCGCAGCTTTGGCGTCGGCACGACCAACTTGCTGTACGCCGTGTCGACGTTGGTCGCGCACCTCGCCTTTGCGGTGCTGCCCGGATCGGTAGGGGTCGCTCTGGCCGCACGCTTCACCGAGACCGAACTCAAACACGCCCTCAAAACGCCCGTCTCACCGCTGTTCTACGGTGGCTTCTGGGGCCCCGACCGGGTGCGCGCGCGAGCGTTCGTGCTCGGGGTGGTCAGCCCCGCGTCTCAGCTCCTGGGCGCGCTCGTCCTCGGCGCGCTGGTCCTCGGGGACACCGCGCTGCACACGTTTGGCATCGTCAGCGCCGTGCTCTACGTCGGTGCCTGCTGGGCCCAGGGCAAGGCGTACGAGCGAGCGATGGCCCGTGGTAGCCTGCGCGCGACCAAGGGGTAGACAGATCGCCAGAGGGCACAGCGGCACCGGGCCACACCCGGACCAATCGAGCGGCGCACCAGATGCGCCGGGCGCGCGGCGAAAGCTGGTGACCTTCCACGTGGGGGGCCAGCGCTTCGGCACGCCGATCGAACAGGTGCGCGAAACGATCGAGATGCGGCCCATCACCCCAGTCTTCCGGATGCCTGCCATGGTGGCGGGCCTGACGAACCTTCGGGGCGAGATTCTCGCAGTGCTCGATCTGGCCATACCACTCGGGTTCGAGCCGTGCCGACGAGATCCGACCGCACGCATCGTGGTGGTCGACATCCCACTCGACGACGCGCCGGACGAAGGACGCCGCGAGCGTGGGGGCCGAAGCGCAGGCCTGCTCGTCGATGGACTCGGGCCCATCCGAAGCATCCAACCTGGCGACATCGGTCCGGTGCCTGCGACCCTGCCAGCCGCCGAAGCGGCGTTCTTGCGAGGGGTCGTCTCGCTCGCGGACCACCCGCTGCCGATCCTCGATCTGTCGAAAGTGCTGGGGGCACCCGCGCTTCGAGCGTACGTGTCCGACCCGACCCATTCCGAGGGGACGGCCCCCTCCCGAACCAGGCAAAGCCTGGACGGTCCCTCCCAGGGCCCACCGGAGTCTCGATGAGCGAACAGAGAAGCAGAAGAAGAAGCCGCAACGTCTTCGTTCGAATGTGGCAATGGCTGAACAGCCTCCGCGGGCGCGTCGTGATCACGATCTTCCTGGTCGCGATCGTAGAAGCCTCGATCGGGGTGGCGCTCGTCTACGACGCGCACCGGGAGGCCGCGCGCGGCAACTTCCTGGTCAAACACTACAACCGGTTTCAGGAGTACCGACACGGCCTCGGGGAAGCGATGGCGGCCAACGCCGCGCTCGTGGCGCAAGGGTTCAACCTCGGTCCCGCGTTCCGGGACGGGACCGCCGACGAAGCCGGTCCAGCGATCAGCAACGCGCTCGCGCAGACCTCGGAGCCGGATCTGGTGCTCCTGGTCGATCGCGGAGGCGAGCCGGTCGAAGCCGAGGGACTCACCACACTTCCGCCGGCCGCCATCGCGCAATCCCGGCTGGTCTCGGACGTGCTCGGCGGCATGACCGTCGCGCAGGAGATCGCGGTCATCAACCACCACGCCTACCAGATCGCCGCGGTCCCCGTCCGCGCACCGAACCGGCCCACGGTCGGCGCCGATGGTGTGTCGGTCGCACCGACCGGGCATGCGCCCATCGTCGGGGCGGTGATCCTCGGCGTGCGGCTCGAGCGCTACATGTCCGACTACCAGCGCCAGTCGGATCCGAACGAAGCCAAGCAGCACCGACTGACGCTCGTGTCGAAGACCGGACCGGTGATCGCGAGCGTGTTCGGAGACGAACACCTCGGTGACCTCGGCAGCGCGCTGCAGGAAGATCATTGGGAGTCCGCGCGGGAAGGCGAAGGCACGGTCGAGGTGATCGCGCTGACGCCCCACATCTACGACTTTCACCGAGACGAAGACGTGCGGGGCTACGACGGCAACGACTACGGCCAGCTCGGCAGCTTCTTCTTGATGCGGCAGCGCGACTTCAAGGCGGACCTCTACGACCAACGCGTGAACAAATCACTCATCTGGCTCGGTGGGTTCGCGGCGCTGACGCTGCTCGTCGGGTTCCTGCTGGCGTGGTTCATCACCCGCCGGATCCTGGTGTTCGTCGACGCAACCGCAGACCTGGCGCAGGGGCGCGGCGACCTCACCAAACGATTGGAGGTGGGGCGGCGAGACGAACTCGGTTTGTTGGCGGAGAACCTCAATGCGGTCTTTGCGCACATCCACGACCTGGCGACGAAAGTGCAGCAAGCCGCCTTCCAAGTCGGGGCGTCGAGCGCGCAGATCAGCGCGGCCTCCCGGCAGATGCTGGACGGCGCGCAGGAGCAGGCGGTCAAAACCGAAGGCTCCACCGCGGCGGTCACCGAACTCAGCGCCTCCATTCAGCAGGTCGCGGAGAACGCGACGGAGGCGACGCGGGTCGCCCGCAAGAGCGGGGAAGCGGTGTCCATGGCGATCGAACGCATGCAGGAGATCCGAACCACGGTCGACGAGGCTGCGGCCCGCATCCACGACCTCGGGGAGAGCGGCAAGCGCATCGGGAACATCGTCGAAGTGATTCGACAGATCAGCGATCAGACCACCTTGCTCGCGCTCAACGCCGCCATCGAAGCTGCCCACGCCGGCGAACACGGCAAGGGGTTCGCTGTCGTCGCGGACGAAGTCAGTGGGCTGGCCAATCGGGTCGGTCAGAGCGCCCGCGACATCGAAGACTTGATCGCGACGATCAAGGAACAGACGATCGAAGCGGTGCGGGCCATGGAGGCGGGCACGGGCGAAGTCGAGGAAGGCACCCGACTCGTCACCCACACGCTCGCGGACCTGCAGATGCTGGTCCAAGTGGTCGAGGACACAGCGCACGCGGTTCAAGAGCAGGCGGTGGCGTCCGACGAGATCGCGCGCAACATGGACACGGTGCAACGCATCGCCCAGGAGGTCCTTTCGTCCAGCGAAGAGGCCGTGGACCAGGGCGAACATCTGCACCGATTGGCGCACGGACTCGAAGAGAGTGTGAAGGGCTTCCGCATCGCGGAAGCTCGGGACGCGGACGCAGAGCCCCGGGTGTCCGAGCCCAAGGCCAAGGCGCTGCCGCGAGGCAAGTGAGACCCGGCGACCAATGCGTGCAGCTGGGGCCCACACCACGACGGGAACGACACACCGACGCGCGCACCCGTTCGCGTCGGACCGCCACGCGTCGGATGGCGCGTCGGATGGCGCGTCGGCTGGGGCGTGCGGATGAGCATTCCAGAAGCACTCTACGAACCGCTTGTTCGGCGGATCGCCGAACACGCCGGGATGCGCATCGGTCCGCGCAACCGCTGGCTGCTCGATGCGCGGGTCGAGGTGGCGCGCGGTTCCATGGCGACCTCCCGATTCGTCGAGACGATCTTGCAGGGCGACGAGGACGCGCTCGATCGGTTGCTCGAGCTGCTGCGGGTGGGCGAGTCTCGGTTCTGGCGGCATCCGCGCCAGCTCCGCGCGATCCGCCGGATCGCGTTGCCCCAGCTGGTCGCCCACGCAGAGTCGGAGATGCGGCCGCTGCGCATCTGGAGCGCCGGGTGTGCGAGCGGCGAGGAGGCCTACACCCTGGTGCTGCTGATCCAACAGGCGTTCCCCGACGTCCGGTTCGAAGTGCTGGCGACCGATCTCTCGGACGAGGCGCTCGAGCGGGCACGCGCGGGTGTCTACGCCGAAGAGCGGGTGCGTGATGTGCCGCCCGCCATCGCCCGCACCGCCTTCATCGCGCGCGGCGATCGATTCGAAGTCCGTCCGGAGGTGCGCCGGTTCGTCCGCTTCGCGAAAGCGAACCTGCTGGGCGACGACTACCCGGAAGCGCAGGACTTGGTCCTGTGTCGCAACGTGTTGATCTACTTCGACGGACCGACCCGCGCGCAGGTGCTCGAGCGGCTGTTTCACAGCGTGAGCCTCGAGGGCTACGTGGCGCTCGGGTACGCGGACCGGGTCGGACAGACCCGCGGCGTCGAGCCCATCCGCACCGAAGAAGGCACGTTGTACAAACGCGTCGAACGCCGCCCGTCCGTGCTGCCCCCGCCGCCTCGAACGCGATCCTCGGAGACGCCCGCGGCGCGGGAGAGGCGCCCCGAGCCCGTAGAACGAACGAGCCCATCGGCACCGGCGGCGACGCCCATCTCGAAGCGGCCGCGCACGCCGAAGCCCGCGGCCGTCCCGAGCCGCGGTGGCGAGCGCGCTGCGCGACCTGGTGTCGAGCCGGCGACTTCCGTCCGCTTCTCGCTGGAGGGAGAGCTCACCGGCGAAGAGGGCCGACGCCGTGCCCACGAAGTCTCCAGCGCGATGTTGAGCGCAGGCACCCACGAACTCGACCTGCGCGGTTTGCGGTTCGCCGACGAGCCGGTCGCCCAGGAGCTCCGCCGCGTCGCCGCCGCCCTCGCGTCCGAAGGGCGCACACTGACGCTCTACGTGGACGGTCCCGGCATGGAGCGGTTTCTGCGGCGGCACCGGGTCGTCCCGCCCGCGAAGACCCGGTCGTCGACGTGAGGGAGTGGGAGACATTCCTGGAGGAAGCCTCGACGCTTCTGACGCTGGACCACGAGGCGGCCTCGGATGCGGCTGCGTCTGCGCTCGCTGCCTTCGCGCTCGATGCGGCCGTGCTCGACATGCCCGAGGTGAGCAAGCTCTCGATGCGGCTCGTGCACGTGCTCGAGGGGGCCAGCCCGGAAGCACACAACGACGACTTCCACGCCGCGCTCGCCGTCTTGCACGCGACCCTGGCGCAGCTCCGAGAGAGCGACCCGTCGGGACCACAGTACGACCTGGTGGCCGTTCAGGACGCGGCGGGCGGGCCGCTGGCGGGCATCCCGACGCCGTCGAGCATTCGACCCCCTCCCCCACCACCCACGAAGAAGGACGAGACCACCTGGCAGCCGACGGTCGACGACGACATGGTCGACCCCTTCCTCGAGGAGTGCCACGACCGGCTCGAGTCTCTGTCCGCCCGACTCATCGAGCTCGAAGCGCGGCCCGGCGACAGCGAAGGCATCCGCGCCATCTTCCGCGACCTGCACACACTCAAGGGCTCCGCCGGTTTTGTCGGCCTGACCAAGATGGCGCGGCTCGCACACGCGGCGGAAGACCTCGTGGGTCACTTGCGCGACGGCAAACGAACCGCCGACCGCCCGGTGGTCGATGCGCTGCTCGCCAGCCTCGACGTCTTGCAAGCCATCGTGCAGCGGGCCGCCGATCGAGCCCCCATCGACGTGGACATCGAGCCAGTGATCGAACGACTTCGCGCCCCCGGCGCACAGCCCGCGCCCACCGCCGATGTCCCCAAGGCGGACCCACGCGAGCCAGCGATCGACATCCCCGTGGCCCGCGCCTCGCAGACGTTGCGGATCGACTTCTCCAAACTCGACGAGCTCATGAACCTCGTCGGCGAGCTGGTGCTCAGCAAGGGCCGGGTGCGGATCGGTCTCGACGACCTGGAGAGTCTCGGTCGGGAGCTCGAGCAACAGCGCCGGGGCGCCGGACGTTCGAGTTCGGGTCGAAGTGCGCGGAGTGGCCCGGTGCAGCTCCAGGATCTCGCAACCGAACTCAGCCGGGTGCAGCGCGCGTTCGACAGCCTGAGCCAAGACCTCGGCTCGGCCCATCAGCAACTCGAGTTCGTCTCCGGTCAGCTGCGCGATCAGGTCATGAAGCTGCGCATGGTGCCGGTCGGCAAGGGCTGGACGAAGTACCACCGCACGGTCCGCCAGATCGCGGGGTCGCTTGGCAAAGAGGTGCAGCTCGAACTCACCGGCGAAGACACCGAGCTCGACAAGGTCCTCGTCGAACAGCTCGACGACCCGCTGCTGCACATCGTGCGCAACGCCGTCGACCACGGCGTCGAGCAGCCGGAGGAGCGGGAGGCCGCCGGCAAACCGCGGGTCGGGTCTCTGTCGCTCAGCGCCGCCCACCGAGGCAACCAGATCGTCATCCGAATCGCGGACGACGGCCGCGGCATCGACGTCGAGAAGGTGCGGGCCAAAGCCGTCGAGCGCGGCCTCTTGTCGGCGGCGGCGGCGGCCGAACTCGAGGACCAGCAGGTCTTTGATCTCATCTTCCACGCGGGCTTCTCGACCGCGGAGACCGTGAGCGATCTGTCCGGCCGCGGGGTCGGGATGGACGTGGTGCGTGAGGCCATCGCTCGACTCAAAGGTACCGTCCATGTCGAGTCGACGCTGGGCCAGGGCACCACGCTCGAACTCCGACTGCCGCTGACCCTCGCGATCGTGCAGGTGCTCCTCGTCCGAGCGGCCGGCCAGACGTTCGCGATCCCACTCGACCTCGTCCGCCGCACCCTGTCCGCGCCGGCGGACTCGCTCCGCACCCTCGGCCACCAGGAGACCCTGCTCGAGAATGGCGAGGAGATCTCGCTGCTCCGGCTGCGCCATGTGCTCGGCTTGCGGGGTGCGACCGGCGACGTGCCGACGGATCTTCCGGTGGTGCTCGTCGAGCTCGGCGCGACCACGATCGGCATCGGGTGCGACGCGTTCCTCGGCCGACAAGAGATCGTCCTGAAGTCCCTCGGGACGTTGCTGCAGCGGGTGCCCGGTGCGGCCGGGGCGACGCTCCTTGGAGACCGCCCGGCGCTCATCCTCGACCTGCCGGAGATCGTACGCATGGCGGTGACCAGCCCGACCGGCCCCCGTGCCCCTTCCCACTTCCCGAGCGCACCCGACGACGACGAACAGAGCGTCCGCGCCCGCATCCTGGTCGTCGAGGACTCGGACGTGATCCGCGAGTCGATCCGCCGCACCCTGGTCGGCGCGGGCTTCGAGGTCGTGGTCGCGGAGGATGGCGCGGCCGGGCTCCGAATCGCGGAGGCCGAGACCTTCGATCTGGTCTCGACCGACGTCGTGATGCCGACGATGGACGGGTACGAACTCACCCGCCGCCTGCGCGCCCTGCCGGCCTACCGAGACGTGCCCATCGTGATGGTCACCTCCAAAGACGAGCGGATCGACCGCATCCGCGGATTCGACGCGGGGGTGGATGCGTACCTCACCAAACCCACCGACGCGGCGGAGCTGCGCCGGGTCATCGAACGCCACCTGCGAGCTGGCCGAACCTGACCACGCGCACTCGGCCCCACAGTGTGGCAAGATTGAGTGATATGCCGCTTCGTCACTGCCTTCGGATGCTGAGTGTGGGGGTGTTCGCCACGTTGGGGTTGGTGGGGTGTGGCGGAGACGACTCCACTGGGGTCGAGTGTATGTCCCCCTCGGACTGCGACGTCGGGGAGCGCTGCGTGAATGCGTTCTGCGTGCCTGGAGACGATGTGCCGGACGTCGGTGCCCAAGACACCGGGTGCGCCGACGACGCACCGTGCGACACCGGCAACGCCTGCGAGGTCGGCCGCACGGACTGCAGCTCCGGGACCCCGGTGTGTGTGAGCGCCGGCGCGGTCGACGCGGACACGGTCTGTCGCCCGGCCAACGGCGACTGCGACGTCGCCGAGGTGTGCGATGGCATCGCGACGAGCTGCCCGGCGGACGAACTCGAACCGGTGGGCACGGAGTGCGCGGGCGGGTTCTGCAACGCCGGCGTGTGTGGGGCGTGTGAAGAAGGGGCGGTCTGTGAGACCGGCAACGCCTGCGAGACCGGACACGTGGTCTGCAACGCGGCCGGCGCGCCGGAGTGCGTGGGCGACACGCTCTTGGATGCCGGAACCGTTTGCCGTGAAGCGGCCGGCGACTGCGACCTGCCGGAGATCTGCGACGGCACCTCGCCCGCGTGCCCGACCAATGAACTGATGGCGGACGGCAGTGTGTGTCGCGCCGCGGTCGGTCCGTGCGACAGCGTGGAGGCATGCGATGGCGTCAGCCCTTCGTGCCCCGCCGACGCGGTCGAAAGCGCCGACACGGAGTGCCGCGCGGCCATGGGCGACTGCGACTTCCCGGAGATGTGCACCGGCTCGGGCGCGACGTGCCCGCCCGACCGCCGGATGTTGAGCGACACCGTCTGCCGTGCCGCGAGCGGCGCATGCGACGAAGCCGAAGTCTGCGACGGCACCGGCCTCGCCTGCCCCGACGATTCGTTCCGAGCCGCGGGCCTCGACTGCGGTGGCGGCAACGTTTGCGACGGGGCCGGCAACTGCGCGGACCTCGGATGCGGCGATCCCTGCGACACGGGCAACGCGTGCGAAGTCGGGATCATCGACTGCGCCGGCGGGTCGCCGATGTGTGTCCGCGACCGGTTCCGGGACAGCGGCTTCACGTGCCGTGCGGCGGCGGGGCCCTGCGACGAAGCCGAGACCTGCACCGGGTCGAGTGCCGCCTGTCCGAGCAACGATTTCGTGCGGAGCGGCACGGTGTGCCGAATGGCGACCGACGCCTGCGACCGCAACGAGACGTGCGATGGCGTCAGCGCCAACTGCCCGAGCGACACCGTTCAGCCAGGCGGCACCACCTGTCGCGCCGCGGTCGGCGACTGTGGCCGCGCCGAGTTCTGCAACGGATCCTCGAAGGTATGCCCCTCGGACACCCACGCCTCGGGCACCGTGTGTCGCGCGTCGGTGGGTGGATGCGACATCTCCGAGACCTGCACTGGGTCGACATCCAGTTGCCCCTCGGACCAGATGCGCGGTGCGGGCTTCACGTGTCGCGCCTCGGCCGGGCCCTGCGACGTCGCCGAGACGTGTTCGGGCAGCAGCGCGACTTGCCCGAGCGACCAAGTGGTCCGAAGCGGCACCACCTGCCGCGCCTCGGCTGGGACCTGCGACGTGGCCGAGACCTGCGACGGGTCGTCCGCGGCGTGTCCAACGGATCAGTACCAGCCCGACACCTTCGTGTGCCGACCTGGCGGCAACTGCGACCCCGCCGAGCGATGTACCGGCAGCTCCTCGAGCTGCCCCGCCAACGTCTACAGCCCCTCTGGCATGGCGTGCTTGGGCGAGGACTCGCCGTGTCTCAACCACGTCTGCAACGGCTCTGGCACCTGCAACTCGCTGAGCACGTGCAGCGGGGGCCGCACCTGCTGTCCGAACGGGTGCGAGTTCCTGCCGTGCAGCGACCCGTTCTGAGGCAGCGAAGCCGAGCGAACCGAGCAAGCCGTGTCACGGACGGGGTTTGGGGGCCGTGCCCCCAAGAATATGCCCCGCCCGAACCGCGACGCGGGTGAAAGGCGCCACAGATTCGGACCCTCGGGTTGTGCGCTAGCCTTCCGGCCATGGGCACACGGTGGATCATCGGCGCGATCGTGGTGGGGCTGCTTGGCTGCGCGGCGGAGTCTGGACGGAGTCCCGCGCGCGACGGTGGAGGCGGCGCGGATGGTGGTGGCGACGGCACGGACGCAGGCGAAGGTGTCGACACCGGCACTTCCTCTCGGGATGCGATGTTCGCCGACATCCCGACGCCCCCGCCGCCGGACGCGGGCTGCGAGATCACCGAACCGATCGAGACGACCATCATCGGCGATCCGCCGGACATGATGCTGGTTGTCGACATCTCGGGATCGATGTGCACGCCGCTCGGTCTCTCCCCGATGGGACGCAGCAAACTTTCGATCATGAAAGAAGCGCTCATCACCCAGGTCGATGACAAAGAGGGGCGGATCAACTTCGGTCTGATGCTCTTCCCGCACTCGAGTGGAGAGTGCGCCGCCGGACGAGTGGAGACCCCGATCGCCCCCCGCAACGCAGACCCGATCCGCGCCCGGCTCTCCAGCCTCGAGGACGACCTCTTCTCCTGCGCGTTTTCGAACTCCGGCGCCACCCCGACCGGGCCCTCGATCGATGCCACCCGCGACTACTACGGCACCATCCCCGTGAACATGGTCGGCCGTTACGCGCTGCTCGCCACCGATGGCCTCCCCAACTGCGGGCCACCAACGGAAGACGGCACCGAAGAGACCGTGGACGAGACCGTCGCCGCGATCGAAGCGCTGCGGCTGGCCGGCGTGAACACCTACGTCGTCGGGTTCGGCAGCGGCTTCGGCAGCGACCCCGACGCGCTGAGCCGGATGGCCGTCGCCGGCGGAACCGGCACACCGTACAACGCGGACTCAGCGGCGTCGCTGGACGCCGCGCTCGATGCGATCGCCGCGGAGATCGTCCCCGCGAGCTGCGTGGTGGAGCTCGGCGGCCCGGTGCGGGACCCGCGGCTCTTCCAGGTGCGCTTCGACGGCGGCCCCCTCATCCCGCGGGACGAGAGCCACGCACGCGGCTGGGACTACGATCCGGCGACCAACACCATCACGTTCTACGGCACCGAGTGCACCGCGATCGAATCCGGCAGCATCGCGAGCGTCGATGTCGACTTCGGCTGCCCGGGCCCGCTCATCTGAACGTTCGGCGCAGCCCCGTTCGGGACGCCGAACGATCGACTTGTGGGTCAGTCGTAGACCCGTTCGAGCAGCCACGCGATCGACTCGTTGGTGCGGAGTTCGTTCGAGGCCACGAAGCCGAACGCGACGGTTGGTGTCACCGCGCGCCGGCGCGGCGGCGGACCCACCACTCGAGGGAGAAGATCGCGGCCACGAGCGGAAGCATCCAGGGCGAGGCGAAGGGTGCCCGGCTGACCGTGCCGAGGTGTTCGGTGCGGGTGGCGTCGAACGAGTCGAGGCTCGGCGCATCGGAGGCGCGGTGCGAGGACCCGCCGGTCGCTTCCGACCAGGCCTGAAGTCGGTCGGGGCGGGCCCGTGGATCGGCGAGCTCTTCGCCGCCGGACTCCACCACGAACCACTGTTCGGCGATGTGCTGTTCCTGGGCCGCGCTGGGCGAGAGATCGAGCGCGACGGCCCGGTACGCGCCGGCCGCGGTGGGGCCAAGCAGTTCCACCTCCGCTTGGCCCTCCGCGTCGAGGACCACGTCCGCACCGCTCGTCTCGGCGCCTGCGGCATCGAGGAGTGCCAACCGCACCGAGCGCAGCGAGAGCGGCTGGTAGCGCGCGTCCCTCAGGTGCGCCCGCACCCGGACCGTCGCCTCGGGTCCGTAGCGCTCCCGATCGGTGGTGACGTGGGCCGGCTCGAGCGAGGGATCTCGGGAGAGCCATCGAAGGCTCCGGTCCCAGAACCGCTCATGCGCAGTCGCGTCGCCGGACACGCCGCCGCTCGGCAGGCCCCAGCGCCAGCTCGTGTCGGTGGTGAGCGCGAGCACCCGGCCTTGACCGAAGGTGCCGGTGACCAGCAGCGGAAGTTTGCCGCCGCGGCGGGCGCGCGCGCGCGGATGGGACAGGAGCACCTGCGCACCAGCGCGCACGCCGTCGACGAGGTTGGCCCCCTCGAGCGGCGCGAGCCGGGCCCACGCGGAGGCGGTGGCGGTGGGATCGGCGCCGAGCGCGACGAGTGGGTGCCGGATGCGCTCGGCATCGACCTCAGGCGCGTAGCTCCCCAGGGTGACGAGCCGCTCGTCGAGGCCCGGTTGCGGATCGTCGATGCGCGGCAAGTCGACCGGCAGGATGTCGGCGATCGGCGTGTCCGCGTAGCCGCCGGAAGCGAAGCTCTTCTCGCCGCCGACCATCGCGAACGAACCGCCCCGCTCGACGTACGCCCGGATGCGCGGGAGGTAGCTCGCCATCTGGTAGGGGCCGTAGTCGAAGTCCTGGAACACGACGACGTCGAACGAGCCGAGGTGCTCGCGGAAGAGTTCGTCGGTCGGAAACGGAATGAGCGCCAGCTCGTCGGGCGGCGCCATCGTCAGGTCGCTCGTCGTACGCAGGATGAAGAACGAGATGAGATCGATGCCCGGGTCGCGCTCGAGAAACGACCGGAGGAACCGAACGTCCCAGGTGGGGTGGCCAGCCACGAGAAGCACCCGGAGTTTGTCGCGCTGCACGTGGATCAAGAACGCGCGCTCGTTGTTGGCGGGCACGTCGTCGTCGGCTTCTACCGGAATCGCGACCCGATACACCCCGCGCCCGAGCCGGCGTGGAACGAACGGCAGCACCACCGTGGTGGTCTCCCCCTCCGCGACGTGCGCGACCTGTTCGGCGACCACTTCGTTCCCCTCGTACAACGTCACGGGGATGTTGCGGTCGCCGCCGCCCGAGACCCGAAGCCCCACGCGCACCTGCGCGGGCCGGCGCAGGAATCCGACCCGGTCGCCTTCGAGCGAGACGAGCGCGTCGTCGCGCAGCTGTTCGTCCGCGCCCACGCTCACGG
The DNA here is from genome assembly GCA_034670305.1 of Deltaproteobacteria bacterium. Taxonomy (GTDB): domain Bacteria; phylum Myxococcota_A; class Polyangia; order Polyangiales; family Houyiibacteriaceae; genus JAXMNT01. The sequence continues at coordinate 29,964 of JAXMNT010000016.1, forward strand.
TGTGCACGCGCACTCCCCGCAACGACTCGGCGGCCACGAACGCCGGGTCGATCTCATCGGACTCGGCGCCGTCGGACACCACGACCACCGCACCGAGCCGTTCGCCGACGTCCGCTTCGACGAGCGACTCGAGCGCAGCCGCCAAGCGGGTCTCGTCGTCCCGTGGCCTCACCGCAGCGTCGAGGTCCTGCCAGCTCGCCGGCTCGAGCAAACTCCCGAACCGCTGCAGCGTCGCTTCGTCGCTGTCGCCTTCCCACCGATCGAGCAGCGCTCGAACCGTCTGCGCGCGGTCGCCGACTTCCATGCTGCGCGAACCGTCGACCAAGACCGTCACGCGCCCTTCCCGTTCGTCGATGCGCTCCACCACCCAGCGCGGCTGCACACAGAGCAGCCAGCCCGCCATGGCGGTTGCGATGCGGAGCCCCAGCAACCACCCACGGGTCCCGCGGTGCACCTCGAAGGCGACGAGCGCGGCGAACGCCAGACCGGCCACGAGCGCGACGACCCACCCCCCAGGCACGGCGAGTTCCGGCATCGGATCGAAGGTCTCGGTCACCCGCGACTGGAGCAAGACGGACGTCAGGGACGCAAAGGTCAGGGTCCCCCTCCACCACGGCGGCGCATGATGAACGGCGCGTGCACCTGGTCGTCCTTGTAGTCGAGGCAGAGCGCATACATCACGAGGTTCACGCCGAGCCGGATCGCCACCTCGCGCTGCGCTTCGCCACCCGGTGTCACCGGGTGCACCCAGCTGCCGAGGTTGTCGCGCGCCCACGCGCCGCCGAGATCATGCCGGCTGTACACCACCGCCAGACGTCCGCCCCGTTCGATGCCTTCGAGATGCGTTGGACCACGGACGCGCCCGACCGGCCGGTCGAGCAGGTAGAAGCTCCGGAAGACCGTGTGATCCGCTGGGAGGGGGGCGAGCGGTTGCCCGGGGAACGCGCGGGTCAGCGCGCGGCGCAGCGAACGATCGAACCCGCCGTTCGCTGGACCGTTGTCGTCCACGAGCACGAACCCGCCGAACTCCACGAACCGGCGCAGCCCGACGATCTCGGCCTCTGAGAGCGGCTCGAACGCCTCCGAACCCGGCCAGTACAGAAACGGGGATTCGAACAACCGAGGATCCGCGAGTCGCACTCGGCCCGGCCGGAGCACCGTCTCGATGCTGGTGCGTTTTCGGATCTCCCACGCCAAACGGCGCGGGGCGGTGGGCCGCGGTTCGGCCTGGCCGACATCGACCGCGCGGATCTCGACGCGGGAGGGTTCCCCGAGCGCGTGCGCGACGGACGCGGAGAGAGCGGCCGAGACGAAGAGCGCGAGGAGCAGGAAACGAAGGTTCACGGGAAACGTACTTGTAGCCCGCCCTGAACCTCCGGCAAGAGCGTGAACCCGCGCAGGAATCGAACGATGACCCCGCCGGTCATGTAGAACGCCAGCCACCGGATGACGTCGACCTGCAGGCCGACTTCGCCGCGCAGCCCGACGTCCACGTCGGACCATTGATCGACGTCGCTCTGGGTCCAATCGAGAATCACCCGCGCACCGAAGAGCCCTTTCACGATGGCGTCCTCGCTGGTGTACCCGCGCACGCCGATGCCGAAGATGCGGCCCGCGTTGCCCGCGATGCGATCGGCGTCGAGCTGCAGCATCGTCGAGACGGTGATCGCGAAGTTGTTGGCGACGGAATAGGAGAGTTCCAGGTCCAGAAAGGGCTCGCCCATCCGGTGGCAGAACTCGTCCACTTCGACCGCCGGGTCGGTGGAGTCACAGCGCGGCCCGTCGCCGTACTTGATGCCGAAGTAGTAGTGAAAGCCGATGCCGAACCGGAGCGCGAACGTGTGGATGTGGCGGCGATCTTCGAGCGACCGGGGGGCCGGTCCCGCCGAGTCGTCTTCCACCGTCTCCAGGACCCGTTCGCGTTCGACCGGCGGGTTCTGCGCTGCGTCGGCGGCCGTCGTGTCCGTGGTGGCCGTCGCGTCGGGCACTGCGTCGTCTTCGGGCCCAGTTTCGTTCGGGTCGGCATCGTCGAGCGCGCCTTCCCGTTCGCCCGAAACTGCCCCGTCTGGCGGCTCCGCCGCGTCTCGGGATTCCGCGGGAGCGGCCACCGGTTCGGTCGTGCCGACGGGCGTCGCGCGCCTCGGCGCTTGGGCCGCGGCGGACGTGGCCCAGAGAAGAAGAATCGCGACGAAGCAACAGCGCATCTGCCCAGTCAGCCAAATCGGCCGACGCACGTCAACGTCGCAGGCGGTCAGTGACAACCGGGAAGCACGCCGCCCTCGAGTTCGATGCGGTAGCGGAGCCGGCCCGTCGCCGCCTCCGTGCCGAAGAGGCGGCAGTCGTCATCGAGCATCACGACCTGCGCCTCGAGTTCGATGCGTTCGAGCATCTCGAGCGCGCGCCGCGGTCCGAGCACGAACGCGGCGGTCGAGAGCGCATCGGCATAGAGGCCCTCGGGCGCGATCAGGGTGACGCTCACGGTCTGGTCGACCGGCAGGCCGGTCCGAGGGTTCAGGATGTGGTGCCAGCGTTTTCCCTGGGGATCGATGAACACGTGTTCGTAATCTCCGCTGGTGCTGACCGAACCACCGTCGATCTCGAAGAACGCAAAGTGATCTTCCCGCCGGGGGTGCTGGATGCCGACGCGCCAGGGACGCCCCCCACCCGGCGCATCTGGGTCGGGCCTCAGTCCATGCACCTGCACCTGCCCACCGCCGAAGAGCATGTAGCTCTCGATGCCCGCGCCTCGAAGAATCGCCCCCGCGCGATCGAGCGCGTAGCCCTTGGCGATGCCCCCGGTGCCGATCGCCATGCCGACGTTCTTGAGAAAGACCGTGCGCGCTTCTTCATCGATCTCGATCGCCGTCCAGTCGATCAACCGCAGGCGCGGTCGCACTTCGCGTCGGTCGGGGATGCGCTGTCTTCCAGGACGAAAGTCGTAGAGCCCGCGGAGGGCCGCCCACGACAGATCGAACGCGCCGTCGCTCCATCGCGAGACATCGACCCCGGCTTTCACCACCCGGAACACGTCTTCGGACACCCGCACCGGCGCAATGCCCGCCTGCTGATTGATGCGGCTGATCTCGCTGTCCTCCCGCCACTCGCTCAGCACCGTTTCGAGCCGGCCGATCTCTTCGAATGCCCGGCGGATGGCCGGACCGCCGACGTCGGCGGTCGCGTTCACCGAGATTCGAAACACCGTACCCATGTACGGTCGGCTGCGGGTCAGGAGCTCGCGCTCCGGCTCTGGGACGTCCTCACGGGGGGCCGGCGGATCCAACCGAACTTCTTCGACCTGCTCTGGCGCACTGGGGCCGCAGGCGAGCGCAAGAAGAAGTGCGAACCGGAGATTCATCCAGGCAGAAGTCTAGGGCTACGGGTCCGAACTGTCTGAACGTTCTTCGAATCAGCGCTCGGTGATCGGGGTCAGCGTGCGGTCGGCTTCGCCCATCCAGATCTGGGAGGGCCGGAAGATGCGGTTGTCTTGGAGCTGCTCGAGCAGGTGGGCGAGCCAGCCAGCGACGCGCGAGATCGCGAACACGGGCGTGAAGAGATCGGTGGGGATGCCCATCTTCTCGTAGACGATGCCCGAGTAGAAATCGACGTTCGGGTAGATGCCCTTGTGGCCGACGAGTTCTTCCATCTGGGTCTCGAGCCGGGTCGCGACATCGTAGATCGGGGTGCGGCCGTAGCGCTCGAAGAGGTCGGTGGCGAGATCCTGCAGGATGGTCGCGCGCGGGTCTTTGACCTTGTACACGCGGTGGCCGAAGCCCGTGACCTTCTCCTTGCGGGCGAGCCGATCCTCGGCCCAGCGACGCACACCTTCTTTCGACGGATCGTCGATGAGTCGCAGCATCTCGAGCACCCGCTCGTTCGCGCCGCCATGGAGCGGACCGGCGAGCGAGCCAATGGCCGAGGTCACCGCAGCGTACGGGTCTGCGAGCGTCGAACCGGTCACGCGCGCGGTGAACGTCGACGCGTTCATCGAGTGTTCGGCGTGGAGCGTGAGCGCCACGTCCATCACCTTCACCATCAGCTCGTTCGGCTCTTCCCCTTCAAGCATGTAGAGAAAGTTCGCCGCGTGGCTGAGGTCGGTGCGGGGTTCGATCGGATGATCGCCCCGGCGGATGCGGTGCCAGGCCGCGACCACGGTCGGAAGTTTGGCCACGAGCCGGACCGCGCTGAGGCGTCGGAACTCGAGGTCGGCGACGTGGTCGCCCGGGTAGAACATGCCCATGCAGGCGACGGCCGCGGTCAACGCGTCCATCGGGTGTCCGCGCTCCGGCAGGTTCTTCAGCACGTCGACGATGCGGAACTTGAGTCCGCGCTCCGAGGCGAGCTCCGCGGAGAACGCGTCGAGCTCGGCCTGGGTCGGGAGGGTGCCGACGTGAAGAAGGTAGACCACTTCTTCGTAGGTGCAGTGCTCCGCGAGCTGCTCGATCGGGAAGCCGCGGTATTGGAGTTTGCCCACCGTTCCGTCGATGAGGCACACACTCGATTGCGCACAGGGCACTCCGGCGAGGCCGGGCACGAAGGTCTTCTCGGTCATGGAGAGGCCGACTCCTACTTGGGGACAAAAATGGGGGTTGGGGGCGCGAGACCGTAGCACGAGCGTTCCCGAGAGCGGGTTGGGAGCGTCGGTCTACGGGAAATGCTGGGGTGCTATTGAACGATCCAACCCGCCAGCGCCAGTGCAAGCTCGGGCCGGGGTTCGGCGAGTTCGAGATCCGCTTGTACGGCCCGAGCGCTGGGGCGCCACCCCGCACGGTGCACCCCACCCGTGAGGAGGATCGTCAATCCGGCCCGTGGGAAATGCTCGAGGCCGAGCGCCAACTGGTCGGAATCGAAGCTGGGGTCGAGGTCCTTCGCGGCGGCGAGCAGGTGCACCCGAAACGAGTGGGCGGCGGAGTCGTCCAGCGCACCGGCCAACGCGCATCGGCAGGCGTTGGCGCTTGCCGAAGGCACGATCGAGGGCTCGGAGGCGCGCGTTTCACCCGCGATGGGAAGTCGGCGTTTGCTCAACGCGGACCCTTCTCGACTTCCAGGTCCGCGACTTCCCACGCCAGAAACCCGCCCTCGAGGTATTTCACCAGGATGCCTTCCGAAACCAGCTGGGTGGCCACCGTCTTGGCTTCGTCGGAACGACCGTAGAGAACGGGGAGTTTGCCGTCCTCGAAGTCGAGCTCGTCCTTGCGTTCGGGCAGGTCGTCCGTTGGCAGGTTGATCGCGCCGGGCAGCCGGTAGCGTGCGTAGGCGGCGGGATCCCGCACGTCGACCGGGCGGGCACCGCCACCGACGATCATCGCCGCGAGCGCTTCGGGGTCGAGGGCGAGGTCGTCCTTGCCGAGCAGCGGCTCCACCAGCTTCTCGAGCGCGGACTTGGGCACCGCGCCGAGCTGATGCCCGACGACCTTGCCGCCCTTGAGCGCCACGAACATCGGGATGGAGCTCGCCCGAAACATCTGGGCACACATCGGGTTGTGGTCGATGTCGATCGAGACGACCTTGAGACGCCCCGCCAGCTCCTGGGCGAGCTTCGCCACGACGGGCGCCATCTGTTTGCAGGGCCCGCACCACGCCGCGTGGAGATCGACGAGCACCCCGAGCGGTTCGTTCATGACCTCCTGCTCGAAGCTCGCGTCGGTGACGACGACCACGTTGCCAGACATCATCAGTATCCCTTTCCTGCGGCGCCACCGGACACGATGGCGACGCCTGCGCTGCACCCAAGCCGGTTCGCGCCGGCCTTCACCATGGCGTCGGCGGTGGCGGCGTCGCGAATGCCGCCGCTGGCTTTGACGCCCACCGCAGGACCCACTTCGTCCCGCATCCACCGCACGGCGTCGAGGGTCGCCCCACCCGAACCGAAGCCCGTGGAGGTCTTCACGAACGCGGCGCCGGCAGCCACCGACACGGCCGAGGCACGGCGCACGAACGCCTCGGGTCGGCCAAACGTCTCGAGGATGACCTTCACGGCCCGCTCCTCCGCAGCGTCCACCACCGCGGCCAAGTCCGCCTGGATCTCCGACCAGTCCTCGAGCCCCTGATGCATCACCACGTCGATCTCGCCCGCCCCGGCTGCCACCGCAGCGCGCGTCTCGGCGACCTTGGCGGCGGTCGTGGCGTTTCCATGCGGAAAGCCGACCACCGAACACACCTTCACGGATGCAAGCGTGGGTGATTCTCGAAGCCGACGCAGCGTCGCAGACGCCTGCGCCACCCACGAGGACGCCACGCAGACGGTGCAAAACCCGTGCGTGAGGGCCTCTTCGCACGCTGCGTCGATGTCCTGCGCATGGGCGCCCGGAGCGAGGACGGTGTGGTCGATCAAGCCGGCGAGGTCGGACCGCTGCATCGCTGGCCACCATACGAGGCGCGGGCCGACGCGCCAACCGATGCGGGCGGTTGCGGGGACCATCCGTCGGTGCGCGCGTTTCTCGGTGTGCGTAACAGCCGCGATGGGCTACGGTCCGGCCGTTCATGGACGTCACCTGCGAGCGGTGCGGTACCGAGTACGAGTTTGACGAAACGCTCGTCTCCGACCGCGGAACGACCGTGAAATGCACCAACTGCGGTCACCTCTTCAAGGTGTACCCGCCTGGTGCCGAACCCGGCAGCAGCGACCGTGCGTGGATCGTGCGAAAGAAGTCCGGCGGCACCGAGAAGCTCGGCAGCTTGCGGGAGCTTCAACAGCGGATCACCGAGGGCAAGGTCGACGAAGACGACGAGCTGTCCCGCTCCGGTGCGGCGTGGAAGCGGCTCGGGGACATCGCCGAGCTGCAGACCTTCTTCCTGGCCGCCAAAGCCGCCGCGACGGTGCCGGACAGCGGACAGGGGCCTCCCAAGAAGCAGACGCTCTTCGGCGTGGGCGCCGCCCCGTCGGTCCCAGCGCCGCCCTCGCCTCCCCACACGAGTCCTCCGAGCGCGCCGCCGCCACGGCCTCAGCCCACCCCCCCGCGACCTCAGTCGGTGCGGCCTGCGCCGCCACCCCCACGCCCGTCCTCGAGGCCGACGCCTCCGCCCGCGCGCCCGGTTCGGCAAGAGATGCCCCGCGCTCCGATGATGTCCGAGGCGCCCCCGGACACCGCCGCGGGTCGCGCCCGCGCGCCCACCCTCGACGACCCGGCCGCCACCGCGCCGGCCAAACAGCAGCGTGCGCCCAAGACCAGCGAACCGCCGGCGTCGGCGCGCCCCCGCAAGAAGGCGCTCTACCTCGACGAAGAGGAGGCCCCTGCCCTGCCCACCAAACGCAGTGGCGGCGCCGGACTGTGGGTGTTGCTGCTCGTGCTCGTCGGAGGCGGCGTCGCCGCCGCGCTGAACTGGGACTCGATCGCACCGATGATCGGCCTCGGCGAAGCGGCGGAAGAGGATCCGATCGCGTCGTTCCTCGCGGCTGGCGAAGCGGCGTTGGCGCTCGACACCGAAGCTGGCTACCGAGACGCCATTCGAGAGTTCACCCGCGCGAGCGCGCTCGCGGAGCGCGACGAGCGGGTGCTGGTCGCCCTCTCGCGAACCCACGCGGCGATGGCGCAAGCGTTGACCTTTCACGCGTCCGACTTGCGCGCGCGCTCGGCCCAGGACCCGGCCGCCGCGGGGGGTGCGGAGCGGGTGGAACGCGACGCGGCATCGCACGCCGAACAAGCCAAGAACTACGGCGAAGAGACCCTGCGCTACCACCCGGCGAGCGCCGAAGGCGAGCTGGTCCTGGCCGACGCATTGCGGCTCACCGGCGAGCTGTCCGATGCCCGCCACCACATGGACCGAAGCGGCTCGATGCGGGACGAACCGACCGCGATGCTGCACCTCGGTCGAGGGCTCCTGATCGTGGCCGAACGCGAGGCCGAGCAACCGAGCGCGCCCGCGGATCCGCCCGAAGGCGAGGCTCCGAGCCCTGCCGGTCCGCCGAGCATCCTCGCCGGTCGCGAGGGCTTCGAAGCCGCGGTGCGGCTCGATGGCTCGTTGCTCCGCGCACGGCTCGCGCTGGCCCGCATGCACCTCGCCGCGAACGACGTGGAGACCGCCCGGTCGGAACTCGCAGCAGTTCGCGCGGTGGTCTCCAACCATGCCGCGGCGCAGGCCCTGTCGGAAGCGATCGACCAGGGCCTCGCGCCTGCGCCCGCCGTCGTCGAGCTGGGGGCGGACGCGGGGGTTGGCGAGACCACCGAGACCACCGAGACCACGGCGCCCTCGGAGACCGCGATGACCACCGTCATGGGTGGTGGAGGCGGAGGCGGCGGCGACGATCGGGTCACGCCGGGCCGCCGCGACTACAGCTGGTTCATCCGCGAAGGCGGTCGCCTGCTGCAAGCCGGCAACACGTCCGAAGCCAACCAGATGTACCAGTCGGCGCTCGAGCTCCGGCCTGGGAGTTCGGAAGCGAACAGCGGGTTGGGGTACGTCGCGCTCGCCCAGGGCCGCGCGTCGCAAGCCGCGTCTCTCTTCCGGGCCGCGGCGCTGAACGACTACGGCGATGCCTACATCGGCCTGGCCGACGCGTACCGGCGCATGGGCCGCACCGAAGACGCCGTCACGACCTACCGCCGCTACCTGAGCAGCCGCCCGAGCGGACCCCACGCCGGACTCGCCCGCCGGCAAATCGAAGCGCTCGCTCCGGAGGTCGCCACGATGGACACGACCATGGACGAGGCCATGGAGGCGACGCCCATGGAAGAGACCCCGATGACCGAGACGATGGAGCAGGCGCCGACGGAACAAGTTCCGATGGAAGCGGCGCCAACCGAGATGGCGCCGCCAGTCGAAGACGACTTCTAAGAGGGCCCTTGCCCTGTTGATCGGGAGCAAAAGCCGCAGACTCGGCAACAGCCGCAGCAACAGCCGCAGACTCGGCAACAGCCGCAGACTCAGCAACAGCCGCAGACTCAGCAACAGCCGCACTCAGCAACAGCCGCAGACCTCTGCAACAGCCGCAGACTCAGCAACAGCGCAGACTCAGCAACAGCGCAGCGACCACCGTCCTCCGGCCGGCCGCATGGACGTTGCCGCGGTTGTGCCCCATGGAAAGTGGATGAGAACCGCCGTTCGAGTCTGTCTCGTGTCCCTCGCCTGCCTCGCGCTCTCGTGCGACGACGCGGTGGAGCCCGATCTCTCCGGATCGACCGGTGAGGTCGAGTTGCGGGAGCTGCGGCTCGATCGGCCGCCGCGGGACTCGACCGACGCGGACCTGTTCGGCGCGAGCCGGCCCACGGTGCGGTTCGTCTTGCAGCAGCTCGATCTCATCGCGGAGACCGACAGCGCCAAAGGCCTGTTCCTTCGAGTCGGACCGTTCGGTGGGGCGTGGGCGCGGGTGCAGGATCTGCAATCGGGGCTCGCCAAGATCCGCGCCGCCAACAAGCCGGTGCACTGCCACTTCGAGACGGCGGACAACGCGAGCTACGCGCTGATGGCCGCCAGCTGCGATCGCATCAGCATGACCCCGGCGGGCACGCTCAACCTCGTCGGTCTCTCGATGCAGGCCTTCTACGCGCGCCAGTTGCTCGAGCGCATCGGTGGCCACGCGGACATTCTCCACGTCGGTCGCTACAAGGGCGCGGGCGATACGCTTACCCGGGACGAGATGCCCGAGGCGGCGCGCGAGTCGCTCGGCGCGTTGCTCGACGACCTGCAGAGTCAGCTCCTCGCGTCCGTACTCGCCCGCAACGACATCGCCGACATCGCGGAACCGCTCTCGGCCGCCGTGTTCCAGCATGGGCCGTACACCGCAGAGGCGGCGCGCGTCGTGGGGCTCGTGGACGACGTCGGATTCGACGACGAAGCGCGGGAACACGCGCGGGTCGCCGCCGGGGTCGAAGTCGACCAGGTGCGCACCCTGACGCTGCGCAAACCCCAGAAGGATCTCGGCTTGAGCGACATCGTCTCCGCCTTTGCGGGCGACCAGGAGAGCACCACCGTCACCGGGGAACGCATCGCACTCGTCTACTTGTCGGGATCGATCGTCGACGGCACCACGCCCAAACCCGGCAACGCGGTGAGCGGTCCGTTCGTGGACGCGATGCGCGGCTTCGCCCGCGACGAAGACGTCAAAGCGATCGTGCTGCGCATCAACTCGCCGGGCGGTTCGGCGCTCGCCAGCGATCGAATGTGGCATGCGGTGCGACGCGCTGCCGCGCACAAGCCGGTCATCGCCAGCATCGGAGACGTGGCTGCCAGCGGGGGCTACTACATCGCGTGCGGTGCCACGGTGATCTACGCGCACGAGACCAGCGTGGTCGGTTCCATCGGCGTCGTCGGCGGCAAGGTGAGCTTCGGAGGTTTGGCGGAGGAGATCGGTGTCAACGCGGTCACCCTGCGGCACGGGCCCTACTCCGACTGGACCAATGGGTTCGCGCCCTTCGACGAGGCCCAGCGCGCATCGATCCAAGGGCTGTTGAACTCGACCTACTGGCGGTTCCTCCGGCGCGTCGCGGTGGGCCGCGGCATGGAGCAGCGGGAGGTGCACGAGATCGGACAGGGCCGGGTCTGGAGCGGCGTGGCCGGTCACCGCTTGAACCTGATCGATGAGCTCGGCGGTCTGGACGACGCCATCGCACGGGCCACCGCGGATGCAGAACTCGAGGACCCGGAGGTCGAAGTCTGGCCGCGTCCGCGCTCGGTGCTCGAGTCGATCAGCGCCGCCATGGGTGGCGACCAGGAGGCGCGGGCGCAGCTGGAGTCCGCCCAGGGTGCACTCCGGTGGAACGCACTGCTGCAGGAGCTCGGGCCGGTCGGCGACGCGGCCAACCAGCTTCCTTCGCTGCTGGAACACGAGCACATCGCCGTCGCGATGCCCTACGTGCTCGTGGTCGAGTAACGAAGCACTTCCATAAGTGCTTCTGCACCCGGCCCAGCTGCTTTCCCCCACACCGGAGCCACCTGATTCTTCCTCCGCAGGCGGCGCGCTGGTAGTGTGCTTCGCGTGGAGCTGGTCCCGAGCCCGATCGCGAGGCGATTGCTCGAACTGCGAGCGCGTCGAGCGGACGGGGAGATCGAGATCGGCGGACGCCGCGTTCGGTTCTCGGAAGGCGGCATCGCGGCGATCACACCCGCGACCGAAGACGGATCCCTGGTCGAGTTTCTCGTCCGCAGTGGCCACCTGACCGCGAAGGACGCGCACCGCTACCTCGGCGACGACGTGCGTGCGCTCTCGGACAGCGGCATCTCCGATGCGGCGCTCTCCAAAGCGCGGCGCGCGGCGTGGATCGATCGATTGGTCGGCGGCTTGCGCACCATCGATCAGGGCGCGGCCCCAGGCGCGTTCCGCGCGGTTCCGTCGAAGGTGAGCGGCGCCACCGAGCCATTGGTCCCCCTCCTCCTCGATGCGCTCACTTCGCGGGCGGGCGAACACGAGGCGGGCGTCGTCGGCAGTCGGGCGAATGGGTTCCTCCGCTTCTTCGACACCGAGGACTGGTACGAAGAAGCGTTCGCATGGAGCGGGCTCACGGCGGAAGAAATCGAGCGTCCGCTGGGCGCTCTGTTGGTGCGCAAGCCTGGCTCTGCCGCACGCATCGCCGCCTTGATTCGGGCCGGATGCGCCAACCTGGTCTCGTCCCCAGACGCGGCTCCGAAACCACCTGGTTCCACGCTTCAGCTGCCCGTCGCCCGCACCTCGCTGGTGCCGCGGGCATCGCTTCCGCCGAACCGCGCGCCGATGCGTGAACTCGCGCCCGGGGGAAAGGTGGCGATCGAGTCGACGCCTCTGGCGGTGACGCTGCGCCCTCTCGCTTCCGTAAAAACAGAGCTGACCGACCCGCTCCTCGCGGTGGAAGCCAAAGTCCGCCAACTCGAGCAGATGGGCGCGCCGGGTCCCGACCGGGCCGGCGCCTGGTCGGAAGCCGCGCAGTTGTGGGCGGAACGATTCTTCTCGGTCGAAGAAGCGGTTCGGGCGTACCGGGAAGCCGCCGCGGCCGACCCAACCGACGTGGAGGTGCTGCTGGCGTGCGCGCGGCAGTGCGCCCGCATCGGTGCGCTGGAGCTGGCGCGGGCGTACGCCGCCGCCGCGACCAGCGTGGCGGGACGCGCGCGCAAAGGGGACGCGCAGGCGCTCGAAGCGCGTTTGGCGCGCCGCGCCAACGATCCCGAAGAAGCGATCCGGCACGCGACCGCCGCGCTGCACGCCGACATCGACCCCGACACCCGTCTGGCGCTCCTTCCGCTTCACGACGCCGCCTCCGGTGGCAGCGCCCGCGAAGACGGCCTCCGACAGGCCGCCGCAGGGCTCTGGCGCACCCACCCCGACCGCGCGATCGCGCTCGTCGCGCGGCCCGCACGCGCGGGTTCGATCGATGCGCTCCACGCGTGGTGCGATGGTTTGGCCGCGTCGGGCCGCTCCGAGGCCGCCGTGGTGCAGCTCGACCGCGCCGCGATGACGACCTCCGCCGTCGACGAGCGGCGCTCCTTGCGCATGCGCGCGGCGGAGCTCGCCGAAGAAGGCGAACGTCCGGACCTCGCGTTCGAGTTGCTCACCCGTGCCTACGTCGAAGAGCCGTACCTCGACGTGCTGCGCGAGCCGCTGGTCGCGGACGCGAATGCTGCGGGTTGGCCCGCCACGGCCGGCGTCTGGCTGGAGCGGATCGCGACGCAGGCCGACCAGGAAGAGCGCGGCATGTGGCTGCTTCGCGCGGCGAGGGCGTTCCGCGATGTGCCGGGCGGTCGCTCGTGGGCGCTGGAGTTGATGGTGCGCGCGCTCGTCGCGGATCTGCACGACGAAGGACTGGCCGAGCTCCGAGACGCGGCCGAACAGGCCCGGGATGTGGCCTTCCTCGCCGACGCACTCGAACGCATCGCCGCGCGCCAGGGCAAGGAGATCATCCCGTGTCTCGAAGAACTCGCTGAGGTCTCTGAGAAGCGCCTGGGCTCTGCCCAACGTGCGCTCTGGGCCTGGACCCAGATCGAACAACTCGACCCTTCTCACGCGCGTGCCCAAGAAGAAGCGGCGCGGCTGCGCACGAAAGTCCGGGTGAAAGAAGGACTGGTCGCGCTTGCGGAGGAGGACCACGAGCGAGAGAAGTCTCCGACATCCGCCCGCAAACTCGCGGCGCTCCTTCGGGACCGGCCAGACTCGCGCAGTCGCGCGATCGATCTCTATCAGGTGGCGCTCGTGGACTCCCCGGACGACCCCACGCTGGCTCACGCGCTGGAACGGCTGCTGCGTCTTCAAGAAGACGACGAGGCCCTCACCGCGCTGCTCCGAGACCGGGCGGAGGACTCCGGCACCACCCGTTCGGAGCGCATTCGCGCCTACGCGCACCTCGCCGGCACCCTGTGCCTTGCGGACGATCTCAGCGGCGCCATCGACGCGTGCCGCGGCTGGATCGAACTGACGCCACAGAGCGTCGATGCGGTCGCACGCATCGAGATGCTCTCGCACTTCGAACCTTCGGCGCGACCGCTTGCGGACGATGCCCGGCTCGCGATGCCGACGGACCGGCGCCACGCCCGCATCCAGGCACGCCGCGCCGCCGCCGCGACCAGCGAGAAAGACGCACGCAGCGCCACCCGCACCGCCCTCGACGCAGACAACCACGCCGCGGACGCGTGTTTCGCGCTGGCCGAGCGGGCCACCGAGCCCGAGTCCATCGATCTGTTGCGGCGTGCGCTCGAAGTCTGCGGGCCCGACGAGCGCCTGCTAGAGGTCGCCTGCGCGCTGGCCGTCGAACGCGACGCCGAAGCCGAGTTCTGCGCGATCCGTGCGAACGTTCTCCCGCACGACGCGCACCTCGCGATGGCCTGGCTGCACGCAGCAAAACAACCGGATGCCCAGGTAGAAGCGTTGACCCACGCGGTCGGCGCGCCCCTCGAGACCGCGGGCGGCGCCGAAGAGGGACGCGCGCTCGTCGAGGCCATCCTGACGCTCTCGCAGACCACCAAACGCGTACGTCCCGAAGAGACGGCCGCGTGCCTCATCCAGGCCGCCGACACCGTCGGCGACCCCCGCCTCCTCGAGCTCGCGGCCGAGACGGCCACATCGGTGCAGACACAGATCACGGTCTCCGAACGGCTCCTGGCTCGTTTGGCCGAAGAACACCGCATCGAGCCGCTCCGTTCGCTCGCTGCGCTCCATCAAGCGGCGCACGACCCGGCCGCGGAATGCCGCGCCTGGTTGCGTCTGCTGGCCGAGGATCCGGTCGACGCGGAGGCCCTCACCCGGCTCGAGACGCTCTACGCGCAGACCGGCCAAACCGACCGGCTGTTGGCCATCCTGGCGCTGCAGCTCGAAGCGGCCGACGACGACCCGCTCGAACGGATCCGCGCGCTCCGGGATCTCGCGGCGGTCAGCGCGTCTCGTTTGCAAGACCCTGTGCGCACCGAAGCCTTCCTGGCGCAGATCCGCGAAGAGCACCCCGACCCGGCAGCGGGCGTGCGCGAAGCGGCCGGCGTGCTCGTCGCGCTTGGCATGCCGGACCGCGCGGTGGAGTGGTTGGTGGCCGAGTCCACCCATGAGGACGAAGCACATCCGGCGGTGCTCATCGAGCGGGCCGCCACGATCCTGGAGCAAAAGCTCGGACAACCGGAACGCGCACGCGAGGTGGTGCGCGACGCGCTCGAGGCGGGCCATCGTTCGCCCGAGTTGATGCTGACCTTCGAACGGCTGGCCCTCGAAGCGGGCGTGATCGAAGAAGCGGTCGCCACCTACGACGCACTGGTCGCGCTGGCCATGGGCCGGCACGGGCGCAGTGGAACGCTCTACCGGAAAGCACGTTGGCTCGAGCGCGCGGGCGAAGCGTCCCTCGCACTGGACGCGTATGCGGCCTCCTTTCACGCGTACCCCGGCGCGGGTGTCGTCTACGGATCCATCGAGCGACTCGCCGCCGAGACAGAGCGGTGGGAGGTCTGGATCGGCGCGGCCGGCGAGCTCGCGGACCGGCAGACCAACGCCGAACACCGGGTGGATCTCGAGTTCGCCATCGCAGACGTCATGCACGGCAAACTCGGCGACGCGCAGCGCACCTTCGACCGGCTCGCGCGTGCCTGGAAGGCGACCGAACGGATCGCGTTCGTCGGACGCCTGCGCCCCCTCGCCCGCGAGCTTCGAGACGCCCAGGCCGAGGGCGCGGCCGCCGCCATCGCCACGCTGCACGAGGGACTGCGCCGACGCATCGAGATGACCTGGGACGCAGAAGACCAGGTCAAGACCCTCGGCGTCATCGCGGCGGTCCACGCCGAAGACGAACTCGATCTGGAAGCGGCCCGCGTGGTCGTGGACGAAGAACTCGTCCCGCAGGCGGTGAGCGACGACGACGTGCCCGTCGATTTGGCCGCCGGCACCCTCGTGACGCTGGCGCACTGGATGAAGGATGCCGGCCGAGACGACGACGCGCTGACCGCGGTCACGACGGCGCTGGAGATCGTGCCTGGACACGAGGACGCCACCCGGCTGTGGACGGAGCTCGGGGGCGCGGAGTCAGAGGCAGAGGCGGTAGCGGAGGCGGAGGCTGCTGAGGCTGAGGCTGAGGCTGAGGCTGTCGCTGAGGCTGAGGCTGCTGCTCTCGCTGAGGCTGAGGCTGCTGCTGTCGCTGAGGCCGAGGCTGCTGCTGTCGCTGAGGCCGAGGCTGCTGCTGTCGCTGAGGCCGAGGCTGCTGCTGTCGCTGAGGCCGAGGCTGCTGCTGTCGCTGAAGCTGAAGCTGCTGCTGTCGCTGAAGCTGAGGCTGAGGCTGCTGCTGTCGCTGAAGCTGAGGCTGCGGCTGAGGCTGCTGCTGTCGCTGAGGCCGAGGCTGAGGCTGAAGCTGAGGCTGCTGCTGTCGCTGCCGCCGAGAAGGCCAAAGCCGAAGCCGATGCCGAAGCCGAAGCCAAAGCCGAAGCCGAAGCCGATGCCGATGCCGATGCCGATGCCGATGCCGATGCCGAAGCCGATGCCGATGCCGACGACGACGCGCGGGCGGAGTCTTCTGGGGATGCGGCGGGATACATGCCCTCGGACGATGCGGCGCTGCATCCGGCCGAACTGAAGCAGAGTGTGCGGCCGGAGGAGGCGGGGGATGCGCTCCTGTCGCGGTGGCGTTCGAGCGCCGCGCCGACTGCAGAGGATCCGCAAGAGCGGGCGCTTCGGGATGCGGCGAACCTGGGCGACCTCGAGGCGGCGGAGACGCTGGGCATGCGCTTGGCCGAGGACGAGGGACGGACGCGTGAGGGCGTGCAGGTGTTGCTGCGCGTGCTCCGATCCGGACGGATTCGGGTCGCGACCATCGCCGCCCTACACGACGCCGCCACCCGCAGCGGGGCCGAAGCGATCGCCGAAGTCTGCGCCGATTTGCGTGGCGTGTTCGACCCGGCGGCGCCGGCCGTGGACTGCGGCCGACTCGACCGCTGGCACCTCTTGCTCGACGTTCCGGAGCGCGCACTCGGCGCACCGACCGCAGTGCAGCGGGCACTCGAGCTGGTGTTCGACGGCGCGATGCCGCTGTTCCGCCACAGCCTCCGAGACCTCGGGGTGCTCGGCACCGATCGGGTCACCGCGGTGTCCACCCGTCCCCTCGGTGCGGCGGTGGCGCATGCGGAGACCGTGCTCGGGCTTCAGGTCACCACTTACCACTCCGCGACGGGCGCCCCGATTCGCTGGGTGGCCTCTCGCCCGCCCGCGCTGATCTTGAACGAGCAGCTCGAGGAGCAGCCGAGAAGCATGGGCTTCCGGGTGGCGCGCGCGTTCGAGCTCGCGCGGCCGTCCCACGTGCTGCTCGTATCGCGGCCGGTCGACGAAGCACGCACGTTGCTGCGTGCGGTGTGGGCCGCGTTTGGCCCGATGGGATCGGACGTCGATCGCGAAGCCGCCGACCTCGCGTCGGACCTTTGGCGTACCATCCCCGCCCGCAGCCAGAACGAGATCCGGACCCAGCTCGAGGAGAGCATGGAACCGTCGATCGAAGAGGCGCTGTCGAACGCACACGCCCGCGCCGCGCGCGCCGGCCTCTTGGCCACCGGCTACGTCGCGGATTCGTTGCGCGCCCTGCTGCACGACGAACCGACGTTGCGCGAACATGCGTTCGACACCCCCGAGCGGTTCGAGCTCGCGGTGGCCGCGTCCTCGCCGTTGCGGAGCGTCGTCGCGCTCGCGTTCGAAGACAGCTACCTCGCCGCCCGCGGCCGCATCCGTCACGCGCGTCGATAGGCGCCCGCCGAAACAAAGAGGCCCGGCCGCCAAAACAAAGAGGCCCGGCCGCCAAGAAAAGAGGGCGAAGCCGCATCGCTGCTGCTTCGCCCCATTCCAGGTTCGAACGATCGTCAGTGCATCGTGGACGGGGAACGACGTCGCGTCCCCGTCACACCCGGCGTGCCCGGCGGGTTCGCGGCGCGCGCACGCTGCCGCTCTTCGATCGGGAACGGGCTGACCCGTCGCGCCGGACCGGCCATGGCGCGGCGGAACATGCTGTACCGCGCACCCGGATGCCACATCAAGAAGCCGTCCGCGCCGCCTCGTTTGGCGCCGATGATCTGCCGCGCGATGAACCGCGGCGAGAACCCTTCGTGTCCGGCGCCACGCGCGAAGGCTTGAAGGTACGGGCGGATGATCGGGCGTGCACCGACGCGCTCGCGCAGCCGGGCGACCCCGGTCTCGACCAGATATCGGGAACGGTCTTCGCGCTCCGTCTGCCACTCGCGCATCGAGTTGATGTAGAGCATCGGGCAGAAGATCTCGACGTGCTCGACCCAGGCTTCGAGGTCCTGGCCGAGTCCGCTTGGGTCGCCTTCGCGGTACGCGCTCAGCCCGAACACGTCGACCGCCAGCGGCACGTGAATCGCTTCGTCGATGCGGCGAAGCAGTTCGATCAACAGCTGCGGTCGCGGGGTGCCGTCCTCGGCCGGGTACCGCGCGTAGCGCGTGCCGTCGTCGACGGGAAACCGAACGTAGTCGAGCTGCACTTCGTCGAAGCCAAGCTGCTCCGCTTCCCGCGCGAGCTCGACGATCATGGTGTGGTTGTCTCGGTCGTAAGGATCGAGCCAGGTGCCACCAGTGCCCCAGGACACCCAAGGCTCCTCGCGTCGGCTGTGGAGGATGGCGCGCTCCGGGTGACGGGCCGGCAGCTGCGGGTCCGCGAAACAGACGATGCGGGCGATGGTGTAGACACCCGCCGCTTTGAGCCCCGCGATCAACGCGGGCGCGTCACCCAAGTAGTTGACCTCTTGGTCCTCGAGGATCTCGATCTGCGTGTCGTACGTGACGCGTCCGGCGCCGTCTTTCAGATCGATCACCACCGCATCGGTGTGGGTGCGCTCCGTGAGCGTGATGATGTCCTGCAACCCGTGTCGGCGGACGTAGACGCCTGGCAGGTAGACCCCGGTCGCAGTCTGGCCGCGGGCCGTCACGACATCGAGGTACGGGTCTGCGCGCTGTCGTTGAACCTGGCCCTCATCCTGCGCCCGAGCGGAGTTGCTGCCGTTCGGCGGTGTGTCCGCACGCATGGGGCTCCCCTCCGCCCACGACGCCACGACCAACACCAAGAAGAGCCCACGACGCGTCATTCCACCACCCTTTGTTTCTGCCCCCACCTACCCGGCGTGGACGTGTTCCTGGCACCGCGATTCATTCGAAGTGTCACAGGTGGGACATTGTCATTCATCAACCTACATAGGTCACATTTTCTTCACACAACTCGACTCTGCCTCGAACGACAACCCTGCGTTCCTTCAACCACTGCCCCTGGAGCCCCGATGTCAGACCCTGTTGGACCCCTCTTGATGAGACTCGAACCGACTCCCAGTCCGGCCTCCGCTTCTCGGCCGAGCAGCGACTTTGCGGAGCAGCTGGCCCGTCCCGAGACCACGCCGGACGAACCCGCCGCCCCTGGCTTTCTGGACATGCTCGGTCGGATGGCCCGCGGTCTGAGCGCGGACGATCGGCGCAGCGCGCGCGCGATGCACCGGGCCCGGCGCGGCGGTCTGGACCCGTCCCAGCTGCTGGCGCTGCAATCGGACGTCTACCGCTACACCCAGCAGATGGAGCTCACGTCCAAGGTGGTCGACAAGGCCGCTCAGGCGGTGAAAACGACGCTGCAGTCCCAGCAGTAGCGTCAGCGGTCGCACAACGCAGCCCGAACGGCGCCCTCGCACTCCGTACGGATCGGGTCGACGGCGCGGGTGAGGATCTGGAGGGCCGCGACGTTGCGCCGCGCGTCCGCCGCGGACTCTTCGGTCACATCCGAGCCGCGTTCCGCGAGTCGGAGAAGGGCGCGATACGACGCGAGCGCTTCGGACCAGGCGCCACGGCTTCGGGCGAGTTCCGCCCGCAACGCGTGGGCCGCCGCGGAGTCCGGTTCGCGTTGCACGAGGTGCCGCAAGACCTGCGCCGCGTCCGCGTCTCGATCCAGTTGTCGCAACACGCGCACGTAGACCAGGGACAGCGCTTCGTTCTCTTGGTGCCGACGCCGCCCGACCTCGACCACCTCGAGCGCGCGGAGCGCCCCACCCTCTCGGGCCAGGTAGACGTTGGCGAGCTCCACGTAGGCCGGCACGAACGAGGGATCGACCTGGATCGCCCGCCGGAAGAACGAGACTGCGCTGAGCGGATTGCCCGCCAAGACCAGTGCTTGCCCAGTCCGCTGAAGCCGCTGCGCCCGGCCGCTGCGACCGCCCGCCATCCCTTCAGCGAGCGTCGACCCCTGGGCCGAGGCCGAGGGACCCCACGATCCCCAAGCGACGAGCCCGGCGAGCAAGACAACGATCCGCAGTGCTGGCCTCTCCGAACGCAGTGCTGGCCTCCCCAATCGCAGTGCTGGCCTCCCCAATCGCAGTGCTGGCCTCCCCAAACGCAGTGCTGGCCTCTCCAAACGCAGTGCTGGCCTCTCCAAACGCAGTGCTGCCCTCTCCAAACGCAGCGCGTCCCGGCGAAACCGAGGGGTCGACTCATCGAAACGCGGGCGAAAGAGAATCATGCGGAGGGGTGAAGGCGTTGCGCCGGACAGTCACCCAGTGTAGTCGAGCCCGGGGCGTGGCTCGGCAATTCCACCGCTCCGCCCAATTCCCATGCGCACAGCAGCCTTCCTCGCGTTCTTCCTCTCCGGCGCCTCGAGCCTGATCTTTCAATCGATCTGGTCGCGGATGCTCCACAAAGTGTTCGGGGCCAGCAGCGTCGCGATCAGCACCACCGTCGCGGTCTTCATGGCCGGTCTCGGGCTGGGCGCGTTCATCGCCGGCAAGTACGCCGACCGGATCAAACACCCGCTCATCACCTACGGCATCATCGAGGCGGTCGTCGGCGCCTGGGCGCTCCTCGTGCCCTACCTCGTGGATCCCGAGGGGTGGCTCGCGGGCGTGAACTCGTACCTGCGCAACGAGTACGGCGCCGAGTCCATGGGCTTCATGCTCGCGCGGTTCGCGTGTGTGGTTCCGGTGCTCCTGGTGCCGACCACGATGATGGGCGCGAGCCTGCCGCTGCTCTCGCGGCACTTCGTCCAGCGCGAGAGCGACTCGGGCAAGGTCGGGTCCTGGGTCGGCGCGCTCTACTCCGTGAACACATTCGGAGCCTGCGCCGGCGTCGGGCTCGGGGCATTCATCCTCATGCCCTCGATCGGCGTGAAGCTGACCAACAGCGTCGCCGCGGGCATGAACTTCGCCCTGTTTCTGATGATCTTCGGGTTCCGCCGCTTCCTGCTCGGCAACACCTGGAAACCCGGTGAGAAGCTCTCGTTCCTCCCGACCAAGAAGGTCGCGGAGACGAAGTCCGCGGACCCCGAATCGGAGGACGCGGAAGCGGACGGGGAGCCCGCCGAAGACGAAGTCGAGGCCCAAGAGAGCGAGGACGGCAAGTCTTCGAAACGGAAGAAGAAGGACAAACGCGCCAAGCGCGCGGAGGTGCCTGCGCCGACGCCCGAGCCCGACCCCGACGACGAGAACCTGCCCGCGATGCCGATCCCGGCCATCGCCCGCAGCATGGCGCTCTTCGCGTTCGCGGCCTCCGGGTTTGCGTCCCTCTGCTACGAGGTCGTCTGGTCCCGCTCGCTCGCGATGACGATCGGTTCGTCCTTCCACGCGTTCTCGCTAATCCTGCTCACGTTCCTGATCGGCATCGGCGGCGGCAGCGCGGTCGCGTCTGGCGTGCTCGCGGGCAAACGCATGCTCGGCAGCGTCGCGATCACCTGCGTGGTGCTGACGTTCTTCGCCAACACGAGCTGGGCGGTCGAGAGCGACGTCGCGACCTACCTGATGGTGAGCACCGTCTTCGCGCTCCCCATCGTGATCATCTGGGGCGCGGTGACCCAGAGACGCAAAGCGCTCGCCGAGGCGGGACCGCTCCGTTTGCCGGTCCTCCCCACCCTCCTCGTCCTCTGCGTGCCGGCCGTCGCCGCGCTCATCAACCTCGTCTCCCACGCTGGACGCCTCAGCTCCATCGTCGCGGCGGTCACGCTCTGCATCTCGGCGTTCCTTGCGCTGCTCGTGTCGCTGCGCCGGTACCCGGTGATGCAGCTCGCGATGATGACCCTGTTCATCGCCGCGGCTGCGTTCGTGAACTACATCTTCCAAGACGAAGTGCCGTGCGCCTTCGCCGCGCTCGTCTCGACGATCGAGACGCTCTACGAGAGCGTCGGCGTCGTCCAGTTCTTCATGTTCTTGACCGTGGTGCTCTGCACCCTGCCGGCCACGCTCGGCATGGGCGCGATGTTCCCGCTCGTGCTCCGGGTGTGGACCCGCGGCGGCGACAACGTCGGCCGCGACGTGGGCAACGTCTACGCCGGCAACACGCTCGGCTCGATCCTCGGCGCATGGCTTCCCGGCTTCGTGTTGATGCAGTCGCTCGGCATGGAGCGAACCATCATCGTCGGCATGTTCGTATACCTCGGCGCCACGCTGCTCCTGCTCGTCGCCGCCGCGGCCGATCGGCCGGCGTCGGTCGGACTCGAGACGCTCGACGAAAAGAAGAAGACCAAAGCCGCGAAGAAGAAGGCCAAGGCCGAGAAGAAGAAGGCCGAAGAAGACGACGAGCTGTTCGGTGAAGGGCGGGATCCGAACGCCCCACCGGCCTGGTACGCCGTCACCATCTACGTGCTCGCGCCGCTGGTGCCGCCGATGGTCGTCCTGCTCTTCCTGCTGGGCTGGAAGCCCGGTTTCTTCGAGACGCTCGAAGACATGCGCTGGAACCTCTCGCAGATGACGCTCGGCGTGTTCCGCGTATCGCTCGCGGAAGATGCGTGCAGCGACGGCTGGGGCGAACCCGATCTCGTCTACTACCACGACGGACTGAGCACGACCGTCTCCGTCGAGCGGTGGGGCCGGCACTACGCGCTGAAGAACAACGGCAAGGTCGACGCCTCGAACGGCGACGACATGCCGACGCAGATCATGGTCGCCGCGTACCCGCTCTTGATGCACGACGCGGGCGCCGAAGATCTGGACGTCGCCATCATCGGTTTCGGCTCAGGCGTGACCGTCGGCTCGACCCTGAAGTTCCCGGTACGGTCCGTCGACGTCATCGAACTCGAACGCTCCATTCCGGAAGCGAGCAAGTTCTTCGCCGAGGTGAACCACCTCGAATACGTGCACACGGACTTTCCCTACGTGGAGATGGATCGGCTCACGGTCATCAACGACGACGGTCGCAACTACTTGGCCAGCACGGACAAAGAGTACGACCTCATCATCAGCGAGCCGAGCAACCCCTGGATCACGGGCGTCTCGGATCTGTTCACGACGGACCACTTCCGGATCACCAAGCAGCGGCTGCGGCCCGGCGGCATCTACTGCCAGTGGGTGCAGCTCTACGAGCTCAGTCCGGAGAACATCAAGACCATCTACCGGACGTTCGCCTCTCAGTTCGAACACGTGGTCGTGTTCTCCGCCGAGGACCTGTCGAGCGACACCGTGCTGCTGGGTTCGGACTCACCGCTGCCGCTGGACATCAACCGCATCCGGCAGACCTACCAGCTGCCCGGCGTCGCGGAGGAACTCGAGCGCGCGTACATCCACTCGCCCTACGACGTCTTCGCACGCGTGTTGCTCGCAACCCGCGACGAGGTGCAGCAGTTCACTCAGATCGAGAGCCGTCTGCGCGGCGGCGTCTGGACCGAACACCCGGACTCCAACAACGATCCAGACCACGGCTGTCCGCCCGCGAGCTGCCGGCGCGATCCAGTGATCTTGAACACCGACGACAACGCCCACATCGAGTTCCAAGCGCCACGGGATCTCATCGGCTTCCAACGCTACGACGGCTACCTCGCGAACATCTATGCGATCGACTGGCCCTTCGGACGGCTCGCCGCGAACATCGAAGGCTTCGGCGATGGGCCCGATTCCGCGGAGGCGCTGGCCGAGATGGCGATGTCCCTCATCGCGCACAACAAGAA
This sequence comes from Deltaproteobacteria bacterium, assembly GCA_034670305.1. Taxonomy (GTDB): domain Bacteria; phylum Myxococcota_A; class Polyangia; order Polyangiales; family Houyiibacteriaceae; genus JAXMNT01. The sequence goes on from JAXMNT010000016.1 coordinate 53,231, forward strand.
GGCGGAAGCGGCCAGCTTCATCACGCGTTCTCAGGACGCGGGTGGCAGCCGCACCACGATCATCGCCGCGGAGATCCTCACCCGCTTGATGACGGGGGAAGGCGAACCCGCCTTGCGCGTGGAGCCGCCGGTGCCCGGTCCGCAGCTCGCTGCCCGCGAAGCCCGCACCTTGATGGAGGGGTTCGAAGCCGTCCGTCAGGCGGTCGACATCGGCTCCTACGGAACCGCGCTGGCCGCGATGGAAGAGATCCCCGTGCCGCTTCGGCTGCACAGCGGCCCGGGCCTGCGCATGCTCTACGGTTACCTGCTCTACAAGACCGCGGGCACCTACCAGTCCCGCTACCGCGAGGCGATCGAGCAGTTCGAAGACCTCATTCGGAGCGAAGAGACGTACATCCTTCGCCACCCGGAGATCTTCTACTTCCTCGGCCGTGCCCACGACGCGGAGCTCAACTTCGACAAAGCCCTGCGCAACATGCGCATCTTCGTCGAAGCCCGACTCCAAGCGATGGAGGAGGCCGAGCTTGCCCCCGACGTCGCACCGACCACCGACGACCCGGATGCCGAGGACCCGCCGGACGGAAGCCAGAAAGCCGACCGCCAGGACGACGCACCCGCGCCCGAGTGAGGTTCGGGGCTTCGGCACTTCGCCAGCGCGGTCTGCCAGCCGCTGGATGTCACCTGTACTACGCACCACGACCCCCAAGTGCGTAGACTGCTTCGCGCGATCGCCTGCCTACCTTCACCCACAAATCCCGACCGGTCGGTCGGTTTGTAGGCCAAGCCCTGGACATCACGAGCGAAACCCAGACGAGTCACCCTCGATACCCGCGCGGCTCCAAAGTTGGCACACCGCATGCTCTAGGCACACCCGAGATGTCACGGGGCTCCACAGCAAATCTCGGCGAAGTCGCCGAACCCAAAGACAAACCAACGATGAAGACCGGGGAGAACGACGTGCAAGCAGCAGCAGCGACCAGTGAAGCGGCAGATCATGGCCGCATCAGCAGTCCCGCCGGAGACGCGCGCGCGCTTCGAATCCTCGCCAAGTCCGTCTACCGCGAGCTTCGTGCCAGCGGTCACAGCCGCTCCGACATCGTGGGCTTCACGAACGCGCTGCTCGAGCTGGTGACGACGGACCTGAAGTCCGGCGACCAGTAGCCCTCTTCGTGGCTTGAGTGCCGAGCCCGTCGATTCGTCGGCGGGCTTTCGCAATTCTCATGGGGCTGGCAAGTGGCCCGAGGAGCCCAGCACAGGTCTAGTTGTCGCCGACTGGGTGGAGCACAGTGCGATCCTTTGTGCGTGTGGTCCCGGGCATCCTTGACCTTTGGGGGCGCAAGACTAAGTGTCGTGCCGCGAGCGGCGCGACGCGACGAACTCGCATTCCCGAAGACTGAGGAGCGAAGGCGTGAGCACGAAGATCGGCATCAATGGTTTCGGACGCATCGGACGCTGTGTGGCGCGGGCCATCCTGGCGGACCCCAAAAGCGACCTCGAGATCGTCGGCATCAACGACCTCACCGACGACGCGACCCTCGCGCACCTGCTGGAGTTCGACTCGGTGCATCGCCGATTCGAACACGAGGTGTCGGCGGTGGACGGTGGCCTCCAGATCGGCGATCGCACCATCGCGACGAGTGCCGAACGCGACCCGTCGAAGCTCAAGTGGAAGGACCTCGGCGCCGAGGTCGTGCTCGAATGCACGGGCGTGTTCCGCAACAGCGACACGGCCAAGCCGCATCTCGCCGCGGGCGCCAAGAAGGTCATCGTCAGCGCGCCCGCCAAGGGCCCGATCGACGCCACGTTCTGCGTGGGCATCAACACCGACTCGTACGACGCGTCGAAGCACCACATCGTGAGCAACGCGTCCTGCACGACGAACTGCCTCGCGCCGGTCGCCAAGGTCGTCGACGAGACCTTCGGCATCGTGAAGGGCCACATGGTCACGGTCCACAGCTACACGAACGACCAGCGCATCCTCGATCTGCCGCACTCGGACCTGCGCCGCGCGCGCGCCGCGGGCCTCTCGATGATCCCGACCAGCACCGGCGCCGCCAAGGCCGTCGCGCTCGTCCTCCCGCAGCTCGCCGGCAAGTTCGAAGGCTGCGCCATCCGCGTGCCGACCCCGGACGTCTCGCTCGTCTGCCTCACGGTCGTCGTCGGCAAACAGACCACGGTCGAAGAAGTGAACGGCGCGCTCCAAGCCGCGGCCGAAGGTCCACTCAAGGGCATCCTCTACTTCGAGACCAAGCCGCTCGTCTCCAACGACTTCATCGGCAACCCGCACTCGTCCATCGTGGACGCGGCCCAGACCCAGGTGGTCGGCGGCGACATGGTGGAGATCCAGGCCTGGTACGACAACGAGTGGGGTTTCAGCAACCGCATGATCGACCTGACCCGCGTGCTCGTCGGAAAGGGCTGAGATGTTCGAGTCGCTCGAGGATCTTCCGCTCGCGGGCCGGCGGGTGTTCATCCGCGTCGACTTCAACGTCCCGCTGGAAGAAGGCCCCAAAGGTGGGCGGGTGGTCGGCGACGACACCCGCATCACCGCCGCGCTCAAGACCATCCTGTACGTGATCGAAGCGGGCGGACGCGTGGTCCTCGCGTCGCACCTCGGTCGACCGAAGGGCAAGCGGGTCGACGCGTTCGGTATGGAGCCGGTCGCGCAGCACCTCGCCTCACTGCTGCCCGAAGGCGAAGTCATCCTTGCGGACGACTGCATCGGGGACGGTGCGCGCAAGGTCGTCGGTGACCTGCGCGATGGCCAGGTCGCGCTCCTCGAGAACCTCCGGTTTCACGAAGGCGAAGAGAACAACGACGAAGCCTTTGCGCGGGAGCTCGCGAAGCTCGCCGACGTGTTCATCAACGACGCGTTCGGTGCCGCCCACCGGGCCCACGCCTCGGTCGCCGCGCTGCCCGCCCTCATCAAGGACAAGGGCGCCGGGTACCTGATGCGCTCGGAGTTGGTCGCCCTCGACAAACTCCGAGGCGAGGTGAAACGCCCTTACGTCGCCATTCTTGGCGGCGCCAAGGTCAGCGACAAACTCGGCGTCATCGAGTCCCTTCTCGAGCGCGTCCAGACGTTGATCATCGGTGGCGCCATGGCGAACACCTTCCTCGCGTCCCAGGGACTGCTCATGGGTGCGAGCCTCGTCGAAGAAGACAAACTCGCCCTCGCCCGCAACCTGCTCGAGAAGGCGCAGCGCCGAAACGTCAACGTGCTGCTGCCCGTCGACCTGCGCATCGGGAAGAGCCTCGACGACCCGATGGGCCAGGTCGCCGAACTCGAAGTCCCCGACGGCCAGATGGCGCTCGACATCGGGCCAGCCACCGAAGTCGAATACGCCGCCGCGATCGCAGAGGCGGGCACCGTGTTCTGGAACGGTCCAATGGGCCTCTTCGAGAACAAGGCGTTCGCCTCGGGCACCTTGGCGGTCGCGCGGGCCCTCGCGTCCTGCCGCGGGTTCACGGTGGTCGGCGGCGGAGACAGCGTCGCCGCCGTTCAGGATGCCGGCACGGCCGACCAGTACGACCACGTCTCGACCGGTGGGGGCGCGAGCCTGCAGTACTTGCAGGGCGAGCGGCTGCCGGGCGTCGAAGCCCTCCGCACGAAAGTCATCGGATGAGTCGAACACCCCTCATCGCGGGCAACTGGAAGTTGCACAAGACCATCGCCGAGGCGCGCGCGCTCGCAGCCGGCCTGAAGGACGCACCGTCCAAGCACGTGGAGGTGCTCGTCGCGCCGGTCGCGACCGCCCTGCACGCCGTCGTCGAGACGCTGGCGGGCTCCGGTGTGTTCGTCGCCGGCCAGAACTGCCACTCCGAGAACCAAGGCGCATTCACCGGCGAACTGAGCCCGCTGCTGCTCGCCGATGCCGGCTGCACCCATTGCATCGTCGGCCACTCGGAGCGCCGCCAGATCTTCGGCGAAACCGACGCGGGCGTGAACCGGAAGGCCCACACGCTCCTCGAGGTCGGGCTGACGCCGATTGTCTGTGTGGGCGAGACCCTCGCCCAGCGCGAGGCTGGGGAGACGCTCGCGGTGGTGAAGTCCCAGGTGGACGGCGCCCTCGCAGGCCTCGACGTGGCCAAGCTGATTCTGGCCTACGAACCGGTCTGGGCCATCGGCACCGGCAAAACCGCTTCTCCCGCCGATGCGCAGGCCGTGCACGCCGCCATCCGCGGCTGGCTGGCGGACGCCCATGGGGAGGTGGCACAATCGGTACGGATCCTCTATGGAGGATCGGTCAAACCGGCCAATGCCGCCGATCTCCTCGCGGAGACCGACATCGATGGAGCGCTCGTCGGCGGCGCTTCCCTCGACCCAGACACCTTCCTGCCGATCGTGCACGCCGCACACAAGAGCTAGAGCCCCACCGTGTTCACCTTCCTCAGCATCGTCTACGTATTCGTCTGCCTGTTCCTCATCCTCGTCGTGCTGCTTCAGTCCGGCAAAGGTGGCGGCATGGGTTCGGCCTTCGGTGGTCCCGGTGGAGCAGGCACGGCCGTGTTCGGCGGCGCGGGCGCGGGCAACGTGCTCACCAAGATCACCGCGGTGTGCGCCGCGCTCTTCATGATCCTGAGCGCCACCCTCGCCTACCTCTCGTCGCCCGGCGACCAGGCCCTCGAGAACGCCGCCGCCGCCGTGAGCGGCATCGGCGGCGAAGGCGACGACGACGAAGAAGCCACCTCGCCGGAAGAGGCCGCCACCGAGCAGGAAGCGACCGAAGAGGAAGCGACCGAAGAGGAAGCGACCGAAGAGGAAGCGACCGATGAGGAAGCGACCGATGAGGCAGCCGATGAGCCCGAGCTGGAGCTCGACGAAGAGGCCGCGGCCGACCTCGCCGAGGACATCGAGGAAGCGCTCGAGCCCGAAGGCGCCGAGTAGGCACCTACGCAGCGCCCACGTACGAGCCGAGCCCCACACCCGTGGCGCTCGGCTTCTCTGTGTCTGGCTGGACGCCGGCGGATTCGGCATCGGCTTCGGCTTCGGGCGTCGGCTTCGGCTTCGGCTTCGGCTTCGGCGTCGGCGTCGGCTTCGGCGTCGGCTTCGGCGTCCGGCTTCGGCTTCGGCGTCGGCGTCGGCGTCGGCGTCGGCTTCGGCTTCGGGCGTCGGCGTCCGGCTTCGGCTTCGGCTTCGGCTTCGGCTTCGGCGTCGGCGTCGGCTTCGGCGTCGGCTTCGGAGTCGGCTTCGGCTTCGGCTTCGGCTCCGGCTTGAAACCGCAAGGACGGGGCGGGGCCCCGACTCGAGCTCAGACGCGGAGCTGGATGGGCTCGCCTTTGTCGGCGGCTTGGAGCGCGGCTTCGGCGAGTTTCTCGTAGTGGCGCATGCCGTACTCGCGGGCGAGCTGGTGCACTTCGCGTAGGCCGAGGCGGCCGTCTTCCACCCGGTCTTGGGTGTAGTCGACGACCGCGAGCATGTAGCGGGACTGCACGATGTCCCACACGTAGTGGTGCTCGAGCGCGTACTCGTACGCTTCGAGGATGCGGACTCGACCCTCGGCCGAGCGGAGTTTGATCGCGTCGATGAACCCGAGCACCCGCATGTTGCCGAACTGCAGCTTCACGAAGCCGTGGTCTTTGGCCACGTCGTAGCTGTAGCGGAGCATCGCGAAGGCGCGTTTGTAGTCGCCGAGGTGCAGGTAGGTCTCGCCGAGGTTGTGCGCGTTGACCGCCGCCTCGTAGGCGAAGCCCCATTCCTTCGCGAGCTCGAGCGCGCGGTGGGCGCTCTTCGCGGCCTGCGCGAGGTCGCCGATGTAGTAGCTCACGAGGCCCTCGGTCTTCAGCAACTCGCACTCGACGATGCGGTCGGTGGTGCCACCGATGAGGGTGCGCGCCTCGGCGATCGCCGCCAGCGCGCCCTCTTTGTCGTCGGCCCCGCCGCACGCGTGGGCGAGGGGGATCAAACACCGGAGCTGGGCGCCCCGGTCTTGGGCCTGCCGCGCGAGCTCGAGTGCCTCCCGCAGCAGGCCGATCGCGCGGCCGTACTCGCCGTTGCGGGAGTGCGCGGTCGCCCACGCCGCGGTGACGTCGCGCAGCAAGTCCGGGTTGTGTACCCGCTTGGCCACGGTGCGGGCGCGTTCGTACCAGGCGGTCGCATCGCCGAAGCGGTTGAGGAGCTGAAGACATTCGGCGCGGACCAGCGCGAACCGGGCCACGTGTTCGTCGCGTCCGAGGCCCTCGGCCAGCTCGATCGCCTGCTCCATCATCTCGAGCCCGCGCTGCAGCTCGCGTCCTCGCAGCACGAGATCTCCGAGCCGCGTGTAGAACTCGAGCATGCGGTCGCGGTTGGGTTGGGCGTGGCTCTTGAGCAGCTCGAGCGCGCGCGACATGAACGCGATCGCACCGCTCGGGTTGTGTTCGTTGTCGAGCCGGTTGCAAGCCCGCACGAGAAAATCCACCGCCCGGTCTCGGTTGCCCGCTTCGCGGTAGTGGTGGGCAAGCCGCTCGGCGAGGTCGTCCAGGTGGTTCGGGTAGATGGCTTCGAACGCGTGTCCGATGGCGCTGTGGATCTCCTCGCGCGCATCGAGCGGAAGCCCCGCGTGCAGGACCTGCGGAATCAGTCCGTGCGAGAAGCCGTACTCGCGCGCCGTCGAGCGTACGAGGATGCCGCGTTCGCAGAGCGCTTCGAGTGCCTCCGAGGCCTCCTCGACCGGCACGTCGGCGACCCTCGCGAGCAACACGTCGTGAAAACGCCCGCCGACGAGCGCGGCGATTTGAAGCAGATGCCGCTGCTTGGCATCCACCTTGGCGAGGCGGGCCGCGACGATGCCGCGCAGCGAGCGCGGCACTTCGACCGCAGCGACGTCGGCGTTGAAGAGGACTTGGCCATCCTGGACTCGAATCGCGCCGGCGTCCTGAAGCGCGGCCAGGTACTCCTCGACGTAGAGCGGGTTGCCGGCGGACTTCACCGTCACTTCGCGCAGCAGCTCCTGCGAGACCTCGTCCACGGACAAGCGCGCGGCGAGCAGACGCGAGACGTCCGAATCCTCGAGCGGATGGAGCCGGACCTCGAAGTGGTTCTGAACCCCCTCCCAGTCGAAGCTCATGTCGCTGCGGTAGACCGCGACGATGAGAATGCGCGCGTTGCCCGGCCGACTGACGATGTCGCGCAGGATCTCCAGACTCTCGGGATCGATGTCATCGAAGTCGTCGAACACGAAGACCGTCAGCCGGTCTTCGGCGAGCTTGTTCCCCATCTTCTGGAGGGCCACCCGCATCAGACGGCGGCTCACGTGCGCACTCACCGGCAGACCGAGCACCTGGCCGATCGCATCGGTCTCCGGCTGGGTGAGCCCGAGCTCTCGCAGGCGTGCGGCCTTGGCCGCGATCTGCGGTTCGGTGTCGAACTCGTCGATGCCGAGCACCGACTTGAGAATCTCCTCGATCGCGCCGAGCGGCGTACCGGCGCTCTGCGCGGGGACCGAGCAGAGGTACATGTTCGCTTCGTGTTTGCCCGCGCGCAGCCGGCGCATGGTCTCCAGCATGAGCCGCGACTTGCCGCTGCCCGCTTCGCCGACAATCGTCAGCAGACTCTGGCGGCCCTTGTGGGTGCCGCCGAGGACCTCGCCTACCACGCGGAGCTCGTCCCGCCGTCCCACGAACTTGCCGTGCGCTTCGGTGAGGTTGCGTTCGCCGAGCAGATCCCAGGTCGCGTCGTCTTCGGTGCTCTTGCTCACCCGCGCGGGACGCAGATCGAAGTAGCGGCGGATCGCACGGCGAACGATCTCACTGACCCGGGCGCGCCCCTTCTCGGCGGACGCCAGCAGCGCTTCTGCTTCCCGCAGCATCTGGTCGCGCGCGTCGTCTTCCGGACGCAGCTCCCCAGCCACGTCCACCAGCGCGCGGCCTCCGTGAAGCGCCACCCGGTGCTCCGGGTCGAGTTCGAAGAGACTGAGCGCAGTCCGCGCCGCCACCTCGCCATCGCGCCCGTCCGGGTTCTTCCGGCCGAAGAGCACCAGCACGCAGCTGTCGTCGGTCGGCAAGAGCTCGCCGCCGGCCTTCTGGAGCACCCGCTCGAGCGCACCGATGGTCCGGCCCTCGGCATCGACCGCGAGCACGGTGACGTCGCGTCGCTCGACCTGCGGACGCGCCACTCCCGTCGGCACCTTCGCGGCGCTGGTGTTGATCCGGCCGCCACTTCCGCGCGCCGATGGGGACTCCGCCGGCGTCAGCTCGTTCGGTTCCCGGCCAACGGCGGTGTCGATGTCGAACGCCGCGCGAAGTTCGCTGGTCGTGTGGGTCTGCTTGCTCGTCCGCCGACCTTCCGCCGCGGCGCGCAGCTGGTCGAGGTAGTTGGCGAGGTCGTGCGCACCCGCGCGCTGACCGCTCGCGTAGAGGAACTGGATCAGCTCCTCGTAGAACTGACCCGCGTTCGCGTGTCGCTCGTTGGGATCGGGGTGCATGGCGCGTTCGACGATCGCGACGAGCTCGTCGGGCGTGTCTGGCGCCAGCTCCTGCATCGGCCGCGCTTTGCCCTGGCGCACGTGCTGGAGCGTGTCGTAGGTCGAAGGATGCAGGAACGGGTTGTGTCCCGTGACCGCTTCGTAGAGCACGACACCCAGCGCGAAGAGATCCGTGCGCGCGTCGACGTTCTCTCCGCGCGCCTGCTCGGGCGACATGTACGCGTACTTGCCCTTCAGGACGCCCGCTTCGGTGCCGGTGGGCACGGTCGTGCGCGCCTTGGCGATCCCGAAGTCGGTGAGTTTCACTTCCCCTTCGTAGGAGAGGAGGATGTTCTGCGGAGAGACATCGCGGTGCACGATCCGCATCGGTCGCAGCTCCGCATCCCGCCGCCGATGCGCGTAATCGAGACCCTTCGCGACTTCGCTGATCACGTAGACCGAGAGGTGGGTCGAGAGCTTCTTGTCGTACTTGCGCGCGCGCCGCAGCACGGTGGCGAAGTCGGAGCCCGCCACGTACTCCATCGCGATGAAGTAGGTCTCGTCCGCGAGGCCCAGATCGAAGACCTGGACGATGTTGGCGTGACTCAACGTGACGGCGATCTTCGCCTCGTTGATGAACATCTCGACGAAGTCGGGGTTCTCGCCCAGCTCCGAGAGGATCCGCTTGATGACGAGGATCTTCTCGAAGCCCTCGACGCCGTGCGCCTTGGCTTTGAAGACTTCCGCCATACCACCGCGCGCAAGCAGCTCCAGGAGCTGATACTTGCCGTAGACGACAGGCGCTTGTTCGAGAGGCTCGATAACGTCGTTCATCCCGTCAACTACGGGACGTCCCCACAACCACTGTACACTGTGCGATTCATTTTTGCCCGCTTCGCCGCGCCTTGTGGGGGCCGCAGATGCGTTAGCTCACGGCACGCAGAGCAACCCGAAGTCGACCAAGCGCTGGATCGCATCGTCGTCGAGCTCGACACCACGGGTCGCCGCCTGCTCGGGGACCGCGTCGACCGGAAGGGTGGCGAAGAGCTCGAGCACACCGAGCAGGTCGGTGGAGACCTCGATCTGGTCGTACGGGCTGTAGGTGCGGAGCACGCGCTTGCCCTCCGACATGGACACCAGCGTGAGCGGGGCTGGCTCGAGCCTATCCGGGATCTCCGCCAGGGTTGCGGCGTGGGCGCGGCGGAGGGCGTGGCGTGCGCGCTCCAAGGCGGACCCGCCGATCGCCTGCACTTCTTCCCAGCTGAGCGCCTCGACCCGCGCCGCGCACTGCGCGAACCAGCGGTGCTCCGCGAAGCGGTGCGATCCCCACATCGCTTCGTAGCGCGCGGGATCGATGCCCTCGTCGATCGCGTGCCGGTCGACCGCTTCCCGGCCCCGGGCGTACGCGTCGATCGCTTCGATGGCGGGGTCGCCGAGGTCCGACTCCAGCACACACCACCAGGCGAGCGCGGCGTCGGCGGCGTGGATGAAGTCGCGAAGCGCGACCCAGAACGTGCGTCCGGTCAGGCCGCGCTCGTGTTTGCAGAACCAAGTGGCGCAGGTCGCTTCCCGCGCCTCCCAGATGCTGCACCCGAGGCTCGAGTCGGCGTCGTGGTACGGGCAGCGAAGCCCCTTTGCCCGCCCGAACGTGTCCTTGCCACTCCGGAAGAGCAGCGCGTAGGCCGGCGGGGCGTCGATCCCGAGTGGGGTCACACCGACCCGTTTGTGGAGCTTGGCCTCGAGCCGCGATCTGCCGACCTGACGAGAAACGTGATGATCCCGAAAATAGATCCCGACCCGGTGGGCCGGAAGCCTCGGGTGGTAGGTACAGCACCGAAGCACCGGGTCGAACGCCTCCGCCGCCCCTTCGGCCGTTGTCATCGGGCAATCGCTGCAGTCGGCGCGCGATTCAGGAGGGGCCTCGAGGGTCAGCGCATCCTGGAGCCAGCGGGCGTAGAGGGCGGGCAGCACCCAACCACGATAACGCGGCCCCACTCGGCTGGTCGCCCTTTGATTCGGGGATGCTAAGAGACGTGTCATCCATGACGACTGAATTCGCCCCCAACCTTGCCGTGTTCTGCGACTACGAGAACGTGGCCATCGGCGTCCGCGACGCGCGCTACGACCGCTTCGACATCGACCTCGTGCTCGAGCGCATCCTCGACAAGGGCAAGGTCGTCGTGAAGAAGGCCTACGCCGACTGGGACCGCTACAAGTCGGCCAAGCGCCCGATGCACGAAGCCGCCTTCGAACTCATCGAGATCCCGCACGTGTCGTACAGCGGGAAGAACTCCGCGGACATCCGAATGGTCGTCGACGCGCTGGACCTTTGCTACACGAAGAAACACGTCGATGTGTTCGTCATCGTCAGTGGCGACAGCGACTTCTCTCCGCTCGTGAGCAAGCTCCGCGAGAACAACAAGATGGTCATCGGCCTCGGCGTGAAGAACTCGTCGAGCGACCTGCTCATCGAGAACTGCGACGAGTTCATCTTCTACGACGACCTCGTGCGGCGGAAGAAGAAGAGCAAGCCGAAGAAGCGCGGCAAGCGGGCCGGCGACAAGTCCGAGCGCGACGCGGGTTCAACCGACGCCGACAAGGACGCCGACAAAAAGGCGAACGGCAACGGCAACGGCAACGGCACCAACGGGAACGGCGGCGCCGACACCACGTCCGCAGCGGACAAGGACGGCGACAAGCAGGAAGCGCTGGAGATCGTACTCGACGTCGTCGAGTCGCTCTTCAAGGACCGCGACGGCAACCTCTGGGGCTCGATGGTCAAGCAGGTCCTCAAGCGCAAGCGCCCCCAGTTCTCCGAGAGCTACTACGGCTACCGCAGCTTCAACCAGCTGCTCGAAGACGCCCGCGACCAAGATCTCCTGGAGATCCAGAAGGACCAAAAGTCCGGCGGCTACGTCATCGTCTCCTTCGGTCCCAAAGCCTGACCACCCCCGTGGTCAGGCTGCCCTTGCCCTTGCCCTTGCCCCTGCCCTTGATGGGCTGAGGCAGGCTGAGACTTCGGCTCGGCATCGGCTTCGGCTTCGGCATCGGCTTCGGCTTCGGCTTCGGCTTCGGCTTCGGCTTCGGCCATCGGCTTCGGCTTCGGCTTCGGCAACGAGGGGCAAGGGCACGGGCACGGGCACGGGCACGGGATCGAGTAGGCGTTGCCTACTCGATGGCGTAGTACCCGACGCTGCGCGCCGGCATCGCCAGATCCACCGCGCCGCCCGTCACCGTGGCCCTGGCCCCGCCGAGCACGTCCCGGAACACCGTCCCGCCGGCGGCCACATCGCGGCTCACGGTCACCGTCCGCGACGCCCCCGCGCCACGGTTGATCACGGCGAGCACGACCTCGTCTCCCACCCCGCGCGCGACCACGCTCACCGTCTCGTCCACGAACAACGTCCGGTACGATCGGCTGCGCAGGCCGGGCAGCGACGCCCGCGCACGGCCGAGCGCGGACACCCGGTTGAGCTGGGATCGTTCGCGCACGTCGAGCGCGTCGCCGAAGCGCATGAAACGTCGGTTGTCCGGATCGGCGCCGCCGGGCTGGCCGTACTCGTCCCCGTAGTAGAGCAGCGGCGCACCGGGCAACGAGAAGAGCCAGCCGAGCGCGACGTACATCCGGTCGTAGGGTTCGTCGGTGGTCGGGGTACTCGGGAAGTTGTCCCACTGGTTGCCGGCGCGGCCCGGATCGGACTGCATCGAGATCCAGCGCGAGGTGTCGTGCGAGCCGAGATAGGGCGTCATGATCGCGTCGCCGAACCGGTCGAGGGACGCGTGGGTCCAGAAGTCGATGTGCGCCATGCCGCGGCTCGGGGTGTCTTGGAGAAACTGCAGCGAGGCCGCGTAGTAGAGGACGAAGTCGAACTGCCCGTCGAGCGCGTCTTCGCCGATGTAGCGCGCGATGGTCCCGTAGTTCTCCGGGTTGCCGCCTGCGTCGGGACCGCTCGAACCGTCCCAGCCCATCGCGGTCTCGCCCATCAAGAAGTAGGGCGTGCCCGCGGCTTCGAACCGCTCGGCGACTCGCGCGCGGAGGTTGAACACCACCGCGTCCGGCACGTGTTTCACCGCGTCGACGCGGAACCCGTCGAGGTCGTAGTCCTCGAGCCAGACCATCGCGTCTTCGAGGATCTGCTCCTGCGCCTCGAGGTTCGTCCAGTCCACATCCGGCATGTACGGGCGGAACAAGCAGTCGAGCCGCCGCGCGGTCCAGTCGCACTCCGGTGTGCCGCACACGCAACCGCCATCGTCGAGTTGATTGAACCACTCGGGATGATCCGCGACGTAGGGGTGGTCTTCGTGCACGTGGTTCGCGACAAGATCCATGAGCACGCGAATGCCGTGGCGGTGCGCGGCTTCGATCATCTGGTGCAGCGCTTCTTCCCCGCCGAAGCGCACGTCGACGACGAATGGATCGGTCGGCCAATAGCCGTGGTAGCCGGTCACGCGGTGGAAGTCGTCGGCCGCGAGGTGCGCGTTCGGCGGTCCTTCGTGCCAAGGCGTCACCCACAGTGTGTTGACGCCAATGCTCTCGAAGTAGCCCGCTTCGATCGTGTCGCGCAGCCCCTGCAGGTCGCCGCCTTCGTAGTCGGCGCCCGCGCTCGCGTCGGTCGGCGCGGGATCGTTGCCCGGCTCACCGTTCGCAAACCGGTCGGGCATCACGACGTAGACCAGCGCGTCCTCCCACTCGAACCGCTCCGTCTCGACCCAAAGCGGCGCCAGCGCGGCGGGCTCGTCGGCGTAGCGCACCGTGAGCACATGTTTGCCGGTGGCGAGGCCGCTGGCCTCGACCGTCGCGACGTCGCCTTCCATCGTCACGGTCGCGGCGGAGACCGCCCGCCCGGTCCGCACTTCGGCGGTGGGCAGCCAATCGCCCGGCGCCCTGCCCTCGCGGCCACGCACGTAACGGAAGCTCGCCTGGGCTGCATCACCGGTGACGCTCGAGTCGATGGGTTCGAAACGCGGAACAAAACAGTCCGGCACCTGAAGCCCCGAGTTCTCGGTGCCCTCGAAGTAGGCGCGGTACGGGTTGTTCGGATCGAGACGCCAGGGTTCCTCGCCGTCGCCCTCGACGATCAACTTGTACGGGTACACGCCGGGCTCGAGCCAGAGCGCTGCGCGGTAGGTGCCCGTTCCGTCGTCGACGAGTGGCGTCGCGGTCGGGGAGAAGTCGTTGAAGCTGCCTCCGACGAACACCGACGGCGCCGCCGCGGTCGAACGGTAGGTGACCTCCACCAAACACTGTCCGGCCGGTCCCTCGGGGCCGCTGTCTTCCGCCTGGGCGTCCACGGCCACGAAGCCATCCGTCGCGGTGTCCGCGAGGTCGAGCGCATCGACGGACGCATCCACCGAGAGCGCGTCGCCCCCGCCAGCGTCGAGGCTGCTGCTGCCCCCGTCCGCACACCCGGCGATCGCAACGCAGCACAGAATCGCTGCGCGTTTCATCGGCGCCTCCGTCCGAGCGCGACCATCAAGAGCAGCCAGAACCCGCCGGCCGCGTCCGAGCCCACGAGTGTGCGGCAACCGCAGCCGGACTCGGGACAGTCCCCGAAACAGAACCCTGCGTCCGGTCGCGCGGTTCCGCCATCCACGTCGCCAGACGCGTCCGGTGCCCCGCCCGCGTCAGGCGCGTCGACACCCGCGTCGACGCCTGCATCCACCGCAGCGCCCGCGTCGGGATCCATGCCTGCGTCGACGGGCGGCATCTCGCCGCGGTCCCCGTACTCGCCACACGCCGCGTCCGCGACGGTGTCGTCGAGCGCGATGAGGTACGCGCCAGGACCGAAGCCCACCATGGGGATCGAGCCGGCGTAGCGTCCAGTGTCCGCTTCGTGCAACTCGCTGAACTGCAGGTCGTTCGCCGCGCTCTGCGCTTCTACCCATCCCTGGATGTCGTCCGCCCGCTCGGTCTCTCCAACCGCGCGGAGCGCCGGGAGCGCTCGAAGGTCCACGAACACCCACTCCTGCGAGTCGTACCAGCCACCGTCGTCGTTGCGCATGAGGCCAACCCCGGTCTCGACGGTGAGGTTGTCGAGCATCGCCTGCACGGTGGCGCGCGCCACGCGTCCGGTCGGCGAGACGATGCCCCAGTTCACCGCTTCGATCGCCGCGGCGTCGATGTACTCGAAGCCTCGGTCGAGATCTTCGCGAGACTGCGCGAGCGTGCCGCGTTCGTCGGTGTGGAGTTCCACCAATGCATCCCGCACCTGGGCACCCGCCGCGGCGAACCGGGTCTGGTCGGCGGCTTCGCCGAGACGCTCCGCGATCATCGCCGCGTCGCAGAGCCCGCGGGCCGCCGCAAGCGAGGTGTAGGTGAAGCGCTTCTGCCGGCCGTTCCAATGCACCTCCCAGATCGAGCTGTCCGCTGCGACGATGCCTTCGTCGTCGATGAGATCGATGAGCACGTCCGCGACCCCATCGCGAAGCTCCGGGTAGAAGTCGCGCACGAACTCGAGGTCGCCGCCCGCGCGCAGGTACTCGCCCAGCGTCCACATGTAGAGGCCGAACCCGTCGAACTCGATGTTGGGTCCGTCGGCGTTGCAGTCGGTCTCTTCTTGGCCGTTGCCGAAGTAGCGCGTGGCGCTGATCCGGTACGGGCCGCCGACTTCGGCGGTGCGCAAGCCGGGGCCGGCTTCGATCTGAAACCGCAGCGCCGCTTCCGCTTCGTCCATGTGTCCGGCGCGAATCAGCCCGACCACCGCGTAGGCCATGTCCCGAACCCAGGCGATGTTCCACTGTGCGTCGACGAACCCGAGCCCCGGCGGAAGCGACGCGAGGATCTGTCCGAAGCCGCGTCCGGGCTCCCGCACCTGCCCCATCCGAAGCACCACGTTGCTCTGCAGCCAGAGATCGCGCTGCGTGGCGCTGAGCCCGCTCGGCGGTGTCGTATGCCAAGCCGCCCACGCGGCTTGTTCCGCCGCGACGAGCGCGCCCGGCGATCGAGACGCGGCCCAGGTTCGCACCGCGTCGACCTTCGGACCGGCGTCTTCGTCGAGCGCCCACACGATCGCGGTCGCGAAGGAGGTCGACGCGCCCGGCGCGAGCGTGGTGGTCGCGGTCTGCACCGCCGGCGCGAGATCGTTGCCCGTGTTGGCGGAGACGTCGTCCAGCGCGTTGCCGGCCAGGACCGTCCGGTACCCGCTCGACGCACCGCCCGAGGCGGTGTGGTGCGCGACGGGCCCGAGCGGCACGTACGCGATCGTGCCGGCGCTCCGGTCGCTGAACTCGTAGAAGACGTCGCGAGTAACGTCCCAGCTGACTCCCTCATCGTTCGGGCTCGGCTCGCGCCCGCCCGCGGCGTCGCCGAGGTGGAAGTTGAACAGCGCGGCCAGGTCGATCGTGTGCGCAGCGTCGGAGTTGTTGGTGGCCGTGACGGCCATCACCACGACGGGCAGTTCCAGCTCCGTCGGCGAGAAGATTTGGGTCCGAAACTCGATCGCGCGCGCCGGTCCGGCGTGCCGCTCCACTTCGATGATGTTGGTCCCCACCACGTAGTGCGCGTCCGCGAGCGCGACCTCGCCGAGCCAGACGCCCGCGCCGTCGATGCGCGCACCGAAGTAGGTGTCGAACGCGAGGTCGCGGGACTCGTCGGCCGCGTAGCAGAGGTCCGCCGGCATGTTGCGCGGGCGGTTGAAGCGGTACGGGTGCTCCATGAACGTGTCGAGGCGCCCGGTGACCCGATCGAAACTCGCGATGGTGTGGCCGTTGCCGGTCACCATGCGCTCGAACGAACGCTCCGCCGGCGGCTGCGCCGACGCCGATCCACCGACACCCACCAACGACGCTGCGAGGACCGTTGCCCAGACGACCACTTTGCATTCCATCGAGCTTCTCCCTTGACCGCGAAGACTCGACGCCCGCGCCCGATTCCGATAGCACGGAAACCGTAACTCTCCAAAGGGTTACTATGTAGCGCTGCGGCGCGAAACGAAGCGGGCGGACGGCAAAGCAAGGGCCCGTCGGCCGTGCCCCTAGGAAAAGCGCGGGCGGGTATGCTCGGGTCGGTGCGCACTCGAACTCGCAGAATCCTCGGCGTCTTGGGGATCTTGGTCGCCGGTTTGTGGATGCCCGACTGTGCTCCAGGAGCGCTCGAGGTGCCGGAAGGGGAACCCTACGTGTGGAATCAGGATGACGTCTGGGAGTCGCTCGAGGCGAGGTTCCGAGCCGCGCGGGCGCATTGCCAGGCGACCGGCGTGACCGTCTCCGAGCGGGTCGCATCGCTGAACGAGACTTTGGACGTGCTCGAGGCGCGGCCGCAGATCGCCCACAGCGATCCAGCGTTGCAAGCCTACGAAGAGGTCTTCTTCGCCACCGCCGCCGACACCGCCGCGTGTCCCATCAACGCGCCCCTGCTCTTGGGTGTCCACGCGCGCATGCGGACCATCGTGAAAGCGGCGTCGATGGAGTGGGACCTCGAAGAACGGGCCGCGCGCGCCCGGCTCTACCACCTGCTCTACGGCGGACGCATGGCGGTCGAGGAGGTCTTGCTCCAGATGGATCCAGCCGACGTGCCCACGTTGATGGTGGGCGTCGACGAACCATCGAACGCACCGTCGGTCGAGATCCGCGGCGTCACCGTGCACAGCGGCGACGTGCTCGTGAGCCGCGGCGGCGCCCCCACCTCCGCGTTCATCGCGCGCGGCAACGACTGGCCCGGCAACTTCTCCCACATCGCGCTCGTCCACGTGGACGAGGATGGCCGCGCCCGCACCATCGAAGCCCACATCGAACTCGGCGTGGTCGTCGCAGGCCCCGAGAAGTACCTCGGCGATCCGAAGCTGCGCATTCTCGTGCTGCGCCCTCGCAGCGCGCTGGTCGACGGCGGCACCCTCGCAGCCGCGGCGGCCGACCACGCGCTGAACGAAGCCCAGAGCCGGCACATTCCCTACGACTTCCAGATGCGGTACCAGGACCCGACCGAGATGTTCTGCTCCGAGGTCGCGTCGGCGGCCTACCGGGCGCAGGACATCCACCTCTGGCGCGGCCTCACGAGCACTTCGGAACCGGCGGCCGCGCGGTGGCTCGGTCAGTTCGGAGTCGAAGAGCTGGTCACGCACGGTCCCTCGGACCTCGAGTACGACCCGCAGCTTGCCGTGGTCGCCGAGTGGCGGGACGCCGAGACGCTCTTCGATGCGCACCTGGACGACGCCATCCTCGACGCCATGCTGGAGGGCGCCGCGGATGGAGACGATGTCGGGTACAGCTGGCCCATGCTCGGTGTGGCCCGGCTGATGAAAGCGTACAGCGCCGTGAAGGTGCTGTTCGGCTCCACCGGCCCAGTGCCGGAGGGCATGAGCGCGACGGTGGCGCTGCGGGTCGCGTGGCTGCGCGAACGCCACGCCGCGATCCGCGCGGTGCTGCTCCGAAAGGTGAACCAGTTCGAATCCGCCGAAGGCTACCGGCCGCCCTTCTGGGAGCTTCGCCGGTTGGCCATCGAATCCGAGAAGGAAACGGATCCAGCGTGACCGGCCGGGCGGGCCGAATCTGACATTGACCGTGGCGGTGGGGGCACTATCGTCCCTCGCATGTCGAACGAGGACTCCGATCGCACCCGCGCCATGATCCTTCCCCGCGTCGTCGAGACGACGCACCGCGGCGAACGCGACTGGGACATCTACAGCCGCTTGCTCAAGGATCGCATCGTCTTCCTCGGCACGCCGGTCGACGACTTCGTCGCGAACGCGATCATCGCCCAGCTGCTCTTCCTCGAGAGCGAAGACCCCGACAAGGAGGTCACGCTCTACATCAACAGCCCCGGCGGCGTCGTCACGGCCGGTCTCGCGATCTACGACACGATGCAGTACATCCGCTGCCCGGTCTCGACGGTGTGCCTCGGACAGGCCGCCTCGATGGGCGCGTTCCTGCTCGCCGCCGGCCACCCGGGTCTGCGCCGAGCCCTCCCCCACAGCCGCGTGATGATCCACCAGCCGCTTGGCGGCTACCGCGGTCAGGCGACCGACATCGAGATCCACGCGAAGCAGATCCTCGCGACCAAGAAGAAGCTCAACGAGCTGCTCGCGCACCACGCGGGCCGCAAGCTCGAAGAGGTCGAGAGCGACACGGAGCGCGACAAGTTCATGAGCGCGCAAGAGGCGAAGGAGTACGGCTTGATCGACATGGTCATCGAGCCGCGCAAACCCAGCGCCGACGCCGACGACAAGAAGAAGAAGAAGTAGCGTCCGGTGGCGGTGCGCCGCGTGGAGATCACGCTCGTCCGCCACGGCGAGTCCGTATCGAACGTCACAGGCCGCTGGCAGGGCCAAGGCGACTCGCCCCTGAGCGAACACGGCACGACGCAGGCCGAACAGCTCGGCGAGCGGCTCGCGGAGACATCGTTCGATCTGGTGTGCTCCAGTGATCTCACCCGCGCGCACGACACCGGTCGCCGCGTGGCCGCACGCTGGGGCACCGAACCGGTCACCGATCCGCGGTGGCGCGAGATCGACGTCGGCGTCTGGGAAGGGCTGACCCGCGGCGAAGTCGCCGAGCGGTTCCCCGAAGAGATCCGGCGCCTCGGCGAAGGCGAGCCGCTCCCGATCGGCGGCGGTGAGAGCTGGGCCGACCTCTCGAAGCGCGGCATGGGTGCGCTTCGGTCGCTCGCCGATCGACTTCAGGACGGGCAGCGCGCGATCGTGTTCAGCCACGGCGGGCTCATCGGCATGACGGTCGCCGGCCTCTTCGGCCTCCCGTACCGGAAGCCGCGGCGCATGGGCAACATCGTCAACACCTCGATGACCACCCTTCGTTTCGACGGCGACGACGTGCGCTTGCTGCAGTTCAACGACAGCTTGCACCTCGGCCCCGAAGGCAGCTGGGCGACCAAGCAGCGCAAACGTGGCGCCGCCATCGTGGACCTGTGCTCCGACGAATCCGCGCCCGAATTCGACCTCGCCGCGCACGTCGCGGTGCAGTCGAAGAGCAACGCCGGTCAGCGCGTCGTGGTGCCAGCGCCCGCCGCACTCATCCGCCGCTACGCCAACCAGCTGATGGACTCCGACGCCACCGACCTCTCGTCCGGCGTCACCCAAGTCGTCTCCTCCGACCGCGGCCAGACCCTGGCCGCCTACGCCAAACGCATGTAGCCGACCGCCGGAGTCGACTTCGGAGTCGGCATCGGCATCGGCATCGGCATCGGCATCGGCTTCGGCATCGGCTTCGGCTTCGGCGTCGGCATCGGCATCGGCATCGGCATCGGCATCGGCATGGGTCGGATTCGGACTCGGCTTCGGGGAGTGGATTCGGCTTCGGGGGTGGGTCGGCTTCGGGGTCGGACTCGGTTGCGCAAGCGCGAGGGCACTCCATTTCTACGTCGGCGTCTTCCGCGAGACGCCGGTATGCTTCCGCCATGCGTCCAACGCTCCGGCTTCTCTTCGTCGTCTCCCTCGTCGCGTTGACTGGCTGCCCGCCGATCGACGTGGGCGTGGAACCGCCGTGCACCACCCGCACCCGCTGCGTCGACGACTGCTGCAACCTCGTCGCGACCGTGGCGGGCTGCGGCATGGGCGACTGTCCGCGTGGGACGCAGGTCGAGTCGACGTGCACCGTCGCGATCGGGTGCTGCGAGCCGGGCGAACTGCGCCTCTGCGCCTCCCTGTGTTGCGAGACCGAAGCGATGGTCACCTGCGAAGGCTCCTGTCCGCTGGGGCTGAGCTACCGCGCGAGCGGCGTCTGCGCCATGGACCGGAGCTGCTCGCTCCCGCGCGACGCCGGCGGCCCGGTCCCGCTGGACGCCAGCGTGGACGCCCCCACCGCGTTCGATGCGCCTTGTCCGGGCCCAGATGGTTCCGAGTGCCGACCGATCGACGACGCCTGCTGCCGCACGACGTCGCCAGTGCGCGTGGACCCGTCCACCTGCGAGGTGTACTGCACCGAAGAAGGACACATCGCGATCGAAGCCGGCACGTGCGCGCCTGCGCCGGAGTGTGCAGCCGACCACGCATGCGACGACAACGCGGACTGCGTGGTGACCCACGAGGGATGCTGCGAGCCTTGTTCGTTGCCGGAGCTCAGCGAGGTGGTCGCGCTGAACCAGAGCCGCGTGGACGAATACCGCGCCTCGGTCTGTGCCGAACCCGTGGGCTGCCCCGAGTGCGAACCGGCCGGCCCCAACCCGCGCCTCGTCGCGACCTGCAACGTCGGCGTGTGCGAAGCCCTCGACCTGTACGACGCGCTCCTCGTCCGCTGTGAGGACGACAGCGACTGTCGGCTTCGGGTACCCGGCTGTTGCGAGTGCGGCGGCGACACCGACCCCGCCACGCTGATCTCGATGCGCACAGATGCAGAAGCCGACTACCGCGCCCTCGTCTGCAACGAAGACATGGCCTGCGACGGCTGCGTCCCGACCTACCCCGAAACCCACGAAGCGTTCTGCAACCCCGAACGCCGCTGCGACATCCGCACGATCCCAGAACCCCCACCCGCCGACTAGCTCCACGGATTCGGATTCGGCGTCGGCATCGGCATCGGCATCGGCATCGCCATCGCCATCGGCGCCGGATTCGGCTTCAGCGTCGGCCTCCCCGCCCCCCCCTCGCCCCACCGCGCCGCGCGTGGCAGCCTCGGCCCCATGGCGCGACCACCGACCACGTACTGGGACTACATCAAGACCGAAGAGCTGCTCGGTCTTCAGGGCGGCCTCGAACCGGACGACTCCACCCTGGAGAACGACGAGGTCCTGTTCATCACGGTGCACCAGATCGACGAACTCTGGTTCAAGTTGATCCTGCGCGAGCTCGTCTCGGTTCGGAACTTGTTCGCGAAGGAACATGTGCCGGAGCAGTCCCTCGCGAACGCGGTGCGTGGACTTCGGCGCGCCGCACTGCTCTTCCACCAGGTCGCCGAACACTTCGCCCTCATGGAGACGATGACCACCCGGGACTACCTCGAGTTTCGAGACAAGCTCAGCCCCGCCAGCGGGTTTCAATCGGCGCAGCTGCGTGAAATCGAGATCGTCATGGGCCTCGAAGCGAAGCTCCGGGTCCCGCTCGGCCACGAAGCGACCTACCTCAAAGCCCTGCGCAACTCGGACGGTTCCGACTCACCCGCCTCGACCCGCGTGGCGCAACGCATGGCCGACCGCCCCACGCTCCGGGAAGCGGTAGAGAACTGGCTCTTCCGCACTCCGATCCAGGGCTCGACCCCGGCCGACCCGGGCGACGCCGGCGCGGTCGCATCGTTCATCGAGGCGTACCTGGAAGCGCACGCGAAGGAGTCGGCGCGCGCCCGGGCGTTCGCAGACCACGACGGCCTGAGCGACGACGACCGCACCCGCCTCGACGGGCGCTACGCTGCAGAGCGGGACGGCGCGCGCGCGTTCTTGCTCGCCGACGACGAGGAGGAGGACGCGCAGTCGCGCCGGAGCCGACTGCGTGCGTCTCTGCTCTTCATCGAGAGCTACCGGGAGCTACCCCTGCTCGCCTGGCCGCGCGAAGTCGTGGATGCGATCGTGGAACTCGAACAAGCGTCGCTGATCTTCCGTCAGCGCCACGCCCGCATGGTCGAACGAGTCATCGGACGCCGCACCGGCACCGGCGGCTCCGCAGGCGTCGACTACCTCGACAAGACCGCGCTGACCTACCGCGTCTTCCCGGACGTCTGGGCGATCCGCACCCTCCAGCTCCGCAAGACCGCGCTCCCCCCCCTCGCCGACCCGACCTTCTACGGCCTGGTCGCCGACTCGACCTAGCCCCGAGCAACGCGAGGCGCCCCGTGCCCGCGCCCCTGCCCGGTGATCTTGCCATCGTCGGCATCGGGCGTCGTTGCGGCCTCGGCCTCGCCTTCGGCATCGGCTTCGGAATCGAATTCGGCTTCGGCATCGGCATCGGCTTCGGCTTCGGCTTCGGCTTCGGCGTCGGCTTCGGCATCGGCTTCGGCGTCGGCTTCGGCTTCGGCTTCGGCGTCGGCTTCGGCATCGGCTTCGGCGTCGGCTTCGGCTTCGGCTTCGGCATCGGCATCGGCTTCGGCTTCGGCATCGGCAGCGGCACTGGCATCGGCTTCGGCTTCGGCAGCGGCAGCGGCAGCGGCAGCGGCAGCGGCAGCGTCAGCGGCAGGGGCAGCAGAATCGGATTCGGCTTCCGCTCGAGTTCCAGGGTCGCGACCGAACCGCGGGCACGGGCACGGGCAAACCACACGTCCTTCCCGCTGCTTGCTTCCGCTTCCGCCGTCCGCATCTTCCGACCGCTAGAGAATCAGCATCAAGTCACCGAACTCGTGGGCGAGGTACCCGCCCGCCACCGCGGCTTCGTGGGCCGCTTCCAAGACGTCGCGATCCGCGAACGCCCCGAGCAGATCCCAGTGGCTCTCGCCGGGCGAGTGCACGCCGGTGAGGATGCCGTCCACCGCGCGCAGGGCGTGGTGTCGGTCGATCCGGAGTTCGGCGAGGCCGAGCCCTGGGGACCATCCTGCCAGCGCGCACGACTCCAGCGCGCGGACCACGGTCGTACCCACGGCGACCACCCGCCGACCACGCGCCTTGGCGCGCGCGACGCTTTGCAACGTCTCGGGCGGCACGTCGTAGCGCTCAGGCAGCGGAAGTGCGGCATCGAGCGCGGCGCTGCCGGTCGCGGACAGACCGGCGGCGTGGGTGAGCCACGCGAGTTCGACCCCGCGTGCTTCCAGCATCCGCAAGAGCGGCCACCGAAGCGGCCTGCCGGTCGACGCCATCTCCACCGCCCAAGGCCGCTGGCCATACGGCGTCTGCACCTGGTGCAGTTCGAGCGGTGCGTGCAGGTGGCGGTACTGCACCGGGCGCGCCGCAGCGTAGAGAAACGCCGCGAGCGCATCGCCCGATGCCGCGAACTCGAGTTCGACAAGCCGTCCCCAGCTCGAACGCACCCGTGCCGACATGCCTCGCCAACCAAGTCGTGCATCGACCGGCAGAGGCGGCGGTGGCGGCCGGGTGTCGGTGTCGTCGCGCCAGCTGCCTTCTCCGAACACCACCGCCCACCAGCGGGCTGGAAACGCGTCCGCATGCATTGCGTCCAGCGCGAAGCTCGGCCCGGCGAGTCGCAGCTCGATCGGCTGGTGGTCCCAGACCGTGTCCAGACTCGCAGGCAAAGTCGCAGCGTCGTTGAGGACGAGTACATCGCCCGCCTGCAGGTGTTCCAACAGCCCCACGACGGGCGTGTCGACCACGTCCGGACCGGGCACGCGCAGCAGGCGGGTGTCCCGCCAGGGCCGGCGAGGATCGGTGGCCGGCAGCAGCACGGATGCGGTTGCCGCGCTCGCACGATGCATCTTCTCCGCGGCGCCCATCACCCGCCCCCGATGGCCCGGGCGTCGACGCGACCGAAACGCGTGCCCTGGAGGTCGACGACGCGCGCGAGCAGGGCGCGGATGTCACGGGCCACATCCTCGGGGCGCGCGAGCACGCTCCGGTCGGCGTCCGGCATCGCATCGGCGTGCATGTCCGTGTCCATCTCGCCGGGGTCGATGCTCACCGCCCGCACGCCTGTGCCCTGGAGTTCGGCGTCCCAGATCTTCAAGAGCTGATCGAGCGCAGCTTTGCTGGCGCCGTACGCGCCCCAGGTGGCGTAGCCCTCGACCGCCGCGTCGGAGCTGATGCCGACCACGAGACCCCGGCGTTGCCGGAGCATCGAGGGGAGAAGCGCGTGGGTGAGCCGCTGGGGTCCGAGCACGTTGACCTCGAAGACTTGGGCGAGCGCGCTGGGATCGAGGTCCCCGAGCTCCGGCATCGGCACCGGACCGAGCGTGCTCGCGTTGTGCACGAGCACGTCGACGCCGCCCAGCAGCTCGAGCGCGCGCGCCGCCAGCGCGGTGGATGCGTGCCCGACGTCGGCTTCGACCGTGTGCAGCGTTCCGGGTCCATCGCTCGCTGCCGCGGCGAGCTGCGCGAGATCTCCCCGGCCGCGGGCCACCGCGACGACGTGGGCACCGTGCTGCACCCATTGGAGCGCCAGGGCGCGGCCGAGTCCGCGCGAAGCGCCGGTGAGGACGACGCGGGTCGGGGTCGCGGTGGGTTCTTGGTCGGTCGGGTCTGTGTTCGTGTGGTGCATGTTCATCTCCTGAACCACACCGTGCAGACGCCGCGCTGCCGTGGCGACGATTCGGATGCTAGGGCGTCCGTCGGTTGCAGGAGCATCCGAGGCCCCCGTGCCCGTGCCCGTGCCCGTGCCCTGCCCCGTGCCGAAGCCGAAGCCGAAGCCGAAGCCGAAGCCGAAGCCGAAGCCGAAGCCGAAGCCGAAGCCGAAGCCGAAGCCGGTGCCGATCCCGAAGCCGAAGCAGGGGCCCGAAGCGCGATGTGAGCGGCGGCCCGTGGGCCGCCACAGCGCCGCGCGAGTCCGACGAGCGCGGCGCTCTAGTCGAACTCTTCGTCGCCCCAGTCGGAGGCGGCGGGAGACCAACTCTCGTAGTTGACGTGTAGGTGATGGATCGCGCCGTGCGCGCCGCCGACGAGCGCTCCGTCGCCCACGGGGGCGAGCGACCAGAAGTGTTCGTTGGAACCGACGTCCACCTGGGTCCAGCCTCGGCCGTCCTCGCTGAAGAGCACGGTGCCGCCAGAGCCCACCGCCAGGATGCCATCGGCGACGGTGTCGACCGACTCGAGGTCCGCGGAGATCTCGAGGCGCGGACTCGTCCAATCCGTTCCGTCTTCCGAGAAGAAGAGCTGCCCGCTGTCGCCCACGAGGACGAGCACGCCGTCGAGTTCGGCCATCGCACAGAGCGGCGCGCGGCCCGGGTTCTCCAGGGTCTCGAAGCTGCGCCCGTCGAATCGAACCAGTTGGTCCCCGTACAGCAGCACTTCGCGGCCACCGTCCCGGACGTGGAGCCCGAGCAACCGGCCTCCGCCACTGCGAACCTCTTGCCAGGTCTCCCCGTCGTCGTCGGACCGGTGGACCATGCCACCGTCGCCCGTGACGAGAAGCGCGCCGAACGCCTCGGCGATGCCGTAGAGGCAGCCGCCTTTGCGGGCGCCCTTGTTCCCGCACACGGTCCAACTCGATCCCTGGTCGACGCTCCGCGCGATCATCCCGAACTCGCCGGCCACGAGCAGGTCGTTCTCCCGCGCCAGGCAGTGCCGCAGCCCGCTCGTGTCCGGGGTCGCCTTCTTGACGAACGGGCCGCCGTCTTCCGACGCCAGCATGGTGGTGCGTCCGTAGGTCCCGCCCGACGCGAACGCCCACCCGTCGTGGGTCGAGATCTTCGAGATGAACCCGAGGCTGTTGTCCTGCTTGTGCGCGGTGCGCAGCTTGTATTCCGGTGCCGTCACCGCGCCAGGGTATCCCGTTCGGCGATCGTTCGAGGTGGAACCTGGCCGCTACCCCTGGCGGTTGCCCAGGAAACACCCGACCGAACGAGGAGAAACGTGGTGGCACGGACTGGCATGGAGCAGCGAAGCGTTGCAGCTGCCGGACCAGGCGAACAGAGACGAGCCGCCCGTTCCCGACGACGAGCGGCGGGCAGACGCGGACGTCAGCGACAGAGACGCCGCACGCGGCCTTGTTGTTGAAGCAACCAGAGTGCTATCGCAGCGACATGGACATCGAACGCTCCGCGGAGAACCTCGCCCACAACATCCGCGCGCTCCGGGAAGCGCGCGGACTCAGCCAAGCGCAACTCGCCAAACTCTCCGGCGTGCCGCGCCCCACCTGGGCCACGCTCGAAGGCGGCGGCGGCAACCCCACGCTCGCGGTGCTGCTCAAAGTCTCCAGCACGCTTCAGGTCTCGCTCGAAGAACTGGTCGGCCCACCGCGCGCCGCCGCACAGCTTTTCCCCGCCGCGAGCATTCCCGAGAAACGCCGAGGTCAGTCGCGCATCCGCGCGCTCTTGCCGGAGTCCCTTCAAGGCCTGCAGATGGAACGGCTCGAACTCCCCGCCGGCGCCGCCTTCACCGGCATCCCCCACACGCCGGGCACCCGGGAGTACCTGTGCTGCGAACGGGGCGAGATCCTCCTCACCGCGAGCGGCACCGCCTGGACCCTGACCGCCGGTGACGTCCTCGTCTTCCGCGGCGACCAGAAACACGCCTACCGAAACGCCTCGAGGCGCGCCGCGGTGGCGTACAGCGTCATCGCGCTCGGCTGAAACGGTGCGCTCTAGTCCTGCAAGAGGCGAATGAGATCCCCGATCGATCGGTGGGACTCGAGCGGATGCCGAAGAGGGACGTCGTGAACCACCGTGTAGTGGTTCCGCCGCCCGCGGCGCTCCCGGACCACGACGCCGACCTCCTCCAGTTCGCTCAGGATTCGGAGCACCGCACGTTCGGTGATGCCGACACGCAACGCCATGTCACGCACCCGCGCGTCGGGGTCCCGCACGATGCAAATGAGCACGTGCGCGTGGTTCGATAGGAAGGTCCACGTCGGCTCCACGGCGCTGACCCTAGCAGCTTGATCCGGTGAACCTGAGGGTGTCTGTTGTTCGTCAGTCATCGTCGGCTCCTCCGCACCCCGTCACGGCCACCCATCGAGCCCGCGCCGCCCACAATCCCCGAAGCGCGTCGAGCACCGCCAGGGTGGCGGACAGCTCGGCTTGTTCGCGCAGGTTGACCACCATCAGCGTCGTCGCACCTTCGTCGAACCGGCGCCGCTCCGCTGCCGCGAGGCGGGCGCTCACCTCCACGAGAGATTCGGTGAGCGCCCCGCGCTCTTCGGCCGCACGCCAGGCGGACAACGCGTCGTCGAGCGAGCGCTCGAGCTGCTCCCGGGCCCACCGCGCGCGTTCGCTGACCTCTCGGACATCGGCGGCGGCGGCGTCGCGCGCTCCACGCGCTTGGCGCAGCCCAAGAGGAACCGACAGTTCGAGCTTCACTTCGAAGGCTGTGCCCACGAGCGTCTCCGATCCTTCTCCGAAGTCGCGCGAGACCTGCGCCGACGCATCGAGCTGCGGTGCGACCTGGCTGCGGGCCAATCGGCTCTCGACCTCCGCCGCGAGTTGCCGCGCGCGCCAGCGGCGGAGCTCTGGATGACACGCCAGAACCTCAGAGGCGGCCGACGGCGCCGCGGGGGCGTCGGGCTGCGCGGGCAGTTCGTCGAGCGTGGGCGTCCTCGGCTCCCCCGCGGCGTCCCGAAGGTAGAGCCCGAGCTCGAGGCCAGCCCGCTCGAACGCACGCCGGGCGGAGACCACGGCGGAGCCTCGCGACAGAACACTGCGCTGCGCTTCGAGCAGCTCGACCGGTGCCAACAGACCGCTCTCGACCCGTCGCTCGACCTGCGAGACGCGGACCTCGGCGAGACGCCGCAACGCCTCCATGCCCACGAGGCGGTGACCCGCGGTCACCCAGTCGAAGTACGCATCGGTTGCCCTTCGACGGAGCGACTGTCGAGTCCCGGCGACGGCGTGGTCCGCGCCCTCGCGATTGAACCGTGCGACATCGCGGGCGGCCCGCCGAGCGTCTCTGGGTCCATCGCGCCAGAGCGGCACCCGCACACCGGCGCGCACCTCGCCCGCATCGAGCGTCTCGTCACCGTAGTAGCTCGGGTAGCGCTCCTGGTCGCCGACGCCGCGCCGGTACCCCGCCCACACCTCGGTGCCCCAGAGCGGCGTCGCCTGACGCAGTTCCACATCGACCTGGTCCAGGTGGTAGTAGCCACCGCGGCGCAGCGCGCCACGCGCACGCAGCTGCGGATCGAACGCACCACGGGCGCGTTGCTCCCCCGCCTCGGCGGCGTCGCGCGTCGCGAGCTCTGCCAGCACGAGGGGGTGGTGCTGATCGGTGGACGCGAGCACCTCGTGCATCTGCACTGGCGCTTGGGCGCTCACGGGGACGACCATCGCCGAGAGCACGAACGCTGCGAGACGAGCGGTCCTACGCATCGGTCTCTCCCAGATCGACGGTGGGGGGAAACCCGTTGAGCTGGCGCCAGAGTTCGAACCCGAGCTTGACGCGGTCGAGCAGGATCCATCCTTTGGTGCGCGTGCCCTGCCGCAGGAACCGTCGCTCCGGCCACGGCTCGTCGTTGGGGTCGGCTACGACGACGACGCGAAAGTCACCCTGTCCGTCGTCGGAGGGATCGACGAACGCGACCTGGCCCCCGAACGTGCCAACCGCGACGCTCGGCCACCCGCTGAACTGCACCGCAGGCCAGCCTTCGAACTGGAGTCGCACCAATCGACCCGCGGTGATCAACGAGGCATCGTTTCCGTCGACCGTGAGTGCGACCGCGCGCACCTCACCGTCAGGGACGATGCGGGCCAACGTCGTGCCCCGACCGATCTGGACGTTGCCCTCGGGGACCTCGATTCGCTGCACCACGCCACCGCGCGGTGCGACGATGCGCTGTGCCGCCTGCTGCGCCAGCGCCGACTCGGCCGAGAGCACACCGGCCCGCGCACTCTCCACCGATCCACGCGCGCTCTCCAAGCTGGCACGGGCCGAGCGGAGCGACGCGTCCGCGGCCGCCTCCACCCGAGCGAGCGAGGATTCTTTCCGTTCGACGACCGTGCGACGTGCTTCGAGGTCCGCCTGTTGCGCCCGAAGCTCAGCCGCTGCGCGGGTCGCGTCCAATTCCCCGAGCTCGCGCTCCCGCGTCGACGCGAGCCCATCCGAAGCGAGTGCCTGAAGCCGCCCCTGCTGCCGCGAAGCGGTCTCGAGGCGGAGCTCGGTGGCGTCCACGACCTCGCGCAACGCACGCAACGAACTGCGTGCCTCCGCGATCTCCGCGCGCGCGACCTCGAGCTGAGCACGTCGCGATGCCTCGACCGCCTCGACGCGCGCCTCGTGTGCGCTCAGTCCGGCCTGGCTCGCATCGAGTCGGCTGCGGGCCGCGTCCAGCATCGACTGAAGTCGGGCGGCGCGCTGGGGGTCGTTGTCTCGCAGGGTGACGAGCGGATCGCCGGCCTCGACCCGCTGACCTTCCACGACGTGCCACCGCTCGATCGTCCCACCGACGGTCGCCTGGATCACTTGGGGCCGCTGGTCGGGCGACAGCGCGATGACCTCACCGCTCCCAGACACGTTCTGTTGCCAAGGGGCGAGTGCGGAGCACCCCACGAAGCAGACGAGCGCCATGGCGAGCCAACGGGCCACCCGGCGAGGGGCCGCGGGCACCGGAATGCGACGGGCCGCCGGCATCAGGGAAGCGAGCGCTCGATCCCGGGCGATCACGATCCGACCTCCACGACGAACATGCCGTCGCCGTCCATCGATGCGATGACGATCGCATCTTCGAGCACCGGCTCGAACGCGCCCTCGGCGAGCAAGGCTCCGAGTTCCGGCGCCTCCAGCACGATGACCGTGGCGCCCTCGACGAGGGCGCGCGCGAGCATCAGGCGAAGCGCCTGCCCCCGACTGAGCGGTCCTCCACGCGCATCGAGGCGGGTGTGGAGTCCGGCCTCGAGTCCCCGCACGACCGTGGCGAGCCCCACCTTCTCGAGGCAGGACCACAGCCGGTGGGAGGGCGCGTGCCCGAGGTTCTCGTGGACTGTGCCGGGCCACAGCTCCACGTCCCGAAGCACGGCCACGTGCCGCCGAAGTTCCTCTCGGCGGAGCACACGGATGTCCTGTCCGTCGAGCAGGACCGACCCGCCGCGGGGCTCGCGCAGTCCGAAGAGCACGTCGACCAACTCGCGCTGAGCGGCGGCCGTCCCCTTGAGTACAGCGCGCACGCCTCGCACGAGCGAGAAGTTCACCGTCGTCGTCCCCACGGGAAGGTCCCGCACCACGAGCGACGACGCGCGCGCGGTGGACAGCCCTTCTCCGTCCGCGCGCTCGGCCGGCAGACTCAAGATCACGTCGAGCTTCTCCGCGGCGGCCACGAGATCGTAGGCCGTCTCGAGTTTGCCGCCGAGTTTGCTCAGCGCCGCGACGACCGCGGTGAGAATCAATTCCGAGGCGACCAGCTGCCCGATGGTCAACTCCCGCTGAACCACGAGCAGCCCACCGATGCCGAGCAGTGCCACACTGCACAGCACCTGCAGCGCGAGGACCCCGACGACCTGGCGGAACACGATGCGAAAGTGGCTCGCCCGCGCGTCGAGCCACTCCCCCGCCAACACGTCGAGGCGTGCGCGCGCCGCGCGCGCGCCGCCCGGTCGCTTGAGCGCGAAGAGGTGGCGGGCCATCTCCTCGAGCCAACCCGCGACCGCGTACTTCGCTTTCGACTCACGGCAGCTGGAGGGGGTCGCTCCCCGACCGAGCAGCAACGCGACCGCGAGGATGCCAGCGACGATCGCGAGGCCGAGCCCAAGCAGCAGCGGGTGGTAGAACGCGACGACCATGAGGCCGACCACCACCGTCAAGGTGGCTTCCACCCCGCCGAGCATCAGCGCCGCGATCGCCTTCTGAGCGGTGAAGACATCAAAGAACCGGTTGACGAGCTCGGGCCCATGGGCCCGTTCGAACGCCGAGGCGTGAACCCGGGGCAGACGCTCGGAGAGCTGCGCCACCACCCGCACGAAGAAGCGGCGCTGCACGATCTCGACGACCCACGCCTGAAGCGCGCGCAGCGTGGCCCCGAAGGTCAGTCCAGCCGCCAACAGCAACGCGACCACGACGATCGGCTGGACGAGCGCGCCGAACGCCACGGTGTTCACCAACACCTGAACCGCCAGAGGCAGGGCAAGGGAGAGGATGCCGACGCCGATCGCGTAGACGACGATGACGGCGAGGTCGGCGCGGTCCGCCGCGACCAGTTCCCAGGCGCGGCGCCACGGGCTGCTGGGCGGTGAGGTCCCCTTCGCCTTGTCCGGCCGACCTCGCTCGGCGCCGAGGTCGACGGCGAGCCATTCGGCGTCTTGCATCGGCGTCACCGCGAGCCGGGATCGGAGCTCCTCGTGGGTGAGCCACACCGTCCGCCCAGACTCCGCCACCCGGACGCGCGTGCCCCGCGCCTCGAGCAGACCGAGTGGGACCCCCGCCGAATCGAGGACCAGGAGTGGACCGTCTTGGCGAAGGGCATCGAGCGCCACCTCCACAGGCGCTCGAAAACCCGAGGCCCGCATGCCCTCCGCCCGCAGCTTGCCCTCGGCCCAGGCCAGGGACGACTCGGTGGGGGGAGGTCCCATCGACCCGACGAGATCGGCAAAATCATACGATTCATGAATCATGTTACACGAATCATGCATCACAAAGCCTGAATGTCAACGCATGAAAACAGATTCATGCATTACGGTCGCCCTACTTCTTGAAGCCACCGCCCTTGCCACCGTCGTACGGCGCACCTTTGCCGCCCATCGGTGCGCCCTTGCCGCCCATCGGTGCGCCCTTTTGCATCGGTGCCACGCCCTTGCCGCCCATCGGCGCGCCCTTTTGCATCGGTGCCACGCCCTTGCCGCCCATCGGCGCGCCTTTCTGCATCGGCGCCACGCCCTTGCCGCCGATCTTGCCGGGCATGCCCTGGGCCTTGCCCGGCATCTTCACCGGCACGTGTCCCGCCTTCGGCACCACCGGTCCGACCGGGCCGCCCAGCATCTTCTCGGCCGGGAGTCCCGCCGGCGCGCCGAACCCACCCTGCATCTGTTGCTGCTGCTGTGCATCGAGCGGCACGTTCATCTGCCGGAGCACGTCCATCACGACGTCGGCCGCGTAGGTGGCCTGGGTTTGATCGACGCCCTGCATGCGCTGCATGAAGGCTTGGATGAGTGCGTTGCGAACCTGGTGAAACATCGTCCCTCCTTGTGGGAGCGAGGATGCTACCAGAACTCAACCGGTCGCCGACGGCGGCACCGGCTCGGCTTCGGCGTCGGCTTCGGCTTCTGCGTCGGCTTCGGCTTCGGCGTCGGCTTCGGCTCGCGCCGCGACACCAGGGGACATCTCTACTCGGCGGGTGCGTCCGCCATCACGTCCGTCGTGGCACTCCGCCGGAATCGCTTCCCGAACCGGCGCGCGTCTTCCACCAGTCCGTACAGGACCGGCACCATCACCAAGGTCAGCACCGTCGCGACCGCCAACCCAGCGATCACGGCAACCGCCATCGGACCCCACCACGCCGCGCTCTGGCTGCCGACGATGAGCGAAAAGTTCCGGAAGTCGATCGAGACGCCCACCGCCATCGGCACGAGGCCGAGCACGGTCGTGATGGCGGTCAGGACCACGGGCCGAAAACGCGTCATGCCGGCGTTGAGCAGCGCGTCTTCGACGGACATGTCTTTCGCGCGCAGCTGCTGCACGTAGTCGAGCAGCACGATGGCGTTGTTCACCACGATGCCCGCCAGGGAGATCACCCCCAATCCGGTCATCATGATGCCGAAGGGCGTTCCGGTGATCACCAGCCCCCAGAGCACACCCACGAGCGACAAGATGACCGACGCCATCACGATCAGCGGCACCATGAAGCTGTTGAACTGGTAGACGAGCACGCCGAAGATCAGCGCGAGCGCGATCAAGAACGCCTGCCCGAGGAACGCACCGGTCTCGGCCTGTTCGTCGTTGCTGCCGCCAAGCTCCAGGTGGTAGCCCGCAGGCAACTCCGCCTCGTCGATGTAAGCGAGCACGGCCTCCTGCACCGCGACCGCGTTGTACCCGTCGATCACGTCGCCGGTGATGCTCACCACCAGGTCCTGATCGATGTGGTGGATGGCGCCCGCGCCGCCGACGAGTTCGTACGACGCGACGGTGGACAGCGGCACCGGGAACGTGTCTGGGCTCGTGTCTTCGCGGCCGTCGATGCGCAGGCCGAGCACCGCCTGGAGATCTTCTCGGAACTCCGGCGCGAGCTCGACCACGATGTCGTGTTCTTCTTCGCCGTCGCGCAGCGTGCTGGCTTTGGTCCCCGCGACCGCGGTGCGTACGGTGCTGGCGACGGCGCGGGTGCTGGCCCCGACGCGTTTGGCCGCGCCGCGATCGATCCGAAGCCGCATCTCGGGTCGGCCGACGCGGTAGTCGTCGCTCATGTCGGTCGCGCCCGGGAGCGCGCCGAGCTCGCGCCGAACACGAGCGGAGAGTTCTCCGAGCGTTCGAAAATCTTCCCCGCTCACCCGCACGTCGATCGGTTTGCCGACCGGCGGACCCATGTTCTCTTTCTCGATCCGGATCTCCGCGCCGGGGATCGCCGCGACCAGTTCCCGCAGGCGTTCGATGGTGCGGGTGGTCGGCTCCACGCGGACCCGCTGGCCCGGACGCGCGGTGTTCGCGTCCGGCAGAAAGTCCACCGTCACCCGCGCGGCGTTCGGCGCGCTCTGAGAGCCCTGCGTCGGGTCCTGGCCGCCCGAGACGCCGACCTCTGCGACGAACACATCCACGTTCTCTTGCGCGGCGAGCAAGTGTTCGATCTCGCGCACGATGTGATCGGTGGTTTCGAGATCGGTGCCGAGCGGTGCGCGGACCGCGATGAAGGCGCGGTTCGGTTCGGTCTCCGGAAAGAACTCGACTCCGTGCTGGAGCGCCCCGTACGCCATGAACGTGCCGACCAGGGATGCGAAGCCGATGCCGGCCGCGATCTTCCGGTGGCGGATCGACCAGGTGAGGATGGCGCGGTAGCGGCGCATGACGAAGCCGAGCTCGGCCTCCGGTGCGAAACTGACCCGGCGCTCCCGGTACGGGCCATCGCCTTCACCCTCCCCGTCCTCTGCCGGCGCGGACCCGTCGGGCCGCACGTCCTGGTCTGCGGCCGTCTTCTTCGCCGGCTTCATGAGCCGCGAGGTGAAGAAGGGGATCGCCCACAGCGCCACCGCCAACGAACAGACCAAGACGATCACGATCGTCTTCGGCATGTAGCCCATGAACTGGCCCATCATGCCGGTCCAAAAGAGCAGCGGTGCGAACGCCGCCACCGTGGTCGCGGTCGATGCCGCGACGGCGGCCGCCACTTCTTTGGTGCCTTCGATCGCAGCGGTCTTCCGGTCGGACCCGAGCTCGAGGTGGCGGTAGATGTTCTCGACGATGACGATCGCGTTGTCGACCAACATGCCGAGCGCCATGATCAGCGCGAAGAGCACGATCATGTTGAGCGTCATACCCAGCGTTCCGATCACGATGAACGCCAGCAACATCGAGAGTGGGATCGCGAGCGCGACGAAGAAGCTGTTCCGGAAGCCCATGAAGAACAGCAGCACGCCGATGACGAGAATGAGTCCGGTGATGATCCCGTTCTCGAGCTCGCCGATCATGTCGTAGACCATCTTCGATTGGTCGGCGAGGGTCTCGTACTCGACGCCCTCCGGCCACGAGGCGTGCCGTTCGGCGACGAGCGCCTTCACCGCCTCGGCGATGTCCACGATGTTCGCGCCGCTGCGTTTCGAGATCGCGAGCGAGACCGCGGTCTCCCCGTTCATGCGCGCGTAGCTGGTCCGGGTGGCGAAGCCGTCGACCACCCGGCCGACGTCGCGCACGAACACGGGGCGATCGCCCACGCGTTTGATCGCAACGCCTTCGATGTCGCTCGGGACCCCGAACTCGCCCGGCACCCGAAGCAAGAAGTTCGAGTCGCCGCTGCGCACGTCGCCGCCCGGCACGTTCACGTTCTCGTCCGCGATGGCGCCGATCACGTCGTTGAGCGAGAGGCCGTAGTGTTGCAGCCGGTACGGATCGATCTGGACCTGGATCTCGCGCTCTCGGCCACCGCTCAGCACCGCGTCGAGCACGCCTGGAATGCGACGCACCTCGTCTTCGAGCGACTCGCCGATCGCCTTGAGTTCGGTCTCGTCGATCGGACCACCGATCGTCACCAGCAGGATCGGGAGATCGCTGAAGTTGATCTCTCCGATCTCCGTCTCTTCGGCGTCCTCGGGCAGTTTGGGGCGCGCCCTGCCGACCCGATCGCGCACGCGCTGGAGCGCATCTTGGATGTCGACCTCGGCTTCGAACTCGAGGACGACCATGCTCATGCCCTCGTAGGAGGTGCTGGTCATCTTCTTGAGATCTTTGACGCCGGCAAGCTCGTTCTCGATCGGGATGGTGACGAGCGACTCGATGTCCTGAGGCGAGACGCCGATGTACGGCGTGGCCACGGTGACCATCGGGATCTGCACGTCGGGGTTCGCTTCCCGGGGCAGGTCGAAGTACGTCAGCAGACCGAACGCGATTGTGCAGAACGTGCCGAAGAGCACGAGCGCGCCTCGGTTGACGATCCAGCCAATCACTCTGCGACCTCAGCGGCCGGCGCCGGGGCGGGCGCTTGGGCGACCTCACCTGGCGCGGTGTAGACCACCCGGCCTGCCGTGCAGCAGCGGCCGCGGCGCGCGACCAAGAGCGCGTCGCCGTCCTGGAGCTCGCGGTGCCCAGTGACCACGATCTCGGTGCCCGCTTCGAGTCCCGAAGCGATCACCACTTGGTCCCGCACCACCGAGCCGACTTCCACCGGCTGCCAGCGGGCCACATCGTTGTCGATCCGGAACACGCCGTTGCCGTCGACCCGCGTGACCAGCATGTACTGGGGGATCACCACTTGCTGCTCGCCGGCGTCCGTCTCGATCTCGACGTTGGCGATCATGCCGGGAAGCAACCGCCGGTTCGCGTTCGCGACTTCGATCTCGACTTCGAACGCGCGGGTCTCGACCCGCGCGGCCGGGCTGATGCGCCGCACGTGTCCGGCGACCGCTTCGCCGAGTGCGGGCGCGCGAACCACGGCCGGCAGCCCGGGCCGAAGTGCGACCACGTCTCGGTCGGGCACCGCGAGGGTGACGAGCACCGGGTCGAGCTGGATGAGCCGTGCGAGCGGCTGGCCGGGGGCCATCACCTCGCCGCGCTCGACATTCAGGGTGGCGATGGTGCCGGCGAACGGCGCGCGCACCGTGGCACGGCCGGCCATCACCTGGGCGGTCCGCACAGCGGCGCGCGCTGCGGCCACCCGAGTGCGCGCCGCGTCGATCGACTGTTCCGAGATCGAACCAACGAGCCGCTCGGCGCGCTCCAGTTCGTGCTGTGCGGCGTCGAGTTCCACCCGCATCTGACCGAGCCGCGCGCCCTGAGTCGCGGAGTCGACCCGCGCGATGACCTGGTTCGCCCGGACGTCCTCGCCCTCTTCGACCAAGACCGCTTCGACGAACCCGCCGAGCGACGCTGCGAGCAGTGCGTCGCGCGAGCCGGCGACTTCGCCCGGCAAGACGACGCGCAGGGCCGTTGCGCTGGCCGAGACCACCGCGGCTTCGACCCGCGTGGCCCCCGGCGCCGGCGGCTCCGCCTGGACCCTGGGTTCCTCGGTGGGTTCGGCCTCAGCGCTGCCTCCGCACGCGAGAAGACAGCAACCCAAAAGCGCGATGTTGGGCCAACGGAACGCGAGCGCCCCAAGCGGGAGCCCTCCGTTCGGAACCCGCGAAGCCGTGGTCGCCCCCCCGAGCGATCGTGCGACAATTGAAATGAGGGACATCATCGAGGACTGACTCCGTGAAAGAAGAGGGACAGAAGACGTTCGGGGAGATCGGCCGGTGGCGGGTGGCCGTGCAGCCAAAGTTGAAGGCGTTGATCGACCATGCCGCTGAGTGCGTATGCGGCATCGACGAGGTCGACGCTTGAAGAGATCTCGCCGCGCGAGACCCCGAGTTGGAGCAATGAGCGCATCCGCTCCTGGTGATGGGTCCGAAGGGAGTCGAAGTCGAACTCGGGCTGGTCGGGTTCGGGTCGAAGTTCGGCCCGCATGAGCAGGCTCATCCCAGTCGGCGCCGACTCGAGTCGCTCGAAGAACGCACACAACCCGTCGTGCAAGCGATCCCAGGCGCTGACACCGGCCGATGCCTGCTCCGCCATCTCGAGGATCCGCCCCAGCGCGTCCGTCTCGTGGCGGATCGCCGCGACGAACAACGCTTCTTTGTTTCCGAAGTGGTAGTAGAGCGCCGGTTTGGTACAGCCGGCCGCCTCCGCGACCTCTCGAACGCTCGTCGCACTCCAGCCCCGCTCGGCGAAAAGCCGGGTGGCTTGGAGAAGAATCCGGTCCCGCGTCGGGGACGGTGCGGCGCCAGCGGTGAGGGAGGTCATGCAACTTACCGATCGGTAGGTCGGCTACTTTGACACGCAGTGGCGACCTGTCCACGAACGGGTACCGCAGCCCTGAGACATTCTTGGCTCGCTCGCTTCGCGAGACGGGTGGCGTGTCCGGGCGCGTACGTGAGAACTCTCTGGTGATTCCCCTCACGCTGGGAGCTTGGTGAAATCGGCGAATCGTCCTGGTTTCATTGGGATGGGGTCAGTCGAACCCGCCGGCCATCCCAGGTGGCGGCCACACTGGCCGCCGTCCTGTGACACTACGCATGATCGTTGGGGTTTGGTTGGCGTACAGGAGTCGGCACAGGGGCTGCATGTAGGACAACGCAGCACATGCCAGCGGGTCCGAGAGACTGCTGGCCAAGGCCCGGGATGGCCGACGGAGCAAACGGATGACTCGACAGACTTTGGCACTCATGCTCGCCCTCGCCGTTCCGGCGGTTGGATGCAGCACGGCCCCAGCAGACGCGGACAAAGACGAGGAGAACCTCGGCGACGGCAAAGAGGACCGCTGGAACCGGGCCAACGACCCCGAGCGGTTCGACGGTGAGTTCAACTACCACGTCGCCGACCTCCCGCTGACGGGCAGCGCGGACCGCGATGCGTGGCCGAGCACCTACTGGCCGACCTACGAAGACTCCATCAACGTCCGCTGGGACGGAGCCGAGCTGAGCCCCGCACAGAAGTACGACGTCGCGTTCAATGGCTGGACCCCGCCTGAAGGGTTCTTGGAGCTTCGCCCGTTCAACCGGAACAACCCCGTCCCCGGCGACGATTGGGACACCGCGTACTACGAGCAGCAGGGCCCGCTCGCGACGCACATCAGCAACAACATGGGCAACGGCCGCGACCGCCGCCAAGCGCTGACCGCCATGGGCGCGCCCGAGGGCGACTGGGAGACCGACACCTGGTGGGGCCTCTGCCACGCCTGGGTTCCCGCCGCGCTTCTCGAAGACCGGCCGCTCCGCGCCGTCGAGCACAACGGCGTGCGCTTCGAAGTCGCCGACATGGAGGCCCTTCTCATCGCCGCCTACAACCGCGCCGGCGCGGACATGATCGGCGGACGATGCAACGTCGGCTCAGGCGACTCGATGGTGGAACGCGACGAGTTCGGCCGCGCGGTCGACATCGAATGCCGGGACAGCAACCCGGGCGCGATGCACGTCATCGTCACAAACTACCTGGGCGTTCTCAACCGCGGCTTCGCCATCGACCGGACCTTCGACTTCGAGGTCTGGAACCAGCCGGTGAAGGGCTTCGAGATCACCAAACAAGAAGAGATCGACGTCGCCCGGGCGAACGAGCTCCTCGGCGTGACGGGCGAGACCTACGAGTACAACGCCGACGCGGCGCAGCTCTTCGAGGTCAACCTCTCGCTGCACTGGATCACCGAGTCGCACGCCACGAAGACGCCGAACGAGTCCTCGCGCTACACGCGCACCGACCGCTTGACGTACATCCTCGAGGTGGACGCCGACGGCAAGATCATCGGCGGCGAGTGGTTCGGTCGCAGCCGCTCACAACACCCCGACTTCCTCTGGAACCCGCGCTCGCGCTCGACCTCGTCGATCCCGAACATGGACCTCGCAGACGTGCGCATGCTCGTCGAGCGCAGCCGCATGCCCGAGATGCCCGACCCCGAGACCGGCGCGACGCATGTCGCCGAAGGCGCGGGTGGACTCGACATCCCGGACAACGACACGACCGGCGTGACCAGCACGGCCACCGTCTCCGGCGCGAGCGGCGCCATCACCGGCGTGAGCGTGGCGCTGAACGTCACCCACACGTACATCGGCGACCTGGCCTTCACGCTCGTGAAGGGCGACGTCGAGCGCACGTTCCTCAACCAAGAGGGCGGCAGCGACGACGACATCGATCAGTCGTACGACGTGACCGGCTTCGAAGGCCTGGACGCGAACGGTACCTGGACCCTCCGCGCGACGGACCACGCGGGCCAGGATGTCGGCACCCTCGACGGCTGGACGCTCACGGTCACCACCGACTCGGCCACCATGCCGGTCGACCCGACGCCCGACCCCATGGAACCAGTGAAGTTCTCCGGCATGGGCGGCATCGAGATTCCGGACAACGACCCGGCGGGCATCTCGTCGGCGGCCAGCGTCTCCGGCATCACGAGCGGCAGCGTGGCGATCGAGTACAACCTCACGCACACCTACCGCGGCGACCTCCTCGTCACCGTGGAGCACAACGGCCGCGCCTGGACGCTCCACGACCAGGAGGGCGGCAGCGCCGAAGACCTCGTCGGCACCTCCCCGCTCGACGCCACCGGCGACGCCTTCGAGGGCGACCCGTCCGGCACCTGGACCCTGCGCGTCAGCGACAACGCGGGCGCCGACGTCGGCACCCTCAACAGCTGGGCGGTCATCGTCACGCCGTAGTTTTCCTCTCAAGACCTGGTCGCCAACCACACACACCACGGTGGGCGGGTCCGAGAGAGCTTGTCTTAACACACATCCACACACCCGAAGCCGCCCCCCCTGGGCGGCTTCACTAATTGTACGGCACTACCGGGCTCGAGACTGGTGGCCCCCTCCGATTTCGGATTTCGGATTTCGGCGTCGGCTTCGGCGTCGGCTTCGGATTCGGCGATCGGCTTCGGCTTCGGCTCCGGCTTCGGCTTCGGCGTCGGCGTCGGCCTCGGCATCGGCTTCGGCTTCCGCTTCCGCTTCCGCTTCCGCTTCCGTTCCGCTTCCGCTTCCCGCTTCCGTCCGCGTGCACTCACTCCGCTTGCCCGCATACTGGCGGCCGATGACTTCCATGGATGCGGACGCCCAGCTCGAAGCACTCACCCGCGGCACTGTCGATGTGCACGTTGCCGAAGACCTGCTCGCGCGTCTGAAGACCGGCCGCCCGCTCAAGGTGAAAGCCGGCTTCGACCCGACGCGCCCCGACCTGCATCTCGGGCACACCGTGCTGATGCAGAAGATGCGGCAGTTCCAGCAGCTCGGGCACGAGGTCATCTTCGTGGTCGGCGACTTCACCGCCCGCATCGGCGATCCCACCGGCAAAAGCCAAACCCGGTCGGTGCCGACCGAAGCGGAGATCGAAGAAGGCGCACGCACCTACGCCGAGCAGGCGTTCAAGGTGCTCGACCGCGACAAGACCCGGCTCGTCTTCAACAGCGAGTGGCTGTCCCCGATGGGGTTCGCCGACGTCATCCGGCTCGCTGGGCGCTACCGGCTCGCGCGGATGATGGAACGCGACGACTTCAAGACGCGCTGGGCCGAACACGCGAGCATCTCGATCCACGAATTGCTCTACCCCTTGGTCCAGGCCTACGACTCGGTCGCGCTCGAGTGCGACATCGAGCTCGGCGGCACCGACCAGCTCTTCAACCTCTTGGTGGGCCGCGAGATCATGCGGGAGTACGGGCAGAAGCCGCAGTGTGTGATGACGACGCCCATCCTGGAGGGACTCGGCGCGAAACTCGAAGACGGCAAGATCGTCGGCGACAAGATGAGCAAGTCGCTCGACAACTACGTCGGCATCACCGAGGCACCCCGCGACCAACTCTTCAAGCTCATGAGCATCACCGACGACGTGATGTGGCGGTACTACGAGCTGCTCAGCGAGGAGCCCGCGCCCGCGATCGCGAAGATGAAGTCCGAATGCGAGGCGGGCCAGATGAACCCGCGCGACGCCAAACTGCGCCTCGCCCGCGAGATCGTCGCCCGCTACCACGACGCGAAGGCGGCCGAGGACGCGGACGCTGCGTGGCGCCATCAGTTCAGCGGACGGAAGGTGCCGACCGATCTGGCCGAAGTGCGGGTCGCGCTCGACGGCGAGGCGTCGGTCTGGGTCAGCAAGGCGCTGGCGTCGACCGGGCTGGTGAAGTCGTCGTCTGAAGCGCGGCGGCGCATCGAGGCAGGCGCCATCCAGATCGATGGCGAGAAGGTGAGCGACGTCAAAGCCGAGCTGAAGGCGGGAACCTACGTGGTGAAGGCCGGCAAGAAGA
Organism: Deltaproteobacteria bacterium; assembly: GCA_034670305.1. Lineage (GTDB taxonomy): Bacteria > Myxococcota_A > Polyangia > Polyangiales > Houyiibacteriaceae > JAXMNT01. The sequence goes on from JAXMNT010000016.1 coordinate 94,407, forward strand.
CGTGGGCGAAGCTGATCGTGGAATGAAGGGCCGAGGGCGAGGGCGACGCGTAAGCCGAAGCCGAAGCCGAAGCTGATCCCCGATCACCGAAGCCGAAGCCGAAGCCGATCCCGAAGCCGTCCTCGACGCCGAAGCCGAAGGCGATCCCGATCCTCGAAGCCCAAACACCGATCCCCGAAGGAAGCGGTTCTCTGACTAGCTGGTGGCGCCGGGTTCTTCGGGGCGGGTGGGGGTGATGACGAAGCCGTCGTCGTCGTCGTCGTCGTCCATCGACATGCGCTCGGCTTCGGGGAGGTGGGCGTTGACGAGCTCTTTGAGTTCCTTGCCGACCTTGAAGAACGGGAGGCGCTTGGCCGGAACCGGGACGGGTTTGCCGGTGCGGGGGTTGCGACCGAGGTACGCCGGGTAGTGGCGGACGGTGAAGCTGCCGAATCCGCGGATCTCAATGCCATCCCCGGCTTCGAGGGCCTGGGTCATCGCCTCGAACACGCAGTTGACCACCTGTTCGGCGCGGCTCTTGGTGATCGAGCTCCGCTGGGCAACGGCATCGATGAGCTGGGACTTCGTCACGAGGATCTCCGCGTTGGAGTGGCGATTCTATGGGCGGCGGCGGACGAAGGTCAATAGCGATTACGGACACTTGCGGATCGCCCCCCGGCGCACCGAGGCTGTATGGTGCACCCAATGACCAGCCGATCCAAACGTTGGGCGACTGCGTGCGGCGTGGCGGGCGTCGGGTTTCTCGGGTGGATTGTCTGGCTCGGGCAATCCGGCGGCCCGTCTGGCAGGACCGACGCAGCGGAAGCTGATCCCGCGCCGTTCCTGGACGTGGCGCTGTCTGTGGCCCGCCCGAGACTGCCCGAGGCCGAGGAGGTGCTGGCGGCTGCGAACGTCGAAGCGGCGTTGCAACTCAACGGGGGGCTGCCTGGCACCCTCGCGCCGGCGACCACTCGGACGACCCCCGCGTGCAACCTCTCCGTGGGAGGGCTGGATCGCGAAGACTTCGGAGCGCGGCTTCAGGCGGCGGCGTCCGAGTGCACCTCGGGTGTGATCTTCGTGCCGCGCTCCGTGGGGCTCGGCGTGCGCTGGCCCGACCAGCGGCGGCTGACCCTCGACGATCCCGCGCTCGACCCCATCTTCGAGTCCGAAGGTCGGCTCGTCGTGCTGCAGGGGGTGCCGCCCGAGGCGGAGTTCTCCGTCGATGGCGCGCCGCGTGAGGGCTGGCCCACCCGAGAAACAGCGCTCGCAGAACTGCTGACCCGCGTGCGTCGTTCCACGTACCCGCTCTGGGTTCAGGTGCACACCCCCGCCGATGGCGCGCGTCTCGCCGAGGAACTCGAGTCCCATCCACATCTTTCGCTGGTCACGGCCGACGACATGGACCTCGCGGCCGCCCATCCCGACCGGGTCCTATTCGGATCGGGGCTCTCGCTGGAGGTGCGCGGATGGCGGGCCCCTGGTCTCGAGCCGGACGAATCGTTCGATGCGATCGCGTACTACGGGGCAATTCGGGACCGGTGGACCCGCTCGGAGCTCCCGGACGCGACGGTCGCAGCGGTGCTGGGAGGCACCGCGGCCACCCTATTGCCCGGTTTGCGGGCAGCCGCCGACCCACCCTGACGAAATGGGGGGTCGTTCCAAGCCCGGCGACCGCAAACGCACTGTTGAACCCGCATCAGCGACTAGGTATGGTCTCGCGCGAAACGGGGGCGGCCGCTGTGGCCCCGGGCGCTGCACGCGTCCGTACCCGTGCGATGGAGCTCCCATGTCCGACGCAGATCTCGACGACCTCAGCGCACTCGACGCGCAAGCCCCCCTCGGTGGCGAGATTTTGGGCAACGACGCCCAAACCCTCAAACAAATCCGCCGCCGCAGCAGCCCGATCACGAAAGTGGTGGGGCTCGTCATCGTGCTCGGCATGGTGGGCATGGGCATCTGGGCGTACCTCCACAACAAGGCGTACGACGCCCGCATGGATGTCTTCGCGCCCATCGCCGACATGGAGAGCGCCGAACAACGGGACGCCGCCCTCCGCGAGGTGCTGGCGAACGCCGAGTTCAAGGACGTGCGGGAACGCGCGATCATGAACCTCGGCCACGACGAGGACACCGCCGCGGTGCCGCTCCTCATCGAGAACCTCCAGTACGAGGGGACCGTCCGGCGCTCCGCCGCGTGGGCGCTCGCCCGCATCGGCTCCCCGGACGCCGACCAGGCCGAAGCGCGGCTGCTCGAAGTGTTGCCCGAGACCGGCGACATCGATCGCAACCAGGTGGTGTGGACCCTCGCCGTGCTGGGCGCGCAGGACCAGGCGTTCATCGACGCGCTCATCGACCGATTCAGCGAAGGCCACCTTCAGGAACTGGACGGCTTCGACGACCGCATCATTACGCGCGTGCTCGGCATCGAACGACTCAGCTCCGAGCAGCTGACGAACCACGAGATCGAAGGCGTGCGCGTCTTGACCGCCCACGCGCTCTCCGAAGCGGGCGGCGAGCCCGTCGTCGCCCCCCTCTCCCGGATGCTGACCCAGGAGCTGGCCCGCGAAGGCGACGCCCAGTCCGCCGAGGTCATCCGAGCCACCGCCGCCGGGCTGGGACGCACCGGCTCCCCGAACGCCGCCGAGGCGCTGTTCGCGATGTTGAGCAGCCACGAAGCCATGAACGACACCGTCATGGACGCGCTCAAGAAGTCGACCGCCGCCACCGAGCTGATCGCACTCCTCGGACGTGCGACCAACGACACGGTCCGCCGCGATCTGACCCGCTTGATCGTGGACAGCCACGACCGCCGCTCCATCGAAGGCCTCACGGCACTGCTCACCGACACCAACGTCGAGATCAAGGGCATGGCCGCCCTCGCGCTCGCCGAGTTCGGAGAGCGCTCCGCAGCGCCGGTGTTGCTCGAGCTGACGGCCGTCGAAGACGACGACGACCTCGTGAGCTCCTCGCTCGAGCACCTCCGCTACGTGGCGAGCCCCGAGATCACGGCCCAGCTCGCTGGGCTACTCGAGACCCACGCGTTCCGCAAGTCCGCCATCCTGCTTGCGCTCGGTGCCACGGGCGACCCTGGTGCCGCCCGCTACATCGAACCGGAGCTCGCCGGTCACGACGCCAACTCCGCCGCGCGCGCTCTGGCCGACCTGGATCACGATGGCGCCTTCCGCACCTTGCTCGCCAAAGTGGTGCGTCCGAGCGACACCGACATGACGGCCTTCAACGCCGCCCAGCGCAGCCTGGTGAACGAGGAACTCCTCGCCCTCCGCCGCGCCGCCATCATGGCCATGGGCTACTACGGCCGGGTCGACGCAGTGGAGAACCTCATGGAAGTCGTCGAAGACGAGAACGACGACTACGAGCTCCGCGCCAAGGCCGCAGCCGCCATCGGACAGGTCGGAACCGCCGAGCAGATCGCGACGGTCCTGAACAAGATCAACGACGCGACCCTGAGCGAAGCGGCCCGCCGCTACTACGTGCAGGCCCTCTGGCAGCGCCCGCACCGCGAGCTCAACGCACAGCTGCTCGACCTGGTGGGCAACGCCGCCACCGACGTCGACGTGCGCCGCGCCGCCGCCCTCGCCCTCGGCTACGCCGGTGACGAAGGCAACGACGCGCGGCTCATGAGCCTGCTCGACGACGAAGGCGCCCGCAGGCACGCGGCGTTCGCGGTCGTGCTCGGCGGTGGCGAAGAAGCCGTCCGCAAGCTCGTCGGCATTCTCGCGGAGGATCGCGACCTCCGGGAGATTCTCCAGGGCTACGTCGAGAACAACGAGAACGACTGGTTCAACCTGCTCACGACCCACCACTTCGAGAGCGGCGCTATCTGGCGTCGTCTGCGTGCCGGTCAGATCCTCCGCGAGGGCGACGCCGACCTGAGCTACAGCTACTCCTGGCTCAAGACCATCGCCTGCCTGCGCACCGGCTGGAACGGCGTCGGCGGCATCCGCCCACAGGACGCGCGCGACAAGCTCTGGGAAGCGCTCGAGGGCGAAGACATCGGCCGCCGCGAACTCGCAGCCTCCGTCTTCGGCGACCTCCCCGAACTCGGCCTGCTCCTTCGCGCCCGCGACGAAGGCGGCGAAATGGGCGAAGTCGCCCGCAGCGTGCTCGACCGCGGCCGCCGCTAGAACGTCCGAGCCCACAGTGAAGAAAATGAGCCGCCTCCCGGGCGGCTCTCTTCGTTGGTGCGGCCGTTTGCCGAGGCTCAGCGTTCTGCCGCCGTCCCTGCCGCTGACTCTGCCGCTGCCGCTGACTCTGCCGCTGCCGCTGTCTCTGCAGCTGCAGCTGCCGCTGCCGCTGTCTCTGCCGCTGCCGCTGCCGCTGTCCCTGCCGCTGTCTCTGGCGACTCAGCCCGTGGTCGCGAGGGCGCGCAGCACGTCCGCGATGAGCTCGTCCGCGTCTTCGATCCCGACCGCGTAGCGCACCAGCGCGTTCTTGATCCCGACCGCCTCTCGCTGCTCGGTGGTCAGCTCGAAGAAGCTCATCAGCGCGGGCTGTTCGATCAGCGACTCCACGCCGCCGAGCGAGGGCGCAATCCGCGGGATCTCGCAGGCATCGACGAACCGGCTCGTCGCCTCGAGATCCGCGTCCAGCTCGAACGTCACGACGCCGCCGTAGCCGCCGATCATGTCGCGTTTGGCGATGTCGTGGTTCGGGTGGGAAGGAAGGCCGGGGTACCAGACCTGCTTCACGCGCGGATGCGACTCGAGCGCACTCGCCAACTGAAGCGCGCTCGCGCTCTGCTGCCGAACGCGCACCGCGAGCGTCTTCATGCCCCGCAGGATCAAGTACGCCGCGTGCGGGTCGAGCACGCCACCGAGCACGTGGCGCATCTCGCGCACGAGCCCGACGAGCCCTTCTTTGCCCGCCACCAGACCACCGAGCACGTCGTTGTGTCCAGCCAGGTACTTCGTGGCGCTGTGCACGACGAGATCGATCCCGAGCTCGGCCGGCCGCAGGTGCACCGGGGTCGCGAACGTCGCGTCGATCATGGTCTTCACCCGCGCCGCCCGGCAGATCTCCGCGACCCGGCGCAGGTCCGGCACCGTCTGGTAGGGGTTCGTCGGCGCCTCGCTCACGACCAGCTTGGTATTCGGCTGGAGCGCCGCCTCCATCGCGTCCACGTCGGCGGGTGGAACCAGCGTCGACTCGACCCCGAAACGGGACAGGATGGTGGTCACGAACTGGCGGGTCCGGCGGTAGCAGTCGCTGAAGAGCACCACGTGCGAGCCGCTCTTGGTGAGCGCGAGGATCGAAGTCGTCACCGCGGCCATGCCGCTCGCGAACGCCACCGCGTCCTCGGTCCGCTCGAGCGCCGCGAGCTTCTTTTCCACGAGCCGCACCGTGGGGTTGCCGTACCGCCCGTACTCTTCTTCGCGCTCGGTGCGGCCTTCGAAGAACGCGGTCAGCTCGGCGGTGTCACGAAAGGTGTAGGTCGCCGTCTGCACGATGGGTGCGGAGAGCGCGTCGAACGGGTGCGACCGAGGTTCTCCGCCGTGTACCGCCTCGGTCTCGATCGTTCGTTCCGCCTTCTTGGTCGCCATGCGCGGGAGGCTACCCGATCGTTCGGCCGGCGTCGGCTTTGCGCGCGCTCAGGGACAGAGGGGCGAATCGTCGCAGTCGAAGTCCATGCAGTCGACGAACCCGTCCCCGTCGTTGTCGACTCCATCCGAGCAGTACGTGTCGGTGCCTTCTCCGCACACGGTGATGCCTGGGGCGTCGCAGTTGGGGTCGGCACAGTCGCGAAGGCCGCTGCGGTCGTTGTCGATTCCGTCGGAGCAGATCGCGTCGAACGTCTCCGGGCAGACCGTGATGAAAAAGCTGCGGCTGCAGTCGAAGTCCATGCAGTCGACGAACCCGTCGCCGTCGTTGTCGAACCCGTCGGTGCAGCGCGCCGCGGTGTTCTCAGGGCCGCAGGCGAGGTCCTCGTCGACCGCGGTGTCGCAATCGTCGTCGAGCACGTTGCAGGTCTCTTCCGCCGGCCCGACCCCGCCCTCGCAGACCCCGTAGACGCCGTCGACGCACGTCTCCACCCCCGCCTCACATGCGCCGGTCGTGGACCCGCAGGGGCGGGTCTCGCCCTCCACGCAATCGCACCCCTCGTTGACGGTGCCGTCGCAGTTCTCGTCCTGCCCTGCGGAGTCACAGACCTCGTCGCCCATGAGCGGGCACTCGCATCCATCGTCGGGGTCGCCGTTCACGTCCACGAACCCTTCCGGACACCCGCCGGCATCGACGTCGTTCGCGTCGACGCCGCCGTCGGCCGCCGCGTCCCGCCCGGCATCCTCGGAGGCCGCGTCCCGACCCGCGTCTTCCGCCGCCGCATCGACCCGCTCCGGATCGACACACGCGCCATTGATGCACTGCTGTGCCCCGGGACAGTCGAAGACCGACCGGCACGAGGGCGCGTCGTCGTCCCCGCACGCCACCAGGCCTGCGCACACAACGAACCCGACGAACCACCGCACCACATCCAGAGGGTACCCCAGATGCGGTGCCGCTCGCTCAGCCCGGTCAGTCCACCGAGACGATGCGGAGGTACACGTCGTTGTGGTCGAAGTAGTACTCGTCCGCGTTGACCATCTTGGTCGTGCCGCCGGTGCCCCCCGCACAGGTCGCCTGCACTGTCGGTGCGTCATGGGCTGGACCGTACTCGGTCCAGGTCACGACTCCGTCGACGTACGAGGAGTTGTCCGCCGCGTTGAAGTGATCGTGCGGCTCCGCGATCGGCGGCAGCCCGCCCATGTCGTCGTGTCCGGGCGACACGCGCGACCAGGTGAAGCAGGGCTCTCCCACCTCGATGACCAGGGTCCGCCCCGTGTCCTCGTACGTCTCGCCAACGAGCCGGTACACCCCCATCGTCACCGTCGGCCCGCCGGTCGCCCCCGTGTCCACCGCGGGCGCATCCAGACCACCCCCCGCATCCGCGACCATGCCGTCGTCGTCGCCACAGGAGAACAGAGCCAAGCAGAGCAGGAGCGCAGTCGTGTATTTCATCAATCAAGGGGCCTTCCGCGGGGCACAACCCGCTTCTCTTCTGCGACGCAAAACACGCCGCAAGGACCCCCTGCCCCAAGACCATACCACGCCCGATCGGCTTCGAAGTCGGCTGAGGTGTCGGCTGAGGCGTCGGCTTCGGAGTCGGCTTCGGAGTCGGCTTCGGCTTCGGAGTCGGCTTCGGCTTCGGAGACGAGGCGTCGGCTGAGGCGTCGGCGGTCGGCGTCGGACTCAACGGAGGCCGCAGCCCCCTCAATCCGATTCGCGCCGCGCGAATCGGACTAGTGCTTCTTCTCGCGGTCGAGACCCGGGTGGGTCGCGTCGCCCGGCTCATGGCGCGGGTTGGCGCTCAGGAACGTGCCGTCGCGGCCGGGCAGGCCGAGCAGCGTCTCTTTGTCGTAGATGAAGTGGTCGCGCTCGGTCGAAGGCGGCATGTGCATGCCGGTGTCCATGCGGATCGCATCGCACGGGCACGCTTCGACGCAGTAGCCGCAGAAGATGCAGCGCAGCTCGTCGATCACGAACGCTTCCGGGAACCGCTCGTAGCCGTGGCGCGGATCGTTCTCGTCGTACTCGCCGGGCTCGATGTGGATGCACTGCGCGGGACATGCGGTGCTGCAGCACAGACACGCGACGCACCGGGGCGACCCGTCGGCGCGCTGAGTCAGCCGGTGGATGCCGCGGAACCGGGCCGGGTACTCCCGCTTGTCTTCCGGGTACATCACCGTGGCGATCTCACCCTTGCCGCCGGTGGCCGACGCGATGGTGTTCTTGAAGAAGCGCTTGATCGTCTGGCCGAGGCCCTTGGCGATCTCGGGCACGTACGCCTGCTCGGAGACGGTGCGGTTGGGCTTCTTGAGGACTTTGACGGTGGCGGCCATGGTTCGGTTCCAGAGAGGGCGGTTCAGTTCCAGAGGAGGACGAGGATGCCCGTGAACAGGATGTTGAGCAGCGCGAGCGGCAACAGACCCTTCCAGCAGAGCTTCATGACCTGGTCGTAGCGAAAGCGCGGGAGGGTCCAGCGGACCATCAGCTGCAGCCAGATGAAGACCACGATCTTCAGCAGGAAGAAGACGAGCTCGATGGCGAGCACGGCCCAGTGCTGCAGCGCGATGAAGTCCTGGAAGATCCAGTCGGTCATCGGGATCGCCACTTCCCACGTGCCGGGGAGATCGAACCCGCTGCGGTAGAGGAAGGGCACGTCCCAGCCACCGAAGAAGAGCACCGTGGCGAGCGCCGCGAGTGCGACGACCTCGATGAACTCACCGGTGAAGAACAGACCGAACTTCATGCCGGAGTACTCGGTGAGGTATCCACCGACGAGCTCGCTCTCGCCTTCGGGAAGGTCGAAGGGCACACGCTTCGTCTCGGCGATGGCCGCGAAGGTGTAGAGGATGAAGGCGAAGAAGAGCGGCGGAATGAACACGCCCCAGATGCCATGGTTGTGCTGCCACATGGCCATGTCTTCGAGCCGGAGCGAGTCGTAGATCATGAAGCAGGGCACGACCGTGAGGCCGAGCGCGACTTCGTAACTGACCATCTGGCTGGCGGCGCGAAGGCCGCCCATCAGGGAGTACTTGTTGTCGCTCGCGTAGCCGCCGACCGCCGCGCCGATGACGCCGGTGCCGGCGACCGCGAAGATGAAGAGGATGCCCACATCGAGCGATGCGACCTGCATCGGGATGGCGGTCGCGAGGCCCGTGCCGCTGCCGTCGCACATGCTCGGATGCGCCAGATCGGTCGCGCGCGGCACCACGTCGGTGAGGCACTCGAGGTAGAACGTGTCCGCGAAGGGAATGACCGCGAACGCGAGGATCGCCGGGATGACCGTGATGATCGGCGCGATCGAGAACAGGAACTTGTCCGCCTTCGGCGGCACGAAGTCTTCCTTGAAGATCATCTTCACCGCGTCGGCGAGCGGATGCAGCAGGCCGATCAGGGCGAGCTTGCCGCCGTTGTCGACGTAGCCCTTGTTGACCTTGTGGCCGAGCAGCATGAGCACGGCGAGCACGCCGAAGACCGGCAGGCTGATGTAGAGGTCTTCCGCCGGAACACCCAGGTCCCAGCCAGTCATCCACATGAGCGCGAGCATCGCGGTCGCGAGGCCGCCGAGCAGCATGAAGACGAAGAAGCCGGCCCGCAGGGGCTTGAGGCTGAACTTGAAGAAGCCGACCAGCGCCTTCGGCAGCTGGATGTGGGCGCGGTGCGGACCGACGCGGTCCTGGATCATCGCGCTCTGTCGGCGCTCCGCCCAGACGAGCATCGGCGCGAACGCACCGACCACCACGACCACGATGAAGAGGATCTTGGCGACCGCCGCCAGGAAGATGTCGAACGTATCCATGACTACGCCGTCGCCGTGGGTTCTGCGGCCGCCTCGGCGGTCGCGGATTGGGTGAGTTCGTCGCGGACTTCACCGGTCCGCACGTAACCGAGGTCGTGGCCGAGCGCCGCGGCGACCTGCACGAGCGTCTTCCACGCGGTCTCCACTCCGTCCGGGGACGGGATGGCGCGGGTGAACGTCTGGAAGAGGCCCTGGCCGTTCACGAACGAACCGAAGGACTCGGCCCAGCTCGCGACCGGGACCTGCACCGAAGCCACCGCGCTGAGCGGGCCTTCGTTGCTGGCCAGCACGACGACCGTGTCCAGGCTGCCAAGCGCATCGAGTGCGCCCTCGCGTTCTCCGCCGTGGTGGCCGAGCGCGAGCACCGCGGAGACTTCGCCCGCGAGCACGTCCTGGGCGAGGTCTTCGAGGTCGTGCAGTTCCACCGATTTGGCGGCGAGCGTCGCGCCGGCGCGGTTCGGGTTCGGGTCCGACGAACGCAGGATGTCGTCGCCTTCCCAGCCCACGTCTTCGGCCTCGCGCGCCGCGAGGTAGAGCCGGCCGGCGCCGAGTTTCTCGGCGAAGCGGGCGAGCACCCAGTTGTCTTCGTTGCTCATGCCAGCGCTCAGCACGATGGCGAGCTTCTTGGCGTCGACTGCGCCGAGTTTGGCGGCGACCAGGTCGACCGCTTCTTCGGGAAGCAGCCGTTCGGCGCCCTCCCCGCGGCCATCGACGGGCGTCTTGAGGCGCCCTTCGTGGACCTCGGTGTAGGTCATCATGCCGTCGTCGCACATCCAGAACTTGTTCACGTCCTCGTTGTCGCGCGGGCGAAGGCGGTAGACCTTGCCGATGCGCGGATCGAAGTCGACGTGGCTGTTGCAGCCGGTGCTGCAACCGGTGCAGACGCCCTCGACCGACTTGAGGAACCAGACCCGCGCCTTGAAGCGGAAGTCTTGGCTGGTGAGGGCGCCGACCGGGCACACGTGCTCGGTCATCAGGGTGTAGCGGTGGTCGAGCTCGCGGCCGGGGGCGAGCACGATCTCGTTCTTGTTCCCGCGCTCGCGCATGTCGAGCACGTGGTCGCCGACCAGCTCGTCGCACACGCGGATGCAGCGGGTGCACATGATGCAGCGCTCGGCGTCGTAGACGATGGTCGGGCCGAAGGTGACGCCCTTCGGTTTGTGCACCGGTTCGGTCTGCTTGCGCTTCGCGGTGTGCTGGTGCTCTTCGTAGTAGTCCTGCAGTTTGCACTCGCCGGCCTGGTCGCAGATCGGACAGTCGACCGGGTGGTTGAGCAGCAGGAACTCTTGCACGTGCGCCTGCGCGTTCTCGACCTCTTCGCCCACCGACGTCACCTCCATGCCCTCGCCGGCGGCCTGCTGGCAGGCCGGGGTGAGCTTGGGTTTCGTGTCGGGCACGTAGGCCTTCTTCTTCTCATCCCACTTGAGCGTGGGCATCGCCATCTGGCGGCCGCTCGTGATGTGCACGAGGCACATGCGGCAGTTCGCGGCGACGCTCAAACCCGGGTGCCAGCAGTAGTGGGGGATCTCGATCCCGGCACGCCATGCGGCGCGCATGATGGTGTCCCCGGGCTCGAAGGGGATGTCTTGGCCGTTCAGTTTGAAGGTCGGCATTCGCTGCTACTCGTTTGAAGTCCGTTCGATCGTGAAGTCCGCAGAACGCGGCTCAGCGATCGCACTCGCCGCCGATCATGTTGATCGAGCCGAAGGTGGGGATGATGTCCGCGATCATGTCTCCGATGAGCATCTCGCGGACGGCTTGCAGGTTGTACCAACAGGGAGGTCGCACTCGGACGCGGTACGGGGTGCCGCTGCCGTCGCTGACGATGTAGAAGCCGAGCTCGCCGTTGCCGCCTTCGGTGAAGGAGTAGACGGCGCCCTTGGGGCACTTGAGGCCTTCCATCACGAGCTTGAAGTGCGCGATGGTCGCTTCGATCGTGGTGTACACCTCGCGCTTCTCGGGAAGCATGATGCGCGAGTCGGTGACCGAGACCGGACCGTCGGTGGGCATCTGGTCGAGCGCTTGCTCGATGATGCGGATCGACTGCCGGATCTCTTCCATGCGGACCATGAAGCGGTCCCAGTTGTCGCCGTCTTCACCGACCGGGACCTCGAAGTCGAACCGGTCGTAGACCATGTACGGGTGGTCCTTGCGGACGTCGTACGCCACGCCGGTCGAACGCAGCACCGGGCCGCTGCAGCCAAGGGCGACGGCGCGCTCCTTCGAGAGGATGCCGACGCCCTGCATGCGGTCGAGGAAGATGCGGTTCTTGAGCAGCAGCCCTTCGGCTTCGCCCACCACCTTGTGGATCTCCGGGATGATCGCCCGTACGTCGTCGGCGAAGCCGTCCGTGGGCGGGAACGCCATGCCGCCGATGCGACCGAAGCTGTGCGTCATGCGCGCGCCGGTCTCGCGCTCGAGAATGTCCCAGACCCAGTCCCGGACCTTGAGCAGCCAGAGGAAGGGCGTGAACGCGCCAAGCTCCATCGCGCCGGCGCCGTTGCTCGTGAAGTGGTCGCAGATGCGGGCGAGCTCGCCGAGGATGACCCGGTAGTACTGACCGCGGTCGGGCACTTCGATGCCGAGCAGCTTCTCCACCGCGAGCGAGAAGCCCACGTTGTTGAGCATCGGCGAGACGTAGTTCAGCCGGTCGGCGTACGGGAAGACCTGGGCCCAGGTGCCGCGTTCGCAGCTCTTCTCGAACCCGCGGTGCAAGTAGCCGGGCTGCACGTCCACGTTCATGACCGTCTCGCCGTCGAGGTCGAGCACCATACGGATGGTGCCGTGCATCGCCGGGTGGGACGGGCCCATGTTGAGGCGCATCGGATCCGCGGGGATCTCGAGGGCCTCGTCTTCGTCTTCAAAGATCTCGTCGGGGGCTTCCACTCAGCTCTCCGGAGTTTCTGCCGCGTCCGCGGCCTTCTTTTGTGCGAGCTCGGCGGCTTGGTCTTCGGCGACCTTCGAGTCGGAGAGCGCGCGGCGCTGCCCGAGCTGCAGACCGATCGACGGCGAGACCTGCTCGTCGCGGCCGGCCAGGCGCTCTTCCCAGTCGATGCGGGCGAAGGGCTGGCCTTCTTCGATGCCGAAGGGCGGGAGTTTCAGCGTGCTGTCGACGTCGCGGTATTCGACAAGCGGCTGCACGCGGTCGATCGGGTAGTCCTTGCGGAGCGGCCACCCTTCGAACTCGTCGTACATGAGGATTCGGCGGAGATCCTTGTGGCCTTCGAACTCGATCCCGAACATGTCGTAGACCTCGCGCTCGGCCCAGTTGGCGCCGGACCAGACCGGGGTCAGGCTCGCGAGCTTCTTGCCGTCGGCAAGCTCGGTGCGCAGGCGCATCCGGTGGTTGTGCTGCATCGAACGGCAGAGCAGGAGCACGTCGAAACGTGCGCCGCCCTCCATCTCGCGCTCCGGGTAGTCCACCGCAGTGACGTCGGTGAAGTGATCCATCGCCGACTTCTCGTGGTCCCGCAGGAAGGTCGCGACCTCCACCCAATGTTTGGGCGCGACGGTGACCTCTGCGTCGCCGCGGAAATCCGTGGCCAGGAGGATCTTGTCCCCGAACTCCTTCTGGAGGAGCTTCGTGACCTTCTTGCTCATGACTTGTCGACCTTGGGCACCTTGGTGCGCAAACGGGCGAGCTCGGGCACGTCGCGCGGCGGCACGCTCACCGGCTGACGGTTGCCGTTCTTCACCTTCTCCATGAGGAGCATCAGGCCATCGAGCACCGCTTCGGGGCGGGGCGGGCAGCCAGGAATGTAGATGTCGACGGGCACGATCTTGTCCACGCCCGGAATGGTCGTGTAGTTGTCGTAGAATCCGCCGCAGCTCGCGCAGGTGCCGAACGCGACGACCCACTTGGGCTCGGTCATCTGTTCGTAGATGCGCTTGAGCGCGGGTCCCTGTCGCTGGCTGATCGTTCCGACGACCCAGAGCACGTCCGACTGACGCGGGCTGAAGCGGGGCGCCTCGGCGCCGAAGCGCGCGATGTCGTAGCGGGGCGAAGCCACCGCGAAGAACTCCATGCCACAGCACGCCGTCGCGAACGGGTACTGGAAGAGGGAGTAGCGCCGGGCCCACGCCAAAAGCGCGTCCAGCTTGGTCGTGACGAAGCCCGAGTTGGGATCGCCTCCGACGAACTTCTTGGACTGGGGACCAGCCACGGGAAGACTCCCGGGCTTTTTCACTTCTCCCATTCGAGGGCACCCTTTTTCCACGCGTAGACCAGGGTCACGCCGAGGATCAGTAGGAAGAGCAGCATCTCCACGAAACCGAACCATCCGAGTTCACGGAACATGCTCGCCCACGGGTAGAGGAACACTGCCTCGATGTCGAAGACCACGAAGAGGATCGCGGTCAGGTAGAACTTGACGCTCTGCCGGAGGTGGCTCGCACCGATGGTGTTCGAGCCCGACTCGTAGGGGAGCATCTTCTCGGGGGTCGGCTTTTTCGGACCCGCGAGGGAGGTGGCCGTGAACATCCCGAGCGCCACCAAGGTGGCGACGAGGAGCATCAAGAAGACCGGAAGATAGATGGCGAGCATGGGTGGGGAATTCTCGCTGAGCGGAAGTCGGTGGGACGGCCCCGAGGTGAACCTACAGCAGTGGCGCGGAGTATCGCGTCAGCCGCCTCGAAATCACACGGAAATCCCTGAAAGACCCGAGATTCGTTTGGGAAATCGGTCTGCTTCTAGCCTCGCGCCCGGAAACTGTCAATCGCAGGAGCGGCACCCGATGGCCGCGTGCGACCGCTGACGGTGCGATCGCCCGGAAACCCCAGTGGCTGAGTCCTGCGCTGGGGTCGCACCGGCGCCATCGCGGGGACCCCCCTTGATGAGAATCGATCGCCGATGTAGGGCAACGCCTCACATGCTTCGTACCTCCGCCCTCGCCTTCTTGCTCGTCTTCACCACTGCCCACGCGGGTGCCTTCGCCCAGGAGGGCCCCGAGGAAGACCCGCACGCCGGCCACGCCGAGCAGCAACCGCTCGCGGCCAGCATGGAGAAGGCCGTCGACGAGTTCTTCGGCAAGTACATCGTCAGCCCGCTCGTCACGGTCTTCTTCTTCGACGTCGTCTTCTGGGACACGCCGCCGAGCCCCGACGACTCCGACGTCCCGCACCTCACACCCGATGAGAACACCCGGCGGTGGATCCTCCAGACCGTCAACAACGCCGACGAGGAGTCGCTCGCCGGCATGGTCGGCCCCCACGTCGCCACCTCGCTCATCGAGCAGCGACCACTGACCTACCAGAACCTCGAAGACGCCGCGGCGATCAGTGGGGATACGAAGACGATCGATCTACTCGCCGCCCACGCCGGCGCGCTGACGGTGCCGCTCGTCGTGTTGTGGCTCGTGCTCGGCGCCCTCTTCTTCACGTTCCGCTTCAACTTCCCGAACGTGCGCGCCCTCGGCCACGCGATCCGGGTCACCCGCGGCGACTACGACGACGACTCGCAGCCGGGGGAGGTGAGCCATTTCCAGGCCTTGAGCTCTGCGCTCTCTGCCACCGTGGGGCTCGGCAACATCGCCGGCGTGGCGGTGGCCGTCAGCGCCGGTGGGCCGGGCGCCGTGTTCTGGATGGTGGTCGCCGCGTTCTTCGGCATGTGCTCGAAGTTCAGCGAATGCACGCTCGGCCAGCTCTACCGGGAGGTCGATGAGAAGGGGAACGTGTCCGGTGGACCGATGCGCTACCTCGAGACCGGCCTCGCGGAGCTGAAGATGCGTCCGTTCGGCAAGGTGTTGGCCGTCACGTTCGCCATCATGTGCATCGGCGGCAGCCTTGGCGGTGGCAACATGTTCCAGGCGAACCAAAGCGGCGCGCAGATCGCAGCCGTCGTCCCGATGTTCGGAGAGCCGCTTGGCAAACTCGCGTACGGCATCGCGCTCGCACTCTTCGTGGCGGCCGTGATCATCGGCGGCATCAAACGCATCGGCAAGGTCGCCGGCTACATCGTGCCGATCATGTGCGGCGTGTACGTGCTCGCGGGCATGGCGGTCATCCTCGTCAACGCAGGCGAGATCGGGGGCGCGTTCGGCAAGATCTTTGGCGAAGCCTTCACCCCGAACGCGGTCGGCGGCGGGTTTCTCGGCGTGCTCATGATCGGATTCCAGCGCGCCGCGTTCTCCAACGAGGCCGGCGTGGGTTCGGCGTCGATCGCGCACTCCGCCGCGAGCACCGACGAACCGGTCCGCGAGGGCATCGTCGCCCTGCTCGAACCGTTCATCGACACCATCATCGTCTGCACCATGACCGGCCTCGTCGTGGTCATCACCGGCGCGTACACGAGCGGTCTCGAAGGCGTCGAGATGACCTCGATGGCGTTCAACACCGTGCTGCCTGGCTTCAAGTACGTCCTCACGGCGGCGGTCGTGCTCTTCGCCTTTTCCACGATGATCTCTTGGAGCTACTACGGCGAGCGCTGCTGGACGTACCTGTTCGGGACCGGCACCTCGATGATCTACAAGGTGATCTTCCTAATCTTCGTCGTGCTCGGCGCGATGCTGGAGCTCGGGAACGTCATCACGTTCTCCGATCTCATGGTCCTCGGCATGGCGTTCCCGAACATTCTCGGCATGTACTTCTTGAGCGGCAAAGTGAAACGTGCCTTCGACGACTACTGGGGCCGCGTGAAGTCCGGCGAAATCAAACCCCTCGCCGACCAGGACGTCCCTGCAGAGCGGTAGAAGCCGCCTCACTTTCGCGATTTGATCGGGTCCCGCCTCGCAGATTCTGCGAGACCGCTTGACGGGTGCGTGTTCGGCGCGGGATCCTCCGATCGTGGGGACCACCGAGGCTGATGGAACGCCTCCACCGGACGCTTCGGGACGAACGAGCGGGGTGGAAGAGCGATCTTCCGTCGCGCCGGGGCCTGGCCTCGGTGCGCTGGAGGTTCGGTGCCCGCATTGCACCCGTGCCCATCCCCGATCGTGGTCGCACTGCCCGACCTCCGGCAAACCGCTCACCGTCGGGCCAGCGCTCGTCGGACGCATCATCGCGGGGCGCTACGAGATCCGCGGCATCCTCGGCGAAGGCGGCATGGGCGCGGTCTACGAAGCCATCCACCTCGACATCGGGCGGCGCGTTGCACTCAAGCGGCTGCATCCCGAACTCGCGACCGACCAGAGCGCGGTCACGCGGTTTCATCGAGAGGCGCGTGCGGCCGGCTCGACGGGGCACGAGAACATCGTCGATGTTCTCGATCTCGGGTACGCGGAAGACGGCGCACCGTACTTGGTGATGGAGCTGCTCGAGGGGGAGACGCTCGCCTCGCGCCTGGCCCACGAACCCCAGCTCTCGGCCTCGCGCACCGCGCGCATTGGCGGCCAGGTGCTGGCGGCGCTGCAAGCTGTGCACGCCAAGGGCGTCATTCACCGCGACCTCAAACCCGAGAACATCTTCCTCACCCGCCGGTCCGGTCGGGCGGACTTCGTGAAGGTCCTCGACTTCGGGGTGTCGAAGATCGCGACGGGCGAGGGGGAAGAATCTTCGCTGACCCGGACCGGGGTCACGGTCGGCACACCGCAGTACATGTCGCCCGAACAAGCCCGCGGCATGAAACACCTTGATCACCGCGTGGACCTCTACGCGCTGGGAGTGATCCTCTACCGCTGCCTCAGCGGCCGGCTTCCGCTCGAGGCCGACAACTACCACGCGCTGCTTCGGTCGATTCTGGTGGTCGAACCGACCCGTTTGACGACCCTCGTGCCCACCCTGTCGCGGCCACTGTCCGACACCGTGCACCGCGCGCTGGCCAAGAAGCCTTCCGGGCGCTTTCCGGACGCGTTGAGCATGTGGCGTGAGCTCGTGCCGTTCGGCGCGCGCCCGCCGGACGACGACGTGACCGGGCTCCCGGACAGCGGCATCGGAACCCTGCCGACCCAGCTCGAGGACTCGGCGGAGACCGTCCTCGACACCCCCGCCACATGGAGCGACGTCGTCCCGACATCGCAGCCGGCCGCGTTCGTCGCCACGTCGTTCGACTGGGACGAGTCCCGCGCCAAACCGCTGGACCTCTCGAGCCCAGACGTCAGCTCGAAGATCGCCACCCCCGCGCGTCCTTCCCGCACCCCGAAGAGCGACGAGACCCTCGGCCGGGTCAAAGGCGCGGTCGTCCTCGCCGCGCGCGAGCACCTGGCAAGGTCTGGACAAGGAACGTTTCAAGCGCTCCTCGACCGGATTCCGCCCGTCCATCGGAACATCCTCGCTGCACGGGTCTTGCCGGTGGCTTGGCTCCCCGCAGGTTCCTTCGTGGCACTGGTCGCGGCCACCGAACACGTCATGGGTACCGGCGATGGGACGCGCGCCCGCGCGCTCGGCGAAGGCGTTGCCAAAGGCACGCTGATGTCGTCGCACAAACTGCTGGTCGGCGGCGGTCGTCCCGACGCCGGCATGGAGCGCCTCCCCTCCGTCTGGATGGGCTACTTCGACGCCGCGCAGTTGGTGGCGGAACGCCTCGGCCCGAAGTCGTTTCGGTTGATCGTCTCGGAAGGCCCGGACGACCAACACATGCTCTCCCTCCTGTGCGGCTTCACTGAACGCCTCCTCGCCCTCTGCGGCGCCACCGCCCCCCGCAGCTCCATCCGCCAAAGCCGCGCCCGCGGCAACCCCGAGTCCGTCCTCCACATCCGCTGGTCGTAGCGGTCGGCTCTCGCGGGTGTCGGCTTCGGCGTCGGCATCGGCGTCGGCGTCGGCTTCGGCGTCGGCATCGGCTTCGGCGTCGGCATCGGCTTCGGCTTCGGCATCGGCGTCGGCTTCGGTTTCGGCGTCGGCTTCGGCTTCGGCTTCGGCGTCGGCTCCGGCTTCAGCGTCGCTTCAGCCAGACGCTACCCCGCCATCACCGCTTCGATCTCGTCGGTCGTCTTCGGGATGTCGGCGGTCAGGTTGTCGAACCCATCGTTGGTCACGAGGATGTCGTCTTCGATGCGAATCCCGATGCCCCGCCACTTGGGATCCACGTCCGCGTCAACCGACACGTACACGCCTGGCTCCACCGTGAGCACGAAGCCGGGCTCGAGCGGCCGCATGGTCCCGTCGACGAAGTACGCGCCGACGTCGTGCACGTCCATGCCGATCCAGTGCGAGGTCTTGTGCATGAAGAACGCGCGGTAGTCGCCGGACTCGATGTTCTCATCGACCGTGCCTTGGAGCAGACCGTGGTCGATGAGCCCCTTCGTGATCACCCGCGCTGCCACGTCGTGCAGGTCGTCCAAGGTGACACCCGGGCGAATGGCTTCGACTGCCGCGATCTGAGACGCGAGCACGACGTCGTACAGCGCCTTCTGCGCTGCGCTGAACTTGCCGTTCACCGGGAACGTGCGCGTGACGTCGCTCGCGTAGTAGCCGAGTTCGCACCCCGCATCGATGAGCAACAGGTCGCCGTCCTCCATCTTCCGGCCGCTCGCGCGGTAGTGGAGAATCGTGGCGTTCGGGCCCGAGCCGACGATGCTGTCGTACGCCGGCCGATCGCTGCCACCCATCTGGAAGACGCGGTTGATCTCGGCTTTGATCTCGTACTCGAACTTGCCGGGCTGGGTCGCTTTCATCGCTTCTACGTGGGCGTCGCGGGTCACGCGGGCGGCCCGCCGCATCTGCGCGAGTTCCTCTTGCCGCTTTCGCAGCCGCATCTCGTGCAGCGTCGCGCTCGGGTCCACGATCTCGGTCGGGGCGATCGCCCCGCTGCGCGCGCGACCGCGGACGGTGGCAAGCGCCCGGAACAACACCGCGTCGAACGAACCGCCCCGGCCCACCATCGCGTGCACCCTGCGGCCGCCCTGCAGGTAGTCCGGCAACCGTTGTTCGAGTTCGTCGATCGGGAACGCCGCGTCGACGCCGAAGTCTCGCGCCGCCCCTTCCACCCCGGCGCGCGGACCGTCCCAGATCTCGCGCTCCTTGTGGCGTGGACGAACGAACAACACCGCCTGGTGTTCGGGATGGAGGTTGCTGACGACCAACACGCTCTCCGGCTCGTCGAAACCGGACAGGTAGAAGAAGTCGCTGTCCTGGCGGTACTCGTGTTCCACGTCGTTGTTCCGAATCGAAACCGGAGCGGAGGGGAACACGGCCACGCCGGGTCCGATGCGTTCGAGCAGTTCGGCGCGGCGGGCGACGTACGTCTGGGGGTCCTGAGCCATGACGGGAACATACCGACTGGACGGCCGGTGTCCATTGCGGATCCGCGACGATGGTCACAGCACCGGTTCGAACAAGGGTCGGTCGCGGCTCAGCCGGTTCAATCGCACTGGGGCGGCAAGGTGCAGACCGCCTGGGCGAACTGGCGCACCGCGCCTCGGGGCAACGGGTACGCGAGCGTCGCATCCATGGGCATCGGCCGAGGGTCGTCGGGGCAAGGAGAACGTTGTTGGATGGCGAACGTCACCGTCTCGCCGTCGTCCAGAATCTCGGCCCCGCCGTGCGCCGGGCTCATGCCGTAGGAGAACGTGCGCAGCGAATGGCTGGCGAACTCGAACTCGACGGCGCCAGCGCAGGACACGAACGTGGCGAGCTGATCCGCGGAGTCGATCGTTTGTGGCGCTTGCACCGAACCGGTCGAACGAAGCTGGCAGCCAGGCGGCAATTGCAACGGTTGGATCGCGGTCGCGGATTCGAGCCCGGCGGGCCGGCAGGTCTGGGTTGCCGGCTCTGGATCGCCGCCACTCGAATGGGCCCCGCAGGCGAGTGCGAAGACGAGGGTGCAGGTGCGCATGGGCGGAGGGTAACGCACGGAGCGAGGGTGGCAGTGGCGGCGGCAGTGGCGGTGGCAGCGACAGTGGCAGTGGCGGTGGCAGTGGCAGCGACAGCGACAGTGGCAGCGACAGCGACAGTGGCAGTGGCAGCGGCGGTGGCGGCGGCAGTGGCAGTGGCAGTGGCAGTGGCAGCGGCGGTGGCGGCGGCAGCGGCACCGGCACCGGCAGCGGCACCGGCACCGGCAGCGACAGCAGGCTGGGGCCGGCATCCGTCCCTGGCCATCCTTGGTCCGACCCGCTACGTCCACTTGGAATGGATGCGCGGGACATACTCCGGACGGGGATCGAACGGTGGCGGCGGAGCGAAGCGATGGCCGCGGTCGCGCTCTCGCGCGGCGAACGTCTGACCGTCGCATGGCCCACGCTGCGGGAGGTCGAAGCGCTTTCCGATTGCCGCGACGAACTCGAGCCCGACGAAGCGGGGATCTGCGCGGCGCATTTGGCGCGGGCGGTGGCGGACGAGGTGCTCGACGAAGCGCGGGACACCTGGCGAGATGCTGCCGACCGGCGCACCTCCAAAGGCACGACGGTCTCGGAACACGCGCTGCAGGTGCTCGCGGAGAAGAGCGGCATCGAGCCGATCGTGCGCACGCTGGAACAGCCCGCGTTGAAGCTGCGAGAGGCGCGCTACCAAGCCGACCTCGCCGCGTACAAACGGTGGAACGAACTCGGGCTCCCGGTCCATCCGGACGCAGGCATCGACGCCAAAAACCGCCGCGAACTGGCGGAGCGCGTTCTGCAGGTCACCCACGAACCGGCGCAAGAGTTGCTGTCCCGGTTGCCACTGGAGCAGAACGATTTGGGTGGACTGTTGCGCGCGCTGCGGTGGCGAAAGGGCGACGGCATGACGCGGCCCAAGGAACGTTGGCGCCGCCTCGGCGCGGTGATGCCATTCTTCGAAGCGGTGCTCTCGAAACGCGTCCGCGTCGAACCCCGCGACGGGCACCTCATGGCCCGCCCCCGCGTCCTTCAGCTCGCCCCCGACGACGTGCGCATCGTGCCTGGCCCCAACGCGGGGGTGCTCGGCGAGCTGTCGGGCGCGCGACTCGTCGGCCGCGCCCTCGGCCTCTCGCTCGCGTCGCCCGCCCTCCCCCGCGCCGTGCAACGCGCACCGGTCGCGAGCGTGGCGCGGTGCATCGGAGAACTCCTCGTCCAACGTTCGGTGGCCGGCTTCGGCTGGTCCGCGCTCACGCGCAGCGAACGCACTCGCTTGCTGCTCCAGTTCCGAGCCGGCTTCGTCCTGCACCTGCGGATCTGTGCCGCGTCCACCCTGATCCGCGGCCGCGCCCCCCGCCCCACCCCGAACTGGGTCGGCGTCGACACCAACCTCGGCGAAGTCGACGTCGACGGCGAACTCGAAGCCCTCGCCGAACAAGCCCTCTTCGTCCACGTCCCCTCAACGCTCGCCGGCCCCCTGCTTCACACCCCCTCCGGCGGCGGCGCCCGCCTCCGCGCCTCCCTCGGCGCCCTCACCGCCACCGTCGCGCTGCGCGACCGCTACGACGAAGACTGGCACCACAACCCCCGCGCCGAAGAATGCCTCCGCAACGCCGCCACCCCCGCCGGCCGCACCTCCGTCGAAGCCTGGACCGCCCACCTCGGCGTCACCCCCGACCACGGCCTCGACTACCTGACCGAGCTCCTAAACGACTGAAACGGCTGCCAGCCCGGCCGGCGTCGGTTTCGGCGTCGGCTTCGGCATCGGCATCGGCTTCGGCATCGGCTTCGGCATCGGCTTCGGCGCTATCCCCGACTCAGCTTGAAGAGCATGGCGCAGACATGGTCGGCGAGGTCGTAGACCTCGTCGCTCGCCTGCACGTATCCCATCACCGCAGCCACCTGGAGCGCAGCCTTCACTTCGCGCGCCTCCCCAAGTGCGCGCGAGAACCCATCGGGGTTTCGCGCGCCCCGAGCGCTCCGAGACTCCGCAACCAGTAGAGGAATCGCCTGCGCCGCCCGCCGCAGCTGCGACTTGAGATTCGCTTCACGAATGCGAGGGAGAACATCGCGGACCAGAAGCGAGAGAAGTGCGAGCGACTTGTCGAATACGAGCATCGAGAACCTGCCTTGTGTACGCCGAGCGTGAACTCGCCCGAGGGCGCGCAGCGCCCCCAGTGGTCGGCGGGGGGGCGGGTCAAGGACGAGCAAGCGCGAAGCGCGCCAGCGAAGCGGTGGGCTTCCCGCCGGGCCGAAGGCCTCCTTGAGGCGCCGCCCCCGCCGACCGCTACGCTGGACCATCCATCGGGCCTCCATCCACCAACGAGGTGGGGATGTTCCGCACCGGAAGAGACGCGTTCTAACTCACCCGTCCAAGACATTGATGGAGCCACCGTCCCGAGGGGCTCCCAACGACGAACATGCCAACCATGGAGCACCACACGGGCACCCCTTCCGCCTCGCCAACGTTCCAGTAACGCCGGCGAATGCCATCAACCAGGAGCTGGGTGGACTGCCCGAACCCAGCACTGCGCTCCAGGAAGAATCCCTCCCCCTCGGTCGTGAACGTCTCCGAGAGCAGGGACGCAACCCACTCCGGAGGTTCGGCTTGGTTCTCCCAGCTTGCACCCAGGCAGTACGCCATGGGTTCGGGTCGAACCGTCGCAATGAGATCGTGGGGCAGCCCGGTGGGGGCCAGAAAGTAGAACGCTTGAGCGGTCGGGCTATCGTTGAGGGCAAGGTCCGCGAAGGTCTTGGCGTGACCCTCGGCGCGCTTCACGCCGAACACACGAAGCGGGTTCTTGTCCGCTGATTCCACGCGACGGGCGGCAAACTCGACCGCATCAAGATGCGCCGCCACCAACCCGTACCGGCGACGTGCATGGACCAATGTGCCGCCCATGTGCGAGCGGAGCGCTGCGACGCGCTCGACTGTCGTTGTCCCTTGGCTGATCTTCCGCACCGTCTGGACCGAGCACTGCCGAAGCGCTGGCTCTCGCCCGATGAGGCGTGCCCACGCCGAGTCCAGTGAGGATTCGTATTCGGCGCGGAGCCTGTCGGCGATGGCACGCAACGTCCGTACGACTCGTGCCACGGCGACCTCCGGCGCCTGGGCCGGGCGAAGCGAATCCACTTCGATGGCGACCGACTTGGAACCCGCGGGCCGCACGGCCGACTTGGAACTCGCGGGCCTCATCGCGCGACTCCGCACTCCGGCGGCATCTGCTGCGCCACCGATTGGTAGAACGCGTGGGCTCGGGGATGTCGGTGTCCGGGGATCGTGATGGCCCACCCATAGGCCACCACCAGCGAGACGATTGGACCGACGCACAAAGCCGCCGCCGCGCTCGCACCCAGCTCCATCAGGAGCCCGGAGACCAGCAGCGCCACCGTCACGAACCCAATGAGCCCACCAACCCAGTGGAACAGCCGGCTGAACGCAGCGTCTCGTTGCGAGCCGGCTCGGCTCTCCCACTTCGGAAGGAGCCGGCCCACTGGTGGCGGCGCTGGGGCCACATGGATGTTCGGGCGCTGCACCAGAACGAGTCCGACCGGCGGTTCCAGATCTTCCTCGTTGGCACTGACCACCAAGTTGAAACCGGATGCAGAGCGGCGGACAAAGTAGCCAAGCCCCCGTAGTCGAACCTCGAGGTCATCCAAGTCCAGATGCACCGGACTCGTGCGCCGAAACACCTGGTCGAACGCACCGCCCTCCGGTCCGGAGAACAACCGAAGCAGCGCCCTGAACGTCCCCATCAAGGCAGGACGAATCAAGGCAGGACGAAGCGGTCGCTCTGGCGCCATCTCAGCTCGTCGACCGGGGACGACACGATGTTCTCGCCCAGCACGTCCTCTTCGGTTTCCGGCAAGGAGATGCGGGCTTCGGTCGCTTCGATCTCCCCCAGGGTCGGGTACTCCATGGTGCGGCGGGTGACCCACTCGCACTGTTCCTCGGTCTCGACGCACGATTCGAAACATTCGTCCCAGGTCTCGATCCGGCAATCGCAGGGCTCGGTCCAGGTGTCGCAGACCGGCTCGCAGACCGTCTCACACGACTCTTCCTCGCAGTACGTCTCGATCCAGCACTCGGTCGATCCGTCTTCGTACGTGGCGCAGATCTCTTCGTCCCAACAGTAGGTGTCGCACTCCTCCCAGCAGTCGTCCCAGCACTCTTCGAAGGTGCAGAGGTCGCAGACCTCCTCCTCGAACGTGTCACAGACGGTCTCGAAGGCGATGCACTCGTCCCAGCAGACTTCCTCCTCGCGCACCCACTCGTAGCTCAGCAGCAGATCCGAGTCGTGGATCGTGAACCGGCCGTCCGGCCCAGTGACGATGCCCGGGAACGACCCATCGGTGTCCTCGGTGTAGCGGTGGCGCATCGCGTGCCCGTCGACGATGAACGTCAGTTCGTACTGGGAGATGCGCAGATCCGGCACCGGCGTCCCCGCCCCATCGACCACCAGCCCCGTCGCCTGCACCTCGACGGTCGGCGCGGGCGCACACCCGAGCGGCAGCAGGGTGGCGAGGAGAAGGAGGCGGCGCACGGGTACAGAATGGGTCCGCCACGGGGCACTGTCCAATCCGATCGCAGGGGTCACGGTCCAGGATACGCCGGCTGGGTCCGGGTTCCCCCTGGTTCGTCGGGGGTCGGCAGAACCGCGCATCCTCTCCTTCGGATTCGGATTCGCCTCGCAATCGGCTTCGGCCTCGGCTTCGGCTTCGGCGTCGGCTTCGGCGTCGGCTTCGGATTCGGTGTCGGATTCGGTGTCGGCGTCGGTGTCGGCGTCGGTGTCGGCGTCGGCGTCGGCGTCGGCGTCGGCGTCGGCGTCGGCGTCGGCGTCGGCGTCGGCTTCGGCGTCGGCTTCGGCGTCGGCTTCGGCGTCGGCTTCGGATTCGGATTCGGCGTCGGCTTCGGCGTCGGCGTCGGCATCGGTATCGGCGTCGGCTTCGGCGTCGGCTTCGGCGTCGGCTCCCGCTCCCGCTCCCGCTCCCGTTCCCGCTCCCGCTCCCGCTCCCGCTTCCGCTCCCGCTTCCGCTTCCGCTTCCGCTTCCGCTTCCGCTCGCGCTCCCGCCCGTTTCTACGGCCGCGGGCCGAAGATGGCGGTGCCCACGCGGACGTGGGTGCTGCCCTCGGCGATGGCGGACTCGAGGTCGCCGCTCATGCCCATCGAACACTGTTCCAGCCCCAGCTCGGTGGCGAGGGACTTGAGCTTCCGGAACACCGGGGTGGGATCGACGTCCGCCGGCGGCACCGTCATCAGTCCGCGAAGGCGCAGCCCATCCAGCGCGCGCACCGCCGCGACCAGTGCATCGAGCGCCGAGACCGTGACCCCACTCTTCTGGGGTTCGTCCGCCACGTTCACCTGGAGGCAGATGTCCACCGGGCGGTCTGCGGTGGTCGCGATGCGCTCGGCGAGGCGGACCGAGTCCACCGAGTCGATCGCGTGCACGTGCGGCAGGACGAGTTTGGTCTTGTTGCGCTGGAGGTGGCCGATGAAACGCCACTCGAGATCCGCCAGGTCCGCCAGCGCCTGGGCCTTCTCCGCGAACTCCTGCGCGTAGCTCTCGCCGAACACCCGCTGCCCGGCTTCGTAGGCTTCGCGCACGGATGCGGCCGGGTGTCCTTTGCTGACCGCGACGAGCTGCACCGGTCGGTCGGCCGCGGCATCGCGCACCCGCTCTTGCACCGCGTGCAGGCGCTCCGCGATCGTCACGGCCAGTGCCCCAGTGCGCCGAGCGCGCGCAGGGCTTCGATGCTCTCGGCGAGCGGCAGTCCGACGACGTTGGAGTAGCTGCCGTCGATGCGGGTCACGAAGCCGCCGGCGATGCCTTGGATCGCGTAGGCGCCCGCCTTGTCCCGTCCTTCCCCGGTCGCCACGTACCGGGCGACCTCGTCTTCGGTGCCGGCGCGCATCGTGACGCGGGTGTGCACGTCGAAGAGGCGGCGACCCTCCGGCCCCGCGACGCCCACCGAGGTCACCACCTCGTGGTCGCGGCCGAGCAGGCTCCGCACCATCGACGCCGACTCCCGATCGTCGACCGGTTTGCCGAGCACGGCGCCGTCCCGGACGACGATGGTGTCGGCGACAAGGATGGGCATCGAGGTGCCGAAGCGCTGCTCGGCCGCCGCGAGTTTGTCGTCCGCCATACGCCGCACGTACGCGCGTGCGTCTTCTGCCAGCCTGCAGGTCTCGTCGACATCGACCGGCCGCACGTCGACGTCGAGACCGATGCCCTCGAGCAACGACCGGCGGCGCGGCGAACCGGAGGCGAGGAGGATCGTGACCACCCTAGTTGCGGTCCCGCTCTTCGCTCCAGCGCCGCACCCGGCGCACGT
Source organism: Deltaproteobacteria bacterium (assembly GCA_034670305.1). GTDB lineage: Bacteria > Myxococcota_A > Polyangia > Polyangiales > Houyiibacteriaceae > JAXMNT01. The sequence goes on from JAXMNT010000016.1 coordinate 120,762, forward strand.
ACGTGCGGGAGACATGTTCCGGATCGAGCGAGAGCAGTTTGGCGATCTCGGTGACGAAGCCACGCACGTAGACGAGCGCTGGCAAGGACGGGAAGTCGTCGTCTTCGATCGCGAGCAAGAAGCCGCGGCCGATCTTGGTGCGTTTGCTGACCGCGGACAGGGAGGTTCCCTGACTCTCGCGGACCGCACGCAGAAGCGGACCGGTGAAGTCGGTCTCGGGCGTGATGACCGGCGCGGGTGGCCGGGGACCGTCGTCTTCTTCGCCCACGATCTCTTCGAGCTCGGGCTCGGGCGGGAAGACACTCAGCTCGTAAGGACGGCGGCGGGCCGGATCGAGCAACACGTCGTGGGCTTCTTCCACCCGCGCGCGAAGTCGCTCGAGTCCCGCTTCGTCGAAGAGACCACGGCACGCGAGCGAACCGGGCGCGTAGATTTCGCGGACCCGCTTGTACGCCCGGCGCACTTCTTCGTCGGTCGCGCCGCGGTCGACCTCCAGGAGGTCGTGGTGCGAGTGCGGCGGCACCATCGGCAGCGGGCTCTTGCGGCGTTTGCCCGCATCGATCGAGAGCAGGCGGCGGGCGATCTTCTCGATGTTGCGGCTGGCCTTCGTGCCTGGGCTCTCGACGAGCAACGGACGACCGGCGCGCAGGGTGTTCCAGACGGTGTCGTCGGTGTCGATGTAGCCGATGTAGTCGAGGCGCAGTCCGAGCCGGCGACGGGCCGCGGTCTCGATGAAGTCGCCGAGCTCGAGGTCCGCGCGCAGCCGGGTCTGGTTGACGACGAACGGGAACCGGAAGGTCTCGATGCACTCTTCCACGCGAAGGGCGAGGCCAGGCGCAGAGCCGCGCAAGTCCGCCAGCAAGTCGAGCGGTGGCGGTGCGTTCCCGCGCTCTCGAAGCGCCGCGAGCAGCGCGCGACGCTGCCCCGCATCCTCGGCGCGGGCCAAGAGCCGCCGGGCGAACATCGCGCGTACGAAGCGGTAGGTGCCCTCCATCGCGGTTGGTTCGGGGAGCGTCACGAACACGCTCACGTCCGCGTGGATCCACACGTCGATCAACGAGCGGTGGGTGCCGGCGCCGAGGTCGACGACGACGTAGTCCGCGTCGAGGTTGCGCAGCCGAGCGAGCAGCTTGCCGCGACGGGCGCGGCGGCGAAATCCGCGGGCGGGTTCGTCGATGCCGGCGTGCAGCAGGTGAAGGCCTGGCACGGCCAAGTCCACCATGTCTGTCTGGGGGTCGTCGTCCTCTCCGAAGTCGAGGTCGAGTTCTTCGGAGGTCTCGAAGGGCAGCTCGGCCTGCTCTTCGTCGCTCGACACGTACTCCGGCAGCGGCGGCTCGTAAGGCGCGACGCCGGCGGGGTGTTCGGCACCAAGAAAGCCATGCAAGTTGGCGCCGGCCGGGTCGGCATCGGCGGCGACGACGCGTCGTCCGATCGTCGCCAGGTACACGCCGAGGTTGGCAGCCAGCAGCGTCTTGCCCACGCCGCCCTTGGCGCCCGCCACCGCGACCACGCGCGGCCCGATGTGCACGCCGTCTTCGTCGCTGGGCTCTCGGAACAGCTCCAGCTCTTCGCTCGGAGCCTTCACGGTTGCAGCTTTCGTTCGATCTCTTCGCCGAGTTCGCGCGACCGATCCGTGGCCGCTTCGACCGCGTTCATCATCGTGGTCCGCAAGCCGCCCGCTTCGAGCACATGGAGCCCCGCGATCGTCGTGCCGCCCGGGCTGCACACCCGGTCCTTCAACCGGCCCGGGTGTTCTCCCGTCTCGATCAACAGTTGCGCCGCGCCGAGCACCGTCTGCGCGGCGAGCCGCTGCGCGGAAGAGCGGTGCAGACCGACCTTCACGCCCGCGTCCGCCATGGCTTCGATCATCACGAAGACGAACGCCGGACCGGAACCACTCAATCCCGTGACCGCATCGAGCGCGCTCTCGTCGAGGACCTCGACGATGCCCACCGACTCGAAGAGCGCTTCGACCTGGTCGAGATCGTCTTGGCTCGCGTGGCGGCCCTTCGCGATGCCGGTGGCGCCGGCGCGGACCTGAGCCGGCGTGTTCGGCATCGTGCGCACCACGCGGGTGCCCGGCTCGAGTTGCGCTTCGATGACCCCGGTCGAGACACCGGCCGCGATCGAGACCACGAGCAGATCGGGGCCGGAGTGGGTTCGGATCTCGGCGAGCACCCGGTCGAAGACCTGGGGTTTGGTCGCGAGCACGAGCACGTCGGCGAACGCGGCGACCTCGGCGTTGGTCGCGGCTTCGGCGATGCCGAGGCGCGCCGCGAGCTCGTGTCGCTGAGCGGGGCGGGCATCGCCGACCATCAGCTGGTCCGGGCGCGCTGCCTTCGAAGCGATCAACGCTTCGAGAATGGTGGTGCCCATCACACCACCTCCAATGACCCCGATGGGGCGATCCGCGAGCTCCATGCCCCCACCCATAGGAGGATCAGGGGCTCTAAGCCAGCGGTGCTGGCTGTGGGAATCGCAGGTGCTGGCCGTGGGAGTCGCAGTGCTGGCCTCGGGAATCGCAGGTGCTGGTCCCGGGAATCGCAAGGGTCGGGATCGGAGTCGGGGTCGGCTTCGGCTTCGGAGTCGGGGTCGGCTTCGGGGTCGGCTTCGGGGTCGGAGTCGGCTTCGGCGTCGGCTTCGGCGTCGGCGTCGGCTTCGGCTTCGGAATCGGCTTCGGAATCGGCTTCGGAATCGGAATCGGAATCGGAATCGCTTCGGCTTCGGAATCGGGGTCGGCTTCGGAGACGGAATCGGCTGCGGAGTGCCCGGCATGGCAGGTGCTGGCTGATCGCAGGGCAGTGCGAAAATCGGCTTGCACGAACTAATCAATCGATACATAAGTTCGACGTGGCCCGCCCCCGCAACGCCGATGCAGCCCAGACCAGACTTCGCATCCTGGAATGCGCGGTGCGGTGCATCGGAGATCAGGGCATCGCAGGCGTCTCGGTCCGGGCGATCGGCAAGGCGGCGGGCGTCAGCCTGGCCACGGTGCACCACTACTTCGGTTCGAAGGCGGAGCTGCACGAGCAAGTGCTGGAGTTCTCGTTCCAGCGGTTCGGCGGACTCCAGTCCGAGCTGGTCGCCGCGCTCGCCGAGCCAGGGTCGGTCGAGTCGAAGATCGAGCGGGCCGCCCGCATCGGGTTTCGGTTCGGGCTCGCGCACTCCGAGACGAGTCGCATGCTGTTGCGGGCGCAGGTGTTCGATCGCGACGACCCCGCCCTGTCCGAGGTCGCGCACGCCCGGCTGCGGGAATCGCAGCGAGGGTTTCTGGATCTCGCGAGCATGGGCATCGGTGCGCTTGTCGGCCGACCTCCACGGGAGCTGCGCGTGCCGCTGCAGGGACTGATGACGCTGCTGACTCGAATGGCGGTCACCTCGACCGAAGAGCTCCGCATCCTGGCCGGCGCCGATGTGCCGCCGGAAAAAGTGCAGTTCGAAATGGAACGCTACGTGGTGCAGGTCGCGCTGGCCACGCTGCTCGAACCACCGAAGAGGACTTCGTGAACCAGAACGTGCCCGACCATTTGGAAGCCGAACCCGCGATCGAAGCCGAAGCCGGCCCGAAGAAACGCATCTGGCCACGCCTCGCGGCGCTCGCCGCCCTGCTCGTGGCGGCGTGGATCGGCATCGAGTGGTTCGGGCTGCGTGAGGCACTCACCCAAGAAGCGATCCGCGATTTGGTCGCCGGTGCGGGCGTGTGGGGCGTGCTCATGTACCTCGGTGTCTTCAGTGGTGGCACCCTCGTGCATCTTCCAGGCATCGCGTTTCTCGTCGGCGCGCGCATCGCGTGGGGCCCGGCGATGGGCATGGCGATCGGCTACGTGGGCGCGGTCTGTGCGGTGACCGTTTCGTTCCTCATCGTGCGCGGCGTGGGCGGCAAGGCACTCGCCGAGATCCGCTGGAAACCGGCGCGACGCGTGCTCGCTGGTCTGGAACGCAAACCGATCCGGACTCTGGTCGCATTGCGCACGTTCTTCTCGGTGTCGCCGCCGCTCAACTACGCGCTCGCGCTCTCCCCGCTCCGGTTCCGAACCTACGTGGTCGGCTCCGCCATCGGCCTGGTCGTGCCCGTCGCGTTCGTGGTCGGTCTCTCCGACATCGTGCTCCGGTGTTTGTCGTGATGCGCGCCGCACGCATCCACGCCTACGGCGACGCCGACCAGCTTCGGCTCGAAGACGTCGAACTTCCGACCTGCGGTCCAGACGACCTCCGAGTCGAAGTGAAGGCGGCGGCGATCAATCCGATCGACTTCAAACTCCGCGGCGGTGGGCAGCGGGCGGTGGTCCGACTCGCCCTCCCCTGGACGCTCGGCATGGACGTCGCTGGTGTCGTGCTGGAAGTCGGCGCGCGGGTGCGCGACTTCTCCGTCGGCGACGAGATCTACGCGTCGCCCGGTCACCGGCGCATGGGGGGCTACGCGGAACAGATCGTGATTCGTGCGGCGGAGTGCGCCCGCAAACCGACGTCGCTGTCCTTCGAAGAAGCGGCCTCCGTGCCGCTCGCCGCGCTCACCGCGTGGGATGCATTGGTGGACGCTTGCAAGGTCGGCGAAGGCGACCGGGTCTTGATCCAAGCCGGCGCGGGCGGGGTTGGCACCTTCGCCATCCAGCTCGCGAAAGCGCGCGGCGCAGAGGTCCTGACGACGTGCAGCGCGCGCAACGTGGAGCACGTACGCTCGCTCGGCGCCGATGTCGCGATCGACTACCACACGAGCGACTACGCGGAGATCGCGAAGGACTGCGACGCGGTGCTCGAGTCCATCGGCGGCGAACACATCGACCGCGCGATCCGCACCGTGCGGCGGGGCGGAACGGTCGCCGTGATCTCACCGGGGCTGCCGACCTTCAGCAAACGACACGGGCCGGTACTCGGCGTGTTCGTCCTCGCGGGGCACATCCTGCGCTGGATCATCGGCGCCCGTCTCTCGCGGGGCGTGAAGGTCAAACTCGTGACCCGGAAGGCGCGCGGCCACGTCTTGCGCGAGCTCGCCACCCTCATCGACCAAGGCACCATCCGCCCGGTGGTCGATCGGGTGTTCCCACTCGACCAAGTCTCCGATGCCCACCGCTACCTCGAACAAGGGCACGCGCGCGGCAAGGTCGTCCTCGCCATCTAGAGCCCCCGTCGGCATCGGCACCGGCTTCGGCTTCGGGCTTCGGGCTTCGCCATCGGCACCGCCATCGGCTTCGGCACCCGCTTCGGCTTCGGCATCGGCTTCGGCATCGGCTTCGGCATCGGCTTCGGCATCGGCTTCGGCTTCGGTGGAGAACAGAAGCGTCAGCCCGCTTTTCGGACCCGCAGCGTCTCGAGGAACGGCTCCCAGTCCGGCACGAATTCCTTCACGCCGGAGAGCTGCACGACCACCGTCCAGGTCGGACGCTCGGGCTTGTTGCGGAGCGTGAGCCCCGCTTCGACGGGCGTCCGCCGCCCCTTCGACAGGTTGCAGGGACGGCAGCAGGTGACGAGGTTCTCCCAGCTCGAACCGCCCCCTCGCGACCGAGGCATCACGTGGTCGATCGTGAGGTCGCCCGCCGCGCCGCAGTACATGCACGTGTGCCCATCGCGAAGGAAGACGTTGCGCCGAGAGAGTCGGAGCGGCGTTCGGGGGACGCGGTTGTAGCTGCGCAGCAAGACGATGCGCGGTACCCGAAGTTCCCCCGAGGGCGTGCGCACGCCGAGTTGGTCTTCTTCCACTGGCAGCGTGGACCAGGTCGAAAAGTCATATGGCTCGTACCGCGAATCGAGACCGTCGGCGCGACCTGCGTAGAGCATCGTGAACGCTTGCCGTGCCGTGGTGATGCGGACGGGTTGAAAGCCACGGTTGAGAACCAATACCGGCGTGGCCAGTACATCGCGCGCCGGATGAGTCACGGAAGCAGAGTAAGAGCCCAATGCAGGGGGTCAATGGTGCGCGCCGAAACGCCGATGCCAGCGGGGGGTCGCGTCAGGACCAGCTGGCTTCGAGTCGATCTTGGGCGTCGCCGAGCGCCATGGCTTCGGCCAACCGCACTTCCACATCCCGCCCGCCGGCGCGGTCGAGCGCGCGATCGAGAAACCCGACCATCATCACGCTGCGGGCAAGATGCGGGAACGGCTGGTTGGCGATGTCGAGCAACCCGTAGCCGCGACCCACCTCCCGAACGCGTGGCTCGCCATCGACGAACAGCCGCGTCCACAGCTCGCCGCTGCTCGCGAAGACCAGCTCGGGAGGCACGCCGGCGGGGAGCAAGCCTGCCTCATGGCATGCGTCCGCGAGACGCCGCCCCGCATCGGCCACCAACCGCCGCTCCATGCCGGCGAGTTCGTCGGCCGCGTCGAGCAACGCGAGCACCGAATCCGAGGTGCTGGGCTCGCCGTCGAGCAGCGAGGTCCCGACCGAAGACTCGAGCTGCCGCAGCACCATGGTCGGCACCGAAGCCCTGAGCTCGTCGAGGATCGCCCCCACCACTTCGGAAGCGACCTGACCTTCGCCGAGCGCTGGGCCCCCGGCGGTCTGGTCGCGTTCGCGTCGGGTGAGTTCACGAAGGTCGAGCGTGAAGGTGTCGGTCGGCTCGGGGTCGTCGTTCGGGGTGGGACCGCCGAAGGGGATGAGCGCGTTCTGCATCTCGAGCGCGGTCTGAAAGCGCGCCTCGGGATCCTTTTCCATCGCGCGCTGGACGATCGCGTCGAGCGCCTCGGAGATGCCCGGCAGCATGACCCGCAGCGGCGGCGCCGGCGTGTGAAGGATCTGCGCGCAGAGCTCCACGACGTTGCGTTCCTGGAACGGCCGCTCGCCGGTCAGCAGCTCGAACAGCAGGACGCCCGCGGCGTACACGTCCACCCGTGGATCTCGGGGCGAGCCGCCTCGGACGACCTCGGGCGCGGTGTAGAACGGCGTGCCCATCGCGCGTCCCATGGGGGTCAGCTGGCGTTCGCTCGCGAAGCTCTCGTGCGCTTCGAGCAGCGCCGCCACCCCGAAGTCGCAGATCTTGACCTGCCACACGCCCGGGCCGGAGCTCAACAGGACGTTCTCTGGCTTGAGATCTCGATGCACGACGCCGCGCCCATGGACCGCAGAGAGCGCGGCCAATGCTTGGCCAACCACGGAGACCGCGTCGTGTTCCGGGAGGTGGCCCTGTTCGCGCAGGACCGTCTGGAGGCTGTGGCCCCGGACATACTCCATCACGATGAACGGGCTGCCCGCGTGCATGCCCATGTCGAAGATCTCGACCACGTTGGGGTGGTCGACGCCAGCCGCGGCCTGGGCTTCCCGCTGAAACCGGGCCAGCGCCACGCCATCGTCGGCCAGGTGGGGGTGCAACACCTTCAGGGCCACCGTGCGGCCCACGTTGGTGTTCACCGCCTTGTAGACCACCCCCATGCCGCCGACCCCGAGGACCCTTCGGACCCGGTACTTGCCGCCGATCAAAGCGCCGATGCGGTGACTTGCGCCGCGCGCGGAGGCCGCCGCTGTGGCTGCTGGACTCACCCGTCCAGGGTCCACGGCAGATGCCATCGGGTCAATGCCAAGAACGTTACAACGTGCAGCACTGCGACCTCGGCAACCGCGCTGCGGTCCCGAACAGCCCAGCCAGCACGGCTCGAAACAGCGTCTGGTCCGAGGAAACCCATGCGTCGCAGGAAGAAGGAAACGCGACGCCACAGACAACTGCGCCGGCCAAGACCCGAGGACGGGCCCATGCAACACCCACATCGGCCTACATGTCGCTTCCTTCTCCTGACCTGCCTGCTCGGGTGCTGGTCCCTCGACTCGCCCCAAGCACCGGACGCCCACCCCACCGACGGTCCGACAGACGTGCCCGACGACGTGCCCTTCTACGCGGAGGTCGAGTCGCTGGAGGTGCTCGATCGGAGCGACCGCGCCTGGCCGCTCGACGGTGCGCCCCGCCGGCCGACACTGAGGCTACGGTTCAACACGGCTCTGGCGGAGGACGACGTGGTCTTCTTGCTCGCCACGAACGATCTGACGGCGGTCGCCGCGGACCTCGCCCGCAAGCCGCTGCTTGTCGCCCACCAGCGGGTACGGGTCCCAGCGCGCATGGAGTTCGCGGGCGCGGAGGTGTTGCTCGAACCGGAGGCGCCACTGGACCTCGACACCACCTACATCCTAGGTCTCGCCGATTGGGCACGGACGCGGGACGGCGACCGCTTTCGCTCGTACGCCGTCCAGCTGACGACCCTCGCGGCGGACGCGGGTGCGGACGTGGTCGGGAGCTGGCCGCCGGGCGGCGCAGCCGGGGTGCCCGTGACGCTCGGGTTCGCGGCCATTCGCTTCGACGACGAGTTTCACGGGCTCGCGGGCATCGGGATGCGTGGCGAAGGACCGGTACGCACCGAGGTGCGACGCGAGCCATGCGATGGACTCGGATGGGGATCGGGGACGTGCGCCGTGCTCGGATGGGAAGGACCGCTGCATCCGGGCCGCGAGTACACACTCACCGTGGACGACCGCATCGTGGATCGCGCCGGCGCGTCGATCGGTCCTTGGTCGTCCACGTTCCGAACCGGCCTCGCCCCGTCGGAAGGTCCGCGGCTCATTCCACTCGAGTGCGCGCCGGACGAGATCTCGCTCGAGGGGCTGTGCGTGCTCGCGGACGAACACTCCGTTCGGGTACGCGGCGCGTGCGATCAGGCGGTCCGCGCGTTTCTCCGCGCGAGCTCCGGAAGCGACCGACAGATCGCCACCCGGGGTGAGATCGACGTGGCGATCGATGGGCAGCCCGAGGAGACGACGCTGGACGCTGAGCTCCAGCTTCATGGGCTCGGAGGAGAAACGCTCGTGCTTCCGCTGACGCTGGCGACGACCAGCGCACTGGCCACGCTCACCATCGCCGAGGTGCGTGCCGATCCCCGCGGGCCCGAACCGAGGCAGGAATACGTCGAGGTGTTGAACTTCGGGAGCGCGCCCGTCAGCCTGCTCGGCGTGAGCCTTTCGGACCGACCAGACCGCCTCGGGGACGTGATCGAAGTGGACGCGTCGATCCCGGCCGGCGGGCGCGCGCTCCTGGTCCCCGATGCGTTCGACCCGAACCATCCGGACGACCCGGCGGTTCCGGACGGCATTCCGCTGGTGCGCATTGGATCGTCGCTCGCGAGCGGCGGGCTCTCCAACGCAGGCGAACCGCTCTACCTCCGCGACGCGGCGCTGCAGCGTCTCTCGACCGTGGACGCTGCACCGGCACCGGGGCCCGGCGTGTGCCTGGTCCGAAACGCAGCGGTGCGGAGCGGGCCGACGGTGTCTTCGGAATGCACGCCCGGGCGCGCGACGAGCGCGGACTGACGTGCGGCCCCCTCAGAACGACTCGCCGCGCGAGGTTCAAGTCGAAGGCGTGGTGGAGGAGATCGTTTTCCAAACCCCGGACGCACGGTTTGCGGTGGTCGTGATCCGTCCGACGAAAGCGAGCACCGCACGCGAAGCCAGAGAGGACGCGGCCGAGAAGAGCGTTTCGGACAGCCAAGACCGTGTTTCGGGCGACGCTTTGGGCGAGCCCGTACTGCGCGCCGTCGGGGACCTCGGGCAAGTCGCGATCGGCGAGACGCTCCGCATGCGTGGCACATGGGCGAAGCACTCGAAGTTCGGCAAGCAGCTCAAGGTGCGTTCGTTCACGCCGGTGATCCCGACCACCGGCGAGGGGATCCGGAAGTACCTCGGATCGGGTCTCGTCCCTGGCATCGGCAAAGGGCTCGCCGGCCGGCTTGTCGATGCGTTCGGCGACGAGACCCTCGAGATCATCGCGACCCAATCCGGACGGCTCCGCGAGGTGCCCGGCATCGGCAAGTCACGCGCCGGCAAGATCGCGGATGCCGTGCGGGTCCGCCGCGACGAAGCGGAGGGGTTGGCGTTCTTGCATGGGCTGGGGCTCGGACCCGCGCTCGCCCGGCGCGTCTTCCGAAAGTACGGCGTGGATGCCGGCCGCCAACTCAAAGACGATCCGTACCTCGTCGCCGAACAGGTGCGCGGCGTCGGGTTCAAGACCGCGGACCTCATCGGACACGCGGTGGGCATCGGGTCGGACGATCCGAGACGCGCGGCGGGTGCCGTCCTTCACGTGCTCGCCCGCGGCGCCGACGACGGGCACGTGTTCCTGGAGCGCACGGAGATCGAGACGCGGACCCGAAAGCTGGACGTCCCTGGAGAACGGGTCGACGAAGCGATCGATGCACTGGATGCGCGCGGCCTCGTCCACCTGGATGGAGACGCTGTCTACCCGCCGCCGCTCTTCGCCGCGGAGTGCGCCGTCGCGAAGCAGCTCGCGGTGCTCTCTCGCGCGCGCAAGGCGCTCCCGAACCTCGAGTCCGCCGTGGCCAAGGGCGCGGAGGGCCAAGAACTGAGTGCCACCCAGACCGATGCGGTGCGGGCCTCGCTCGAAGCCGGTTTGATGGTGCTCACGGGCGGCCCCGGCACCGGCAAGACGACCACCGTGAAGGCCATCGTGCGCGCCCAGGAAGCGGCTGGCCGCCGAGTGCTGCTCTGCGCACCCACGGGGCGCGCGGCGAAGCGGTTGTCGGACGCCACCGATCGAGAAGCCTCCACCATCCACCGGCTGCTCCAATGGAACCCGCAGCGGCGCGAGTTCCAGCGCGATTCAGCGAACCCGCTCGACGCCGAGATCGTGCTCGTCGACGAAGCTTCGATGGTGGACCTCCAGCTCGCTGGCCACCTGGTCGCGGCGGTCGCGCCGAGTTCGCGCCTCGTGCTGGTCGGGGACGTGGATCAGCTCCCGCCGGTCAGCGCCGGTCAGGTCTTGCGCGAAGTCATCGCGTCGGATGTGCCCCGGGTGGTGCGCCTGCAGGAAGTCTTTCGGCAGGCCGAGAAGAGCGCCATCGTGCGCGGCGCCCACGCGCTCCTGCGCGGAAGCGTGCCCACCCCCACACCCGCGCGCGAGCACGCCCCGACCGAAGCCGACGACGAACAACTCGGCGACCTCTTCGTCGTCCGCGCGAAACAAGCGCCGCGGATCCGCGAGTTGCTCGTCGCGCTCCTCTCTCGGATGACCAAGACCTACGGGTTCGACCCACTGAAGGACGTGCAGGTCCTCACGCCGATGCGCCGCGGTCCGCTCGGCACCGAGAGTCTGAACGAGCTCCTGCAGATCGCGCTCAACGGCGGCGCCGATCCCAAGCGCGCGGGCATGCTCTTCCCGGGCGACAAGGTCATGCAACTGCGCAACGACTACGAACGCGAAGTCTTCAACGGCGACCTCGGGCTCGTGCGGCGGGTGGAGGGGGGCATCACCTACGTGATGGTGGACGGGCGCGAGGTGAAGTACGCGATCGACGACCTCGACGCGCTCACCCTCGCCTACTGCAGCACGATCCACAAAGTACAGGGCAGCGAGTTTCCCGCCGTCGTCGTCATCCTGCACCCAAGCCACCACGTGCTTCTCTCGCGCGCCTTGGTCTACACCGCCGTCACCCGCGCCAAGAAACTCGTCGTCCTCCTCGGCGACCCCACCGCCATCGCCCGCGCCGCCCGCAACGTCGAATCCCACGAGAGCAACTCCCGCCTCGCCGCCCGCCTCCGCCACGCCGACCAAGACCGCGACCAAGACGACTCGTAGCTCGCGGGCGCGATCGGACGAAAAACCGCCCGGATTCGGGGAATCGGCGTCGAATCGGATTCGGTGTCGGATTGGATTCGGCGTCGGCTGCGGCGTCGCCCGCGGCCTCGGCGTCGGCTTCGGCGTCGGCTTCGGCGTCGGCTTCGGCGTCGGCTTCGGCTTCGGCTTCGGCTTCGGCTTCGGCGTCGAGTTCGGCTTCGGCTTCGGATTCGGATTCGGCTGCGGCTTCAGCGTCGGCTTCCGCTTCCGCTTCCTCCGGCCTTCGCCCCTCGCTCAGTCGAGCGCTGCGAGGACGCCGTCGTGGAACGCGGGCCGGAACGCGCGGATCTTCTCGTTCGCGCGGCTCGGGTGCACGCGGTTGGTCAGCAACACCACCACCACGTCGCGCTCGGGGTCGCACCAGAAGCTGGTTCCAGTGAACCCGAGGTGGCCGAACGTGGAGGAACTCGCGCGCCGCCCCGCCGCTGGCGCGTCCCCGCTCTTCACATCGAACCCGAGCCGGTACGAACCGCCCGGTCGTTCGGCGAGGGCGTGCTCGAGCGTGGGCTGGGCGAGAAAGTCGGAGCGGCCCGCTTTGCTGTCGAGCAGTGCGGTTCCGAAGTGCGCCACGCCCTCCGCCGTTCCGAAGAGCCCAGCGTGTCCCGACACCCCGCCGAGGGCGGCGCAGTTCTCGTCGTGCACTTCGCCCCGAACCATCCTTCCGCGCCACGCGCAGCGTTCGGTCGGCGCCACCGTACGGGCGAGCTCTGCCCGCTCTTCGGCTTCCAGGGCGCCCGCGAACCGCACCCGCTTGTGAATGTCGAGTGGCTCGGTGACCCGTCGGCGTACCGTCCGTGCCAATGCCCGGCCGTCGTTCGCGCCATCGGCCCGCGCCACCATCTCGCCCGCGAGCATGTAGCCGAGGTCGCTGTACAACATGACTTCGTTCGACTCGGAGAGCCGACGACTCGCCTCCGACAAGATCCAGCGCCGCGCCGCGGTCGTCCCGGGTTCGTGCGCGACGTCCAGATAGAGTCCGCCCCACGCCGCCAGGCCGCTGCGATGGCTCAAGAGTTGTTCGAGGGTGACGGCCGGTGCGCCTTGGGTCCGCAGGTCCAGCAACACGTCGGTGGCCACCGCATCGAGTTGAAGGGCGCCTTCGTCGCACATGCGCAACGCAGCCACCGCCACAAACGACTTGGTGATCGACGCCAGGTCGTAGGGCGTGTGTTCGCGGACCGCGCCAAGTGCGCGCCCCGCCTGCACGCCAAGCGCACCTGCGACGGCCGTCGTATAGACCCAACTGCCGCGATGGCGGTATGCGACGCAAGCCGCTCCGCCTGGAAAAACGTGTCCACTGACGCCCGCCCCCAAGAGTCGCGACGCTTCACGGAGCACGAGCGCGTTTCGCCCCAAGGCCACCCCATTCCTGTGTACCGGAGCGGTCCAACAACTGCTACGGAAAACACCCGAGCGGGAAACCAACCGGACGATTTGTCCCCGGCCTCCAAAGGCCAAACGGCTGGATTCCGCCTCTCCCCACCCCCTGCTCCGTGCCCCACGCGCCCATACATTCGGCGCTTTTTGTAGGTTCCATGACCGACCGACCGCACCCCCACGCCGTCTCCGTACCGGCCGTCTTCAAGGCCGAACCGGAGGACTTCGTGGTGCAAGAACTCGAGGCGCCGCCGCGCCGGCCGCGGGAGGGCGAAGAAGCCGAGGCCCCGAGCGCGCCAGACCACTTGTGGCTCTGGGTGGAAAAACGCGACTTCACCACGCCGGAGGCGGCGCGACGCATCGCGCGTGCCTTGGGGCTGCCGGCCAGCGCGGCGAGCTGGGCAGGCATGAAGGATCGGCGGGCCGTGACCCAGCAGTGGATCAGCGTGCCGGGCATCGAGCACGACTGGCAGTCGGTCGAACTCGAGGGCATCCGGATCGAGCGCGCCAAGACGGCGGTTGGCAAACTTCGGCCTGGACAGCTCGCGGGCAACCGGTTCGCGATCGTCCTTCGCGAGGTCCCGGAAGATGCGGTCGCAGGGTTGAGCGCCCGCCTCGACCAACTCAGCGCCGGCATGCCCAACTACTTCGGCGACCAGCGGTTCGGACGGGACAACCTGGACGTCGCCCGACGCTGGATCGTGGACGGAGGCAAAGCCCCGCGCGATCGGTTCCAGCGGAAGATGGTGGTCTCCGCGCTGCAGTCGGAAGGGTTCAACCAGGTCCTCGCGGAACGGGTCCGCCGCGGCACCATGGCGGTGGCGATGGTGGGTGACCGGATGAAACGCGAGGACACCGGGGGATTGTTCCTGGTGGACGATGCGGTCGAAGCCCAGGCCCGGGTGGACCGCTGGGAGATCAGCCCGACGGGACCCCTCTTCGGCAAGAAGATGCCGAAGGTCGAGGGCGCGGTGCGGACCCTGGAAGAGGCGTTCCAGACCAGCCTCGGGCTGACCCCGGAGGCGCTGCGGCGCATGGGCAAACTCGGCCGCGGCACCCGCCGCCCGCTGCGGGTTCGCCTCGACCAGGCCAGCCTCGAGACCCCCGCGCCTGGCCAAGTGCGCCTGAAGTTCGGGCTCCCGGCGGGAAGCTACGCGACCGAGGTCCTCCGAGCCTTGTTCGGAGACGGCGCCCAAGCCGCGACCGAGGGCCCCAGTCGACAAACCGAAACCCTGGCGCTAGATACCGCGTCCCAATGAACATTCAGGAACGGCTGACCGCGTTCGCAAACCTCGGCGCCGGCTGGGTGATGTGGCTCTTGGTTCTCCTCTCGGTAGTGAGCCTCGCCATCATCCTCGAGCGTGCGTACTACTTCTTCTCCTCACGCGACGACGGTCGCCGGCTACAGGACCTGCTTCGAAAGAAGTTGAACGACGGCGACGTCGGGGGCGCGCGCAAGGCGCTCGCCGAGTCTGCATCGTTCGAAGGCCGCATCGTCGCCTCCGGGCTCGAGCTGGCCGCGGACGGCGCCAAGTCGGTTGAAGAGCGGCTGGGTTCGGAGCGGGGTGTGGCCAAGGCCCGCATGGAGCGCAACCTCGCGTTCCTCGGCACGGTTGGCAACAACGCGCCCTTCATCGGCCTGCTCGGCACCGTCATCGGCGTCATCAACGCGTTCCAGGCGCTCGACGCCAGCCAGGGGCAGGTCTCGGAGACCCTGATGACCGAGATCGGCGAAGCACTCGTCGCGACCGCCATCGGCCTGCTGGTCGCTTTGCCTGCGGTCGCCACCTACAACGTCTTTCAGCGAGTCATCAAGGGCCGCCTGGTCTGGGCCGACGCGATGGGCCGGGACGTGTTGGCGCACCTCAAAGCCGACGGCGGCGCGGGCAGCTACCGCGAGTCCTCGAAGAAGAAGCAGAAGGACGACTGATGGCCGGCGGGGCCATGGACGGTGACGACGACGATCTGATCACCGACATCAACGTCACGCCGCTGGTGGACGTCGTGCTCGTGCTGCTCATCATCCTGATGGTCACGGCGACCGCGATCGTCAGCAAGACCATCCCGATGCAGCTCCCGACCAGTGGGACCACGCAGCCCACCGAGAACACACCGACTACGGTGGCGATCAGCATCGACGACCAAGGCGACCTCTTTCTGGATCGCGAACCGATGACTGACGCCGCCTTGCTCGCGCGTCTCACGACCCTGCGCCAGGAAGATCCGGAAACGCGTGCGATCCTTGCCGCCGATGGCAGAATTCAGCACCAGCGCGTGATCAACGTCATCGACATCCTCCGCGAAGCGCAGATCACGAAGATCGCGTTCAACGCACGTCCGTCTGATCTCGAAGGCGAATGAGCTCGGTCGCGCAGCGCCGGTCGGACGACCAGTCCTGGCTCCTCCCGACGTTCGTCGCGCTCTTTCTCTCGGTGCTGGTCCACGGTGCCGGTCTGCCAGCATTCATGTCGCTGGTGGAAGCGCTCGGTTGGCTCCGTTCGTTGGAGCCACGGCAGAGCACCCTCGTGGAGATGGAAGTACTCCAGCCCGAGCCGGAGTTCGAACCGTTGCCGGAACCGGCACCAGAGCCGGAAGAAGAGGGCGAAGACGAACCCGAACCGGAACCGGAGCCCGAACCCGAGCCGGAACCCGAACCCGAGCAGGCGCCCGCCCGTCTCGACCCCGATCCGCCCCCCGATCCGGAGCCGGAACCCGAGGTGGTGGACTTCACGGGCGTCACCCTTGCGGGTGAGGGGCCCAGCGACTTCCAAGTCCCGACCAGCGATGGAACCGAGCGCGAAGGACCCCTGGGTCCGCCGCCCACCCGAGAACGGCCTGGATCGCGCGATGGAGAAGAAGGCGGAACGGGCTCCGGTGGAAACGACGAAAACCAGGGTCCGCGCTTCGTCCGGCCCGCCAACTTGAGCCGACGTCCCTCGCCCGCGTCGGGCGCCCAAGCCCAGCTTCAAGCCTGCATCCAGCAGAACTACCCCCGTCAGGCCCGCACACAGGGCGTGGAAGGACGGGTGGACGCGGCGCTTCAGATCGGGCCAAGCGGCGCGATCATGGGGGTGCGGGTCCGCTCCGAGAGCGTGCGCGGCCAGGGATTCGGCGCGGTGTGCCGACGGTGTCTGAGCAATGTGCCGGCGTGGACGCCGCCACTCGACCGGCAGGGCAACCCCGTGGCGACCACGTTCCCCGCGTTCTGCGAGTTCAACGTCAACTACTAGCGTGCGGAGCCGTGACGCTGGGTCGCCCGACCTCTTGGCGTTCACTTTCGTTGGAATTTCGCGTTCTTGGTTGAGGCGGACCACCCATCTGGGCGATACTCGCCTCGGCTCCATGAGCCGGGGAGAACCATGAACTCGAGCTTCCGCGGACGCGTCTTCGCTTCGTTCCACGCCACCGTCGCCCTCAGCTTGTTGTTGGCGGCCTCGGCGGGCACCGCCCACGCACAGGACCCGGTGCCGGTACAGCGCTTCAGCGCCAACCGTTTCGCGCCCGCGCCCGGACCCGGAAACTACCTCCAGGTCGATGGCGCGCACCTGCTCGGGCACCTCTCGCCCGGCGCCGGCCTGACGATCGACTACGCGCACGAGCCCTTGGTGCTCTACGACGCCTCCTGCACCGACGCGACCGAGACCAACTGCGATGTGGAAGGGACCCACACCGAGTTCGTCTCCTACATGCTCCAGTTCAACCTCTATGGCTCGCTCGTACTCTGGGATCGAGTGCAGATCGGCCTGAACCTTCCGCTGCTGCTCAGCAACGGCGACGACTTCAACGAGACCGTGCGCGGCATGCCCGTCTCCGTGCCGGGCGGTTCTCGGTTCGCGGTGGGAGACCCCTCCTTGAGCGCCAAGGTGCGGCTCTACGGCGACGGCGAAGGCATCGCCGTGGCGGCGTCGGTGTACGGAACGTTTCCGGTCGCGAACGCGATGCAGGGCGAAGGCTTCCTCGGAGACGAGAGCCTCCGGGTCGGCGGCCATCTGATCGCCGAGTTCATTCAGAGCGGGTTTCACCTCGCGTTCAACGTGGGTGGTTTCTACCGGCCGGAGCGCACCTTCCTCTCGAACCGCGCCGGCTCCCAGATCACCTACCGCATGGGCGTCGGCTACGACGTGACACCGCTCGTCTTCCTCTTCGGTGAAGTCGACGGCGCGAGCGGACTGAGCTCGGACGTGGACGAACATCCGCTCGAAGGCCGCCTCGGCGCGCGCCTTCGGCAGGGCGACCTGACCTTCACCCTCGCCGGCGGCGCCGGCATCGTGTCCGGCGTCGGAACCCCGGTCTTCCGGGTGATCGGCGGGCTCGCGTACGCGCCGCAACGCGGGGACCGAGACGGCGACCACATCGACGACAGCGACGACGCCTGCCCGACCGACGCCGAAGACATGGACGGCTGGGAAGACGAAGACGGCTGTCCCGAGGCCGACAACGACAACGACGGCATCCTGGACGCGGACGACCCTTGTCCCACCGAAGCCGAGGACATGGACGGGTTCGAGGACGAGGACGGCTGCCCGGACACCGACAACGACGGCGACGGAGTCCGTGACGGCTTCGACTCGTGCCCGAACGAGGCCGAGGACATGGACGGCGACCGCGACGAAGACGGCTGCCCGGACGACGACACCGACCGCGACGGGATCGACGACGCAAACGACGCGTGTCCGAACGAACCCGAGGACATCGATGGCTTCGGCGACGAAGACGGCTGCCCGGAAGACGACTTCGATGGCGACGGCATCCCCGACGACGCGGACGAGTGCCCGGACCAACCGGAGTTGATCAACGGCATCAACGACACCGACGGATGCCCGGAAGAGGACGCCGACGGCGACGGCGTGCCGGACGACGTAGACCGCTGTCCGAACGAGCCGGAGACGCTCAACGGACGCGCGGACGACGACGGGTGTCCGGACGGCGAGACGCTGGTCGAACAGCGCGAAGGACGCATCGTCCTGCTGCATCAGATCCAGTTCGCCAACAACCGGGCCCGCATTCGGGGCGCGCGCTCCCAGCAGATCTTGGCGGCGGTCGCGGCCATCATGTCCCGCAACCCCCAGTACCGGAAGGTCCGCATCGAAGGCCACACCGACAGTGCAGGCCGCGAGGACCGCAACGTGCGTCTCTCCCAGGAACGCGCGGAAGCGGTGCTCGCTGCCCTGGTGCGGATCGGGGTGGCGGCGGAACGCATGGAAGCGGTGGGTCACGGACCTCATCGCCCCATCGCCGACAACGGGACGCCCGAGGGCCGAGCCGCCAACCGGCGGGTCGAGTTCCACATCGAAGGCGGCCCGGCGAGTGGTCAGCAGATCACGACCGAACAAGGCGTCGCCCACCCGCCCGCCGAAGCGCCCGCGGAGTAATCGGCGACGCGCGTGACCGACACGGCGCAGTCGAGCGAAGCGAGCAAGCCGTGTCACCGGGACGGGGTTTGGGGGCGGTGCCCCCAAGAAAGAACGGCCGCCTCGCGAAGCGAGCCAGGCCCGTAGTGGAAGTAAGAAAGTTGACCAACGCGCTGGCCCCGGGCTGTATCGGGGCGTGCGTTCCCAACTTCGTCGCGGCCTGTTCCTTCTTGCGTCGCTGACGTGCGCGTTGCCCTTGCTCGCTTGCTTGACGACGGGAGGCGACGAAGAACCGATCGGCGAAGCCGTTGGGAGCTACCTCTTCACCGAGACGCTGCTCGCCAACGAATGCGGGTTCGAAGCGGCACCGGTCCTGGACATGCTCCAGTTCCGCGCGGAGCTGCGCAACCGAGGTGGTCAGGCCATCTGGCGTCGCCCGAGCGCACCCGCGATCTACGGCACCGTCACGGACGGGGTCTGGGCGATCCAGACCAGCCAGAGCACGATGCTCTACGAAGGATGTGCGATGACCCAGCGGGAGATCATCACGCTGACCGAAGTCGCCGCCGAAGCGGGTGACGACGACGCGGGAACCGCCGACGACGCCGGGGTGCCGGACGACGCCGGTCAACCCGACGATGCAGGCCTTTCGGACGCTGGCAGCAGCGACGCCGGCCTCGGGGAAGACGCGGGACCGGCCGCGCCGCAGCAGTTCACCGGCACCCACAGCATCCGCATCACGCCCGACGTCGGCTCCAACTGCTCACCGAGCCTGGTCTCGTTCGGAGGGCCCTTCCCGGCGCTGCCGTGTGAAGTCCGCTACGACGTCGTGGGCGAGCCGACCGACCCGCTCTTCGAGTGAACGGTGGTCCGCAGCGTCTCCGCTGCGCTGCTCACTCCGACGTTTCGGAAGACTCCGGCGGGTCGCCATCGGGCATCGGCGTGCCTCCGCGTGGGGTGTTCTTCCTGGCGGGCGGCGGTTCGCTCGGCTCCGGACTCGGCGCGCGCGGCGGCTTCGGGACCACCGGCGCTTCGGGCGGGCTCGCGGTTTCTCCGGTTCCGGGGGGCGCGGGCGGCTGAGAACGCTCGGCTTCCTTCTCGGCAGCCTTCTCGGCCTTCTCAGCGGCCTTCTCGGCGGCCCGCTCCAGGCGGCGCTCGGCGAGGATCATGATCTGGGGGGAGGTCGAACCGAAGAACACGCCCCGCGTCGCCATCTGACCGCTGACCTCTGCCACCCGGAAACCACTGTTGTGAAGCAGCTTGCCGAGCTCGTGCAACGGGTAGAGCCGAAGCGTGTACACGTTCTCGTTCTGGCGACCGTCGTCCAAGATGACGGTGCGCTTCACCTCGAGCCGTGAGGTGATGTAGTTGAACTTCGACTCTTCCATGCACACGCAGCCATCGCCCTCGAACCAGATCAGGTTCGGCTGCTGGGCGATGACGTGGTCTCGGTTGACGACGTCGAGCAAGAGGCGGCCCTTCGGACGCAGTGCATGCACGAGCTGCTGGACGACCTTGCGGTTCGTCTCGTCGTCGAAGTAGCCGAACGTGGTGCCCCAGCAGAGCACCGCGTCGAAGCTTCCTTCGAACGTCATCTCGCGAATGTCGCCGTGGAGGAAGTTGATCTTCAGGCCGAGGTCCTGCGCCTCGTCGCTCGCCCGGCTCAACATCGCCAGGCTCAGATCCACACCGACGACCAGGTATCCGCGGCGCGTCAGTTCAATCGCGTGGTGACCGAGCCCGCAGCCGACATCCAGAATGGTCGCGCCGGGTGGGAGCGCGAGACACGACTCGATGAAGTCCACCTCGTGGCGCACCACTTTGGGCGTGGGCGGCCGCACCGTGCGAAGGTAATCGTCGCTGAAGAAGGCCTCGAACCAGGGGCGACGTCGCCGCTTGGGCGCGACGGGCTCCGGCAAGGGCTCCGCCGGGGCTTCGGCTTCCGGAGGAGGAGGCGGCTTGGAGGGCTTCTGCTTGGGACCCTCGCCGACGGTCTCGATCTCTTCTGCGTCGAGATCCAGTTCTTCCGCGTCGTCGTCGTCGTCTTCGTCGATCTCGTCGAGTTCGATCTCTTCGCTCGGCGCATCGGGCGGAAACTCCGCCGCCGCGCGTTCCAGATCGGAGATGTCGAGTTCGTCGGAGCTCGGTTCGCCGGTGTCCACGAGCCCGACATCGTCGGTCGCGTGCGGCGCACTCACGCGGACGAGCCCACGGACGACCACGGTCTGGGAGACCGGCACGATGGGCGCCATCACATCCACGAGCGTGCGTTCGGGTGCGAGCGCCTCGGGCTCCGGCGTCGCCTCGTCGATTGAGGCCGGTTCCACAGAATCCTCGGCACCGGCACCGGCCCCAGCGTCGGAACCGGCATCGGCATCGGCACCGGCATCGGCATCGGCACCGGCTTCGGCTTCGGAATCGGCACCGGCTTCGGCACCGGCATCGGCATCGGCTTCGGCACCGGCTTCGGCATCGGCGTCGGCTTCCGCTTCGGCTTCGGTGTCGGCTTCCGCTTCGGCTTCGGTGTCGGCTTCGGCGTCGGCTTCGACCTCGACTTTGGCCTCCGCTTCAGCCTCCACTTCGGCTTCGTCGGGTTCCGGATCGAGCTCCAGCTCCTCGATCTCGTCGGCGCCAAACTCGGCGGTGTCCAGCTCCACCGACGCGAGGTCCGCCGCCGTTTCCTGAAGTGCCTCGCGCGCCGCGAGGAGTTCTTCTGCCGCCTCGAGGCTCAACGCCTCGACCTGCTCGGTGGCGTCCGGGTCCGGTGCTGCCACAGGGGCGGCCGGCGGCATGGGGGGCGGCGCGACCGAGGGAGGCCGCGGCGGCGCCACCGAAGCGGCCGCCTTCTTGGGCGGTGGTGGCGTGGCCGCCGGCATCTCCACGGTGGCGCCCCCGAGCCCCTCTGGATCGAACCCATCGGATGGGGCCGGAGCGACCGCGCTGCGCCGCGGAACTTCGTCGACGGGGACCCGGAGCGCTCGGCGCTTCCGGCGCCGCGGGCTGAGCGAGACGCTGTCGTCGTCTTCGTCGCTCACCGGTCGCTCCCGTCTTGAACCGCGTCGCCCATGCGGACGGTGGCTCCTGGTTGCACCAAGAACGGCAGGGGACGTTCGACGAACACGATGGCCGTGGAGCCGAGATGGAAGGTGCCGAGCTCGTCGCCTCGGTCCATCGGCGGCCCCTCGTTCCCGTAGCGGCGGGTGCCGTGCTGCCGGCCGTCGTTGGTCACGACGTCGTCGAAACAGACACTGATGCGCCCGACCCCGATCGCACCGACCATGATGGTGGTGACCAGGCCGTGCTGTTCGCTCGCCTGGGTGATGGAGACCCGCTCGTTCACGGCAAACAACGAGGGGACGTGTTCGAGCCCGATGGAGTTCACCGGAAAGAGGGTTCCGGGCACGTGCCGCATCTCGATGACCGGCCCAGCGACGGGGGCATGGACGCGGTGGTAGTCCCGCGGGGACAGGTAGACGATGAAGTACGCGCCGCCCTGGTACGCATGGAATGCCTCCTGGGTGTCCGAACCGCCCAGCAGTTCCGCGACGTCGTAGGGGCGGCCCTTCACCTGAATCATGCCGCCCCCGTCGATGGGGCCGAGGTCCTCGAGCCGGCCGTCTGCGGGCGACACCAGGCTGGTCGGGCTCCCGTCGATCGGACGGGCCCCTGGCTTGAGCTGCCGGGTGAAGAACTCGTTGAACGTCTTGTACCCGCCGCTCGGCACGATGGCCTCGTGAAGGTCGACGTCGTAGATGCGGGCAAAGGTCTGCACCGCTTGATCGACGAACGCACTCGGCGCGCGGACGGAGGCCACCCTCCCCATTGCTCTACTGAGCTGCTTTCGGGGCAAGAGCCGCAGCGTGTCCGCGGTGAGACGGGCGGGGTCGAGCATGGCTGGGTGTTGGTGGCTGCCGGGACTGGGGAGACCCAGCGGAAAGAGAAGCTCCACCCCTCAAAAACACGAACAATTTCCACAATCGAACCGGGCGGATGCGGACCGCGATGCTAATCGACCGACGGGGACCCGCACAAGCAAGGTTTCGGTTTCGTTCGCTTTCTTTCTCACCCGAGTCACCGCCCAAAAACGAAACGAGCCACCCCGCGTGCAGGGTGACTCGCCGTTCCTCGAACGTTCTTTGGACTAGATCGCGAAGTACATTTCGTACTCGAGCGGGGTCGGACGCAGCCGGAACGGGGCCACTTCCTGCTCGCGCTTGTACGAAACCCACTCCTCGAGCACGTCCTTCGTGAAGACATCGCCCTTGAGCAGGAACTCGTGGTCCTCCTCGAGGCAACGCAGCGACTCTTCGAGGTCGCCGGGGACGACCGGCACACCCTTGAGCTCTTCCGGGCTCAACGAGTACAGATCCTTGTCGAACGGGTCGCCCGGATCGATCTTGTTCTGGACCCCGTCCAGACCGGCCATCATCAGCGCCGTGAACGCCAGGTACGGGTTGCACGAGGGGTCCGGGAAGCGGGCTTCGATCCGCTTGGCCTTGGGCGACTGCGAGTAGGTCGGGATGCGGATCGAGGCGGACCGGTTGCGGGAGCTGTAAGCCAAGTTCACCGGCGCTTCGTACCCGGGCACCAGACGGCGGTACGAGTTGATCGTCGGGTTCGTCAGCGCCGTCAGCGCGCGCGCGTGCTTCAGGATGCCGCCGATGTAGTGAAGCGCCATCTCACTCAGACCCGCGTAGCCGTCGCCGGCGAAGAGCGGCTTGCCGTCCTTCCAGAGCGACTGGTGCACGTGCATGCCGTTGCCGTTGTCGTGGTAGATGGGCTTCGGCATGAACGTGGCGACCTTGCCAGCCTGCCGAGCGACGTTCTTGACCACGTACTTGAACCACATCAGCTGGTCCGACATCGTCAACAGGTCGTCGAAGCGCATGTCGATCTCACACTGACCGGCGGTCGCGACCTCGTGGTGGCTGACCTCCACTTCGTAGCCGAGCTCGGTCAGGATTTGGCACATGTCGGTGCGCATATCCATGAGCGTGTCGGTCGGCATGACTGGGAAGTAGCCGCCCTTGTGCGGGATCTTGTAGCCGAGCGGGTTGTCGTCCGAGTCCGTGTTCCAGGCGGCTTCGTCCGAGTCGACCTCGTAGAAGGCGGCGTTCGGCTGCGAGCCGAAGCGGACCGAGTCGAAGACGAAGAACTCGGCTTCGGGCCCGACGTAGCAGGTGTCGGCGATGCCGGTCTGCTTGAGGTAGGCCTCGCCCTTGCGCGCGATGTAGCGCGGGTCGCGACCGTAGGGTTCGCGGGTGATCGGGTCGACGATGTCGCACGCCATCACGATCGTCGGGTGCTTCGTGAACGGGTCCATCTTGGCCGAGGACGCATCCGGAAGGATGAGCATGTCGCTCGCGTTGATCGGCTGGAACCCCCGAATGGAGGAACCGTCGAAGCCGAAACCGTCTTCGAAGGCCGACTCGTCCAAGCGGTGCGCCGGGACGCTCGTGTGCTGCCAGACGCCGACGAGATCGATGAAGCGCAGGTCGACCATGACCGCGCCCTTCGCCTTCGCCAGATCGACTGCGTCCTTGGGTGTTTCGATGTCGCTCATGGATGGGCTCGCTTTCCGGCGCCGGAGCGCCTCGTACTACTTTTCACGCCGCTGGGCGCTGTGGGGAATGGGGTTCAGTTCGGGGAGGCGCTGGCCTAGGGGGCGCAGCACGGGTTCAGATGGCTTCGTCGCCGCGTTCGCCGGTCCGGATGCGAATGGCCTCTTCGACCGGCGAGACGAAGATCTTGCCGTCGCCGATGCGGCCGGTCTTGGCCGCGTTCTCGATCGCCTCCAGCACATGGGGCACGACCGCATCGGGCACGACGACCTCGATGCGGACCTTCGGCACGAAGTCGACCACGTAGGCCGAGCCTCGATAGACCTCTCGTTTTCCGCCGGTCCGGCCGAAGCCTTTGACCTCGGTCACGGTCATGCCTTTGACCCCGACTTCACCGAGCGCGTCCTTCACTTCGTCCAGCTTGAACGGCTTGATGATGGCTTCGACCTTCTTCATCTCGGCGACCTCCGAACGGCGCGAAGCCGCTTCGGACCACGCTGTACGCCTCCAATGTTTCCGGCATGTTTCCGGAGCGTTAATTGGCGGCGGCGGGTGGTTGAAGTGCGCTGATCCCCGAAGCCCGAAGCGGAAGCGACGGCCGAAGCCGATCTAGCCCGATCCCGAAGCCGAAGCCGAAGCCGAACCCGAGGCCGAAGCCGAAGCCGAAGCCGAAGCCGAAGCCGATGCCGAAGCCGAAGCCGACGCCGACGCCGAAGCCGGTCCCCGAAGCCGATCCCCGAAGCCGATCCCCGACGCCGAAGCCGACACCGAAGCCGATCCCGAAGCCGACGCCGAAGCCGATCCCCGAAGCCGGATTTACTCGTCGGGGCGGCGGCGGTTGAGGAAGAACATGAGGGCGGTGTGGGCGAAGGTGTAGGTCAGGCCTACGCCGAGCAGGACGCTGCCCATCCAGCGCTGTCGAGCGCTGAGCAACATGGCGCCCCCGATCACACAGGAGCCGACCACGATGCCGCTGAAGATGCGGCGCCCGATCAGATCCGCCGCGTCGCGGGTGCTCGGATCCCGGGTCTGCACCCGGAACGCGCCCTTGCGAAGGTCTTCCAGGATCTCCTGGAGTTGCAGCGGGGCTTCCGAGGCCGCGGCGCTCAAGCGCATGATGCCGCGGATGACGTCCTGCGTGATGCGCTCGGGCGAGTAGCGCTGCTGGATGAGGCGCAGAAAGAAGGGGCGGACCTCTTGGAACACATCGAGTTCCGGGTAGATCTCTTTGCCCACGCCCTCGACCGTCATGAGCGCTTTGCCCATCATCAGAAACCCGCCGGGCACCTCCACCGAGTAGCGCCGCGCGCCGTCGATGAGATCGCGGAGCAGACCACTGAGCTCGATCTCGCCGAGCTTCTTGCCGAGGTACTTCTGCGAGAGGATTGCGACCTCTGCTTCGAACGCCTGTCGATCAACCTTCTTGGTCGGTCGCCCGATCGCCCAGAGCGCATCCGCGATGCCTCGGTAGTCCTCGCGTACCGCCGCGACCATCAAGTCGATCGTTCGGTCGCGCAGCTGAGGCGTGAGGTGACCGACCAGACCAAGATCGATCATGCCGATGATCGGCGCGTCCGGCGTGCCGAGAATGAACACGTTGCCCGGGTGGGGATCGGCGTGGAAGAAGCCGTCTTCGAAGATCTGCTGGATCATCACGTCGATCGCGGTCTTCGCGATCTTCTCGCCCGTGAAACCCTGCTCGGCGGCCGCGTCGATCTTCGGCCCGCCGATGAACTCGAGGGTGAGCACCCGCCGGCTGCTCGCTTGGCGGTAGACCTTCGGGAACTTCACGTAGCGCTTGCGCTCGAAGTTGCGCGCGAACCGTTCGGCGTTGTCCGCCTCCTGGACGTAGTCGAGCTCCGCGGTGACCGCGCGGTCGAACTCGCCAACCATCTTCACCGGGTTGTAGAGACGCGCTTCAGGAATCGACCGTTCGACCGCATGGGCGAGCCAGTAGAGCAGGTCGAGGTCGGCCTCCATGGTGCGGCGCACGTGCGGCCGCTGCACTTTGACCACGACGTCCATCGCGCCTTCGTCGGTCTTGAGCTTCGCGCGGTGCACCTGTCCGACCGACGCGGACGCGAGCGGGATCTCTTGGAAGTCGTCGAAGATGACGTCGATCGGCGCGCCGAGTTCTTGCTCGATCACCGGCCGAATCTTCTCGAAGTCCTCGGGCGGCACATCGTCTTGCAGCTTCTTGAGCTCTTCGATGATGTCCGCCGGAATGATGTCCGGCCGGGTGCTCACGATCTGTCCGAGCTTCACGAAGCTCGGACCGAGATCTTGGAGAACGAGGCGGATCCGTTCACCGACCCGAACTTCGGGCACTTCCTTCTTCTTGCGCCCCGGCACGAGCGACCCGAGCCCCGTGCGCCGCACCACCTCGCCGAACCCGTGTTTGACGAGCACGCCAACGATCTGACGCAACCGTTCGAGGTCCTTGACGGTGTTGAGAATGCTGGGCCCGGCCATCGGCGCGCAGCATACCGTGGCCGACGTCGAAGCGAAGCGGCGATCGGAACCGGGCCTTCCCTGGATCGTTCCGAAGCAGAGTCCGAGGCCGATGCTGAGGCGGTGCGCTGAAGCTGGGTGCTGAAGCTGTCGCTGTCTGGTTCTGAAGCTGTCGCTGGTTCTGAAGCTGTGGCTGGTTCTGAAGCTGTCGCTGGTTCTGAAGCTGTGGCTGGTTCTGAAGCTGTCGCTGGTTCTGAAGCTGTGGCTGGTTCTGAAGCTGTCGCTGGTTCTGAAGCTGTGGCTGGTTCTGAAGCTGTCGCTGTCGCTCTCCCTGTCGCTGGTTCTGCAGCTAATTCTGTCGCTGGCTCCGAAGCTGGTTCTGAAGCAGCCTGCCCCTTGCCCCTGCCCTTGCCTTTGCCCTTGCCCGCGGATCAGCGGTCAGATCGCTTGATCAGCGCGACGAGCATCGCGACGACCTGCTCGAGGTGGGCGAGAGCCCGTTCGATATCG